>JAKALP010000002.1 GCA_021824175.1 Deltaproteobacteria bacterium
GAACATGATTAAAAAAGAAACATCCCTCAAAAAAAAGAGTATCAAGACCAAGCGCCTCAGGGCCGGTTGGGATAATGACTATTTGTTGAAGGTCTTAAATGGATGATTTCCAAATGCGGTTACCCTGGATTTGAAGGACACCGTTGAGAATCACCACTTTGGCGGAGCATTGGTATCAGTGCAGCCCAGTGTTTCGGCCAAAGTAATAGCCAGCAGGGTTATGCGATTGGAGTGCTGTTTGGTGTATGTCATCGCGCACGGCGAATAGTGTCATTCTTGCGAAGCGCCTGCGTGGGCATGGTCTGAGTATTTAGTTGCAAGACGACATAAAGCAGTGTACGAGGCTTAAAATTATAGAATCATATGTCAGTTCAATATCCCCCTTCATGGGGCAACTTTCAATTTACCGCATTTTCTAACGGCTGGAGTGCACTTCGATAGTGAGCCTCACAGCTAAGTGAAGGAAAAAGCGGCTACGGAGAATGCCTGATGAGCAACTTGGAATTTGGTTTTACCATGATTGTTGTGGGAATGGGCGGAACATTAGCCGTATTGGCCATGTTCGCGGTAGTAATGAATCTGCTTAAAAAAATCTTTCCATTAACCGCAGAAAAGGCCGATTAGTGCGTGCCGCGACAAGGAGAGTCGACCATGTTTGATGCTATTGTGAATGGGTTGAGCGGTTTGGGCGCCGGTGTTGCCCATCTTCATTGGTCCAACCTTGTGATGCTCGCCGTGGCCGGCTTGCTGCTCTACCTGGCCATCCAAAAAGATGTCGAGCCCCTGTTGTTAGTGCCCATCGGATTCGGCGCCATCCTGGTCAATATCCCATTGGCCGACCTGATGGCCGAAGAGGGCTTTTTGCGCACCATCTATAATATGGGCGTGGCCAACGAAATCTTTCCCCTGCTGATTTTCGTCGGCATCGGCGCCATGACCGATTTCGGACCGCTGTTGGAGAATCCCAAAATCTTCCTTTTGGGCGCGGCCGGCCAGTTCGGCATTTTTTTAACCCTGGGGCTGGCCCTGATGTTCGGCTTCTCCAAGCTGGATGCCGTGGCCATCGGTGTCATCGGCGCCTGCGATGGCCCCACGGCCATCTATGTCTCCTCCAAATTCGCGCCCCACTTGCTGGGCGCTGTTTCGGTGGCCGCTTACTCCTACATGTCACTGGTGCCGGTGATCCAGCCGCCCATCATGCGCTTGCTGACCACTGAAAAAGAGCGCACCATGAGCATGGACAGCGACACCAAACCGGCCTCCAAGGCGGCCAAGATCGCCTTTCCCATTGTGATCACCATCGTGGGTGGCCTGATTGCGCCTAAAGGTTTGCCGCTGCTGGGAACCGTCATGCTGGGCAATCTGATGAGGGAGTGCGGGGTGGTCAACCGGCTGACTAAAGCCTCTGAAAACGAAATCGCCAATGTGGTGACCTTGCTGCTGGGCATCTCCATCGGTGCCACCATGGATGGCAGGCTTTTCCTTAAGGGGCAAACCATGTTGGTCCTATCCTTCGGGTTTTTGGCCATCATTCTAGACACCGTTTGCGGCGTATTGTTCGGCAAGCTCATGAACCTTTTCACCGGCGGCAAAATCAATCCCTTGATCGGCGCGGCGGGCATCTCGGCCTACCCCATGGCGGCCCGGGTGGCTCAGCGTGAAGGGTTGAAGTACAATCAGTTCAATTTCCTGCTTATGCATGCGATCGGCGCCAACACGGGCGGGCAGGTCGGATCGGTCATGGCGGCCGCTATCATGCTCTCGGTGCTGCAAGGCATGGGAATCGTGCCTTAATTACAATAGGCCGACAAGAGATGGTTTGCCGGCATACATATGATCGGCAGTAAGGCCAAGCCTGTCGTTATTCCTTTTCACCGGCGAATTTGACTTCATAGCCGGGCGGCAAAGTGAAGTGCCGCAACATCTCTTGGGCCTTGACCCGGGCCGCTGCGACGGGCACCGCGGTCTCATCGCACAGTCCGCGCTGGTGAATCATGCGCGTGATGTCGTCGATACTGCTGCCACACTCTATTTTGGCCAAAGTCGTCAAAGGCACCATTTGACCGTTGGGAGTGGGGATCATCAACTGGTGCAGCCCATCGGTGACCCGGCGGTCCAGTTCTCTGTACTTGACGGTCACATCGCAGTCTTCGTCCCCTTCATAATAAGTGGTGATATCCATGTCGTTGTAAGCGGTTTTCAAGGCTGCGTCATACCCTATAGCGGAAAAAGAGAAATTTTGCGGCTCTCAGCCCAGCAAGGTCATTTCGGTTTGCCGCTGGCCGCCGTCCACAAAGGCCAGGTCCGCGCCTTCGGGCGGATCAATGATCCCATAAGATGCTCTTGGGATCGATGGAGGGGAGGAACTCCACCAACCCCTCAAGCCCAACGCTCAACAACCATAAACTTCAGCCGGAGTTGCCCCAGACATTTTAGTAAAAAAGGAGGCTCGATGCAAAAGCCCATCTATCTCGATTACAACGGCACCACGCCCCACGACCCCGAAGTGATCGCCGCCATGCGGCCCTATCTGGAAAGCGTTTTTGGCAACCCGTCCAGCGCTCACTGGTATGGCATTCAGCCCAAACAAGCCGTGGAAAAAGCCCGGCGACAGGTGGCCGGCCTGGTTCATTGCCGGCCAGAAGAAATTCTTTTTACTTCCGGCGGCACCGAATCCAACAACCACGCCATCCAGGGTGCGGCCAGGGCGCTTAAAGCAAAGGGCCGTCATATCATCACCAGCGCCTTTGAGCATCCGGCGGTGCTGGAGGTGTGCCGCCATCTATCGGCCGAGGGGTTTGAAACCACCTATGTGCCGGTGGACGCGCAGGGCATGGTGGCGCCCGGCGACATTGCCAAAGCCATCCGCCCGGATACGATTCTGATCACCATTATGCACGCCAACAATGAGGTGGGCACCATCCAGCCCATTGCCGAGATCGCAGCACTGGCCAGGGCGCGCGGGATAGTAATGCACACGGACGCAGCCCAATCCCTTGGCAAGATCCCGGTGGATGTCCAGAGCCTGGGTGTGGACCTGCTCTCAGTGGCCGGCCATAAGCTCTATGCGCCCAAAGGCATCGGTGCGCTGTTTGTGCGCCAAAGTCTGACGTTGGAAAAATTCTGCCACGGCGCGGGTCAGGAAAAGGGCCAGCGCGCGGGCACCGAAAATGTTTTGGAGATCGTGGGCCTGGGCCAGGCGTGTGAAATCGCGGCCCGCGACATGAACGCCAATATGGCCCATTTGCGGGCCATGCGGGATCGCTTACATCAAGGCATCGCCGCAAGACTCCAGGATGTTCGCCTCAACGGCCATCCCGACCAGCGCCTGCCCAACACGGTCAGCCTGGCCTTCAAAAAAATAATTGCCAACCGCCTGCTGGAAGAGATCGGTCTCGAGGTGGCGGCTTCGGCCGGCGCGGCTTGCCACGCTGACACAGTGGCCGTTTCCCACGTTTTGGAAGCCATGCAAGTGCCCCTGGAGTGGGCCCAAGGCACCCTGCGATTTTCGGTCGGCCGCATGACTACCGCTGAAGAAGTCGACCGGGCCGTCGAGGTGGTGGCGCGGGCTGTGTCGAAGTTGCGGGCAACCGCGTGAAATGCCGCTCGATGGGTTTTTTTCTTGGCGAATAATGGGATGAAGTCGTAAAGGAAGTTCAGCGGTTGTAAACATCATCCCCGCGAAGACTGGGGCCAGTAGAATCAGTTGTTCTGGACTCCTGCCGCAGTCTATCCCGTGCTGCGCGCGGGGCGCGAGGGACGACTGCCGGACTTTTTACGAGAATATCAAGTTTGAACAGCATTGCAAAATTCTTCCGCTGGGTATAATTCCTCTTCACTTGTTAGGCTTTTACTATCAATCGTTCAAACAAGGTCAACAAAGGAGGGCGGCTATGAAGGCACTTGGAAGAGCTATCTTTTTAGTGATTAGAATAAGCTGTGTGTTTTTTCTTTTAACGGCGTGCAGCGGCGGTGGTGGAGGCGGTGGTTCGGATGAGCCACAACCAACCCCGGCTCCAGCGGCCCCAGCAGCGACGCCAACACCAGCTCCGACGGCAACACCGACCCCGGCGCCAACAGCTACCCCAACCCCAACGCCGACTCCACATAACGCCACTATAACCGGTGCGGTAGCTGGCGCGACCGCCGTTGCTTATAACGAAGACTCGGGCGCTGAAGTCGCGCGCAACGCGGCCAGTGGGACTCCCAAAACCTTTACTTTCACGATACCGACAGGCGCATCTTACAAAATCTATGTCATTGAAAACGCAGGTGCGGATCAAAGGATCTATCCGCTTTACGCCTGTAACACCAATGTTTTTGCTTTTGATGGTAGTTCAGACTTCTCCATTGACTTGGGCTATGTCAATACGGTCTCAGGGATAGCGGTTCCCACCAACTCATTGTGCGTTGCAGGGGTTACCCCTGGCAATGAGGATCCAACAGTCCCCGCAGACCTGGCGGCTTCTTCCCTCAGCTCCACCAATTTGGCCGGCACTTGGTATTTTAATGGGTTGATGGTTGGCTCAAAAAGCAACGGCACCTCGCCCTTCTGGTTTCGCGGCACCACGACCATCGCCCCCGATGGTTCCGCAGCACGTAGTACATTCTATAGCTTTGGCTATTCAACCCCAATCCAGGATTCCTATGAAATTACCGACATTTGGCCAAGCGGCGTTATTCTGCCGGCTTTTAATCTGGGTCGGCGGATGTTGACGCTCAACGGGCAGATGACCATCGGCGTGGACACCGATGCGACTCCGGGGGACAGCGCCTATTATCTGCTTATTTCCCAAAGAGCCGGTGCGGCGGGTTCTTATGCCACTGCTGATCTGGAAGGCGTCTGGCGTTTTCAAGGGCTTTATGTATTGCAGGGTGCCATTCCGGCGGGCTGGTCCTATGGGGCCTATAACATTGTCGCGGATGGAAGCAGCGCGGGCGGTGAGTTCACCACCAGCGGCGGGACAATGACTCAGGGACCGTTTACGTTCTCCATCGATCCAGACACGGGCGTCGTGTCCTCCGGCACCACCAGCTTCCAGGGGGTGATGACCCAGGACAAGAAAATGATTGTGGCCACCCTTACGACCAACACAGTCATTAACTCTACAACTTATTCCATTTACAATCTCATCATCTATCAAAAGGTCAGCGCCAGTTTTACATCGGCGGACTTGCAAGGCGTGTGGAATTTCCATGAGCTCATTGCCGGCGGCAATGGGACAACGGAGCCAAGGGCCTGGGCCTATGGGCATCTGACCATCAACGGCGACGAGTTTACCCAAACTGATGTCATTGCTGATAATTTTGTGCCGCCCGCGGACACAACATACCATGCTGTCATTACAGCGGACGGCGTCGTAACGCTTACCGATGCCCCAGCCCCCTTCCCATTCCATGCCTTGATGTCCGATGATAAGCGCATGATGATCAGCGTCTCGATGAATGGCAATGGGGAAGGCTATCGGCTGACAGTATATCAACGATAGGCAGTTTTGCCGCGCTGTGTAAGTAAAAAGCGATAACTCAATGCCGGGGCGATCCATCCGGATCGCCCCGGTTTTTTATTCGGCCGCTTGTGTTAAGGCGGGTACTAACCATGTGCCGACAAATGGGCAGGGCGCGCGGCATCGTAATGCATACGGAGCAGCCCAATCGCTTGGCAAGATCCCGGGCAAGTGCCCCTGGAGTGGGCCCAAGGCACCCTGCGATCTTCGGTCGGCCGCATGACCACCATGGAAGAAGTCGACCAAGCCGTTGAGGTAGTCGTGCGGGCTATGACGAAGTTGCGGGCAACCGCGTGAAGTGCCGCGCCACTTTCTTTTTGGGGAGCTGTGAGCCCCCACGCGCAACAAGGATAATATTGTTGCAAAATCATCTAAAATTCACAAACGATTCAAAATTGGGCCTAAAAAGGGAGAGAGGCTATGAAATTGCGCAGAAGTGGTATATTATCTTTGATTACAGCATGTTGCATGATTCTTCTTTTTGCCGCGTGTTCTGGCGGAGGCGGTGGTTCGGATGACCCACCATCAACTCCAGCGCCACAGGCAACAGCGACACCGACCCCCACTGCAACTCCAGCACCGACCCCAGCGCCGACCCCAGCGCCGACCCCGGCTCCCACACCAACGCCGACCCCGGCACCGACAGCGACTCCAACGCCAGCGCCAACCCCCACTCCTACACCAACACCGGCGCCAACCCCCACTCCGACACCCGCGCCTACACCTGCCCCGACCCCGACACCAGTGCCGACACCTACTCCAACACCGACGCCGACACCCACTCCAACCCCACATGCCGCTACCATTACCGGCACGGTGGCCGGCACGACCGTCGCTGCTTATAATGCAACGACCGGAGATGAAGTCGATAGCAGCGTTGCCAGCGGAACCCCCAGAACCTTTAGCTTAACGGTTCCCACAGGCGCCTCTTACAAGATTTATCTCATCGAAAACGAAGGCTCGGACCAAAGGATCTTCCCACTTTATCAAAACGGAAGTAATGTTTTTGCTTTAAGCGATGGTTCGGATATCTCTATCAACTTAGGTTATGTCAATACAGTCTCGGGTGTTGCTGTTCCCACCAACAATCCTTTGCTCGTGGCCGGTGTCACTACCGGCGATGAGGATGCTACCGTTCCCGCGGATCTGGCGGATTCTTCCCTCAGCACCACCAATATGGTCGGCAATTGGTACATGCATGGATTGGCGGTCGGTGTTAAAACCAATGGCACCGCTCCCTGCTGGTTCTACGGGACCTCCATCATCGCCAGCGACGGCACCGTGTCCAATACCAAGACCTATAGCTTCCAACAGACACTCACTGACTCCCAAACGATAAACAGTATTTTGCCAAGCGGCGTTCTTTTACCGGCGTTGAACATCGGCCGCCGAATGTTGATGCTCAATGGGCAGATGATCATCGGTGTGGACACCGATGAAAAGCCCGAGGGCAACGCATACTATCTTAATATTTCCCAAAGAGCCGGCACAGGTCCTTATTCCACCACTGATCTGCAAGGCACCTGGCGTTTACACGGGCTGTGGGCGTTCCAGAACGGAACGGCTGCTGGCTGGTCCTATGGATCATACGACGTTGCCGCTAATGGTAGTGTCCAGGGAGCTGAGATTACTACTAGTTCCGGGCCAAGAACCCAGGGGCCATTTACATTCTCCATCGATGGCAACGGGATTGTTACCATCGGTACCACCGGATTCCATGGTGTGATGAGCCAGGATAAGAAAATAATTGTGGCCACCCTTACAACTTACACGCTCATTGGCTCTGTATATTATCCTAATTGCAATCTTCTCATCTATCAAAAGGTTGACGCCTCCGCCTCTTTTTCAGAACAGGATTTGCAAGGCGTTTGGAATTTCCATGAGCTCATTGCCGGAACAAATGGCAGCACGGATCCAAAAGCTTGGCAATATGGCCATCTAATCATCAACGGCAATGAATTCACCACATCCGATGTTGTCGCCAATGGCGTTACGGCTGAAAGTTTAAATTATCACGTCTCCATTGCCTCGAATGGAGTCGTGACCCTCGATGATGCGCCAGAGAATTTTAATGGGTTGATGTCCGACGACAAGCGGATGATGATCAGCGTTTCTAGAAACGGCGGTGCCGCAGGGTATCGGATGACGATTTATCAAAGATAGGTAAACCCAAAAGTCCGCTAAATTAGCAATCGGATCAATCGATGCCGGGGTGATCCAGTCGGGTCGCCCCGGCTTCTTTTTGGCGGCTCTCGCATGACCTTAGTTGATGCCTCCTGAACCATTGCAAGATCGCAGGATTTAGATTCATTAAAAAACACCTTCGTTGACAGAGCGCTGGCTACTCATGTAGAACTGGCTGGTCAGTATTGAGAACGCTGAATGGAGATGGGGGCCGAATCGCCATGCAAGTGCTGGACGACCAGAAGCGATTGAAGATCATTGCCGCGGCCGCCGAGCTGTTTGCGGCCCAGCCTTTTCACAAGGTGCTGCTCAGCGATGTGGCCGAGGCGGCCGGGGTGGGTAAGGGGACTCTTTATATCTATTTCAAGAACAAAGATGATCTTTACCTGTCGGTGCTCTACAGCGGTTTTAGCCAGTTGCTGGATCAGCTGCGCGAAACGATTGACCAGAACCTGCAAGACCCCATGCAAAATCTGGAAAGCGTAATCCGGGAACTTGTCCGCTTTGCTTACCAAAACCCCCACATGTATGAATTGATGCGGGCCGTTTCCTGGCACCAGGTGGCCAAACATGCCGAGTGGGGCGCCAAACGCGCCGAGCTCCGGGGGTTGATCGAGTCCATCATCCGTCAAGGCATCGAGGGGGGCGTGTTCGATGATCCTCATCCTGAATTGACCGCGCGGTTCATCCCCAATCTGGTGCGTTCGGTGATGATCGAAAGCTCTCCCGCAGTGGATCAATACACCTTGGTGGAGCATATTTTGCGCTTTACCCGGTCGGCACTGACCGCCAAAGAACCGAAAATTTGCTTGGAAAAATGAGAGAATGATTTCAGCCGTGGGCCCATTGCCTGCACGGGCGGTCTCATGGCCAACCCCTGAGATGAGTGAATTATGACCCAACCCAATGTAACCCCGACAAAGGAGAGCGCGACCGCGCCATCAGCGCCATCCGGAATAGCACCTTCCCATCTGATTCGGCGGCGCAATCGATTAATCCTGCGTCTGGCCCTGGCCGCGGGGCTGGTATTACTTTTGGCACTGGGTGTACCGTATTATTTGCATTTCAGGAGCCATGAAGCCACGGACGATGCTTTTATCGACGGTCGTATCATTCCCATTTCGCCCCGCGTTTCCGGCCATGTGGCCCGGGTGCTGGTGGCTGACAACCAGAAGGTGGCGGCTGGCGATCTGTTGCTGGAGATCGATCCGCGTGATTTCCAGGCGCGCTTAGAGTCGGATCAGGCCATGGTGCAAAGCGCCCAGGCCATGGTGGACGTGGCCAAAAGTCAGCGGCGCGAAGTAGCGGCCCAATTGGCCGTTGCCCGGGCATCCCTGGATCAGGTCCAGGCCGAACAGGTGTCGGCTGAAGCCAAATATCAACAGGCCGAAACCGACTTGAAGCGCTATCGTGAACTGGCCGCCAGTCATACCATCAGCCCCCAGCAACTGGACCATGCCATGACCGTGGAGCGCACCACCGGCGCGGATCGCGAGGTCTCCCGCGGCAAGCTGGCCACCCAGCGCTCCCTGCTGCAAAAGGCCGAGGCCGCGCTTCAAACCGCCGATGACAACGTGCGTCAGGCCGAAGCCCAGGTGGCCGCGCGTCAGGGCCAGTTGGCCCAGAGCACGTTGAACCTTTCCTACACCAAGATTTACGCCCCCAGCGATGGCCAGGTAGCCAAAAAAAGCGCGGAAGCCGGCGCCTTTGTGCAGACGGGGCAATCTTTGATGGCCGTGGTTACGCCGGAAGTGTGGGTGACAGCCAATTTCAAGGAAACCCAGTTGACTCATATTCGTCCGGGTCTGCCGGTGACCCTCTCCGTGGATACGTTCCCGGACGTTACCTTCCATGGCCACGTAGACAGCATCCAGCGCGGCACAGGTTCGCGCTTCAGCCTGCTGCCGCCTGAAAACGCCACCGGCAACTTTGTAAAAGTAGTGCAGCGCGTTCCGGTCAAGATCGTTTTCGATCAACCCCAGGCGCTGGCCGCCTATGAGCTGGTCCCCGGTATGTCGGTGGTGCCCGAAGTCAATATCAAAGCTAAAGTAGTAAATCGCAATGCCGACGCTAATGCCAAGGGCCGAGAGTAAAGAATTCGGCGGCGAAGATGGGCTGCGACCGATGGGTTCAGCCCAAGAATTTATCCGTGCCATCCGTGTAATCCGTGGTAAAAAAACTGACCACGGATGACACGGATAACACGGATGGAGAAGATCAATACTTTTAAACTATGACATCATCTACTTCCACTACTTCTACTTCCACCCCAAACCCCGCGCCGCCCGTGGTCAACAAATGGCTCCTCACCCTGGCCGTGATGTTCGGGGCCTTTATCGCAATGATGGATATCAGCGTGGTCAACGTTTCCCTGCCCCATATGATGGGCAGTTTCAGTGAAAACGTCTCTTCCATCACCTGGGTGGCCACGGCTTACAGCATCGCCGAAATCATTATGGTCACCATGGCCGGATGGTGGAGCGCCCTGATCGGCCGGCGGCGGCTTTATCTTTTTTCTTTTGTTGTCTTTACCATCGGCTCCGTTCTGTGCGGCACGGCCACCACCTTTACTCAAATGGTGATCTACCGCGTAATTCAAGGAATCGGCGGCGGCGCTTTGATCCCCGTCTCCCAGGCCATCATGCGTGAAAATTTTAATCAAAGGGAGCAAGGCATGGCCATGGCCATGTGGGGCATGGGAGTGGTGCTGGCGCCGGCCATGGGTCCCATTCTGGGCGGCTGGTTGACCGATCACTACGGCTGGCCCTGGGTTTTTTACATCAATTTGCCGGTCAGTATCGTGGGGATCTTGATGGTCATGGCCTATGTGCACGACCCTCCCTATCTGCGGCGCGGTATCAAGCGGGTGGACTGGCTGGGAATTATTCTGCTCTCGGTGGCCTTGACCAGTCTGCAAATCGTTATGGAGCGCGGCGAGCATGAGAGTTGGTTTGAATCCCACTTGATTCAATTGGGCACGGCCGTATGCGTGCTCTCGGTGCTCGTGCTGATCTACTGGGAGCTCAAGACCGATGAGCCGGTGGTCAATTTTCGCATTCTACGCAACAAATCGCTGAGTCTGGGAGCGGCGATGGGTGTGGTCTTCGGCATCGCCCTGTTCGGCAGTACTTTTATCATCCCCCAGTTCACCCAGAATCTGTTGGGGTATCCGGCCTTTGATGCGGCCCTGGTGCTGGCGCCGCGGGCCATGACGCTGATGCTCTGCATGCCGTTGGTGGGGCGTTTGTACCGTCGGGCCGAGCCCCGGATGCTGGTGATCATCGGCATCCTGGTCACCTGTTGGGCCTATTACGATCTGGCCCATCTCTCCTTGTCCGTGGGCCCGCGCAATATGGTGCCGATCCTGGTGGTCATGGGCATCGGCATGCCCTTTGTGTTTGTCACCATGAGCGCGCTGTCGCTGAGCACCATCGCCCGGGTGGACATGACCGATGCCTCCAGCCTCTACACCCTGGCCCGGCGTGTCGGCGGCAATGTGGGCTATGCCCTGGCCGCGGCCCTAGTATCGCGCGGGTTGCAGGTGCACCGGGTTCAACTGGTGAGCCAGATCACGCCCTACAACCTCAACTGGGCTGATTTTCAGCAACAGGCCGCGGCCCTGCTCGGTCATGCCGGGTTAAATCCGGCCGCCCTCAAACAGGGCGGTCTGGCCCTGATCAACCTGTTGGTTTCCCGCCATGCTGCCATGATGGCCTACAATGACGTCTCCTGGATCATGGGCGGTATGTTTCTGGCCACGCTGCCACTGGCCTTTTTGCTGCCCAGCCGCCAAAAAATCGCCCAGCGCCAGCAGGAGATGAATCTGCAATAATGGTGGCCAGCCGATCCCACATCTGATTGAGTAGTTATCTTCAGTTCACGGCGGATGCGCCACAGTTAAGGCTCTACGCCCCACCCACAACATATAGAAAAATCCCATTGACAGGCATCAAGATGTTGAGGTAACTCTCTCTTGTAACTGCAGTACACGTTCTACCCCGAATTCCTGACTAAACTCCAAATCCGTCAGCGCCCCTCGGGGCCGAGGTACCAACTGGCACTGAGCGAAAAAACCCTTTTACCCCCAAAAGGAGAGACCGGTGTTTGAGCAAATCAAAAAACGGGATGGCCGCATTGTCGAATTTGATTCCACCAAAATCACCACCGCCATTGCCAAGGCCGGACAGGCCACGGGCGAGTTCGGCGAGCGCGAGGCGCGCAAGCTGACGCTGCGCGTCTTGACCCTCTCCCACGAAATGCGCCTGGGGGCCATGCCCGAAGTGGAGGAGATCCAGGACATCGTGGAGCATGTCCTGCTCGAATCGCCTTACCATGTTACGGCCAAGGCGTATATTCTCTACCGCGAACAGCACGCCCAGATCCGCAGCATCGCCACCAAGGCCAACGTGGATCTGGTGGATCACTATATCCAGCGCCTGGATTGGAAGATAAAAGAAAACAGCAACATGTGCTATTCGCTGCAGGGGCTCAACAACTACATCTCCTCGGACGTGACCTCCGAGTATTGGCTCAATAAAATCTATCCGCCCGCCATCCGCCAGGCCCACAAGGACGGCGACCTCCACATCCACGACCTCAGCCTGCTCTCGGTTTACTGCGTGGGCTGGGATCTCAAGGACCTGCTCAAGAATGGATTCAAGGGCGTGGAAGGCAAAGTGGAGAGCGCGCCGCCCAAGCATCTGCGCTCGGCCCTGGGCCAGATCGTCAACTTCTTCTACACCTTGCAGGGTGAAGCCGCCGGGGCCCAGGCCCTGTCCAACTTTGATACCCTGCTGGCGCCCTTTGTGCGTTTCGACAAGCTGACTTACGACCGGGTCAAGCAGGCCCTGCAGGAGTTCATCTTCAACATCAACATCCCCACCCGGGTGGGGTTCCAGACGCCTTTTACCAACATCACCATGGATCTGTGCGTGCCCTCGATCTTGAAGGACCACCCGGTGATCGTGGGCGGCCAAGAGCTGGATGTGACCTACAGTGAATTCCAGCCCGAGATGGACATGATCAACCGCGCCTTTGCCGATGTGATGATGGCCGGCGACGCCAAGGGCCGGGTCTTCACCTTCCCCATTCCGACCTACAACATCACGCCCGATTTTGACTGGGACAACCCCAACCTGGATCTGGTGTGGCAGATGACCGCCAAATACGGCATCCCGTACTTCTCCAACTTCGTCAACTCCGACATGTCGCCCGAAGACGCCCGCTCTATGTGCTGCCGGTTGCGTCTGGACAACCGCGAGCTGCTCAAACGCGGCGGCGGCCTGTTCGGCGCCAATCCCCTGACCGGCTCCATCGGCGTGGTGACCATCAATCTGCCGCGCATCGGTTTTGCGGCCAAGGGCGAAAAAGCCTTTTTCGAGCAGCTCGAAGCCAAGGTGCGCCTGGCCATTGAAAGCCTGGTGATCAAGCGCAAAGTGCTGGAGAAGTTCACCGAGAAGAATCTCTACCCGTACTCCAGCTTCTACCTGCGCGAAGTCAAGCAGGGCACGGGCATGTACTGGAAGAATCACTTCTCCACCATCGGCATCATCGGCATGAACGAGGCCTGCCTCAACTTCATCGGCAAGGATATCGGCACCATGGAAGGCCAGGCCTTTGCCCTCAAAGTGATGGATTTCCTGCGCGGCCTGCTCAGTCAGACCCAGGACGAGACCGGCGACATCTTCAACCTGGAGGCCACCCCGGCCGAAGGCACCTCCTTCCGCCTGGCCATGCTGGATAAAAAACGGCTGCCCGGCATCCGCTGCTCCAACGAGGCCGAATTTAAAAAAGGGGCGGCGCCCTATTACACCAACTCCACCCAGTTGCCCGTGCACTACACCGATGATCTCTACCAGACCCTGCAACTGCAGGATCAGCTCCAGACCAAATACACCGGCGGCACGGTGCTGCATGTCTTCCTGGGCGAGCAGCTCAGCGACATCAAGGCCGTCAAATCCCTGGTGCGCAAGATCGCCAATAACTACCGTTTGCCCTACTTTACTTTGACTCCCACCTTCAGCATTTGCCCCTCCCATGGGTATCTGCGGGGCGAACAGGCGCGCTGCTCCCATTGCCAGCAGGAGACCGAGATTTACTCGCGGGTGGTGGGCTATCTGCGGCCGGTCAAACAATGGAATGACGGTAAGCAGGCTGAGTTCGCCCTGCGCAAGACCTACCGGGTGGACTCCATTGAACCTGAGGCCGCCGTGACCGTGGTGGCCAAGCGAAGCACTGCTGTGATCCCCAAGCCGGTGGAGCTTCCACCTATAGAGGAGCCGGCTCTGGCTGAAGAAGCATGCGCCCAGAGTGCATGCCGTTAAACGAAATCGGAGTGCCTGATGCCAAGCATAGCCCCGCCGGCAAGGCGGGGCTTTATTTTTTGCTCGATTGTGAACGAAGACTTATCCGGAGCGCTCGATGGTGAAATCCCCAAACAAAACCTGGAGCAGTCTGCTCTGGCCGCCATTGATCAAAGGGACCCTGATCAAGCGTTACAAGCGCTTTCTGGCCGATGTGGTCCTTGCCGATGGCTGCACGGTCACGGCCCACTGCCCTAATTCGGGCAGCATGGCTGAGTGTAATCTGCCGGGCGCGCCGGTCTATCTGTCGCAACACGATGACCCCAAACGCAAGTTGAAGTACACCTGGGAGCTGATCCAGATGCCCACCTCACTGGTGGGAGTCAACACCCTGGTGCCCAACCGCCTGGTGGCCCTGGCCGCCAAGACCCAAAGCGTGCCTGCTCTGGCCGGCTATGATCAGGTCCAGACCGAAGTAAAGATCGATGCCCACACCCGCCTGGATCTCAAGCTCTCAGGGGCCAAGCGGACCGACTGCTTCGTGGAAGTCAAAAACTGCACCCTGGTCAAGGATGGCTTGGCTCTTTTCCCCGATGCCCGCACCATCCGCGGCCAGAAGCATTTGCAAACCCTGGCCCAACTCAAAGCCCAAGGCCACCGGGCCCTGATGTTCTTCGTGGTGCAACGCAGCGATGCCCGACGCTTTGCGCCCGCCGAGGCCATTGACCCGGAGTATAGTCGAGCGCTGCGTCAGGTCGCGGCCCAGGGGGTGGAAATCGTGGTCTATGATGTGGCCATCGATCTGAAGGGCATTGCCTTGAACCGGGTTCTGCCCTATGAACTGAAAGATTAAAGCAAACAGGAGGCCCATATGGCCAAAAAATATGTCAGTCGTCGTAACCTGGAGTTCATGCTCTATGAAGTATTTGACATCGTTTCCCTGACCCGCCACCCGTACTACAGCCAACACAACAAAAAAGTCTTCGACATGATGCTGGACGCGGCCCTGAAGCTGGGCAAGGATCTGCTCAATCCCTGCTTCGAGGAGATGGACCGCCGGGCGCCCTATTTGGATAACGGCGTGGTCAAAGTGCATCCGGCCGTGCGCGAAGTGATGCGGCGCTTTGGCGATGGCGGCTGGATCGCGGCCAAATTCGAAGAAAAGTATGACGGCGCCCAACTGCCTTATATGATTGCCGACTGCTGCCAGTATATCTTCACGGCGGCCAATTACTCGGCCAGCGTCTTTCCGGGGCTCACCGCCAAAGCCGCGCGCCTGATTACTTCCTTTGGCTCCGAAGAACAAATCAAAACCTATGTACCCAAAATGCTCGGCGGCCAGTGGCAGGGCACCATGGCCTTGACCGAGCCCCAGGCCGGCAGCTCCCTGGCCGATATCACCACCACTGCCGTACCCACGGCTTACGATTACTACTTGATGCAGGGGCATAAGATTTTTATTTCCGCCGGCAATCACGATGGCGTGGACAATGTGGTGCAGATGATGCTGGCCAAGATCGAAGGCGCGCCCGCCGGCGTCAAGGGCATCTCCCTGTTTATCGTGCCCAACCTGCGGCCCACGGCCGAGGGCGGGTTGGAGCCCAATGATGTCACCACCACCCAGGTGTACCACAAGATGGGGTATCGCGGCGCGCCCATCACTGAGTTGAGTTTGGGGGAGAAGAATGACTGCCGGGGCTGGCTGGTGGGCGAACCGCACAAGGGGCTGGCTTATATGTTTCAGATGATGAACGGCTCGCGCCTGAGCGTGGGCATGGCGGCCATCGGCATCTCCACCGCGGCCTACTATGCGGCCCTGGATTACGCCCGCCAGCGGCAGCAAGGCCGCATCAACCCTGATCCGGCCCTGCCCCAGGTGCCCATCATCGCGCATGCCGATATCCGCCGTTTACTGCTCTTTCAGCGCGCCTTTGTGGAAGGGGCCTTTTCGCTTGCTATGCAATGCTGCCGCTATGCGGATGAAGAAACCGCTATGGAAGGAGAAGCAAAGGAGAGGGCCGCTCTGCTGCTGGACCTGCTGATTCCCGTGGCCAAGAGCTATCCGGCCGAAACCAGCATCCGCTCCACCAGCCAAGCCATTCAGTGTTTCGGCGGCTACGGTTATTGCGAAGACTTTCCGGTGGAGCAGCATTTCCGCGACACCCGCATCCACACCATTCACGAGGGCACCACCGGCATCCAGGGCATAGACCTATTGGGCCGCAAGGTGCGCATGCAAGGGGGCAAGGCCTTTGCGTTCTATCTCGATGAAGTGCGCCAGGCCATTGCCACGGCTCGTGCTTTTGAGGCGCTCAATCCCTACGCCGAAAGGCTGGCGCAGGCTTTGATCGCGCTCGAAAAAACCACGGCCGGTCTCAAAACCCAAGGCGATCAACAAGGCAGCCGCGCCATGCTGGCCGACGCCACGCTCTATCTGGATTACTTCTCGCTGATCGCCATCGCCTGGCAATGGCTGCTGCAAGCCACGGTGGCCGTCAAAGCTTTGGCTGTCAAACCTTCCAAGGCCAACGCCCAGTTCTATACCGGCAAGCTGATGACGGCCCGCTATTACTTCCATTTCGAGCTGCCCAAAACCCTGGGCCTGGCCCAGCGCCTGGCCGAGCGCGACGGGTTGACGCTGGACATGGAGAGCGATCTTTTCGCAGATTAGATTTGATTTACTTCTTGCGGCGCGCCGCCAGTTCGGCCTGCAGGGCGTCGATGCGCTGGTGGTTGTCCGCGGAGCCGATAAAGCTGCGGAACAACCACTCCTGCAAGCGCATGGCGCCATCCAGATCCTGGTCCAGAATCATATTGCCCAACTGCTTGGTCTCCTTCAGGCAGGTGCGGTCATAGCCCGCCATCTGCACGGCGATGGCATTTACCGATGAAAGCAGTTGGCCTTCGGGAAACACTTTACTGACATATCCCATGCGTTCGGCTTCGTGGGCGTCATAGATGCGGCCGGTCAAGGCCACTTCCTTGGCCCGGCCCAGGCCGATGATGCGCCACAGCGGGTCCATGATGGGAGTCAGCGACAGGGCGATCTCCCGCTGGCCGAACTTGGCCCGTTCGGACGCATAGCGGATATCGCACATCAGGGTCAGGTCAAAACCGCCGGCAATGGCCGGCCCGCCCACGGCGCAGATCACCGGCTGGTGGCAGAAGAGAATGGCGCGGTAAGCGCGGTGGAACAGGGCCGTATAACTTTCGTTGGATACCTTCTCCAGCTTGCGGATCTCGTTGAGATCGAACCCGGCTGAAAAATAGCGCTCGCCGCCGGTCAGTACCGCCACATGGATATCTTCACGGGCACTGATTTCGATAAAGAGCCCTTCAATCTCCAGCAGCACTTCGGGCGATAGACTGTTGCCCTTGTCCGGTCGGTGAATGGTCACCGTAGCCACACTCTCATTGACTTCGAGTAATAAATGTCTTCTTTCCATCTAAAATACTCCTTCTTCTATATAAATGAGCAATCATTGTGGCCGTTATGTTACTGGAAACATTATTGGTGCACGCGAAGGCGCGAAGACGCGAAGTCAGAGTGATTGTTTACGATCCGTTTGATGCCCTCCTTAAAGGTTGCCGCACCAAAATTCATCAAGAAGCCTAATGGCAAATTGAGTAAACGGAGATATGTCAAGATCTGCTTACTATGCAAACGAGATATATTTTCAACTGATTTAAGTTCGATCAGAAGTCTTCCTTCCAAGAGGAGATCTGCTCGAAACCCCTCATCGAATCGTAATCCATCGAAAATGATGGGAATAGTCTTTTGGCGCTCAACACTTATACCAAGTTTTTCTATGAGTTTCGCCAGGACAACTTCGTAAACCGACTCCAATAATCCTGGCCCTAACTCTTTATGCAACCTATACCCGCAGTCGACAGCTATGCTTGCGATTTCTTCTATATCCACGAGAATACCCTCTCAATTTCATCTCTATAATATCATTTTAGCGCCTTCGCGGCTTCGCGTGAGAACTTGTTTCGTCTATTTTGAGCAATTAAAAAAAATGTATAAAATCAAACCGCCCGATCCGGCGGCAGGCGCGGAATCGGGCGGGTTTGTTCAGCAGAGTCAGAGGGAAGTAATTATTTCTTTTTGGAATAGTCGTACCAGCCTTTGCCGGTCTTCTCGCCGTATTCGCCCTTGACGTACTTCTCCACCAGGCTGGGCGGAGGCAGCTGGGAACGGTCGCCGGTGGCGCGGAAGGCTTCCATGGAGGCGATGTAGCTCAGATCGAGGCCGGTGAGGTCGTTGAGGCGGAACGGCCCCATGGGATGGCCGGCGCCGTACACGCACGCCTTGTCGATGTCTTCCACCGAGGCCACGCCCATTTCCAGAATCCACTGGGCTTCGCGGCCGATGGCCCGGAAAATGCGGTTGAGCAGGAAGCCATCCACTTCTTTCTTCAGATGCACGGGCACCTTCTCCATCTTCTTGCACAGATCCATGGAGATCTGGACGGTTTCATCGGAAGTATGCGGACCTTGGACTACTTCCACCAGTTTCATGACCAGGGCCGGGTTGAAGAAGTGCAGGTTGCACACCTTGCCGGGGCGTTTGGTGGCGTCGGCGATCTTGGAGCTGACGATGAAGGAGCTGTTGGTGGCCAGAATGGTATGGGGAGGGCACCATTTGTCCAGGTCGGCGAACACTTTGCGTTTGAGGTCCAGTATTTCCAGAATGGCTTCGATCACATAATCGGCATCCTTGCAGGCTTCCTGCAGATTGGAAGAGAAGCTGATCCTGGCGCGGATCTGCTTGGCCTGATCGGCGGTCATTTTGCCCTTCTCCACGCGGCCCGGCAGATATTTGTTCACGAAATCTTCGGCTTTTTTCAGAATGTCTTCTTTGACATCCGTGCAAACCACTTTGAAGCCTGAGATGGCGCAGTGCAGGGAGATTTGATGGCCCATGTTGCCGGCGCCGACCACGACGATCTTTTTGACATCTTCGAGTTTCATATATTCCTCCTTTGATGTGATGAGATGCAAAGGACGCTTGTGGCGCCCTGAATATGGACCTGGGTATTAATTTCGAGATGCTCCGGCCCGGTCGATTTACCGAGCAAACGTTCGGTTTCATAACACCCGCGCGCGGCCAGGTCAAGGATGTTCGCCCTGCATTTATTGACATCCCCGGCGGGCTCGGTTATGGTCGGCGTTCGCTCGAAATGGTGTGATCATCCAGGGTCGCGCATATGAATCCTCCGCAAATCGGCCGGCGGATCGTTCCGCAAATCCGGTAAGGACCTGGATGGGAAGGATTAAGATGGATATGGACCAAGACAAAGACCAAGGTAACGACCAAGGCCACAATTCGATCATCAACCCCACTCGGCTGGGTTACAACAGCCGCTTTCAATTCAAATGCCATCCTGGGATCTCCTGCTTCACCCAGTGCTGCCGGGGCATCAGCATCATGCTGACCCCTTACGACATCATTCGCCTGAAAACCCGCCTGGGTCTGAGTTCCGAGGAGTTTCTGGCTATCTATACCGAGCCGCATCTGTTGGAAAAAACAGATCTGCCCATGGTCACCCTTAAGCATCTGGATGACGGCAAGGAATCGTGCCCATTTGTGCGCGAGGACGGCTGCATCATTTATCAGGATCGCCCCACCGCCTGCCGCTATTATCCCCTGGGGGTGGCCACCCTGCAGCATAAGGAAGGGGCCGACGATGACGGGTTTTTCTTTTTTGTCAACGAACCGCACTGCAAGGGTTTTGAAGAATCATGTGAGTGGAGCGTGGCCGAGTGGCGCCAGGATCAGGCCGTGGACGAACGTGACGCAGTCAACGCCGAGTGGACTGATTTGGTCGTCCGCAAACGATCGTTTCCGCCCAATATCAAGCTCACCGACCAGGCCAAGCAGATGTTTTTCATGGTGAGTTACAACCTCGACCAGTTCCGGCGCTTTGTTTTTGAAAGCACTTTTCTGCAACGCATGTCCGTGGATGAAAAGACCAAAGAGCAGCTCAAGACCAACGATGTGGCCCTTCTGAAATTCGGAGTCCAGTGGCTCAAGGGCCTGTTGTTTAAACAGACAGACCCCCATCAGCAGGCCGCCACCAGCGCCAACCCTTGAGTTGTTTTTCAAATTGGAAAATTGTTTTGGTTGGGTGTGTTGTGGGCTCTTACAACTTACAACGCCCGGCCAACAATGATTTTTTAACCCTTTCGCGCTTACTAATTGTGTTTTAAAAGCGTTCGCGCTATTTTCTGTATCCTGCTCTGGCATACTCCGGATTTAAGGCGACGTGTGCACGCCTGTGCATCATTGGAACCCCCAAAATCTTAAAGGAGGCCAGCCATGAAAGTCTACTTCCACGAAGATTTTTATCAGGTATACACCTCCGACCCAGCCGCGGCGCCCGGTCGCATGGAAGCGGTGATGGAGGCCATCAGCCCCCATGTGCAGTTGTGCAAGGCGGAACCAGCCAAGCAAGGTGACTTGCTGGCCGCCCACCCCTTTAGTCACATCGAATATGTGCGCCACAACGGCTTGTACGACATCGCGGCCCTGGCGGCCGGCGGCGCCATGCAGGCCGCCGTCACCGGCATGGAGGAACCCAGCTTCGCCCTAATCCGGCCGCCGGGACATCATGCTTCGGCCGACAGCTGCTGGGGGTTTTGCTATTTCAACAACATGGCGGTTTCACTGCTCCACTTGCGCAACGCCGGCCTGATCGAAACCGCGTTCATTCTGGATTTCGATCTGCACTACGGTGATGGCAACGTCAACATCCTGGGCCATGAACATTGGGTGGAGATCCTCAATCCCACCGGCCACCAACGCCGGCCTTATCTGGAGCAGGTCCAGCTAGCCCTGGAATCCAGCCGGGCCGATGTCATCGCCGTCTCGGCCGGCTTTGACCACCATGTCGAGGACTGGGGCGGACTGTTGACCACCGAGGATTACCGCGCCATGGCCACCTGGGTGCGTCAAGCGGCCCGCCGCAACCACGGCGGCTGCTATGGTATCCTTGAAGGCGGTTACAACCACGATGTGCTGGGGATCAATGTGCTGGCCTTTTTGGAGGGCCTAAGAGGATAATCGCAAATTGGCTGTATCGGCGTATCGGCCTTTGAAAAAAGGGGCTTGATCAATTTCGAATAAAAAAAGCAATGGCCTATGACCGCTCTGTCAAAAGCCATTGCTTTAAGTGGCGCGCCCGGAGGGAGTCGAACCCCCGACCCACGGATTCGAAGTCCGGCACTCTATCCAGCTGAGCTACGGGCGCTTAAACGATAAGACCATTGCGGTTTTGATCCGGCAATGGTCCTTTTTTTAAATGGGGTGAGTGATGGGGTTTGAACCCACGACACCCAGGGCCACAACCTGGTGCTCTGCCAGCTGAGCTACACCCACCGTAAGAAAGAGCCTATTGCTATCAAAAACATCCCAGGCGCGCAAGGGAAATTAATTGTGAAAGTTTGGGGGGCTCGGAAGGTAATCTCAAGTAGAAACAATCTTCTATCGCTTCCATTGTCCGCTTGACACCCTCGCGACTTTGCCCCTATGGAATTGAGAAGGAGCAACCCTATGCCTTGGGAGGTCCCATGGAATGCGACAAAGCCCTTAATTTGGTAGAAATCCTCAACGCTTTGGAAGACGGCATCTATATCACCAGCCCGGATCACACGGTGGAATTCATGAACCGCGCCATGATCGAACAGTTCGGCGAAGGCGTGGGTAAAAAGTGCTACGAGGTGGTCAACTCCAGTGAAGTCCTTTGCCCCTGGTGCCGGGCCAAGGAGGTGTTTTCAAGCAGCACCGGCGTCAGCTCCGAAATCTACATTCCCCATCGCGATAAGACTTACCGCATTATCGAGGTGCCCATCCAGAATTTGGACGGCTCTATCTCCAAACTCAATATCTACAGAGACATCACCCTGCGAAAGGATCAGGAACTCCAGCTCAAGGCCCGGGAGCAGGATTACCGCCGGCTGTTCGAAAACGTGGCCGCCGGTGTCTATGTCAGCTCCAAGGAGGGCCATTTCCTCAACGCTAACATGGCGCTGTTGAAAATGCTGGGCTATGAGAAAAAAGAGGAGTTTTTAAAAATCCAGATTCAGAAGGATCTTTATGTCCGACCGGAAGACCGCATCGCTTTTCAGCACCTGATCGAAGACGACGGCCAGGTAGTCAATTATCCGGTGGAGTTCAAGCGCAAGGACGGCTCCACCATACCGGTGCTGCTCACGGCCCACTCCCGCAAAGATTATGGCGGCCAGGTGATCGGGTATGAGGGCATTTGCGTGGACCAGACCCAGATCACCCAGATGCAGCAGAAGCTGCGCGAGGCCCACGATTTTCTCAATAACATCATCCATAGCTCGCCCAATGCCATCATCGGCGCGGATATGAAAGGCAAGGTGATTATCTGGAACAAGGGGGCCGAAGAGACCATCGGTTACAGCGCCGAGGAGATGATGGGCCAGGATGTGCGCCGTATCTACCGCGGCAAGACCGCCTATGAGATCATGGCCAAACTGCGCAGCCCGGAGCACGGCGGGGTGGGCAAACTACGCGGCTATCCTTTGACCTTCAATGGCCGGGAAGGCCATCAGGTGGAGGGCACCCTGTCGGCCACCATCATCTATGACGACAAGGGCAAGGAGCTGGCCTCGGTGGGCTTTTTCGTGGATATTGGTGAGCGCCTGGAGATGGAGCGCAAATTGCGCCGCACCCAGGAGCAATTGCTGCAATCAGAAAAGCTGGCCGCCATGGGCCGCCTCACTTCGCAATTGGCCCATGAACTCAACAACCCCCTCTACGGTATCATGAACACTCTGGAGTTGATGAAAACCGAGATCAAGCCCGATAACAAGCGTCGCCGTTTGCTGGAGATGTCGTTGTCCGAAACCATGCGCCTGGCCGATATGTTGCGCAAAATGCTGTCGTTTTCCAAACCGGACCAGGAGCAGCGCCGGCCCGTGGATATCAACACCATCATTGATGAAATCATGCTGCTGCACGAAAAGCAGTTGCGCGAGCTGGATATCAAGATCGAGCTCGATTTCACCGAAGGGTTGCGCCCTGTGATGGCTTCCAAAAACCAGATGCGCCAAGTCTTTCTCAACATGGTCTCCAACGCCAAGGACGCCATGCCCAGCGGCGGTCTGCTCAAGATCCGCAGCAACAGCGGCGGCTCCTTTTTGCGGGTGCATATCACCGACACCGGCACCGGCATCAAACCTGAGCATATCGACAAAATCTTCGATACTTTTTTTACCACCAAGACCGACAGTGCACGGGGCGTGGGTTTGGGCCTATCGGTGTGCTACGGTTTTGTCAAAGACCACGGCGGCGATATCAAGGTGCAAAGCACCTGGGGCCAAGGCACGACCTTTACCATCATGCTGCCGATGATGCCCCCTGAAGTATAAGATAGAACCCATGCCCATGACCTTGGAGGAGCTCCTTATCCAAGACGCCATCCGGTTGGCGGTCCGCTGGCAGGACCGCGCCAACCAACTGCTTACCTGGCGGGAGCGCTCCCGGCAGGCGCAACTGGCGGGTTTGCTCGACAGCCCCATGGACAAGGTGGTGCTGGTCAAACTCCTGGACCAGAGCCTGCGCAGCCATAACCCGGCGCGGGTGGCCAATCAAATTTTCTTTTTGTTGAAGCGGTATGGCACGCCGAAATTCTTCTCCAGAGTAGAAAAAGGATTGCTGCGAATCTTTCTTGGGCTGGGAAATTATCTTCCTGGTCTGGTCGTGCCCGCGTTGATCTCCCAATTGCGGCGCAACAGCCGACATATGATTTTGCCGGCGGAAAATGAGCCACTACGGGCCTTTCTCTCCAAGCAGCGCAGCCTGGGAATCCAGATCAACCTCAATCATTTGGGCGAGGCCGTGCTGGGCGAAGCCGAGGCCCGGCGTCGGTTGGCGGCATATATAGCGGATCTGCAAAACCCGCTCGTCGAGCAGGTCTCCATCAAAATCTCTTCCATTTACTCCCAGTTGCAGCCCCTGGCGCTAGATCATGATGTGCAAATTCTCAAGCAGCGGCTCAGCACGTTATATGACATCGCGAGTCAACAGCGCTTTGCGCGGCCGGACGGCACCTGGGCGCCCAAAACCGTGCATTTGGATATGGAGTCCCAGGCCGATGTGGCGCCTACCCTGACGGCCTTTAAAGCAGCCTTGGAGCAGGAGAAACACAAGAACGTCACGGCGGGTGTGGTGCTGCAAGCTTACTTGCCGGAATCCCATGCCCTGCAAAAGGAGCTGACCCAATGGGCCCGGCAGCGCTTGGCCGCGGGCGGCGCGCCCATCCGCTTGCGCATCGTCAAAGGGGCCAATCTGGAGATGGAACGCATCGAGGCGGCCCTCAATGGCTGGCCCCCGGCGCCCTTTGATAGCAAACCCGCCGTGGACGCCAACTTCAAACGCATGCTGATCTATGGCTTGCAACCCGAACACATTCAGGCTGTGCACCTGGGGGTGACCTCCCACAATCTGTTTGAGGTGGCTTTTGCCTATCAGGTGGCCAAATCCCAGGGGTGCCTGGCCTTGGTTACCTTTGAAATGCTGGCCGGCATGGCCGATCATGTGGCGCGCGCCCTGGCCGAAACCGGCTGCCCCTTGCTGCTCTACGCGCCCGTGGCCAGCGGGGATCAATTTCTCAATGCCATTGCCTACCTGATCCGCCGCATGGATGAAAACACTGGTCAGGGCAATTACCTGCGTTATGCGCCCCGCTTGACTACCGGCAGTACCGTCTGGCAACGGTTGGCCGCGGACTTTGAGTCTGGCTGTAAATTGATCAACACACTGAGCGACCAGCCCCATCGCCTCCAGAATCGCCTGGAAGAGGGCGCATTGTTCCAGAGGACTTCCCTGGCGGATGAAGTATTCCGCAACGAACCGGACACCGACTGGTCCATCGCGGCCAACCGGCAGTGGGCGGAGAAGATCCGCGCCCAGTGGCGTAAACGCAGTAATGATCCGCCGGTCATCCTCACACCGGTTGTGGCTGGATTGGCGATAACGACTCCGCCGAATGCTTCCCTCAAAACGATTACGGATTTCAATCAACTGCCGCAACAAGTGATTCTGGCAAATTACTACCCAGCCCAAGCCGAAGATATTCTTCGCGCCGTGGCCGCCGCGCGCCAGGACCCGGACGGCTGGCGCGCCCTTTCTCACGTCGCCCGCCAAGCAGTACTGTCCCGCGCGGCCCTGGAGCTGCGCCGGGCCCGGGGCGATCTGATCGGCGCGGCGGCCGCCGAAACCGGCAAGATCTTTGCCCAGGCCGATCCGGAGGTGTCCGAAGCCATCGATTTCGCCGAATACTACCCGCGCTCCATGGCGCCATTCCTGGCGCGGTCCCACCTGAAGATTGAAGCCAAAGGCGTGGGCGTGGTGGTGTCGCCCTGGAACTTTCCCATTGCCATTGCCTGCGGCGGCATCTGCGCGGCCCTGGCGGCCGGCAATACCGTGATCCTGAAACCGGCCTCGGCCGCGGTTTTAACCGCCTGGGTGCTGTGCCAGTGCTTCTGGCGGGCCGGTATATCCCAAAATACGCTGCAATTTCTGCCTTGTGCCGGGTCCGTGGCCGATCAGCATCTGATCAATCACCCCCAGGTGGATTTCGTGATTCTCACCGGCGGCACGGACACGGCCAGAGCCATGTTGCGCCGGCGGCCGGATCTGGCCCTGTCGGCTGAAACCGGCGGCAAAAACGCCGTCATCGTCACGGCCATGGCCGACCGCGACCAGGCCATCAAAAACGTGATCCACAGCGCCTTCAGCCATGGCGGCCAGAAATGTTCGGCCGCCTCCTTGCTGATATTAGAAGCCGAAGTTTACGACGACCCCCAGTTCAAGCGCGCCCTGGTGGACGCGGCCCAAAGCCTGGCCGTGGGCTCGGCCTGGCAATTTGAAACCCGCTTGGGCCCTTTGATCCAGCCGCCCACCGGTGTTTTGCTGCGCGGTCTGACCCAATTGGAATCGGGAGAGTCGTGGGCTTTAAAACCCGCAAACATCGGCGGCAATCCCCATCTTTGGAGCCCCGGCATCAAATGGGATGTTCAGCCCGGTTCCTTTACCCATCGGACCGAACTGTTCGGCCCGGTATTGGGGGTGATGCGGGCGCCTGATTTGGCCGCGGCCATCGCACTGGCCAACCAGACCGGCTATGGCTTGACCGCGGGCCTGGAAAGCCTGGACCCCCGCGAGACTGAGCAGTGGCGGCAAACGATGCGGGCCGGCAATTTGTACATCAACCGCGGCACCACGGGCGCCATTGTCCTGCGCCAGCCCTTTGGGGGCTGGGGCAAATCGGCCGTCGGGCCGGCCATCAAGGCGGGCGGTCCCAACTACGTGAGCCAATTTGTGACTGTAACGGAAACCGCGCCACCGCCCCAGGGCCCCATTCGGGCCGCCCACCCCATGCTGGAGCTGGCCCAACGCTGGGAAGCCAAAGGCCGCTGGGGGCAAATGGGAGTTCTAGGCGACGACGCGAAGAAGATCATCCACGCCATCCACAGCTACCTGCATGAGGCCCAAGGCTACTTTGAGGTTCCCCAGGACCCGTTTCATCTGCGCGGCGAGGATAACCATCTGCGCCATCGGCCACTGGGCCGGATGGCGATCTGTGTGCATTCCCAGGACAGCCTGTTTGAAACCGTGGCTCGCGTGGCGGCGGCGCGCATTGCCGGCTGCACGGTGATCCTCAGCGTGCCGACCGAATTGAATAACCCAGTGACGGACTTTATCATCGGCCGGGAAGGGCGCTTGTTGACCCAACAGGCGCAAGTCGCCCGCCAGAACGATGCGGAGGTGGCGTCCATGATGGCTGAAGTGGACCGTGCCCGCTATGCGGCTCCGGAGCGAGTGCCGTCCATAGTTTACCAAGCCGCCGCCGAAGCCGGCATCCATATCGCCAGAGCGCCGGTGCTTATGGACGGGCGCCTGGAGCTGCTGCACTACTACCTCAATCAGACCATCTCCCATGCTTATCATCGGGCCGGGAACCAGGGTGAGCGCGGCCTGGGGCGCTTGGAACTGTAAAGCGGCCATCGCAATGCCTTTGAAACTGGACGCATCGAATTGCTGCCTTACCTTTAGCCACGCAATACCCATCGATCGGTAATCATGGCGACCATGCCCAGTAACTCAGGCCCAGGGTCGCCGGAGGAGGAAGATATGAACACCAAGGCTTTGATCATTGTCGACATGCTCAATGATTTTATCCGGCCCCAGGGGGCCCTTTATTGTGGTGAAAGCGCCCAGGCCATCGTGCCTTTTATCCGCGACCGGTTGACCGCGGCCCGCCAGGCCGGGGAGGTGGTGATCTATTTGCAGGATGCCCACGCTCCCGATGATGAGGAGTTTAAACGTTTTCCACCCCATTGCGTGGCCGGCACCTGGGGCAGCCAGATCATTGACGAGCTGGCGCCGCGCCCCGGCGAGCCGGTGCTTCCCAAATCCCGCTACAGCGGATTTTTCGGCACTAACCTGGACAAGATTCTTGCCGAGATAAACCCTCAGGAAGTGGAGGTGGTAGGGGTGTGCACCTCCATTTGCGTCATGGACACCGTGGGCGGATTGGCCAACCGCAATTACCGCGTGCGCGTGCCCCAACAAGGGGTGGCCGATTTTGACGACGCCTTTCACCGCTTTGCTTTGCAGCGCATGCAACGGCTCTACGGAGCCACCATCGCATGACGCCCATCAGCCCGTTGTTGACCGACCTTTATGAACTGACCATGGCCGCCGCCTACTTCAAGCAGGGCATCGAAGCGCCGGCCACCTTTTCGCTTTACACGCGCCGCCACCCGCTGCGGGGCTATTTTGTGGCTGCCGGTTTGGAAGCAATTCTGGCATTTGTCGAAGATTTGCGTTTTGGAACAGAAGATATCGACTATCTGCGGAACACGGGCCTTTTTGAAGAAGCATTTCTATCCTATCTCTCCGCGTTGCGTTTTGAAGGCGATATCTGGGCCCTGCCCGAAGGCACGATCTTTTTTGCCGATGAGCCCATCCTGGAAGTCACGGCCCCCATCATCCAGAGTCAGATCCTGGAAACTATTCTGATCAACGCCGTCGGCCTGGCCACCCTGATCGCCACCAAGGCGGCCCGCTGCGTGCACGCGGCCCAGGGCCGGAGTTTGATCGACTTCTCCCTGCGCCGCACCCAGGGCGCCGATGCCGGCCTGACCGTGGCGCGCAGCAGCTATCTGGCCGGATTTGACGCCACCAGCAATGTGCTGGCCGGCAAGCAATACGGCATCCCCATCGCCGGCACCATGGCCCATTCGTTTGTCATGGCCTTTGAGCGCGAGATCGATGCCTTTCGGGCCTATGCGCGCCTCTTTCCCCAACGCACCCTTTTACTTGTCGACACTTACGATACGCTGGTCGGGGCGCGCAACGCCGCGCAGGTGGCCCAAGAAATGAGAATCCAAGGCCATCCGCTTGTCGGCGTGCGCCTGGACAGCGGCGATCTGAACGCGCTCAGCCGCCAGGTGCGCGCCATTCTGGATCAGGCCGATTGTAAAGAAGTAAAGATCTTTGCCAGCGGCGGCCTGGACGAATACACCCTCGACCAATTGCTTCGCCAGAACGCGCCCATCGATGCCTTTGGCGTGGGCACCAGCATGGGGGTCTCGGCCGATGCGCCCTATCTGGACATGGTTTATAAGATGGTGCAATTCAACGGCCAGCCGGTACGCAAACGCTCCTTCGGCAAAGCCACCCTGGCCGGCGAGAAGCAAATCTTCCGTTGCGCTTCCCGGGAAGGTGAATATGTAGAAGATGTGATCGCCTTGCGAAGTGAAACCATGCCAGAAGGCTATCCGTTGCTGCAACCGGTCATGCGCGCCGGCCATCGCCTGCATCCGCCTGCCGATTTGGTCGAGTTGCGCAGCTTGTTTCAGCAGAACTTCAAACTACTGGCCCAAGCATACAAGGGATTGACCAATCCGCCGCGCTACCCCGTAGGGCTCAGTCGGCAATTGATGGAGATGCAGGATTATTAAGAAATGCTTCGAAGGGCTTCCAGATCCTTTCTTGGCGCGCCCTGAAATAATATACAAACGGAATTACTGTTTTCGACAGCGGACCTGGAGTCAGTTGGTTTTGCAAAAAAGCTTTATTCGTGATGTCTTGTAGCCGTGCGTGAATTATCGATGCCAGTTTTGCACTTTTAACTCAGAAAAAGAAGTGAAATCGGATGTGTTGCGGGTTACCAGAATAAGCGCATTGACATGGGCGATGGCAGCTATCTGTCCATCGACAAAGGATGGTGTTTTGCCCGCATTCGACAGCCGCGCTCGCTCGGCCGCATGCCAACTGGCGGCCGTTTCATCGTAAGGTAAGATCGAGATGCCTGCTTTGACTACATTGGAGAGAAAGAAGTGCAACATTTCTCGTTTTTTTGAAACCGGCAGCCGCCAACATCCGAATTGCAGCTCATGCCAGACCGGAGCCGCGGTGGCGATTTCATGCTGATGCTGTTGAAGCATTTTGAGAAGATATTTGTTGGGGCGGGTTTTTAGCGGTTCCGAAATCACGTTGGTATCCAGCAGGTATCGTATGCTCAAAAATCCACCTCCCGTCCTGATGATGAATCCCGAATCCCAGAAAAATCGGCTTCATTATATTCCACTCCCGAAGACCCCATGTATTCGCGGAACTCCGTCAACAAATCCCAAAAATTATGTTTATTGGTTTTGAGCGCCTGGTATTCTTGAATGGCCATTAATACCGCAACCGGCTTGCCATGTCGGGTCAAACTGACCGGCAAACCGGCTTCGGCCTCATGAATCAGTGTGGTGAGCTTGTTTTTAGCCTCCGCGATCGAGTATTGCTTTTTCAAAACAATCCCTCCTGTTTGAGAAGTCATATCATGGTCAATATAGCCATATTTATGACCATAATCAAGCGGGTGTTGTGGCAGACAAAAAAGGGCGGCGAATCAATCTCTACCCTACGATCTAAAACGCCTTGGCCAGGGCGATGGTACATCCCCGGCCAAGTCTTGGTGCCCGTTTCAGATCAGGGGCAGTTCAGATGTTGAATGCTTGCGCATTAGTGGACTGTAATCTGTTTGGGCTTTTTGACCTCGGGCTTTGGTACTTCTACTTTCAGCACGCCGTCCTTGTACTCCGCTTTAATGGCGTCGGCATTGACTTCTTCCGGCAGGGTGAAGGAGCGTTCGAAGCGGCCGTAGGTGCGTTCACGCCGGTAGTAATTGTCTTCCTTGACTTCGTTTTCACTCTTGCGTTCGCCTTTGAGGGTCAGGATGCGGCCCTCCACATCCACCGTGATTTGATCTTTGTCCACGCCTGGCAATTCAGCTTTCAGTACAATGGCATCGTCGTTTTCATATACATCCACGGCCGGATTCCAGGACCACAAGCCATCCTGGCCCCCATCGGTCCGTGTTGGGAAGAAGAAGCTGTCAAAAAGGGTGTCAAAGCGGCTGGGCAGGCCAAATAAGCTTTTTGCCGGGTTCCATCTCATGAGTTCCATAATCTTGCCTCCTTAAACCTTGCTGTTATGTTGCGGTCTTGTTTAATTTCCCGTTTGGCAGGTAAGATAGGCATAATAGATTTTATGTCAATATAATTAGATTACTTTTTTTAAATTTCTATAAAAGTAATGCATCGCTTCAAATCAATAAAAATGGCAGATGACCACGCCGCCAGGGCGATCATCTGCCATTGAAACTCTTGGATCAGCGGCCGCCTCTCTTGAGTCGGCCGAATTAATTTTTAGGTGCTTACCATCCCCAGGTCAGATATTTGTGGATGGAGTTGGCCGCGGCCCGGCCCGCGCCCATGGCCAGGATGACGGTGGCCGCGCCGGTGACGATGTCGCCGCCGGCCCACACCCCGCGCTTGGAGGTTTTGCCGGTTTCCAGGTCCGCCTGGATGTAGCCCCATTTATTGAGCTTCAGGTCGGGAGTGGATTGGGTCAGCAACGGGTTGGCGCCCGAACCCACGGCCACCACCACCAGATCGCATTGAATTTCGAATTCCGAGCCTTTGATGGGAATGGGGCGGCGGCGGCCCGAGGCGTCCGGCTCACCCAGCTCCATCTTCAGGCACTCCATGCCGGTCAAGCGTCCGCTCTGATCGCCGAGATAGCGCGTGGGGGCGGTCAGCAACATGAATTCGATGCCTTCTTCTCCGGCATGGTGGATTTCAGCAGCCCTGGCCGGCATCTCGTCACGTGAGCGGCGATAGACGATGCGCACGCTGTCCGCGCCCAGGCGCATGGCTGTGCGGGCCGAGTCCATGGCCACGTTGCCGGCGCCCAATACCACCACGTTTTTGCCCAGGGGAATGGGGGTGTCCACCTCAGGGAACTTATAGGCCTTCATCAAATTGGCGCGGGTCAGATATTCATTGGCCGAGAGAATGCCGATCAGGTTTTCGCCCGGAATGTTCATAAAGCTGGGCAAGCCCGCGCCCACGCCGAGATAGATGGCGTCATAGCCCTGCTCGAAAAGTTCGTCCAGGCTGACGGTGCGGCCCACCACGGCATTGCACTCCACCTTGACCCCCAGCCGTTCCAGGAAATTGACCTCCTGGGCCACGATGGCCTTGGGCAGACGGAACTCGGGAATGCCGTAGACCAGCACGCCGCCGGGTTTATGGAAGGCCTCCATGATGGTGACGCTGTGGCCCTTCTGGATCAAGTCGCCGGCCACGGTCAGGCCCGAGGGGCCGGAGCCCACCACGGCGATGCGCTTGCCCGTGGACGCGGCCTTGGGCGGCAGGGCGCCAGTGCCGTGCTCGCGCTCGTAGTCGGCGCAGAAGCGCTCCAGGTTGCCAATGGCCACCGCCGCGCCTTTTTTATTAAGGATGCACTTGCCTTCGCACTGGATCTCCTGGGGACAAACTCGTCCGCACACCGCGGGCAGGGCGTTCATGGACCAGATGTGGCGAATAGCCGCGGTAAAATCACCTTTGTTGACCAGATTGATAAATCCGGGGATATCGACGCTCACCGGGCAGCCTTCCACGCAGCCGGGTTTTTTGCACTGTACGCAGCGGGCCGCTTCTTCCTGGGCCATGGCCGGGGTGTAACCGGTGGGCACTTCCTGGAAATTGCGTCTACGGACCTGGGGGTCCTGTTCGGGCATCGGCACGCGGCCCGTTTTCTCTTTCTTTTCCGACATGACAATTCCTCCTCTGGAGAGAACCGATAGAGCTCTTTATTTTGCAGCCGTAGCTATCAAATTACGGCCTCTTTTTTAACATGTGGTGGAATTGCTTCCACCTTTTCTACTGCCCCAACCGGCAATATCCTTCGTAGCAATTCTTCTCTTCGGCGCAGTAGGCCTTCAGGCGCAGGTTCAGCTCGTCGAAGTTCACCTGATGGCCGTCGAATTCCGGGCCATCCACGCAGGCGAACTTGGTTTTGCCGCCCACGGTTACCCGGCAGCCGCCGCACATGCCCGTGCCATCAATCATGATGGGATTGAGGCTGACCAGGGTGGGCACATTGGCGGCTTTGGTGATGGTAGTGACCGCTTTCATCATGGGCACCGGCCCGATGGCCACAGCTTGTTGAACAGGACCTTGGGCCAAGACTTGTTTGACCACATCGGTCACAAAACCGTGATGGCCGTAGGAGCCGTCATCGGTGCACACGCGCAGATCATGGGAGGCGGCTTTCATCTGTTCCTCCAGAATCAACAGCTCCTTGTTGCGGGCGCCGATGATGCAGGTCACATGGTTGCCGGCCTCTTTCATGGCCCGGGTGATGGGGTGCAACACGGCCACACCAGTGCCGCCGCCCACGCAGAGCACATGGCCCACCTTTTCAACGTGCGTAGGCCGGCCCAGGGGGCCGATCACATCCTGATACCCATCGCCTACTTTCAGATCCCGGAACAGGGCCGTGGATTTGCCCACCACCATATAGATCACGGTGATGGTGCCTTTCTGAGAATCGCTCTCCGCCATGGTCAAGGGAATGCGCTCGCCCTCTTCATTGGCTTTGAGAATGACGAACTGTCCCGGCTTGGCTTTGCGGGCAATCAGCGGGGCTTCAATTTCATTGAGAATAACGGTACCTTTGGCCATTTCCTGGCGCCGAACGATTTTAAACATAGTCCCTCCTCAGACAATCAACTTTTGATCATAAGTTGGTAAACATATCGTGTTGGCGAAAAGATTTAAAGAGCCTCTTTGAGTTTATTTTCAGGATCGTGTACAAGTCGCGGTTGCGATAGGTGTCACTTCAAAACTTGATATTTGGAGGCCGTTTGCGGACCTGATGAAGATTTTTGACAGCCATTGCCATTTGGACGACCGCTCCTACGATAAAGATCTAAACCAGGTGATTCAACGCGCCCGCGCAGCCGAAGTGCGCGCCATGATGGCCGTGGGCATCGACTTGCCCACCTCCAAGAAGGCCATTGCCATTGCGCAGGCCCATGAGGGCATTTATGCCACCGTGGGCATGCATCCCCATGATGCCCAACACTGCGATGAAAAAACCATCGCCGCTTTGCGCGCCCTGGCGGCCGATTCCAAAGTCAAAGCCTGGGGCGAAACCGGGCTGGACTTCAACCGCATGTACTCCCCCCAGGCCGACCAGGAGCGCTGGTTTGCCCGTCAGTTGGAAACGGCCGCAGAATTGAATCTGCCCATGATCTTCCATGAGCGCGAGAGCAACGGCCGCTTTCTGGAAATTCTCAAATCCCACTGGCACGAGGACCGTAAAGGTGTCGTGCACTGCTTCTCCGGCAACGACAAGGAGCTGGATCAATATCTTCAAATGGGGCTTTACATCGGCATCACCGGCATTCTCACCATCCAATCCAGGGGCCAGGCCCTGCGCGAAATGGCGCGTTGCATCCCCGCCGACCGCCTGCTGGTGGAAACCGATGCTCCCTATCTGACTCCCACCCCGGAGCGCAACAAGTATAAGCGCAACGAGCCCGCCTTTGTGCGCACTGTTCTTCTCAAACTGGCGGAGATCCGCAACGAGGCCCCGGAAACCGTGGCCGCCGCCACCTGGGCCAATACTTGCCGATTGTTCCATCTGGGATGATGGACTTGGCGCTCACGCCCGATGGGCGTATACAAAAAATATCAATGCCAAGCCAGCAAAAGGCAAGTACTTATCATGGGCCGAATCTAAGATGTGGGAGATGAAGAAGACATTGAAGTAATCAGCTCCAGGGCTTCGGTGGCGCGGGTGGTTGAAAAGACCGTATATCCGATGGATGCAGTCGTTTCTGGATAGCCGCCTTCGCGGGAATGACGTCCTAGCGGACTTCTTACGGGCTCGTCGAGGTATTTAGCCATCAAGGCCTATCCGAGCATGGAGGCCTGACCAAAAGCATAACCGGTTGCGCCGCGTGAGGCGCGACCGTGCCCGATGCCGGGCCAGGGCTCACTCTTGCCGGACGATATCGACCGAAATCTCCACCGCTGGAATAGACCCTCTGTTTTCAAGCCAGTGCAGGGTCTTGCGATCCTCGGGCCAGCCCACTCCCGGCCCATAGTCCGTAGCGATGCCTTCGCGATGGTCAGTGATCGTTCCTTGCAGAATGTAGACCATGCCGGGTCGGTCTTTATGGTCGTGAATCGGGCCGAAGACGCCTCCGGGCTCCATGGTCACCATGCGCATTCGAAGTTGGCGTCCTGCCATGCCTTTGATCTCAGGGCCAAGGTCCATTGTCGCGAGTAACTTCACCGTAACGCCTTTTGTTTCCGGTGCCGCCTTTTCTTTGCTCATCGTGCGCTCCTCTCTGTACTTTTCGGGTTTAACCACATGGCCAGCGCGGTGAACAGCCTCATCCGTACGCTTATTGCTTACGACCTCCGCTCACCAAAATTTTACATCTGCGTGTTTTCTCTTTTCAAAAGATTGCCACAATTTTGACATTTCTAGTATTCTTAAGGCTGATCCATAAGAAACAAAAAAATAATTTCCTGATTTGCATTGGTGCCTGGAGTTGGCCATTTGTTAGCCCATAGCCGTCCCCGCTGTCAATATTTATATTATTTTCAGTTAATTAGGTAGCAGGGTTGGCCTCCTTTAAGCAGAGCGGCTGGCTTTCTGCTTTCCCCGGCCTGTTTTCGCCTCTAGGACCGCCCGATCAAAAAAAGAGCGGGTCTTTTCAAAGACCCGCTCGTCCGATTTATCCGGCGGTTAGATTCCGATATAGACTATAACGCTCTGTCCAGGTTTCATGTGTAAACGCAGACCCCTAAAGGCTGCATGCGGCTTTTTCTCCATTCCCCGCCAAGCAACTATTGGCGAAGTATCCCAGCAGAATCAGTGTCAGCATTAGACCGATCATAACCTACCTCCTGTCTTTCATCCTTGAACATCGATGCCCAGGTCGCATCCCAAATTGGGATCGGGGGATTCACATTCGAAATTGGCTTCGCGGGTATCAATATGCCCGTCATTGGAGTCGTCAAAGTAGTTTTGAATACGATTGTCATTCATGGGTCACCTCCTGTGTGGTTTCATTTAGACAAATGGTAAGGCAATTCGAAAACCGCGCAACGATAACAGGTTGAGGGCGGGATGGGAGGTGAATTCTACCATCGCGTCATTAGGCCCAAGACCAAAGGGGCCGTCCCAACGTCTCCGGTCTTAATTTAAGTCAAGGAGTTCTGGTTCCTGACGGGATTATATCGAATTACAAGCTATCTCAAAAAAATGATTTTGGGCCAAAAGATTATTTTGAGATTGCTTGTAGAGAACTACAACCATGGACATAGAGGCACCCATGAATCCTCATGATACCACAAGCGGCAAGCCCCCCAAACGGCTCAACTGCTGAGAAGTAATGGCCTGCGGCCGGGAACGGGGCGGAGAAAACGCGGCTGAATACGGTGTTTGCCCCGCGGCCGCCGATCAATCCTTTGACGGCATCAATTCCGGCAAGTTCGGGGGCCGGATCTGCAGGGCCGTGGCCGGCACGCTCTGCGGCGGCTGCGTGCAAGGATCGTTCGCCGAAAAGCGTCCCTCCTGTCTCAGCTGCAATTTCTATCAGATGGCCCAGGAGCAGGAGCGCCTGCCTGGCCGCAAAGCCAAGGTCCTGCAATCATATTGTCAAAGTCTTCGATTTCGAAGAGCGCTATCGCACTTTGTTCATCATCATGGAGTATTTGCGCGGCGACTCCCTCAAGGAGATGATCGCCCACCTGCAAATGATGCCGCCATCCCTGGCCGCCCATTATTTACTTCAGATTTGCGATGCCCTGGCCTACGCCCATGAACGCGGCATTATCCATCGCGACATCAATCCGTCCAACATCATTGTGCAGCCCAATGATCAAATTAAAATCCTGGATTTCGGTTTGGCCTGCCCGGCCGGCACCGAAGATTTCTCCAACCCCGGCCATGCGCTCTACGTCGCGCCGGAGCAGATCGAGGGCGAGCCCGTGGACGCGCGCACCGATATCTACGCCGTGGGCATCACGGCCTTCCAACTGCCCGGTCACTACTCGCAAAGCGTGTTGGATCAATATGTGGGTTGCGGCCATTGTCAACCGGAAAGCGGCCGGTTCCGTCTTGAGCCCGGCGACTTGCTGCCGTTATGTTCCGACGGGCTTCACAAGCAATTGGTCGAAGAGAAGTTGCGCGCCATCTTGAACACCCGGAACGATCTGAAAACCATCGCGCAAAACCTGGTGGCCGCTGCTCTGGCGGCCGGCGGCGCGGACAATATCTCGTTGATCATGGCCATGCCATAGAAATGAAGGATGCGGCTGCGGGGCATCCGTCCGGAGCAATCCACCGAAGAAATTCATTACCAGAATTCAGGATAACGCCGATTGGGAGCCAGGTTGTTGACCAGCAGCGCCACGATGAGCAAAACCAGGGCCCCCAGGCCGGCGGGCATCAGAGCGTAGAGATAACCCAGGCGGTGCACGCTTTCGCCGCCGATCACGGCGATCAGGGCCGTGGCCCCGCCGGGCGGATGCAAGGTCTTGGTCAGGTGCATGCAGGCAATGGCCGTGGCCACGGCAACGGCCGCGGCCAGCCAGGGCATTGCACTCAGGAATTGAAAGGCCGCCACGCCGATGAGGCCTGAAACCATGTGACCGCCGATGAGGTTGCGCGGCTGGGCCAGGGGGCTGCGAATGGCGCCGTAGACCAGCACGGCCGAAGCGCCGAAGGAGCCGATGATCATCATCAGACCGGTTTGGTCCAGCAGTCTATAGTGGATCAGGCCCACGGCGGCGATGCCCAAAAAGCCGCCGATCCAGGACCAGACAATTTCCATCGTGCCGACGCGGGGCGGGCTCTGGGTGTGGCCCTTCATTTTCGCGAAATAGTTCATGTGTGCTCCTTGGTGTCCATTCAGAAACGGCATCTTGCGGCTCATATTGGCGTTGTCGCGTTTTTGAGATCCTCGACGTAGTCTGTCTACGCATGCGGTCTCAAAAACGCTCCTGCCTTGATCTGAGCCGCAACCTACCATTTCTGAATGGACACCTATTACCCCAGCAAGCAAAATGAGTTCACCAGATCAGATCGCGTCACGATGCCGATGGGTTTGCCGGCACCATCCACGATGGGCAGGCGATTGATATTTTTCTCCATCAGCAGTGAAGAGATGGCGCCCATGGCCATGCCGGAGGAAGCGGTAATGGGCGGGGCGCTCATGATGTCGGCCGTCGTGCGGTTGATCATGGGGGTGGCCAGGCAGCCCTTGTTCTTCAGGCAAAGGGCGATCACCTGCATGAACGACCCGCTTGGGCCGGCGCTCATTTTGCGCAGGAAATCTTTTTCGGAAAGCACGCCGATCACCCGGCCGTGGCGATCGATCACCGGCGCGCCGGAAATGCCTTTTTCAGCCAGCAGGGTGGCGGCGCTGATCAAGTCCGCGTCGGCGGCGATGGTGTAAACGGGCGCGCTCATGATGTCGGCGGCCTTGAGCGCGTTCATCATGCGCTCTTTGGCCAGGGCGTAGGCTGCCCGGTAGACCTCGCGGAAGTCGGCCGGCGTGATGTCGATATAGCCTTGCATGGCTTTCATGGCGGCCATAACATCCTGGTCGGAGATATCGATGGTGGCGCATTCTGGATGATGACTTGGGTTCACGGTTTACTCCTTTCAAGACAATTACTTCTTCCACCGGGGGGGCAATCACCGCGCTGCAATGCTTCCAATTCTTTGGACCTCAAAAAGCTACGGCCTGGCCCGCCCAAAATCCATTGAAGGATGGCCATTGTCCGGCGCATCGATAAAGACCAGGCGCGCCCGGAACTCCATGTCCGAGACACCGCTGCGCCAGTGGCCGGTCAGAGCGGCGAGATAGATGGCCAGGACAAAAAAGAGTCCGATAAAAATGGCAACCCTGGGCAAGGTCCAGAACCGCGCTGGCAGGCCGGGGCTGGTCAGTGTCAAAGTCTCGTCCACCGGGCAGGCCGCCACACAGTCCATGCAGCCCAGGCATTCGGGGCTGACAATGGTTTTCTTTTGCGAAACCGGTAAGTGGGCCGGGCAGGCCCGGTCGCAACCGCCGCAGGCGATGCAGCGCGCCTGATCGCGGCGGATACGGGTGGGGCCGATCATGGCCCATAAGCCCAGCAGGGCGCCGTAGGGGCAAAGATAACGGCACCAGAAGTTTTTGATGAAGAACGATCCAATCAACAAGCCGGCCAGCACCATCGCGGTCAAAGCGCTCATGCGGGTGAAGAAGTGCAGCATTTTGACATCGGAGAGTTTGTAGTAGGGGCTGTGCATGAACTCCGCGATTTGCGCCGCGCTCATGCTGGCAATCACCCAGAAGAAAAAACCGAGCAGAAAATATTTAACCGCCCGCAAGGCAATGTCCAGCCATGCGGGCAATCGCAGGTTGCGGCCCAGCCACTGCCGTCCCATTGTCCAGCACCACTCCGAAATGGCGCCCACCGGGCAAAACCAGCCGCAAAAGCTCTTGCGCAACAGCAGCGACAACGCCACGGCCCAGCCCAGGATCACCATGGCCGCCGGATGAATCGCATCCCAGCGGCCGGTAAGCAAAAACTGTTTCCATCCCATCAGCGCGCCGATAGGTAGAAAGCCCTCCACCCCGGCCGGCCGTTCGATGGTGATCTCACCGCCTCCGGCCGCCTGGCGGACATAAAAATAGAACTGCAACCCGATGGCCAGGGTGATCAGCAGCACCACTAGTTGAAACAGGTGTCTCGGTTGCTTAAAATATGCGGCTATGTTACCCATGGTTCGTTTCCGCGCGATTTTGTACTTACCCACATTGCCCGACAAGGATGCCTGGCTTCCCATTCGCGAGTTTTTACAAGCCATCTCAAAAAGGGATTCTGGTACAAATTTGCTTCCAATAAAGAGTTTGGACCAAACTTTTTAAGATGGCTCATAGCGTTCGTTATCCATACATCGCGGCGCTCAAAGCGTACTTGACCTAAGTCAATGAATTTGGCCTCGGCCCTCTGTTATTTGAAAGATAATTTTGGTGTTAGGCTAAGTACACACGGTAGTAATTACGACGGCCTATTGTTTCACCACAGACACAAGGCACAAAGGCACAAAGGGACTAAGGGACTAAGGGACTGAGGCACAAGGCACAAAGTTGCCAAGGGGCAGAGTTGCGAAGATACTAAGGCCCAGAAACGCACAGGTAATGTAATTTACTCTTTTTAGCCCACTGGTGGCCGAGGTTCTGGTTTCGATGATTTTTTTAATTGCAACATGCCATGAAAAACCGCTTCTATTTTGTCCCTTTGTGCCTTACGGTTACGAATAAGCTGACCAGCGATACGTCACCGAATTTATGCCATAGAGCACTAAGCCCTCTGGCGGGTTGATCTAAGAAAGAGAGGATCCCATGCGTATTCATTACCTGCAACATGTCCCTTTTGAGGGTCTTGGTTATATCGCCACCTGGGCCAAACACCTGGGCCATACCCTTTCGGCCACGGCCCTTTATGCCGACGCATCGCCGCCCACGTCCGATGCTTTTGATCTGCTGGTGATCATGGGAGGCCCCATGGGCGTCTACGACACCGATCAATTTGCCTGGCTGACCCAGGAGAAACGCTTCCTGGAAAAAGTGCTTCGGCAAAACAAACCGGTCCTGGGCATCTGCCTGGGGGCTCAGCTCATGGCCGATGTCTTGGGAGCCAAGGTCTTCAAAAACCAGCACAAGGAGATCGGCTGGCATCCGGTGAACCGGGCCGCGGCCGCCAGCCACACCGGCTGGGAAAAGATCTTTCCCGAGCGATTCGATGCCTTTCATTGGCATGGGGATACCGTTGATCTGCCCTCCGGCGCTTTACATCTGGCCCAAAGCGAGGCCTGCCGCCATCAAGCCTTTTACTACCCGCCAGCCGCGATCGGCCTGCAGTTCCACTTGGAGTCCACCCAGGAGAGCATCGACCAGCTGATGGAGCATTGCGGCCACGAGCTGGTGCCAGGACCTTATATCCAAAGCCGGCAGCAAATTCATGGCAGGAAGAAGTTGATTGCATCTTCCAACGAGCACATGGAAATTGTTTTGAACTATCTCCTGCGAGCTATATCCGCAACAACGGCACAATAGTTCAAACCAACTGTTTTGAGCTGACTCTTAATAAAGTAAAATTAGATACAGTAATTCTATTTGTTGATTATTTTAATTACTACTTTTTCCCACTTGAAAAATAATTAGATAAAGGATAATGAATAGTCGCGGAATCGATGGGGGTGTCCTCTAACTCCTGCATCCACAGCATCCTGGTTAAAATCCAAACAAGCCCACCCACACCTGCCTTTTTGCAGGTTTTTCTACACACTTGAGGCGGTCCCTTGCGGCCGCCTCGTCCTTTTCAGGGGGCAGGCGTCAGAAGTCAGATTCCAGAAGTGGTGCTCCGGGCATTTTTTATTCTGGCTATTGGCTTCTATCTCCTGACTTCTTGCTCCTATCCGTAGGCTGGGCGCTGAGGGGATCATCGGGCCAGAAGTGCTTGGGATAGCGCCCCTTGAGTTCTTTTTTGACGGCCGGATAGCTGTTGCGCCAGAAGCCGGCCAGATCCTGGGTGATCTGGGCCGGGCGGCCGGCGGGGGAGAGCAGGTGCAGCAGCAAAGGCAGCCGGCCACCGGCAATGGCGGGGGTTTGGGCGCAACCGAACATCTCTTGCAGGCGCACGGCCAACACGGGCGGGTCACTGCCGTAGTCAATGGGCCGGCGGCTGCCGCTGGGAACAACGATGTGAGTGGGAGCCAGGGTGTCCAAGCGTTGTTGCTGGGCCCAGGTGAGCCGACCGTGCAAGGCCGCTCGCAGATCCAAGCGGGCCAGGGCTTTGAGGCTGGCGATGCCCTCCAGGCTGGGCGCCAGCCATGCTTCCAGGGTCGCGGTCAAGGTCGCATCGGAGAGATCGGGCCAATCTTCTTCGCTGAATACTTTGCGCAGCAGTAAAACCCTGGCCTGCCAGGCGCGTAAGGAGGGGGTCCAAGGCAGTATGTCGATGCCCCGGCGCCGGATCACGTCGATCATGGCATTGACCAGGAGCTGAGGGTCGGGCGACGCCAATGGCTCACGCCGCAGGATCAGTTCTCCCATCCTCCAGCGGCGTTCGGCCATCAAGGCCTGGCGCTGCTCATCCCACTCGATCTCCTCGCGCCAATGGAGCCGGGTCTTGAATTGCTCCACCAATGCGTCGCGGCCGTAGGCCGCAGCCAGGAAGATGCGCGCTTCACGGCGCTCGCCATCTAGTTCGGCGATCACCAGAAAGTCATGGACGCCCAGGGGATCGGGCGGATCGAACACGGCCCCACGGCCATTGGCCATGAGGTAGCGGCCCACACCCTCCGGCCGACGCATGGCGATACGATCCGGATAAGCCCAGGCCAGCAGCCGGCCCAGGTCAGGCGTGGTGCGGGTTTTCTCTTTGAGCCCCAGGCGCTGCTGCAACAGGCTGGCCACTTTCCAGAGGTTGCGCAGAGCGCCTTGATCCACCTGGGCCACCGGCAGATGCAGCGGCCGATGGTTTTTGACGGCCTGCAACGCTTCCATCCGCAAGCGCAGATCCGCGTCCCTGGTCCCGGAAGTAAAATGCAGCGGGTCGCGCTCGCTCAAAATAGCCGCAACTTCACAGGCTGCGCGGCCCTGGTCTTCTTGTTGCGCGCACAGAAGCATATGGGCCAGGCGCGGGTGCACGGGCAGTTCGGCCATGCGCCGGCCGTGGGAAGTAATCCGGCCCTGGTCATCGATGGCCCCCAAACCGGCCAGAAGTTTTCTGGCCTGCCCAAAAGCACCGGCTGGCGGCGGGTCCAGCCAACCCAGGGCGTTGGGATCAGAAACCCCCCAGAGGGCCAGCTCCAGGGCCAGGCCCGCCAGATCAATGTCAAGGATTTCTGGCCGGTTGCGGGACGCCAGGGTCGTGTGGGCCGCTTCACCCCACAAGCGGTAGCATATGCCTGGGCCCAGGCGGCCGGCTCGGCCTTGGCGCTGATCGGCCGAAGCCTGGGAGACGGGCAGGGTCACCAGCCGGGTCATGGCGTTGCGCGGGTCAAAGCGCGGAGCCCGTTGCAGTCCGCTATCTATGACTACTTGAATGCCTTCAATGGTCAGGCTGGTTTCGGCGATGGCCGTGGCCAGCACGATCTTGTTCTGTCCGGCCGGCGGCGGTGCAATGGCCGCATCCTGCTGCTCGCGAGTCAAATGGCCATAGAGGGGCGCCACTTCCCAGGCGGGGGGCAGGCTGGCCTCCGCCAGCAAGCGGGCCACCCGGCGGATCTCCGGGGCGCCGGGCAGAAACGCCAGAATGTTGCCCTCCTGGGCAGTGCAGGATCGCAAGATGGCGTCCGCGACAGCGCGTTCAATGGGGTAGGGCGGGCGCGGAGGTAAATATCGGGTCTCTACTGGAAAAGCGCGGCCCTCACAGCGGATCAGCGGGGCGTTGCCCAGCAGAGTCGCCACCGGCGCGGGGTCCAGGGTGGCGGACATCACCAGCAGGCGCAGGCTTTCATTGAAAGCCGCCTGCGCCTCCCGGCACAGGGCCAGTCCGAGATCGGCATCCAAATTGCGCTCGTGAAACTCGTCGAAGATCACCAGGCCGATCCCGTCCAGGGCTGGATCGGATTGCAGCATGCGGGTCAAGATCCCTTCGGTGATTACTTCGATGCGAGTGCGGGGACTCGTCCGGCTCTCCATGCGGATGCGATACCCCACAGTCTCACCCACGCCTTCGTGGAGCAGATCCGCCATGCGCGCAGCCGCGGCCCGGGCCGCCAACCGGCGCGGCGCCAGCAGCAAGATGCGCCGGTCGGCCAGCCAGCCGGCCTCCAGCAATGCCAAGGGTACAACCGTGGTTTTACCGGCGCCCGGCGGCGCCACCAACACGGCGTTGGGGTGCCGCTCCAGGGCCGCTTGAATCTCTTTCAAGACTGCGGCCACCGGCAGGCGGGAGATGATTTCTTCTGAAGCGATTGGACTCATGCGCCAATTAGAGGAATGTGGGTATGTGGTTTACTCAAGTCAAACAAAAAATTCTCTCGCGAAGACGCAAAGAAGATTATCTTTTCTTGGCGGCCTTGGCGCCTTTGCGAGAGCCCATGTCATTGGCAGGCGGGTTACAAGCTATCTCAAAATAATCTTTTGGCCCAAAATCTTTATTTTGAGATAGCTTGCAGTTCCTTACCCCACGGCATGGATATAAGAAGTCATCTCACGGATCACGCCAATATCCGGCGAGCGGAAGATGTAGCCGATATCTCCCAGGGCGCTGGCAAATACCCCTGGCACGCTCACTATCTGGACCATTCGTTCGCCGTAACGCGCCAGGATCTCTTCATGAGTGTACCGATAGGGCAGGCTGTGTTTGCGGCTGGCGTAGCAGCAATGGTACTTGCGGGTGAAGTCGATCTTGTTCCGGCCCTGGACCAGCAATTGGGCCCAAATGCGGTAGATGTCGATGTCGCAGGCGTAGTTGAACATGTCGGTAGTATAACCGCCCGGCGGCCGCATGTTGACTTCCAGGGCCACATATTGATCCGGCGCGGTTTGGAAGAACTCCATGTGGAAGAAGCGCTCGCGCACATCAAAGCTTTTAACACAATTGCGCCCGTGGGCTTCCAGGGCGGCTGGGATTTCGCGCAATGAATGGTAGCTCACATGGCGCGCTTCATTGACCGTTTCCATGATGCCCTGGCTGTAGGCATGGGCCGTGTAGAAAACGATGCGGCCCTCTTTGTCCGTCAGGCCGTCAAAGGAGAAAATGTCGCCGGCCACAAATTCTTCCATGATGTAATCCACCGCCGGTTTATTTCGGAAGAACTCCGCCAGCTCTTTTTCATTGTTTAGGCGATAGGTGTTGAGGGCGCCCACGCCGGCGTCGGGTTTGGCCACCACCGGATAGCCGGTCTGGGCGATCAGCGCCCGGGCTTGGTCCAGGGTATGCACTACCTGGCCCCTGGCCACGGGCACGCCGGCGGCCCTGTATCTCTCCTTCATTAAGGATTTGCGTCGGATATGGCCGATAGTGTTGCCGCTCACGCCGAAGATATTGAAGTCGTCGCGCAGCCGGGCTTCGGTCTCCAGCCAGTGTTCGTTCAAGGAGTCGAGCCGGTCGATTTTTCCGTACTTGTGGGTGAAGTAGCCCAGGGCGCGCACCAGTTGATCGTACTGGTTCATATCTTCAACACGGAAGTATTCGGTCAGGCTGTCGCGCATCGCCGGCGTCAGCTCCTCCCAGCGGGCATCGGCCAGCCCCAGGGCATTGGCGCCCGCTTCCTTGAGCTGTTTGCAAAACTGGTAATACTGGGCCGGAAAATGAGGGGAGAGAAAGACAACATTCATGGGGCCTTCCTCCGTAGGGTGCGCTGTGTGCACCGCTTCAGAAATGCATCTTATCGTTGGTGCATGGAATGCACCCTACTACTAAGGCGCTAAGGCACAGAGGGGCAAAGGCACAAAGACACAAAGGGACAAAGGGACAAAGGGACAAAGGGACAAAGGGACAAAACAGAAACATTTTTCGTGGTACAGTGCAACAGAAAAACCGACTAAGTCAAAACCCCAACCGCTCTTGGGCTTAAAAATAAATTCATTACCTTTGCTTCTCTGAGCCTTAGTGCCTTCGTAACTTAGTGCCTTTGTGCCTCAGCAACTTTGTGCCTTAGTCCCTCAGTCCCTTTGTCCCTTGCGGTGAAATTTAAACCCCCGCGAGCACTAGGCCTCCTCGACCACCGTGGCGCTGGTGATCACGATGGGCTCTTTGGGCACATCGTCATGAAAGCCCATCCGGCCAGTGGCCACGGCCTTCATCTTATTGACCACGCCATGACCCTTGACCACTTTGCCGAACACCGCGTAGCCCCAGCCTCTTTCATCTTTGGCGGTATGGTTGAGAAAATCGTTCTTTTTCACATTGATGAAAAATTGGGCCGTGGCGCTATGGGGGTCCGAGGTGCGCGCCATGGCCACGGTGTAGGGCTCGTTGGTCAAGCCGTTGTCGGCTTCGTTTTCGATGGGTTCGCCGGTGGGCTTTTCCTTCATATCCGCACTCATGCCGCCCCCCTGGATCATGAAGCCGTTGATGACCCGGTGAAAAATGGTGCCATTATAATGGCCGTTGTTCACATACTCCAAAAAGTTGGCTACGGTCTTGGGCGCCTTGGCCGCGTCCAGTTCCAAAACAATCTCTCCCATGGTGGTTTCCAGTTTGACCACAACCTGCTCCTTTCAAGGCTTCGGGCGTTGGGCCGCCCGGCCGGTTTAAGATTCATACCCCCCTTTTCAGGCAAAAGGGACGTCCGGCCGGAGCCGGACGCATGAGGCTTTATACAACAACTAAGGTGCGAATGCCAAAGGGCAATGTCAAATGGTCGTAAGTCTGCATGTCAGTTGCGTGAGAGCAATGACCGATGCTACTTGTCATAAGGATGCCGGACCCTGAAGCCTGGCACCTTCCACTCTAAAAGCAGGAGCGCTTTATGTCTCTACGCATCAAAAGAGCCGTGGCAATTATCAGCCTAATCGCCGCCTTGGGGTTGACCGTAACCGGCACCATGGACCGGCTGCTGGGCTGGTGCGGGCTTGACCGCTTGGAGAAAGCCAATACCCAATATCTGGACAGCGCTTTCAATAACGCCCTGGCCGGCTTCCTGATCCTTTCGGGCATCAAAAGCGGGCTGGCGGTGGTAACCGGTTCCAGCGTGGGGGTCGGCGTGAATATTGAACTAGGGGATGTGGTGCAACCGGTCTATGATTACGTGGACACGGCCTGGAAGGCGGCCATGGCCGGAGCGAGTATCTTGGTTGTGATGAAGATGGCTTTGCAGGGGCTCTCCCTGATCGATCATTGGGCCCTGGCGCTTTTACTTCTGTTTTGGTTGATTTGGTGCCTGACCGGCTGGTGGTGGGCAAAGGGCACGCGGTGGCGGCGGTCGCTGGAAGGCGCCCTCCGCTTTTGCGCGGCCCTGTGCGCCATGTTGTACCTTCTGCTGCCACTGACCATTAGCGGCGCCGGATTGATCTCCAAGCATATCACCGCGCCGGTGGTGCAACAGTCCCAGGAGCAGCTCAAATCGGTGCGGGAGGCCCTGGCGCCGGAAACCCTCTATCAGCGCTTCTTCTCCGATGGGCAGGGCGAAGAAGAACTTTCCGCCTTTGATCTGAAAGGGCGAATTAAGAGGATGGGACAAGAAGTAAAAACTCTGATCGCCTATTTCAAAATGCAGACCGAGCAGCTGGCGGCCCTGACCCTCAAACTCATCGCGGCCTATCTCTTCGACTGCATTCTCTTCCCGCTCTTCTTCGGCCTGGTCCTGATGACCATGATCAAGAGCGGGGTGCGCTTTCTGTTTGAATTGGACCGGCGGGGAGTTGCCGGGGATTGAAGGATGCGGATAGCTTTATTCAACGCGGAGGCGCGGAGGTCGCAGAGATGCGCGGAGGCTCTATAATATTGATGTATCTTCTCTGCGCACCTTTGCGAACTCTGCGCCTCCGCGTTGAATAATTTACTTGGTTACCCTCAATTGTATCGTTTATTAGCATCCATCACGCATTGATGAGCAGTACTTTCGCTCCCCTGATTTTGCGCTGTTTGAGCTCCACCAGAGCCTCGTTGGCGGCGGTCAGGGGATAGGTCTGTACTTCCGGCAGGATGGGAATGTGGGCCGCCAGCTCCAGAAATTCGCGCACATCCCGGCGGCTGACATTGGCCACGCTCTTGATTTCTTTTTCCTGCCACAGGTGACGGGCGTAATCCAATTTCAATAAGACCTCTTGATCCCGGCTCTCTTTGCGGATGGCGTTAATTACCAGGCGGCCTCCGGGCGCGAGCGCATCCAAGGCGGCCACAATGGGTCTCCAGGCCGGGGTGGTGTCGATGATGGCATGCAACAGCTCCGGCGGTTGCACTTCGATGTCGCCGGCCCAGGCCGCTCCCAGCTCCATTGCAAAGGATTGTTCCTGGGGGCTGCGGGCAAAGACATAGACCGGGCTTTCGGGATATTGGTGTTGCGCCAGCTTGAGCACCAGATGGGCCGAGGCGCCAAAGCCGGTCAGTCCCAAGCGCTGGCCGTTTTGGATGCCGGTCAGGCGCAAGGAGCGGTAGCCGATGGCGCCAGCGCACAACAGGGGCGCGGCTTGAATGTCTTCCAATGCTTCTGGAAGAAGATGGGCGAATTCTTCATCCACCTTCATGTATTGAGCATATCCGCCATGGGCGTCCCGGCCCGTGGCCTGGAACCGGGCACACAGATTTTCAAGACCTTGTCTGCAAAGATCGCAGCGGCCGCAGGCCGAAAAGATCCAGGCCACGCCAACGCGCTGGCCCACCTTGAGCTGCCGGGCCTCCGGACCCACGGCCGCTATGCTCCCCACGGCCTGGTGTCCCAAAATAACGGGCAATCGGGGCGGGGGCGTGCGGCCTTCAATCTCATCCAATTCGGTGTGACATACCCCGCAAGCAGTGATTTGGATCAAGACCTCGCGGCTCGCAATGACCGGTTCGGGCACATCGCGGTAGGACAGAGGGCGCGGCTCGGTCTCCAAATCAACAATCCGGTCGAGCACCATGGCTTTCATGGCCACCTCTATAAATACTTCACGGCCTCATGCATCAGATAGCTTTTGAAACCGCCGCTGATGTTCTTCACTTTAAAACCGTGCTGGATCAGCATGCGGGAAGCATAGTAGGAGCGTTGTCCCACGAAGCAGTAGGTCCAGATTTCGCGCTCCTTGGGCAGTTCGCCGATGCGGTCGCGGATCTGCTCCAGGGGCAGGGGCGTGGCGCCCTCGACATGGTCACGTTTGTATTCGATGGGTTCGCGCACATCCAGAATTAAAGCATTCGTGTCACCAATCTCTTCCCAATGGGACACGGGCGCATCGCCGCGCAGCACATTGGCCGCAATCATGCCGGCCATGTTGACCGGGTCCTTGGCCGAGCCGAACTGGGGCGCATAGCACAGTTCGGCCTCTTCCAAATCATAGACCGTGCCGCTCTTCTGAATGGCCATGGCAATGACATCGATGCGCTTTTCTACCCCTTCTTTACCCACGGCCTGGGCCCCGAAAATACGGCCGTCGGATTTGCGGAAGATCAATTTGATGCTGATGGGCGAGGCACCCGGATAGTAACCGGCATGGTGGCCGGGATGCAGATAGATCTTCTCCATCTGCTCCCAAAGGCCCAGGCGCTTAAGGGTTTTTTCGCTGGCGCCGGTGAAAGCGGCCACCTGGTCCAGAATGCCCACCACCGATGTGCCCTGCACCCCTCGGAATTGGCTGTCGCGGCCCATGATCACGTCGGCGGCAATGCGGCCCTGGCGGTTGGCCGGCCCGGCCAGGGGTACAACGCCCTTTTGGGCCGTCACTACATCGGTGACCTGCACGGCATCGCCCACGGCCCAGATGTGCGGGTCGCTGGTGCGCATGCGGGCATCCACCTGAATGCCGCCGCTGGAAGCAATGGTCAGCCCGGCAGCTTCGGCCAAGGTGATGTGGGGTCGCACACCGATGCATAAGATCACCAGGTCGGTCTGCATGCGGTGGCCGGAACGCAGGGTTAAGGATAGGCGATGGCCGTCGCCGGCATCAAAACGGGTCACGCTCTCGCTCAGGCGCAGATCCACGCCGTGTTTAAGCAGGGTGTCGTGGATGGGCGCGGCCATTTCGGCATCCATCATGGGCATCACCTGGGCCAGGCGCTCCACGATGGTGACTTTCAGGCCGCGCTTGTGCAGGTTTTCGGTCATCTCCATGCCGATGTAACCGCCACCCACCACTACAGCCTGTTTGGCTTGGAAGCGCTGGATCCACTGCACGATCTGGCGGCTGTCGGGAATGGTGCGCACCGAAAAGATGCCCGGCAGATCGATTCCGGGCAGATCGGGCCGGATGGCATGGGCCCCTGGTGAAAGCACCAGGGCATCGTAGGTTTCGGTATAGGCCGCGCCGCTTTCTAGGTCCGTAACTTCGATGACGCGGTTTTTACGGTCAATGCCGACCACGTTGGATCTGAGTCGCACCTCGATATTGAAGCGCCGCCGGAACAGCTCTGGCGTGGCCACCAGCAGATCTTCTTCTTTCTTGATCACATTGCCCACATAATAGGGCAGGCCGCAGTTGGCAAAAGAGACGTAGGGACCGCGATCGAACATGATGATTTCGGCCGTTTCGGACAATCGGCGGCAGCGGGCCGCGCACGAGGCGCCGCCCGCCACGCCGCCCACGATGAGAATGCGCTGGGTGTGGGGCATGATGACTCCTTTGTGAATCTAACGCTGGGTTTCTTGTCTTCTAAAAAAGATTATAACGTCTGTAATAGGTTTCTATCTACCGTGCAATTCGTGCAATCCGTGGTCATTTTTTGCCACGGATTACAACGGTGGCACGGATGCGCTAAGCAATGTGAGCGCCTTCGTCCTTCTGGGCTCTATGCGGTTAAGCGGTCGATCATGTCGGCGTAAAAATTTAGCATCTTTGATGGCGATTGCAAGGTGTTGTTTCGAGGAACTTAACCCTGAGGCATCGGCCGCAATCGAGCCACGCGTTCCGTAAGCTGGGTCAACACTTCGCCGGCGGGCCCCAGGAGCGTGACATCGCTGATGTGGTGGGTCAGGGGGGTGGGTTCGGGATTGATTTCGATGATAAACGCGCCGGCCCGTTTGGCGATTACCGGCAGATAGGCGGCCGGTTCCACGGTGGCCGAGGTGCCCACCACGAACATCAGGTCGCACTGCGAGGCCAGCATTTGGGAGCGTTGCAACAGGCTCATGTCGATGAGCTCGCCGAACATGACTACATCGGGCCGTAGATAGCCGTTGCAGGGACAGCGGGGCGGAATCTCGGTTATGGTGATCTCCTGCCACTCGTAGCGCCGCTGGCAAGTCATGCAGCGCAACACCGCATGGGTGCCGTGAAACTCGATCACGTCGCGGCTGCCGGCCTTTTGATGCAGGCCATCCACATTCTGGGTGATGATGGTTTGGAGTACTCCCAGTTCTTCCAGGCGCCGCAACTCCTTGTGACCGTCGTTGGGCGCCGCGGTTCCCAGCAGTTCACCGATGCCGAGAAAAAGTACTTTCCACACTTCTGCTGGATCACGCTCCAGAGCGTCAATGTGGGCGTACTTCATGGGATCGATCTTCTCCCACAGCCCGCCCTTGCCGCGGAAGGGAGGAATACCGCTTTCAACGGAAATGCCGGCGCCGGTAAGGGCAATGCCCTTGCGCGCCTTGGCGCAGGCAGTGGCGGCTTGGTCAAGGAGGGAAGTAATGGATGGCATGGCCTAAGGGCCCTCTAATAAAACCGGTGGCGGTAGTATAAAAATTCAGGAGTCAGAAGCCTGAAAGTAGAATCAATGTAGTAAAACCGAAAGCCTGAAAGTATATCGATTTCCTTTCGAGAATATTCCTTAACTTTACTACTTTAAACTTTTTGACTTTAAACTCTAAGCCTCAAACCTCAAACTCCATCCCCGCCCCCACCGCGAAGCACTCCATCTGCTGCTTGCGGCCGTTGATGATCTTGCGGCAGGCCTCCACCATCTCATCTACTTCCTGGTCGGTGCGTTCCTGGTTGAGATGGAAGAGGCCCAGGCGTTTGACGCCGGCCTTGAAAGCCAGTTCCAGCACATCTAGGTAAGAGGAGTGGCCCCACTCGATGAGCAGCTTGTACTCCTGGGGGGTGTATTCGGCGTCATGCATCAGCAGGTCGGCGCCTTCGCAATACTTGAGGTAATCAACGGCGGCCAGACCGCCGGGATGCACGAACCCCAACTCGTTGTCGGTCAAAAAAACAAAGGATTTGCCGTCTTCGATGAACTTGTAGCCCTTGCCGGTGTTGGGGTGGCTGATCTGGATGGGCACCACCGTGACCGATCCGATTTGAAATTGATCCGGGTTGCCTTCGGCGTAAACAATTTTGGCTTTGAGGTCGGAGAAGCGCACCGGGAAATTGGGCGGGGCCATCACCTTGGAGAACATGCTCTCCATGAATTTTTTATGAAACGGCCCTCGGTGCAGATGAATCCTGGGGTGCTCCAGAAACAGGGGTTTGAAATAGGGAAACCCCATGAGATGGTCCCAGTGGCCGTGGGTGAGCAGGAAATTGTATTGGTAGCGGCCTTCCTTGAGCAATTGGTTGCCCAGCCGCCGGATGCCGGTGCCCGCGTCCACGATGATGATGTCATCGCTCTGGGTGCGGATCTCCAGGCAGGTGGTGTCCCCGCCGTACTTGATATACTCCTTACCCGATACCGGTATGGAGCCCCGTGATCCCCAACAGCGTATCCGCATGCGATGCCTCTAAAGAGTGCATGAAGGAAAAGCCCCTATTTTCCCAATTTCAGCGTTGGGGCAAAATTTTAATCCTCGAAATACTACGAGTATGTCTGCGGTTAAAATTTTGCCTCCGCCTTCGACACACCTAAAAAAGTTATATTGATGTGTCGTCCCGTCTGGTCTTTGGCGGGAGAACTTGGAAAAAATATGGGCTTTTATTCATGCACTCACATTAAACGCGACGACCATAAAAAGTGAACCAAGTCGCATCCCGTTCCCATTTGCGAATGATCTCGACCGGTTGCCGTCGTAACAGATCTTCGATCTCCCGCGCCTGGCTCCTGAGCAATCCCGATAAGATGAATTGCTGATGGCGGCTAAAACCGTCTTGGGCCAGCATCGGCCGCATCACGGCATAATGTATATTGGATACCATAAGGTCGCTGGATATGTCTATAAAATCCATGGCATTGCCTTGTGCCGTGAGGATGCGGGACGCCAACTGGTTGTAGATGACATTGCGCCGGGCGGTCTCCACGGCCAGACGGTTGAGATCCACGGCCAGCACGCGCCTGGCCCCCAACCGCGCCGCGGCCAGGGCCAGCAAACCAGTGCCGGTACCGAGATCAAGCACCATGTCCACCGGCTCGGCCTCTAAAGCCAGTTCCAAAGCGCTCAGGCAATCGTGCGTGGTGGGATGGGTGCCGGTACCGAACACCACGCCAGGGTCAAGGAGAATGCCCATCTCATCGAGTTCCGCTGCTTCGGGGTGCCAGGGCGGCACCACCTTCAACCGGCCTACTTGCAGAGGCGTCAACCGGTCCCCCTGCCACTGCTCGTAGGTCATCTGAAATTGGTCCTGAAGCGATAGATGAGGCTGGGCGCGCAACAGCGCCTGGACGCATTCATCAGCAGGCTCTTTGAAGAAGAGAAAGGAATCGCCCTCTTCTTCCCAGTTGCCGATGAAATGGTCGTTGCCGGTGATGGGATTTCCGCTGACACGACCGTGGAGGTAGTAAATGTGAAGATCTTGATAAGGTGGCTGGTATTTCAGGCGAGGCATTTATTGCGGTCCGGAACAAGTCGTAAATCGTTGATTGGTTGATGCGTTGATTCGTGCAGAGGGGTTCAAAAACTCAACCACAAATCAACGAATCAACGAATTGACCAATCAACTACTCACTCTTGGGCAATTGATCCATATACCACTTCATCGGATCCAGCAGGGTATAGCCCATGTCCTTTAATTTCTTCTTGATGCGGATGACGTTGTTGGTCAGCAAATAGGGGAAGACCGCCCGCTTGCCCTCTTCCCAATAGCGGGCCACCAGCACGCTGCCAAAGGAGATGCCCTCCTCGGTAATGGCATCAACGATGCATTTGAGCTGGCCCACTTGGTTCTCCACGATGATGCACAGCAGGGTGCCGGGCTCGCCGATACCGAGCACATTGATAAAGGCCCGCAGCAGGTCGCGCACGGAAATAATGCCCTTGAGCCGGCCCAACTCATCCACCACCGGGAAGGCGCCCACGCGTTTTTCCTGGATGAGAAGTAAAGCGTCCTGGAGCGTGTGGGTGGGCATGATGGTCGCCGGGGTCACTGACATGACATCAGCGACTCGCAAGTGGGCGTATTTGGCCCGCTCCTGGGGATCGCTCTGGCCCATGGCTAATCGGTAGGGCAGGGCGCTGCGGATATCGCGGTCCGTGATGATGCCCACCAACAGGTTGTCGGCCTCCACCACCGGCAGATGGCGGATGCTGTTCTCATACATCAGGGCCTGTGCTTCCAAAACCGTCATCTCTTTGGAGACCGTAATGACTTTGCGCGTCATTGATTGGCTGACAAACATCTCTCTTCCTCCTTGAGCCCGGCGCTGCAAGAGCCGGAACTTTGCCGCATGTGCTTATTGGAACTGATCAGAGTTCCCGCTGTCGAAATTCTACCGCCAATTCCTACAACCGGCCATGCTTTGCAGGCATCGGCGCATACAGTTCGCCCTGATCCGGATCAGGCATCCAACAATACTTTGACATGGTCGGCGGCCAGCTCAGGCAATCGCTCCAGGCAATAGCCACCCTCCAGCACTGAGAGCAGTCGACCCTTGGCGTGTTGCTCCGCCATCTTCATCAGGGTGCGCATGATCCAGCTAAACCCGTCATTGCTCAGGCTCATATCGGCCATTTCATCGTCCTTGTGGGCATCGAAACCCGTGGAGACAATGATCACCTGGGGTTCAAAGGTTTGAAAGGCCGGCACCAGATCCTTCTGAATCAGGCGCTGATAGGTCTCATCGCCTTGCCCCGGCAACACCGGCGAGTTCTTGGTATAACCGTAACCAGCCTCCGTTCCCAGCTCAAATTCCCGCCCCGTGCCTGGATAGGCAAAGGAGGGGTGTTGGTGGATGGAGTAGTAAAAGACAGAGGCATCTTTTTCAAATGTGTGCTGGGTGCCATTGCCGTGGTGGACGTCGAAATCAACGATGCCCACCCGTTCGACCTTCCACTCCATCTGCAGGTACTTGGCCGCGATGGCCACATTGTTGAAATAGCAAAACCCCATGGCTTCGCCGCGTTCGGCATGGTGCCCGGGCGGGCGCACGGCGCAAAAGGCATTATCGATCTCATCGGTCATGATCATGCGCGCGGCCTCTAAAACCCCGCCCACGGCCAGATTGGCCGCCTCCCAAGTGTCAGGGCTCATCTGATTGTCATCGCAATCCAGGGTGCGCCGGCCGCTCAGACTGAACTCTTCAAAGCGGTGGATATACTCCGGCGCATGTACTGTTTCGATCCAGCGCTGATCGGCCCTTCGGGCTTTGATTTTGGTTAAATGGGGCATCAAGCCCGCATCCGTGATGCCCTTGACGATGGCCTCCAGACGTTCGGATCTTTCGGGGTGATATGGGCCGGTATCATGCAGCAGGTAACGTGGATCGTAAAGAAATCCCGTTCGTTTCATGATCTGTTTCCACTTTCTTTCAGGCGAGAATGGTTTTGTAAGCGATGGACCGGCGCCAACTCAAAGTTGCCCCAACTACGGGAGAAAGGCAATAAAATCTTTAGAGTCGCGGGATGAGTCAGGAGCCAGAAGGGTCAATCGAAATGATTCTGAAATCTGGCTCCTGAATTCTGATGACCTGAGCCATTAGCCTCATGCCAGGATCTTGTCGAAAATGGCAAAGGCGGCTTTGACGGCCGGATTGTCCGGGCCGATTTCGATGGTGGCTTTGCCGTTGAGGTCGAAGCGATACACGGTTTCGTCATCGGGAATGACACCGGCCAGTTCCAGGCCGTCCTGGTTGATCATGTCGAGCACTTCGTCATCGGGCTGGGTTTTGGCCCGATTGATGATCAGGTAGCTTTTTTTGACGCCGATGTTCAACTCTTTGGCCAAAGCATTAATACGCAGGCCAGCCTGCAACCCACGACGGGAAGTGTCGGTGACGATCAGCAGCACATCCACGTTGTTGGTGGTCAGGCGGCTGATATGCTCCATGCCGGCCTCGTTATCCATCACCACGAAGTTGTAGTTCTTCACCAGGCGTTCCAGCAGATTGGTCAGCAAAGTATTGGCGGCACAGTAACAGCCAGCCCCTTCGGGCTGGCCCATGACCACCAGGTCAAAGCCATGCTCCTCGGCCACTGCTTCCTCCAGGCGCATGGACATGAATATGTCTTTGGTCATGCCGGCCGGTACATTGCCTTTTTTCATATCTTCGCGGGCCTGGCCCAGCGTATCCTTGACTTCCAGGCCCAACACTTCGTTGAGGTTGGCGTTGGCGTCGGCATCCACCGCCAGAATGGGCGTCTTGCCCTTGGTCACCAGATATTTGATCAACAACCCGGCCGTGGTGGTCTTGCCGGTGCCGCCTTTGCCTGCCAACGCGATGGTAAATGCCATAATAATTTGGTCCTCTCTATCCAATTGAATTTGAAATCCGCAACGCCATTTGAGCGGGCACAAATTAGGGAAGATAATGGTTGGCGTCAAGGGGGATCGTTGGCCCGTTGGCCCGTTGGCCCGTTGGCCCGTCAAACACCTTAATTTAATCAATCAGATGTTTGATCCCGCCGTTTTTTGGCGGGGTTGCCCGTTAGTCCATTAGCCCGTTAGCCCGTTGGCCCGTGACACGTTTGTCCGTTGATCTGGTTACGCCCGCAGTATTGCTCCGGGCCGCTATCCGCGCATTCACGCAAAATCTTTTTACGGTGCACGGCATTTCCCCAACCTTTCACCTTCAGCCTTCCCAACTCCCTTGCATTATGCCCCAGCCCTATGTTACCTAAGGATAACCTACCAACAACAATGGCTTTTTCCCAAGGAGGGAACCCCATGTTCGATTTAATGAAAAAAAGTCTGTTGACCGGCATCGGTTTGGCGCTCAAAACCAAAGACGAGATGGAAGATCTGATCAAGGAGCTCCAGAACAAGGGCGAGATGTCCGAGACCGAAGGCCGCAAGTTCCTCGATGAAGCCCGCGAGCACTATGAAGAGGCCCAGGAGAAGCTCGAAAGACGCATCGAGAAAACGGTCAAGGAGTTTCTGAAAAAGACCAACATCGTCACCACCGATGAGCTCAAGGATCTCAAAAAAGAGATTCGCGAACTCAAAAGCATCATCAACACCCTGACCACCAAACCCGAGTAACCTCGTCTCGGGCCCAATTCCGTTCCAGCGGCTCTTTGAACACGACTGGCAGTGAGCTGCATTGACGCCTTGCGGGCGGACCGACCATGATCAGCATTCGCAAAATCGGGGTCATCGGGCGCACCTATCGCCATTTGAACCGCTATCGCCAAATTCTGGGCGTGCTGTTCAAATACGGCTTCGGCGATTTAGTCGAGACTCTGAAAATCGAGCAGTACATCGAAATCGGATTACAGATGATCTCCCGCAAGCGCCGGGAACGCATCGAGCGGTTGACTCGCGCCGAGCGGCTGCGCATGACCCTCGAAGAGCTGGGCCCCACTTACATCAAGCTGGGTCAGGTGCTTTCCACCCGCCCGGACCTGGTGTCGGTGGAGTTCGTCAACGAATTCGCCAAACTGCAAGACATGGTGCCGCCCTTTGGGTTTGAAGAATTTGCCAAAACCCTCACGGAGGAATTGGGGCGGCCTCATGAGTTTTTGTTCGCCGAGCTGGATCCCACACCCCTGGCCTCGGCCTCCATCGGCCAGGTGCACCGGGCCCGATTGCACAACGGCGACCAGGTGGTCATTAAGGTCCAGCGGCCGGGCATAGAAAAGATCGTGGAAGTCGATCTGGAGATCATGCTGCATCTGGCCACCCTGGCCGAGCGGCACATCGAAGAACTCTCCTTTCATCGGCCGGTCAAGATCGTCGAAGAATTTGCCCGCACCCTGGAAAAGGAGATGGATTACACCATCGAAGCCTCCAGCATGGAACGTGTGGCCGTGCAGTTCCTGGGCAGCACCACGGTCTATGTGCCCAAGGTGTACCGCGATCACTCCACCAAGCGGGTGCTGACCATCGAGTTTGTGGATGGCATCAAAGTGTCGGATGTCGAACGGCTCCGGACAGCCGGGCTCGACCCCAAGCTCATTACCGAGCGGGGGGCCGATATCTTGTTCAAGCAGATTTTCAATTTCGGTTTTTTCCATGCCGACCCCCACCCCGGCAATATTTTCGTGCTGCCGGACAATGTGATCTGCCTGTTGGATTTCGGCATGATGGGGGCCGTGGACCGCGGCACCCGCGAGAATTTCGTGCGCCTGGTGGATGCGGTCATCCGCCGCGACGAGCCGCGCACGGCCGAAGTGCTGCTGTGGATCTCCGAGTGGGATGATGAGCCGGACCGCATCCGCCTGGAAAAAGATGTGGCTGACTTCATCGGCCAGCATCTGTACCGGCCTCTCAGCGAAATCCATCTGAGTAAACTGCTGCAGCATTTGCTGGAGATCGCCACCAAAAACCGCATGCGGGTGCCGCCCGACACCTTCCTGATGTTCAAAGCGCTCTCCCAGGTAGAAAACATCGCCCGGCAACTTGACCCGCAATTCGATATCATCGAAGCAGCCGCGCCTTTTGTACGCGATATCAAGCTTTCGCGATTAACACCCTCGCGTCTGATGGACGACGTGGCGCGCCTGGTGGAGCAATCCTATCGCTTTTTCACCGACTTTCCGCGGGACCTGCTGGAGATCAGCCACTCCCTGCGCCAGAAGAAGATGTCCTTTACCCTGATTCTCAAGGATCTGGACAAAATGCTGATCACCCACGACCAGATCAGCAACCGCATCTCCTTTTCCATCATCATTGCCGCGCTGATCATCGGCTCGGCCCTGATCGTCATCTCCAACATGCCGCCGATTATCTACGGTATCTCCCTCATCGGCCTGATCGGCTTTCTGGCCGCCGGCTTCATGGGTATTTGGCTGCTGGTGGCGATTATTAAGAAGGGAAGGTTGTAGGGGGGGAAAGGGACCGAGGGACAAAGGGACTAAGGGACTGAGGAACTGAGGCACAAAGTTGCAAAGGCACAAAGGCACAGAGAAGTAAAGGTAGTACGATTTACTCTTTTAGGTCCATGGGCAGCTGAGGTTCTATCTTAGATGGTTTTTAGTTGCACCTTACCACGAAAAATGCTCCTCTTTTGTCCCTCAGTCCCTCAGTCCCTCAGTCCCTCAGTCCCTCAGTCCCTCAGTCCCTCAGTCCCTCAGTCCCTCAGTCCCTCAGTCCCTCAGTCCCTCAGTCCCTTTGTCCCTTAGTCCCTTTGTCCCTTAGTTCCTTTGTCTCTTTGTGCCTTCTTCCAAAGCAATCACCGCGTAACCCCCAACCCAGCCCGCGCATAAAGATCAAAGAAGTGGTGGGTCGGGCCGTGGCCTTGGCCAATGGACAAGGCATGGGCAATGGCGCCGGTCACATAGGTTTTGGCTTTTTGGACCGCCTCGAAAAAGGGAAATCCCAAAGCCAGATGGGCCGCGATGGCCGATGAGAAAGTGCAGCCCGTGCCGTGGGTGTTGGTCGTGGCGATGCGCGGCGCGGTTAAAGCCTGAAAGGTCGCGCCGTCAAAAAGAATATCGGTGGCGGGGGCGCCGGACAGATGGCCGCCCTTGACCACCACTTTGCGCGCACCCAGGCTAAGGATTTTGCGAGCCGCGACCCGCATCTCTTCTTCGGTGGAGATTTTACTTCCAATCAATGTTTCGGCTTCAAGGATATTGGGAGTCACCACCTCGGCCAGAGGGAAGAGTTTGGCAGTCAATGCCTGGCGCGCATCGGCGTTGAGCAGGGCATAGCCGCTCTTGGAAACCATCACCGGGTCGAGCACCACCGGCGGCCGGGAGACATTTGCCAGGGCCGCGGCAATGGCTTCGATGAGGGGTACACTGGAGACCATGCCGATTTTGACCGCATCGATGGGGATATCATCAAACAGGCAACGGATCTGATCATGGACGATTTGGGACGGAACTTCATGCACCGCGAAGACCTTCTGGGTGTTTTGAACGGTCACGGCCGTGATGGCGCTCATGCCGAATACGCCCAGGGCCTGAAAGGTCTTCAGATCAGCCTGGATGCCGGCCCCGCCCGAACTGTCCGAACCGGCGATGGTCAGGGCCACGGGCAGTGTATGGGGAGTAGTATTTATTGCTGGCATTGTTACCTCATTTAAGTCGAAGTTAATTTCCCCCGCACTTCCATAAGCGTTAACTTAAATAGACAACTAAATTCTGTTGAAGAAAGAATATCGAATATTGAACAACAAATATCGAATTACAAAGTTTTCTTTCTGTCTATGTTCCTTCGGCATTTTACTGTTCCTTGTTCGATATTCGATATTCAATCAGGATAGCGCCTATGGGGGTAAGGGGACGACCTGAAGTACTCTTCTCATGCGCCAAACCGGCGATGCCAGGCCATAAAAATTTCTACCTTTTGCGGACCGTAGCGTCTAACCTGTTGAAGTACTTCTTCCAAAGATAACTCCCGGTTGCCATTGCTTTTGGAGAAGAACTTATCCGCGTAGCAGATGATGATCTCTTCCAGGCTTTGGGGAGTCATGTCCCGCAAGGGCAGGGGCAATCGGCGTTGCTCGATCTCTTCCACGGTCAATCCCGTGCCCACGTGGCGCTCGCACACCAGGGCATGCCGGGGTAGCGCGTGGCCCTCCAAAATCTCACGTCCGATGATGCCGTGACACACATAAGGCTTTTCACCACGGCAGTGAATGCGGGGCGCATCGGTTTGAAAAATGCCGATATCGTGCAACAAAGCCGCCTCGGCGATGAACGCCAAGTCCAATCCAGGCTCGCCGATTCTCTTGGCCACCACCAAAGCCTTATCTCGCACCCGGCCCCCATGCTCCCACAGCAGCACGCTCAAGGGTTCACCGGGCGGGTAGTACTTGTCTATGATGGTTTTAGGATCGATCATGAACGGGTTCTATAACAATAATTTCAATTTGGATTCAAATTGAAATTAAAGCCGGGCTTCCAACGCATCGGCCCGGGCCTTCATGGACGCTTTCAGGCCGGGGATGCGCTCCAAATGGCGATACAAAGCCAGGGCGTGGCGGTTATGCTGGCGAGCTTCCATGTGTTTGGTCATTTCCAGTTGCATGGCCAGGATGGCTTTGCGGGGTTGTTGGGTGGCCTGGGTCCATTTTTCGATGGGGTCGCAAATGGCCTCGGGTGGATGCAGCTGGACAAAACAATCGGCCGCGGCGGTCAGATAGATCTTCTTAAGACAGCCTTGACTCAGCAATTTATGCAACTCGGCCAGGGCTTCGGCGTGGGCTTCGATCTGGATAAAGGCTTGGGCGCACACCAGCATATCCGCTTCAGTGGCGCATTGCCCCCAGCCGTCGCGGATGCGCCCAATCTCCTGGGCGCTCAAGGTCCGCGGCGGTTGCTGGTCGGAATCAGCTAGTTCAGATTTGATATGCTGAATTTGATTTTCAACGGCTGCTTTGAGGTGCGGGTCGATATGCGGCGAGGAGGCGAGCAGATCCGTGTAGAGGTGGACCGCCTCCTGGTGCAATCCCTGGGAACGGTAGGTTTCCGCCTCTTTTTTAGTCAGCACGGTGGTGATTTTGCCCGCCATGGCCTCCTATCCGCATTTGGTAAACCCGCAAAAGTGGCAGGTTTGGCATCCTTCTTCAAAACTGATGGTCTGGCCACACTCGGGGCAAACCCCGCCCAGCAAAGAATTGACCTGGTTGCTCTTGGCGGCGCTCTCTTTGGTCAAATAGCGCCGTTCCAGCACCCGCGCAATGGCGTCCGGGATGGAGAGCACCAGGCCCCCTTCCTGGAAGATGGGGTGCTCGCCGCTGATGCCCTTGAGCTGATTGACGATCTCGGTGACTTCCACGCCGGTGCGCAAGGCCAGGGAGACCAGCCGGCCGATGGCCTCGGTCTTGGCCGTGGTGGAGCGACCTGATTTGCCGATGGTGGCAAATACTTCAAAGGGCCGGCCGTTGAATTCGGTCACGGTCACGTAGAGCTGGCCGTATCCGGTGCGGATTTTGGTAGTAAAGCCCTCCAGGGTCTCAGGCCGCTCGCGCACGGAGGGGCGCGGACTTTCTTTGGCTGCGCCCTCGGCCTTGGTACCTGCCGTGGCCAATACCTGGTTTTCCTTGCTGCCATCGCGGTAAATGGTCACGCCCTTGCATCCCAACTGATATGACAGGTCGTAGATTTTGCGCACATCTTCCACCGTGGCATCATGGGGCAGATTCACGGTTTTGGAGACCGCGTTATCGGTATGCTTCTGAAAGGCCGACTGCATGCGCACATGCCACTCGGGGGAGATGTCGTGGGCCGTGACAAATACTTTTTTGACATCTTCGGGGATTACTTCGATTCCCTGGATCGATCCTTTGGCGGCACTGGTTTCCATCAAGGCCGGGGAGTAAAACCCGCGCGCCCGGGCCACGGCTTCGAAGATGGGGTTGACTTCGATGAGCCGGTCATTGTCCATCACCGTGCGCACGAAACTCAAAGCAAACAAAGGCTCGATGCCGCTGGAGCAGTTGGCGATGATGCTCAACGTGCCGGTGGGCGCGATGGTGGTCAGGGTGGCGTTGCGCAGGGGCGGCTGGTTTTGCTTCTTGTAAATGCTGCTCTCGAAATTGAGGAAGGGACCACGCTTTTTGGCCAGCTCCACGGAGGCCGCATGGGCTTCGGTCTGGATGAAGGCCATCAGCTCTTCGGCCAGTTTCAGGGCCGCCTCGGAGTTGTAAGGAATTTTGAGCAAATAGAGCAGATCGGCAAAACCCATGACCCCCAAACCCACCTTGCGGTTGCCTTTGACCATGGCATCGATGGCCGGCAGGGGGTAGAGCGACATCTCGATAGTGTTGTCCAGGAAATGCACGCTGGTGTGCACCACCTGGCGCAGGGCCTCATAGTCCATGGCCACGCTATCATTGTCCACGCTGGTCAAGCAGCGCGCCAGATTGATGGAGCCCAGATTGCACGCCTCCATGGGCAGCAGGGGCTGCTCGCCGCAGGGGTTGGTGCTTTCGATGGCCCCGATTTCGGGGGTGGGGTTGTCCTGGTTCATGCGGTCCAGAAAGACAATGCCGGGGTCTCCGTTTTTCCAGGCCTGCTGCACCAGGGCGCCATATACTTCCCGGGCATCGAGCGTAGTTACCGTTTTTTTGGAGGCCGGGTCGATCAAGGGGTAGGTTTCGCCTTTGACCACGGCCCCCATGAAGGGTTCGGTCAACCCCACGGAGATGTTGAAGTTGTTCAACTCGTCATTGTTCTGCTTGCAGAAGATGAACTCCATAATGTCGGGATGATCCACCTTCAAGATGCCCATGTTGGCGCCCCGCCGGGTGCCGCCCTGCTTGACCTGCTCGGTGGCGGTGTTGAAGATCTTCATGAAGGAGACCGGCCCAGAGGCCACGCCGCCCGTGGTGCCCACGGTGGCGTTCTTGGGCCGCAGGCGCGAAAAGGAGAAACCCGTGCCGCCGCCCGATTTGTGAATGATGGCCGCGTTTTTCAAGGTCTCGAAAATGGCTTCCATGCTGTCTTCCACCGGCAGCACGAAGCAGGCCGCCAGTTGGCCCAGGCGGCGACCGGCATTCATCAGGGTGGGCGAGTTGGGCAGGAATTTCAGGTCGGTCATCAATTCGTAAAAAGATTCTTCCACGGCGTGCACATCCGCGTCGGAGTTGAATTTCAACTCGGCCTGGGCAATGTGCCGGGCCACGCGGCGGAACATCTGGGAGGGATTTTCCAGCGGCTTGCCGTCGGCGTCCTTGCGCAGATAGCGGCGTTCGAGCACCTTCTTGGCGTTATCTGAAAGATTGAGGCCGTTGCGGGTGAAGAGCGATTTGTCCAGGGGCACATGGACGACCTTGGGTACGCCGTGCTCTTCCAGGGTGGCCTTGACCACCGCCTCCACGATGGGTGGCGTGATGCGGTATACCTTGAGCTCCTCCAAAGCTTCGCGCACAAAGCGGCTGATGGCGTGGGCCTTGTCGTCGTCCATGGGGTGCTGCTGTTTCAAGGCGCGGGAGAATCGGTCATCATCCCAGCTGTAAGTAGCCAGATCGATGACGCCTTCCTTGGTTTCAATGAGTTTGGCTTTGCGACCCAAGGGCTATGCTCCTGTTTGGATGAGGTGATTTAAAAACGTCCCCTCCCCGCTAAAGATCAGCGGGATCTGCGACGGGCTTTCCAATATCGGCGTTGGGGCGAGGTGTCCAATCCTCGAAATACTCCGTGTATGTCTGCGGTTGGCCACCTCACCCCGCCTTGATCTTGAGCCCGATTGAACATTTTGAATTCACCTCAGGGTTAGAATTGGTAAATGCTGCCGCCGGCGAAAATCATTCCCTGCGGCGAAAAAGGTCTTGAGGAATGCCGGTCGGTCAGTTGCTGGATGACCTGATTCACGCCGTTAAGGGAGCGGTGGAGAGATCCGAAAGTATTGATGCTGTTTTTGTAAACTCACAATATATTGTGTGTCAATAGGAATTATTCCCAATATGAAGGGGAGGGAAGGGGGCAGATTGGAGAGTGAAGGAGGGAAGGTATTTGGCTGAGGGAAGGTATTTGGCTGTATGAAAGGATGATAAGTTTTTTATCCGTGCCATCCGTGTAATCCGTGGTCAATTTTTTACCACGGATTACACGGATGGCACGGATAAGCTGCCGTAGATCTCGAAGGCGCACTCGAAAAGCATTGAAAAATCATTCGAGTACGAGTACGCGTACGAGTACGATGATGGCGGGTCGAATCCCTCGCGTTCTGAATCAAGACCCATTGAATGGAGATGTCTTCATGGCTGAAACTGCGCCTTTTTTTCAACTGCTCAAGACCTGCCCGAACACTTCAGCCCGGGCCGGCCGGATCAGAACGCCCCATGGCGAAATTCAAACCCCGATTTTCATGCCCGTGGGCACCCAGGCCACGGTCAAGGCCCTGTCCCCCGAAGAGCTGGAGGCTGTGGGGGCCCAGATCATTCTGGGCAACACCTATCATTTGTATCTGCGGCCGGGCACCGAAGTCATCGGCCGCTTCAACGGGCTGCATGGTTTCATGAACTGGCCCAAGCCCATACTCACCGACAGCGGGGGCTTCCAGGTGTTTTCTCTGGCCGAACTCTCCAAGATCTCCGAGCAAGGATATGCTTTTCAGTCCCACCTGGACGGCGGTGCCCGCCATCTGCTGACCGCCGAAGGGGCGGTGGAAGTCCAGATGGCCCTGAACAGCGACATCATGATGTGCCTGGACCAGTGCATTGCCTATCCAGCCGAATATCAGCAAGCCTCGGAGGCCTCGGACCTCACCACGCGCTGGGCCCGCCGCTGCAAGCAGCGCTGGCAGGCGGAACCCAACTGCCCCAACGCGCTCTTCGGCATTGTGCAGGGGGGGATGTATAAAGATCTGCGCACGCGCTCCGTGCAAGAGATGGGAACCATCGGCTTTCCCGGCTATGCCGTGGGCGGGTTGAGCGTGGGCGAGCCCAAGGAGCTGATGATGGAGATGGCGGGCCACACCCTGCCCCAGTTGCCGGCCGATGCCCCGCGTTATGTGATGGGCGTGGGCACGCCTTCCGATCTGGTGGAGATGATCGCCCTGGGCGCTGACATGTTCGACTGCGTCATGCCCACGCGCAATGCCCGTAACGGCCAGCTCTTCACCAGCCAGGGCATTGTGAACATCACCAATGCCTGCCACCGCGACGATACGGCCCCCATTGATCCCATCTGCCACTGCTACACCTGCCGCCACTACTCCCGGGCCTATGTGCGCCACCTCTTTGCGGCCAAGGAGATTTTGGCCCACCGATTGGCCACCATCCACAATCTGCACTATTACCTGGATCTGATCCGACAGGTGCGCGTAGCCATTCTGGAGGATCGATTCGAGGCATTTGCGCGGGCATTCAGATCCAACGCGGATGGCACCATTGTTTAAACCCAGGTCATATTTCGAATTGGTTTCACGCGAAGGCGCGAAGACGCGAAGAGAGAGACCCTCATGGGCTGGTTTTTCATTTGTCAAAGCGTCCGATTATGGCTATTTTGCCATCGTGAACCCGGACGATGTTTTATCTGGACCATGACACCATGAAATTTGAAGGGAAACAACACCCATGAAAGAAAAAGTCGAAGCAGCCATCAATAAAATCCGTCCCATGCTCCAGGCCGACGGCGGCAATGTGGAGCTGGTCAGCATCAGCCACGAGGGCGTGGTTCAGGTGCGCCTGAAGGGGGCCTGCTCGGGCTGCCCCATGTCGCAGATGACGTTGAAAAACGGCATCGAACGCATCATCAAAAAAGAGGTGCCGGAAGTAAAGAGCGTGGAAGCGGTAAAATAGAAAACCGTTAGCCCGTTGCCCGTTTGCCCGTTAGCCCGTAGGTCGTGAACGGTTTGGGAACTGACAAGGAACTAAAACCGAAGGCCCATAAAAAATATTGACTTGGGCAGGTTCGCAGACTCGTTCGCAAGCTTCATCTTGCCCCCATGAAGGCAAGGTCATCGAGGAGCCGACACACGGGCCAACGGGCAACGGGCAAACGGGATAACGAATAACACAAAGGTACCTCCATGGCCGTAGCCCAAAAGATCAGCGCCATAATGAGCCAGGCCTCCTGGATTCGAAAAATGTTTGAAGAGGGCGCCCGGCTCAAGGCCCGGCATGGCGCTGATAAGGTGTTTGATTTCAGTCTGGGAAATCCCAATGTGGCGCCGCCGGAAAAGTTTCACGAAACCCTGCGGGACGCGGTGAGCAGTTGCGGTCTGGGCGACCACTGTTACATGCCCCAGACCGGTTTTCCCCAGGTGTGCGATGCCGTGGCCGCCTACCTCTCCCAGGAACAGGGGGTGACGGCCGAGTGTGGCGACATTGTCATGACCTGCGGCGCGGCCGGAGCCCTCAATGTGATCTTCAAGGCCCTGCTCGATCCCGGCGATGAAGTGATCGTGCCCACGCCCTGTTTCGTGGAGTACCGTTTTTATGTGGACAACCACGGCGGCGTGATCCGCATGGTGCCCACCCGCGGGGATTTCAGCCTGGACCTGAAAGCCGTCGAAGCCGCCATCAATCCCAAGACCAAGGCGGTTCTGATCAACTCGCCCAACAACCCCACCGGCCAGATCTATTCGGCCGAGAGCCTCAAGCAGCTCGGCACCCTGCTGTCGGCCAAAAGTCGGGAAGGGGAAGTAAATCGGATTATCTACCTCATCTCCGACGAGCCCTATCGCAAAATTGTGTTTGATGGACATCAGGTGCCCAGCATCTTCCAGGCGTATAACGACAGCCTGATCGCCACCTCCTACTCCAAAGACCTCTCCATACCCGGCGAGCGCATTGGTTTTGCGGCCGTCAATCCGGCCGCTGCCTTCAAAATGGATATCCGCGCCGGTCTCACCCTGGCCAACCGCATCCTGGGGTTCGTCAATGCCCCGGCCTTGATGCAGCGGGTCATCGCCTGCCTGCAGGGCGCCAGCGTGGATATGAACGAATACAAACGCAAACGGGATCTGCTGTGCGACGGCCTGGCCCAAGCCGGCTATGAATTTGTGCGGCCGCCGGGAGCCTTTTATCTCTTCCCTAAAACCCCCATCGCCGACGATGTGGCATTTGTGCGCGAACTCCAGCAGGAGCTAATCCTCACCGTTCCCGGCTCGGGTTTCGCCGGCCCCGGCCACTTCCGCATTGCCTTCTGCGTGGAGGACCGGACCATCATCAATGCTTTGCCGGGGTTTGGGCGGGTCATGGCGAAGTATCGTTGATTCGTTGATTAGTTGATTGGTTGATTCGTTTATTGGGAAGCAGTTGTGGCTTAAATACCAATCAACAAATCAACCAATCAACCAACCCGAAAGGAGTCCTATGAAAATCCTAAAAATCGACCACCTCGGTATCGCCGTCAACAGCATCGATCAGGCCAAGTCCTTCTGGAGCACTGTTCTGGGGCTGCATTTCGAAGGCAGTGAAACCGTGGCGGAGCAGAAGGTGACCACGGCCTTTTTCCCGGTGGGCGAAAGCGAGGTGGAGCTGCTGGAATCCACGGCCCCCGACGGCCCGGTGGCCAAGTTCATCGAAAAAAAGGGCGAGGGCATTCAACACATCGCGTTCCGCGTGGCGAACATCGAGGAGGCCCTGGCTGAGCTCAAAGCCAAAGGTGTGCGCCTCATCGATGAAAAACCGCGCATCGGCGCGGGCGGCGCCAAAATCGCCTTCCTGCACCCCAAGGAGACCGGCGGCGTGCTGGTGGAGTTGTGCCAGCGGGATTGATTCTGGCTGCCCCTATTTTGAAATCAAACCAGGTTTGGGGAGGCCTGCGAGGAGGTCCCGGGAGGCAGCATTTGCCGCCATTGTTCGCGGAAGCGGGTCATATTGCAATTAATGAGAAAAGGTCTGCTTTTTACCAACAGTAGCGATTTGGCTGCCGGTTCACAGAGCGCCAGCCGCAGTAGCGCGGCAATGCTTCTCGCCCCCATAGCTGGGGAGATAAAGTAAAAATGAGAACCGAAGCACACCTCCGGAGAATTGCTTTTACGGACTAGAAAAGCAGGAACGGAGTGTCTGATCAGAAAAAGCAGTTTATTCAGGATATCCTCGGAAGAAATATCCAGCAAAGCAGCCTGGGAAGAAATGGCTGCCGACCGGAAATTGCGCGCAGGCTGAAACCGGCTGGCGCGCGTCCGCACTTTTTCAATAATGAAATCGTTTCGATCTATAATAGTTCCGCCAATGAGAAATCGAATGCCCAAAGCAGCGTAGTTGGCGGCAAAGTCATCGGCCAAAGTCATTAAGAACTCCCGGCCGAAAATTTCCGACTCCACATAGATATTGAAACGGCGATCATTGAATTCGTCGAAAAGAGAGAAATCAAGCAGCCCTTCCTCCGTTGGAGGCTTAAGTGCAGCCAATGAGGGGACTGTTATGGCTGAGTGGTGGGTTGTCTCGTCACGGACAAAGCAATGGTCGAACGGGGAAAGATCCAACCCTTGAAGGGCTTCGGCGCGCCCCAACCATCTGAAATACTTTTTGCCAACCTCGGCCTTTGAAAGCCTGGTAAAAAGATCGTCGGATGGCGGTTGATAGAAAACCATCCGCTCCACTTTGGATTGGAAGAGATCCATGCACCGGCCGGAGATCAAATCAAAACTTAGGTCTTCGGCCTTAAAAAAAACACATCTGGCCATACGCGGGTGCAACAACCGGCAAAGATTTTGGAAATCTGAAATTTCTTCGGGGCAGGGGTCAACGCTGATTCCCACAGCCACCTCGGCGGCTTCAATTTTCTCAAAGACCGTCTGATAACGCGCCATCACCGCGTCCCAGCCGGTCCGGTCTAACGCATATTGCTGGCCCCTGCGCCCCAAAGTGCCATGTATCGATTCCGGTGCCGTCGTGAGTTCCTGGAGTGCGCTGTTGAATTCGGTTTGGGTGGAGACCCCCCATCCGGCAAATCCGCTCTCTTCCAGAGCACTCATGGTCGCCAGGCACTCTTTGTGGATTATCACCGGCCGCTGGGCTATCCACGCTTCATGGATCACCCTTGAAAAACTCTCGTTGAGACTCAGATTGACGAGCGCCAAGGTGTTTACCAGAAGATTTTCCTTCAATCCTTCATCGACCATGCCGAGATCAACGATATCATCGCACGGATCACCCGGACCCAGCTCCCCCGGTCCGGCAAGCACCAGGCAGAGGTTCACATCTGGATAAGCGGTCTTAAACGATCGGAAAAAATCGATCAACAACGGAGTATTTTTCACCGTTCCGCGTTTGCCCAAGCACAACAGATATGGCCGGGGCACGGCTCTTGCGGAAATAGAAGCATTCTGGAAAGAGATTTCGATCCCTTCACCAACCAGCACCGACTTCTTTTCGATGGCCCCGCCAAAAAGCCTCCGCGCCAGATGATACTCGCCTGCGGAGTTGAACAAGATCCGGGCTGCTTGATGCATCATGATCTGAACGGCTCGCAGGTACGCATATGGCTCATCATGTAAGCACGGCTGTATGAGACTCTTATGGGGCACCGCGGCGACCCCTCGGATGCAAAGGGTAAACAAGTAGGGAAGAAAGATGAAGTAATCGTATTCGCTTTCCTGCCGCGCTAAATAGTCCACCAATGCCTTGGAAGAAATATTGTTTTCCCAATAATCGGCTTCATCCAGTGCGGGAATGGGCGCGATACCCGGCGTCAAGAAACTGGAGCCCAGTAATTTCGCTACTGCGAGTTCAAATCGGTGCTGGTCCCTTGAGCTGAGGGCAAAGCGCAGAATTCGCAGGGGGCCGTCGAATACTTCTCCTTGGGGCCAAAAATTTTCACTCCAGGAATCGAAGAAGGATTTGGAGCAAGTGGTGAGCACCGTCACGCGATGCCCGCATCCCAAGAGCCGGTGGGCGATCTGGTAGGCCTGTTGTTCGGCACCGCCCTTGAGCGCCCTGCCAAACCAAGGCACGATGACTCCTATATGGTAGCTTCCGGCCACGTTAACTCCTGCTGCTCTTGAGGCTTAGCAACCACCGTGCTGCTTTGGGATTGTTGCGGATAGAAGCAAACGAAAAAAGCCACTCAGCCAATTTCCAAAAATGGGTCGGCCAAGGCAACGTGGCCAGCCTGTCCGGTCGCCAACGGCGGCGCACAATGGGGTTGACCCTACGTCCTTCCGCTGAATATCGTAGAAGACAGATCACTTCCAATCGGCTTCGCTTCTTGCGTTCCAGGGCCGAATGATGATCCGCCAAAGATTGGGCATCGGCCCTTTTTTTAAGGACCAAGATATAGATCTGATCGACGAAAAACTCCGCACAATTCAATAACTGCCAGAGATGGTACTCAAGGACATCGCACCCGATCGACTGGTAATAGGCATCAATCTTCTCGATTCGATCCAAAATCGGATTTGAGTGATTGCCTGGCGCCGGCGCCGTGGGGCGTAGGGTTTCATTGTGCCAAAGCTGCGCGAAGTCATTTTCGGACATCATGAGTAGCTGCTCCCACCGCTGGTAGATGTGTCAACCGGATATGCCCGAACCCAGTTCGTGTGTCAAGAATCCCGCATCCAGAATCCCCTACGCGTACCGCGGGGCCGTGCCGGGGTCCAACATGGTGTGATATCTATCCAATTCGATGCCACGGTGAAAAGATTGGGCCTAAGGATCTTTTTAAAGCGTGAGGAGCGGCTCCATTGACTACATATATTCGACATGTTACGCCTAATTGCAGTGACTGGCCGGGATTGATCCAATTTTCGTTTTTGCTTCTTGGAAGAATGGCGATCACCATCGCTGATGGCGTTTGAAGAGAAAGGAGCACCCCCATGGCTCACAAATCCAATATCGATCAATGGAAGACCCTGGTGGCCAAGCAGCTTAAAGGCAAATCGGCCGACACGCTGAACTGGGCCACGCCCGAGGGCATCACGGTCAAACCGGTCTATACCGAACAAGACCTGGAAGCGCTGGAGCATCTGGGGTCCGTGCCCGGCATGCCTCCGTTTGTGCGCGGCCCCATGGCCACCATGTATGCCGGCCGTCCCTGGACCATCCGCCAGTATGCCGGCTTTTCCACGGCCAAGGCTTCCAATGCTTTTTACCGCCGTAATCTGGCCGCTGGTCAGATGGGGCTGTCGGTGGCCTTTGACCTGGCGACCCACCGGGGCTTTGATTCGGACCATCCCCGGGTGGTGGGCGATGTGGGCAAGGCCGGGGTGGCCATTGATTCGGTGGAGGACATGAAGGTCCTCTTTGACCAGATCCCCCTGGACAAGATGTCGGTCTCCATGACCATGAACGGCGCCGTCATTCCCATCATGGGCATGTATATCGTGGCGGCCGAAGAGCAAGGGGTAAAGCACGACCAGCTCAACGGCACCATCCAAAACGATATTCTCAAGGAGTATTTGACGCGCAACACCTATATCTACCCGCCCGTGCCCTCCATGCGCATCGTGGCCGATATCATCGCCTCCTGTTCCAAGGAGATGCCCAAGTTCAATACGGTGAGCATCAGCGGCTACCATATGATGGAGGCCGGCGCCAACTCGGTGCTGCAACTGGCTTTTACTCTGGCTGATGGGTTGGAGTATGTGCGCGCGGCGCTTAAGGCCGGCCTGGACATCGACGATTTCGCGCCCCGGCTCTCCTTCTTCTTCGGCGTGGGCATGAATTTCTTCATGGAGATCGCCATGCTGCGCGCCGCGCGTTTCCTGTGGCATGAGCTGGTCAGCCGTTTCAATCCCAAGGATGCGCGCTCCACCATGCTGCGCACCCACGTGCAGACCTCGGGCTGGAGCCTCACCCAGCAAGATCCATACAATAACGTCATCCGCACTACCTTGGAGGCCCTGGCCGCGGTGCTGGGCGGCACCCAGTCCCTGCACACCAACTCCTTTGACGAAGCCGTGGGCCTGCCCACCGACTTTTCGGCGCGCATCGCCCGCAATACCCAGTTGATCATCCAGGAGGAGTCCCAGGTGTGCCACGTGGTGGACCCCCTGGGCGGCTCCTATTACATTGAAGCGCTTACCGCCGCAATGATCGAAGAGGCTCGCAAGATCATCGCGGAAGTAGAAAAACTGGGCGGCATGGCCAAGGCCATTGAGACCGGCATGCCCAAGATGCGCATCGAGGAGTCGGCGGCCCGGCGCCAGGCGCGCATTGACCAGGGTCTGGATGTAATCGTGGGGGTCAACAAGTTTCAGATCAAGGAGAACCCGCTGGAAGATGTGCTGGCGGTGAGCGAAGAAGTCCGCATGGAGCAAATCGAACGAATCCGGGTGGTCAAATCCCTGCGCGATCAAAAAAAGGTGGACAAAGCGCTGGCCGATCTGAGCGAGGCTGCTAAGGGCAATGGCAATCTGCTGGAAGCTTGCTTGCCGGCCGTGCGGGCCCGGGCCACGGTGGGCGAGATCTCCGATGCCATGGAAAAGGCCTTTGGCCGCTTTGTGGCCACCACCCAGGTGATCTCCGGCATCTATGCTTCGGAGTATAAAGACCCGGCTTTGATCGACAGCCTGCGCAAGCGCACCGGAGATTTCATGGAGCGCGAGGGCCGCCGGCCGCGCATCCTCTTGGCCAAGATGGGCCAGGACGGCCACGACCGCGGCATCAAGGTAGTGGCCACGGCCTTTGCCGATTTTGGCTTTGACGTGGATATCAGCCCCATGTTCCAGACACCGGAAGAGGTGGCCCGCATGGCCATGGAAAACGACGTGCATGTGGTGGGCATCTCCACCCTGGCCGCCGGGCATAAAACCTTAGTGCCCCAACTGATCGCCAATTTAAGAAAGAACGGCACCGAAGAGATCAAAGTGGTTGTGGGCGGCGTCATCCCACCGGTTGACTACGAATATCTGCGCATTTCCGGGGTGGTGGGCATCTTCGGACCGGGCACGCCGTTGATTCAGTCGGCCAATGAGGTGCTCAACGCGCTGGAGAAGAACAATCTTGGGCGGTAGAAATTTGATCTATGGGCACGCACAGAGGAGTTTCAAGTAGTAAAGTTTGAAAAAGCAAAGTTTAAAGTATGAAAGTTAAAGGATTCTATCTTTTTAATGGATAGAACCTAATGGTTTGTATATTGGAGGATGCGTTTCTCAATGGTCAAAGTCCACAACCTAAAACTTCCAACTTTCCTGCTTTAAACTTTTCCCTTATGCCCACCCAATCCCTCAATTACTACCTCGATGGCATCCACGCCGGCGACCGCCGCATCCTGGCCAAAGCCATCACCCTGGTGGAGAGCCGCCGGCCCGACCACCGCGCAATGGGCCACCAGTTGCTGGATGCCATTCTGCCCAGAACCGGCGGCGCCGTGCGCCTGGGAATTTCCGGCGTGCCAGGCGTGGGCAAAAGCACCTTCATCGAAAGCTTCGGCATGCGCCTGGTGGACCAGGGCCGGCGCGTGGCGGTGCTTACCGTGGACCCCAGCTCCCGGCGCTCGGGCGGCAGCATCTTGGCCGATAAAACCCGCATGGAACGTCTGGCGGCTTGTTCATCAGCCTTTATTCGGCCCTCGCCTTCGGGCGGCACCTTGGGCGGTGTGGCCCGCATGACCCGCGAAACCATGCTGCTGTGCGAGGCGGCCGGTTTTGACGTGGTCATCGTGGAGACCGTGGGCGTGGGCCAAAACGAAGCGGCCGTGGCCGACATGGTGGATTTCTTTTTGCTGCTGATGATCACGGGCGCTGGCGATGCCTTGCAAGGCATCAAACGCGGCATTCTGGAGCTGGCCCATGCCGTGGCCATCAACAAGGCCGACGGCGACAATATCAAGCCCGCCGAGCAGATGCGCAAGGAGTTGGAAAACGCCCTGCATCTGACCCAGCCCGCTTCAGCCGCCTGGAGTGTGCCGGTGGTCACCTGCAGCGCCATGACCCAAGCCGGTTTGGATCAGATCTGGCAACTGGTTCTGGAGCACCGCCAACGGGTCATGGCCAGCGGCGAACTTGAAGCGCGGCGCAGAGAACAGGCCTTGCAGTGGATGTGGGCCCTGATCGAAGAGGGATTAAAGGAGCGATTTCAGCGTCATCTGACAGTCCAGTCTATTTTGCCCCAGATGCTCGATCAGGTACGCCGGGGCGAAACCGCGCCCACTACGGCGGCGCGGGAGCTGCTTTTTTTACTTGACAATCGCGGTTCGGATAAGAAAAACAAGTAAAATTTTTCCGCATTGGGCGAGCGGCTTTTTACATGAACTGTAAGGGGAAAGGAAGCCAAGATGGGCAGTGGGGAGGAGAAACTCAAGGAACTCCAGGCGCGCCAAGCCAAGATCCTGAAAATGGGCGGTACGGACCTGGTGGCCAAGCACAAAGACAAGGGGCGGCTGACCGCCCGGGAACGGCTTGACCGGCTCTTCGACAAGGGCACTTTCCGTGAAATCGACATGTTCATGCAGCACCGTTGCACCAATTTCGACATGCCGCAGGTGGACATCCCCTCGGACGGCGTGGTCACGGGTCATGGCCTGGTCAATGGCCGGCCGGTCTTTGCCTATGCCCAGGATTTTACTTCCCGGGCCGGCAGCCTGGGCGAAATGCACGCCCAGAAAATCTGCAAGGTCATGGATCTGGCCATCAAGGCCGGCACACCCCTGGTGGGCATGAACGACTCGGGCGGCGCGCGCATCCAGGAAGGGGTGGATGCCCTGTGCGGCTACGGCAATATCTTCTACCGCAACTCCCTGGCCTCGGGCGTGATCCCCCAGATCTCGGCCATCATGGGACCCACGGCCGGCGGCGCGGTCTACTCTCCCGCCATGACCGACTTTGTCTTCATGGTGAAAAAGTCCAGCTACATGTTCATCACCGGCCCCGAGGTGATCAAGGCGGTCACGGGCGAGGAGATTACTTTTGAAGATCTCGGCGGCGCCATGGCCCACAACGAAAAGAGCGGCGTGGCCCAATTTGCCGGCGAAGACGACGCCGACACCATCGACCGCATCAAGGAGTTGCTCTCCTATCTGCCGGCCAACAACATGGAAGACCCGCCGCGCATCGAGGCCCAGGACGACGCCCGGCGGACCGCGCCGGCGCTGGACACCATCGTGCCGGACAATCCCAACGCGGGCTACGACATCAAAGCCGTGATCCGGGCCATCGTGGACGAGGGCCGCATCATGGAGCCCCACGAGCATTTCGCCAAAAACATCGTGGTGTGCTTTGCCCGGCTCAACGGCCGCACCATCGGCATCATCGCCAATCAGCCCAATGTGATGGCCGGCTGCCTGGACATCGACGCCTCGGACAAAGCCACGCGCTTCATCCGCTTCTGCGATGCCTTCAATATTCCGCTGCTGACCATCGCCGATGTGCCCGGCTATCTGCCCGGCAGCCAGCAGGAGTGGGGCGGCATCATCCGCCACGGCGCCAAGTTGCTGTGGTGCTATTCCGAGGCCACGGTGCCCAAGCTGCTGCTCATCACGCGCAAGGATTACGGCGGGGCCTATATCGCCATGTCTTCGCGGCATCTGGGCGCGGATATGGTGTTTGCCTGGCCATCGGCCGAAATCGCGGTCATGGGCGCCGAAGGCGCGGCCAACATCATCCATCGCAAGGAGATCCAGTCAGCCGCCGATCCCAAGGCCAAGCGCCAGGAGAAGATCAACGAATACCGCGATCTGTTCGCCAATCCCTACCAGGCCGCCGGCCGGGGCTATGTGGATGCGGTCATCCGGCCGAGCGAAACGCGGTCGCGGCTCATCGATGCCCTGGAGATCATGTGCACCAAGCGTGAAATCCGGCCGCCTAAGAAGCATGGGAATATACCGGTTTGAAATAGTTTAAAGTTTTAAGTGTAAAGTTTTAAGATGGAGGAATGTTATCTTGATTTTCACGGAGACCGGGTCCGAACTTACAAATGACAGAATTCCTTAACTTTAGACTTTACACTTTAGACTTAAAACTCAGCCTTGCAGAAAAGACCGGCGCCACCATCTCCCGAAATGGGCCGGTCCAACAGGAGCAAAGCAATGAGTGATAAAGAGAAGAAAATGGCCGCGGCGCTGGCCGCCGTGAGCGCGTACCTGCAACAGGAAGAAGAGTATTTGGCGCGGCAGACGGCGGCGGCAGCCCCCAGTCTATCGCGGGATGAGGACCGTATTCAGCCATTTCCCGCCGCGGCGCCGGCATCATCGCAGAAAACAGCGCCCGCTCCAGCCCTGAATCTATGGGGTCAGAGTGGCCGCCAGAGCATGATGCAGCTGCGCAATCTGATGCAACTCAGAGGGTTCCATCGCCTTGGATAACTGTACGTTTAACGCCTTATCAGGAGGAGACGCAAGAAGATGAGCGATCATGATCAAGTCAAAATGACCCCCATGAATTATGATGTGAAGCGGCCCAAGGCGCAAAACCCCATCAAGATCGAAGACCTGACCCTGCGCGACGGCCACCAGTCGCTTTTCGCCACCCGCGGCCGCACCGAAGATATGCTGCCCGTGGCTGAAATGATGGACGAGGTGGGCTTCTGGGCGGTGGAAACCTGGGGTGGAGCCACCTTCGACACCATGCACCGCTTCTTGAACGAAGACCCCTGGGAGCGCATCCGCACCCTGAAACGCTACATGAAGAAAACCCCTTTCTCCATGCTGCTGCGCGCCCAGAACCTGGTGGGCTACCGCAATTACGCCGACGATACGGCCAAGGCCTTTGTGGAGCGCGCCGCGGCCAACGGCATGGATATCTTCCGCACCTTCGACGCCCTCAACGACTACCGCAACTTCGAAACCGTGGTCAAAGGGATCAAGGCGGCCGGCAAGCACTTCCAGGGCTGCATTTGCTACACCATGACCGAACCCCGCATGGGCGGCGAAGTCTACAACATCGATTACTTCGTCAAGAAGGCCAAGGATCTGGAGTCCATGGGCGCTGACTCCATCTGCATCAAAGATATGGCCGGGCTGATCGCACCCTATGACGCCTACAACCTGGTCAAGGCGCTGAAGGCCGCCGTCAAGGCCCCCATTCACCTGCACAGCCACTTTACTTCCGGCATGTCGCCCATGAGCCACCTCAAGGCCATCGAGGCCGGCGTGGACATCATCGACACCTGCATGACGCCCTATGCTTATCGTACCTCCCACGCGGCCATCGAGCCCCTGGTGATGACCTTGCTGGGCACCAATCGCGACACGGGCTTCGACATCAAGCTGCTGGCCAAAATCAACGAGAAGCTCGAAAAAGAGGTCATGCCCAAGTACAAGCATCTGCTGGATGACTCCAAAGTCTCCATCATCGACATCAATGTGCTGCTGCACCAGACCCCGGGCGGCATGCTCTCCAACCTGGTCAACCAGCTGCGCGAGATGGACGCCCTGGACAAGATCGGCGAAGTTTACAAAGAGCTGCCCAGGGTGCGCAAAGAATTGGGCCAGATCCCGCTGGTCACGCCCACCAGCCAGATCGTGGGCATCCAGACAGTCAACAACGTGCTCTTTGATGAGAAGAAAGAGCGCTACAAGATGATCACCGACCAGGTCAAGGATCTGTGCTACGGCCTGTATGGCAAGACCGCCGTGCCCATTGACCCGGAAGTACAAAAGAAAGCCCTCAAAGGCTACAGCCGGGGAGAAAAGCCCATCACCTGCCGGCCGGCAGAAGTGATTGAACCCGAGCTGGAAAGGGCCAAGAAGGAAATCGGCGATTTGGCCATGGACATGGATGATCTGCTTATTTATGCCATCTATCCCGTGACCGGTAAAAAGTTCTTGCAGTGGAAGTACGGCAAGGAAGAGGTTCCCGCCAGCGTTAAACCCATCACCCTGGATCAAGTGAAGAAGCGCGACGCCCTGGTGAAAAAAGCCCTGGCCGGCGAGCTGGTGGAGAAGAAGAAAAACGCGCCCGAAAAGAGCGAGAACGCCCGCGTCTTCAATGTCTTCGTGGATAACGAATACTTCGAGGTCAATGTCGATCCGGTGGGCGGACCGGCCATTGTCAGCGCGGCTCCGCAACCTGCGGCCGCGGCCCCCAAGCTCGCGGCGGTTCCCAAGGCCGCGGCGTCCAAACCAGCGGCCGTTGCCGCGCCGGTGGTGGCTGGCAAGGACACTCCCATGACCGCGCCCATGCCGGGCATGGTGGTCAGCTACGCCAAGAAAGTCGGCGATAAAGTCAGCATGGGTGAAACCGTGGTGGTCCTGGAAGCCATGAAGATGGAAAACGCTTTGCCGGCCCCGGCTAGCGGCGTTATTACCGCCATTTTGCACAAGAGCGGCGACAATGTGCCCAAGGGCGAGGCGCTATGCCTCATCGGCCCGGCCGGAACCGCTGCCCCGGCCGCCCCCAAGGCCGCAGCTCCGGCCGCCAAGCCCGAGCTGGCCGCCAAGCCCGCTTCCAAGAAAGCGGCCCCCAAACCTGCGCCGGCCGCTGCCGGCAAAGGTACGCCCTTGACCGCGCCCATGCCGGGCATGATTGTCAAATATGCCAAGAATGTCGGCGATAAAGTCAGCAAAGGCGAGACCGTGGTGATCCTGGAAGCCATGAAGATGGAAAACGCCTTGCCCGCGCCGGCTGACGGCACCATCACGGCCATTACCCATGCCAGCGGCGACACGGTTAAGAAAGGCGAAGTTCTTTGCACGATTGAGTAGCGGCAGTGAAAACAAGAAATCAAAAGCATGGGGGTTGCTTTTAAGGGACCTCCGTGCTTTTTTGTTGATTGGTTGATTCGTTGATTCGTTGATTCGTTGATTGGGGGGCATTGGGTGTGGGTCACGACTGTTGCATGAAGCATGCGGTCTCTCCCTTATCGTACTCGTACTCGTACGCGTACTCGTACTCGAATGGTTTTAAAGGTTTTTCGAGTTCACGTACGACCGGCGCGAAAGTCCATATCATGCAACACTGCTCGGGGGCTTCTACCAGTTGACATGCAGTACAATTTGAAAAAGGTAGAATTCCGTCCACGAATAAACCAATCCACGAATCAACCAATCAACAAAAAGGGAAGGATCTTCAAATGAACATTCATGAGTATCAAGCCAAGCAGTTATTTCAACGCTTTGGGGTGCCCATCCCCAAAGGCGCGGTGGCCTTTTCACCCGAAGAGGCGCGCCAGGTGGCGCAGACCCTGGGCGGTTTTCCGGTGGTGGTCAAGGCCCAGATCCATGCCGGCGGGCGCGGCAAGGGCGGCGGTGTGAAACTGGCCCGCTCCCTGGAAGAAGCCGAACAACTGGCCCGGCAGATCATCGGCATGACCCTGGTGACCCACCAGACCGGCCCCAAGGGGCGCCTGGTAAAGAAAGTGCTGGTGGAGCAGGGCCTCAACATCGCCAAGGAGCTCTACCTGAGCATTGTGGTGGATCGTTCCAGCGCCAACATCGTGATCATGGCCAGCGAAGCCGGCGGCATGGACATCGAGGCCGTGGCCGAGCAGACACCGGAAAAGATCATCAAGGTCTACATCAATCCCCTCATCGGCATTCAGGCCTATCATTGCCAGCAAGCCGCCTACGGCCTCAATCTGCCGCCGGCGGCCGTCAAACCCTTTGTGCAGATGCTCAACAATCTCTACAAACTCTTCATGGCCTACGATGCCTCCCTGGTGGAGATCAACCCCCTGGTGCTCACGGCCGAAGAGACCATCCTGGCCTTGGATGCCAAAATCAATTTCGACGACAATGCCCTTTTCCGTCATCAGGATCTCATGGACTTTAGGGATCTGGATGAAGAGGACCCCCTGGACATTGAAGCCGGCAAGTACCATCTGAACTACATCAACCTGGACGGCAACGTGGGCAACATGGTCAATGGCGCTGGCCTGGCCATGGCCACCATGGACATTATTCAGCAAGCCGGCGCGCGGCCCGCCAATTTCCTGGATGTGGGCGGCGGCGCCAATGCCGAAATGGTGGAAAACGGCTTTCGCATCATCAGCAGCGATCCCAATGTCAAAGGCATCCTGATCAATATCTTCGGCGGCATATTGCGCTGCGACGTGCTGGCCGAAGGCGTGGTCAAGGCGGCCCAGAAGACCGGCATCAAAGTGCCGGTGGTGGTGCGCATGGAAGGCACCAACGTGGAGGCGGGCCGCAAAATTTTGAAGGATTCAGGATTGAATCTGATTGCCGCCAAGGATTTGAAGGATGCGGCGGGGAAGGTGGCGGAGATTGTGGGGAGTTAGCACATAGAACGATCGCCATCTTGATCGTACGCGTACTCGTACTCGTACGCGTACTCGGAAACTTATTTGGTCGAGTACGAGTACGAGTACGCGTACGAGTACGAAACTCACGGAGCTACAACATGAGTATATTCGTCAATAAAAATACCAAAGTCATTGTCCAGGGCATCACCGGCAAAGAGGGCCAGTTCCATGCCCGTCAATGCGTGGCCTATGGCACCCAGGTAGTGGGCGGCGTGACGCCCGGCAAGGGCGGTCAGAAGATGGACGAGATCCCGGTGTTCAACAGCGTGGCCGATGCCCGCCGGATCACGGGCGCCGACTGCAGCCTGATCTTCGTGCCGCCGGCCTTTGCCGCCGCGGCCATTCTGGAGGCCATCGACGCCGGCATCGAGATGATCGTGGCCATCACCGAAGGCATTCCGGTGCTGGACATGATGAAAGTCAAAAACTACCTGCGGGGCAAGTCTTCGCGCCTGATCGGTCCCAACTGCCCCGGCATCATCACGCCGGGCCAGTGTAAAGTGGGCATCATGCCCGCCCCGATCCATAAACCGGGCGGCCCCATCGGCGTGGTCTCGCGCTCCGGGACCTTAACGTACGAAGTGGTGCATCAGCTCACCGGCCAGGGCATTGGCCAGACCACCTGCATCGGCATCGGCGGCGATCCGGTCAACGGCACCAACTTCATCGACTGCCTGGAAGCATTCAACAACGACCCTGAAACCAAGGGCATCGTCATGGTGGGCGAAATCGGCGGCAATGCCGAAGAAGATGCGGCCGCCTTTATCAAGGCCAAGGTGCGCAAGCCAGTGGTGGGCTTCATCGCCGGTCTGACCGCGCCGCCGGGCCGCCGCATGGGCCATGCCGGCGCCATCATCAGCGGCAAGAGCGGTACGGCCCAGGGAAAGATTGCCGCCATGGAAGCGGCCGGGATCAGGATCTGTAAGGGCCTGGGGTCGCTGGGAGAGTTGTGTCGGGAAGTGTTTAAGGGGTTGTATTAGTAAAATCGTTGATTTGTTGATTCGTTGATTCGGTCAAACCGCAAAATCGATGGACGGCCGCATCCAAATCAGCAACGGTGTTATCAGTGCCATCCGTGTTATCCGTGGTCAATTGTTCCCACGGATAGCGCGGGCGAAGCTTATAAATTTAGCCCCGAAAATAAGAAATTCGACAGTGTAGCGCAGCGCGCTGCACCTAACGAATCAACGAATCAACCAATAACGAATCGACGACAATCATGCACGAAATGGGCATTGCCACCGAAATCCTCAAGATCGTCCAGGACTCCATTCCGGCCGAAATGGCTGGCGCGCGCGTGCGGCGGGTCAATCTGAGGGTCGGCAAACTCTCCGCGATAGTCACCGAAAGCTTGCGCTTTTGCTTCACCATCGTGGCGGAGAAAACGCCGGTGGCCGGCGCGGAGTTGGCCGTGGAAGAAGTGGCGGTCAAGGCCAAGTGCGGTGCCTGCGGCCAGGAATTTACTATAGAAAGCGCGGTATTTCTTTGCCCGGCGTGCAACAGCGGCAATATTCAAATGCTTTCAGGTCGCGAATTGGACATTGTCTCCATCGAAGTGGAAGAAGAAAGTAAAGACCCTAATTGAAGTAAAAATTAGCTCATCAGTGATATCCGTGTGATCCGTGGTCAATATTTTACCACGGATCACACGAATTACACGGATAGGTTAGACAGTGAAAAGGACGGCCACCATGCTGACCAAAGACAAAACCCTGATCTACCGCCACCACAAAGAGGGCCACGGCCCCCATGATCATTCACACCCCCACCCGCACCACGACACTCCCATGGAAACCCAGCGCACGGGCGGCCGGGAGATCAAGGTGGTGCGCCGCGTGCTGGACGCCAACGATATGATGGCCGCCAAAAACAGGGAACTTTTCGCTGCCAAGAATATCTTCGTGCTCAACGTGATGAGCTCGCCCGGCTCGGGCAAGACTACTCTTTTGCAGCGAACCCTGGCCCACCTGATGCCGACGCTGCGCTGCGCCGTGATCGTGGGCGACATCTGCACCACCATCGACGCCGACCGCCTGGCGGCCTCGGGCGCGCCCGTGGTGCAGATCAACACCGACGCTTTCGGCGGCGATTGCCACCTGGCGGCCCATGTGATCGAGCGCGCCCTGGCCGGCATTGATCTGGATCAGGTCGATCTCCTGATCGTGGAGAACATCGGCAACCTGGTCTGCCCGGCCGAGTTTGACATTGGCGAAGACAAAAGAGTAGTGGTGCTTTCAGTGACCGAAGGCGAAGACAAACCCGCCAAATATCCCCTCATGTTCCGCGAATGCGACGCCATGCTGCTCAACAAAATCGACCTGCTGCCCTACCTGGAGTACGACGTGGCCAAGACATTGCAAAGCGTGGCCCAACTGCATCCCGGCATGCCGGTCTACCAGATCTCGGCTAAGAGCGGCCAAGGTTTCGAAGCGTGGCTGGATTGGCTCAAGGAGCAGGTGGCCGCCAAAAAACACGCGCATTAACCACACAACATTTTTTATACTATCTAAAGATGGGGGCAACGGGGACGGCACATCCCGTTGCCCTTGTGCTACCAGTACTTTTCAAGCGGAGAAGTTCAAGGGGGAGTAGGAATTTGTGCTTCCCAGGGAAAGAAGCGCATTGTCATAGCCGGCGGCCTGAGCATCCTAACCAGGCGCTCGGAAATCACTTCCTGGCATATTTAAGATAGTGGCCGTACAGCCGTGGATGAACCCGGGAGAAACGGTCAAAGTCGCCCAGCAACTCCATGCCCGGTACGATGGCGCGCGCCACGGGCAGGGCCAGATCCTGGCGGGTCAGATCGATGTAGATGGGCTCATAGCCGTTGGTCAGCAGCAATTGCTCCAGCAAACGAAGATTGGCTTCAGGGCCGCCCTGGTCGTAGTCGGGCAGGGCTTCCAGGGGCACGCGCACGGCGGGTCGCGCAAGAAATTGGGAAGGGTCAGCGTGGGGGTAAGGGTAGGGGGTCTCCGTCAACGCTGAAATCAGGGCCTGGCGGGCGTTCAAGTGGGCGCCGGTGCCGGCCGCGATGTGGCCGTCCCCATCCTTCACATAGGCTTTGCAGCAGGGCACGCCCAGGGGGCCGGTGAGGTCGACAAATCCCACCCGAATTCCCAGCTCGGCATAACTTTGCAGCAAGCGGGCGACACGCACATCCTTGGTTTCCACATCAAAGCAGAGTTCGGGCGTAAAGGGGATGGTGGCCGCGCTATCGCGCTCAATTACTTCCAGCAGGGCTTTGACCTTGGCCTGGGCCAGGTCACCGCCCGCGCCCAGGCCGTTGGAGCCCAGGCCGGAGAAGAGTTTTACTTCATCCAGATTGCAGAAGAGAAACACGCATTGGGCCGGCACCAGGATGGGCCCTGGACCGCCGGCGGTCACGATTTGCCCCTCTATCCAATGAAGCGGTTCATCGCGGTAAGGCGCCTCCAACCCCAGGCGGTTGGGGTCCAGGGCGGCGATACCTTTTGGGGTCAATTCAGAAAGCTTGGCAAGGGTCAGGGGGTAAGGGTTTTGGTATCCCTGAACTCTACTTTCATCAACGCTGGCATAGGACGACACGCGCTCCACGATCTCCATGACACAGGCCACGCGGGCCGCCTCCAGTTCCAACCCCCGGCCATAGGAGATCTGCTCACCGGTCAGGCCATAGTGATGTCGGCCGCAATCCACTTTGAGGGACAATTGCCAGGTGCGCTGCAGGGCAATGGGGCTCAGGGAGGCCTCATGGCGCATCTCCGCACCCACCGGGACGCCGGCCTTATTCAGCCGCTCCAAGGCCAGGGCGGTGGTGGCGGTGCGATCCGCGGCTGTCCCGACCCAGGGCTTGGTCTCGCCCGCGCCGGCCAGGCGTTCCAGCGGCTGGGCAACCAACATGGCTTTGGCCATGGCGTCTTCCTCAACCGGGGCCGGCAAATCGATCTCTTTGGGATGGGGCAGGGGCGCATGGTCGCTGAAGTTGGGCCGCAGGCGGTCGATCCAGCGGCGGTGCAGGCGGTGATCTTTGAGACGGTGGGCCTTGATGTAAATAAACGGCGATGTCTGGGCCAGGCGGGCCAGCTCTTTTTCATCGAATTGGGCGCGCAGCGGAGCGAACGGTTCGACCAGCAGGCAGGCTTCGAAGAAAAGCGCTTTCAAGAAGAGATCATCATCGGCAATCCCACGGATGCGCGCCTTGAGCGTTTCGGCCGGCCACGATGCGATCAGGCGCAGCAGGTGTTTGCGTATGAACTCATCATTGGGCCGGCGGCGGCTGATGGCCAGGGCCTGATCGAAATCGAGATTTTCGGCTGGCGTACAATCAAAGTAGCCGGTGGCCGCTTCGGTTTTGATGCGGGTGAGATGGTATTGCTGGAAATCCGATGGGTCGGTGCTCATTTGGTTGCCTTACTATCCATACAAGGGATGCATTCGAGAGGCCTTTTTTCCCACATACGCTTTGAGGGGTCAAATTCATTCTTGTCGTACTCGTACGCGTACTTGAGTTGTCTAAATAGCTTTTCGAGTACGAGTACGCGTACGAGTACGAGTACGATTAGAAACCGCAAAAAATCTGTTGGGATATACGCCCTGGCCACCTGGCTATACCAATTTTTTTTCATCCCCCTCAAGCCCCGGATTTTTCGGCCGATACCAAAGCATCCAGTCCATTTTTGGGAGAGAAGTAACCTTAAAGGTGATGGTGGCGATGAGAATCAAGGATATCAGCATCAGTTGGAAAATATTGTTTGCGGTAGCCGCGGGACCCCTGATTATGGCGGTCCTTCTGGCGTGGTTGCGCGTCAAGGATATTCGTGAAGGGGCTGAAACAGGCCTGGTGGAAAAGAGCAAGGCCATCGTGTTGGCGGCCGAAGCGATGCGCGACGAGATGGCGCGCAAGCTGAAAAACGGCATTGTGCCGCCGCTGGATCAGTTGCCGCCGGAAAAAGTGCTGCAGGCGGTGCCCGTGCTCACGGCCATCAATGTGGCGGCGGTCAATGCCCGGGAGGGCGGCTACCAGTTCCGGGTGCCCAAGCAATCGCCGCGCAATCCCAAGAACCAGCCGGATGAATTGGAACTCAAGGTGTTGCAGGAGCTGGCCGCATCGGGCCAGACTGAAAAAGTGTTGTTTGAACCGGATCGCATCCGCTACTTCAAGACCGTGCGTCTGACCGCTGAATGTCTTTACTGCCATGGCGATCCCAGGGGCGCCACGGATCCCACCGGTGGCATTAAGGAAGGCTGGCGCGATGGCGAGGTCCACGGGGCCTTCGAAATCATCAGCTCCCTGGAAAACGTGAACGCCTCCGTGGCTTCGGCCCGCTGGCACGTGGCATTGCTGACGCTCGTGTGTCTTGGCGTGATCCTGAGTACGGTCTGGTTCCTGGTAAAGCGGAACATATTGAGTCCTTTGGCCAGTGCCAAACAACTGATCGGATTCATTTCCAGGGGCGATCTGACCCATACCCAGGAAAACGATGCCCAGGACGAACTGGGTGAGATGATCCGTCAGATCAATCAAATGGGGGCCAATCTGCGCGTCATGGCCGGGGATATGGTTCAGGCCAGTGGCTCTATTTTGCAGGCTTCGGACGAGCTGACCGGCATATCGGGCCATCTGTCCGAAGGGGCCGAAGACACGTCGCAACGCTCCCATTCCGTGGCCGTGGCAGCCGAAGAGATGAGCACCAATATGAACTCCGTGGCCGCGGCCATGGAGCAGGCCTCCACCAACATGGGGGTGATGACCACCTCCATCGAGACGGTCAAAGGCACCATCAACACCATTTCCAATGACACCGAAAAGGCCCGTACGGTCACGAGCGAAGCGGTCGTCCAGGCCCAGTCGGCCTCCAAACGCGTGAATCTGCTGGGTCAGGCGGCGCGCGAAATTGAAAAGATCACCGATGCCATCGCCGAGATCTCCGAGCAGACCAACCTGCTGGCCTTGAATGCCACCATCGAGGCGGCCCGGGCCGGCGAAGCGGGCAAAGGCTTTGCCGTGGTGGCCAACGAAATTAAGGAGCTGGCCCGGCAAACGGCGGCCGCCACCAACGAGATCAATCAGATGGTGGGCAAGATCCAAGGCTCGACCATCGAGACGGTTTCGGAGATCGAGCATGTCACCAAAGTGATCGAGAACGTCAATGAGACCGTCAGCGCCATTGCCCTGGCCATGACCGATCAGATCACCTCGACCAATGAAATCGTGTCCAATATCACCCAGGCCACGACGGGCATCAAAGAAGTAAATTTGAATGTCTCCCAGAGTTCCACGGTTTCCGGGGAGATCGCCCAGGATATCTCCAGGGTCAATCAAGCCACGGTTCAGATTTCCGATAACAGCAAACAGCTCTCCCAGAGCGCGGGCGGGCTAAACAGCGTGGCGCGCAAGCTGAAGGAGACCGTGGCGCGTTTTAAAATTTAAGTCAGCCGCCACTGCCATCCGCAGGCCTCAAACCTTTGGGGCTGCCTAATAGAATATCAAGCCCCCGTGAGAGAATCACGGGGGCTTCAATTTTTTCAGCGCGCGGGCGTGCGGGGGACGGCCTAATAGGTGTATTGCAGGCCGATCATCCATTGGTAGTCTACGAGGGTTTTGAACTCCGTATCTTTGCTTCCCGCGCCTACCGTTGCCACCGTAAAGAGTTGGAAATGATCTCCCAGCATATAGGAAGCAACGGCCGTGGCCTGACCAGACCCGTCATCCAGATTTTGGGTCCAGCGCAAGGTCAGGTCGATGCGGTCCTTTATGTTAGTCTTGGTGTACTGCAGCAGGGCGTAATTTCTTCTCAGCAGGCGCAGCCCGGTATTGATTGTCTGGGACAGCGTCAGCCGGCTCAACAGGGAGATGGGGCCGGCGGCTGAATATGCTTCGGCCGCCTTTTGCTTCAGGTCGTTGTAGCGATCCGCCTCGGCCCCGTCGTAGCCGGGACCGTAGTAGGTGTATTCCGCGGTCAAGGTGCCGCCGTCTTCGAAGGTATAGGCGCTGCCCATAAGGATCACTGGTTGGATCGCTGGATCATCTTCATAAATGCGCTGCATGGAGGCGCCGAAAGGCGAAGTGTCCGCCTGGGGATACAAGGCATTGATGCCCTGGACCAGGGCGCCTTCGGCATAGAGCAGCACGGCGTCGGAGGCGGTCAGGCCGCCGTAAAACCCGAGGCTGTTTTCGCCGTTTTCGCGGTGGCTGAGGATCATTGATTCATAATGGTCGCCGCCCTGGTAGTCTACCTTCAGGGCATAGACCTTTTCAAACGGTCCGGGGCCGTTGATCTCGTTGCGGCCCTCATTGGTATTGGCAATGAACGAACCGGTCCAGGCGCTGCCCGCCACCCAGACCACCCGGCCAAAGTCCATGCCCGGCACCTCCTGATAAGGATTGCGCCGGCCGTTGTACAGGAAAAAAGGATTGGAAGGAGAGTAAAGATACGACGGCCCCCATTGCAGGTTTTCGCGCCCGTAAGAAGCAAAGAGATCTTCGCGCGCCTTCCAGCGGGCCAGCCACTCGTTGATATACTGCTCGTTGTCCCAGGCCTGGGTCGGGTCGTGAACGCCTTCTTCCCACGTCTGGTAGGTGAGAAGCAATCGTGGTTTGAGCTGCAAATCCAGCACATCGGTGGTCAGGAAGAGATCGGGGCGAAATTCCATATCGGCGCTGTAGCGCGGAATCTGTAAGAATCGGTTGTCCGGATTCTGGCTCGAATCGGACGGCTGCTCGGCCATACCGGAACCCAAGATCCGCAGATCAAACCGCAAGGCTTCGGAAAGCTTGGTCAGGGCGGAAGCATTCGCGGGCTCATCTTCAGCCGACCAGGCTGGCCGGGCTGGGCCAACCAATACTGCCATACAGAAGATAATGCTGAATAGCGACAGCCTTTTGGTAAAAATCATTTCTTTTCCAGGGTGCGTCTTTCAGTTGGCATATCTATAGCGTGAGCGAAAAGCCCATATTTTTCCAAGTTCTCCCGCCAAAGACCAGACGGGACGACACATCGATATAACTTTTTTAGGTGTGTCGAAGGCGGAGGCAAAATTTTAACCGCAGACATACACGTAGTATTTCGAGGATTAAAATTTTGCCCCAACGCGGAAATTGGGGAAATAGGGGGTTTTCGTTCACGCGCTTTTGAACTCATCGCGTCAGCAGGTTGAGATTGAACACGGCATCCGGCACCGGTTCCACGAGGACCTGGCCATAGTCCATGGTCGTGGCATCGTCTTTGATCAGCGCGCTGGTGATCACCATCTGGGAGATGAACTCCCGGGGCTTGCCGTCGATGGTGACGCGGTTGTTGTATTGAAACACGGCGGATTTGAAGAGTTTGCCCGACACCGAAAAAAATTCGGCCTTGACACCCACCAGGCGCTGCACGGAAACCCAATAGCGGATGCGGTCATAGGTGGCCTTCTTATCCGCGGCCTTGAGATCGAAGCAGTAGCAATTTTCGTCGTTAATTACTTCCTGGGACATCTTCTCGACATCATAGTCACCCGCATAGTTGGTGGAGGCGATATCGCCGTTGGAGGCGCCGCCGATCAGTTTCTGGCGGGGAGAAATGGGAACCGGCTTGGAAAGTCCGGGTTTGGCAAACCACATGTTGCGATCAAGCATCAGCAGCTTCTCGCCCTTGACATTGGGCGGGGCCAGGAATTCGGCCAGCGAGTCAAAACGCCGGGCCCTGACGCGCAATGTTCTTTCCTGCTCGCGTCCCCGCTCCACGGACTTGATGTGGATCTGCCATTCCACCCCTTGGGTATTGCCCCTGGCCTGATCCGCTTTGTGAAGAATTTCCTTGGGCGACAGCTCAGGTTCGGCCGATGCCAGGCCAACCCCAAGGCTCAACACAAAGGCCATCAAAAGGCCTATTAGCAGTGGTTTGAAAAAGGTGTGGGTCATTTTCTTCTCCTGTTGTTATTAAACATGGCCGAGGGCCTCCACCACATTTTGCCGCGCGGCCCGTCTGGCCGGGATGATCGCCGCCAGCCAAGACAGGGCGATCAGGCAGATCACCAGCACCAACAGAAAGTGGGGGACCAGGTCGACCACCAGCGGCACGGGCGTCGAGATGCCCGGCGGCGTATAGGTCGGCGCGATGATCTTGATGACGGCCCACACGAGCACATGCAGACCAATGCCGATCAGGCTGCCGAAAAGTCCCAGAAACCCGCCTTCCAGAGAGAAGATCAGCGACACGCCCCGGCGCTTGAGGCCCAGGGCCCGCAGCGTGCCGATCTCCTTGGTTCTTTCCAGAACCGCCATGCCCATGGTGTTGACCGTGCTCATGACCACGATCACCAGCACGATGCCGAAGAGAAAAAGAAAGATCATATCCATCATGCTTCTGACCTTGGAGTAGAACAACGAGAGTTCATTCCAGGTCTTGATCTCCACGGGGATTCCGGCTTGCGTCAGTATTTTCTGCAATTTCGCGCGGGTGGGTTCGGTCTGGCGCCAATCCTTGAGCAAAACGACGATGCGCTCCGCGGCGGTGGTGTTGATCAGCGATTGGGCGAACTCAAAGGTACACCGCATGTATTTGTCGTTGGTCGCATCCGAGCCGGTATCGTAAAGCCCCTGGACGAGAATATCCATGGCGTTCATCTGGCCGTCGAGGGTGGTGGCCATCACCACGCCGTCCGCACCCGGTTTGAAGCCGAGGTAGGCGCCCAGATCCTGGCCCACTTCAACCCCGTAGGATACATGGTCGTCCAAGGTCTTGCCGTGCACCGGCCGGAATTGGGCCCAGCCGTCGCGGATGATCATTTCGTCTTTGGGCACCACGCCCTGGGCGATGAATATGGCCGAAGAAGTCCCGTTGGTCACGATGCCGGCCACATGGATCTGCGGCGTGGCCAGCACCACGCCCTTTTCGGCCGTGACCAGCTTAATGATGCGCGCGGTGTCTTGCTGGGAGAACATGTATTTGTCCGGTTCGAGCTTGCCCTTCTCATTCCAGCCGGCCTTGAAAATCGTCAGATTGCCCAGCCCCTCGCCGCGGATGGCCGACACCCTCAATCCGAAATAGATGTGACTGACATAGCCGTAAAAAAGAGCCACGGCCGCAAAGCCCACGCCGATGGCCATCAAGGTGACCAGGGAGCGGCGTTTGTTCCGAAGGACATTGCGAATCGCGAGTTTCAACCATTTGATCATGGGCGTTGCCCTCCATCGGTGATCAGTCCATCTTCTAAGCGCACCAGGCGCTGGACCCGATCCAGCAGCCGCTGATCGTGGGTGGAGAAGATGAAGGTAGTTTTTTCCTTCTCATTTAAATCGCGCATGAGATCGAGGATCATGTGGGCGGTTTGCGAATCCAGGTTGGCCGTCGGTTCATCGGCGATCACCAGGGCCGGCGCGGTCGCCAGGGCGCGTGCAATGGCCACGCGCTGCTGCTGGCCGCCGGACATCTTGAACGGGCGATGATGCACCAGCTCGGCCAAGCCAACCGCGGCCAGCCGTTCCATGGCCCTGGCTTTGGCTTCGGCCGTGGAAGCGCCTTTGATCTGCAGGGGCAGCATTACATTTTCCAGGGCCGAGAAGACCGGCACCAGGTTGAAGCCTTGGAAGATGAAGCCGATGGAGTGGTTGCGCAGCTCGCTTCTTTGATTGTCCGATAGCGACCGGATCTCCCGGCCGTCGATTTCAAGATACCCCTCGCTGGGTTCATCAATGGCGCCGATCAGGTTGAGCAAGGTGGTCTTGCCCGAGCCGGATGGTCCCCAGATGGCTACGAATTCGCCCCGCTGGATCTGCAGGTCGATGCCCCGCAGGGCATGAACCGCGGTCTCGCCCAGGAAATAATCTTTTTTAATGCGTTGCATGTCGATGAGCGCCATGGCGATCACTTCTCCTTTTTATTGAGATGACTGTTACTGGTTTAGCCCAGGCAACGGTTTTTTGAAAGAGCTGAGCGATGAAAGGGCGCGGCAGGGGATGAAGCGGCGAGAAACGGATTTGAAAGGTTTGCTCTGCAAATACTTGAGGGGTTGGGGCGTTTTTAAAGACACCCCCAACGGTTCGCCGTGCGGCTCGCCGGCGTTGGGCCCCAGCGGCGGTTAGCCCCTGCATCTGCATGTTAAGCGCCGCTAATTGCGCGCTATGGGCTGCCCGCAAACTCGCCTGCGGCTCAAACAGTGTGGGCAGCCATTCCTCCGCGCGCAAAAGCGGCGCTAAACGTTGCGATGCAATTGGGTCCAACCACCGCTGAGGCCCAACGCCTTTTGCCGTGCTAAAAATCGAATCAGACGCTGCCGAGAAACTCCCCGACTCCTCAACTAATTGAGGGGTCGGAGAGTTTCTCAAACTAAGTCGTGTCATTCCCGCGAAGGCGGGAATCCAGTATTCTTGAATGCTATCCCGCTGGATGCCCGCCTGCGCGGGAATGACGAAAGAAGCACCCCGAGTCCTGAAATACTCAGAAGCAAAAGCCCCCACAAGAGTATCACGGGGGCTTCATTTTTCTCGGCGGGTGGGAGGCGAATCAGCTTGCGATCTGGCAAGCCTTGTCTTTTTGCCCCCAGAAAGGCGACATTTTGCGCAGGCGCTCGATGATGGGCGGCAGTTTTTCGATCACCAGATCGATTTCCGCCTCGGTGTTGTAGACGCTCAGGCTGAAGCGGATGGAGCCGTGGGCCGCGGTAAAGGGCACGTCCATGGCGCGCAGCACGTGGGAAGGCTCCAGCGATCCGGAAGTACAGGCCGAACCGGAAGAGGCGCAGACCCTGAACTCATCGAGCATGAGCAGGATCGATTCGCCTTCCACGAATTCAAAGGCAATGCTGGTGGTGTTGGGCAGGCGGTTGAGGCGGTCGCCGTTGACCATGGTGTTGGGAATGCGCTCCACCAGCGCGTTCTCCAGCCGGTCGCGCAGCGCTTTGACGCGTGTGTTTTCTTCTCTCATCTGGGCCGCGGCCAATTCAGCGGCTTTGCCCAGCCCAACAATGGCGGCCACGTTCTCCGTGCCGCCGCGGCGACCGCGCTCCTGGTGGCCGCCCAGCAGAAAAGGCGCGAACTTGGTGCCTTTGCGGATGTAGAGCGCGCCGATGCCCTTGGGCGCATGCAGTTTGTGGCCGGAGAGGGAGAGCAGATCGATCTGGTTTTCCGCCATGTTGATGGGCACTTTGCCCACGGCCTGCACAGCATCGGTGTGGAATACGGCCCCGCGTTTGTGCACCTGGGCGGCGATCTCTTCCACCGGGAAGATCACGCCGGTTTCGTTGTTGGCCCACATGAGGCTGACAATGGCGGTGTCATCGCTTAAATGGGCGTAGAGATAGTTCAGGTCCAGCCGCCCTTTTTTGTCCACCGGTACAAAGGTGATGCGGTAGCCGTTGCGCCCCAAATACTCCACCAGGTTCTTCACCGCCGGATGTTCCACCTTGGAAGTAATCACATGTCTCTTTTCCGGGTAGGAGCGCAGGGTGGCGTAAATGGCGGTGCTGTCGCTTTCCGTGCCGCAGGAAGTAAAGATGATCTCGTCGGGTTGGGCCCCCAGCAGATCAGCCAGCTTGGCGCGGGCCTCCTTGATCTTCTTGCCCACGTTGCCGCCGAAGGAGTGCATGCTGGAAGGATTACCGTAATAGGTGGAGAAGTACGGCAGCATCTCTTCCACTACCTCGGGGGCCACCTGGGTGGTGGCATTGTTGTCCAGATAGACTGGCTTCATGAGGCCACCTCCTCTACGATGATCTCTTTGGCCACCAACTCTTTGAGTTTGCTCTCCACATAGTCTTTCAGGGTGATTTCCGACATGGCGCACGAGGCGCAACGGCCTTTGAGTTTGACCATGACGCGGTTGCCGTCCACGTCCACCAGCTGGATATCGCCGCCGTCCTGCATCAGGGCCGGCTTGATTTCGCGCTCCAGGGTCTCTTCGATGAGCTTGATCTTCTGGATATTGGTCAAGGGCTTGGGTTGGGGCGGCTTGTCGGTGAGCGAGCCGTTGACGCGGTCGATGATCTGCTGGATGGCGTCATGGCATTTGCCGCAGCCGCCGCCGGCTTTGATGTAATTGGTGATGTCTTCAATGGTCTTCAAGCGGTTGTCGGCCACGGCGCGTTCAATCTGAATATCGGTGACGCCGAAACATTCGCACACCAGATTGCCTTCCTTGACCTTGTCCGCCTCGCCGCGGTAGCAGGCAATGGCTTTTTCCAGGGCCTCGTGGCCCATGACCGAGCAGTGCATCTTTTCCTTGGGCAGGCCGCCCAGGTACTCGGCAATGTGGTCGTTGGTGATTTTTTCAGCCTCTTCAATGGTCTTGCCCACGAGCAGTTCCGTAAGGGCTGAGGCCGAGGCAATGGCGCTGGCGCAACCAAAGGTTTTGAATTTGGCGTCAACGATGCGTCCGTCGCCGCCCACCTTGAAGGTGAGCTTCAAGGCGTCGCCGCAGGCCATGGAGCCCACCTCGCCCACGCCGTCGGCATTTTCAACCTCACCCACGTTGCGCGGGTTGAGGAAGTGTTCTTTGACTTTGTCTGTATATTCCCACATGGTGTGCCCTCCCCGAGGAGTGTCAGTTGCAATCCGGCTGGATTGATCAGTTCTCAATCACGTAACGGCCATAATAAGCACGATTTTCCGGATGCAAAGTGTCTGTTGGCCGTTGCCCGTTGGCCCGTTGCCCGTTGAGCCCGTGTGCCCGTTGGCCCGTTGAGCCCGTTGAGCCCGTGGCCCGTTGGCTCGTTGGCCCGTTGAGCCCGTTGAGCCCGTGGTCCGTTGAGCCCGTGTGCCCGTTGAGCCCGTTGAGCCCGTTGGCCCGTTTGCTCGTTTGGCCCGTTGGTCCGTGGGCGCGTGAGACCATGGCCTTATGGGAAAAGCATTTGGTATTTGACTTCGTCTTATGATGAAGCCATATTTTGATTATTAATTGCCCGCCTTGTTCAGCTCCGCCTTCCGCCGTTGATGCGCCCCTTCGCTGGATAATAAAAACCAACCCGCGGGCAAATAACCACCAACGGGCTCAACGGGCTCAACGGGCCAACGGGCCAACGGGCCACGGACAAACGGGCAACCCCGCTAAAGCCCCCGCTAAAAGGCAGCGGGACCCCACATCCGATTAACAATTAAAAGGGGTGGGGACGGCGGGATCAAACATCTGATAGATGAAATTAAGGTGTTTGACGGGCCAACGGGCCAACGGGCCACGGGCAAACGGGCCAACGGGCCACGGGCCAACGGACAACAAAAAAGGAGGTACCCCCATGGAACTCCGCAAAGCAGTATTTGCCGGTAGCTGGTATCCGGACCGGGCCGAAGCCTGCGACCAGGAGATCGAGACCTATCTCTCCTCGGAAGCGGATCTGCCGGCAAGCCATCCCCAATGGGTGGCCGGCATCGTACCTCATGCAGGCTGGTATTACAGCGGCCGCATTGCATGTCAGGTGATTCACCAATTGAAGGGCGCGGAACCCATCGATCTGGTGGTGGTGTTCGGCATGCACTTGCACCCAGGTTCGCCCAACTACATGATGACCCAGGGCGCCTGGGAAACTCCCTATGGCGAACTGCCCGTGGCTGAGCCGCTGGCCCAGGCGCTGTTGGAACGATTTGCCTTTCAAGTGGAGACCCCGCGGCGATTCAACCGCGATAACACCGTGGAGTTGCAGCTGCCCTTTATCAAGCGGCTGCTCGATCCGGCGGCGATTCTGGCCATCGGCGTGCCGCCCACGGCGCGATCCTTGGAGATCGGACGGGCCGTGGCCGACTGGGCCAAGGCAAACAAGCAGCGGCTGCGTATCGTCGGTTCCACGGACCTGACCCATTATGGTGAAAATTACGGCTTTTCACCCCATGGCCGCGCTGCCAAGGCCGTGGCCTGGGTGCGCGATGAAAATGACCGCCGGGTCATCGACGCCATGCTGGCCATGGCGCCCGAACAGGTGCTCGAAGAGGGTTTGAGCCAGCAAAATGCCTGTTGCAGCGGCGCGGCCGCCACGGCCATTGCGGCCGCCAAACAGCTCGGCGCCACCCAGGCCAAAACCATTGCCTATGCGACCAGCTATGACAAAAGTCCGGGGGATAGTTTCGTGGGGTATGCGGGGGTGGTGTTTGGATAACGCCAGCGATACCTTCGGCTTTTTCGGATAGGCTCAAAACGTTCGTCCTTCCTCTATCGTACTCGGACTCGTACTCGAAACCAACCCAGCAGCCATTCCCTGCCCCCCAAACAGACGGATATTCAGTAATATCAGCCATTCTGACCAATTATCGCAGTTTATCCCGTATTGAGCACTTGCAGTGCCGGCAAAAACGATGAGCCTCATTTCCGATCGTTTGATCCTGCTCCCCCCGCCGCCATCACGCCCGCCAATGAAAATTCCGCGATATGGTCGGCTATCCGCTGAATCACTTCCGGAGTCAGGGGCTGGCCCAGCATATATTCCAAATCGTTGCGCTTTAGGGTCACAAAAACCCGGCACTGGCTGATGATGGTCAACTCGCAAAGCCTCAGGCTCAGCTCATCGGCCTGGGTGCCGATAATGTCGCGGATGATGGCATGCAGCCGCTGCCGGCGGGAGTCGAGCTGCTCCCGCCAGGTGTCCTGAATCAAGCCCGTGGGGTTGACCATCTCCATCTGGTAGAGACGGCTGAAGCGCTGCATCTTATCTTCTCCGGTGAAGTTTTGAATCATATTGTAAATATAGTCCCGCAAGCGCTGCTGGGGCGTACCGGCATTGGATTCGGTGGGATCGCGCTCCATGAAATGCCGCAGGCTATGGAGCCACGATTCACGATAGAGGTTTTCCTTGTCCCTGAAGTAGTAATTTACGGCCGCCACATTGGCGCCGGCCTCCTGGCAGATCTCGGCCACCTTGGCATCCCGAAACCCCTTCTGGGCAAACACCTCGCAGGCCGCATCCAGCAGCTTGCGTTTGGTCTCTTTGCCATCTTCGCGTTTGGTCACCGCAATACTCCGAAAATGGGTTACAAAAAATTCTGCTCATTCCACCTATTTGAAATCACGATTTAAAATAAATAACTACGCAGCCCAATTGCAAATGTCAAAAATTTATTTTAATTTCCAATTTAACTTAGCGACCATTCGTCTATTACTAAATTATCCGCCCGATAGGAGGCCGAAATAGTGATGCGTGCGCATACTTCCTGGAATCTGTTGACGCTCTGGTTCATCATTTTATCTTTTACCTTTGGCGCCACTGCCTGTGGCAAGGGGTCGCAACCCAAATCCCAGGGGCCGCCCACCCCCGAGGTGGTCACCCTGACCGTTGAGCCGCGGCAGGTGGTTTTGACCACCGAATTGACGGGCCGCACCTCGGCCTTCCGGGTGGCTGAAATCAGACCCCAGGTCAATGGCCTGATCCAGAAGCGGCTTTTTGTGGAAGGCTCGGACGTCAAGGCGGGCAGCCTGCTCTACCAGATCGACCCATCCTCCTTCCAGGCCGCCCTGGACAATGCCAAGGCGGCCCTGGGCCGGGCCGAAGCCAATCTGCCGGCCGTGGCCGCCAAGGCCAAGCGCTCCAAGCAGTTGCTCGCCGAGCAGGTGGTGAGCCAGCAAAATTATGATGATACCGACGCCGCCCTCAAGCAGGCCGAAGCCGATGTGCTTTATTGGAAAGCCTCGGTGGCGGCCGCCGAAATCAACCTGGCCCATACCCGGATCACCGCGCCCATTTCGGGACGCATCGGCCGCTCCGAAGTCACCGAAGGGGCCCTGGTCACCGCCTATCAACCCGTGGCCCTGGCCACCATCCAACAGATGGACCCCATTTATGTGGATGTGAACCAATCCACCACCGAACTGCTGCGCTTGAAGCAGCGCATGGAAGAAGGACGCCTGGACCAAAACGGCCGGAGCCAGAACAAGGTCAAGCTGCTCCTGGAAAACGGCTCGGTCTACCCCCAGGAGGGTGCCCTGCAATTCCGGGATGTGACCGTGGAGCAGAGTACTGGGTCAGTGGTTCTGCGAGTGGTCTTTCCCAATCCCCAAGGGCTGCTGCTGCCGGGAATGTTCGTGCGGGCCGTGATCCAGGAGGGGGTCAACAACCAGGCGATCCTGATCCCCCAGCAGGCGGTGTCGCGCGATCCCAAGGGCAATCCCGTGGTGTTGGTAGTGGATGCTGAAAGCAAAGCCCAACAGCGCCTGCTTAAGCTGGATCGGGCCATTGACGACCAGTGGCTCGTCAGCTCGGGCCTGGCGCCCGGAGACGCCATCGTCATCGAAGGGTTGCAGAAAGTGCGTCCCGGCATGGCGGTCAAGGTCGCTTCCGCGGCCGCCAGTCAAACACCCGCCCCAGGCGCCAAGCCAGCCAGCACGGCCCCGGCCGCCCCTGAAAAGAAGTAAGGGAGGCGCCATGCTATCTAAATTCTTTTTGGAACGGCCCGTTTTTGCCTGGGTGATCGCCATCGTCATCATGATCGCTGGCGGCCTGGCCATTTACAATCTCCCCATCTCCCAATATCCGCCCATTGCGCCGCCCTCCATCGCCATCGACTCCTACTATCCGGGCGCATCGGCTGAAACCGTTGAAAACAGCGTGACCCAGATCATCGAACAGAAGATGACCGGGTTCGACAAGCTGCTCTATATCTCGGCCACCAGCGACTCCTCGGGCGCCTCGCGCATCGAGCTGACCTTTGCCGCCGGCACCGATCCGGACTTGGCCTGGGCCCAGGTGCAGAACAAACTGCAACTGGCCATGGCCAGTCTGCCCGATGTGGTGCAGCGCGGCGGCGTCACGGTGAGCAAATCCACCCGCAACTACCTGGTGATCGTGGCCTTGGTGTCCGAGGACGGCAGCATGGACGGCAACGATCTGCGCGACTACGCCCGCTCCAATCTGGAAAAAGTGCTGGCGCGCGTGCCGGGCGTGGGCGAAGTGACCATCTTCGGTACCCAGTACGCCATGCGGGTGTGGATCAATCCCGATAAGCTGACCCAGTACCAACTGACCTATGACGATGTGATCACCGCCATGCGATCGTACAATGTGGAGATCTCCGCCGGGCAATTCGGCGGCGCGCCGGCTGTTCCCGGTCAGCGCATGAATGCTTCCATCATTGTCCAGAACTTGCTCAAAACACCCGAAGAGTTCGCCAATATCCCTTTGCGGATCAATGCCGACGGCTCGGTGGTGCGCATCAAGGATGTGGGCCAAACCGAACTGGGTTCCGAAACCTATGACAACATCCCCATGTACAATGGCCGGCCGGCCGGCGGCATCGCCGTGCGCCAGGCGGCCGGCGCCAATGCCCTGGCCACAGCCGACGCCATCAAGGCCAAACTCCAGGAGATGAGCCCCTTCTTTCCGCCCGGCATGCGGGTGGTCTATCCCTACGACACCACCCCCTTTGTGCGGGTGGCTATCTGGGAGGTGTTCAAGACCCTCTTGGAAGCGGTGCTGCTGGTGTTTCTGGTGATGTACCTCTTCATGGGAAATATCCGCGCCACCTTGATTCCCACCATTGCCGTGCCGGTAGTACTTCTGGGCACCTTCGGGGTGCTGGGACTGTTTGATTTCTCCATCAACATGCTGACCATGTTCGCCATGGTGTTGGCCATCGGCTTGCTGGTGGACGACGCCATCGTGGTGGTGGAAAACGTGGAGCGCATCATGAGCGAGGAGGGCTTGCCGCCCAAGGAGGCCACGGCCAAATCCATGGTGCAGATCACCAGCGCCCTGATCGGCATTGGTCTGGTGCTGGCGGCCGTGTTCGGGCCCATGGCCTTTTTCCCCGGCTCCACCGGCGTCATCTACCGCCAGTTTTCCATCACCATCATCTCCGCCATGCTGCTCTCCGTGGTGGTGGCCCTGATTCTGACGCCCGTGCTGTGCGCGGCCCTGCTTAAGCCCGTGCCCGCGGGGCATAGCCCGGCCGACAACGCCATCTTCTTCATGCGGCCTTTTTTCCATTGGTTTGACCGCTTCTTCAACCGCTCCAGGGATAACTACCTGCGGCTGGTGGCGCGCTCCCTGGCGCGCAAAGGGATCTTCATCGTTTTATTTCTGGTCATTGTGGCCGGCATGGCCTATCTTTTCAAGAAAATGCCCACCGCTTATCTGCCGGACGAAGATCAAGGCACACTCATGATCCAGGCCATTTTGCCGGCCAACTCGACTTTGGAACAGACCCAGAACGTGCTCAAGCGCGTGCAGCAGTACTTCCTGGAAAACGAAAAAGAAGCGGCCGAGGCAATTCTGACGGTGGCCGGCTTCAGCTTCAGCGGCCGGGGACAGAATGCCGCCTTTGCCTTCGTGCGTCTCAGGGATTGGGACCTGCGTCAGCGCAAAGACCTCAAGGTGGGCGCCGTAGTCAACCGGGCCATGCGCACCTTTTCCAAATACCGCGACGCCATGGTATTCGCCTTTGCGCCGCCGGCCGTGACCGAGCTGGGCCGGGCTAATGGCTTTGACTTCCAGTTGCTCGACCGCGGCGGCCTGGGCCACCAAAAACTGGTGGCGGCGCGCAACCAATTGATGGGCATCGTTTCCAAAGACACACGGCTGATGCGGGTGCGGCCCAACGATCTAGAAGATGTGCCCCAATATCGCATCGATGTGGATTGGGAAAAGGCCGGCGCCCTGGGCGTGCCCATTTCCGCCATCCACAGCGCCATCACCACCGCCTTTGGCAGCTCCTATGTCAATGACTTCATTCACAACGGGCGGGTCAAGCGGGTCTATGTCCAGGCCGACGCCCCCTTCCGGCGGCTGCCCAGCGACCTGGAGAAACTTTACGTGCGCAATACTTCCGGCAAGATGGTGCCTTTTTCCACCCTGGCCACCGGGAGTTGGGATTCCGGCGCCCCGGCCCTGAGCCGCTTCAACGGTTTTCCCTCCATTAACTTCTGGGGTGAGCCGGCCGCGGGCCACAGCTCGGGCGAAGCCATGCAGGCCATGGAAGAGGCCGTCACCCAACTGCCCCAGGGCATCGGCTTTGACTGGACCGGACTCTCCTTCCAGGAACGCATGGCCAGTTCCCAGGCGCCGCTGCTCTATACTTTTTCCGTTCTGGTCATCTTCCTCTGCCTGGCGGCCCTGTATGAAAGCTGGCCCATTCCCATTTCCATCCTGCTGACCCTGCCCCTGGGGGCCATCGGCGGCGTGCTGGCCTGCAAGCTGATGAAGATGCCCAACGACATCTATTTTCAGATCGGTCTGCTCACCATCCTGGGCCTGACCACCAAGAACGCCATTCTGATTGTGCAATTCGCCAAGGCCCGCGTCGATGAAGGCATGGCTCTGATCGCGGCCACCATTGAAGGCGCCAAGCTGCGTCTGCGGCCCATCATCATGACCTCTTTGGCCTTTGGCTTCGGCGTGCTGCCCCTGGCCCTGGCCCGCGGCGCCGGCGCCGGCGCCCAGCAAGCCATCGGCATCGGCGTGGTGGGCGGCGTGGTGACCTCCACTTTCCTGGTGACCCTGTTCGCGCCCCTGTTCTACGTGATCATCTACCGGACCGTGGGCAAACACCGCAAGCGGGAAGAAGAAATGCTCTTCTCCCTGGCCGAGAAGAAAAAGGAGCATTCAGATTCCGCGAGTTGATCCGGAATTGTTTATCTACTGGGCATAAAGATGCTCCTTCACTTCGCGCATGTTGTAGTATTTGAAGCCGATAACGCATGCGGATATAATGGAGACAAAATGCGCTCAACAGACAATGACTATCGCACCATGGGAATTACGCTCAGGATTCTGGCCGTCGTTATGTTTGCTTCCGGGCTTTACAATCACTTCCCGTTCTTTGCCGCCATCGGCTGCGGGTACTGGCTGGCGGCCGGCAACCCCTGGCGCTACAGGATCATGATCAATGTTGGCATTATCCTGCATTCCCTTCAATTTGCCCGGGCAATATACTGTCTCGCGTCCGCCGGCTTAACCGTGCCCTATTTCGAGCTGCTTGCATCTCCGGTCATGGTGTTTGCGCTGATTAAGTACTACCCATCGCCCTATCCGGTATCTTCAAATCTACTCGGGTTTCTTTTTCCGGTCGCATGGACGGTGCCGGTGATCGATGCCTTTCCTGAGTTATTTAAAAAGCTGGCGGGCAAAGGAATTGTCGGCACGGTGGAAGGTCTATATTTCAACTCGGACGCATTTAATATCGTGCAGGAAGAGGGATTCCTGGGATTCACACCCACCCGAGATATCGTTGAAACAGCTAAAAATGCAGAAGTTCGGAGCGGCGGAAAGCTGCTCGATGTCGGATGCGGCATCGGCGGGCCTGCCTGTCTGCTTGCGGCCGAGTTCGGCCTTAATGTTACGGGCGTGGATCTTCTGGAATGGAATGTCGCGGCAGCATCGTCTCTGGCGGCTCGCCGGGGCATCAGCGATCAATGTCGTTTTGTGCAGTCAAACGCTCTTTCTCTTCCCTTTGACGATGGCGATTTTGATTATGTCTTCGGAATGGATGCCTGGTGCCATATACCGGGCCGTGACAAATTGCTGCGGGAATGCCACCGGGTCATGAAAAAAGGCGGTACGATCTTATTCCACGATTGGACCATGAATAAAAGGGACTCCGAAGGATTCCGATTTATCTATGCTTTTCCGCCCCTGGAAACCGTTGACAGCTATTCGGAGAAATTGCGCGCCGCCGGTTTTGAAGTACTTCACGCCCAAGCCAGAAATGAGGCTTTCAGAAGGCATGTCGCCACCCTCAGGGATACCCTTCGCGCCAATAAGCGCCGCATGATCGATACCTGCGGCAGAGAACTTTACGATAACTGGGATCTTGTGAGCGCCTATACTTTGAAAATGATTGAAACGGAAAGACTTGGCTCCGGACTCTTTATTGCCCGCAAAATTTGAGGAGAGTGTGCCATGAACCACTGGCTGTTTCTGATCTGCGCGATCCTCTTTGAGGTATCCGGTACGACCTGTATGAAACTATCCTCCGGTTTTACCCGGATGGCGCCTTCCATCCTCATGTTCTTCTTTTATGGCATGTCCTTTGTCGCGTTGACATTTGCAATCAAGAAGTTTGATGTCAGCATGGCCTATGCCGTCTGGTCCGGGCTAGGCACCGCCCTGATCGCGGCCATCGGCATTTTCTACTTCAAGGAACCGCTGACCGCCCTGAAAGTACTCTGCACCCTCCTGATCATCGCCGGGGTCGTGGGGCTGAATTACGGTGGCTCGGGACACTGAAGTGAGAAAGCGGGCTGATCCCGGTAGAAATCAAATCCGGCCAAAAACCATCTGATGACCATAAAGTGCACAGGCGTAATTACCAAATAGACGCTTCCGGCGGTTTCATCTCCCCTGGCCATGCGCCGCCGGCTCACCAACGGCCGGAATAAGGGTCATGGCCATCGCTCTAAAACCGGTGCGGCGCGTCTCTCCGCTATACCCGAACTGTATTCCAAAGATTTGTAATCATTAAATATGGACCTCGAATGGCGTTCCCGGCCGATGACCTTCTCCAACATTCAGAGCAAACATACTATTTTTTCATTGAGCTGCCCGTTACAGTGGCCTGGGGCTTGCTTGGCTTTACATCGAAAGAACAATAGTGACCTGATAGTGAAGACTAGGAAAGAAGGAGTGCAGCTTGAAAACATCAACTCGCCAACGGTTTGGGGCATTGTGCATCATCGCGGTATTGATTCTGATGTTCGGATGTGGTTCCGGCGGCCAAGCACCGGCCGCGTCACCCGGGCCAGCCCCTGGACCGCAACCCGGACCGCCCGTACAATATCCTCCCGTCAACCCCGATGGCGGTCCGGCCGCCGGCAACCCGGATGGCAAAGCTGCGGTGCCGGCTGAAGCGAATCTGGAAGATAGCTCCGACCCCGACACCATCATCGGCGACGGCACACCGGAGAACTGTACGGCCGATGCGTTCATCGATGCCGTGGCCCTGGGGGGAATCATTGTATTTGATTGCGGCCCGGACCCTATCACCATCACCCTGACCCAGCCGGCCAAAGTGTTCAATAACGCCAACCCGGAAATCATCATCGACGGCGGCGGCCTGGTCTCCCTCAGCGGCAATGGACAAACCCGGATTCTCTATATGAACACCTGTGACCCGGACCAGGTGTGGACCACGTCTCACTGCCAGGACCAGGACCACCCCCGCCTCACAGTGCAAAACATCACCTTTGTCAACGGCAACTCCTCGGCTGAAACCGAATATGACGGCGGCGGCGCCATCTGGGCGCGCGGCGGGCGATTCAAGGCAGTCAACTGCCGCTTCTTTAACAATGCGTGCGCGGCCACTGGCCCTGATGTGGGCGGCGCGGCCATCCGGGTGTTCAGCCAGTACCAGGGGCGGCCCGTCTATATCACCCACTGCACCTTCGGCGGCGCCCAAGGGTACGGCAACGTAGGTTCCAACGGCGGGGCCATCAGCAGCATCGGTGTGTCATGGACCATCCTCAACAGCCTCTTTTCCTATAACCGGGCCATTGGGAACGGCGCTAATCCGGCTGATCCCGGAACCCCCGGTGGCGGCAGCGGCGGCGCCATATACAACGACGGCAACACCATGACCCTGACCATTCGCGGCAGCCTCATCGAGTACAATGAGGTCAACGAACACGGCTCGGCCATCTTCTTTGTCACCAATGATCACTCCGGCAATATCGTCATCGAGGACTCGGTGATCACCAATAATATCGGCGGCTCCTGGTACCCGGCCTATGACGGCATCTCCATGCACAGCGACACGCGGATTTCGGTGAGCAACTCGGTCATCAAATCCAATTCGTAAACCACGCTGCAAGCCTAATCTTTGCCCTGTTCAGTGAAAGAACGGCTGGTAAGTTCTTCTCGGTTTTTATGGCGCGCTCCACACCGGGGCCGGCGTAATGACGCCGCCATTGGCCGTTCCTTTGACCACAGGGCCGGAATGAATATTTGCAGCCGGATTGAAGGTCGGCACGGGGCCGGTGCCAAGTGGTGTTTGGAGACGCCCTTAATTCTTTAACTTTAATCTAAAACCACTCCTTTATATTTTCTAATAACCAAAGATTAGGGCTTTTTGGTTAAACAGGCATGAAAGTTAAAATGTTAAGGGCGTCCCCATTTTCCCATTTTCCAGTGGCGCACCTTATTGATGACGCTGATGGACTTGGCGAAGGATTCAATCCCTTTTTCAATATTGCCCTCGCCCAAGGCTTTGAACCGGTCGAACAGATGTTCGACGTGCTCCTGGTGACCGCATAGGCACCCATCGGCCATGGCTTTGCGCACCACGTCCGCAATGTCGCCTTTTTCTTCTTCGGTAAGCGCCATCCCCCCCTCCCTATGCTGTTGGATTGCTCTTCTGTTCAATGCGGGCCGCAAATACTGCATGCCCGGTATCCGGCCGCCGGGGCCGCTTGCCTGGATGGTTCCGTCGTAGAAAATTATTTCCCAGGCATTGAGTAATTATCTTCACAATCAACCCACATATTGATTGCTCAACCGCTGGATTACGCTACATCTTGACGGCACGCTTCTTGATTGCGCGCGGTAATATCCGCACTATCCACCCCGACAACCATAGAATCATAGTCAAAGGAGAGCTCGTATGAGACACCCATGCCTTCCAAAGCTCCTCGTGTTTGCCGCGCTTGTCTTGGCCGTCAGCGCGTCCCCGACGCAAGCCGCGATGTTCACTTACGCGGGCTTCGGCACCCTCACGCTCAATGGCGTTGCCCACAATATCTACGTGCAAACGGAGATGGACAGCACGCTGTACGTCCTCGACGATATTCCCGTACTCAGTGAACCTAGTGATTGGCGCGTCGGGGGCGTCCATTTCAATTTTGCAAATTCAACGATATACATCGACGGTTATGGCCTGTTTTCCGGTGGCTCGGGAGGAACTGGCGGCTACCTTGCGCTAAATCCAGATACTTCCAAATTCGAGATGCATTTTTCAGAGTTTTTTTTACAATCGCCCGACACCGTTAAGCTCCACACCTACGCGGATATATTGAGCTTCCTGAACTATGATGGCACCCCTTACGGGGTATCATCGAAATCTATTGGCAACCCCTGGGACCTGGAATACGGCTTGTGCGCCCCTCAAATCGTGCTGGATAATGATTGGCTGTATTGGTCGCAAATCCTTGGCGATTCGTTCAGCTCCGATGACCCTAATAAGCAAGCTTCCATCAGCTTAACCTTAATCCGCCAGCCACTGCCCGTGCCGGAGCCGTCCATTTTACTTCTGTTGTCATCCGGCCTTGTGTGCCTTTATCGAAAAATGCGCCCCCGGCTGTCCTGAAAATGGTCTCCGGGTGATAGTTCTTAGCGGGTGCCGCAAATACCGCATGCCCTATAGCCCGCTGCTTCGGCCGCTTGCCTGGTTTCAAAATGCGCGGCTTCGGCACCACACCAATGGGATTGCGCGTGATAGATGCGGCTGACCGGATTGCCGCAAAAAGCGGCCACGTGCGTTGGTGTGGGCGTGGGCATAACCGCCCCGCCGCTGCCGATGCCTCCGGGGGCGGCCTTTAAAATCGGTGTGTTCGTGTGTTCGGGGACGCCCTTAACTTTTTAACTTAAATCTATAACCACTTCTCTATAATTCATAATAACCAAAGATTAGTGCCCTTCAGTCAGACAGGCACGAAAGTAAAAAGTTAAGGGCGTCCCCAATTTCCACCTGTTCAGTGAAAGAACGGCTGGTAAGTTCTCCTCGGTTTTTATGGTGCGCTCCACACCGGGGCCGGCGCAATAACCCCGCCATTGGCGGTTCCTTTGACCACGGGGCCGGAATGAATATTTGCAGCCGGATTGAAGGTCGGCACGGGGCCGGTCCCAAGGACCTCTTTGATGGTGGCAGTGGAGAGCCAGGTTGAGAACCCTGAATAGAACCAGGCGCAGAACTCCTTGATGGCGGCCTGGGCTACGCTTGAAGGGAAGGGGATGGGGACGATGGGGCATGGGGGCGCCCTTAATTCTTTAACTTAAATGTAAAACCGTTTCTCATAAATTACTAACAGACAAAATTAGAGATCTTTTGTCAAACAGGTCTGAAAGTTAAAGTGTTAAGGGCTCAAATTTCCGACGATTTCCCACACACCTCCACATAGGTGTTCTCCGGCGGATTGGCCCGAAGCAGCTCGACCTATTGGCCAGCCCAAAGCAAACCTGCCGACCCGAAGACCAGCAAAAACATCACAACCGCCATCGAAACTGATTTCCTCATTTCCTCACCCCGTCCTTATTCTCGCATCGTCCCTTTTCAACCCTTCTATCCAACAAACTTTCAGAGGTTTCCCAATACTTCTTCGGCTATAATTTTGAAGCCAGCAAAAACACGCCTCCGATAATCATCAAAACAATGCCCGGCCTTGCAAATACACCCGAGGCCGCTAACCCAATCCAACCGCCACCCTTCGGATAAGACGCATCCCCAATAAAAGTAAGCGTCAAATCAACCCCACCAGCAGCTACTCCGCAGGCGGGGAGCTGACCAAGCTGCGATCAATATACTGGGGAAGCAGCGCCCGGTAGCCGGCTTGATCTTTGACAAACGGCAGGCGTTCAAACAGGCAACGCAGATAGGCATAGGGCTCAAGGCCGTTGGCCTTGGCGGTTTCGATCAGGGAGAAAAAGGCGGCCACCGCGTTGGCGCCATTGGGGTGGCCGGCAAACAGCCAGTTCTTGCGGCCCAGCACAAAGGGGCGAATGGCGTTTTCAGCCACATTGTTGTCCGGCCGCAGTAGGCCATTGGTGGTGTATACGATCAGCTTGGGCCAATTCTTCAGCGCATAGCCCATGGCCATGCCCAAGAGTCCCTTGGGCGGCGTCAGGGGATAGGTTGCATCCAGCCAGGTCTTGAACTCATCCAATGCAGGGATTGATTGCCGCCGGCGGCGCTCGACAATTTGATCGGGCTTGAGTTGCTCCTGGCGGATCTGCTTTTCGATCAGGTAGAGTTTTGCGATGTACTCCAGGGCCTCGTCGGCCAATCCCTTGGGGTTGTCGCCACCGCCGCGATGCTTTTTTCGGACTTTGACCACGTCGAAGAACTTGCGCCGGGCGTGCGCCCAACAGCCCATAAGTACTATGTTCTTTTTGTTGCCCAGATAGTCATAGCCGCCATAGTCATCGCATTGGATAAAGCCCTGGTAGTCGTCCAAAAACTTTAGGGCCGCATCGCCGCTGCGCGTGGGATGATAGCGGTACAACACGATGGGATGATCGGGCGGACCTCCGCAATACACCCACATATACGATTTGGCGGTGTTGGCCCGTCCGGGTTCTTGCTGCACCTGCAGCGGCGTTTCATCGATGTTGATCAAGGGACCGTTTTTAAGTTCGGCCTCCAGCAGCTCCAGCAGCGGTGCGCAGCTCTGAGCGCCTTGAACCATCCAATTGGCCATGGTGGCCCGGGGCAACTCAATGCCCAGGCGGGCAAAGATCTTCTCTTGCCGATACAGAGGCAAGCCATCAACAAACTTGGCCACCACGATATGGGCCACCAATGCTTCGGTGGCGTTTGCTTTGGGGATCAATTGAACCGGCGCCGGAGCAATCTTTACCGTGGGGCCATTGCCTTCCACGCCTTGGCAGCTTTTGCAGGCGTATTTGGGGCGGATATGACGCAGCACTTGCACCTTGGCCGGAACATAGTCGAACTTTTCGCAAGTATCTTGCCCTATCCGCGTTAGGACAGCGCCGCAGGTACATATCTTTTCTTCTTCGGCGATGTCATGGATCACTTCGATGCGCGGCAGATGCTCGGGCAGAGGCTTGCGGCCGACCTTGACGCGCTGATGCTGGGCAACCACGATGGTCTTTGCCGGCGCGGGATGCTCGGCATCGGTTGGGTCGGGTGGCTGCTCAAAGATCGGCAGTTGCTGATGATCGTCGGGATAGCGCTTTTCGCTCTTTCTTCCGAACAGCTCGTTTTGCAACAGCCGGATGCGCTCTTCCAGGTAGTGGATCTTTTCTTGATAGCAAACCAAAAGCGAAGCGATATCGTCTTTGGTAAAGGTTTGATCGGGCAGGTTGGACAGGTCCAAATTCATGCAACCGGACATACCAAATTACTTCTTATTTGTACAGCAAATTCTTCCGCAAAGAAGTAAAAATATCACGCCGCGATCGAGTACCTAAGCGCTTTGTGGGCGCTTTGAAAATCCAATCCGGAAAGCAGCCACCGCAGCTGTTGATGATCGATGCGCAGGATCTCTTTCGGTGTCTTGGGCCACTGGAAGCGATCTTTTTCCAGGCGCTTTTGCCACAGGCAAAAACCGTTTGTTTGCCAGTACAAGATCTTGAGGATCGTGCGAGCGCGGTTGCTGAAAACGAAGAGATCCCCAGAAAACGGATTAAGCGCCATGGCCTGCTCGACTAAAATCGACAGCGTGTTGATGGATTTGCGCATATCGGTGGGCCCCAGCGCCAAATAGATCTCGCTTGGCGTTTCATCGAGCATGCGCCACCTCTCCCAAAACGGTCAGCAGCTTTTTGAGCAGGCCGGGATCAAACCCTTCGTGGATATCGACGCTAAAGCCATTGGGGCAATGCAGATGCAGTGGGCAATGCTTAATGGGAACCGGCTAATGGGAGGCCAACGGCACGCGAACGAAGCGACCGACAACATCGGTCTTGGCTAACCGGCCCTTCCAGTGGGAGAAGCGGTACTCTTTGAGATTGTTCTTTTGGCAATAGGCGCGTTGGCTCAAGCCGCTGTCGCGCCAGGCCGCAATGTGATGTCGCCAAAACTCTTGCCCGCTATTGGGCTTGCCGATCCGCGCCGAAACCAAAACTGCGCCGTCCGTCATGATGCACCTCCGTGAAAAGTATTTTACGCATCATGCCACCCACGGCTGCTCTTGTGAAGATGGGGTTAATTTGACGCTTACCAATAAAAGGCAGTTCATGCAAATTGTATAAAGGCAGGCAAAAGTAACCAATAAGACAGAACACAATTCCAATGCCTGCAAGTATGTTGCCGAGTTTCATTTTTCAAACGTGCTTCTTACGGGGCTTTAGCATAACGGCGGCGTAGTGAAAGCCCCTCTCAAAGCAAAGGTTAAGAAAACTAATAGCTCACAGATTCCGAAGATTATGTTAATTTGTATTGAAATTGCTCATTTTCTTTTCCACTTCTTCTATTGATTTTTTTGATTTCTTGGCTTCGTTACTTTTTGGTGCTATTTTTATTACTTCTAGAAACTTATTTATTGCCGCAGGATTGTCGCCCAATTCTTCGAGACAGGCACCCCACATGCCATAAGAATCCAGCTTAAATGCATGCTCATACTCAGTGGCTTTCTGAAATTTTATGATAGCCTTTTCGCAATCGCCTGCGTTTTTCAATGTTAATCCCCACAAAAAATAGGCGAGGCCACATTCAGGATCTAATTCAATTGCTTTTTGATATTTTTCAATTGCACCTTTACTATCATTTTGTAGAGAAAGACATTGCCCCCATAAGACAAAAATCTCTGGATGCTTTTCATTGTTAAACCCAGAAATAATTTCAAGAAGTCTAATAGCTTCCTGAAATTTACCTTGTTGCTTTAGAACACCAGCCAGATTGGTGTAAGGTGGAGCTAATTTTGGATCTGAAGCAATAGCCGCTTCAAATTCTCTTATCGCACAATCTCTTTCATTTAAAAATAAGAGTGCAACCCCTTTAGCGTTATGCGCTTTGCCTGAATTTGGATCCTTAATTAGTGCCTTCTCACAGCAGATAAGCGCCTCTTTGTACCTCTTCTGATTCAACATCATCCTGGAAGTTTCATGGTAGGTATAGAAATCAAGCTTGTCATTTTGGCATGATATAAAAGGATCAAAATGCAGTATATCAGCAGGCTTTTTGCTACTTCGACCTATCTTGAACACAACCTTAGATTTTTCATGCGCTTTATTCGCATTGATTTCCACAATGAATTCCTTTGTTGAGTGGGCATCGATATCATAAACCATATTATGTTGCTCGCGCTTGCCTTCTTTTGTTATTGTCACGATAGAATAAACATCAAAAGAAACAATTACTCCTCCAAGATCGAAATTTAGCTTTGCCTCATCTTTTGGTTTTAATTTGATGTCATCAACAGACAAGTCACCGCTTTCTATGGCTATTTTGAGGTCAGTTTGATAAACTGGGTAATCTAGATTATTTACCATTGATATTTTGCTTGATTTACTGTACCCGGGGGTGACATCTATTGATTCAACATTTATAAAAAAAAGAAGTTTGTTTTTTTCAATCTCGGTCATTACCTGATGAATGCCTCCTGTTAATAAGCACACGAAAGTGAGTATGTTAATTACCTTTTTATAATATCGACATTTAGCAGTTTTAGAGCCAAGCCATGTCCATGAGTCTGTCAACAATTTAGTAGCCTGAATCAAGCCACCAATAACAATATAAAAAAGCAGAATCTTAAAATTCATCATATATTAGTATATTTGTGGGCGCCCTTAATATTTTAACTATAATCTAAAACTACTTCTCAATAATTTTTTAATAACCAATGTAGATGGTGTAGATGGAGTCAAACCTTGATTAGTGATTATCCCAATTTGACTCCTTCCCAAACCCCTCTTCTTTTCTACAACCGTAGTAATAGGTTAATCGTTGTTTTTATGTTTGAGCCGGGCAATCCAGTAGCCTATTACACAAAAAATAACACTTACAATTATATAGGGGCCATAGGTTGAGAAGTGTTTCTGAAGTTGTTCTTGGTTAGAAACCAAGACATCCATAAATGGCACAAACCCCAAAATGAGCCAAAGTGGAAGGAAAATAAATGGGAACCAATAATACTGAATAGTTACAATAAATTTTGGATCATAACCGCAAATATTAGGATGTTTGCCACATTGCCCCATCCCTTTTCCGCCTTTTTCACATCCTATTCTATCCATCCACCACCCTGCAAGGTGCTTGTGTTGATCATAGGCAGCTTTTATACCTCGTGAAAGATAAAAGCTTACTAATACTCCTGCCAATACAATAGTAAATAATACCCATTGGACACTATGAAGTTTAGATGGGGCAAAATCACTTATTACTGTTGAGGAAAAAAGTAAAATATATGCGCCTAATAAAAAGCCTTGTGCATAAAGCAGCCAGGTAACGCGAGCATTTGTTAAGGTATTCTCGTGCTCGATTGAAAGTCGAATCCGTTTCCAATCAACAATTTCAGGATCATTAAATTCATTCCAGCTATCTTTCGTGTGATCATTATCTGCTTTGGTAGTGTTTGAATTCATTGGCGTTCAGTTTCCTATAGATAACATAGTTGTTCACCGCAATTCGGATTCTGGATAGTCTCACATAGATCTGTGATTTGCCCACAAACTCATTTATGTCTGGGTTTCTTCTTGACTATACGCTAATCAAGGATTGACTCCTCGCCCTTCCTCAAAGGGTTATGTCTCGAATCGATGGTTTGAAATTGTTTAAAGCCTGTGCTCACCGCTATCATATCGTGCTGAAAAATCAACAGATAATTGTTAACGACCATCTGAGCTATCGCCATGATTTCGTCCGAAATTTCGGACTTGGCCTCGGCTTGTTATTGCTTCTTGTTATCTAAGGAAAAATTCTAGACATACCGTGGCAGTATGAAATAAGTTCAGCCGAAGTCTTGATCGGTTGTCCCGATAGCCGGAAATCGAGTTGGGCTTCGGCGGTGCAGGATGGGGCTGAACGCTTCTTAAGAGGCGGCCGGTGGCGCTATGCCTCGCAGCGGGTGATTTTCATCCCCAGGGCCGCGTAAATCTCCAGCATGCGCGTCTGGACTTCGGCTTGCAGGGCGGGGTCCAGGTGGCGCACGCCGTCGGGGCGCAGATAGGAGAAGTCGGCGGCGGCGCGGAAGCGGATCTCCTGGTAGATGGGGTTGTGGTGGCGGGCCAGGGCAAGCTGGGCGCGGGCGATATCGTGGAAGCCGTCGGCGGCGGTGTAGGCAATGGTGTCCGCGATGGAGCGGTCGGCGATGATCACGTCATAAATCCGGGCGGCGTCCAGCTCGGCGCGCATCTGTTCGGCGAAGATCCATTGCTGCGCGGACCTGGTGGTGGCGCTGGCCGCGCCGAGGATGGGGTAGGGGCGGCGGCCGCCTAGGCTACGTCGCAGATATCGGCCGGGACTACTCCTTTGCCGCCAGCAGTTTGGTCTTGTCGGCACTGCCCTTGAATTGTCTGGATCCTGCGACCGCAACACAAAAAATTCAATGAGCGGCTTGTTAAATCCCCAAGCTCTACTTCGTGAACTCGGGGCTGCTGTGTTTTCTTTTGCGGATTCGTTCGCCGGAAGAACTATTGCTTCATTCCGCGCGCGGCGCGGTCTTCGAAACCTATGTGATATCGGAGCTGATTAAACGAAGCCTGCATTTGGGACAAGAATCTTCGATTTACTTCTGGCGCGATTCCGGCGGCAACGAAGTGGATGTCCTGATTGATGGAGAAAAAGGGATAGTTCCGGTCGAAGTCAAATCCGGCCAAACCGTTGCCGCCGATTTCTTCAAGGGCCTCGACTACTGGAAAAAAAATTGCGGGCCTCAAGTGATTCCGCAGGCTTGATCTACGGCGGCAACAGCTCTTACTTCCGTCAAGGCGCCACCGTTTACGCCTGGTGGAATTTCTAAGGTGCCTTGGCTTTTTAAGGCACGCTCCACACCGGGGCCGGCGTAATGACCCCGCCATTGGCTGTTCCTTTGACCACGGGGCCGGAATGAATATTTGCAGCAGGATTGAAGGTCGGCACGGGGCCGGTGCCAAGGACCTCTTTAATGGTGGCCGTGGAGAGCCAGGTTGAGAACCCTGAATAGAACCAGGTGCAGAACTCCTTGATGGCGGCCTGGGCTTCGGGGGTTGCGGCCTCTTTGCCAAGACGCGTCTGGATGGTCATGGTCAGCATGGAGGGCTCGAGAAATGCTCTCGTTTGAATCAATGCGGCAAGCGGTGTGGCCGGGCTCTTGGTGGGCGGGGCGATGGGCGCGGGCACAACGAGAAAGGATGGGTACCAGGGAAGATTCGGCACCCTCACGCTTGAGGCCCAGGAGGTCACGGCTTCGGCCACCGGCCCCATGAGCCCGTTGATGATGGAATTGGGAACGCCATCGGCCATCATGGTCGGCGTCAGCATCGCGGACGGCGAGGGACCGGCCAGTGACCCCTCGGTCACGTTGGCGCCGTTCACGATGCCGTCTTTCAGTCCAACCATATTGACCCATTGGGGGATGCCGGTGCGGATGCTTTTTTTGGCGCTGTTGATCCACTGGGGCCATTGGTTTTGCACTACCGGGATTTTTTCCGGCAAAGAGATGGCGCGCTCAGGCGTCAGCGCCGGAGCGATATTTCTGACCGGCTTTTTTAGATCGGTTTCGGCCGCCGATACCAAACCGACGCACGCCATCACGAAAAACAGGAAGTATAGGAATGTCTTAACGCGTTTCATATGGGCCTCTCCAAGGAGTAATTTTCGATTACTATCACATAATCCGGGGTCCACGGCTTCGGAAGCATTAATCTCTTCTTTACAAGGTCATAGGCTTTTCTAAAAAAGCTTGTATTCCGTTCCAATCACCAGGGCGGCGATGTAGTACTCTTCGGTGGTCAAGACGATGTCGGTGGGCGCCAGCAGGGAGTCGATGACCATTAAAGAGGCGGTAAACTCCAAGATTGAGGAAATGCGGGCTTCCGAGGAGGGGCCGGCGGACAATGCCGTTTGGCTGTCCAAGACTTGCAGCAGGCGTTGATAATGAGGGTCGAAGTAATCCTGATCGTCCGGTCCCGCGAAGTTCGAGAGGATAATCGAGCTGTTTCGGATGATGCGCATCAAATCATACTCGGTAGTAATCTGAAAACGCTGCATGAACTTTTCACTGACATGGAGGGCCTGACCTTCCTGGGTTTGCAGGCCATAGGGGCGGGCCAGCGTGGTGCTGGGTTCGAACCCCGGACCCACGGCGATGAATTTGACCTCTTTTCTTTCCTTGGGTGGTGTGTTTTTCAGCATCTGATCATAGGAGCGCATGGTGTCGGCATTGATCTCGCCCTTTTGGAATTTGGCTTTCATGGCTGCATGCAACTGTTCGATGGAGGGCAGCATGATGATCAGGTTCAACCCGGACTTCTCCAGATAAGCCAACCCCGGCCCACTCTCTTTTTTGATATCGAAGGAATGCTTCCTTATAATCTGGTCCGCGGAGTCGGGCAGCAAGCTTTGGCTTTGGGCTTTTTCGGCGGCTTGCGGGCTTATTTGCGAGGGTGTGCCGCACGCCGTCAATTGAATCGTGGCCGCGAAGATCAGGGCAAGGGTGGCGCAAACGCCAACGAGTTCGGAATAGCATCGTGGGGTGGTTCCGGGGCGCATGGTTTATTCTCCATTTTCTTGTTTTGGGGGGTGGTTTACAGAGGGATATCCATAAGGATTCTTAAAGCTTGAACGGGGTTACACGTCAAGCCGCTTTTTGATGCGATGATGAACGGCTCTCGCTGGATATGAGCATAAGTCACAAGTGTTGCTTTGATCCGAGATCGGCATCGGCATCGGAATCGCAATCGTAGTGTTTCGATTCCGATAGCGAAAACAAGGTCATGCAACGGTCCTGGTTCGCACGCGTTTGATACCCAAACACATCGTTTTGCAACCAATTGAAATAGTTGTTATTTGACCACACAGGATCCAGAGCGGCCGGGCAATGCAAACACCGAAAATTTCTTTTGAGCGGCCCTGAAATTTTACTAAAGTTGTTCGATGAAATGCCGATAATCAGTCAGAGGCTTCGCGGGGGAGCCTCTGGGATATATGCAAATATATCTTCCTTTAGCCGGCGGGGCGGCTGCGGCAGCCGCCCCGTTCCTTTTAAAAAGCAAGTCAGGGGTTCTGAAATTCCAATTGCACCGGCTGTTTATTTCAAGCGCCTCCCTCATTTCATCCCCCTACGTTTTCTAAAAATCCAATTCATCCCCGCGGAAGGTGCCTATGCATTCCAATCCCCGTATTGCCAAATTATTCAAAAGAGTTAGCCTCCAAGCGGTCGTCAGAATGCTGTTGGTTCTACTCCTGCCGGCCTTCCTGCTGGTTTCCAATGGGTGGAGTGCGCCGGTGGATCTGGCCACGGCCCATCTGGTGGCTCAAAACACCGTGCGCCACCACCTGGCCCTTCATGGTCACTGGAACGGCAGCACCGCTCCCACGGTAGGTCCGGGGGAGGAGGTTCAGTATCAAGGCTGCACCGTGGCCTATGATTTCAACGTCAGCCCCAGCGGCCATGTGCTGGTGTCGGTGGATGACACCCTGAGCCCGGTGCCGCTGTATTCCACCCGTTCAGCCTTTGTTGCGGCGCGGGCCGGCCAGCCCCAATCCCTCGAGTCATGGATTGTGCCGGAGCAGCATGCCAAAGTGGCGGGATTGGAGCAGGTCCGCACACGCGCGGCCGGGTTTCAAACCAGCGCATCGTTCTATCCGGCGCGCATCGCCCGGGCGTGGGAGATATATTTGCAACCCGCGCAGGATGGTTCCAGTCAGGCAAGCTTGACTGCCAGCGTCACGCAGCGCTCGGCGGTCAGCCGTTCAGCCACCGTGGCGCCTTTGCTGACCACCCTATGGGGGCAATCGTCGCCTTATTATTTGATGACCCCATCGGTCAACGGCGCCCATGGCTGCACCCACACCCTGACCGGCTGCGTGGCCACGGCCTGGGCCCAGGTGCTCAACTACTGGCAGTGGCCGGCCCAAGGCCAGGGCAGTGTGAGTTATTCTTGGAACGGCCGGACCCTATCAATGGATTTCAGCCAGAGCGTGTATGATTGGAGCCACATGGGCGACACCCCCAGCGGCACTGACACGGTTGAAAACCAGGCCATTTCCAAACTGCTCTACGATGTGGCCCTGGCGGCCCAAACCGTTTTCGGATGCACCGAATCGACCAGTCAAATGTGGGCCGACGATGTGCTGGATGTCTATTTCGGGTACAAAGCCATGACCTTCCATGACCGTCTGGACTACTCCGATCCCGACGCCTGGTTTGCCATGTTTCAGACCGAGCTGGATGCCACGCCGCCACGGCCGGTGATCTTTTCAATTTTTTCCGACACCATCGGCCATGAAGTGGTGGTGGATGGCTATCAGACCGACACCACCAACATGGTGCACATCAATTTCGGCTGGCCGACTTTGGCCGATGCATATGAAGGCTATTTCGACATCAGCGACCCGAGCACTTTTTATCTTCAGTACTACTGGGACGTGAATGAGCAGTATTTGGTCACCGGCATCCAGCCCAACGAGAACGCGACCCTGCCCACGGTGAATGCCGGAGCCGATCAAAGTGTTGATGAAGGCGCCGCCGTGACCCTCAGCGGCAGTGCCGTCCACGACGGTTACACCATCGAGACCTTGCAGTGGCGCAAGGTGGATGATCCTGAATTCCAGATCACCGGCTCGAACCAGTCCACGGCCACCTTCACGGCCCCCAGCGTGAGCGCTGACACGACCATGGTCTTCCGCTTTAAAGCCATTGATAACAGCGGCAACGTGGGCTTTGATGATTGCACCGTCACGGTGCGCAACACCGATGCGCCCCCGGCCACGCCGCCGGCGACTCCAACGCCAGTGCCTTTCGCCGGTGATGGGGGTGGTGGTGGCGGCGGGTGTTTCATCGCAACCCTGAGGTAAAATCCCATTGCCTTGCCCCCCCGCGCGTGTCATACAATTTGGGCATGAGCCCAATGCCTCTGATCGGGATCGATGAAGCCCTTCATCTGACCCTGTCGCATATCGCCCCCCTGGCCGCGCAAACCATTGCCCTGGCCGATGGGGTGGATCGCGTGGCTGCCGAGGATCTGCGCGCTCTGGTGGATTCGCCTTCCGTGGATGCTTCCCTCAAAGACGGCTATGCCGTGCGCTCCAGCGATGTGGCCGCGGCCGGCCCGGACCATCCGCTGCGTTTGCCCTTGACGGGCTATGCGGCCGCGGGCGGAACCCACAAGGTTTCGTTAGCGCCGGGCGCCGCGGCCCGGATTTTGACCGGGGCAGCCATCCCCCTGGGCGCTGACGCGGTCTTGTCCGAGGAGTTCGCCTGCCAGGAAAAGGATCAACTCATTGTACACAACGATGCCGAGCCGGGCCGCAACATTCTGCCCAAGGGCAGCGATGTGGCCATTGGCGAGGTGGTGGTCCAGGCCGGCCAGGTGCTCACGCCGGGCATGGTCGGGTTGTTGGCCGCGGCTGGCCACAGCCAGGTGGCCGTGGTGCGGCGGCCCACGGTGGCGATCCTGGCCACCGGGGATGAGGTGGTGGCCCCCGGCCGGCCCTTGCCCCAAGGGAAACTCTACGCCAGCAACATGGTCACCCTGGGCGCCTGGTGCCGGCGCTTCGGTATGAGCGTGGAAATGGACACGGCCCGGGACGATGCCGAAGCTATCGGCCGGATGGTTCAAACCTTGCTGGCGCGCTGCGACGCGCTCTTGACCAGCGGCGGGGCCTGGAGCGGGGACCGCGATTTGATTGCCAAAGTCTTGCAGCACCTGGGCTGGCATCAGGTATTTCATCGCGTGCGCATTGGTCCGGGCAAGGCTGTGGGCTTTGGTTTGCTCTCCGGCAAGCCCGTATTTATTCTGCCCGGCGGCCCGCCCTCGAACCTGATGGGTTTTTTGCAGATCGCCCTGCCGGGCCTGATGCGCCTGGGCGGCCTGCGCGCCCCTGGGCTGCCCACGGTGAACGCCACTCTGGCCCACGACGTGAAGGGCCGCGACATCGAGTGGACCCAGTTTGTCTTCGGCCGCCTGGATCATGGACCGACGATCGCCCAATTCAGCGCCGACCGCCCCCGCAGCCGCCTGCGCGCCATGGCCCAGGCCACGGCCATTGTGGCAGTGCCGGAAGGGGAAACGGTTTTGAGGGCTGGGACGGTGGTGAAGGCGCAGGTGTTGGAGTAGATGAAAGATTGATAGTAGAAGGTATAAGGCATAAGATAGAAGGTGCCTGTGTATTTAGAATTCAGAAGTCAGAATCCAGAATAGCATTAGCTGCCAGAGGCTTGTCCACTTTCACACCGGTAAGTCTTCAAATGCTTCTGGTAGTCTGACTCCTGGCTCCTGAATACTTGTGTGACTGCTGAAGTGGGAAGGTCGCGGTTTTGGATTTGGAGGGGATAGTAATGAGCAACAGCAAAGCGAATAACCATCTCATCGACAACTTCCAGCGCCGGGTCAACTACATGCGGGTCTCCATCACCGACCGCTGCAACCTGCGCTGCCGTTATTGCATGACCGGGCCGGCCAACTGGCGGCCCAAGGGGCAGATCCTGACCCTGGAAGAGATTCAGCGCATGGTGCGCATTGCCGTGGGCCTGGGCATTACCAAGGTGCGCCTGACCGGCGGCGAGCCCCTGGTGCGCAAAGGCGTGGTCGGGTTGGTCCAAACGCTGCACGGCATCCAGGGGCTGCAGGACATCGCCCTGACCACCAACGGCACCCTGCTGGGCAAATTCGCCCAGCCGCTCAAGGAGGCTGGCCTGCGGCGGGTCAATATCAGCCTGGACACCATGGATGCGGCCGGGTTCAAGCAGATCACCGGCCTGGATCTGCTAGACACCGTGTGGCAGGGCATTGATAAGGCGGCCGAAGTGGGCTTCAATCCCATCAAAATCAACTGCGTGGTGATGCGCGGCACCAATGACGATCAGATCGAGCGCCTGGCCGGGCTGACCCGCGAAAAGCCTTTCCATGTGCGCTTCATCGAATATATGCCCATTGGCATTAATCCCAATGGGGCCCAGCACCATTTTCTCTCCCTGGCCGACATGCGGGCGCGCCTGGAACGAATGGCGCCCCTGATCCCGGTGGCTTCCCAGAACGGCGACGGCCCGGCCCAGCGCTTCCGTTTCGAACAGGCCCAGGGTGAAATCGGGTTGATCGGCTCCATGAGCAGCCATTTTTGCAACCGCTGCAATCGCATCCGGCTGACCGCCGACGGCCATTTGCGGCCCTGTCTGCTGGCCGATGATCAAATTGACATCCTGACGCCCCTGCGCCAGGGGGCCGGCGATGACGAGATCGCGGCCCTGTTCGGTACGGCCTTGGCCAGCAAAAAAGGGGGGCATCAGATCAGCTTTTCCGGCAATTGCACCCTGCGCACCCAGATGACCCGCATTGGAGGTTAAAGACGGTGGAGGCCTGGAATGCGAAAAGCAGATGTTGCGCCGTGATTCTGGCCGGGGGCCGCAATACTCGTATGCTGGGCCGCAACAAAGCCTTTTTGACCATCGACGGCCGCACCTTGCTGGAACGCCTGCTGGAAACGCTCTCAGCGATTTTCAAAGAGATTGTGCTGGTCACCCGGGAGCCGGAGCTCTACGCCCATTATCCCCTTCAGGTGGTGGAAGATATCTTCGAGGCGCGCTCATCGCTCACCGGCATCCACGCCGGGCTCAAGTTTGGAGCCGCGGATTACTGCTTCGTGGTACCCTGCGATGCGCCGCTGCTCAAGCCGGAGCTGGTGCATTTACTTCTCAGCGAAATCGAACCGGCCGTGGATGCCGTGATTCCCTTCATCGGCGGCTATTATGAACCTTTGTGCGCCATTTACTCCAAGCGCTGTATTGCCCCCATCGAAGCCCAATTAGAACGCGGCGATTTTCAGATCATTCGAATTTTTGGAAGCCTCAATGTCAAGAAAGTAGAAGAAGAAAAAATCAAGCGCGTTGACCCGCAACTGCACTCCTTTCTCAATATCAATACGCCCGAAGCTTTTGAATCCCTTAAGGCGCTGATCCGGCCGTCCAAGATTTAGGCCGCGGGTCGATTCCCGGGCCGTTTTATGGCCGAAGTTGACACATCCCAGCCATATGTTCATACTGGGAAGGGTTGTATAGCTCGGGATTCGCTCAGAGTCTTTGGATATCCATATGAAAAAAAAGCGGCTGACAGAAAAGGCGCGTCTGGAGAGCCTGCTGAGGATCGGCCAGTACGAGGCCAAATCCACCCAGGATCTGCTGGATTACGCCCTCAGTGAGGCCCTGGACCTTACCCAAAGCGCCATTGGCTACATCTATTATTATGACGATCAGCGCCGGCAGTTCATTCTCAACACCTGGTCCAAGGGGGTCATGGAAGCATGTACGGTCATGGACCCCCAGACGATCTATGATTTGGATAAGACCGGCATCTGGGGCGAGGCCGTGCGACAGGCGCGACCCATTCTCGTCAACGATTTTGCCGCGCCCCATCCCCTGAAAAGAGGCTACCCGGACGGCCATGTGCCGTTGCGGCGCTTCATGACTGTTCCGGTGAGCCATCAGGGCCGCATCGTGGCGGTCATCGGCTTGGCCAATAAAGAAGAGGAATACACCGAAAAGGACCTGCAGCAGGTGGCCCTGCTGATGAGCTCGGTCTGGCAGATCGCGGAGCGTAAAAAGGCTGAAGTGGAGCTGCTGCGCTACCGCGACTTCATCGAGAATATCAGCGACGGCTGTTTTGAAGTGGATTTAAAAGGCAATATGACTTTTGCCAATGAAGCCGTGGCCAAGCATTTGGGCTATTCCATCCAAGAACTGATCGGCATGAACACCCGGCAGTATGCCAGTCCCGAGGAAACCAAGCGGCTCTTCGGCATCTTCAACCAGATCTTCCGTACCGGCGAGCCGGCCACCATCCAGGAATCCGTGCTGGTTAATCGCGAAGGCCAAAACCGGTATATCGAAATGTCGGTCTCCCTCATCCGCGACCCCAAAGGGCAACCAACCGGTTTTCGCGGCACCACAAGGGACATCACGGAGAAGAAAAAAGCCGAAGATTATCTTCAATACATCAGCATCCACGATTCCCTCACCGGGCTGTATAACCGCTTTTACGCGGATTCCGAGATTGATCGCCTGGCCGTCAGCCGCGTACGCCCCATCAGTGTCATCATCATCGATCTCAACGATCTGAAAAAAGTAAACGACCAATATGGTCATGCCATGGGGGATCAGTATATTAAAAACGCCGCGACGGTGCTCAAACAGACCTTCCGTCCCGAGGATATGATCGCACGGATCGGCGGCGATGAGTTTTTGGTTTTACTTCCATTGGTAGACGTTGATGTTTGCGCCCAGACCATTGAGCGCCTGCGCGGCCACATCCATTCCTTTAATCAGAGCCATGAACAGCCCGTGCATTTATCCGCCGGCAGCGCCACGGCGCAAACCGGCGATCATCTGACCGAAACCATCCGCAAAGCAGACCGGCGCATGTACGAAGAAAAAGCCTGCATGAAATCGGGTTGCGAACCAGCCAAGGCCATTTGAGAGCCATTTAATTTTTGTAATTCGGGGAACTCGGCAGTTCTTCCGTCATACCCGCGCAGGCGGGTATCCAGCAAGAGAGCGATAACATTCAAGATACTGGATTCCCGCCTTCGCGGGAATGACGTGCCTTAATTCGAGGACTCAATAACTGAAAGGGTTGGATGTGTGTATTCTTATTTCTTTAAAACCAATTCTATCTCATCTGAGTTTAAACTAATGCTGTGACTATGAATCATTCCGTTCCCATCATCCAAAATCTTTTCAATCCAAACACCTCCATATTCATCTATTTCATCAACGATAAATACTTCTCCAATCATTGATTTAATGCTTTTAACTTCATCTTCAGGCAATTTATCCAACAGCCATTTGGGGACGGAGAGCAATCTAACTTTATCGCCGAGCCCGACGGGTTGATCCCTGCAATCCATTGGAGGTGAGTATTCAGGCATACCCATAATACACCACAACAGTCTATCGCCGTAGACAGCGCGCCGCGATAAAATCCGCGATGGCCGCCACATCATTGACGTCAAAGCGCGGCACATCCAGATCCACGGGCCCATCGGAAGCAATGGCGATCAGGGTGCCCAGATGGTCCTTGCCGTGCAGGGGGGTTTCGTGGGCCGCGCGGCGAAAGACTTCGATCTGGGGTTTGCCGCCGCGCTTGTAACCTTCGGTGAGCACCAGGTCCATGTCGCCGAAGTACTTCTCAACGATCTGATCGATTTCCAGCTCTTCTTCCACATCCTTGATCAGGGCGATCTTTTTGGGCGAAGAGATGACCACGGCCTGGGCGCCGGCCCGCTTGTGGCGCCACGAGTCCTTGCCCTCACGGTCCACTTCAAAGCCGTGCGCGTCGTGCTTGATGGTACCCACGCGGATTCCCCGCCGAACCAACTCTGGAATCAACTTCTCCAGCAACGTGGTTTTGCCGGAGTTCTTCTTGCTGACTATGGAGATAATGGGAGGCATGTTGCGTTTTAACGTCGGATATTAATGTCCTTTAAGAGTTAAGGAGCCAGAATTCAGATGACAGAGGTCAGAATATTTGAACGGTGGCAAAACCAAGTAGGACGCATTTTATGCGCCATAATATACGGTGCGCGAAGCGCGCCCTACTGACTCCTGAATTCTGGCTGCTGGATACTTATGCATTGAGCGATCTGTTTATTCTTTAACCACTTCAATCGCATCATCCACCCGCACTTTGCCACCCTTAAGCACCTTGGCAAAGATTCCTTCCCTGGGCATGATGCAATCGCCGGCCTGGTAGTAAATGGCGCAGCGGTGGGGGCACTCCTTGCCGATCTGGGTGATCTCCATCTCCACCTCAGAGCCGATACGCAAGCGGGTACCCACCGGCACCTGGGGCCAATCGATGCCCACGGTGGCGATGTTTTCGGCGAAATCGCCGAACCCCACTTTCAACCCGCTCTGTTTGGCGCGCTCGATGCTCTCGGCGGCCAGAAAACTCACCTGGCGGTGCCAGGGCCCGGCATGGGCGTCGCCTTCAATGCCATGATTCTCGATGACCGCCACTTCATTCACTTGGGTTTTGCGGGTGCCTTTCTTTTTGCTCAGGGCCAGGGAAACAACTTTCATCATCGCGTCAACTCCTTTGATTTCGTTATTTAGTTCATATCACACTCGGCCAAGGGATTCAAAACACGGGATCGGCGGGAGCGCAAATCTTGGCCGTTGCTTGCAGCATAGAAACGAGGCCGATATTTTCGTATTCGTATTCGTATTCGTACTCGTCGCGTACGTGTATTCGAAGGGCTTTTATCAATCATTTCGAGCACGCGTACGAGTACGTTTTGGACATACATCGATTATCTGCGATGGCTCAGGCATTTGTGCGCGGTTCACCCGTGAGAACCGGTTTGACACAACCCCCGGATTTGCCGTATTTTAGCGGCACCATTTATGAACCAGGGCCGCGAATTTGAAGGAAATTCCTTCAGCAGGCGGCGGCCGGCCCCACTTTGAAACAAAAGGAGCATAGTCCCATGGCCGAGATCGAGACCAAAAGCCCTTCCAACTTTATCAAAATGATCATCGATGAGGATCTGAAGGCCGGCAAAAACGAGAGCCGGGTGGCCACCCGTTTCCCGCCGGAACCCAATGGGTACCTGCATATCGGTCATGCCAAGTCCATCTGCCTCAATTTCGGTCTGGCCAAGGAATACGAAGGCACCTGCAACCTGCGCTTTGACGATACCAACCCGGTCAAGGAAGATGTTGAATATGTGGAATCCATCAAGGAGGATGTGCGCTGGCTGGGGTTTGACTGGGAGGCGCGCGAATACTATGCCTCGGATTATTTCGAACAGCTCTACCATCTGGCCATCCGCCTGATCAAGGACGGCAAAGCCTATGTGGACAGTTTGAGTGCCGACGAGATCCGGGAGTTTCGCGGCACCCTGACCGAGCCGGGCAAGGAGAGCCCCTACCGCAACCGTTCGGTGGAGGAGAACCTGGATCTGTTCCAGCGCATGCGCGATGGCGAATTCGAGGACGGCCGGCATGTGCTGCGGGCCAAAATCGACATGGCCCATCCCAACTTGCTTTTACGGGACCCGACCCTGTACCGCATCCGTAAGACCGCCCATCACCGCACCGGCGACCAGTGGTGCATTTATCCCATGTACGACTATACCCACTGCATTTCGGACGCCATCGAATGCATCACCCACTCCATTTGCACTTTGGAGTTCGAAAACAACCGCGCCCTTTATGACTGGGTGCTGGAACAACTGGGGCTTCCCTGCCGGCCCCGGCAGTATGAGTTTGCGCGCCTCAATTTGAATTACACCGTGCTGAGCAAACGCAAGCTGATCCAGTTGGTGACCGAAAACCGAGTCAGCGGCTGGGATGATCCGCGCATGCCCACCATCTCCGGGCTGCGCCGCCGGGGCTTCACGCCTGAATCGATCCGCACCTTTTGCGAACGCATCGGCGTGGCCAAGGCCAACAGTATTGTAGACATCGCCTTGTTGGAGCACACCATCCGCGAAGATCTCAACAAAAGCGCTCCGCGCATGATGGCCGTGCTGCGGCCGCTCAAAGTGGTGATCGAAAACTACCCGGAAGATAAAGTGGAGCTGCTCGAAGCAGTGAACAATCCCGAAGACCCGGCCGCGGGCACGCGCCAGGTGCCCTTTTCCAGGGAGATCTATATTGAGCAGGAAGACTTCATGGAAGATCCGCCCAAGAAGTACTTCCGCCTGGCGCCGGGAAGAGAAGTGCGCCTGCGCTACGCTTACTTCATCACCTGCAAGGAGGTGATCAAGGACCCAGCCAACGGTAGGATCGTGGAGCTGCGTTGCACCTATGACCCGGCCACCCGGGGCGGCGACGCCCCCGACGGCCGCAAGGTCAAAGCCACCTTGCACTGGGTTTCGGCGGCTCAGGCCGTGGGCGCCCAGGTGCGTCTCTATGACCGGCTGTTTGTCAAACCCGATCCCGATGAAAAGGTGGAAGGCAAGACTTTTTTAGATTTTATCAATCCCAACTCCCTGGAAGTACTCAATGACTGCAAATTGGAGCCGGCCCTGGCCCAGGCCGCGCCGGGCCGCATGTTCCAGTTCGAACGCCTGGGCTATTTCTTCGCGGACCCCAAGGAGTGCGCGGCCGGGCGGCTGGTGTTCAACCGCACCGTGACCCTGAAAGACAGTTGGGCGCGGATCGCGCAGAATGGTTGATTGGGTTACTGGTTGATTCGTTGATTAGGCCTGCCCTTTCGTCGGTGGTCCTATTCTTCAACTACCTAACCAATAAACCAATCAACCAATTAACCATTCGACCAATCAACCAAATTCAATGACTCTTTGGGTATTCTTAATCGAGCTCATTATGCTGCTGGGCGGCGCTTTTCTTCTGGGCGCCGTGGCCCAGCGGCTGCGCCAGAGTCCCATTATCGGCTATCTGCTGGCCGGCACCATCGTGGGGCCGCTTTTATTTGACCATGAGGTCATTCAACAGACCGCCGAGCTCGGAGTATCGCTCCTGCTTTTCTCCATCGGGTTGGAATTCTCCTTTGGTCGCCTCAAGAGCATGGGCCGCATGGCTTTTGGCGGCGGCGCCGTTCAGGTGAGCGCCACCATGGCCGCGGTGATCCTGGCGACTCTTCTTCCCCTTGGCTTGGCTCAGGCTCTGACCATGGGCGCCATAGTGGCCTTGAGTTCCACGGCCATGGTGATGCGGGTTTTGGTGGAGCGCTCCGAAATCGATTCGGTACGCGGCCGGGCCTGCCTGGCCATTTTGTTGATGCAAGACATCGCCATTGTGCCCCTGGTGATCATGGTCAGCTTGCTGCCCGCGACCGGCACCGGCGCTCCCGTATCGCTGCAGATTCTTAAGATTCTGGCCGCCGGCAGCGGGCTGGTGGGGCTGCTCTATCTGTTGTTGCGCTGGGTAGCGCCGACCCTGCTGTCCATGCAAGGGCTTTTCGCCAACCGGGAGCTCAGCGTCTTGCTGGCCATCAGCGTGGGGCTGGGCGCCACCTGGGCCGCTCACCGCGTGGGCATTTCGCCGGCCTTGGGAGCCTTTGTGGCCGGTATGCTGCTGGGCGAATCTCCCTTTGCCAACCAGATTCAGAGTGACATCGGATCGCTGCGCATCGTGATGGTGACCCTTTTCTTTGCTTCGGTGGGCATGCTGGTCCAGCCCATCTTCTTCGCCCATCATCTGCGCTGGATTTTCCTGGCGGCCCTGGCCATCTGGCTGCTTAAGACCCTGGTGGTCTATGTCGCCACCCGGTTGTTTGGTCTCGATCATCGCCATGCCCTGGCCACGGGCATCAGTCTGGGGCAGATCGGAGAGTTTTCTTTGGTGCTGGCCGGTTCGGCCTTACAAAGCGGCCTCTTCGACAAATTCACCTTTGATTTTATGCTCTCCAGCATTATTGTGTTGATGTTCGCCACGCCCTATATGGTGGCCGGCGCATTTCCGCTCGCCAACCTGCTTTCCCGGCGCGGCCGTCGGGGGCAGGGATCCGCCGCTTCGCAGGCCTTGCCATCCCATAACCGAGTGCTGGTCATCGGCTTCGGGCCGGCCGGGCGCCAGGTGGTTCGTCATCTGCAGGAACGCGAGCTGGAGAGCGTGGTTGTTGATGTCAATCCCCGCAGCCGGAGCGAAGCGGCCCAAATGGGACTCACGCTGTATTTGGGCGATGCCTGCAATGAAGAGATTCTTCTGCATGCCGGCCTGGACAGCGTTTGCATGGCGGTGGTCACCGTGCCTGATCCGGCCACCGCGATCCGGGTCGTAAAGACCCTGCGCCGGCTGCGCCCGCACCTGGCCATCGCCGCGCGTTGCCGGTATCATCGCCACCTGGAGGCGCTGCGCAAGGCCGGCGCCGACATCGTGGTGGATGAAGAGACCAGCATCGGCCATTTACTGGCCCACGACATCATCGATTTTATGCGTGAGTCGCCCGGCCAAACCCTGGCCTGCCGCCTGGGAGGCCAAACTTTAACTTAATTAAGCATTCAATCCACCTTCACCGTTGCCACCGTGCTCTGCGTCATCGGGATCTACTTCTCTTTTTCCAGGGACAATGTGAGATAGTAAAGGAGTTTTCCATGAAATATGTCGGCGCCCATGTCAGCACCAGCGGCGGGGTTGAATTCGCCCCCCTCAATGCCAAAGCCATTGGAGCCACGGCGTTTGGCTTGTTCACAAAAAACCAGCGCCAGTGGCAGGCCAAGCCGTTGACTGCCCAAAGCATTGAGGCATTTAAAGCCAATTGCACCCAGGCCGGGTATGATGCCAGCCACATCCTGCCCCATGACAGCTATTTGATCAATCTGGGCCATCCCGAGGAAGAAGGCTTGGCCAAATCCCGCGCGGCGTTTCTCGACGAAATGCAGCGTTGTCAGCAGCTCGGCTTGCGCTATCTCAACTTCCATCCGGGCAGCCATCTGAAGAAGATAACTGAAAGTGAAAGCCTGGCGCGCATCGCCCAATCCATCAATATGGCCCTGGATCAGACCAGCGGCGTGACGGCGCTGATCGAAAATACTTCCGGCCAGGGAAGCAATGTGGGTTATCGTTTCGAACATCTGGCTGAAATTATCCGCCAAGTGGAAGATAAATCCCGCGTGGGAGTCTGCCTGGACACCTGCCACACCTTTACTGCCGGCTACGATATCCAAAATAAAAATGGATATGAAGAGACGCTGAGGCAATTCGACCGTATCGTGGGCCTCAAGTATCTCAAAGCCCTGCACCTCAACGATTCCAAAAAAGGGGTGGGCAGCCGGGTGGACCGCCATGAAAGCATCGGCAAAGGCACGTTGGGCCTGGAGATCTTCGGCTGCATCATGAACGATGCGCGTCTGGATAATCTGCCCCTGATTCTGGAAACGCCGGATGAAACCCTGTGGCCGGAAGAGATTAAATTGTTACTCTCTTTGCGGAAGAAGAAATAGTTAAGGGGGTGGGGCTTTATCGGTTCGCCGTGCTTCCTGCCGGCGTTGTGCCGTCCTAAAAATCGAATCGGCACTATCGAAGAACTCCGCGACCCTACAAATAGTTACGGCCGCACGCCAAGGGTTTTGATATAGGCGATGATCCGCCAGCGATCATCGATGGCAATGGTGGTGGCCAGGGCGGGTTGGCGGCCGTTGGGAATGCCATAGCTGATTTCGTGAAAAAGACGGCCGATGGGCAGGGTCTGGACCCGGGCGCTGCGCAGATCCCCCGGCTTCGGGGCAAAGCTTTGGCCCACGGTACCGTAGCCATCATAATTGGGCCCGTGGCAGTGAATGCAGAAATAGCGGTAGTTGAGTTTGCCCTGGGCGATGGTTTGGGCATCGTCCAGACCAAAGGCCGGCTTGAGGGTATCGGGATCAGCGGTGCGCAAGAAAATCTCTCCATCGGAATATGGAACACTTCCGCCGGCCATAACCGGCAGGGGCTCTTCATGGGGGCGAATGGCGGGTGTCTCCCACATGCGGCCCACCTGCATGGTTTCGTCGTAAAGGGTGATGGCCCCAAAGGCCGCCAAGCCTATGATAGTGACGATCGCTACGGCACAGAGAATCCGAACCATTTACTCCCCCTTGGCGCCCCGGATGTGCTGCGAGTAGGGCAAATGCGGATAGACGGCATAGGGTGACGAGGCCGGCACATCCGGCATGGGCCGATAGTTCCAGGTAGGCTGGCCCATATCTGACACTACGAAAAAGGATAGAAACCCCTTGAGTAGAATAATGGCAACGGCCACCGCTATCCATATCCAGGTTCGCAGCAATGACTCTTTATGTTCAGCGGCTTCCATGGTGATCTCTCCGTTAAATACTGATAAATACTGATTAACTTAAAATGCGATCGCTTCCATCGTTTCAAGGGCAACTATATTTTAACGCCCAGGAGACCGTGCATCACAATGTAAAAAAAGCCCCAGATAAAGGCTCCGGCGATAATCAGGATCATCACCAGGGGAAAGGGAGCATCGCGGTCCTCGATGCCTTCCCGGAAACGCCCCACGATTTCGGTCAGGCGCCGGTCGCTGTCCGCCGTGCGAAAATGGGCAAAGGCCAACCCCACGCCGAAGACCACCATGAAGAGCAGGCCTACGAAGAGATAGCCCATTACATGCTGGAAGTTGAGAAGTTGGAAGAAACGCATGGTATCCTCCGGTGCGTTGATTCGTTGATTGGTTGATACGTTGATTCGTTAGCCAACCCGAATATTTTGTCTTCACCTCATCAACGTATCTATGTCCTTAACAATTAACGAAAATATAATGCACAAACCAACACCGCGCCACTGGCCGACAGCCCCGCCACAGCCAGGAAGAATAAGCCGTAGATCTCCAGACGCCCGGCCCGCGTGACCCTTGTCGGCGACACGCCCTCGTCCCCGCGCAGGGGAATGTAGCGCGCCCGCTGCTGTTCCTGAAACTGGCCGTTTTTCAAGGCCCAGAAAAAAGTAATCAAACTGACGGCCAAGCCGATGCTGATGTAAGCAATAAAATACGGAAAGTACATTCTCCTCCAATTTTTCATACGAGCGGAATCGGTTTTAGTAGTTTCATTCAGGTCCAAGGTCGAGGCGGGTCGAGAGGTGCAACCGGAGGCGTAGTGAGCTACGCTGAGAATTGCATCCCTCGGCCCAACAAAGAGATTGGGCCTGAGGGGAACTGTTAAAATCGATTCTACGGTTCATACGCCGCATCAATACCTCGCGGTTCCGTGTTCGCATCACTATGGTTAATAAAATAGACCGCTACATAGTCGCCCACATCCCAAATCTTCTCCGATTCCAGATCGCGTTTGAAGTAGGGCATGGCCGTGCCGGTAATGCCGTTCATGATCTGGTAGTAAAGAATGCCGCCACTGATCTCGCGATTCTTTAAAATGGTGAAGTTGAGCGGCGGCGGGTAGATCCAGGGTTGGGCCGGTCCCATGCCGTCGCCCACCGGACCATGGCAGCCCAGGCAGAAATCCTGGTAGATCTTGTGGCCTCGGGCCAGGCCCGCCTCGGTGGTGGGATAGGGATTGGGAACTTCGCGCCAGCCTTGGGGGATGTTGGTGTTGAGCCACTGCACGTTGGCATCTGGTCCGGCTTCAAACGCCTTGATCGCCTCGGCCTTCCAGATGGTCTGGCGCGCCATGCGGTGATCGGCATTTTTCAGCCCCAGGCTTTGGGCGTAGCGGATCAATTGCTCCAATTGCTCCACATTCAAAAACCCAAACTCAGGCATGATGGATAAGGGGCGGGTGTATCTGGGATTGGCAAAGTGGGCATGATGCCAGTCGTCGGGGTGCTCGCCTCCTTCCTGGGAGAGATCGGGGCCGGTGCGTTCAGAGCCGAGCAGAATGGGATAGTCCGCGACATAATCACCGGCCTGGGCAATGCGTTCGGCGCCCAGGTCCCAGTCAAAGCCGCGAATGGACTGGCTGTGGCAGTAAACGCAGCCATTGGCGATGTAAAGTTTGCGGCCGGCCGATTCAAATTCCGTGCGTTGTCGGAAGATCTCCGAAGGCTGCGTTTTATTGGTGTTGGCATAAGGCAGCAGCACCACCACAAACACAATGGTCGCCAAAATGAGCAGGCTGCCGATGACCACGGACAGGGGTGTCATTTTCATGTTCATGGCCGGCCTCCGCTTCTGGTCTGGAAAGATCGCACCACATTGTAAAATCCCAGCACCGCGGAAGAAAAGATCATCAACCCCAGGCCGGCCCGGGTGACATAGTAGGCATGGATCTCCGGCAACACGCGGTAGACCGTTTCGCCATTGAGCCAGGCATTGCCCTGGATCAAACCGGCGATGGTCAGCACGATGGTGAATCCCACCATGCCGATGAGAATCATCCAGTATTGGAAATCGGCCAGAAACCGGCTGAAGAGCGGCCGGCCGGTGATTTTGGGGATGGTGTAGTAAAGTCCGCCCAGGGCGATCATGCCGGCAAATCCCAGCACGCCGATGTGGGCATGGGCCACCACCCAGTTGTTGAAATGGGTGACCCGCTGCACGTCCGGCAGAGCCATGAACGAGCCCTGGATGCTGACAAAGAAGTACATGATGGTGCCGGTGAAGACAAACTTGGCGCCGATGTCGGCGTGAATCTCTCCCAGTTTGCCTTTGGCCGTGTACCAGATGTTGATCAGGAAGGCCATGACCGGAATCACCATGGCGATGCTGTCGACGATGGCTACCACTTTGAGCCAGGTGGGCACCGGCACCTGGAGTAAATGGTGGGTGCCGATGTGGGTGTAGACCACCAGCAGGGACCAGAACCCCAGCAGGGACAAGGTGTGGCTGTAGAGCGGGCTGCGGGTGGCCCGCGGAATCACATAGTAGGCTACGCCGGCCGACAGCGGTGTCAGCAACAGGCCGAAGACATTGTGGCCGTAAAACCAGAGCAGGATGGCATCGGGGATGCCCACCAGGGCGCCGCTGTTGGGCCGCCAGATCACGTTGCCCAGGGCATAGGTGCAGGCGGTCAGGATGCAGCCGGCCAATACATACCAGACCGACACATAGAGTACTTTTTCTTCCCGTTGGCGCACGGTCATGATGAAGTTGAAAAAGACCAGAAGAAATGCGGCTACCACCGTGACATCGATGGGCCAGATCAGCTCGGCATATTCACGGCCCTGGGTCATACCCATGGCCAGCGTAATCACCGCGGTGGCCAGGGCCAGATTCCAGGCCACGGCCGTGAATACCCCCAGTTTCTCGCTGAAGAGCCGGGTCCCCAGCAGGCGCGGGATGTAGTAAAAGGCCGCGGCCAACAAGCCCGGCGTCACAAATCCGAAGAGCACCAGATTGATATGGGTGGGCCGCACCCGGCCAAAGACAATGTGGCCCAGATTGCCGGTCAGATCGGGCGCCACCAGCTCCGTGGCCCCCAGCAGTCCGTAAAAGGTGGCCACCATCATCCAGAAGGCCGAGGTGTAGCAGAAGGCCTTGGCCGTGGCGTAGCTTGGGGCACTCTCATTTATTTCCGCGTTCAAATTGAAAATCTCCTAAGATTAACGACAGGACAGTTTTAAGTTTAAAGTTTTAAGTATAAAGTTAAGGAGTGCCGCCATTGGATAAACTCCCAACCTTGATTTTTGGAATCAATTAAACTTAGCCGGTCTTCACAAGGCACCCAGAATAAATGGCCCTTCTTCCATAACTTTAAACTTAACACTTTAAACTTAAAACTATCTTTAACTATGACACGCCAGCCAACAATCCACATTTACCTTCTTGGCCCGATGGCACTTCAGACAGAAACCCATTTTAAACCGTGTGCCTTTGAGCCGATCCATTTTCTTGACATCTCCATGACATGACTCGCAGGCAATCTCTTTTTTTAGGTGGCGCTGGTGGTTGAACAAGACATGCTCGGGCAGATAGAACACTTTGACCCAGGGCGTCGGCGTATTGGAGTTGTAATAGTTATGCTCCTTGCGGATTTCCGGATGATTGGCGATGATGTAGTTATGGCAGTATAAACACTTTTCCACCGGCGGAATGCCCGGATAAATGGAGCGTTCCACGTAAGGGTGGCAGAAGCGGCAGTCGATGGCCTTGATCCCGGCATGAAGTTGGTGGCTGAAGGAGATGGGCTGGACGGCCCCAATGCGCGTGGCCGGCGAAGCATAAAAGAAAAACACGAATCCCAGGCATAGGAATACTGACGCCGCCACCCAAAACAGCGGTCCCCGGTTGGCCCAGATGGCTTTCATGCTTTCGCCAAAAGCGGTGAAAAAGCGCATGGGACGGCCGCGCGTGCCGATCAGGATGGCCACCACCAGCAAGGTTAAGAGTGAAAAGGAGGTGATCAGTATTTCCATTAGTGGCTCTCCTCCAGCCGGGGGGACAGTACTTCCGGAAACTGCCGCAAATAAATTGTGATGGCGGCCATTAACAGCCCCAGAAATCCCAGGGCCGTGGCGCCGTCCACCCAGCTCAGCGGTAGCCGATGGACGTGTTCATGATACGCCGGCCCGAGCAGCAGAAAATGCTCCAGCCACATACCGATGATTACCAGGCCGCAAATGGCGACCATGGCGGCCGGAATGGTTTTGATCTTTTTGTTCAGCAAAATCAGGAACGGCGCTATAAAACACGCGGCGAACACGGTCCAGGCCAACCCCTGCCATGGCGCGGTCATGGTGCGCTCGATGATGTAGGTCGTCTCCTCGGGCAGGTTGCCGTACCAGATGACCACAAACTGGGCGTAGAAGAAGTCGGCCCACACCAGCCCGAAGGCAAAGAAGAGTTTGCCAATGTCGTGAAACTGGGAAGATTGGAGGGTGAAGCCATTGGCGCGGCGCAGGTGCAATACAGCCGCCAGGATGATCAGCGCGCCGAATCCCACATAAACAGCCTTGATGAACGAATAGGCGCCAAAAAGCGTTGAATACCAGTGGGGGTCCATGCTCATGACCAGATCATATCCCAGCAGCGACAAGACTACGGCAAAGGCCAGCATATAGAGCATGGCGAATATGGTCCGCCGGCGCTGGTAGCGTTCCCGGTCGGGCGGCCGCTGTTGCCAGCGGTTCAGCAGCCAACGCCCTAGCGCCCCGCGGGCGCCACGGGCAGTGACCTTGAACCACAGGGTGTGATAAAGGTAGGCAAATCCCAGTCCGTAGAGAAGCATCAGGCCGGTCAGATCCCGTGAAAACAGGAAGGGCAGGTTGAGCCACGACTCCTTGCCGTGCAGATCATGGCCCAGCCAGGTGAAGATGTAATGGCTGCCCAGAAACAGCCCTAGATACAACAGAAAGGAGAGCGGAAAGAAAGCGCTGAAGGCTTCGGCCAGATCCGCCAGGGGACCGCTCCAGCGCGCCCGTACGGTGTGCATGAGGGTGGAGAACAGCAAGGCGCCGTGGGCCATGGCCGAAAAGAGTAGAAAATTGAGGAAGTACGCCTGCCAGGCCCGTTCCGCGTGGCCGGTCAGAGCTTGGGAAGCAAATGTGACGGCGCCGGCGATGACTAGTAAGCTGCAAATGATCACCGTCAATGAAGAGGATTTAGGTGCGGATTGCTCTGACGGCATATTCATGGATTTATTCCTCTTTCATCTATACTCGCTATGCAGGCGACTTTACTTCCGCCCCTTTGGCTTCGAACAGCCGGCGCAGGCTGTCTTGTTGGCTTTTTTCGCAACTGGCCAGTATGCCGAATTTATGTCCCGTAAAGCGTGGATCGTACCCCAGGATCGCACCGAACCGCGGCAGCCGGGCCTGGGAAATCAATCCCAGCACATTGCCGAAGACGGAGAAGAGAATCGTGAACTCAAACCCTACGATGACAAAGGGTACCAGCGCCATCACGGGTTTGCCCCCAACGATCAACCCCCAGCGGCTGGCGGTGAAAGCGGCCAGCAAAAACCCACTGAAAAAACCGGTAATGCCACCGGCCAGCGTGAACCAACCCACTTTGCTCTTCGGCAGCTGCAGGGCCTCGGCGATCACATGGCTGGGAATGGGGCTGTGCACCCGTTCGATGGTATATGCCTCGTTGCGCAGGCCGCGAAGGGCCGCGGCGGCCTGATCTTCGGTGTCAAATATGCCCATCAGGGAAGCACGATCAGTCGCCATGGGCCCCTCCCGTATGCAAAGTCTCCTTGATTTCGGTCATGGAGACCGACGGCAAATGTTTGACGAAGAGGACAAACAGGAAGAAGAACAGACAGAAACTGCCGAACATGATGCCGAACTCGATGATGGTGGGCCGGTACAGGCCCCAGGCATAGGGCAAAAAGTCGTGGGCCACGGACCCGATGATGATCACGAAGCGCTCGTACCACATGCCGATGTTAACGAAGATGGAGATGATGAAGAGCCACTTGATGGTGGTGCGCACCGGTTTGAACAGGAAGAACAGCGGAATGATGGTGTTGCAGATCACCATGATCCAATACTCCAGGGCATAGTCACCGAAGGCGCGGTAGCGGAAGGTCTCCATCTCCACGCTATTGTGGCTGTACCAGGCGATGAACATCTCCGTGCCGTAGGCAAAGCCCACAATAAGGCCGGTGAAGACGATGGTCTTGGCCACCATCTCCAGTACATTGATGGTGATGATCTTTTCGTAGTGAAACAGCTTGCGCAGCGGAATCATCAGGGTCAATACCATGGCCAGTCCGGAGTGGATGGCGCCGGCCACAAAGTAGGGCGCGAAAATGGTGGTGTGCCAGCCGGGCACGATGCCCAGGGCGAAATCCCAGGAGACCACACTATGAACCGAAATGACAAGGGGCGTGGCCAGGGCCGCGAAGAAGAGATAGCCGCGGGTATAGTGGCGCCACTGCTCGTATTCTCCGGTCCATCCCAGAGAGAGAATGGCGAAAATCTTCCGACGCACGCCCTGGGCCCGGTCGCGGATGATGGCCAGGTCCGGCAGCATGCCGGTAAACCAGAACAGGGAACTGACTGTCAGGTAGGTGCTGATGGCCACCACGTCGAACATCAGCGGCGACTGGAAATTGGGCCACAGGGTGCGCTGGTTGGGGAAGGGCAACATGTAGAAGACCATCCAGACCCGGCCCAGGTGGATGAAGGGAAAGAGTCCGGCCGTGCACACAGCGAAGACGGTCATGGTCTCGGCAGCCCGGGCAATGGGGTTGCGCCAGCCGGCCCGGAACAGATGCAGGATGGCCGAGATCAGCGTGCCGGAGTGGGCGATACCAACCCAGAAGACGAAGTTGATCAGGTAGGTGCCCCAGTGTACGGGGTTGTTCTGCCCGCCCACGCCGATGCCGATGAGGATCTGGTAGATCCAGCAGCCGGCGCCCGTGAGGATGCCGCAGAAGAGAAGGGCCACGACCCCCCAGTAGCGCCGGTCCGGCGGCCGCAGGGTGTCGAGGACGGTTTGGTCGACGGATTGGTAGGTGAGTGTGGTTTCTGTCATGTTGACCGGTTCTTTAATTGATTAGTTAGGGGCAAAGGGACTGAGGGACAAAGGGGCAAAGGCACAAAGGCACAGAGGCACAAAGGGGTAAAGTAAATCGGGAAGCACCCGTGAGGAAGTGATATTGATTTTGCTCCAAACTGCCTTCATTGTTCGATATGCTCCATTGCCTTTGTACTTCTCCATGAACTCAATGCCCTGTGCGTTCAATATTTAGTTTTACTCCTATGGATGCATTCTCCCCTCACCCCGGCCCTCTCCCAAACGGGGAGAGGGAGTGCTCTGCCTCGATGGCCCTATCTTCATCGGAAGAATTTCTTCCGCTTACACACCTCTTTGGCATCTTCGCCCTTTACTTTCTTCGCCCCCTTTGCCCCTCTGTGCCTTTGTGCCTTTGTGCCTTTGCGCCTCTTCCCCTCTGTCCCTACATCCCCTGCAGCACCTTCTTCAAATAAATCACCGCCGGCTTTGTGTTCAGATATCCCATCACCTGATAGGCGCGCGGATCGGCGATCTTGCGGCGCACCACGCTGTCCGGGTCCAGCAGATTGCCGAACAGCAGGGCATCCGTGGGACAGGTCTGAACGCAGGCCGGAATAACTTCACCATCGCGGATATCGCGTTTTTCATTTTTGGCCACATTATGAGCCGCCTTGATGCGCTGGATGCAGAAGGAACACTTTTCCATGACCCCTTTGCTGCGCACCGTGACATTGGGATTGAGCTGCTGGTTCAATGGCTCGGGCCACTGCCAGTCGAACCAGTTGAAGCGCCGCACTTTGTAGGGACAATTTTGGGCGCAGAAGCGCGTGCCGATGCAGCGGTTGTAGATCTGATTGTTCAGCCCCTCCTTGGAATGGTGGGGCGCAAACACCGGGCAGACCGACTCGCAGGGCGCATCATCGCAGTGCTGGCAGAGCATGGGCAAAAAGATCAGCCGCGATGGGTCGGTCTGATCATGATAGCGTTCGATACGGAGCCAGGCCATCTCCCGGCCTTCGATGATGTGCTGTTCGCCCACCACGCCCACGTTGTTTTCCGCGTAGCACCCCGCCACGCAGGCGCTGCATCCGATGCAGCGGTCCAGGTCCACCACCATGCCCCAGCGGTACCCCTGGTGTTCATGGCCGGCATAGATGTCCCGCTCACGGCTGTAGCCCTCTTTCAACGGCAGGGTGAATGGAAAATCGTTCATGGAGAGCCCGTCGAGGAGATCGGGCGTGGTGGCCTCTTTCAATGGGACACTTAAAGCGATCTTGCGGTCATGCTGGGACCGGCTGCCCGATACCGAAGCCAGCTTCTTACGGCCGCCAGCGGCTTTCAGAGCAGTCATCGCCGTGGAAAAGGCCGGTGCTCCGGTCTGGGTATCGGAAGTATCGGCGAGCAGCATGGCCGGGTTGGCGCCTTTGTCGCGGGCATAGCGTCCCATTTGGGTGTGCCCCTGACCCGCGGGAATTACTATCAGCGAAGGATGGACGCCGGAATAGGCATATGCCGGCAGGGTGATCTTGCCGTTGGCCGTTGCGATTTCAATCAATTGACCATCCGCCCAGCCCTTTTCCGTCATGGTTTGGGCGTTCACCATGGCCAGGGTTTGCCAGGCCACGTTGCTAACCGGATCAGGGATTTCAGGCAGCCAGGGTTTGTCGGCATTGCGGCCATCGTAAAAGCGCAGCGAGGCTGTGACGTAGAGGCTGGTCTGTTCGGCGGCAACGGCCGGGATATTGGCCATCTGCTCAGCCAATACTCGCACCGGCCCTTCGTTGAACCGTGGCGCGGGCGCGGTGACCGGAGCGTCGGTCCCAAAACGACCACCGCTTTGAATCAAGCGCAACCGGTCGGCCTCGGTGCGGATCTGCTGCTCTTGCGCCAGACGCTGGAACAGGTATTCACGATAGGTTTGGGCCGGACGGTTGTGCGGCGGCCACAGATTCATGAAGATGTCGCCAACACTAGGCGTGTCTGTGATCTTACCCAGGGTAGGCTGCAACATGGAGATCAGGGCGTTCTTGCTTTCGTAGGCATCCCACATTTCCAGTGGATGCTGTACGGGTATGATCAGGTCAGCCGCGGCCGCGGTTTCATCCATGGTGCGGGTAAAGGCCACTTTGAAAAGGTCTTTCTGGGCCATGACCCTGGTCAGCAACTCGTTATTGGGCATGGCATAGAGCGGGTTCACGTTATTGAGCAGCAATAGGTCCGTGGGCCGATCGGTGAGCCGGTCGAAAAAAGTATGAACGGCTCCCCGCGAGAGAGCGATTTCTACCCTGTGGCGTTGGTCAAAATCATAGTGCGCAAAAGTTGGGTCAAGCAACGCATTGAGCATCACCACAGCCAGGTCGGCGCTGATGGCAGCGGGACCTGCGCAGGCGGTGGCTGAAGGCAGAACCAGCGGGCGTTTGGCTTGCCGCAATCGCCGGGCGAGTTGTTTTAATAGTTCGGCCGGCACATCGGATTGCTGGGCGGCCAACTCCACGGGATACGCTTGGGAAAACCGCGCCAGCCCGTCTTTGAACGATTCCGGTAATTGTGCACCCCGCCCTTGGTCGATTAATTCACTGACCAGGTATAGGACAATGATTGCTTCACTGCCGGGACGGCACTTCAGCCATTGATCCGCATTGGCGGCCGTCAGGGAGCGGTAGGGCCCGACATGGATGAAAAGGCCTTTATGCCCGTGGTCCCAAGCGTGCATAGCCTTGAATTTTCGGGCGTACTCCACTGGCGACAACCAAGTCTCCAGGAAGTCGGCCCCAAAGCCCACCACCAGGTCGGCCTGGTCCAGGCGATAGCTGGGAAGAATGGGCTGCCCGAACATCTGGGCGTGGGCGAATTTCAGCGACTCAAAGGCAAAGGGCTCGAAGATATGGGGTCCCTGGGTGCGATGCATTGAGAGGACGGCTTCGAACAAGGTCAATTGATCGCGTCCCACTACTTCGGTCAGCATGGCAATGCGGTTGGCGCCATTGGTGGCGGCTTGGATCATGTGCTGCTGCAACAGGGCCGTGGCCTTGTCTATGGTAATCACTTGCCAGCCCTCTTTGGTCTTGAGCAAGGGTTTGAGGGGGCGATCAGGATGGTAAAGCCCTTGCAAGGCTGCATGGCCCCGGGCGCATAGTTTGCCCTGGTTGACCGGGTGCAGGGGGTTGCCCTCCAGTTTGATCACCCGGCCCTCGCGGTTTTGGGCCAGCACGCCGCAGCCGGCCGGACACTCCCGGCAAGTGGAGGCATACCAGGTGGGTTCGCCGGTCACCATATCCTCGGGCATGCGAACCAGGGAGTAGATATGTCTTTCGGGATGGGCGTTGCAGCCGGCTGCAAATGCTACGCTGCCTATGCCGGCGGTCTTCAGGAATGTTCGTCGATCCATGCACCGAGCCTATTGTTGAGCTGTTTTGAGCTTTACAGCTCTGGTTGTCCGCGCTGGATGAAATTAATCGCCGACCCGCGAAAAGGGCAATATCTTGGAGCGGCCAAGCGCGGAGGAGATCAACTGATCGATGAACTTGTATCGGAAGCCAACTGGGATGTGCGCAACGATTGGAATATGAAAATAGGTAACAGATGCGGGGTTGGGTTGTCAATTGGATGGTGAGTGAGGGCCTCTGATGTGGGCGCTCTTCGCTCCGGGGGCGGAAGCGGCTTGAAAACGCAGGAGTCGGAATTTAGAAGCCAGGAGAGGAAGTTCTACCAAATTCTGAATTTTGATCCCTGGCTCCTGAATCCTTGCTCTTTCATGCTTCCATGTATACTACTGCGGCATTGACTCTTTGAAGACCTTGTAGAACAAGGCAAAGTCCGCCATGCCGCGCTGGATGATCTTATCGAAGTCATCAATGTTGCGCAGGTTGAGAACCAGGTTGGCGCTTTTTTGATAAGCGGTCATCAGGTCCATGGTGCGGAAGCGTGTGGTCAGTAAAGTGACGAACATATTGCGGCGGGTTTCCATATAGAGCCGCTCGATATAGATTAAGACCGGGTTGGCGTCCGGGTCCTGGGTGTCGAAGAATTCGTTGAGCAGAATAAGATCAAAAGTGTGATAGCGCATTTTCTTCAGCGCTTCGCGGCTGTTGGGCACCTCGCTGATATGGTACTCCATCAACTTCAGCGTCGGTTTTAACTTTTCACGGATCAGGGTGTCCGATTCGCACAGCAGGGCGGTCTTGCCCTCTTCTTCGATGAAGTCAAAGGGCTTTTCGGCGGCGTCGTAGGACTCTTCTTCCCCCTCGGCAAAATCAAACAGATCGTCAAAGGAGGCCTCCTCTTCGGCAGGGGGCGCCGCCGCCGGGCGGGTCACGCTCAGACGGGTTTGGCACTTGGGGCATTTGACCGTGGCGGTTTTGCCCTCGGGCAGTTTTTCATCGGGGATCTTGAATTTGGCTTCGCAATTTTGACAGGTGACGTCCATTCGTGGAAGTACTCCTTAAATTAAACAGCCAAAGTCCGAAGAGTGTCGGCTCAGCGTCTTGGTTGAAGAAGTTTTAAGGCCGTTTACCATAGGCCCGATCCAGCTCCAGATCCTTGATGTCGGTGGTGGTTTCGCCACGGGAGCTCTTCACCTTGTCGATGCCGCGGCTGGTAACGGCTTTGTGGGAAGCGTAGGCCAGTGCGGTGTCCTGGGTGATCACTCCTTGCTCGTACAGGTCGATGATGTACTCGTCAAAGGTGGTCATGCCAAAGGGTTTGCCGGTCTGCATCATCTCGTAGTAGGTCTTGCCTTCGGATTCGCCGTGCAAAATGGCTTCCTTGACCCGCAAGTTGGAGCGCAATACTTCGAAAGCAGCCACGCGGCCGCCGCCGACTTTGGGCAACAGGCGCTGGCTCACCACCCAGCGGATGGTGTCAGCCAAGCGGATGCGCACCTGCTTTTCTTCTTCATTGGTAAACATGCCCAGGATGCGGTTGATGGTCTGGCCCGCATCCACCGTATGCAAAGTGGTGAGCACCAAGTGGCCGGTTTCGGCGGCGGTCAGGCCGATTTCAACGGTTTCCCGGTCGCGCATTTCGCCCACCAGAATCACCTTGGGGGCCTGGCGCAGGGCGGCCCGCAAGCCGTTGGCAAAGGAATCAAAGTCCCGTCCCAGTTCACGTTGATTGAAGGTCGCCTTTTTGTGGGGGTGCTGATATTCGATGGGGTCTTCCAGGGTGACCACATGTACGGAGCGGCGCTCATTGATCTCTTCCAAAATGGCAGCCAGACTGGTGGTTTTACCAGTACCGGTGGCGCCAGTGAAGATGACGATGCCGTTGAGCTCTCGCCCCATTTCCTGAAACGATTCGGGCAGCTTCATGTCCCGGATCGTGGGAACTTTGGATTCCAGGCGCCGCAGCACCACGGAAACGTGCCCGGATTGTTGGAAGATGTTGACGCGGAAACGGGCCTTGCCCGGTAGATGGTAGGAGAGGTCGCACGACCCGGTGCGCAAAAGCGCTTCGGTCAAGCGGCGGTCGCCCTCGATGAGGTTCAAAGCCAGAACCTCGGTCTGATAGGGTGTCAGATTCTTAATGAGGGGCTTGATGTTCACCGGCAGCAGCTCGCCGGAGCTTTCCACCTGCAAGGGGCGCCCCACGGTGATGTTGAGATCCGACACGTTGCTGTGGGAGTCCAGCATGCGAGTGAGAATATGTTCGAGTTCTTGTTTTTTCATATTGGGTGCCTCGTCCAGTGGCTTAGCATCAATGCTAACCAAACTTTAGTGAGTGCCAGTCATCTGGATCATGCCTCGGTAAAATCCGTGGGTGGTGCTTTGAGCAGCGGCCGGAAGCGGCCCTTGTCATTGGCTTTCATGTAGGCATCGTCGGCGCTGATGCGGCCTTTATTGAACAGCTCCATAATGGCGTCATCGAGCAATTGCATACCGTACTTCTTTCCGGTTTGCACCATGGAAGGAATTTGATGGGATTTGGCTTCCCGGATCAGGTTGCGCACGGCCGGTGTGGCGATCAAGATCTCCAGGGCCGGTACGCGTCCCTTTTTATCAATGCGTTTGAACAAGGTCTGGGAGATGATGGCCCGGATGCCGTCGGCCAGGGTGGAGCGGATCTGGCCTTGTTCTTCGGCCGGAAATACTTCCACGATGCGGTCCACGGTTTTGGCCGCGCTGGTGGTGTGCAGGGTAGTAAAAACCAAGTGACCGGTGGAGGCGGCCTCGATAGCCAGGCTCATGGTGGTCAAATCGCGCATTTCGCCCACCAGAATAATATCCGGATCTTCGCGCAACGCGCCGCGCAGCGCGGATGCGAACGATTTGGTGTGCAAGCCCACCTCGCGCTGGTTGACCAGGCAGCCTTTGCTCTTATGCACAAATTCGATGGGGTCTTCGATGGTGATGATGTGATCGGCCCGCAGCCGGTTGGCTTCGTCGATGATGGCGGCCAGGGTGGTGGATTTGCCGCTGCCCGTGGGGCCTGTGACGATAACCAAACCGCGGGGCAATCCGGCCAGTTTGGCGATCACCGACGGCAACCCCAACTGTTCGCAGCTCATGATGGTACTGGGAATTTCTCGGAAGACCGCGCCCACGCCGTTTTTCTGAACGAAGAAGTTGGCCCGGTAACGGGCCAGGCCGGGGATCTCATAACCGAAATCCACGTCACCGCTCTCTTCAAAGGTCTTGATCTTGTCTTCGGCCGCGATTTCATAGAGCATGGCCCGCAGCTCGTCGTTATCCAGGACCTTGTACTTGACGCGTTCGATGTCGCCATGAACACGCAAGGCTGGCGGCTGGCCGGCCATGAGATGCAAGTCCGATGCGTTCTGTTCGTGCATCAATTTGAAAAAGGCGTCGATTTTTGCCATCTTCAGCTCCCATTCCGTTTGCAGTGGCCACAAGGTTCAGCCCAGAGCCGCTGGTCGCCACTCAGGCATGAACTTTGAGGTTCAATATCCATTACAGCGGACACCGAGCGCACGGAGTAATCTTCTTAATCTCTCTCTGTGCCCTCGGTGTCCTCGGTGGTGATTCTTCTGATCAGGATGAAATATCACCTTGTTTGCCCCAGAGTGCTCAGCCACGTCATATTATCGGCCGCGCGCCGGTAAAGTTTAGCTCAGTGTGCTGGGTGGCTGTTTGAGCACCGCTACTTTTTCGTCCGAGGCATCCAAGGCATCCATGCTTTCTTTTCCGATTTCCAGCAGCTTGCCGTGGGCCTCGATCACCGAGCGGATCTGCAGCTCGATTTGCATGCGCTGGCGTTTGAGTTCGGCAATATCCTCGTGGAGTTGGGACAGGCGGTTGTGGGCGCGGTTGAGAATCTTTTCGGCTTTGACTTCGGCATCGGCCATGATGATTTCCGCCGATTTGCGCGCGTTATCCTTCATCTGCTCCATCACCTTCTGGGAATTGAGCATGGCACGCTTGAAGGTCTCTTCGCGCTCCTTGTACCCCTGGGTCTCCATTTTGAGCCGCCGCAACTCCTCCTTTAAGGTCTTGTTTTCAGCATGCAATGAAGCCAAAGATTCCGAGATTTGCTCCAGAAAACGATCCACCTCACGAACATCGAACCCCCGGAATCGAACCCGGAATTTTTGCTGCTGAACATCCTGGGGTGTCAGGCTCATGAATTTACCCTCACTTTCAAAATTATGGGCGCAACAGCGAGTCGCCCAGGCGCGCCAGGCTGGGGACGATCCAATTGGTCAACAAAAGGATCGCGAAAATGACCAGCATGGGAGAAAAATCAATGCCGCCGAATGATACCGGCACTTTGGCGCGGACTTTGGCAAAAACCGGTTCGGTAACCGAGTAGATGAATCGGATGATGGAGCGCGCAAAGGGGTGAAAGGGATTGGGATTGACCCATGAAAGGACCACGCTGGCAATAATAATGAACATATAAAAGGTTAAGAGCGAACCCAAAATATTGGCGATGGCGATGAAAAAATAGCCGATGAAATACATAATGGCATTTTATCCCTATGGCTGTAAAAGGGGGTAAAGTTCAACCGCGCCCCCTTTAGATTCTTCCAGATCACTAATCAAATTCCCGTCCCGAGACCTTCAATCGCATAATTTCTAATAAAAATAAGGCCAAAGGCGTGAATAAGTCAAGATTTTTCGCGGGTTGCGCGGGCATGCAGACGCCTTGCCTGGCGAGAGCGCAAGGAGTGTAAGCCATCGCTTGATTATTTACGCATCACCTGTTACATGCAACAGACCCTTGACGCAGGCCAGTAGCTCTAATGGCTAGAGCGCCGGACTCCAAATCCGGGTGTTGGGGGTTCGAGTCCCTCCTGGCCTGCCAAATTAAAACACAAAGAGCGGAGGAAATCCTCCGCTCTTTGTGTTTTAATTCTGGATGGGTGTTTCTATTTCTTTTTTCTTCTGACACCCGCCAGGCCCGCCAAGCCGGTCAGCACAAGAATCATGGTGGCTGGTTCGGGAACCGGGGCGACCGTGGCCATAGCGTAATCGGCGATTTGTTGATGAACTTCCGTGGTGGGGTGAACGCCAACCGTGTCCCACCAGGCATAGGTTGTTCCTGTACAGGCATCTGGGTTGGCGGCGCAGTTGGCCAGCCAAGTGCTGTCGTAGATATCGACATCCGCCACGAAATTTCGCATGTCCAGCAGCCAGATGTTCGCATTCGGATTTAATACGCGTAATGCCGCGAGTTGCGCATCCAAGGCTGTGTTGAAGTAGTACATCCAAAGCTGTGCATCAGCGTTTTGTTGGCTGGGCGAGAGGTTCATTACCAGGAAATTATCGCCGCCCATGCCAATGAGGGTTTGGATCTGGCCGGCGATATTCGCCGCGGCATTTACCGGGTTATACAGCGTGGGGTTAGAGGCATAATTGAACATGTCATTGCCCCCGGCCGACATGGTAATCAAGGTGTTGTCGGAAACTTGCCCAAAATAGGCACTGTAAGCGCCCACCTGCCATTGCAGTCCGGTAGTGGATAGCCCAGCGGCAGGGTTATTCATTCCGGTGGTCGCTCCGCCATACGCCATGTCCAGCAGGGATGCACCCATGGACTGGGCCAGGTACTCCACCCACACCTGGCCATTGGAAAAACGCCTGAAGCCAAATTGGTCATAGGGGTTATCGTTACCGGCCACACCGTAAGTGGGCACGGCGTAGTACTGCCCGTTGTCGGACAAGCTGTCCCCGAACGACAATACTTCGGTAAAGGCAAATGCCCCGCCAACGCCCGCAAACACAATAAAGATACTTACAATACAAGCCCCGATGAATCTTCTCATGATCAAACCCATACACCTCCTCCTTTTCAAAAGTAATTGAAATCCCACCCAAACGAGCTCATCGCCAACAACTGAAAACAAAAGATATTTTCATCATCAGAGTAGCTAAATTATGAAGCAATAACTGCACCACATTTATAATGTGCTGTAATGGCTTGTAATATGAATTGCGCTGCCTGCGACTAAAGAAGAGTTGTAAAGAATTTCGACGGATCGGGCGCGGCGAAAGGCCCGTTGGCCCAGATGGGTGAAGAACATGCAATCGCTATTTAGGCTTTAACTTCTGTGGAAAAGAATACCCATGTGCTGGGCCGGTTGGGCACTAAAAGTCATACCCCGGCGCAAAACAGCTGGAGGGAGTATTGATTAATGCGGCGTTTTCACTTAGGGCCGGGTTTCTTTTTGCGGTAAGCTTTGCCCAGCAGGGTGACCAAATCGATGAACCAGCGAATGCCGCCGGCATCGCCCTGGGGATGCAGGTCTTTTTCGATGACCGCCGTGGCCAGGGCCTTGGGCACCCCTTTGATCATCTTGGTCATGACCCGCACCCCGGCCTCCGGGGTGTCCCAGACAATGCGCGAAACCACCTCGGGGGCCTGGCCCTTCTGGGTGCGCACCTTGCCGCCATAGCAGTGGATGGTGCGCGCGATGGTGTCATCTTTGGATTTCATTACGATGGAGAGATCTTTTTCCAGGAGTTTGGCCTTGAATTCGTCCGAGCGCCAGGCGGTAAACCGGATCAGTCGGTACAAGGCATACAACAGCCACTTGAATTTCAACCGCACAAAATAGGATTTCATGGTCGCACCTCGAAAGTGTGGCGGACTATGTCAAAAACTGACACGTGTGTCAATAATTTGGGTTGATCGGTTAATGGGTCAATCAGTTGATTGGTGGGTGGAGCTTATCATGGCGCAACCATTCCCTGAGAACACGAAGCGGAAAGCATCAATGGGAATATGGTATTTATTTCGAAGTATTTCCCCTTCGAAAAATAAGATAATCTGACAGCCCATGGAACATAATAGCCAATCCCATAAGCTCCAGAATAAAATAGAACCTTCCTTCAAGCAAGCCTGGGTTTGGCCACGACTCCAAAGCGAAATTGAACTCTTTCCATTTATAAAAGGCGATTGGCATTAATATCAAGCCGCCAATAATTAATGAACTATCAATCACCGTCCAAAAAAAGTTCTTCACTATGCACCATAATCTGTCTTAAATGACCCCCGGAATAAATCGGTACTTCACCAGCTTGCGATACTCCCGGTAATAGGGGTCCGCACTGAGATGCCGCTCTTCGGTGATGGCTCGCATGTAGTAAAACCAGGTCATGAAGATCAAACCCAGGATCTGCACGCTGGCCAGGCCAATGCCGGTGTGAAAAGCGTTGTACACCGCGGCCGGGAACATCACGCACCACCAGGAGAAATTCTTGGAAGCATAGGCGGGATGACGGATTAAGGCATAGGGGCCCTTGCGGATGATGCCGCGGTTGGTCAAGTTGGAGAAGCGCACGCCGAACCAGAGCGTGGCGGACATGTATATAAAATAGCTAAGCACCATCATCACGGTGAAGATGGTGATGACCCATTGGTCGGAGAATTGCAGGATCTCCCGCTCGGATGGAGCGGAGTAGTAAACCCCCAACACCCGCTGGAACGGGGGGTAGCAGGCCAGGCAAACCAGCCAGCCCAGTACGGTGGGTTCAGCGGTAACGGTTTGATTGTCGACCCAGCGCGAAGAGATCACATAACCGCACCAGGCCAGGGCCACATCAATGGAGAAGATAAAAGAGATGGAGACATTGAAGAGATCGTTGTTGAACTGGGCGTGGGTGTATTCGGTGCTACCCGAGAGCAGTCCGGGAATGGCGCCGGCGATGAAACCCACATTATTGACCAGGTGGGGGAATTGGTCCGAAAAGAAAACCGTCATCAACGGCGTAAAGAAGAGTTTTACCAGCAGCGCCCGGGCCGCCTTCTTGTCGATTTCATTGAAGCGCGGCCGCAGGGATTTCAACCCTGGTAGCCACGAGGCCAGAAAATAGATCAGCCGGGCCGTCAAGGTAGAAAAATCACGGCGGTCGGCCGTGGGGTCGTGTTTTACGGCGCGGGTGATCAACACATAGGGCAGTCCGGCCCAGAGATAAGCCGGCCAAGCCAGGTTTAGAAAGCGGAACCAGACCTGATAATACGCGTTATTGCGGGCAAAACCATACTCGTTGGCGGATTTGAAAAAAAGGATAGCAATGCCCAGCAGGCAGAGATAGAGCAGCCAATTGACCATGGCGTCCGTCAGAAAAGCCCCATAGCGCTTGTTGAGAAGATCCGGATGAATGGTAAAGAAGTTCTGTTTGTCGCGCATCCACAGCCGCACGAATTCCACGGCCAGCATGACCCCGGCAGCAGTCACCAATGCCAGCAGGATGGCATCTTCCCTGGAGTGGGCCAGCGTCAGGCCCGCGATGGTGACGCCATCGGTTAACGCGTTGATGGCTTTGTAGAAGATGGCCAGCAACACCACGGTGATGGCCCCGGTAAGGCCACACACCCAGGCGTAATCCGTGACCCACGGACCTGAGCTGGGTGGACTGGGAAACGGAATGTCCGTCAAGGTGTCGGTCTGGTTCTTGTCATAGGTCTTGCTCTGGCTCAATTGTTCGTCAGTTCTGGAATTCAACATGGTTTGCCTCTTTTATCGTCAATATTCGATGCCTTTTCGGGCAGTGACACCATTTTCAAAGTAATGTTTGAAGGCTCGCATTTCGGTCACCAGGTCCGCCGCGGCCATCAAGGCCTGCGTGGCCCCCCGGCCGGTGAGAATCAACTCCACGGCCGGCGGACGGCGGGCAATCAGGTCCAATAGATCCGACTCGTCCAGCAAACCGCCGGCCACCGCCACAACAGCTTCATCGGCGATGACCAGATCATAAGCCCCGCTGATCAGAGCGGCATGGACCGCTTCAAAACCCCTGCGGGCCAGGGTTAAATCCTCGGCCTCGGGCGTGCCGCGCACAAAGCGGCCGGAACCGAATTGTTCGGCCCGCACCTGAGGCTCCAGTTGCTTCAACGCCTCGATTTCACTGTAGTGCCCTTTTTTCATAAACTGGGCCACATAAACCTTCAAGCCGGCGCCGGCCGCTCGCAAGGCCACGCCCAGGGCGGCCGTGGTTTTGCCTTTGCCGTCGCCGGTATATATTTGAACGTAGCCATGCATGGTTGGCTCCGAGGTTTCTTTTATCTAGTTCATTTGCAATCTATGCGAGAGGTTGCTCAAGGATTGGGAAAAAATCCGCTATGCCATTTAAACGGTGGGGCAATCCCCTCACCCCGACCCTCTCAAACCCCCAGGAGAGGGAGCACTTGCTTGTGAGACCAATGGTATAAACAAACGTATTCTGCTTCCCTCAGTCCCTCAGCCCCTCGAACCCTTTACTCCTTTGTGCCTCAGTGCCTTTGTGCCTTTGCCCCTCAGTCCCTGCCATTCTCCTTTACTTCCCGATCAACTGCCAAGGCCAACACCAAACGCGCCTGTTCCGCCACTTCCCGTCCAGCCACCATGGGATGATCGCCCAGGGATTGGCGCACCGACTGAAAAGCGCGTTCCTGAATGCGATCCCTGTTGGCGGTCAGACGCACCGCGGCCTGCAATAGAAAAAAGCAGAGCAGTAAAACAATGACGGTGCTCAACAGCGCGTGCATGAAAAAATCACCAGCTAAATATTGGCCAGTTAAGAACCGGGAGGCGGTCAGCCAGCCGACGTAGCCCAGCAGGCCCAGGGGGGGAAGGTTAAAGACAGCCTGCAATAAAAAGTGACTCAGCCCATTGGCGCGGCGTTCGATCTCGGCATCCAGGGCTTCGTTCCACAGGTCGCGTACCAGTATGCCGGCTTCGGCATCGCGGCCCATTTCCATACGGCGAACCTGGGGGGCAAATCCACCCTGAATCAAGCGTTCGGCGATATCGGGCCACAGGGTCCACCAGGTGCGTTGGAACTGTTGCAGAGCGCTGTCGACGCGTAGGGGATTGTTCAGGCTCTCCAAGGCCGCACTACCCTCCTTATAGCGTCGCCAGGCAGAGATCAAGCCAAAGATTTGCCGGATCGGGTTGCCCAGTTTGACCAGGGCCACCAGGCCAGTGCCAAAGAGGATCAAGCGAGACCAAATCGCCACCAGCCACCCCACCGGTCCAACCCAGCGTTGGGCCAGGGCCTGATATAGCCGCACATGCACCCCCAGCACCAGCCGGGAATCATTGCTCCGTAGCGATTCCATGGCTTTGCCCAGGGCGTGCTGACCCGCAACCGTGATTTTATCAGCCGCTTCGGCCAAAGCCGAGCGGGAGTTCTCCACGGCCTGCCGCACCTGCTCTTGCATGAACTCCACAATTTGGCGCGCATTGGCCAGGCGCCGATCCGCTCCGAATCCCGGTTGATTAAAGGCATTGAAAATAAGATCACGCAGCTCATCGAACTGATCGACCGCGTGGCGTGGGCCGGCTTGGGGCTCCCAGCGCGGGGCCTGCAAATGCCGCCGCGCCGATGTGGCCAGCAGGCGCTGGGGTGGCGTATCCCAGGCTTGCCTGAGGAAGGTGTCAAATTCAGGCAGGATCACTTCGGTCAATTCGCGAGCCTCCAGGCGATCGCACTGGTTGGCTACGGCAACTAAAGAAGCCCCATGGAAACGCCGTACCAGCGGGGCCATGAAATCGGCGTGATCGCGGCGCTTGGGGTTTTGGGCATCGAAGACGCAGATCAGCACATCCGAGCGCGCCACGGCATGCTCGATGAGCGGCCAATGTCGATCAGCCTGGGTGCTGTCGGTGTCGGGCGTATCCACCAGGATCAGATGGGTGAGGGCCTCGGCCGCCCGGCTGGTACGGATTTGAAGCTGGTTGCTCTCCAGGGGTTCGAACCACTGGGCCACGGCTTCGGCGTCGCTGGCCAGCACCACCAGTTCCTGGGTAGTGGGCCGGTGGCGGCCCGTGGGTGAAAGATCATCCACACCGGCCAGGGCATTGAGCAAGGTCGATTTGCCCGAACCCGACGGCCCGATGAGTGTTACGATCAGGCGGCGGTCCAGGCGGGCCTGCATTTGGGCGATCAGGCGTTGGGCCTCCTGGGTCTGCTTGACCAGCGCGTGGGACGGCCCCCAGAGCGGCGCCTGGCCCAGGCGGTTTTCCAAGTCCCGCAGGGCGTACAGGTGACGCGCCATTTGTCCCATGGCGCCCAGGGCCGCCAAATCGTACTCAATCATAGCGAAATTTCCTCCAGGGATGAAAGTTCTCGCTGCACCGCTTCCAACAACTGGCTGCCCCGGTTCAGAGCCGCCTCGGCCGTGTGGCGCAGGTCGCCGCTGATCTGCTCCTCCAAAAGGTTTTGCACTGCGGTCAGCTTGTGGGAGAGCCAGGTTTGGGCCACTGGCGCCAGCAGTTGGGCCAGTTGTTTTTGGTCCGCGCGCTTCAGGCCGGCCGTGGCCGGAATGGCGATCAAGGCATACAGATCATTGATTCCCAACAACCCGGTGAGCTTTACTTTGATGCCCACGGCGCCGGCCATGTCGCCAGTGTGCAGTATATAAGTGATGGCGGCCGTGGCCGGGATAACATTGAGCAGGGCGGAAAAGGTCTGGCGCAGTTGGTCCATCAGTCCCATGTGTTGGCGTAAATCCAGCGCCAGGGCGCGTAAATCGCTCTCCAGTTGGCCGGACCAGCTCAGGATTTGCTCTTTTTGATCCTGGATGCGGTTAAGGGTGGCTTGCCAATCCTTCTGGCGCAGGGCCTGCTGGGCGGGCGCCACCACGGCCGGCGCTGCCAGCGACGCGCTGCCTTCCTGAAAAGCGCCTGCGGATGCGAACTGGTAAAGACCGGTGGCTGCCTGCAGAAGATCCAAGGCGATCTGTTCCGAAGGATCATCGGAGTTTCTGGAGCGCGGCGAGGACTTTTCCTTGGCTCTCAGAGTCCGCACCGCCGCCAAAACAATTTTCATGGGCCATTCCACCACTTGGCCAGTGCGCCGCATCATCTTGATGTGGGGCGGATCAGTGGCCTGCCAGATGTCGGCAAAGCGCCGCAGCACCTGATCCGTGGGGAAATGGGACAGCGCTTGCTGGACCGCCTGCTGTTGGGCCGCCAGCAGGGCCTGGTGGTAGCGGCCCAAATGGTCATGGGCTTGGGCCGCGGCAGCGGCCATGTGGCGGGCCTGCAGTACGGCATCAGCGGTCATGGAACGCACCAGATTGCTTCGCAGCCCGCGGGCATCCAAGCCGGCCAAGGCCTCCTTTAGATCCCGTCCTGACCCGGTAACGGCGCGCAGCGCCATGGGCATCTGGCCGGCGGCCACACGGTTGTCGTCATCGGCCCGGAAGATGCCCAGCACATTGGGCTCGAAATCTCGTCCATAGATATTTGTGGCCGCGGTCAGGGCGTGTTCACGCACCTCCTCGTCAGAGAAACTGGGATAGACCCGATAGACCAGAAAGCAGGGCCGCGTTCCAATGCCGGTGAGCAGCCGGGCGATAAAATCGGTATTATCGCGGTTGTTATAGGTGGCGTTGGTAAAGATATAGATAAAAATATCGGCGCCCATCAGGCTCTGGCGCGCCAGCTCACGATTGGCGTAGGCGCCCCGAGCGCCGGTATCGATATCCGGAGTGTCCAACAGCACCACGCTGGGCGTGCCGTCTTCTGTCAAACAGTAGACCGGGTCGCCGGGGGTGGTCAGTTGGGCGCTGTCCGTCATGGTGTGCAGTTCAGTCCCAAAAGCATGGGCCAAGGCCGATAGAAGCGCTGCATTGGTGGTTTGCCGCGGGTGCAGGGCGGCCAGTACGCGTCGGTTCAACCCAGCGCGACCTCCGGTGGGCGACACGGGGTGTCCGATCAAACTGTTGAAGAGCGTCGATTTGCCCGCCGATCCACCACCGCAGATGGCCGCCACCAGGGGGAAGTCGGGCTGCAGCTTGGGCAGCAGTTTGATATCCAAGGCTTGGGTCCACTCGTGCAAACCCGCGGCGTCCTTCAAGTCAAGAGTGTCTATCAGAGCCGGCACATCGCGGCGTAGGGTCTGCAGGACGCCCATACTCCTGGTGCGCACGGTCATTTCAGTATTACGGGTTTTTGTCATTGGTTAAGGTCCGTCGGGGGAATCATCAGAACAGAGTTTATCGCCAATTGCAGCTATCTTGACATTGGGCCAAGCCATACTAGGGTATGTCCAGTATAAAAACAAGTAAGGGGTGCATGAACATGGCATGGCAAATGATTGAAGGGCTGACAGGGAAAGTATATTTGCCCGAGATGCGGGCGGACGCCAAAAAGCGCGCCTGCCCGGACTGCTATGCCTGCCAGAGTTGCAGCGACGAGCGTTGCGCGGTGTGCCGCCCCGGTTTCAAATCAAAGAGCGGGGCTGGCACATCAGCGCCACGATGCTTGGATGAGGAGGTAGATGTATGAAACATTCGGATTGTCTATTTGAACGCGCTTCGAACGTGGGTGTGGCTTTATTCCTGCTGATCATGGCCGCGGGATTAAGCATCATCGGCGTCACTGTATTGCCCGTCTTGGGAATTTTCCTGGCCATTCCGGTTCTGATTGGGTCGGTAGCCTTTCTGATCGCCCCGCGCAGCAAAGAGTGTCGGCTTTAATGTGACCGCCCAATCTTGGGGTGATCGCTGGGGTTGGGTGGGTTGCGCGCGCTATGGCGGACATGGCACCCGCCGGTTTCAATGCAAGTAGAAATGTTGAGCATGGCGTACATTTGGTTGACGGCCACCCATTTTTGGCTATACTTTTGATCATCGCAAATGATCAGCCGACGAAAGGAGCAAGGATGGCGACCCAAGCAAAGGATTTCAAGACCGACTATCGCACCATCTCCATCAAAACAAGCGACGGTGCGACCGTTCAAGGCCAGGTGAACATTTCACCCAATCAGCGGGTGTCCGACTTGTTCAAATTGGATAAAGGTCCCTTTGTAGTATTGATCAACGCCGGCTATGGCGACGTCACCGGCAAAACCTTGTTCATTAATAAAGATCACATCGTATGGGTGGAGCCGGAGGAGGGTTAATAAAAGTACTCTTGTGCCACCATGCCATCTTAAAATTATATTTTAAGATGGCATTTCATTAAGGTTCGTTCCCGATCTGACGAACCAACCGGTTTTTAATACTTCCTATTTTTTCGACCCAGCACTCCACTTCATCGCCTTCCTGAAGCACTACCGGCGGGTTGCGGAAGATGCCGACTCCGGCCGGCGTGCCGGTGGAGATCACGTCACCGGGAAGTAAAGTAATATCTTCGCTGATATTGGCGATCAGTGTGGGAATGTCGAAGATCAGATCGCGAGTGTGGCCCTCCTGCATCAACTCACCGTTGACCGTGGCCGTCAGCCGTAAGTGGTGCGGGTCGCCGATTTCATCCAGGGTCACCAGAGCCGGTCCCAGGGGAGCGAAGGTGTCAAAGGATTTGCCTCGGAACCACTGGGAGTCGGCAAACTGGGCTTGACGGCCTGACACATCATTCATCACGGTAAGGCCGGCGATGTGATCCAGGGCATTTTGTTTGGCGATACGCTTGCCGCGCTTGCCGATCACCACCGCCAGCTCCACTTCCCAATCGACTTGGCCCGAGCTGCGCGGCAGCAGCACCGGGTCAAAGGGGCCGTTGAGGGTATTGGGGCTTTTGCAAAAGATCAAAGGCGTGGCCGGCGCCTCAAAACCGCCCTCCTTGGCATGTTCCACATAATTTTTGCCCAGGCAGATAATTTTGGAGGGCCGGGCCACGGGCGGGCCCCAGCGCACCTTCAGGGGCTGACCGATCGTCTTCACTTCAACCGCGCGCTGCAGCCAGCCTTGACCGAAAAACGTTTCATCAATGTCGGGGATATCGGGAAACAGGGCACGCAAATCCACAATGCCGTCCGACTGCCACAATCCAGGCCGCTCTTGGCCCCTGGGGCCGAACCGGATCAATTTCATGGTCTTCCTCGCTATGCTACAAGCTATCCAAAAAAGAATTTTGGGCCAAAAGATTTTTTACGAGGGCTTGTCATATTTTAACAATTTGGAGCGCATAAAACCACCTTGCCAGCTACTTTAGCACATTTGGCACACATGGAGATAGAGTCCCTTTCATCCCTTTTCCCTTGTAAAACAAGGGGCAATATGAAAAAAGAGGAAATTCCATATGGCAATCCCTGCGGAGGCATTTCCATGACGCCCAAGAGGTCTTCACCACAAGAACAACCCCTTAGGCCTGACGACCGCCCGGAATCGGAGATTGATCAGAAGATCAAGAAGCTCAGCGATATTTTCAGTCTGTTGGGCGCCGATTACACCCAGAATGTTCACCTTATCGTCCAACAGACCTGTAAGGTGTTGGATTGCATTTGTGCCGTTTACAGCAGGTTAGACAATCCCCTCCAGCCCCTGATTTGCAATGCCAGCGGCCAGGTCCTGCCTTGCAACATTTCACATGACGGGTCCGATAAGGACTACATCTGCTGCAGCGTGACGAGAGACGCCCATAATTCGCCCCTAATCTACGAAGATTTGACCCAAACCCCCTTCGCCCAAACCGACCCCATTATCCGGCAATATGGGCTCAAGTCCTACCTCGGTTTTCCGGTCAACTGCAAAGGCGAAACCCTGGGCGTCCTGAGCGTGGTGGACACCCAGCCGCGTCAATTCTCCAATGTGGATGTCTATATCATTAGCACCTTGGCCAGGACCCTAGCCTTGGAAGAAGAGCGCAAAACGGTAGAAAAAGAGCAGGAACGGCTCACCTCTCGTTTGCAGCAAGCCCAAAAGATGGAGGCCATCGCCACTCTGGCGGGCGGCATCGCCCATCAGTTCAACAACGCCCTGGCTGTAATCCTGGGCAATATCGAGCTGATCCAGATGGATGGGCTGGCCGACCCGCGCATTTTTCGCTTCATTGATCCCATCAATCAGGCTGGCCAGAAGATGGTGCAGCTCACCAGTCAATTGCTGGCTTACGCCCGGGGCGGAAAGTTTCAAACCCAGATTGTCTCCACCCATCGTTTTGTGCGGGAAGCCTTGAGCCTGGTAGGGCACACTTTATCGGCCCAGGCCGAGCTGGTGATGGATCTGGATGAAAACACCGATCCCATTGAAGTGGACAGCACCCAGATGCAGATGCTGCTGGCGGCTATTCTTTCCAATGCTTCGGAAGCCATGGATAAAAAAGGGGTGGTGACGGTCCGCCTGTGCAATGTCGATGTCGGTGACGAGAAAGATCCGCGCCACCACGGCCTCAAACCCGGCCGCTACGTGTTGCTGCAAATCGCGGATACCGGCAAAGGCATGGATGAGACCACGCGTCAGCGCATCTTTGAACCTTTCTTCACCACCAAGTTCCAGGGCCGCGGCTTGGGCATGGCCGCGGTCTACGGCATCGTCAAAAAGCACGGCGGCTACATCTACGTGGATTCCTCGCCCGGACAAGGCACCACCATCACCGTCTATCTGCCCGGCGCGCGCCTCGGCCCTCAAATCATGGGCAAGCAGCCGGCCTACGGCGTTCATGGCGTGGGCACGGCCCTGATCGTGGAAGACGAGCATCTGGTGATGGAAGTCAACCGCGCCATCGTGGAGAAATTGGGTTATCGGGTGCTGGAGGCCCGCTCCGGCCGCGAAGCCCTGCACATTGCGCGCACGTTTCAAGGCACCATTGATTTTGTGCTGCTGGACGTTATTCTTCCCGACATGGGCGGCAATCAAATCTATCCCATGCTCAAGGAGATTCTGCCCCATATTAAAGTGGTGGTGTGCAGCGGCTTTACTTTGGATGGGCCGGCCCGGGAAATCATCAATGCCGGCGCCGAAAGCTTCCTGCCCAAACCTTTTACGGTGGCGGCTTTATCTTCAACCTTAGATAAGATTTTAAAAATCGAATAATTTAAAACACAACCGGAGCGCTGGCAGGCCAGGCTCCGGCTGTGTTTTGACGGTAGTAAATACGCCATCACACCGGCTTACGCCATTGGGTATCAAATCCCATCTCCGCAAGAATGCGAATGCCTTCGTCCAAATGCAGTCCCACCTGGGCCACGCCATGGGAGTCGTCCGAGGGCACCGCGCACAACTCCATGCGGCGCGCCTGGGCCAGCAGCGGACGGCTTAAGTAGGGTTCGGAGGCGCCCTTCTTTAAAGCCGCCACATTGTAGTCCAGAATCAAATTCCATTTCTGAATCAATTCGAAATTGCGCTGGATGCGCGCTTGAACCGGCGCCAGGCCCAAATGGCGCGGATACTCCGGATCAAAAATGCGGATCAGATCAAAATGCCCCACCACTTGGGGTCGCAGTTGTTGAAGCAATAAATACTGCCGATCAAAATAATGGCCGTAAAGGGCTTCATGGCCGCCGCAATGATCCACGGCCTGCTGGTAGGCCTCCCGGCTGTAGTCAAAGGGGATGTTATCGATATGATGCACGCTTCCCACGATATAGTCGGGCCGATAGTGATCCACCAGTTTCCGGGCCAGTTCGATGGCGCCCGTGGTGTCTTCGGTTTCAAATCCCACCAGGATTTCGATCCGGTCAGCGTAGACCGCCCGCAGGCGCCGGGCCTCGGTCATGTAACGGTCAAAGCGTTCGGCCATGGCCGCGGCGGTGAGCCCGGCCTGGCGCTCTTCGGGGTAGAGAAAGGCATTGTCCGAGGGGGGCATATGTTCAGTCAACCCCACCCAGGCAAATCCTTTGGCAATATAAGCCCGGACGATTTCTTCCAGATTGTCTTTGGCATGGCAGCAAAACTGACCGCTGTGGCCGCCGTGGACCGATACGCGTTGGATGGACATGGAGTACTTCCTTTAAATGTGGCCCTTCAGATATTGTTGCCGTCTTGGCTCCGGCAGCCGCTCAATGGCGTAGCGCAGCATGGTCCTGGGCATCCGGCGGTAGTTGTCCAATAAGAATTCTTCCAACACCTTCTGGTCGCGCTTGCCCACTTCGCGCAGCATCCAGCCCACGGCCTTGTGAATCAGGTCATGGGCGTCGAGCAGTAAAATGGAAGACAATTGGAGCGTGTCCGTAAAATGACCATGGTAGATGAAGTACATGGTGGCGATGATGGCGATGCGCCGCTCCCAAAGGCTCTGGGACTTGGCCAGATCACAGAGCACGGCCTTGTCCGCGTCGAGCAGATGCGCGCCGACGATCTTGGGGGCCGACAAATCCACCAGGTCCCAGTTGTTGATCCAGGTGGTGTGCGCCAGATAAAAACGATAGATGGCCTCCTGGGCGGCGCGCTCCAGGCGCGGGTATTGATAGGTCAAAATCAGCAGGGCCACCAGGCGCTGTTCGTGGATCTTGGTGGTCAGCAGCTTGGCGGCTTGGTTCAGATCCAGATCCAGGTGTTGTTTAGCCAGCTGGCGCAGCTGGGGCACCTTGATGCCCAAAAAACGGTCGCCATGGCCGTACTGGCCCGGTCCGGTCTTGAAAAAACGCTGCAATTGCTCGGCCTGCCGGGGGTCGGCCAGCACTTTGAGGGCGGATTTGATTTGGGCGGCGCTCATGATTTTTCCATTTAGGCTGGATGGCGGGGCATTGTCAATGCATCACGATTGTTGCGTTGCGCCGTTGCGCCGTTGCGTGAGATAATAAAAATATAGTTGGACGGTTCGCTCCAGTAGACCCGATTTGCAGATTTTGGCACTCGCAAAGACGCAAAGACCGCCAAGAAGAGATGATCTCTTTGCGATCTTTGCGTCTTTGCGAGAAAATATGTTCCAATAGCGTGAACCAAATAACAACATGAAAAATATATGACCCAACCTATCCATTGTAATGCTCCTGTTTTTGTATCGGCCATTTGATATGAGCCCGACCTGCTTTCAATTAAAGGCCCACCCGGCCACCCCGCCCAACCCTGCCATTGAGATCCATGGCCGGATTCAGCGGCGGCAAAATATTCTAACGCTGCGTTTCGAGCTGCGTGACTCTCTAAACACTGTGCAAATTGAACCGCCGGCGGCCGAGGCGCGCCGCACGCATGGTTTATGGGAACGCACCTGTTTTGAATGCTTCTTTGCGGCCAGTGACTCGCCAGGCTACTGGGAGATCAATCTCTCGCCGGCCGGCCATTGGAACATCTATCGGTTTGATGATTACCGCCAGGGCATGCGCGAAGAGGGGGCCTTCCAAATATTACCCGTAACTTGCGCAGCCCACGGCAGCACCCTGCGCGTGGTCTGCGACGTGGATCTCACGCCCATCGTGGCCCCCCTTCAGCCGATCCAGGTTGGCATCAGCGCCGCGATTTTAACTGCGTCCGACTCCTCCTACTGGGCCTTGACCCATTCCAGCCCCCGGCCGGACTTTCACGACCGGCGGGGGTTTATCATTGTTTTGGCGGGGAGATAGAAAGCCCTTTCTTCTCGACCCCAACCAGATTACACTGCCCGCTAAACCGCAACGCCACTCTAAAGGAGCCCTATGCTGATCACCGAAATCCTGGCCCGCAACGCGCGCATGTTCAGCGATGAAATGGCTTTGGTGGAACGCGATCCGGCCGCCCACCGGCGCGTCCCCCTCACCTGGAACGCCTTTGATAGCCAGGCCAATCAACTGGCCCAGGCCCTGCGGGCCGCTGGTATGGCTAAGGGGGACCGGGTGGTGGAGCTGCTGACCAACTGCATCGAATGGCTGCCCATTTACTTCGGCATTTTGCGTTCGGGCGCCGTGGCCGTGCCCCTGAATTTCCGTTTCGACGCCACCACCATTGAAAGCTGCATCACCCTGGCCCAAGCCAAGGTGCTGATCTTCGGGCCCGAATTCATTGAACGCATCAACAGCGTCAAATCGGCCCTGGACCATTGGATCGAGCGCTACATCTTCGTGGGCCCGCCGGAGCAGCAACCCGCCTATGCCCTGAGCCTCAGCGCATTTATGCAAGGACATCCCCAATCGTCTCCGGAGGTGGAATTGCAGCTGCTCGATGACGCGGCCCTCTATTTTACTTCGGGCACCACCGGCACGCCCAAGGGCGCGCTGCTGACCCATCGCAACCTGGAGTCGGCCTGCATCGTGGAAAACCACCACCACGGCCAGACCCACGAGGATAATTTTCTCTGCATCCCGCCCCTGTATCATACCGGCGCCAAGATGCACTGGTTCGGCAACTTCATCGTGGGGGCCAAAGCCGTGATCCTCAAAGGCATCGAGCCGCGCTGGATTCTGGAAGCGGTTTCCGAGGAACAGGTCACGGTGGTGTGGCTGCTGGTGCCCTGGGCCATGGATATTTTGCTGGCCATCGAAAGCGGCGATGTAAAATTGCGGGATTATCAACTGGACCAGTGGCGCCTGATGCACATCGGCGCCCAGCCCGTGCCGCCCAGCCTGGTCAAGGAGTGGCTCAAGATCTTTCCCCACCACCAGTATGACACCAATTATGGGCTGACCGAATCCACCGGCCCCGGCTGCGTCCATCTGGGCATTGAGAACCAGCACAAGGTGGGGGCCATCGGCCGGCCGGGTTTTGATTGGGAATTTCAGATCGTGGACGAGCAGTTGCGGCCCGTGGCCCCCGGTTCACCCGGCGAGCTCATGGTCAAGGGGCCCGGCGTCATGAAATGCTATTACCGTAACGAATCGGCCACGGCCCAGACCCTCAAGCAGGGCTGGCTGCTCACCGGCGATATCGCCCGCCTGGACGAGCAGGGGTTTATCTGGCTGGTGGACCGTAAAAAAGATGTGATCATCACCGGCGGTGAAAATGTCTACCCCGTGGAGATCGAAGATTTCTTGCAGGGGCATCCCAAGATTCAGGATGTGGCCGTCATCGGCCTGCCCAGCCTGCGTCTGGGCGAAATCACCTCGGCCATCATCAAGGTCAAGCCCGGGCAAAGCCTGTCCAAAGAAGAGATCCAGCAATTTTGCGAGGCCCTGCCGCGCTACAAGCGGCCGCGCAAAATCTTCTTTGACGACGTGCCCCGCAACCCCACCGGCAAGATCGAAAAACCCAAACTGCGGTTGAAGTTTGGCGGGGCTGAGGAGAGCTTTCAAATATAGGGCGATCCGCTTTCCCTCTTGCAAATCGACGATTTTTTTGGTCAATTGGCCCTGTTTCGTGGAGGCGTGGGATTGCCCGGAGGGGGCCATCCCGCATATCAGGCGGAGTGACGACGCTTCGCACGAAGGGATGATGTATATTAGGCGTTTCTTGCAACCGGTGTTAACCATTATTTCTTAGAGGTGCCATCATGGCCGAAGACCCCACCAACAACGACAACCCAGAATCCAATGACAAACCCGAAGAGAGCTTTGCGGAGATGTTCGAAGCCTACAGCGCGGGCATGAAAGAAGATCTTCGCATCGGCGACAAATTAAAAAGCCGGATCATCGCCATCAGCGACAGTGCCGTGTTTGTGGATACCGGCACCAAAACCGACGGCGTAATTGAAATGGCCGAGCTCCTGGATGAAAACGGCGTGCTGCCCTTTAAGGTGGGGGATATAATAGATCTCTATGTGGTGAGCATCGATGAAAGTGAAGTGCGCCTCTCCAAAGCCATTGCGGGTTTCGGCGGCCTGGATATCCTCAAGGATGCCTTTACCGGCCACATCCCGGTGGAAGGCAAGGTCATCCAAACCGTCAAAGGCGGATTTCAGGTGGAAGTGCTCAAGCGCCGCGCCTTTTGTCCCATCAGCCAGATCGACACCCTCTTTGTAGAAAATCCCGCGGGCTATGTGGGCCAGACCTTTCAATTTGTGATCAAAAAATTTGCTGAAAACGGCCGCAACATCGTCTTGTCCCGCCGCGACCTGCTGGAAGCCGAGCAGAAAAAAGTCCAGGCCGAATTTCTGGAGAAGCTGGACATGGACAAAATTTACGAAGGCCGCGTCACGCGCCTGATGCCTTACGGCGCTTTCGTGGAACTGACGCCGGGGCTGGAAGGCATGGTGCATATTTCCGAACTGAGCTGGTCGCGCCTGGAAAAGGCCGAAGATGCGGTTCAGCCCGGCCAGCAGATCCGGGTCAAAGTACTGAAGGTTGAGCCCGGCAAAAAAGGCAAAAAGATTTCGCTCTCGATCAAACAGGCCCTGGGCGATCCCTGGGCCCAGTTGGGTGCCGCCATCAAACCCGGCCAGATCATTACCGGCAAAGTGACGCGCTGCGCCGATTTTGGCGCCTTCGTACAGATCCAGCCCGGCATCGAAGGCCTGGTGCACGTCAGCGAGATGAGCTACACCCAGCGGGTTCACAAGGCCTCGGACCTGGTCTCGCCGGGCCAGTCGGTTTCGGTGATGGTCAAGGAGATCGACCTCGCCAAACGGCGCGTGGGCCTGAGCATGCGCGAGGCCGAAGGCGACCCGTGGCAGGATATCACCAAGAAGTATGCTTCCGGACAGCCCGTGGAAGGTGTAGTAGAAAAGCAGGAGCGCTTTGGCATCTTCGTGCGCGTGGCTCCCGGTATTGTGGGCCTGCTGCCCAAATCAGCCATCAGCCGCTCGCCCAGTGCGGCTCAGATCGAGAAGCTCAAGGCCGGTGACGCCATTGCCGTGACCGTTGAAAGCGTCAATGCGGCCGATCGCAAGATCTCTCTCAAACCGCGCGATGCCGAAGACGAAGAGCAGTGGAGCCAGTTCCAAACCAACACCGCGCCCGCCTCCATGGGGGTTCTGGGAGAAAAACTCTCCAAGGTGCTTAACAAGAAAGATAAGTAGGATAAGAAAAAGTACTAAGTGTAAGGTTTTAAGTTTAAAGTATTGGGCGGGCCTAAAGCCCGCCCTGACACGATCCCACCCATTTTGCAGGGGCGGGCTTTATACCCGCCCCGAGTCGAAAAATTTAGGCAGAATGCCATCCGAAGGAAGAATTCCTTCACTTTAAACTTTCCTACTTTACACTTAAAACTCCTTCTCAACTCACTGATCGTTGAAAGTGAAACTCACGCCATGTCTGACAATAACGCCATCTATGACCTGGTCATCATCGGCGGCGGGCCCGGCGGACTGAGCGCCGCGGTCTATGCCCTGCGCGCCGCTTTGAAAACCGCGCTGATCGAGCGCGCGGCCCACGGCGGCCAGATCAACCTCTCCGATTCCGTTGAAAACTACCCCGGCTTTACTCATGTGGGCGGCGCCGAACTGGCCATGAAGTTCGTCGAACACGCCCGCTCTTACGGACTGGAAGAGATCAGCGATGAAGTCGCGGCCGTGGAGCCCGGCTTGAGTTATCATACCGTGCAATTGGCCGGCGGCCGCGCCTTGCTGGCCCATGCCGTCATTCTGGCCACCGGCGGCAGCCCGCGCAAGTTGGAGGTGCCCGGCGAAGACGCCCTGTACGGCAAAGGGGTCTCCTATTGCGCGGTGTGTGACGGCTTTTTCTTCCGCAACAAGAACGTCATCGTTGTAGGCGGCGGTGACAGCGCCTGCGAAGAGGGCCTGTACCTGGCCAAACTGGCGCAAAAGGTCTACCTGGTGCATCGCCGGGACGCCCTGCGCGCCAGCCGCATCCTGCAGCAGCGGGTGGCGGCCGACTGCAAAATGGAAGTATTGTGGAACACGGTGGTGGAAGAGATTCTGGCCGATGCCGGCGGCGTCAATTCCGTGCGGCTGCGGGATACCAAAAGCCAGGACCGGCGCGAAATGCCCATTGACGGGGTCTTCATTTTCGTGGGCTTTGAACCCAACAACCAATTGGTGCCGGCCGGTATCCGCAAAAACTCAGAAGGTTTTGTGATCACCGACGCCCAGTGCGCCACCAGCATCCCCGGCATTTATGCCATCGGCGATCTGCGGGAGAAGTATGCCCGCCAGATCGTGCTCTCGGCGGCCGACGGCTGCATGGCGGCCCTGTCCGCGGCCCATTACGTGGAAACCCGCAAGGCCAAGACCGATGCCGATGCCTGCGAACTGCCGGCAAGCCTGGCGGTCGGGAAGTAGAAAGGGTGTTTCAACGCAGAGGCCGCGAAGCGCGCAGAGGACCGCAGAGGTTGACGGCCAAAACTAAGCCCAGCTGTAACCAATGCATGGGCGTTGAAAGTCCTCATCCGTGCCATCCGTGTAATCCGTGGTCCATTTTTTTACCACGGATCACACGGATAACACGGATAGACTGAATCGTTTGTATGAAGTTTTCCATTTACCTGTGCGATTCTTTGCGCGCTCCGCGGTCTTTGCGTTAACAATATGTCCAATGTCAGCAGCTAATAATGATCGATGAAGATTTAAATCGTACTTGTACGCGTACTCGAAGGGGATTAGCTAACTATTTCGAGTACGAGTACGCGTACGAGTACGAAAAGAAAAAACCTGCTATGTTAATGGCATTGAACCTAAATCGCGATGTGCTTATGCGCCATTGGATAGAAATATAAATCCCATGTCTTCTCTTCAATACCAGCAAACCCAACGTTACTTCGCCCAGATCGCCCAGGGCTTTGAGGAGATCGCCACCGAAGAGTTGGCGGCTCTGGGGTGCAAGCGCGTCACGCCCGCCTTTCGCGGCCTGCATTTCGAAGCTGATCCAGCCGCGCTGTATGCCGCCAACTATCAATCGCGTTTGGCGACCCGCATCCTGGCGCCCCTGATTACTTTCCGCTGCCGGGACCGTAACGATCTCTACAAGGCCGCCCGGGAAGTAAACTGGCCTGAGCTATTCGCCGTGGAGCACACCTTCGGCCTTTTTGCCAATGTCTCGGGCAACCGCAAACTGAAGCATTCCAAATTCGCGGCCCTGTGCGTCAAAGACGCCATTGCCGATTGCTTTCGGGACGCCTGCGGCCAACGCCCGGACGTGAATCGCGCTGATCCTGATCTCTGGCTCAATCTCTACGTTGAAAACGAGCAGGGCACCATCAGCCTGGATACTTCCGGCGGCTCGCTGCACCGTCGCGGTTATCGCCGCGAAAGCGTGGAAGCGCCCATGCAGGAGACCCTGGCCGCGGCCATGGTAGCTTTTTCCGGTTGGCAAGGTGCAAAACCCCTGGTGGACCCCATGTGCGGCAGCGGCACCCTCCTGTGCGAAGCCTTGATGCAGCAATGCGCCGTTCCGGCCGGATTTTTGCGGAAGAAATTCGGTTTTCAATTACTTCCCGATTTCGACGCGGCCCGCTGGCGCCAGGTCAAAGCCGCGGCCGATGCTAAAATTCGTCCCCTGAAGACCGGCGCCATCGCCGGCAGCGACATCGACGCGACCGCGGTCAAAGCGGCGCGCGCCAACTGCCGGCAGCTGCCGGGTGGCGAAGCAATCACCATCACGCGCGCCGATCTTCTGACCCTGCCCGGCTTTGCCGACACCGTCTTGATGATCAATCCGCCCTACGGCCTGCGCTTGGATCAGGACCCATCGCTGCCCACATTCTACAAGTCTTTGGGCGATTTTCTCAAGCGCCGCTGCACCGGTTCCGAAGCCTACATTTACTTCGGCAACCGCGAGCTGCTCAAGCACATCGGTTTGCGGCCGGCCTGGAAAAAACCCCTGCACAACGCCCAACTGGACGGCCGCCTGGCCAAATTCGAACTCTACTAAGAATTTACTTCGAGCACGATTTTGCCGAAATGGCGCGAAGCTTCCATCTCCTGGTGGGCTGCGCCGGCCTCGGCCAGCGCAAACACCTTGTGGATGAGGGGTACAAAGTCTCGCCGGCCGATGGGCGGCAGCACCCGCGCGGCAAAGGCCGCGGTGATGGCCGCCTTCTGCGCCACCGGCAGGGCGCGCAGGGTGGAACCGATGATGCGCTGGCGTTTGACCAGCATGACCCCCAGATTGAGTTCGGCCGCGGCCCCGCCCATCAGGCCGATTACCACCAGCCGGCCGCCCACGGCCAGGGACGCCTGATTTTTGGCCAGATAGCCGCCGCCAATATGATCCAGAATCACGTCAGCGCCGCTGCCCTGGGTGATCCGCTTTACTTCCGCGGCAAAGTCCTGTTGCTTATAGTCAATCACATGCTCGACGCCCAAGCGGCGCACGGCCTCCACTTTACCGCTGGAGGCGGTCACGATGATCCGGCCCTCGGGCACCAGGGCCCGGCAGATCTGGATGGCGGCCGTGTTCACGCCCCCTCCGCCGCCGTGCAGCAAAACCGTCTGGCCAGTCCGAAAGTCGCCGATGAGAAAGATATTCAGAAAGGCCGTGATGTAGACTTCCGGAATGGCCGCGGCTTCGTAAAAGGAGATGGACTCTGGAATCGTCATCAGGTGGCCCGCATAGGCCAGGGCATATTCGGCATACCCGCCGCCGGCCACCAGGCCCATGACGCGCTGGCCGGTCTGCCACTGGCGCACCCCGTCGCCCACTGCATCCACGATCCCGGCCACCTCCAGCCCCAGGATCTCCGATTCACCGGGCGGTGGAGGGTATAGCCCCCGGCGTTGAACCGTATCGGCCCGGTTGACCGAAGTGGCCATAACCCGCACGCGCACCTGCCCCTGGCCGGGCTCAGGCAAAGGGCGCTCCCCCAGTTGCATGACTTCAGGACCGCCGAATCCGTTTAAAATGATGGCTTTCATTTCCTTTTCCTCCGACATTGAGAATGGTTGCGCCTCCACATCTGGGTGTGAATCACGACTGTTGCATGAAGCATGAGGCCTCTCCTTTATCGTACTCGTACGCGTACTCGTACTCGAATGATTTAAAAAGTTTTTCGAGTACGCGTACGAGTACGACCTCGCCAAAGCGGATATCGTGCAACACTCCTGACTTACACTCCCCCCAGCTTGACTTGCCGCAGCCAACCCTTTATTCCATCATAATAACCCTTCACGAATTGAAAAGGACCCCCATGAGCATCTTATTCACGCCCTTGAAAATAAACGGTCTGGAATTGAAAAACCGCATTGTCATGCCGGCCATGCAATTGCGCCTGGGCATGGGCAATCCGCGGGCCCAGGCCTACTACCTGGCCCGGGCCCAGGGCGGCGTAGGCGCCATCATCATGAGCGCCACGGCCGTGGACCTGTTGTGCCGCGATGAAGCCTGGGGCCGGCCGGATGGCGTGGCGCGCTTTGTGGAGAAGATGCGCGCTTTTACTTCTTTGATCCGGGCCAATGGCGCGCGCATCGGCATCCAGTTGTGGCACGGCAACCAATTTCCAGCCGGCAACGGCGGGGACGATCCCAACGCCGCCAAGGTAGCCCCCTCGGCAGTAGAAGAATGCCGGGCCCTGACCATTGGCGAGATCCAGGCCATTATCGCCAGATTCGGCCAGGCTGCGGCCACGGCCCAGGCGGCCGGTTTTGATTTCGTGGAGGTCCATGGCGCCCATGGGTATCTGGTGTGCCAGTTCTTCTCCGGCGCCGACAACCAGCGCATTGATGCCTATGGCGGTGATCTGGCCGGCCGCATGCGCTTCGGCCTTGACGTGGCGCAGGCCATGCGCGCGGCCGTGGGGCCGGCCTTTCCCATCTTCTTCCGCCTGGGGGCCCAGGAAGAGCGGCCAGGCGGCGTCACTCTGGACCAAAGCAAGCCCTATGCCGCGGCCCTGCAGCAGGCGGGCGTGGACGCCTTCGATGTCTCCATCGGCAAAGCCAAGGGCCGCAAAGCCTCGCCCCTGGCCAAAGCCAAAACGGGAACCTTCGTGCCCCTGGCCCAGGCTATCAAAACAGCGGTCGCGGTGCCGGTCATGGCCGTGGGTCGCATCAACATCCTGGCCGCCGCCACCGCGGCCCTGGAGATCGCCGGGGTGGACCTGGTGGGCGTGGGCCGCCAGCTCATCGCCGACCCCCAATGGCCTAATAAAATGCGCGACGGCCGCGGCGATCAGATCACGGCCTGCCTGTCGTGCAACACCTGCTTTACGCCCCTGGATCGCAAAGCCTGGAAGCCGGGCGATCCCATCTGCAAGGTGAATCCCAGGGCTGGAAGAGAAGTAGATTCTGAGGGAGTGACGTCTGGAAAATGATCCGGGAAGCGTGACAAGATTTTCACATTCCATCCCACGATTTTGCCCATCCGTGCCATCCGTGTAATCCGTGGTCATATTTTTTTACCACGGATTACACGGATGGCACGGATAAGCTAAAGTTTCGCCCCCGCCGATTTTCCCTAACACAAATCTAACAAAACCCAAACAAACACCAAACACCGGTTCAATAGATTGACCCAACTGAAAGCCGTTTCCGCTGCGGCGGAGTTGGAGTCAATCGATAATGCTTACACCCGCAACCATTGTGATCGCCATATTGCTGCTGACCGCGGCCGCCTACCGGATTGGCGTTCGCCGCAGCCTGAGCGTGGCCGGCGGAGCGCAGGCGATAAGGGTGCTGCACTCAAGGCCGCCCTATTATGGGGTGTTGACCGCCCTGTGGTGCGCCCTGCCGGCCCTGCTGGTACTGGCCCTCTGGCAAGCCCTGGCGGGCGGCGTGATCACCCATCTGGTCAAGGCCGATCTGCCCCCGGAAATGCGAGCCCTTTCACCGGCCCAGTTCAGCCTGGTGATCAACGACATCAAAAATATCATCAACGGCGATGTGCCGCCCGACCGCGTCAGCCCGGCCATCCAGACGGCGGCCGAACATTATCGGCGACTGCAGCAGATCAGTCATCTGGCCGCGGCGGCCGTCGTTTTATCTCTGGCCATTCTGGGACTGGCCCTGGTGCGCGGCCGCATCCATACCGGTTTGAGGGCCCGCAACCATGTGGAGCAACTGGTGCGATGGCTGCTGGCGGCCTGTTCCACCGTGGCGATTTTCACCACCATCGGTATCGTGCTGTCCGTGCTGTACGAGGCGCTGCGTTTCTTTAAAGCGGTGCCGGTGCTCGATTTTCTCTTTGGGCTAGAGTGGAGCCCCCAGATGGCCATCCGCGCCGACCAGGTGGGATCATCGGGCGCCTTTGGGGCCGTGCCGGTCCTGGCTGGCACCGTGTTGATTTCAGCCATTGCCATGGCCGTGGCCGTGCCCATCGGTCTGATGGCAGCCATCTACATGTCCGAGTACGCCGGCAAGAAATTCCGGGCCGTGGCCAAACCCCTCATGGAGATTTTGGCCGGCATCCCCACGGTGGTCTATGGTTTCTTTGCCGCCCTGGTGGTGGCCCCCTTTATTCGCGGCATCGGCCAGGCTCTGGGTTTGGATGTGAGCTCCGAAAGTGCTCTGGCCGCGGGCCTGGTCATGGGCATCATGATCATCCCCTTTGTCTCCTCCCTGTCCGATGACATGATCAACGCCGTGCCCCAATCCCTGCGCGACGGCGCCCTGGGCCTGGGCGCCACGCGCTCCGAAACCATCAAGCAAGTCGTGCTGCCCGCGGCCCTGCCCGGCATTGTGGGCGGCGTGCTGCTGGCCGTTTCGCGGGCTATTGGCGAAACCATGATCGTAGTGATGGCCGCCGGCCTGACCGCCAACATGACCCTCAACCCTTTTAAAGCCGTGACCACGGTCACGGTGCAAATCGTCACCCTGCTGGTGGGCGACCAGGAGTTCGACAGCCCCAAGACCCTGGCGGCCTTTGCCCTGGGATTGCTGCTCTTTGCCATCACCTTGGGATTGAACATCATCGCCCTGAAGGTGGTGCGGAAGTACAAGGAGCAGTATGAGTAGAAGCATTGACATCGTCCAACGCGGCCTGAAACGCCGCTACCGGGCCGAGCGGCGTTTCCAGCGCCTGGGGCTGGCCGCCATTGTGGTCAGCCTGATCTTTTTGGCGCTGCTCTTTGCCAGCATTGTCCATCGCGGCCATGGTGCGCTCTTTCAGACCCATATTCAGCTCAATGTCTTTTTTGATCCCCAGATATTGACCGAGACCGATCTCAACGCCGCCGACTATTCGCGTTTGGTCAAGGAGGCCCTGTACGCCATGTTTCCCGCGGTCTCCGGCCGCAATGAAAAGCGCAATCTATCCGGCCTGGTCAGTTCGGGCGCGGCCTATCAATTGCGCGACATGGTGCTGGGCAATCGGGCCATCATCGGTACGCACCAGGAGATATGGGTGCCGGCCGATGACGATGTGGACATGATCTATAAAGGCGCCCTGGCGCGCGACAGCGGCCGTCTATCCAAGGACCAACTGGCCTGGGTCGATCAGTTGCACTCCCAGAAGAAAATCGAAAAGCAATTCAATACTGCCTTTTTCAGGTCCGGCGACAGCCGCGAGCCGGAATTGGCCGGCATCTGGGGCGCAGCCTGCGGCAGCTTTTTCACTCTCCTGGTCACCCTGGCGCTGGCCTTTCCCCTGGGCGTGGCCACGGCGGTCTATCTGGAAGAGTTTGCGCCCAAAAACAGCTGGACCGATTTGATCGAAGTCAACATCAACAATCTGGCGGCCGTGCCCTCCATTGTCTTCGGCCTGCTGGGCCTGGCCGTTTTCCTCAACGCCTTTGGCTTGCCCCGCTCAGCCCCCTTGGTGGGCGGCCTGGTGCTGGCCTTGATGACCCTGCCCACCATTATCATTGCTTCGCGCGCGGCCTTGCAGTCGGTGCCGCCCTCCATCCGCGACGCGGCCCTGGGCGTGGGCGCCAGCAGAATGCAGATGATCTTGCACCACGTGCTGCCCCTGGCCCTGCCGGGCATGTTGACCGGCACCATCATCGGCATGGCCCGGGCCCTGGGCGAAACCGCGCCATTGCTCATGATCGGCATGGTGGCCTTTATCGTGGATATCCCGCACGGGTTTACCGACCCGGCGGCCGTGTTGCCAGTGCAGATCTATCTGTGGGCCGACAGCCCGGAGCGGGCCTTCGTGGAGCGCACCGCCGCGGCCACATTGGTATTGCTGCTGTTTTTGATCGCCATGAACGGCGCGGCGGTCGTGCTGCGCAAGAAGTTTGAGCGGCGGTGGTAGTTGGCTGCGTGATTGGAAATAGTACTCGGCACAACCCCCGTAGGAGGCCCCGCGAAATGCTCTTCATGGTGACTAAAGAACAGTTATAAAGGTTTTGTCGCTCATTGAGTTCGCGGTTAATTGATAGATTGGCAGAAGTATTTTTAATAATAGTCAACTTATTTTTAAGGAGGAAGTCATGTTAAAGATGGTTTCGATGTATACGGTATCAACTCTTCTTTTGTTCGCGCTATCAACCGTGCCGGTCCAGGCCGACGCGGCCCGGGATTACATCAGCATCGTGGGCTCATCCACGGTTTATCCCTTTGCGACGGTGGTGGCCGAGCAATTCGGCAAGACCACCTCATTTAAGACCCCAAAAATCGAGTCCACAGGCACGGGCGGCGGCTTTAAGCTCTTCTGCGGCGGCGTGGGCGTGGAATATCCGGACATCACAGACGCCAGCCGTCCCATAAAGAAATCGGAAGGCGACATGTGCGCGCAAAACGGCGTCAAGGAGATCGTGGAAGTAAAGATCGGCTATGACGGCATCGTGGTGGCCAACGCCAAGAAGGCGCCCCAGCTGCAACTCAGCCGCAAAGATCTCTTCCTGGCCCTGGCCAAACAAGTGCCCGATCCAGCCGGCGGCGAGAAGCTGGTGGCCAATCCCTACAAAATCTGGAAGGATGTGAACCCGGCTCTGCCGGCCACCAAGATCGAAGTATTGGGGCCACCGCCCACCTCCGGCACCCGGGATGCCTTTGTGGAGCTGGTGATGGAGCACGGCGCCGAATCCTATCCTTGGATCAAGGCGCTGAAGAAAAGCGATGAGAAGCAATTCAAGATCATTTCCCAGGCCTTGCGCGAAGACGGCGCCTACATCGAGGCCGGTGAAAATGACAACCTGATCGTGCAAAAGCTCGAAGCCAATCCCAGCGCCATGGGCATTTTCGGCTTCAGCTATCTGGATCAAAACGGAGAAAAGATTCAAGGCGCCAAAGTGGACGGCGTGGTCCCGACATTTGAAGCCATTGCCAACGGCACCTATCCGGTGTCCCGCCCGTTATTCTTCTACGTGAAGAAGGCCCACGTGGGCAAGATCCCCGGCCTGGCGGAATATGTCAAAGCCTTTGCTTCGGACAAAGCCTGGGGACCGGAGGGCTATCTGGCGGACAAGGGGTTGATCCCCATGCCCGACGCGGAGCGCCAAAAGATGGCCGAGGCCGCCGTTCAAATGAAGCCCATTGCCATCGGCCAATTGAAGTAGAATTATTAGATCGGATGGAAGTGGGAGCAACGGGAGCCGGCCGGTTGTCGGGCGGCTCCCCTTTGTGATAGTAAAACCCAAGAATCTTGCAGCGTGATTCAATGAAAATGGCTTTTCAGCAGGAGCTTTGGCAGCCCAAGGAGTTGGACGTGGCCACCGACCAATTGACTCGGACGGAAGAAAAAAAAGAGCTCCGGATTCCCGCGGAGCGCGCCCAATCCGTCGGCCAGACCGTGGGCAAACCCTTTGTGGACAACCCCCGCATGATCTGCCGCGAGGTCAATGTCTACTACGGCGACAAACATGCCATCCGGCAAGTGTCGCTGGATATCGCCCGCCATGAAGTCATCGCCATGATCGGACCCTCCGGCTGCGGCAAATCCACCTTCATCCGTTGTTTGAACCGCATGAACGACACCATCGACGGCTGCCGCGTGACCGGCCAAATTCTGCTCGACGGTCAAAATATCTACGACCGGCAGGTGGATGTGGTGCCCCTGCGGGCCCAGGTGGGCATGGTGTTCCAGAAGCCCAACCCCTTTCCCAAATCCATTTACGACAATGTGGCCTACGGCCCTAAAATCCACGGCCTGGCCCGCAACCGCTCCGAGTTGGATCAGATCGTCGAGATCTCCCTGCGCAAAGCCGGGTTGTGGGAAGAGGTCAAGGACCGCCTCTCCCAGTCGGGCACCAGCCTGTCCGGCGGCCAGCAGCAGCGCTTGTGCATCGCCCGCACCATTGCCGTGGGGCCGGAAGTGATTCTGATGGACGAACCCTGCAGCGCCCTGGACCCCATTGCCACGGGCAAAATCGAAGAGCTGATCGACGAACTGCGGCAGCAGTACTCCATCGCCATCGTCACCCACTCCATGCAGCAGGCGGCGCGGGTTTCCCAGCGCACAGCCTACTTTCATCTGGGCGATCTCATTGAAGTGGGCCAGACCGATCAGCTATTTACCATGCCGCGGCATAAGTTGACGCAGGATTATATTACGGGGCGGTTTGGATGATGGCGCGGAGGCACAAAGTAGCAAAGGCACAGAGGCACAGAGGCACAGAGGGACAAAGGGACTGAGGGAGTAAGTGGTGATCGTGGTGCAGGAGGCGCTTTCCAGGCTCATTGCTTCTTAGTACATTGGGAAAAATCAATGAGATGTTATTCTACTTGTTATTATGTAACCAATGTCATTAACTTAGTCGTGATTTGCTAACACGGTGCGCAGAGCGCACCCTACAACCCGCATATGCCGTAGGGTGCGCTTTGCGCACCATTTGAAGGATAACGAAAATGCTAAGTTAATGACATTGATTATATTACTACAGAGGTCGCAGCGAAGGTGGTAGCATATGTTCACTTCTTAAATATTGACTCTCGGCACCCTCTGTGCTTTTTCCCTTAGTCCCTTAGTCCCTTAGTCCCTTAGTCCCTTAGTCCCTTAGTCCCTTAGTCCCTAAGCAAAGGAAGCACACCATGTCCAAGCATCTACAAAGAGAAATCGCGCGGATAAAGAAAAAAATTCTCTCCCTGGGGGCCTTGGCCGAAGAAAGGTCCCGCATGACCATGAACGCCGTGGAGTCGCGCGACGGCGCCATTGCCCAGAAGATCATCGATTCCGATTGGGAAATCGATGAGATGGAAGTCGATATCGAAGAAGAGTGCCTCAAGATCCTGGCGCTTTACCAGCCTGTGGCCGTGGATTTGCGCTTTTTAGTGGCCACCATCAAGATCAATAATGACCTGGAACGCATTGGCGACGAAGCCGTCAATATTGCCGAACGGGTGCTCATCCTGGCCAAGCGGCCGCCCATACCCTTCGGGTTTGATTACACCCCCATGGCCCAGCGGGTGCAGTCCATGCTCAAATTGAGCCTGGATGCCCTGGTCAATCTCGACGTGGATCTGGCCTTTAAAGTGATCACCATGGACGACGAAGTGGATGCTATTCAGGTTCTGGCTTACGATCGCATCAAAGAGGCCATCAAGGCCCATCCCGACCGGGTGGGATACCTGATCAACCTCTTATTGATTTCCCGCCATTTGGAACGCATCGCCGACCACAGCACCAATATCGCCGAAGAGGTGGTCTACCTTATTGAAGGTGAGATCGTACGACATGGGAAGTATTTGGAGGGGGCGTGACGACTTTATCGTACTCGTACTCGTACGCGTACTCGTACTCGAATGCTTCTCTTATCTATTTTCGAGTACGCGTACGAGTACGAGTACGAAGGCGGCCTCGGCTAAAGCAAATGTCGTGTCACGGCTTTGCTTTACTGCGGCAAATGGATCGTAAACGTGGTGCCCAGCCCTACCTCGCTCGCCACGCTCACATGGCCCCCATGGGCCTGGGCAATGTGTTTGACGATGGCCAGCCCCAGGCCCGTGCCGCCTTCACGGCGGCTGCGGGCTTTGTCCACGCGGTAGAAGCGTTCAAAAATGCGGGGCAGGTGCCGGGCCGCGATGCCCAGCCCATTGTCGCGCACATCGATTTGCAGTACCTGATCCGCCACCTTGGCCGTAACCTGCACCCGGCGCCCGTCCGGGCTGTACTTGATGGCATTGTCCAACAGATTGACGATCGCCTGTTCCATCAGATCAACATCGATGCGGGCTGTCAGCCCCTCATCGCAACGGATCTCCACGACAATATTCTTCTCTTCGGCCTTGGGCCGGCAGACCTGGACGGCGGCCTGAAGTAAATCGTTGATCCGGCATATTTCGGATTTCAGTTTGAAACTCTCGCCGCCCTGCTCCAAGCGGGCCAGCTTCATCAGATCATCCACGATCGCGGCCAGACGGCGCACATGTTTGAGGGTAATGCCCAGAAAGCGCTGCACCTCCTGGGGGTCGGACACTTCGCCTTGGGAGAGGGTCTCCACAAAGCCCTGGATGGCGGTCAGCGGTGTCTTGATTTCGTGGCTGACATTGGCCGCAAAATCCGTGCGCATGGTTTCCAGCCGGCGCAGATGGGTCACATCGTTCATCACCAGAACGGCGCCCATGCGCCGGCCGTCAACATCCAGCAGCGGGGTGCAATGAGCGTGCAGAATCTGCTCGCCGCTCTGGTAAAGGGTCACATCCCCCTGATGGACCGTGGCTTTGGCCAGAGTGTCGCGCACCATCTGATGCAGGTCGCGGTTGCGCGCCACTTCCAGGATGGCCCGGTCTTGAAGCTGCTCGCCGGGAATATTCAACAGGCGCGCGGCCGCGGCATTGCAATGCAGGATGCGCTCTTCGCTGTCCAGGGCCATCACCCCTTCCACCATGCTGGACAATACCGCTTCGCTCTCGTTACGCTGACGCATGATGGATTGGATACGCTGTTCCAGCTCATCCGCCATCTGATTCATGGCCTGAGCCAGTCCGGCCAGTTCCAGGGTATTGGGCAATGCCAGGCGGTGGGAGAGATCGCCTTTGGCAAAGGCGTCAGCGCTGCGCCGCATGGCTTCCAGGGGCCAGCTGATGCGCCGGGAGATGAACAGGCACAACAGGGCGGCCATCACGGCCACGGCCAGACCGCCCAGACCCAGGTGCCATTGCAGGGTGCGCAACTGCTGCTCCACGGCCGTGAGCGCCACCGCCACCCGCACCACGCCTTGCACCGGCGGACCTTCCAGGGGCAGAGCCAGATACATCATCCGCTTGCCCAGCGTCCCGCTGAAGCGCATGGCCGTGCCGGTCCGGCCCGCCAGGGCCGCCATGATTTCCGGCCGGTGGCCATGATTTTCCATGGTGGCGGGGTCGGTTTCAGAATCGCCCAGCACGCGGCCATCGGGCAGAATCACGGTGATGCGGGTCGGTACTTTTACCGCCGTTTGTTTGCAGAACTGGTCTACGGCCTGGGTATCCGAAGATCCCAGCAGGGGCTGGACCCTCGGCACCATCAATTGGGCTTGATTGAGCAAATCCTGGCGCACCTGGGTCAGATGAAACTCGTGCATGACATGGGAGGCATACCCGCCCGTGGCCAGCAGAGCGGCCAGGATCAACAACAGGTAGGCTGGATAGAGCTGCCAGAGAAGGGGTCGGCGCTGGATCATGATTTTTCCTTAAAGCGGTAGCCCACACCCCGCACGGTTTCGATGAGATGGCCCAGGGGACCCAATTTTTTGCGCAGTCCCACGATCTGCACATCCACGCTGCGATCTGTCACGGGGTAGTCATCGCCGCGCACGGCATCCACGATTTGCGCGCGGGTGAAAACCCAGCCGGGCCGCCCAGCCAAAAAAACCAGCACCTGGAACTCGGTGAAGGTCAAGTCAATGAGGGCGCCGTCAATGGTCAAGCTGCGCCGGCCGCGGTCGATGGACAGGCCATGAATGTGGAGCGGCGCACTTTCATCCACGCCCGGTGCGGATTTGCGCCTGAACACGGCCCGCACCCTGGCCAGCAAGACACGGGGGCTGAACGGCTTGGTGACGTAGTCATCGGCCCCCAATTCCAGCCCGGTGACGATGTCGGCCTCTTCGCCCTTAGCGCTGAGCATGACCACTGGAATCTGGCGCGTGTGCGGATCATTTTTGAGTTGCCGGGCCAAGGCCAGGCCATCGATGCCCGGCAGCATCAGGTCCACAATCAAAAGATCGATGGGCTGGGACTTGATCTGGCGCCAACCCTCCTCACCGGTTTCGGCGCACAGCACCGCATATCCTTCCCGGCTGAGATGAAAGCGCACCAGTTCGAGGATATCCTCCTCGTCGTCCACCACCAGAATGGTCTCTTTGGCCATATATTGAACCTCGCAATTACGAGCCATCTCAAAAAAGCTTTTTGGCCCAAACTCTTTGTTGGAGGCAAATTCTAAATCCTCGAAATACTTTAATATGTCTGCGGTTTAAAATTTGCCTCCGTCGCGATTTTAGCCCAAAATTCATTTTTTGAGATGGCTTGAAGTCTGTATTATGATAGCAAGCGAATTGCATCCCGCGCAACTCCGCGAACTTATTATTTTGTGCATTAGATTGTTAGAGTATTGTTAGGGTTGGATTAGATTTTCTTAAGGAGGCTACCCCATGCGTTATGGCGTGATGAATTCTCCCCAGCGTCCGTTAATGGAAGAAGTAGAAGCATTGGGCGCCATGGGCTTTGACTACCTGGAAATCACCATGGACGCCCCCCACGCGCACCATGAGGCCATCCTGGCGCAGAAGGCCGCGCTGTTAAAGGCCCTGGCGCGCCTCAAGCTGGATCTGGTCTGCCATTTGCCTACCTTTGTATCCACCGCCGATCTCACCGATCGCCTGCGGGAGGCATCCCTGGAAGAAATGCTTCTCTCCCTGCAAGCCGCCGCCCAACTGCAACCATTGAAAGTAGTGCTTCATCCCAGCTTCATTCAGGGGCTGGGGGCCATGCTGCCGGACTTAGCGCGGCAACACGCCATGGTAGGCATGGAAAAACTGTTGAAGGAAGCGGATCATCTGAAATTGATCGTGTGCGTGGAGAACCTTTTTCCACGCTCTCATTCCCTGGTGCGGCCCGAAGATTTTGATCTGCTTTTCCAGAAATTCCCCAATGCCCGTCTGACCCTGGATACCGGCCACGCCCATATCGGCGGCGGCACCCAGCGCATCGTGGCCTTCATCGAGCGCTTTGCCGGCCGCATCGGCCACCTCCACGCCAGCGACAATTTCGGCCATAACGACGACCATCTGCCCATTGGCGCGGGCACCATCGACTTTCCGGCGGTAGCGCAGGCTCTGAAGCAGATCGGCTATGACGACACCATCACCCTGGAAGTCTTTTCCAGAGACCGCGACTATCTGCGCATCAGCCGGGACAAGCTGGCCGCCATGCTGGCGGGCCGTTAGGCGCTGAACTTGTCATTGCGCCGGGCCGCTGAGGTAAGGTATTAAAGGCTCCTTTGTTGAACCGCGAACCATAGGAGCGCCTCCGCTGAGCCTGATTGACATCATCGCCATTGCCGTGGCTCTGGCCATGGATGCCTTTGCGGTCTCCATCGCCACCGGCATCAAATTGGGTCAAATCCATTGGCGTCAAAATTTCCGCCTGGCCTGGCATTTCGGGCTGTTCCAGGCCCTGATGCCCATCATCGGCTGGGCCGCCGGGCTCACCATCCGCCGCCAGATTGAGAATTATGATCACTGGGTAGCCTTTGGCCTGCTGCTCTTCGTGGCCCAGGGCATGTTGCGCCAGGCGTTCAAAAAGGACGCGGACGACCATGCGCCCAAAGATCCCACCAAAGGAGCCACCATGGTGATGCTCTCGGTGGCCACCAGTCTGGACGCCCTGGCCGTGGGGTTGAGCCTCGCCATGATCAATGTCTCCATCTGGACCCCGGCCCTGATCATCGGCTTGGTGGCCGCGGCCTTCACCACCCTGGGCATGCATCTGGGCAAACGTATCTCCAAAGCGGCCCTGGTTCAACGCTACGCCGACGCCCTGGGGGCCGTGGTGCTCATCATCATCGGCATCAATATTTTGCGAGGGCATGGGATCTTCGGATAGCTTTTTCAACGCGGAGTTCGCAGAGCCCGCAGAGGAAAAGACTCTCAAGCATTTCATCTCCTCTGCGTTGCTCCGCGTCCTCAGCGGACTCTGCGTTAAAATCATGAATTGCTAAAGGCCACCCTCACCAAAAACCGGAGAGATCAAACATCTTATTAATTAAATTGAGGACCCGGGGTGTTTCATCCGTCATTCCCGCGCAGGCGGGTATCCAGCGGGATAACATTTAAGAAAACTGGATTCCCGCCTTCGCGGGTATGACACGCCTTTGCTTGAAAAACTCCCCGACCTCTCAATTAAATTAAGGTGTTTGACGGGCCAACGGGCAAACGGGCCAACGGGCAAACGTCCCATTGCCAACCGCCCCACAGCCCTTATCTTGTCCCATAAGTCAGAACCGCGGAGGTCCCATGAAAGATTCCACTGCCCCCCAAATTCACGAGCTCTTACCTGAACTGTTCGGCAAACCCGGCCAGGCCTTCAAGCCCGGAGGCATGTGCACGCCGGGATCGGGCTGCGGCCCGGCAACCGGTGATACCCCCATGGACCTTTTAAAGCTCCTCGGCGGTTCAACGATGACGCCACCGGCCTCCAAAGAGGGCGCCGACCCAACCGCGGGGCAAGAGCACCCCGATTCGAACACTGAAAAGAGACCGCCCAAGTAGCGGCGGCACCTCTTGGCCCATTGGTGGCGTACTCTAAATTCTATTTTATCGCCGCATGAAGGAGGACGCCATGATTGTGATTACCGGTGCCACTGGAAACATTGGAAGCAAAATCACCCAAAACCTTTTGGATAAGGGGCAAAAAGTACTCTGCATTGCCCGCAACGCCGATAAACTGATCCAATTCACCGACCGCGGCGCCCAAGCCGCCACTATCTCCCTGGCCCAGACCGATCTGCTGGCCCAGGCCTTTTCCGGGGCCGAGGCGGTCTTTGCCATGATTCCGCCCAACTACACCGCTCCTGATTTTTTAGCCTACCAGGAGATGATCGGCACCAGTCTGGTAAAAGCCATTAAGCAGTCGGGAGTAAAATATGTGGTCAACCTGAGCAGTCTGGGCGCCCATCTGCCCGATCTGACCGGCCCCATCAAGGGGCTGCATGCCCAGGAGCAACGCCTCAACCAGATAGAGGATGTTCATGTACTGCACCTGCGGCCCACCTATTTTATGGAGAATACTCTGGTCAACGTTGATTTAATCAAAAATCAAAACATCATGGGCTCGGCCATCCGCGGCGACGTTCAACTGCCCATGATCGCCACCCAGGACATCGCGGCCGCGGCGGCCCAGCACCTGACCAAAAAAGACTTTTCAGGTAAATCCATCGTGCACCTGCTCGGTGAGCGCGATCTCTCCCTGGACGAAGCCGCCCAAATCATCGGCCGCAAGATCGACAAACCCGACCTGAAGTATATCCAGTTCTCCTATGCCGACACCCAACAAGCGCTGCTGGGCATGGGCTTCAGCGCCGACGTGGCCAAGCTCTTCATCGAAATGGCCAAAGCCTTCAATGAGGGCTTGATCGAAGCCAAGCGCACCAAGCAAAATACGACTCCAACTTCTTTTGAGGAGTTCGCACAGGTCTTTCCGAAGTTGGTGTATAGGTAGATTGATAAAGAGCTGAGGACTAATAATGAACTTCTCGGGAAGTCCAAGCGATTTTTGCAACCAAAGCAACTCGGGGCGATCATACAAGATCGCCCCGATCAGTTGGTGCTCATATTAGTCGTATTACCGGAAGCCGACTTGGCGAAGCTTTCCATGGAGATTTTTGATACTGGCTTCTTGAGTCAAATCAGCGATCAGCATCTGGTGCGACAGATCCGGGGAGGCATTGAAAGAATAACGATCCCGGACGATCTTGAAATCTCCCGGCGCGAGGTTTTGAATTCTTTTCAATGCGGAAAAACTCGTTTCATCCAAGGGCGATGGCACAAGGCCGCCAAGCAATTTTTGGTAAAAGATGACATTACCATGGGAATCGAGGTAATCGAACCGGATTTTGAAACGGAAGCGGCGTAGGCTTGCGTCATCGAGGTCGCTCAACCGATTGGTCGTGCAGATCAATATGCCCCGATGGTGCTCCATGCGGGTCAGAAATTCATTGGTAAAGCTGATCTCCCATGAGCGAATACTACGGTCGCGGCTGAAGAGCACCGAGTCCGCTTCATCGATGACCAGAATGGCGTCTTCGCGCTCTGCTTCCTCAAAGGCTTTTGCAATATTCTTCTCCCCCTCACCGAGCCACATGCTTTGAAGGTCGCTCATCCGTTTGCAGATGACTTCCCGGTCCAGGTGGTCCGCAAGGTGGCGGGCCAAGGCGCTCTTGCCGGTGCCGGGCGGACCATAAAAGAGAAGGTTGAGATTGGAACGCCTATCGGGCGTTGACTGAAGGTGGTCGTGGAAAGTTTTCAGTCTCGACTTCAGCTCAGTCAAAGCATAATCCACATTGAGCCCTTCGATGGAATAATCCCCCTCTTCCATAAACTGTGATTTTATCATGGACCGGCCCTGGTGATGCAAGGTCTGATTGGCCTCCAACAGCATTTGCAGGGCTTTCAAGAACTCCCCTTTTTTCCGGCCAAAGCTCTCCTTGGCCGTTTTGACCGCCAGATCAATGTCTCCGGCACTGGCCCGATAAGTTTTGGCCAGGCGTTGGATCTCGGAGTCCCGAAGAAGATCGGCCGTCTGGTGATTGCGAAGAATATTGCCCCACAACTGAACCCGCTGATGGCGGTGAAAGGGCTGGAACTCGATACTGAAGCAGAACCGCCTCAGCACCGAATCTTCAATATCTTCGATGCGGTTGGTGATCCAGAGGGCCCGGGCGCCCGGCTCTTCCAGAACTCGGTTCAACCAGCCTTTGTCTTGAGTTTCCCCTCTCGAAAACCAGGCTCCCTGGGTATTCAACAAATTGTCGGCCTCGTCGACAATAACCAGGGATTTACGGCCCCTTCGTGCCATTTGTAGACAAGCCATCAGCGCGGTTCGGCGAGTCTTGCTTTCATTATCCTCGTCATAGGCCACTTCATAGGCCGGCATTTTGATTTTGGACGCCATCCCACGGGCCAAACTGGTCTTGCCTGTCCCCGGAGGGCCGTAAAAAAGAATATGAACCGGGGCCTCTCTTTCGCTTTTAAGCAGCTGTGCGACGTATTGAATCTGATTTTGCAATCCCAGGTGGTCGGACAGCGGAACGCATTTTGAATCGACTCTTTGGAAGAAATGTCGCGCGAGTGGCTTGCCTTGGCAGTTCTGCAGAAATTGGGCTATCTCTGAATCCATCATGAACTCCCCATCATTTAGAAAGCTGATCAAACCAAGCTGCCTAAATTTCTCGATACATTCAACCAATGATGCGGTGGTAATGCCAAGGAGGTTGGCAAGAAAAGGCCGCCCGCTGTACTCTTGGCAGTGCAGTTCGCTGTTGAACAGTTCTTCAGAGGGTCCATGATTGCTGACCAGAAAAGCAAAAATAAGAAATTCTCTTTCTGATGGGTTGAAGTCAAAAATACGGGACAGATAATCAATGGCTCTTTCCAGAGCGCATTTTCTTCTAAGGGCTCGTTGTTTGATGCTCTCTTCCAGAAACCGTTCCAGGGCCTTTCGAAAGCAGCGTTTCATTTTGAAAGGCGCCTTTTTGAACATTCTGAATACGATTTGAGTGAAATCCGCAAGGTCCCTTTCGCTCAACTGAGTCAAAGGCACTTTGCGCCTTGCTTGATGCAACAATTTCGTCAAAGTGTGGTCTATTTGGCGTGGCTTATTGATCTGAACCTTTGGCAGAACCGGGAAATTTTCCAAGCGCTGGTCGGACAGATCGCCAAGGTCCATATCTTCGAGTTCCGATTGAAACTCCTCTTTGGCATCTGGACGCATACTGGATAAAAGCAGCTCCGCCAGACAGTAACAGCGGTTACCAATGATGCGGAAGGCCAGATGGAGCACCTCTTCGTTGATGCCAGAGCCATCGATATGTCTTTGCAGAAAGAGCGCGCTTTTGATGCAAAGAAAATCTAAATTTTTATCAAGTGGGCCATGCCCCCTCAAGTGCTCTTTTAAGCGACCGATATTCATAAAAGCTACCTCCTTTCAGCGATATAGGAGAGTTATACCGCCGGAGCGTTCCATATCGCAGAACGCGCAACAGGATTTTGAGGTGACGGAATTGGCCGATAAATTAAATCCTTATGGCAGCTATGGGACCAAGGTGGTCAGCCTCTTTGCCAGGCTCCTGTTTTCCCGGCAAAGTCATTCGCTTACCGATTTGGCTCGCATGCTGGGCTGCTCCAAGCAGACGGTGCTGCGCCTGATCGAGGATATCAAGAAAGGCTATGGGGTCGAAATTGAAGAACGCTTAATCGACCGGCGCAAATATTTCAAGCTGATCAAGAATATGGATAAAGGCCAAGCGCTTCCGCTGACCTCCGAGGAGTTGGCCACCCTACGGATGTGCAAATCCTTCACTGAGCATCTGCTGGGGCCTGGGATGCTCAAAAACCTCTCAACCGCCATCGAAAAAAGCGGTGCCGGAACAGATGCCGTGGCCGCGGACCATTTTTCCTCCTTTCAGTTCGGGCGCATTGATTACACCCCCCACCAGGAAGTCATCCAGAATGTAGTCCAGGCCATGCAGCAAAAGCGCATCTGCGAAGTTGTCTATAAAGCGGGCCACGATAACGGCATCAAGCAGTTTTTCATAAAACCGCTCAGACTCTTCACCTTCAAGGATACCTTATACCTATGCACCCAACTCGCGCGGCGACCCGGAGAGCGGCTCAAACCGAAGCTCTTCGACCCCCTTCTGGCCCTGCACCGTATCCAAAGTCTTTCGATCACTGAGCGCTTTTTCGAGTACCCCAAAAATTTCGATTTCGATAAGCTCTTCAAAAATGAATTTGGCTTGATGAAAGAAAAACCATTCAATGCGGAAGTGGAGTTTAGTGGGTGGGCGGCGACTTATGTTTCAGAGCGTGTTTGGAGTATAGATCAAAAGATAATTAGAGAGGTGGATGGGAAAGTCTTTTTAAAGTTAAAGGTTTCCTCAGAAGCTGAATTTATCTCTTGGATTCTTTCATTTGGTAGTGTCGCAATGCTTAAATCGCCGAAAATTGTATTACGCCGACTTCAGCGCCTTCTTGTTTCTATAAATGCGAAATATCATGTTATTGCATAGAAATACTGGCTTATCTACTAAATCTCAATGAATCATCTGGCTATCTTCTGGTATGATACCGCTCAGGTCAAAAAGAGCACATAGGATTGAAAACGATATTGGACCTTGTGCCATTCATAGCCTGCATGGTAGAAATGCATTTATTATTAAACTCATATTTGTGTCTTATTCCCCAAGATTTTAGGAGGCGAATTAAGGGGTAGCAAGGTCCTATTTGTTTATTTTCTGAATGTTTTTGGTCGCTTCGTTAATTCTGTGTTACCCTCACATCTTATTTTTTCTTGCTATATTTTAACCATATGACAGTATCGAGCTCTGCAAGGTTCTTTGCGGGGTGATTGGGATTCTGAAGCAATGAGAACCGCAGTTTTTTTGCCATGTCGATATAACGCGCTCCTTCGCTTGCTCCGCGTGGTGGCTTAAACTTGGTAGTCCTAAGATACTTCCGAACAGGTCCATTCAGTACCGGATACTCTTGTGGATATTGTAAACAAAGCATTTCAGACAAGAATGCTCCTCTTGTTGGCACATGATCTTCGTGCAGCTGATCTATCTCTTCAGCTATCACGTCATCTCGATCGCCATCGGATGCCTTGAGAATTCTTATAAAGCTTTGGGCCAATTGCTGAAAATTACTATTTCTGCCCGTTCGCTCCCAACTCCCCATACTCTGAAAACGATTACCCACATCCCAACTCCAGTGGATTGGTAGCTCACTGTAAAACTCCTGTGAGGTAATTTTACCGTTCGCACAGCGACGAAATAGCTTTATTAATTCAGCCTTTTTTTCTTTATGCGCTGCAAGTTGCTTGCGTCTGCACTTAATCTGCTCCTTGCTCTCTCTATGATTTGGCAGCGTAAAGGGTATCAACGGTACAGAGTCCTGTCCTTTGCTTTTTGATTTTTTCAATCCTTGCCTATCTGCTGGTCGTGCCTCCTTGTACTTTTTAAGCCAATCGTCAGACACTCCTATTGATTGTTTTTCGATCTGTTTTATCCACTGCTTTGCCGAACAGTAGTTTTCTTCTGATATCTCGCAATAGTAATTCGCCTCGTAGTTCCTTTCAAATGCGGCGTTGGTAAGATTTGATGAACCGATAATTGCAAAAGTGCGCTGGTTTGCCTCTCTCCAGAATACTGCTTTAGGATGAAATCCCGCAATCTGGTCTGTCACCATAAACTGCCATTTTTTTCTGGAAGGCAACCACCGCATTGCCACTTTACAAGCTTCTTTTCTAGTAATCCCAAAATCTTTACCTATAATTAACCGAAAAGTTTTACAATCAGAGCGTAGCTTAAGTGAGGAATCCCACTCCGTTAAGTAGGCAGTTACGATAAAAAGCTCAATTGCATTTTTAAATGCCCTTCGATAGTGAGCGGATAAATTGCATTGACTGTTTGGGGAATGAAGAATTAAATTCATGTGCTCTCCTATCTGGTGAGAATTTATGTCTTCCTTGAGCCATTACTTTTGTCTATTTTACGGAAAAACGATTCATGGCAATTAAGCTCAACAGATCAATAATGGCCCGCTTGGTAGATGATAACGTGAACAGATACTTTAATATTCGGCACTAATCGGAATAGCTTTAGCCAATATTTATAAACTATCGACTATCGAATCTTCCAATTCCTTTTTCTGATGAGATATCCTAACGTGGATACGTATCGGCCTTTAATATTTTAATATCTGATCCCAATCCTTCCGCCGCGGTTGATACATATTTGAGGATGCGCGACTAACAATGCCTGCGACAGCAGTTTTGCAGAAGGTTAGCCACATCTATCTTGTTCAATTCTACTATTTCTTGCTATCTACACCGGCGGCAGATAGGCGCCCAGTAACTTATTCCCACAAACGCGGTTCCGCCCAGGATATTGCAGACAGTCACGGGTTACAGGGTACATCAGTCCGGTTTAGGGCGTTGAAATCGATATCTGTTTTCGAAATTGATAACGACTATCTCGCGGAATTTGGTTATTTAGTACCATCTTTGGTCATCACGAAAATTTAAAATACGAAGAGGCACTATAAGCGATGCATTTTTATATTTACAATTAAATTTACATCGTATATAAATCAAATATGTTGTTCGATATTGGTGAAAAAATCCGACAAGCGCGCCGGAGCCGCAAGATTACCCAGGCCCAATTGGCGCAACACCTGGGCATGAGCCGCACCACCATCGGGCAGATTGAGAAGGGCACGGTGCAGGAGATCGGAGTCCGCAAGCTCATCCGCGTGCTGGAATTTCTTGAGTTGGAGCTGCGGGTGCGGCCCGCGGGCCGGCCGCCGACTTTGGACGAGCTTCGCGAAGAGGAGAATTTCTGATGTCCGGAATTACTTCTCTGGCGGTATGGGTGGCGGATCAAAGGTCCGGCATGCTCGCCCGTGAGCCGGACCAGAAGTATATTTTCGCCTACGAGTCGGCCGGCGCCGAAGATATCCAGGTCTCCCTGACCATGCCGGTGCGCCTGGAAAGCTGGCTCAGCCGGGGATTGCACCCTATTTTTCAGATGAATTTGCCCGAAGGGGCGCTGCTGGAGGCCATCCGCCGGGTCATTGCCAAAATCATCGGCGCAGATGATCTTTCCATCCTGCGCGTCACGGGCGGCCATCAGGTGGGACGCAACCGCTTCTCGCTGCCCGACGCCGGGCTTCAAAATGCCCCTGAAACCCCGGAGTCCTTGGATGAGCTGCTGACATATCCCGATACCCAGGCATTGTTTCACGAACTCGTGGCCAGATATGCGTTGCGCTCCGGCATCTCCGGCGTTCAGCCCAAGGTGTTGCTGGAGGCTGCGGCGCGCGGCACTTTGTCTTCCGACCATTATATCGTCAAATCCTGGGGCACGGAGTATCCCTGCCTGGCGGCCAACGAATACTTCTGCATGACGGCCGCCAAACGCTCGGGGCTGCCCACGCCGGAGTTCTTCCTTTCCGATAACGGCGGTCTTTTTATCTTGCGCCGGTTTGATATCACCGCAGACGGGCACGCCATGGGATTCGAGGATATGTGCAGCCTCCAGGCTCTGGGCACGGCCCAGAAATACTCCGGCAGTTATGAACGCATCGCCAAGAGCATCGGCAGTTTTGTCTCCGGCCCTTGTCTGATGGCTGCCAGGGAGCAATTTTTCGCAACCCTGGTGTTGTCGGTCATGCAGCGCAACGGCGATGCCCACCTGAAGAATTTCGGCGTCTTGTATAAAACTCCAGGTGACCCGGTAGCGCTGGCGCCCGTCTACGATCTCGTAACCACCGCGGCCTACATTCAAAACGATGTGCCGGCCCTTACTCTGGCCGGCACCAAGAAGTGGTGGCCGCGCAAACTATTGGAACGCTTTGCCCTGGCGCACCTTTCCCTGCCCGCCGCGACTATCCCCACTACCTTTGATCGCTTGGCCCAGGCGTTAACCGAAACGCGCGCCCTGATTCCCGCTTACATCAAAGATCACCCGGAGTTCCGACCGGTGGGTGAGCGCATGCTGGCGTCCTGGGACCAAGGGCTCAAAGAAGTATTGTCTTCTGGTTGATTGGGCGTTGCGCCACGGGCCACGGGCCAACGGGCTACGAACCCTTTTTGCCCTCCGGCACCGGCCGCAGATAAGCGCCCCAGTAGCTCATGCCCACGAACACCGCGCCGCCCAGGATGTTGCCGATGGTCACGGGCACCAGGTTGCGCCAGATGAAGCTGATCCAGTTCAAGACACTGGGATCAGCGGCCGTGGTGCTCGCGATGCCAGCATAATTTTTCAACAGAATGGCGGCGGGAATGAAGTACATATTGGCCACGCAGTGTTCAAAGCCGATGGCCACGAACCCCATGATAGGGAAGAAGATGGCGAAGATCTTGCCCACGGTCTGACGGGCCGCCAGGGCCATCCAGACCGCCAGGCACACCAGCCAATTGCAGCCGATGCCGCGCACCAGAGCCTCGCCAAAGCCCAGGCTGACCTTGGCGTAACCGATATTGACGGCCGCGGTGCCCAGGGCGCCCGAGCCGGCTTTCCACAGTCCAGAGTAGTAGAACAGCAAAACCAGAAGTAATGAGCCGATGAAGTTGGCCGCGAAGACCAGGCCCCAGCGCTGACACATGATGCGCAGGGTGATCTCCCGGCTCATGACGCTGGAGACCATCAGGTTGTTGCCAGTGAAGAGTTCGGCGCCGGCAATGACCACCAGCATCAGTCCTAGACTGAAGGCGGCCCCGCCCACCAGCTTGGCCATGCCGATGCCGGCCTTGGCCGCCAGGTCAAAGGTCACGCTGGTGGAGAGCAGGCCCCCGAAGCCGATATAGGCTCCGGCGAGTACTCCCAGCACCAGCACGCTGAACCAGGGTGAGGTGGCCTTGCCCACGCCGATGGTGGAGGCCACGGTCTCGGCAATGGTTTTGGGCGCTTTGTCTTCCAGCGTGGGTACCGGAAACTGAAAGGATTTCATCACCGATTCGATGCGGCCCAGACTCTTTTTCTCCTGGATGATTTTCTGCCGGGCCGCTTTTTTCACGGCCTCCAGAATTTCTTCGGGTGTAAACGGTTTGGAGACAAAATCCATGGCCCCGCGCTTCATGGCGTCCGTGGCCCGGCCCACGGATGGATAGCCGCTGATCATCACCACGGCCGACTGGGGGCAGATGGTATCCAGCCGCTCCACCACATCCAAGCCGTCAAAGCCGGGCATCTGCCAGTCGCACAGCACCACGTCAAAAGTCTTTTGAGCGGCCAGATCCAATCCTTGCCGGGGGTCGGAAGTGGCCGTGACCTCGAAGCCTTCGGATTCAAATACTCTTCGGCACGAATCCAGCACCACCACATCATCGTCGATGACCAGCATGCGTTCGGCCATAGGCCCTCCTTGGGGTTGGTTGATTCGTTATTCGTTGATTGGTTGAATAGTGGATCAGGCTTTGGAAAGATATTTCCGCCATGCCCGTCCCATATTTTGGTGGGATGGAAATGACGCGCCCATGCAAAAAATATCCCCACCCTTTCAGTTGAGTGAATTGTTGATCAGCCGACTCGGATTCAGCCAGTCGAGAAAACACTAACGAATCAACCAATCAACCAATCTACGAATTAACGTCCCCCTACCAAATCTCCGCGCTCAACCGCTGCTCCAGCCACTTGCGCTGAATCGGGCTCAGGGGCCCGGCCTCGGCCTCGATCCAGTGGATATCGCCGGTGAGGATCGCTAATTTTTCCGGGCCGCTGAGATTGAAATCATCCAGAGCATCGGCGCCGAAACTGAGCATATTAGAAACCAGCATGGGATCCCGGCCGGCCTTTTCCAGCACCCGCAGCACTTCTTCCTTGTGGAGCATATGCTGGGCTTCGGGCTGCGTGGTGGCCGCCAGATGCAGGGCTGACTTGACCGCGGCAATCAACTCTTCGGGCGTAAACGGTTTCTGAATAAATTCGGCCGCGCCCAGTTTCATGGCCTGCACCGCGGTTTTTACGCTGCCGTAGCCCGTGATCATGATGATCGGCATGGCCGGCTTGGCGCGTTTCACGTCGCGCAGCACCCGCATGCCGCCGATGTCGGGCATGCGCAGGTCGGTCAGCACGATGTCGTAGTCCTTCTCAATGGCACGGAGCAATCCTTCCCGGCCGCTGAGGCAGGTGTCGACTTTAATCTCTTCTTCTTTGAGAATGCGGCTGACGCTGTCCAGCACAATGCTTTCATCATCGATGACCAATGCTTTTTTCTTTTCCATGGTGTGCTCCTTTTTGCCTTATGCCATCAAGCCGAAGAATTTCTTGTGCTTCGGCTCCAGTTCGCCCATATACTGCTCAAACCAGGCCACATCACCGGTCAACAGGGCCAGTTTTTCGGTCGCGGTCAGATTATACTCCTCCAGGGCCAATGCTTCCTTGTCGATGATCTCCTGGGCGAACTGGGGGTTGCGGGTTGCGCGATTAAGGATTTTGCGGATTTCTTCTTCATGGATCAACCCCTGCTCATCGGGATTGACGCGGTCCGACTTGTCCAGGGCGCTGTTGACCACCTGGATCAATTCTTCGGGCGTAAAGGGCTTTTCCAGGACATGGGAGGCGCCCAGGCGCATGCATTGGATCGCCGATTGCACCGTGGCATAGCCGGAGATGATCACCACCGGCAGCAGCGGTTTGGCGCGCTTGACTTCCCGCAGCACGATTTTCCCGCTGATGTCGGGCATGCGCACATCGCTCAGCACCAGGTCGTAAGTATTGTTTTGCGCGCGGCGGATGCCTTCCTGCCCATTGAGCGTAGTCTCCACCTCGAAGTTCTCCGCGCTGAGGATTCGGCGCACGCTGTCCAGAACGATCTGCTCATCATCGACGACCAATACTTTCTTCTTATTCATGACTATCTCCCTTTCTTGCCACTGAAAGCACTTTTTCCAGCAGCTCTTCGGGTGTAAATGGTTTGGCGATAAAAGTGGCGGCGCCGAGCTTGGCGGCTCGGGCGATGGTCTCGTCGGTGGGATACCCGCTCATGACGATCATTTTGATCTCCAGGCCCTTCTCTTTGATCTGCTGCATCAGATACATGCCGTCGTGCACCGGCATCTTGACATCCATGAGCAGCAAAGGCAGCGGCCTGGGGTGCTGCTCTAAAATTTTCAGCGCCTCATCCACTGACCCCGCCATGATGACTTCAAGTCCCTCGGAGGCCAGGATTCGACGGCAGCTGTCAAGGACGATGCCCTCATCATCAACCACGAGTATCTTCATAACTTCCCGCCTGTTTCTCTATGGGCAGCCAGACAAAGAACCGGGTGCCTTTACCCAATTCGCTCTGCACGCGGATGTGTCCGCCGTGGCGTTGGACAATGCCCTGGGAAACGGACAGTCCCAGCCCCGTGCCCTGACCCACCGCCTTGGTAGTAAAAAAGGGATCGAAGAGTTTGTCCATGTCCTCGGGATGAATGCCCGAACCTGTATCCGCCACTGTGATTTCTACGCCTTTTTGGCTGGCGCCGTTGCCGGAAAGCCCGCTGGCCGAGTAGATTTTGATGCTGCCGCCGGGCTGGGTGGCATCCAGAGCATTGATGATCAGGTTCATCAGCACGCTCTGCATCTGGCTGCGATCCAATATTACCAGGGGCAACTTCTCCCCCTCGATGAATTTGATGGCCACGCCCTTGACCAGGGCCTGGTTCTCCAGCAAGGCCACGGTGCCGCCGATCAAGCGGTTGACATCCGTGGGCTCGGGATCAAGCTTGGTCTGGCGTGAAAAATCGAGCAACCCTTTGACGATCTTGCGCACCCGCTCCGTGGCCGCCGCGATGGTCTCCAGATCGTTGCGCATCTCGGCATCAATATCTTTGCGCCGCAGCAGCATATGCGTATAGGTCAGCACCCCAGTAAGTGGATTGTTGATCTCATGGGCCACGCCGGCGGCCAAGCGGCCTACGCTGGCCTGCTTTTCCGATTGAATGATCTTGCTTTCGCTGGCGGCCCGGCGGCGCCCCATGGCCTCTACCATTTCAGCGAAGGTCTTTTGCAAGCGGCCGAACTCTCCCTTTTGGATGGGGCCGATGTCCGGATGCAGACTGCCCTCGGAGACCTGGCGGCTGGCTTTGATCAGACGATGAACCGGGCCCATGATCAGATTGGCCAGTAGAAAACCGAAGCCTACCGCCAGAAGCATTCCGGCCGCGGTGATCAGAATGAATACGGTCAGGGCCTGGGATTGGATGTTGGAATACTTCTCTTCGACCACGCCCACATAGAGCATTCCCACCCGGCGGCCGAAGATGTCTTCCAGTGGCGTATAGGCGGCGATGTACCAGTCGCTGACCACAAAGGCGCGCCCGGTCCAGGGCTGGCCCTTGGTCAGGACGGTATTGCCGACCTCGGTGGAGACCCGCGTGCCGATGGCGCGTTTGCCGTCCGGCGTGAGCACATTGGTGGCGATGCGCAGATCGTTCAGAAAAATGGTGGCGGTGCCGATATTATGGCCTTTGTAGGTTTCACCCAAAAAGACCGTATCCCGCACCGTATCCACCAGGGTGTCATCGCGGTTGAGCAGCTTGCCGCCGTAAAGGACCCCCAGGACCGCGTTGTCCTTGAAAACCGGGATGCCCGCCGCCAGCGCCAACCCGCTGATCTCATCATCGCCCGCTGCCTGGGTGGATTCGGCTCTGGCCCGCAGCGGGATGCGGGCCCGTTCGGCCAGCTCCGGATCTTCGGCCACGAGCATTTCGCGGGTCAACACCACCGTGCCGTCCACCGGCGCTTTGCGTTCCAAAGCCAGTTTCCAAATGGGATTATCCACCGCCGCGGCGCTCATCATGGCATGGGGGCCGATACGGCACAGGACCTGGCCATCTCCGGTGACAATGCCCGCGAAATCCAGTTCGGCATGATGGGCCATGCGCCCGAGCCGATAGACCAGGTCCGATTGATTGCGGTTGGCCAGGGCATCCATAAACCCTGAGCCCAGTGTGGTGATGCTCAACGCCGTGCGCATGTTTTTAATACGCGCCTGGTACATCTCCAAGGCCGTGTTCAGGTCCAGCCGCACGCGGTTGGTGGCCTCGTCGATCACATGCGTTTTGAGCAGATGAACACCGGTGAAGAGAGAGACAGACCCCACCAGCAGGGCGACTCCCAGCAGGCTGGCGATCAGTTTGGAGCGCACGGAGTAAAGCATGGGTCAGTACTCCTCGAAGATGGGGTTTGAAGTATTGCCGCGGCGATACCGCGGATTCCATCGCCACCCACTGATTGAGCAAGCCACATGCCACGAAGGCCAGGCGGATCAAGCGATCTTTAACTGCATGTAAATATGGCAATTATTTACAAAAGAATCCAAGTTGGATCTTAACGCCGGCGCGCGATTGGATGTCAGCATTCTTTACGGCCTGTCAGTTTGAATCCTTTCACCCAGCCATGATGACCGATGATGGGCGGCCTGCCGGTTCAGGTGCGGAGAGGGTGAGTCACGACTATTGCACCAAGTTGTTTTTGGTATCGGTATCGGCATCGAATTCGAAACAATACGATAGCGATACCGATGCTGTACGAAACGGAAACCAGGTCCAACGGTTGTCGTACTCGTACTCGGAGGGCTTTTATCAATCTTTCGAGTACGAGTACGCGTACGAGTACGAAAGACGCGAGGGCCCCGCGGTGGGTGTGGCTGGATATGCTATAAATTGAAAAGAGCGATTGACATGAATTCGGTAAGTAAGTATTACTTACCTATGTGCGGCATTGAAGATAGGCAAACCCATGAAACATAAAGGCCAAACCAACCCTCCCGGGCGCCAGAAGATCATCAACGCCCTGACGGAGCTGATGGGGACCAAGGATTTCCAATCGGTCACCACGGCCGAAATCGCGGCGCGGGCCGGCGTCACCGAAGGGTTGATCTACAAATACTTCAAGGACAAAAAAGATCTGCTTTACCAGGTCTTGAACGACATCTTCATCCAGTTCAATCAGAGCGTGGTGGAGCGGATGGCCGGCAAAGTGTCGGCTATAGAGAAGCTGGAGATCATCATCCGCGCCTCCATCGAATACTACACGGCCAACCGGGTCTTTGCCCGCATGCTGCTGCTGGAGGTGCGCAACACCCAGGACTATTTTGCTTCCGAAGCATACGCCATGGTCAAAAACTATGCGCGCAACATCCTCGACGTCATCAACGACGGTATCGGTCGCGGCGAGATCCGGCGCGGTACCGATCCTTACATTTTAAGAAAAGTCATTTTAGGGGCCATGGAGCACGCCTGCCTGGGCGAGATCATCTTCGCCGGCCAGTTGGATGCCAAGGCCATCACCCAAGCCATCTCAAATATCATTTTCAACGGTGCCAGAGCATGAAATCATCCATTCAAATCCAGAAGATCATTGACCAGAGCCTCACCGCGGCCACGCGCGCCATCGGTGAAGAAGACGCCAAACAAATTCTGCAAGCCTACGGCATACCCGTGGTGAGTGAAGTCAAAGCCCCCAGCCCGGCCGCGGCCGGCCAAGCGGCGGTAAGGGTGGGTTTCCCGGTGGTCCTCAAGGGCGTGGGCGCGGGCATTATGCACAAAACCGAGGCCGGCCTAGTAAAAGTCGGACTCAAGAGCGAAGCAGAAGTAATCGCCGCGGCCGCCCGGATGGCGGACAAAGCCCAGGGGAAGATTGAATCCTTCCTGGTGCAACCGCAAATCCAGGGGCAGCGCGAGCTGGTGGCCGGCATGTTCCGCGACGCGCTCTTCGGGCCGGTGATCATGTTCGGCCTGGGCGGCATTTTCACCGAAGCATTGAAAGACACGGTGTTCAAAGTGGCGCCGCTCACTCCGGCTGACATTGATGCCATGATTGGGGAGATCCGCTCCCAAAAGCTGCTGGGCGCCTTTCGCGGCCAGGCGGCCGTGGATCGCCAGGCCCTGCGCGATGCATTGATGGGGCTTTCCAGGCTGGCCTTGGAGTATCCGGCCATCAAGGAGATCGACATCAACCCCCTCATCATCCAGCCCGACGGCCGCCTGATGGCCGTGGACGCCCTGATGGTCACCGGCGAGGTTTCGCCGTCGAAAGACAAACGGCCGGAGATCGACCGCAGTGTGCTGCGATCGTGCTACTATCCCCGCTCGGTAGTATTTGTGGGCGCCTCGGGCACCATCTCCAAATGGGGCCACATGATTCCCACCAACCTGTTTAACCGGGATTTCAAGGGCAAGGTCTATCTGGTCAATCCCAAGGGAGGAATAGTCATCGGCCACGAAGCATACCGATCGGTGCGCGACATCGATGACGAGATCGATCTGGCCGTGATCACCATCCCGGCCGCCAAGGTCATGGAACAGATCCCGCTGCTGAAGGAGAAGAAGGTCAAAGCCATGCTGCTGATCTCTTCTGGTTTCCGGGAAACCGGCGCCGAGGGCCGCCAGCTGGAAGATGAAGTAGTGGCCGCGGCCCGCGAAGCCGGCATTCTGATCTTCGGCCCCAACACCATGGGCATCTGCAACCCGCACATCGACTTCTTCTGCTGCGGCGTGCATGTCTACCCGCGGCCGGGTTCGACCTCGTTGGTATCGCAGTCCGGCAACATGGGCACGCAACTGCTGGCCTTTGCCGAGCAGCAGGATATCGGCATCCGCGCCTTTTCCGGCTCGGGCAACGAGGCCATGGTCACCATCGAAGATTATATGGAAGCATTTGAGATCGACGAGCTGACCCGCACCGTGGTGCTCTACATTGAAAGCATCAAGGACGGCCGCCGCTTTTTCGAAAGCGCCCGCCGGGTCTCCAAGAAAAAGCCGGTGGTAGTGCTCAAGGGCGGCCGCACTTCCGAAGGCGGTATGGCCGCCTCGAGCCATACCGGGGCCCTGGCTTCGGATTTCCGCATCTTTGAAGCCGCCTGCCGCCAAGCCGGCATCATCCAGGTCAAGCAGCCCATGGATCTGCTGGATCTTTCGGCCGTCTTTTCTTCCCTGCCCCTGCCCAAGGGCAACCGCGTGGCCATCATGACATTGGGCGGCGGCTGGGGCGTGGTGGCCACGGACCTTTGCGTGGAGCACGGCCTGAGCATTCCCAAACTCTCCGAAGATATCGTGGCCCGCATGGACCAAATTCTTCCCGACTACTGGAGCCGCGCCAACCCCGTGGACATCGTGGGAGAAATAGACCCCACGATCCCCATGACTGCCGTGGAAGCGCTGCTCAAATGGGATGGCTGCGATGCCGTGATCCACCTGGGCATCCAGGGCCGGCGCATTCTGATGGATAAACTGCTCCGCTCGGTGGCCCGCACCGATCCAGCCTATCCGCAAAAAGATCTGGACCAGATGCGCGAGCTGATGCTGGCCATGGAAACCCAGTATATCCATCACGTGGTGGCCCTGACCGAGAAGTACGGCAAGCCGGTGCTGGGCGTCAGCCTGCTCTCCGATGAAGTCTCCAAGACCCTCTACCGGGTGGAAGGCTGCAAATACAAAGGCGTCTTCTTCCCCTCGCCCGAACGGGCGGTCAAAGCTCTGGCCGGGATGTGCCGGTATCGGGAGTGGCTGGAAGTGAATGGGTAGCCGTTGGCCCGTTGGCCCGTTGGCCCGTGTGCCCGTTGGCCCGTTTGCCCGTGGCCCGTTTGTCCTTTGGTCCGTGGGTATGGGTGGCATTTATGGATCTTCTCGGTATAAGCTGGGCGCTTCGATCTCCATGCTGCCCCGCGATCCTCAGCGGGGAGAGGGTCGGGGTGAGGGGGAAAACGGCCCAACCCCGCCAAAGAACGGCGGGATCAAATATCTGATTGATTAAATTAAGGTGTTCGACGGGCCAACGGGCACACGGGCCAACGGGCCACGAGCCAACGGATTCATCTTTTACCCAACCCCAGAAAGAACAGCCCCACACAGGAGCAACCCATGACCGCCTTCCCCCATCTCTTCCAGCCCATCGATATCGGGACCATGAAAGTCAAGAACCGGTTGCTCATGTCGGCCATGAGCATCAACTTCGGCGTGGATGAGCGGGGCCGGGTCACCGATCAGCTCATTGAATACCTGGCCGCGCGGGCCAGGGGCGGAGTGGGCATGGTGCTGGTGGGCGGCGGCGGCATTCATCCCAGCGGCGCGGAGCTGCCGTGTCTGCCGGCCTTGTGGGACGACGGCTGCATCCCTGGCCTTGCGCGCATGGCCGACGCCATCCGGCCGTTGGATTGCCGTCTGGGCATGCAGCTGATGCACGGCGGCCGCCAGTCTTATCACGCCCAGACTTTGGCGCCTTCGGCCATCCCCGCGCCGGCCGTGGTGCACGGCGTGCCCAGGGCCTTGGAAGAAGAAGAGATTCACATGCTGGCCGACGCCTTTGGCACGGCCGCGGCCCGCTGCCAACAGGCAGGGTTTGATTTCATCGAAATCCACGCGGCCCATGGCTATCTCATCAATCAATTTCTGGCGCCCAACAGCAATCAGCGCACCGATCAATACGGCGGCTCCTTTGAAAACCGCATTCGCTTCCTGCTGGAAGTCATGGCCGCCATCCGCAGCCATTGCGGCGAAGATTTTCCCCTGGGCGTGCGCCTCAATGCCGAAGATTACATCGACAATGGCTGGAGCCTGGCCGAGGCCCTGCGCCTGGCCCCCATTATCGAACGCCAGGGCGCAGCCTATCTGCATATATCGGCCGGCGTGTACGGCAGCCGGCAGTTGACCATCCCTTCCATGTATGTGCCCCAGGGCTGTTTCGCTGATCTGGCGGCGGCCGTCAAACCCACGGTGTCGCTGCCGGTGGTGGCCGTGGGCCGCATCAAGTCGCCGGAACTGGCTGATCAGATCATTGCCGGCGGCAAAGCCGATCTGGTGGCCCTGGGCCGCTCCCTGCTGGCCGATCCCCGCTGGCCGGAAAAGGCCCGCAGCGGCGAGGTGCGGCGCATCCGGCCCTGCGTGGGCTGCTGCCTGGGCTGCATCCACACCGTGCTGCGCCTGGAACCGGGCGGCTGCGTGGTCAATCCCGACGTGGGGCGGGAGTATTTGCTTAAAGAGGCTTCGCCAGCCGCCGAAGCCCGGCGCGTGCTGGTGGTGGGCGCCGGCCCGGCCGGACTGGCTGCCGCGCGCCTGGCGGCCTTGCGTGGTCACTCGGTAGTGGTCTGCGATCAGGCCGCCGCACCCGGCGGTGCCTTGCGCCTGGCCGCTCTGCCGCCCGGCAGATCGGATCTCTCCGAACTGATCGACTACTTCGTGGCGGAATTGAAGGATTTGGCCGTGCCGGTGCGCTTAAACACGGTCTTGGACGACCGGCTGATTGAAGAAGTAAAGCCACAGGTAGTAATACTGGCCACCGGCAGTCTTCCTGAGATGCCGCTGCTCAAAGGGCTCTACCGCACCCGCATGCAGGTGTGCACGGTCACGGAAGTACTTTCCGGCCAGAGCGAACCCGGCCAACGCGTGATCGTCTGGGGCGGCAACCAGGCCGGTCTGGTGCTGGCCGATTATCTGGCCGAACGTGGCCGGGAAGTCATTATACTGCATCCGGGCCGCCATTTCGGCGAGGAGATGTCCAGCAACGACCGCTTCTATCTGCGCGAGCGGTTGAAAAAAGGCGGCCTGATTCTGCACAAACAGGTCGTGGTGGAAGAATTCTTCGAAGATGGCGTGCGCTTCACCAGCGAATCCGGCGCCCAGCGCATAGACGCCTTTGATGCCGTGGTGCTGGCCGACAAATTCTCCCCCTTGCGGGAAGCCGCCAATCTGCTGAAGAACCGCCGCATCGAAACGCACTTCATCGGCGACGCCAAATCCCCGCGCCACCTCATGTACGCCGTGGCCGAAGGTGAAGAGATCGGCCGGGAGTTGTAAACCGCGCCAATATCACCCCAGTCAAAATGATCTTCGGTCGCTGACCACAATCAGTCGCTGGCCATCGAGTGGCGGCAAAAAGAGAAATAGTCATGCCTCGGGCGAACTCTTTTTGGCCCCATTGAAGATCAGATAGATCAGTGGCCCGATGGAGCCGGTGGCAAGGGTCAGCAACAGCCACGGCCAGGGATTGCGTCCGGCGGCTTTGGCATCGCGCCACATCCAGACCAGGAAAAGGCTGAGGGCGATGACCAGATCCGCCAAAACCTGCGCACCGGCAAAACTTTCAAAGAGCGGCTTGAAGATACCCCAGTAGCCGTGATGCCAGAGGGCCATGGCCGTGAGCGCCGAAAATGCGGCCAGAGTGATGATCAATAGAGGACGCCATGATTTTGATGGATTCATTTTATTTACCTCCTCAATGGGATTGAATTATTTTATCTGGCAAGATAGCATTTCAGGTAAAATAATCCATTACCTCTGATGACCAACACCGGCTTCGATCAAATGCTCAAATTCTACCTCAGCGCGGAAAGCCGGAAGAAATATGACAATATCTATCGACTTCTATTTGCCCAGGATGGCTTTCGGCCCTACGTCAAAGAGTGGCCGGCCATGGAACAGCTCTTGATAGCCCGCCTGTGGGAAGAGATGGTGGCGACTCAAAACGCTGAACTGATAGACCTCTATCAAGAGATATTGCAATTGCGGACCAGTGAAGCGCCGGTGGATTTTCAAATCGATCTTCATCTGCCGATGCTGACCTTTACTTTGGAAAAAGGTGCGGTCAGCGCCCGCTTTTTCTCCACCATTACCACCCTGGGAACGCCCCTGGATCTGACCACCCAGGAACTGCGCATAGAGTCCCTGTTTCCGGCCGATGAAGAAACCAAGCAGTTGTTTCCGATGATCGCTGCGGTTTGATATCAGTAGTCGCCCGCCGATATTACATGCCGTGTCATATTTCTTCCGGATCCACACCCCACATGAATTGTAATTACTTCTGCTTCGGGCTTACGGTTGCGCGGCGGCCGCGAGATAAGCGGCCGGCAGGATAACCACTTCGCCGGGAAACGGAAAGAAAGAAGACTCCAGGGCCATGAGCATCACGATGCCCGCATATCCCCACTGGCCGATGGTATTTGCCAGCAGACGATCCATTGGTGAACCATTGGATTCTCCCTTCAGATCCGGAGGACTTAGCTAAGATACAGAGCGGACTCATAGGCTTCGATTCAGTCTTTGCGGATGCGGGCCAGGGTCTGGTAAATCAGCGGCAGCACCATCGTGACCAGCGGTGTTTGCACCAGCAGCCCCGCGATGATGGCCACGGCCAGGGGCTGCTGCATCTGGGAGCCCTGGCCGATGGCCAGGGCCAGTGGCAGCAGCGCCAGAATGGCCGCCAGGGTGGTCATGGTGATCGGGCGCAGGCGGTTGACCCCGGCCTGGACCAGGGCCTGCTGCCTTTCCACTCCCTGGCGCACCAGTTCGTGATATTCGGAGAAGTAGAAGATCGACACCTCGGTCACGATGCCCACGATCATGGTCATACCCATCATGGCCGTGATGTTCAACTCGATGCCGGTGATCCACAACCCGATAAAGACCGCCCCCGTGGCGATCAACGGCATCACCAGGATGGCGATGGCCGCGGCGAACTCCTCGTAGAGGAACAACAGGAGCAGGAAAACCAGCCCCAGGGCCGCGGCAAAAACAGCCATGAGCCCCCGGAAGGCGAGCTGCTGCTGTTGGTACAGTCCGCCGAGTTCATAATAGACCGTGGCCGGCAGCAAGCCCGGCCGGGCCAGGGCTTGTTTGACGTCCCGGATGGTGGAGCCCATGTCGCGGCCGCTGATACGACCGGTCACCGCGATCATGCGCTTGAGGTTCTCGCGGGTGATCTGCGGCTGGCCGACAATGGTCTCGATCTGCGCGATGCGCTTCAAGGCAAAGAGATGCCCGTCGGGCGCGCGCAGCTGCATGTGGCCCAGGTCCGCGGCGGTTTGGCGCACGCTATCGGGCGTCCAGACCCGCACCCCGACCATCTTGACGCCCTCCTGCAGCTGGGTGGTCACGACCCCGCTGGTCCAGGCCTGCAGCTGTTCGGTGACCGAAGCCGGGTCCACCCCTTCCAGGGCGGCCTTTTCGCGGTCGACGCGCACGTTGAGCGCATCGCCCGCCAGCACGATGCCGTCCTTGACGTCGACCACGCCTCGAATGCCCTGGATGGCCTCCGCTACCTGGGGGGCAATCCGCATCAGCTCCTTGTAATTGTCGCTGTAGAGTTTGACCTCGATGGGCTGCGGCACGGCGGTCAGGTCGCCGATCAAATCCTCCATCAGCAGGATCAGCTCGGTATCCAGGCCGGGCACCTTTTGATCGATTTCGGTTCGGATCTCATCCATCACCTGGTCGATGGGGGGCCGGGGCATGGGTTTGAGCCGCACGAAGAAATCGCCTTCGTTGGATTCACCCAGACTGCCGCCCAGGCCGCCGCCGGTGCGTTTGGAGTAGGTTTGCACCGCGGGATTGGCGGCCAGGATGGCTTCGATCTGGTTGACCAGCCGGTCGGTTTCATCCAGCGAGGTGCCGGGCGGTGACAGGAAGTCGAGCACGAAGCCGCCTTCATCCATATGGGGCATGAAGCCCGAGCCCACCTGCCGGTAGGCGATATAGGCCGCGGCCAGAAAGGGCACGACGGCCAGCAGGATCAGCACCGGGCGCCGCACCAGGCGCTGCATCAGGCCCTGATAACCGTGCTGGATGTGCCGGAACACCAGCCCGCTGTCGTCGCGCAGGGCGTCTTTGCCGCTGAGCAGATGCTCGGAGAGCAGCGGCACGGCCAGCCAGGCGAGCAGGTAGGAGATCACCAGCGAACTGGCCATGGTCAGCGACAGGGCTTTGAAAAACGCACCCGTCACACCGGTGAGAAACGCCAGGGGCGCGAAGATGATCACCGTGGCCATGGAAGAGCCGGTCAGCGGCTTGGTGAATTCGATGGCCGCTTCCCGGATGGACAGAACGATTACGCTGTCATTGGCCTTGTGTTCGCGCAGACGGCGCACAATGTGTTCGATCATCACGATGGCGTCATCCACGATCAGGGCCACGGCCGCGGCCATGCCGCCCAGGGTCATGATATTGAAGCTGTCGCCCAATAGATAGAGCAGCAGGACCGTGATGGCCAGGGCCGCGGGCACGCTGAGCATCGCCACCAGGGTGATTTTGACGCTGCGCAGAAAGATGAACAGCACCAGGGCCGCCAGCAGCACGCCGATCAGGATCGCATCCCGCACGCTGGCGGCGGCCGCGGTCACCAGCTGACTCTGGTCGTACCAGTTGGCGATCTGCACACCTTCAGGCAGGTTCCGGTGGTACTCGGCCAGGCGGGCCCGCACATCCTTGACGATCTGGACGGTATTGGCCGTGGGCTGCTGGTAGACCATGACCAGCACAGCCTGTTTGCCGTCCGCCGACACTTTGAGCCAGTGGGGTTTATCGGAAGCATACACCCGGGCGATGTCTTCCAGCCGCACCAGGCCGTTTTCGCCGCTGCGCAGAATGGTGCTGTGGATGTCCTTCAGGCCGCGGATGCGGGTATCGGACATGGTCAGATAGAGCTTGTAGTGGTCTTCGATACGGCCCACCGACTCCAGCACATTGGCCGCGCTGAGGGCCTGGGCCACATCCGACAGGGCCAGGCCGAAAGCGTCGAGTTTTAGCGGATCCACTTCGACCCGGTACTCCAGGGTCTGGCCGCCCATGACGCGCACCCGGGCCACGCCGTTGATGGCGGAAAGCAGGGGCAGCAGCTGTTGCTCGCCGACATCGCGCAGGGTGACCTGGCTGAGGGTGCTCGATGTCAGGCTGTAGGCAGCCATGGGGAAAACCGTGGGGTCCATGCGCCGCACCATGAACGTGGTGCCGGCGGGCAGATCGGGCAGGATCTGGTTGACGGCCGAGTTGACCTGCAGCAGGGCCGCGCCCATATCGTTGCCCCACTGGAAATTGATTGAAATTTCGGCGTTGCCGCGGGTGCTGGTGGAGCGGATCGAGGCCACGCCGGGCACGGGCCGGACCGCCTGTTCGATTTTGCGCGTCACGGCGATCACCATCTGGTCCGCGGGCCGGTCGCCAGCTTCCACATTGATGGCGATGCGCGGGAAATTGACATGCGGAAAGAGGGAGACCGGCAGGCGCAGGGCCGTCAATGCGCCGGCCACGGCCAGAAGGACAAAAAGCGAAAGAATGGAACGGCGATGGGCCGCCGCCCAGTGTGCGATATCCATCTATTTTCCCTCCCGGACCGCTATGCCGTCGCTGAGTTCATAGTTGCCGACGCTGACCACGCTCTCGCCGGCTTTCAGGCCGCTGGTGATCTCGATGCATTGATCACTCTTCCAGCCGGTGGTGACGGCCACGCGCGCGGCCTTGCCATTTTCTACCCGGAAGACGTAGGCCCCCTGTTGATCCTCCAGCACGGCGCTGCGGGGGACGGTCAGACCGGTTCGGGCGGCAATCTGGATGGCGGCCGATAGACTGCCACCGATCACCAGCCCGTCGGTCTGGTCGGCCGGAATGGGCACCAGGGCATCCACCAGGCGGGTGGCGGGATTGATGATGGCGTGAATGTCGCCCATTTGACTGTCAATGACATCTTCCCGGCCAAAGACCGACCGCAGTTTCACGGGGGCACCGGGTTTAATGGCGCGGATATCTTCGGGTTCCACACCCACCCTGGCCACCAGCCGGTTGCCCACGGCGATCTCCACCACCGGCGTGCCGGCCTGCAGGCGGTCCCCCTGTTTGGCGCCGATTCCGGTGATAATGCCGGCCGTGAGGGCGGTGACTTTGTTCATGGCGCTGTTCTGGCCCTGGGCTTCCAGCGACTGCAGGCTGGCCTGGGCGTCGCGCAGGGCATTGCGGGCGGCATCCACCTGGGTGTTGGTGGTGAGCCGCTCCTGCATGAGGCGCTGCTGGCGGGCCAGTTCGCTCTGGGCGTAGTCCACGGCCCCGCGGGCCTTCAAATACTCCATATGGGCCACAGGTGAAGTGGCCAGCTCCAGGAGAAGCTGCCCGCGGGTGACCCGCTGTCCGGGACTGACGGCCACGCGCGTCACCAGGGCGTCATGCAGCACGGAGATGGCTTGCACGCTGTCCGGATCGGCCTCGACCTGGCCGTAGACCGTCAAAATGTCTTCGATGGGCTGTTCGGCGACTTTGGCCTCTTGGATCAGCACCGAGGGTTCCTGGGCTCGGGCTGCCGAACAAATCAGCACCAGTGACAGGGCGCAAACGATCGTGGTTGCTCGCTTCATGCTTATTTACCTCCTTGGTGTGGACTCCCCGAGGGGCCGCCCTCCGCGGGCAGCGCCAGCAAGGTCTGCAGGGCAATGAGATTGGTGCGCTGGGTCTGAGTCAGATCGATCTGTTCCAGACGCTTGTCGACCCAGGTGTTTTCCATATTCAGAAAGGTGACGGCATCGATGTCGCCGTGCTGGTAAGCCTCGCGCCCGCGGTCCACCAGGTTTTTCAACACAGGCACATATTCATCGAGCTGCGCCAGCTGATCCGCCACCAACCCCTGGAGTTGCATCAGGCGGTCAACGTCAATGGCGGCCTGATCCAGACGGGCCTGGTATTCGGTGCCCAACTGTTCGCGCGTGGCCCGTTCGATGGCGATGTTGCCGCGGTTGCCCGAAAACAGGGGCAGGGCCAGGTTGATACTGAATCCGACGGTGTTGACGTCGCTCGTATCGCGCGCCCGGTTGATGCCGATGCTCAAAGAGGGAAACTGCGACAAGATGGCGGCGCGCACCTTGGCTTCCTGGCTGCGGTAACCGGCCTGCAGGGCCAGCAGGTCGGGGCGCCGTTGGGGCATTGTTTGAAGCGCCCCTTGCCACACACCGGCCGCCGGCAGGGGCGGCAGCGAGGGCAAATGAACCGTCAGGGGCGCATCGGCCGCCAGGCCGAGCAACAGGTTGAGTTCATGGCGGGTATCGTTGAGGGTCTGCCGCAGCCGGCTGATGCGGCTCAGCGTATCGAGCAGAGCGGTCAGGTCCGTGCCGGCCACGCCCAGGGTGACATCGCCGCGCGCCACGGCCCCGCTCGAATTGCGGTAGCGTTGGGCATATAAATCCCGCATCTGTTCCAGCAAGGCGACCTGCCGCTGCTGGCTCGCCAGGTTCACCGCCAGCACGCGGGCGCGCTGGCTCACCTGCCACTCCTGCCACAGCAGCTCCAGGCCGGCCTGGGCTTGGGCTTCCTGGGCGCTGTCCAGGCGCGCGCCGCGGTTGATCAGCGGAATGATATCGTAGCCCAGCCCGATGCCATAGGCATCCACCGTGCTCGCCGCATCGCTGGTGGGATGATCGAGACTGGCCGACAATTGGGGATCGGGCAGCAATCCGGCGGCATACAGCTCGGCGCCCTTGATGCCCAGCCGGGCGCGCCGGGCTTTGAGATCCGGATTGTTGCCCACGGCGTAAACAGCCACTTCGTCGAGGCTCAGGACAGCGCCGGTCGTGCCGGAGGATGATTGCGCCTGCTGTTTCAGCTGTTCCACGCCGGGTGCCAGGTCAGTGGCCGAAGGCAATGGTTTGGGGTGATAGGTGGCGCAGCCGCCGAACAACAAGACGAGCAGCACAATGGCTGTGTGACCTCGATGGGTTGGTTTGGAATAAGGCTTCATGCCGACCTCTCAGCTATGGGGTTCGAAAGATGATGCGGTTTGCGCCAATGAACATACAGTGCGGGAATCAGGTTGGTGCTGAGCAGCGCGCTCCAGAGAATGCCGCCGCCGATGACCACGGCCAGCCCTTGCTCGGGCGCCGCCCCTTGTCCCCACCCCAGGGCCGTCGGCAGCAGGCCGAGGATGGCCGTGAGCGTGGTGAGCACAATGGGACGGAATCGGACTTGGATGGCCTGCCTCACCGCGTCTTCGGCAGACACGCCGGCCGCCTCGTTGCGCCGGGCGTAATGCAGCAGCACAATGCCGTGGTTCAGGCCGATGCCCACCAGCGTAAGAAACGCCACCAGCCCAGTGGCGTTCAGCCCCACGCCGCTCAGGATCAGGGCGGCCGCGCCGCCGGTAAAGGCCAGGGGAATCTGCAACACCAGCAGCCCCGGAACCAGCAGGCGCTCAAACTGCAGGATCAGGATGCCCAGCATGAGCAGAAAGGCCGCCATGGCCGCGATGCCGAGACCCAGGGCCGCGTTTTCAAGTTCCGGGAACAGTCCGCCGAAGCCGATGTGGTAGCCGGACGGCAGATGCATACCGGCCAGGGCCTGCTTGGCGGCGCGGATCGTAGGCCCCAGGGGTCCGGTGGGTGTGGCCAGGATTTCCAGGGCCCGGGCCCCGTCGATGTGGCGAATCTGGTTGGGCGTCGACACCAGCCGCAGGGTCGCCAGGACCCCCAACGGCGTCCACCCTTTGGTCCGGATCGGCAATTGCCCGAGTGTATGAAGCGATTGATCCGGCGCATCGGCCAGCCGCACATAGAGCGCCAGCGGGGCATTGCCTTCGGGAACCTCGGCCACCACCTCACCCGATAAAAGCGGCTTGAGCTGGGCATAGAGATCGGCCGGGGTCAGCCCATAGGCGGCCAGGGCCAATGGTTTGGGTTCAATCCGCAATTGCGTGACGGGATAGGCATCGTTATTGAAGATATCGGTCAGGGCCGGTATGCGGCGCAGAGCGGCGGCCACCTCTTCCGACAGGGTGCGCAGCGTTTCGATCCGATTTCCGAACAACCGGATCACAAAGGGCTGGGGCAGGCCGGAGAGGCTTTCGCCGACCCGTTCAAGGGTAGGGGTTCCCATTGAAAACTGAACCCCCGTGGTTCGTGACGCTGAAAGCAATCGTTTCCCGATGCGATCCAGGTTGTTTGCGGCGATATCGGGTTTGAGCACGATCTGAATTTCACCGGCAAAAGCCGGCTCGGTGTAAGCGCTGCCGGCGGGGGAACCGATGCGGGCAAAGGTATGCGCCACGGCCGGATCATCCCGCAGCCGTTGGGTGATCTCATCAACCGCGGCTCGGGTGTTGGCCAGCGAAGTTCCCGGCGGCAGGGAAAAGCTTTCCAGCATCACCCCTTCATTGGGAATCGGAAGAAAATGGATTGGCACCAGGACCAGGCCGGCCAGCGAAACCAGAAGCAACAGCACGCAGATCCACAGGCTCAGACGCGGATATCGCATCACCCGGTCAAGCAGATGTCCGTTCCATTGGCGCAGGCAATCCAGCGCGCGGCCCGCCGCGGTCCGGGTTTTGCGGGGCCGGGCCTTGAAAAAGCCGATCCCCAGCGGAATCAGGCTCAACGATATCAGCAAGGAGGCCAAGAGGGCGATCGCCATGGCCAGCGCAAAGGGAATAAAGAACAGGCCCGCCAGGCCGCCGACAAAGAGGAGCGGGACAAAGACGGAAACTGTGGTCAGCGTGCCGGTGATATCCGGCCCGGCAATATCGAAAAGCCCCTGCCGGACGCCCTCCCAGTGACCGGCACCCTGTTCCCAGCGGTGATAGATGCTTTCCAGCACGATGATGGCATCGTCCGCCAGCAGTCCCACTGCCACGCTCAAGGCGCCGAGCGTCATCAAATTGAGGCTTTGGCCGAACGCATACAGCCCCGCAATTCCCATCAGAAGAGAAAAGGGGATACTCAGGGCCAGGGCCCAGATGCCCCGTCCGGCCCCCAGGACCCAAAACAATAGGCCAATGGCCAGGAGCGCGCCGATCAGCAGATTGCGCCCCAGGTCAGCGCCGATGAGGCGCACCAGATGCCCCTGGCTGTAAGTCCGCACCCATTGCACGCCCGCGGGCAGCTGAGCCAGGGTCTCTTGCAGGGTTTTGGCCACGGCCTGCGTAACCGGCAGGGTCGAGGCGCCGGGCTGCTTGAAAACGGTCAAGGCAATGCTCGGCCGCCCGTCCAGGGCAACGGCGTTATGCGTGGGTATCGGAGCCCGCACCATTCGGGCCAGAGACGCCAGCGCAATTGGTCCGCCGGGCGCGGGCACGGGAATTTGCGACAGTTCGGCAATGTGCTTGGGCAAGCTGCGCGCTTCGATGAGAATGTCCTGATGTCCCTGGGTCAGGTAACCGCCCGGCGCGAGCAGCACCTGCTTGCGGATGGCCTCGACCATGCTGGTGATGGGCACCTGGTAGCGCTGCATGGCTTCGGGATCAGGCTGCACCCACAGGGCCTCGTCGCCGGAGCCGTACACTTCCACCCGCTGAACGCCGCTCAGAGCGCGCAAGGCCGGCACCACCTGTGTGCGGATGGCGCGCTGAACTTCCATCGGGGCGGCCGCGGCCGGAATTTGGAGCGTATAGTCGGCCACCTCGTTGATGGCATTTCCCATGATTTCAGCATAGGGCTGAACAAAAGCAGGCATCTGTCCCCGGGCCCGATCCATGGCGCTGTTGACCGCCTGGAGATCCTGCTGCGGATCGGTGCCCTCGGCACAGCGAATATCCATCTGCACGGTGCCGTGCCCCATGGTCGAACGGACGCTGACCAGGTTGGGCAAGGCCAGAATACTACCTTCCAAGGGGCGCGTGATGAGCATTTCCAGCTCATTGGCCGTGGCGCCGGGTTGATGGGCAATCACGCTGATCTGGGGAAAATTGAACTGGGGCAGCACTTCAACCGGGATGTGCAAAAGGGCGTAGATCCCGTAAGCGATCAGGGCGCCATAGATCATTGCCCATAAGAGTGGCCGCATGAGAAAGCGCTTGGAAAAATCGGTCTGATTCATGGTCATCAATCCGGTGGCTGATACTGGGTGGCGAAATCCCGGTGGAACTCAAGGTAGGCGTTGTCGACCACCACCGGGGCGCCGGGTTCGAGCCCCTTTTTTATCAGCGTCGACATTCCCTCGCTGGGACCCGGAATGACTTGCCGGCGTTGATTCCCGCTTTGGGTGCGCACCAGGACCCACCATTGGCCCTGGTCCAGAATCAAAGCGCGGGTCGGCACGGCCACGAAGGTTTGTTCGGCCCCTGACAGGGTGATTCGGCCGGACTCTCCGTTGCGCCAGGGCGGGGTCGCAACGCTTGCCACCAGGCCGACGGCTTGGCCCCCATCCGGCCCGAGCGCGCCGATGACTGATTTGACTCTGACCGGCACAGCGGCGCCTCCTTCCGCCGGTTCGAATTGCCCGGTCATCCCGACTTGGACGGCCAAGGCCTCTGATCCGTAAAATTGCGCCACCAGCCAGAGGTTGCCTTGCGGCTGCACGGTCAAAATCGTTTGGCCGGCCTGGACCTGTTCGCCCTCGGCGGCAAGGACGTTCAGGGCAATGCCGTCCTCCGGGGCCCTCAGAACCACCGAGGCAAGGGCCGTCTGAAGTTGCGCCCGGGCGCTGGCGAGCTTGGAGCGTGCCTCGATCACATCCGCCTCGGCCCGATAGCCTGCTTCTGTGGTGGCCAAGTGCGCGGCCTGCTTGCGCCGCTCGCCGGCGTGAATCTTTTCAGCAGCTGCCAGCGCGGCCTCGGCCGCTTCGACCGAGTCGTGACGTTGCGCCAGGAGCCCGTCCACCGCCGGACCGGTCAGATGGGCGAGAATGGTCCCAGCTTTCACTGGGTTACCCGGCAGAACCGTCAGACCGCTGATGATCCCGGCCTGGGCCGCATTCAGCTTGAATAGCGTGATCGGCTCGACGCGGGCATAGGCCGAAAGAGGCATTGCCATCGTCCGGCTCTGGGCCGCAACCACACCCACATCCCGATCGTTTGGTTGGTTCTGTCCGGGAAAACCTGGTTGCGGGCGCAGAGCCAAAAAACATAAGGCGAGGACGATCCCTCCCCACCCGAGCGCTGGTTTTATTTTGGGTTTCATTTTTTTGTCTCTATCAAGAGGTCCACTGTTTTCGACGATCACGGCAAAATTATAGTGCCAGATAATCAATTGTCGACCAGTGATTCATTTTGCCAACCCTCGACGCACCTTCGTTCTTCCCACCTGAAGTGATGATGGAGCAAACGCCTTTGCGCGTTCGCATAAGGCTATTCGCCCACCGCCGGAAAAAGTCCGGCCCAACGGGTCAAGAAAGGATTGCTTCAGCCCATCACCAGCACCGTGACCTGGCTGGGCGCCAGGCAAACCCCGGGGCAATTCATGGAGAGCCCGTTGTGGCCGGTCATGCTGCACATGCGCTGGGCGGGCATGCCCTCCTTGAGCACGGTGAGGCTGCCCAGGATGAACTCGCTGGGGCCCATGACCGATGCCGAGGCCACGCCCAGATTGACGCCGGTGTTGTCGCCGTTGCTGATGAAGACTTCGGACATCTGGTTGTGGGACGGCATGCCGTCGGTCAGCACGTTGAGCGCCGTGGTGGTCGGGATGGTGGTCACCCCGGTGGAGATATTGGGATAGGGAATGGGCAACGGCCCTACCGGCGTCGGCGTCAGGCAGACATCCGGGAATCCCATCATTACCCCGCCCATCATGGTGAGTTGGAACATGATCTTCTCCTTTCTACCCCAGGTGAATCTGTTCGGCATCGATCTTCACATGTCCTTCGGCCAGGTGCACGCTGTTGCCGGTTTGGACGGTGAGGGTGCCTTCGACCAGTTGCCGCGCCGCGGCGGTCTGGGTTTCATCCAGCTCGCGCACGTAGCGGAAGCACGAGCTCAGGCGCTGCACCCAGTGGTGGATGACGCTGTCCACGCTGCGGGCCACGGTGCGCATGCGCTCAAAGGTGGCATCAAGGGACTTGCCGGCCATGCGGGTCTCTTCCAGGCCGATTTCGGCCTGGGCCGCGTGAACGCGCAGTTCGGCCGAAGCCATGCTCAAATGGGCCGGCGAGACGAGATCTACGCCCTGCTCAGCGCTGATGGTCAGCTCGCCGCCGGTCACTTCCAGCCGGGTGGACCCATTCAAAGAAAGACGATTATCGCCATGCCCCTCGGGCCGTTCGAGCACGGCCAGCACATAGGTGCGGCCGAAATGGTCTTGGGACAACAGGACCTGGTCGCCGGTAGCCGGCGCCAGCAGACAGCTTGCGGCCCGCCGGGCCCCAGTTCTTCCGTGAGAGGTCCGCACCGTGAGATCCCGGCCGTGCAGCGACTCCACGGTGGCATAGGCCAGGGACGGCTGCGCAGATTCGACCTTTTGACTGGTTGCTGATTGCATCGAGCACTCCTTACATTTTTCGGTTTATTCTTTTCAACGCAGAGGCGTAAAGATCGCAGGGGAAATTATTTTGCCATGGTTTACTTCTCTTGCGTCCTCGGCGCTTCTGCGTTGAAAAGAGATTTTTGAACGGACTTGTTATTCCCACTCTTCGGCCTCCGCCAGATCCACATCGGTTTCCAGCGCCAGACTGCGCGAAGCCCCGCTGTAATTGGTCTGTTCTTCTCTGGCCCGATGCATCTTGGCCCGGAACAGCTTCGCGTCGGAGAAGTCGGCCGCACTCAGGTCAGCATGGGAGAAATCGCAGTAGGTGCAGTCGGCCTTGGCAAATATTGCGCCGGTGCATTTGCTTCGCGCCAGCAGGCTCTGATCCAGCCGGGCGTGGCTGAAGTCAGCGCCCTCCAGATTGGCCGCTTCGAAACAGGCGCTGCTTAAAACCGCCTGTCCAAAACGGGCGCCGGTCAGGTCCGCGGCCATGAAGACCGCGCCAAAGGCCTTGGCCGCGCGGAAATCAGCGCCGCTCAGGTTGGCTTCCATGAAATTGGAGCGGTTGATGTCGGCCCCGGCGAAGTTAGCGCCGGTCAAGTCCGCCCCGCCGGCCTGCACGCAGGAGAATTCACCGCCCGAGAAATCCTGTCCGGCCAGGGCGCACTCCCGCAGAAAAGTCTTGTGGGCCTTGACGCCCTTGAGGCGGGCGCCGCTCAGATCGGCCTTGAAGAAAACGGTGCGGGTCAAATCAGCGCCGGTCAGGTCCGCCTCCTTGAGCGACGCCTGAAAGAGCACGCTTCTGAACAGCACGGCCTTGCACAATTTGGCCCGGTCCAGCCCGGCGTTGTCCAGCACGGCCCGCGTAAGATCCGCGCCGCTCAGATCGGCCTCGGTGAGCACGGCGCCGCTGAGCACGGCCTTTTCCAGCTTGGCGCCGGCGAGGTTTACGCCGGTCAGATCCATATGCATCCACAGCACCTGGGTGAGATCGATCTGACGCATGTCGGCGCCGCGCAATCGGCACTCCTTGAATCCGGTGCGGCGGATCACGGCGCCGCGCAAATCGGCGCCGGCCAGGGAGCAGTTTTCGAAGCGCGCGCCGGAAAGATCCAGGCCGCTAAGATCCAGGCCGGAGAGGTCCTGATTTTCAATGGTATCGTCCCGGGCAATGGCCTCGGTCAGTTCATTTCGGGTCATCGAGCAGCTCCACGCGTTTGTTGAGCAGGGTCATCTTCAGGTTGGCCTCATCGAAACGGGTATGGCCCACCACGGCCCGGTACAGCTCCGCGCCGTAAAGGTTGGCCTTGGAGAGATCGGCATTGACCAGGCGCGCCTTGCGCAGCGAGCCCTGAAAGAGATTGGCGCCGGCCAGATCGGCCCCTTCCAGATTGGTGCGGTGGAAAAAGGTGCGCCGGGCCTTCACGCCGGCCAGGTCGGCTTTGGAAAGGTTGCAATTGCGCAAATAGGAACGTTCAAAATGTGCGCCGCCGAAACGGCTCTCGCAGAGGTCGGCATCGATCAGCGAAGCGCGCGCCAGCTCGGCGCCGCTAAAGTCGCCTTGCCTGACCGAGGCGGTGCCGCCGAAGCGAGCGTTTTGCAGGTTGCACTCCTTGAAGGTCGCCTGATCGGCCTGGGCGTCCCAGAAAATGGCCTTGCTCAAATTGCTGCCGGAGAAATTCACCTGGGTCAGCGTGGCCCGGTGGAAGACCGCCTTGGGCGCTTCGGCATTGGAAAAATCGGCGCCGCTCAGATCCGCGCTCATGAAATAGCCTTTGGCGGCCTGCACTGCGCTGAGTTTGGCGCCCTTCAGGCCGGTCCCTTCCAGCAGGGTCCGCACCAGGGTGCAGCCCGTGAGATCCGCGCCGGTCAGGTCGGCTGCCTTGAGCAGGGCCTGGCTGAAATCGGTGCCGCTCAGATGCGCCTGGGCAAAGCAGGACTCGCTCAAAAAAGATTTTACGGCCCGGCCGTTTTTAAAGGAGGCGCCGCTGAAATCAGCCCCCTGGGCCAGGGCGCCGCTTAAATCGGCTCCGTCCAGGCAGGTTCCCTTGAGCACGGTCTTTTGCATCTGGGCGCCGCGCAGATCCGCGCCCGAGAGATCCAGGTCCGACAGATCCAGGCCGTCCAGACGCTTGCCCTTGAGGCTGATGCCATCGGCATGGCGGGAAATGACTTTTTCCCGGCTCATCTCCTCTTGATCATCCGGATCAATGTGAAATTCAGCCAGCTGCTTTTTGGCCCAGTCGGGGAAAGCGAAACCGCCCTGGGCACCGGGCAGTTTGGTCTTCCCCTCGGCCCAGCGGGTCTTGGAGGTTTCCAGCAGCCGGGTCATCTTGGCTTGCTGGGCATCCAGGGCCGCGGCCCGTTCGGGCGTCATCTGGCCGGCCTTCTCCAGGGCCTGGCGCGTATGGGCGTACTTGGGGGCCAGGTCCAGGCCGGCCATGAAGCCCTCGGGTTTCGGGGCGGCCGGCGGCGGGGGAGTAAAACAGGCCTGGGGATCGATGCCGTGGGTTGCAAGGCCGTCCTTGCGCAGCTGGTCCCGGGCCTTTTCGATGGCGGCGGTCATCTGTTGGGGCAGCTCCCGCTTCAAGGCCTCGCTTCTGTCCAGCATGGGGCCCATCTTCGCCTGCATGCCGTCGCCAAAGGCCTGGCACAGACCCTTGGCATCCACCATGGGCAACGTCAGGCCAGCGGCTTGGTCGCCTTTTTTAGCTCTGAACGGGCTCTCCTGGGCCGTCTGGTCCGGACCCAGGGCCGCCATGATCCACTCCTCGATGGATACGCCCTTTTGATGGGCGTCCAGAATGGCCGATTTTTCAGGCAGAGGCAGCATTTGGGCCTGGGGATAGGCCGCGCGCCAGGGGGCGAACTCCTGGTCCCTGGCCGCCGCATCCTTTGCGTAGATCACGATGAGCAGCCGGGGCGCGGTTTTAAGAAGGTCCGCGGTTGGTGGGTCCACGGGGCTGTCGGGTTTGGCCAGGGCCGCGGCGCCGACATAATCCCCGGCATCTTGCTCCACCAGCCAGACTTCCAGGGGATCGGCCACGCGCACCACGGTTTTGCCCGGCGCCAGGCCGGCGGCGAATACCACCTCTCTGGAGCCGGGAATGGTCAGGTCGTCGGCGCTCTTTTCCAGGGGGCCGGGGCGCACGCTCAGCCGGGTGATGTGTGGCCCGTCGTGGGTGGCCAGCACCAGTCCGGCCGGAAGAGGTGTGGGTGGAGCCGGATCGAGACCCCAGGCTTCGGGGATAAAGGTCAACTCCTGGGGAATCACGCCGATCATGGCCCGTTTGAGGGTCACCGGCCGCAGTCCCAGGCGGCGCAAGGCAGCCCCGCGCTCATGATCCAGGCTGAGGTCGTAGCGCCCCTGGCGCACCAGGGCCAGGGCCTGCTGCTGCCAGAGATCTTGGACCGGCGGCGCCATGCGGGCCTGGGCCTGCTCCTTGAGTGGCCGGGTTTCAGGCCGGTCCAGGGCCGTGAGCACCTTGGATTGCATCTGCGCTTTGACTTGCCCCGCCTTTGCCGTCAGCGCGTCGGCCTTGGCCATCTGTTGGCCGATGGAGGCCTTGAGCTTCTCGAAGCTCTGGCGGGCGCGGGCCAGGGGCGCCAGGTCGATTTTGACCAGATGGCCGAATTGGGCCTTTACTTCCGATAGTTGCTTTTCGGCGTCCTGCAGCCGGGTCTGGGACTGGCCCAGTAGAGACAGGCAACCGGCCGCGGCGTTTTGGGGAGAAATAGCGGCATTGGGCGCCTTGCCCTGGGCCACGGCCAGGCTGTGGGCCAAGGCCTTGGGAATGTCCTGCACCTGCTTCAGGTCCTGGGCGGCCTGGGCCATGGCCGCATCCATCTGGGACATGTCCACCTGGGCGCTGCGGTCCAGGCGTTTGTTTAAAACCTCCAGGTAGTGCTCCAGGCTTTTTGGGGTTTCCTGCGACGGCTCGGTGACCAGGAAGAGATGCTTGACGTCCAGGGCCTCTTCGTCGGCCACGGCCAGCACGGCCCGGTGCACCAGGATGCCCCGCAGGGCGTGGGGGAAAAGCCAGACCGTGTCGAGATGGGGTTGTACTTCGCGGAACAGCGGGTCCTGCTCCGGCGCCTTGAGATCCTTGAACTGGTTGACGAACACCCGCTGGCGCAGGTTGGGCAGCCGGGTTTCCACCAGTTGCCGCCGGGGATGCATGTTGATCAAGGCCACGGCTTCGCCGCCCTGGAAAAAGGCGTCCTGCTGCTGATCTTCGGGGGCGGTGTTGAAGAAGGTCCAGTTCATGTCCTCGGGAAAATAGGGCCAGTGCTCCTGTAACCACTTTTGATCATAGGTGCCGGCCTTGGCGCGGCGCTGGGGCCAGGTCTGATCCAGGGGCATGAACCCGGCCGGCGCCGGCCGGTCGCCGGGCGCGCCGATGAGATGGGCCGGATCTTCCACCGCGGGCAGTTCCAGCACGCTGGCGCCCGAAGCGCTCGTCACGGACGTAATGCCCCGGCCCAGCGGGTTGCGTTCAAAGCCGGGCCCGCCAAAGGCGTTGCGCCACTCCAGGTCGATAACAGAGAACGGCCGGGGATCGGTGATGGCCATGCCGCCGGCCCCGCGCTCCCAGAAGCGCGGTCCGAAGACGTTCAAGCTCTTGGCGATCTTTCCAACGCGGAAGCCAGCCTGGGCCACTGGGCGCGGCGCTCCCAGGGGAGAGAAGCATTTGGCCCGCAGCAGTACTTCGGCCCGGGGTTTGGGCATGGCCGCGTCCAGCACGGAGTTGTCGCCCAATTCCAGGGGCACGAAGCGCCACATCTCCTGTTCGGACAGGGGCGCGTCCGGAGCCTCCAGATCGAAAAATGTCAGGACCGACACCACCAGTTGAGATTGGTCCCGGATGGAGAAGTAATTGAGCAGAATGCCGTGGGTTAGCTCTTTGACGACTTTCATGGGCGGTGCCGCTCGCTGATTGGATGGTGGTTGAAGATTGGGTTCTTTCGCGCGACCTGCGATGGAACCGTGGCTCTGCGTTCCTAGTTGTCCATGATGATGGGCGAATCGCGCATGGAAATGCCCGCGCTCAGGATATCGGTGCCGGCGTTATGCATCCGGGTGGCGGTGCTCTGCACACTGGTGCCGGCGGTCTGCATGAAAGAGCCGGCATTTTCCAGCAACAAGCCGGCGTTGAGCAGGCGGCTGCCGGCGACCTTGACGTGATTGGCCAGCACCTGGGTCCGGTTGCCGACGGTATCGATGCGCTGCCCCAGGGCTTCGGTCACTTCGCCGGCGGCGTGGTTGATCGCGCCGGTCACGGACGCGCTCTCGGCCACGGCCCGGGACATGGATGCCGTCACGGTATTCATCGTGGCGGTGACTTCGCCATGCTCCTCCTTGACCACGTTGTAAGTGCCCACCGCCGCCTGCTTGGCCGCGATGACTTCCAGCTTTTCTTCGGTGACTTTTTCTTCACTGCCCTTGAGATTCCAGTGCACCAGAGGGGTGTAGGTGCCCTCGCCGCCCATCATCACTTCGGTTTTAATGCCGCCGACGATTTCATTGGTGTTGATGAGTTTGATGCCGAGATCTTCGCCCACGATGGTCTCACTGCATTCGCCGAGGATCACGGTGTTTTCGCCGCCGGCTTGAATTTTCAGCGCCTTGCTGGTGTACAGGCGGGCGCCCCATTCGGTATCCAGGTCGTGCAACTCTTCGTCTTGCTCTTTGTTCTTCTCTTCGGCCTTGTCCAACCGTTCGTCCTGCTCGTCTTCCTTGGTTTTTTGGTCCGGGTCGTTGGGCGCGCCCAGTCGCAGGAAGGTATCGGCCGTAGGCGAGTGCAGCAGAATGCGCTGGCGTCCCTCCTGGTCTTCCATGTGCATGACATTGCCGCTGCCCGAGACCAGGCGGATCTGGGTCTGGTTGTCGTCGCGCACCGGGCTGGGCGACTCGGGGTTGGGAATGGCGCCGGCGATGACCGGGCGGTCCGGATCGGCCCCGATAAAGGCCAGCAGTACTTCGGTGCCCTTGTGCAGCGGCGCGTGAAAGCCCATGCCCTGGCCGGCATAGGGCTGCATCATGCGCACCCAGGCCGAGGCCTTGCCGTCCTTGCGGCCCGACATGTCAAAGGGCAGGATCACTTTGTAGCGGCCGTGTTCGTCCAGCTCCGCGTACTGACCGGAGCCCGCGGCATCGATCCTGGCCGACATGGCGCCGGCGATGCTCGGATTGGGCGTGACCCGCTCGGGCCGGAACTGGGTGGTGCCGGGAATACAGGTGAAGGTGTTGCGGTAGAAAAGACCCTCGGGCGCGTCCAGCCCGCCCACCCCCAGGCCGCTGACCAGGTAACGCTCCTGGCTGCCTTCGTGATGCACGCCGGTGGTCAGGTATTGTGTATTGAACACCTGGCTGTAGTGCCGTTGCAGGGTGAAGAGATAACCCGGCCGCATGGCCGGAATCAGGGAAAAGCCGTGGAAGATCTTCTCTTGGCACAGGTATGCTTCGGCGCGGACCTTGGCCAGGCGCTGGCCCTCGGCCTTGTCCGGGAAGTGTTCGCCGTAGAAGTAAATCTCGCCGCGCCCCTGCTCCCGCACCGGGGCTTTGCCTTCCAGCTCCAGGCTGGGCTTCATATAGTTGTAGTCCTTGAGCAGGACGTTTTTGGGCATGGGGCTTTGCTTCAGGCTGAAGCGCTGGATCACTTTGCCCACTTCGAGGGCGTCCAGGCCCGAGGCCGGCGAATAGATAAAGGTTTCGTGGCCGGGCAGCGCGGCATGGGCGATAATGGTGTCGGAGGCGATCATCTTCTCCGCGGGCCCGCTCTGGTCGAACCAATAGTAAATGCCTTCGCGTTCCATCCAGCGGGAGACAAAGTCGAAATGGGACTCGCCGTACTGGCAGACATATTCGCGAGGCTGGTAGCGGCCCTGCAGGCGCAATTCGAAATCCATGCCCTGGGAGAGGCCGCCGTCCTTGAGCACGCCCCCCAGGAATTGATCGATCTTTTTATCGAGAAACACCTGATTGTGATGGGTCAGGGTCAGCCACCACAGCTTGGGCCGCAATTCGGTGCGGTAGAACGTGTAGGGGCCGAACTGATGCAGCTGTTCAAAGGCGGCCAGGATGCCGTGGAAGGGCAGATCCGGACCCTGGGCAAAGAGCCCCTTGATGGTGAAAACGGCCGGGCTTTGCAATACGGCCGCGAGGTCGAGATCCTGGCGTTCCGAGATCAGCAGTATTTCGAAGCGGTAGAGGGCCGACAATCCCTCGTCGCCCGAGAAGCGCACCACGCTGAAGGTGTCCTTGGGCAGCGCCTTGCTTTCGAAAGTAAAGGCGTTTTCTTTCAATTGCGGCATGGCGATCTCCTTTTTATTTTCTTCTTATCGATTTCGCATCTCTTGGCCTGCTGTCCGAACACTCCCGTTGCCATCAGCATTTACTTCGCAACCGGAATTACGACTCGCAGCCCCGTCTCCTCTTTGGCGACGGTCGGTGCTTCAGCGGGGCGCGCTTGATTCTTGTCGCGGTAGCGAAAGACAATCCGCAGGAAGGTGTCGTGTTCGCCGATAGCCACCTGCGCGATGGGGCCCTGGTCCATGGCAGTGGTCCTGGGGCTGCGATTGGTCCAGCGGCCGGGAAGATCCAACACCCAGACCGCCGGAGAAGATTTGAAAAATATTTTGGTGTCGGTCACGGGCCGGTCTGCGCGAAACCGCGCCTCGAATTCCTTTGGGGTGTAATGAAAGCTATGGGTCAACACTGTCCCCCGCGCAACGTTACCGGCACTCTGCCCGGTTTGCGGCGGGGCCGGCCGGGACGCCGTGGCGGGCGTCTGAATTTGATCCGCTGGGGGCAGCTCGGCCGGCGCCGGCGCCGGTGCCGCCGTGGGCTGGGGTTTTTCCAATTCCTCCTTGAGTACTTCTTTTAGTTCTTCTTTGACGGTTTCATACTTCTCAATAATGATCGGCATCCGCACTTCGCGGCTGACCGCGGCAATTTCGGCGGCCGGCCGCGTGGCGCCGATCAGCCCCAGGTCACTCCCGGCGGTCAGACCGAACACCACCAGGGCGCTTGCACTGAACACGGCCAGCATGATCCAGGGCGCCCGCGGGGCATGCAGCAGGCTCATTGGGGCGCCCCTTGGGCTGGCGGTGGCTGCGGCGGTTGCGGTGCGGCATTGACCGGGGCCATGGCGGGTTGCATTGACTCTTCCGAGGTCTGGTTGTTGTCCAGCTGAATCAACCCCGGCCCCAGGCCCGACCAGCAATGGGCGGCGCGCTCCGGTATGCGCAAGGCGGCGTAATGTTCGATGGCCATCACGGGTTCGGCGTTTTTGATGACATAGTTGACCTGGATGCGCCGCACGCCGATCCGCCGCAGCGTGGCTTTCTGCTCCGGGAAATCATCGGGCGTATACACCTCGCGGCCATCCCGGAACAGGCGCAGAAAATCCCGGAAGCCCCACTGGCCGCTCCAGGTGCGCACCAGGGTGGTTTCCTGGAATTGGATGGTCAGGGTCACGTCGTCGCAGGTGGCCGTCTCCCAGACAAAGTCCCGGGTGCTGGGCGAATTATAGTTCTCCAGGGTCTGCTGCCCGCTGGCGCACTGCAGCGTCAGGCGGGTCAGATACGGCTCGCTTTTGGCATCCTCATTGACATCGGTGGGCACGGCGGCAATGGTGACCGTGTATTGGGGCTGCAGTTGCTGCCGCCGGATATTGCCCTGATCCAGGAAGGTTAAAAACTCGGGCAGGAACGGGTAGGGCACGCCCAGCCAGGCGCCGGGGGTCCAGCCGTCGCGGGTGCGCCTCAAGAAAGGCTTGGCCGCGCCGGAGATAAAGGTCTGGGCCACCCCTTGATTGCCGAACAGCGCCCCCCAGCGTTCGCGTTCCGGGGTGCTCGCTATTTCGGCCACCACCTGGGATTGCCACAACTCATTGACGCCACAGGCCGATTCATAAGTGGTCATGGTGACCAGAAACACCAGCGGGCCTCTGACCAAATGCCAGAACACTCTTTCCACGGCCTGTTCCCGGCCCAGCTGCGCGCGCATTTTGTTCAGGGCCGCCTGGCAGAGGACCACCGGCGAAGAGGTCGCGTCACCGGCGCTGCGGCCGTAGTTTTGGACAGTGAACTGATAGGCGGCATTCATGGTGGTGGTCACCGGAACAATGCCGTCCAGCTGCTCCATATACTGCTTGAAGGCATCGGCCGCGGCCAGACTTTGATTCAGCCGCTCAAATTTTGCTTCCATGCGACGCATCTTCTCGGCGATCTGCTCTTTCAGCGAAGCCTTGCCGTTTTCAGCTTTGTAGCTGTAGAGGAGGTAGACAAATTCGCGCGCCAGCCGGTCGATGTCCATATTGGGCCGGATCTCGCGCACCGCGCCGAATTCTTCTTCCATCCGCTGGATCAGCTTGAAGTAAGGATTGTCCAGGGTGGCCATGGTCACGCTGGCGCTGCGCCAGTCATCCCTGGTCAGCAGTTTGTCCATGCCCAGACCGAATTCCCGGGCAAAGCGGGTCCAGTGCGCGAAGAATTCTTCGGCATACCACTGCCAGAACTGTTCGGCATAGCGCTTGAAATCGCCCTGGTCATTGGCCACCAGGGCCAACTGATCCATCAGGCCCGCAATCACGCCTTTGCCTTCGGCGCTGAAGGCCCCGGAGATCGTGGCCGCATAATCCACTTTGCCGGGGCCGTCCCAGAAATCCTCCAGCGTAACCGCGGTGAGATTGGGACGGGTATTGGCCCAGGCGATCAGCCAGTGCAGGTTGCGCCCCTGGATCTCCACCAGGCGGTCGGCCAGGACCTGCATGTCGGTGCGTTCGCGCTGCAGAATGCCCAGGTCGGTTTCCCAGATGGCGTAGGATCGGTACATGTCCGGAAAATAGCTGGCGACATAGGGCAGGCGGCCGCCGGAGGCCAGGGTCAAGGCCTGCAAGGGTCCCGGCTGTCCCGGCGCGTCGGAGCGGGGATTGCCCGCTTCCCGGGCCTTCAAGGTATCCACCCGCCAGACCAGGAACTCCAGATAGGGGATCGCGCTGCTGTCCGGCGCATGGGGCGCGGCGGCCATGAATCGCTGCCGCATGGCCTCATCCACGGGATGGAGCACATAGGTCCGGAACCACTGGGTGTATTTTTGCTTTAAACCGGCCAGGGCCCGGCGGCCTTGATGGAATCCGGCCGCCGACCACACGGGGCTGTCGAGCTTTATCTGCATCTCGCTAATCCGGTCGCGCAGCAGGCCTAGGGTGATGATGTCTTCGGACAGATTGGCGCCCAATTTGGGGGTCTGGCCAAAGGCCGCGTGCATTGGCTGCATGACCTGGCGCAAATGCAGATAGGAAAAACCGGCCAGGCCGATGCCCGTGATCAGCAGCAGCAGCCAGGCGGCCAGGGCCAGGTTGGCGGTGGCTTTGCGCCAGGAGAGATATTCACCCAGGGGCCGATGGCTGGCCCGATCTTTAGGCAGGATGGCATCGAAAAAATCTTGCAGAAAAAGCCCCAGACCAGTGTCGGGCAGGCGCCACTGGCGGTTTTTGAAACTGTCCAGTCCGCCCAGGACGCCGGTGCGCGCCAGGCCGGACTGGCGGCCGCTGGAGATGAATACCCCCCTGAAAAACGGGGTTTCCTGATAAGGGTTTTCATGAAAAGCGCCTTCCACAAACGCCCGGATGGCCGGCGCCAGCCGGTCGAACTCATCCGGAAAAAGCGCGGCCCGGCCGCCGGCCTTGCCGATGCGCGGCGCCAGCTGCAAGCGCAGATCCTTGAGCCGCCGGGAAATGTGGTGCAGGGCGGCGGCCAGAAAATCATCCGGCTCGCCGCTGTCGGAGGGGTTTAACAGCCCCATGGCCTGGCCGCGCAATTTCTCCGGCAGCAGCTCGGCCAGGGCGGTCATGCCCAGGACCAGATCTACTTTGGTGATCAGCAGATAGACGGGAAATTTGGCGCCCAGCACGCGCATGAGCTGGTCGATGCGCAAGCGGATGGATCGGCCATACTCGGTCAGGGCATCGTTGTCATCGGCCAGCAGCCGGTCGGCCGGCAGGGTGACAATCAGGCCGTTGAGCGGCTCCTTGCGCCGGTACTTGGCCAGCAGTGTCAGGAAGCCGCGCCACTCGCCGCCGTCTTCCTCCGCCAGGGGTACGGCGTAGCGCCCGGCCGTGTCCAGAATGATGGCATTTTTGAAAAACCACCAGTCGCAATTTTTGGTGCCGGCAATGCCTTTGGCCGGACCAGCGTCGGTGAGGATATTCTTGAGCCGGGCATGGGAAACGGCCGTGGATTTGCCCGAGGCGGTCTCGCCGAAGATCATGAACCAGGGCAGATGGTAGAGCGGATCGCCCCGCCGCGCCAGGCGCGAGGCCCGCAGGGTCGCCACGGCCGCGGCCCAGCGTTGCTGCAGCTCCGTCAGACGCCGGCGCTCCTGGGCCGGCGCCGCCGCGATGGCCTTCTGGTCTTGGGCCACTACCCGTTTGACAAATTTTTCTTCCCGGCGGCGGAAGTAATACCGGCGCAGGAACAGGATCAATACGATCAAGAACAAGAGTCCGGCCAGCATCACGGCCGCAACCCAGCGGGGCCAGCCCAGGTAGTCGGCCAGCACGATGGCGCCGAAAACCGCGGCAGCCACCACGATGATCAGGATGAAGATCTTCAGGGCGGAGATGAGTAACTTGGTCATGGCCTTCCCATTATGCTTTTCTCGCCGCGCAGGCCTGCTGCGCGCGGAAGTATCTGATGATGGCGCTGCGCGGCCTGTGCGGCGGCGAATATTTTACTTCCAAAGAATGTGTTTCCTTCTTCATCCGGTCTACAATGCCGCCAGCCAGTTGTCCACGAAAGCAGAGAGTAAAGAAGCATAAGCGGCATAGATGATCAGCGCCAGCAGCAAAGGGCCGCCGAAAAGGATCAGGGCTTTGACTGCCGGTGAAAAGCGGGCAGGCGCGGGATCAGGCGCTTCGGCCGCGTAGGTTTCCGGAAAGAGCCGGCCCTTTTGCAACCCGCCATCGCCCAGCAGCCGCTGCAGGTTGGCGCCGGTCAGCCGCAAAACCTGCTCCCGGCCCGCATCGCCATTGTATTGACCTTTGAATCCCAGCGTCAGACAGGCCACATAGACTTCCAGTGCTTCCCGCCGGTGCCGGTCCGTTGCCGGAAGATCGGGATCGGCGGGACACGCTTGGTCGCCGCACAGATCTTCCAGGCGCTGGTAGAACTCCAGGCCGGCATTGGCCGTGTTGAAACGGGTCTCCTGCAGTTTGTGCCGCAGCCAGGTTTGCCGGCCCGGCCAGGCCGAGTCCAGGACAGCCTCGTCGGCAAAGGCGCACACGGCGAAATGGGTATTGTCCGCTTGCTCCGGCGCTTCCCGGCGCGCCTTGGCCACGGCCTCGTCCAGCAGCCGTTCCATATCGCCGCGCGCCGTATCATAGGGCGTATCGGCCAGGTTATCTTCGGAGGCCAGCATGGCGGCAAAGGCCAGGGCCGGCAGGAAATCGTCGATAAGCGCCATGAATCACCTCGCCAGAACAGCCAGCTGAGCGTCCAGGTCCTGGGGCGCGCCGGTCCAGTGCAGGCAGATGTGTCCCTTTTGCTCCACCTCGGCCCAGAGCGGGCTTTCCCGGCCGATGCGGAAATAGAGCGCCCCCTGCCTCCGGGGCATGCCGGGCGGCACATGCTCGGCGCGGGCCAGGGGAATGCCCGGCAGGGCCCGCACCAGCAGCGATTCCATGCCGCCGGGGGCTGAAAGCTTGAGCAGCCGGGCGGCCGATTCGGCCAGGGCGGGCGCTGCCACCGACTCCGAATGCAGCACCAGCCAGAATTCGCCGCCCGCGGTTTTGGCCTCGCCCAGAACCTGGATGGGGATTTCGGCGCTCCAGTAGGGGTCCTGAAATTTAAACCGGGTGACAAAGCGCGGCCCCGCCGAGATGCCTTCCAGCAAGTTCACGATTACTTCTGATGTGGCCCTGAAGCAGCCGCCCAGTCGGGTGTGGGCATAATCGGGCACCAGCTTCTTGTCCTGCCAATCCTCGCCCAGAACACTGACATTGAGCGAAAACACGGAGAGTTCGGCCACCAGTTCCCGCAGAATGCCGTAGGCCTCCCAGGGCGGCAGGCAGGGCGCCGCGGCCGCATGGTCCAGGCGGGCCGCAAAGCGCGACAGGGTGCGCAGCCCCAGCAGCAGCAGGGTAAAATCGCCGGAAGCGGATTGCCCCATGGAGAGATTCTTGTAACCTTCCAATTGGCGGGCCTTGCCGAGCACGCGATCGCGGATGCCTCGGATCAGCGCGCTCAGTGCGGGTGAGGCCGAGAGGGTCAGGCAGGGCGGCACAAAGGCCGGATCAAGGGTGACCTTATCGCCTTCGCGTTTGAGCCGGGCCACGGGGATCAGGTCCAGGTCCCCGGCCTGGCTCAACTCATCTTCAAACACCAGATTCAGCACGTAGATCATGCGCCGGATCTTGGCGGGCGGCCCGCCGCTGTATATGTCCGGCATATTTTCCGGAGCCACGGCCACGGCCATGCGGGTGGGCGCGGCGGCCATCTGGGCCGTGGTTTCGGCTACGGTCACATTGGCTTCGCCCGGTTTGACGGCCCTGAGTCCCACATAGGCGGTCAGGGCGCCATCCACGGGAATCGATTCCAGCGATACCTGCCGTCCCGCGCACACGGCATTGCCGGGCAGGCAGATCAGCTCCGGAGTGGCGGGCAATACCATCTTGATCCCTGATACCTCCAAACGCCCGGCGGTCAGGGCCGCGTCATTGATGGCGAGCGAGGCCACCCCCCAAAAATAAGGAGTGATATGGGTCAACATTGGGGCCAGGGCCTCGGCGTTCTGACGCTGCATGATTTGAAAATGCTGGGGTTGCAGAAAAAGCCCCGGGTGAAAGTAAATCGGGCCATCGGTCATTGGTGAACTCCCATGATTGCTTTGATTCTTTGCCTTAAACGCTGTGCGGGACGCTCACGGCCGCACACGTACCCAGCAGATCGTCCGAATCCATGGCGCACTCGCAGCCGATGGGTCCGCATTCGGGGAAGATGGCGCTGACCTCCGCCTGGGGGTCCGGCGCCAGCCATACGTCGCAGCCCAGCCGGCTCCAGCGCGCTTCCCCGATTCTGCCGGGTTGCGCCTCGCCCGGCGCCAGAACAAATTCCAGGTCGAACTCCAGGGGCTGGGTGCAGTAAAAGCGGATCAACATCAGCAGTTCATCGTGTTCGGGGCATTCAGGCAGAAAGCGCATGTAGGTCCGGGCCGCCATGGGACCGGCCACGATGGCGATCTTGCCCATGGCGTCGGCAGCGATGAAGCCCAGCCAGGAGGACTCCCCCAGCGCATTTTCCCCCCGGCTCAGGCGGCAGCACTGGTCCGCGGGGATGGTTGCCTGGCGCGGCTCGCACTGCCGCACCTGGACCGGCGCGCCAATCCGGTCCGCCAGCAATCCGCGCAATCCCGCGGCGGATCTGGGAAACTGGGTCAGCAAACCCGCGGCGCGCAGCAGGGCGCCGGGGGAGAGGCCGGCCTGGCCCAGCATCTCTTCGTGCCCCAGGCCCAGCAGGGCGTAGAGGCGCGTCAACACCTGGCGGTCTCCCTCTTCGCAGATCCGCCGGCTCAAACTGTAGTAGGTGTCGGCCAGGATGAACAGCACAAAGAAGCCGTGATTCAATATGTCCACAAAGTCGCGGTCCACGCTCTTGTCTTCGCTCTGCTCGTCCAGCAACTCTTCGGTGTAGTACGTGGGCAGCGGCGAGGAGGGGCCGTAGAGACCCAGAAAGGTGGCGGTCAATCGGAAGCGGCGGCGGGCCTCGGGCCGGGTGTCATCCTTTGGCGGAATTTCTTCGATCTGCGCCAGATCGTTGGGCGGAAAGCCCAGGGAGAGATAGGGGCGGACCCTGAGCTGTTCCCTCAAGAAAGAATCGTCGGCCGGCGTGGCCGCGGGAGCGTAGGCCTGCCTGAGCAGCCGCACGGCCTGGGTGAAAGAGAATTTCCGGGGGCTGATCAGCAACTCTTCCAGCGCCGTGGGCCGGCGCTGGGAAGGCAGCAACGCCGCGGAGGCTATAGCAGAATCCGATCGCCCAGACGGATGGGCCATGTCATACGCTCCTTGCCTGAAGTGTCCTCGACGGTCAGCTTGGTATAAGCGTTTATCGCGGCGTAATTGCCCAGGAAAACATCCAGGACCGATCCGAACAGATACAAATCGCCGTTGCCGGTGAAGCCCTGCGGGTCAATGCGGGCGATGATGTCCTGGCCGCGCAGCAGATGGCCCCCGACAAAGCGGTCCGACGCCCGTACTTCCAGCGCGGTGATGCCTTCCACGCGCTGGGTATTGGCCAGCACCGCGGCCCGTTCCCGTGTTTCGGTGAAGATGTAGAGCTTGAGCACGGAACGCAGGTTTTCCGCGTTGGCCACGGAAAGATAGTTCAGAAAAAGATGGGACAGCAGCCGCCAGAGCAGATTTTTGCCCAGCGGCGGCTGAACCGGCGCCGTGGGGGTTCGGATATTGGAAAATTCGGCCAGCTCGGGCGAGGACTCGGTGGGCAGCCGCACATCGCCGGGGTGCAGGGTCTCGGGCAGGGAGCCGTTGGTGCACAGGATTTCCAGGGAGAGGGTCTCAAGGCCCGCGGCAATCGACCCTCCAGGATAGGCCACCGAAATATGCAGCTCGGCCTTATCATCCAGCGGAGAAAGACGGTGATGCAGCGCATAGACCGGCACCGCTTCCACCTGGGGGTTGAACAGCTCGAAGGGCAAATACTCCCGTTCCCGCACTGTGCCCTGCACGATACCGGTGACTTTGGTGACTGAATAGACCTGATAATGCCGGGGATTGGCGCCGTCAGCCCGGATGGGATACTCGGGCTTTTGATGGTCCAGCAAAATGGGATCGGCCTGGTGGGCAAACAGATTCAGGGCCGGCGCGACAAACAGCTGGAAATGCTCCGGGCGCATGGGCGGCAGATCCTGGGGCAGGTCGCCGAACTCAAATTCCAGCGCAAAGCCGGCGCCGCGGCCGCGGTCGCGCCACTGGTTCAGGCCGGTGACATCGAAGAACAGGAATTTTTCCGGCAGGATGAAATACTCCTGCAAGATGCGGTAGCCGTCAAAGGCGCGGGCCGGGTAAGGAATCAAGGCCTCATCCGTTTTAAATCCAACCCGCCTCAGTGCCTGGCGTCCCAATGAAAGGCTTGGGCCCTCTGCGGGGATCAAGCGGATATCGCGCAAGCGGGTGAACAGCAGCCAGTAGCGTCGGGACGCTTCGGCGTACACGCCGCCCAGGTGAAAACGGATGGCATCGGGTTTGAAAGCGCCCGCTTCCAGGCCAGCCAGCCGCAGCTCGATGCGCAACAGTCCCTGGCCGCCGCCCTGGGTGTTGAAGGTCACGCCGCTGACGGACAGCGGCGAGAGGGCAACGTCGAAGCCGGTAGTAAACGTACAGCGCGTGCCCTCGGAGGCCACAGCGTCGATGGCCACGCCCTTTTTGATGACAATGGTTTCGCGCAGACTGCGTTTGGGCGTGAAACGGATCAGCGTGGCCGAGGGGATGGGACGCAGATAATGGGGAAAGATGAGCTGGATCAGTCCATGCACGATTTCCGGAAAATCGTTGTCCAGTTTTTCATAGATCAGTCCCGACAGAAAGGCGGTGCCCTCGAGCAGTCGTTCCACATCGGGATCGGTGGACTGGCCGGTGAGCAGCGGGGCCAGGGCCGGATGGGCCTCGGCGAATTCCAGGGCCAGTTGACGCAGATTGGACAGCTCTCTCTGGTAGTATTTGCCGATCACTTCATTGCTCCATCACCGTGATGTGTCCTTCGGAATTGAGCACAGTTTCGAAAACCACGGGAACGTCGTTGTCGTCGACGCGCACCTTAGCCGACAATTTGAAGCCGAGCATGAACGATTTTTCTGGTTGAGGCTCGAAAACCACTTTCACTTCGGTCAGGCGCGGTTCGTATTTGGAAATGACCCCGGTCAGGGTCTGCTCCAATTCAGGCAGGATATCGGCGGTGAGCGATCCGGCCATGCCGGTGAAGTCGGGCATGCCGAGGTCCATGGCGGTGGGCACGCTGCCCTGGCGGGTATTGAGCATTTTGCTCAGGTGCTCCAGGACCGAGGCAATGGTTGTTTGGCGGTCGGATTCACCCCGCCAGTCCGGGCGCTGATCGATGGCGCGCAATCTTTCCAGCAGCCGTATACCGCGCATCGCCCCTTTCACCCAGGTCATGGTTAGAAGGAAATTTTTGTTGTGATTTAAGGCATATTAACCGCTAAGGGCAAAAACCACAATCGATTTTTGCGCTTAGCGGGCGGATAGGGATTGTTCATGATTCCTTCGGCGCCGCTGGCTCCCACCTGTTGTGGCAGATCACTTCCGCCTCGGGTTTGCGATTGCGCGGACCGTGTTCCAGTTCCTTGTGCTTCTCGTTGAGGGTCGCTTCATCGCCGGGATAGCCCATGGCCACCAGCGTGATGACCACATACTCATCGGGAATGTGGAAGCCGGCTTTGACTTTCAAGGGATCAAAACCCGCGATGGCATGCACATACAACCCCTCCTTGATGCCCTGGAGCATTAAATTCTCCGTGGCCAGGCCGCAGTCGAACAAGGCATAATCCCGGCGGTCGCTCAGGCGGCAGCCGAATTCGATCTTGGTGGCCACCACGACCACGGCTGGCGCGCTTTTGACCCAATAATTGGCGCTGCTCAAGGCCTCGTGGATTTTCTTCAAGGCCTCATCTTCCGTGACCACCATGAACCGCCACGATTGATTGTTAAAGCAGGAGGGCGCCAGGGTGGCCGCCGTCATCACCCGGCGCAGCACTTCAGCGGGGATCTTCCGATTGCTCAAGGCCCGCTTGGAGGTACGCGCCACGATTTCGGGAAGTAATTCTTTCATCCTTAGCCTCCTTTCTATCTGCCGTGGGGATCAATCTAATTTGATGTCACCCTTTTTCAAGGTCTGGGTCGGCATAAACCATTTGATGCCCAATCTTTTGGAAATCGCTTCGCAGCGCTGGGCCACGGCTGCCCATCCCATACCCTTGGCCAGCGCGAACGGGCCAAAAGGCGAGCCGCCGCCGTTGACCATGGCTTTGTCGATTTCAGCGGCGCTGGCGGTGACGCCCTCTTCAAGCAGCTTGGTGCCTTCGTTGACCTGCAGGCAGATGATGTCGGCCACATCAAAGTTGGGATCGGCCTTTTTCATATCAATGGCGGGCCGGTTGCCGTCGGGCCAGGCATAGATGCCCTGGTTGGTTTTCTTCCCAAGCTGCCCGGCCTCCACCAGTTTTTTCATCCAATTGCGGGGAGTAAAATCGGGTGAAAGGGTTTCGGCAAAATAGGCGCTGCCGTGCAGGTTGACATCCAGGCCGGTGAAATCCATGATTTCATAAGGGCCCATGGGCGCGCCAATCGAGCGGATCTTGGCATCCACGGCTTCGGGCTCAACCATTTTTCTTTCGTACAGCTCGGCCATGTACAAGCCGATGGGCGCGCCCAGGCGGTTGAAAATGAAGCCGGGCCTGTCCTTCTCCACCCGCACCGGCACCATGGGGCCGCGAAAGTTCTTCAACCGGCCGACCAATTCATAGGTGGTTTTCATGGTCTCTTCGGAGGTTCCGGCGCCCTTGATGACTTCCGCCAGGGCCATCATCATCACCGGGTTGAAGAAATGAAGTCCCACGACCTTATCCGCCCTTTTGGTGGCCGCACCCATTTTGGAGATGCTCATGTTGGAAGTATTGGATGCCAGGATGGCCTGGGCCGGGGCGGCGGTATCGGCTTCCCGGAAGATTTTCAATTTCAGATCAAGAATCTCCGGCGCGGCTTCGATCATGAAGTCCGCATTCTTTACTGCCTCCGCCAGCACCGTGAAGCCTTTGATTCTGGCCATGGCCTGGCTCATGGCCTCGGCCGCCATCTTCTGCTTGGCCACCATTTTCTCCAGACTGGCCTTGATCTTCTGGGTGCCTCTTTGAACAAACTCCGCTTTGATGTCGTACAGGTTGACGTTCAATCCCGCCAGGGCGCAGATCTCGGCGATTCCATGGCCCATGTCCCCCGCGCCAATAATGGCCACGGTTTTGATGTCGTTTGCTTTCATGGCATCTCCTTCTTTTAAATGGCTTAACCCAGTTTAGGGCTTATTTCTTCAGTCTTAAAGTTGGAAGAATCGTGGGTAAATTCAAACGTTCTCCTCTGTATATCTCAACCTGATTCCTTCGATATGCATCTAAATCGACAATGCCCTCTTCCTTACATCGAGGGCATTGAACTATCAGTTGGGGATACCCTTCCAACTCCATAGTACGGCTGTAGTTATGGGAACACTTCCAACATTGAAAAATCAGCCGTTTTTCCACTTTCTTCTCCTTAAAAGGCCGTATAAGCTGCGGCCATGATCCCAGTAAAAAAGAGCAAACTGGAAGCAATAAGCAAGCGTCGTTTGTATTGTGCCGTTTTGTAGAAAAAATCTTGAATGCCCAGTTCGGCCCTCTGATCAAATGTGTCCCGCAGCATGATCTCAGGATTCACCCTCCATTTACGGGGAATAAGGCTGATCAAGGTGAGCAGCAGCGCAAGAAGCCAACAACCAAATGCCAAATAGAGCGTCTTGCCCATGGCCAAAGTTGCTTTGTCTCCACTGATTAATTTGAGCACCGTGGCAAACAAACCCGGTATGGCAAGCTCCAGAGCAATCAATTGCTGTCCGATCTTGTCCATTAGGTCGCTCTGACCGGCAATGCTCTGCGCGAACTTCTCGAGCAATATTTTGTCACTGCTTGATAGGGGTTTGGTGAGAAGCGGCGTTTCATCCATGATTGAAACCGTAATAAGCGGCGCCTAAAAGTGGGATCTTAGTGTCGAGGATAATGTTAACCGGTATTGTCTCTAACAACTGTTTCATGCGGCCTTTATGGGTGAAGGCGGTCATAAATTGTCCGGTAGTAAAGTATGGCACGATATGCGGTGCAATCCCGCCACCAATATAAACGCCGCCCCTGGAAAGGGTCCGTAGCGCCAGGTTGCCCGCTTCAGAGCCTAGAACAGCTACAAAGATGGAGATGGCGCGCCGGCTGATATCGCAAGGTCGGGCTTCGTCATTAGCAGCCGTTACGATGGATTTGGCAGGGTCTTGTTCCCTGTTAATCTTTTCAGCCAGCCATGCGGGCTCTTTCATGCCGACTTGCATCTTTAAAAAATTGTAAATGTTGTAAATACCAAAGCCCGAGCAGATGCGTTCATAACTGACATGCCCGTACTGGCGCATTAGAAATTTCAACAATTCGATCTGAAGATCGTCAATGGGCGCAAAATCGCCATGGCCGCCTTCCGAAGGGTGGGCAATATAGCGGTCTCTTGACCAGGCCAAATAGGATTCGCCCAACCCCGTGCCGGGAGCTATTACAGCAATCGGCGACTGTGCGGCCGGCGGGACATTCTGAATTGACCTAATCTGATCTGGTTGCAGGTGGGGGATGCCCAGTGCTATGGCTTCTAGATCGTTAATCATAAACAATTCGGCAACGCCAAATCGCTTTTTAATTTGCTGCTTATCAAAGAACCAAGCTCGGTTGGTCAACTGGGCCTGATTCTGAGAAACGGGACCAGCCATCGCGAGAACGATCATATCGACCGGCGTTCCCGCCGATCTTAAACCTTCAGCAATAAGCTCCTCCGGTCCTGCCATATCCACATTGAGGCACGACCAAGAGAAAGGGTGCGGGGTGCGGGCGGATGAGGCTCCAGGACGGTCGCTAAACAGCGCGGCATTCGTTTTGGTCGCCCCAATATCAAAGGCCAAGAGCTTTAGTGGCGGCATCTTCATCAGTGTCCTTGATTGACTTCACAGTCATATATCTATCCGATGGAAAATTCGTGCTATTTCTGGGTGATAAGAACCGGCGACAGCCAGGTAAGATCATCCCTGTTTATGGATTTACGAGCTTCGAGCAGAGCTACGTCCAACTGACCGTGACGGGCCAGACTTTCGTAGAACTTCTCAGCTAGTTTCGCGGCGCCGTGATCAGTTACTGGCCAGCGAAACCCTAGTACAGAGGGAATAGCGGCTTGGATAAGTGCATCGGCAATTCCGAGAAAATCGTAGTCAAGAAGCTGCCGTTTCGCACCCGTGGCGGTACCCAAGCAGCAGCTCAAGTAAAAGAAGCGGATATCGGAGTCCACTACAAGGGATTGGAGTTCGGCTGCGCTGAGCGGTTCTGTTTCATTTTTCGGAGAGTCTTTCCAGGGATACAAACAGCTCCTCTCTGCTGAACCGGTATCATAATTGCCATGTCCACTGTAATGTACAATATGGTAGGTGGAATCTCTGATCTCCCGGCGTACGTTTTCATAGGTCGCGTCGCAGCTTGGAATGACCTTGATCGCTACGCTTATTCCCTTTGCCGTAAACGCATCGTAAATGGATTTCTTCAGCGTTAATACTTCTTCATCCACACAGGTAATGGATGGAATTGTATTGGCAGCAATAAGCAGAATACGAAGAGGTTCATTTTCTTTGTGCAGGCCGTTGAAGAAGGATGGTGACACGGGTTGCTTTATGATGAGAACGCCCTCGATGGACCGAGCAAGAGGCTGTCGCCGGCATAGATATTCACCTTCAACAAAAAGACATTCAACAGGTATTCTTAAAAAATCACGGTCTGATAGTATCTTGACGTGTAAATGTCTTTTGGATGTTAACGCCACCATGGAAGCCTGGGAATAGACCTTGAAAATATTAGTATGTTCGGAGGCTATTTTCTTAAAAAGGTCGACGCCAAGCCTTTTCGCTTCTGATCGCCATTTATTTTTATCGGTTGGAAGGTCATCGGCATATCTGGAATACTCCTCGACATATAGATTGAGCGGGTTCGAGCTCACATCTGTGACATTGATATCGCCGGACCATTGGATGCGGATTTCTGAACCAGGCCGGCAGTAGATATTCAAAAGAAATTCGTCAGCCGGTTCGAATGGTTTCTTTTTGAATCTCCTTAGCAGGGCATGGATGCGTGCCAATAGTTCGGCATTGGCTGCTGTCTTCGACAGATAATCATCGGCACCTTTTTGCAAGCCATCTACCTTATTTTCTACCGCACCTGCCACAGAAAACATGAGGATGGGTATGCGCCTGGTCCTTGGGTTTGATTTGAGGCGCTGGCATACTTCCAGGCCATCCATATCAGGCATCCTCGCATCCAGGATAATCAGATCGGGCAAGTTTTCGGGAGGCATATTCGACAACAAGCCCAAGGCGGCTTCGCCGCTTGGGGCGGGAAGGACATCGTAGCCTTCATACCGCAGCAATTCCTCCAATATGTTTCTCTCATCCCGCTCATCGTCAATGATCATAATCTTTTGACGTACCATCTTTACCATTCCTTACCTTGATGGGGTAACATAAATGAAAATTGACTGCCTTCTCCCAGTTTGCTTCGGACTTTTAGCGCGCCGCCGTGCATCTCAACGAGCTCCCTGGCGATTTCCAATCCAATACCCATTCCTTGGGTTTCATGGTCGATACTGTAAGAGCGTTGAAAGATCTTCTCCTGCTGATCAAGTGGAATCCCAGGGCCTCTGTCGGTGATGGAAATAGTAACATCCTCCCCTTGAATGCTACCCAATATCTTGACCTGACCGCCTTCCGGAGAATGCTTGATTGCATTATGGATCAAGTTCACAAGTACCCTTCGAATCTTTTCTTCGTCTACCCTGACTTTTAGTAATTGTTGATCGTAGCTCTCGACAATTGTGACTTTTTTCTTTACTACATCGAGCTCTAAAAGTTGCAGAACCGAACGGATGATCTCACGGAGGTCAACGAATACCGGCTTCAAGCGCACTCTGTTTTCGCGAATTAAAGCCAAGTCGAGAATATTATTGATGAGCCGAATCTCTTCATTCATATTCCGGAAAGCATCGGTAGTGCTCTGGCGCTGTTTTGGGGTCAAATCGCCATAAACTCCCGAAAGCATACTGTCAAAGTGGCGCTTGATGTAGGCCAAGGGGACCTTCAGTTCGTGGGATACGGTGGCAAGTTCTTTATAGACTCTTTGCAGCAGCTCCACTTTGCTCTTAAGCTCTTCGTGCAGTTGCTTGTTTTTAATTGCAATGGCCGCGGAGTCGGCCAGCGCCTTGAGCATGTTGAGCTCTTCCTTGTCGATAAAATCCTTTCTGCTGATGTGATGCCCGGCTTCGATGGTGCCGATGATTTCATCGGTGTTTTGAATAATAATGGGAATAAAAGCCCGGATAAGGCTTTTGTGATCATGGGCATCATATATCTCTTTATTGAAGCGTTCGTGCCACCCCTTGATGATTATCGGTTTTTTGTGTTTAGCTAGCAGCCAGACATGAATATCTGGATTTTCGGCATTTATCCGGTAATTGACGTCATCACACCATTCTTCAGGGTTCACAGCGTTCGCTATTCCTTTTTTGTATTTGTGTAACACATTCCGAATGGTCTGTTTGTCCGGACTGACCAGTTGCAGCATAACAAATTCAAAGCCGAGGGTTTTGATGACCGCGTCAAGTATATTGTTCAGAATGTTATGCAGATCGCTGGTGCCGAAATTGGCGTTTATGTCTGCATTGATTTTGGTCAATGTAATAAGGTTTTGTTCCAGCTCGATATAGGGGAACAGCCGGTTGCAGACCGACGCTACCAAATTGATATCCTCATCGGTAAAAGTACCACCGGGCGAGCTTTTGGGAATGCGCATGACCCCATGTACTTTGGAGTGCTTGTCGCGGAAAGGCACACCGAGAAACGAGGTAGAGTAGCCGCCGTGCGTCCCCTCTTCACATATCTTTTTGGCTTCGTGACACTCCAATCCTTCACTTGAAATATATGGATTCTTTTCGATAAATCCAAAAAACGTTTCCCGTTCTTTAAACGTAAAAGGTGGATCATTTTTGTCACGCACCAAACGGGCCAATCCTTGGGGTTCTCCCTTGCTGTTGACAACTTTATGGGCAATATTGAAATCTTTGTAATCGGGATCGTTGGTATAGTGCCAAAAATCGTTTTCAAGCCGCTTATGGTCGATACTCGGATCGTCTTTATCGCCCATGCCGTAATGGTTGATCACCAGCAGGCGGCCGCATTCGGCCACAAACCCTGTTTTGCCTTCCCCTGGTTTATACGGAATGTCCAGCACTTGGTTCTGGTCGTTCTTGAGCCATTTGCTGCTAGTATATGTCAAACCGAACAGATCGTTGACATTGGACTTTTGGAAAATCGAACATCCACGCGCCTTCACCAGCGGCGGCAGATGTTCGACCGTGTATTGGAGCAGCGCGTCTCCTTGTTTATGCCCCATATGGATCAGCATTTCGTTCAATTTCTGCTGCCTCAGGTTTTCCATCAGCAGGCTCACGGTTTGACCAAAATTTTCAAGCAAGTAAAGATCTTCATCATTGAAGGGTTTGGTGTCGGAATGGGACAGGACAGCCAGAACCCCATGCATACGCCCCTTGCCCTTGGATACCGGCACGCCCAAAAATCGAGTGTAAGTTTCGTTGCCCCGGCCCAGCTCGCCAGGGGCCGGTGAAATAGAGAGCGTTTGGACGTTATTGCCGAATGGCTTGAAGAAGTCACCCTTGCCCGTGTGGACGCCGATATTGGAACTGTCGAGTCTGAGCTCTGGCGTGATCTGGTTGACCAGCAAAGGGCTGCCATATTTAAAGATCCAGCCGATATAGCCCTCACCGCGCTTAAAATGTCGTTTGATGCCGTCTGTCTTAAATTCTTCCGTAGGTTCTTTGAGTTCAACCAGTTCACCGAATTCATCTAACAAATAGAGCCGGCTGGCCAATGCGCCGACTGCCTTTTGGGCCTCTTCGACAATAACCTTGAACACGCCGGATTCATCCGTCATGGCCCCAATGGAGAACAGATTTTTAATGGACCGTTGTTTGTCACGGATGCTCAATTCGGTTTCGATGCGCTTAGCGATCAGATCACCAAAAGATCCCACCGTGGCCTTGGCCAGCTTGGTGAAGTCCGAGCCGTCTTTGGTGTTGGTGAAGCGGATCACTCCCACGCAGCGTTTTCTTGAGATGAGAGGCAGGGCGATGAACGGTTTCTGATGTGCGCTACCTTGTTTCGAATACCAATGGTCGGCATGACCATACTTATTTTCCCATTTTAAACCATCATACATGCTGATCTGCTTCGGATCGCTCACATCATCTAAATAAAGCGGCTTTTCATTTTTGAAGGCCCAGCCGGTCAATCCTTCACCTGAACGGTAAAAATGCATTCCGATTTTATAATAGGCCTTTCCGGCATGGCTATGCGCGGCCAGGACAATAAACGAATCACTTAAATCCTGGCCGTGGATTCGATTGTTGTTGTGGTCTATGACTTCGCCCTCGTACTGCTTGACCAGCTCGGGGATCAGGTAAATGCTGCACCCTTCGCAATTAATGATTTGCGGTGCACGGCCGACAACCTTTTCCAGGATCTCTTTAAGTTGATCCTGGGCCAGTAATTCGGAGAGAAAATCCAGGATTTCTTTTTCATTATTGGATGGCATAGCGAAAGTTCCTCCTTCCAGACGGGAAAGAAGTTAAAATTTGAGGAGATGGATCGCCGAAGCCGAGTGTTATTGAGATGGGGATCGTGTAACTCTCTTTTATCCATAACAAAGAGGGCAGAATACCACAAGAGCCGATTTGTCATGTTGTTCGGATTACCAGAGATCTCTAAAATCAATCAGTTTGGGGCAATTGATTTACCGGTATTTCTCCTTCCACGCCTTCATCTTCTCCGCGGGCCAGCGCACGCACAGGGCCGGCCGGCCCTTCATCACCATCTGGGTGCAGGCATCGCCGCAGCCCGGATCGCAGTGCACAATTTCTTCTTCGCGGCCATCGCGGACTTTTTGCGGCCACTGGGGATCGCTCCACAGCACGCGCGCCAGACCAATGAGATCGGCTTTGCCCTCGGCCAGTGCTTTTTCCACGAAAGCGCCGGTGGCCAGCCGTCCGGCGGCGATCACCGGCACTTTGACTTCCGCGCGGATGGCAGCGGCCAGGTCGAGCATATAGCCTTCCTGTTTGGAGCGCTCCACAATCAGCGGCAGGGAGAAGGACTCATAAGTGCCGCCCATCACCGAGATATAGGCGATGCCGGCTTTTTCAAGGCTGCGGGCAAAGGGCCGCGATTCCTCCAGATGCAGGCCCTCGGGCAGCCATTCGTCGGCCAGCAAGCGGTAGCCCACCGGCATGCCCCCTATCGCGGCTTTGACCTGCGCCACGACCTCCAGGCCGAAGCGCTGGCGGCGGGTTGCATCGCCGCCATAGGCATCATTTCTGCGGTTGGTGTGGGGGGAGACAAAGGAGGCCAGCAGATAACCAGTGCCGCCGTGGAGCTCCACCATGTCAAAGCCGGCGGCTTTGGCGCGGGCCGCGGCCTTGGCAAAGCAGCCGATGATGCCTTCGATCTCTTTGATCTCCAGGGCCTTGGGCATGTAATTGAAGGTCTGCACGGCCGAAGGCGCCAGCGGCTGGCCGCCGGCATGGGCAAAACGGCCGGCGTGGTTGAGCTGCAGGCAGGCCAGGGCGCCCTCCTGGTGGATGGCGGCGGCCAGCGTCTTCAAGCCTTCCAGGTTGTCATCGGTGTCGGCCCGCAGGGTGCGGTTGGAGCCGCTGCCGGCAGGATGGTCCACAGTGGCGTTTTCCACCACCACCAGGGCCACGCCGCTCCGGGCCATGAGCCGGTAATGCTCCAGCAGCATGGGGCTGACCGTGCCGCCCTCACCGGCATAGCCCAGATAGAGCGGGGCCATGGTGAGGCGGTTTTTGAGGTTCAGGCCTTGGATGTTGATTTCGGAAAACAGATGGGGGTACATGGCGGGTCCTCCTTGTTGGGGTTGGAAGGTGGATTCAACGGATCAGGGGACTGGCCGCCATCCTACCACCATCCAGCCCAGCTTCAAATCCCTTTCTGTGGGGCGGTGCCGCCTGGGGTCCGGACGTTGACAGGCTTCTTCCTTTTTGCGTATAGATCTTAAGAAAGGCACTGAGCCCATGACACTTATTGACTACCATCTATCCGACAAACCATCGATCCAATTACTTCAGGCCGCCCGGCAATCCGGAACTATCCAAGACCCGCAGGGCAGGAACATCCCATTTGAAGATCAGTTGGATGAAGACGCCTATGCCGCGCTGTACGAAGTGATCCGCGCCATGCAGCCGGAGACGGTTTTGGAGCTTGGGTTTGCTCACGGGTGCGCCACGCTGTATATGCTGCAGGCGTTGTCCGACAATCAAAAAGGCGCCCTCATCAGCGTGGATCCCTTGCAGGCCGCCCAATACCATTCGGGCGGGATCAAGAACGTGGAAAGGGCCGGCTTCAGCAAGATCCATCAGCATTTAAACGGGCCGTCGCAGATCGTCCTGCCCCAGTTGTTGCTGAAGAATTTCAGGTATGAGTTTATCTTCATCGACACGACCCATCAATTCGATCAGACCATCATGGAGCTCTATTTTTGCGATAAACTGCTGCCGGTGGGCGGCGTTGTCGCCCTGCATGATTATCAATTGCTTTCCATCCGCTCCGCCTGTAATTTTTTTGAAAGTAATCTGAATTACCGCTTGCATGCTTCCCACCGCGCCAACTTGCGAATACTTCAAAAGACCGCCAACGATAGCCGTAAGTGGTACGACTTCGTTCCTTTTGAAGTGCCCAAAGACAATCAAGCCTTGGCCATATTGCATGCCGATAGGCACAAAGTTGAATAACAGGACTTGATGGTGGCGATCACTGCCGAAATGGAGGCAGCAGGCCCGCGGATGCAATCCCCAATCTTCACCTTGGTCGACACCCATGCCCATCTCTGCGACCCGCTCTTTGACGCGGACCGGGCCGAGGTGCTGGCGCGGGCGGCGCAGGCGGGCGTGGCGGCGGGAGTGGCCGTGGGCGAGAATCTGGCCGATGCCCGCAAGAATTTAGCGCTGGCCGCCGAGCACCCCAGGATCAAGGCCGCGGCCGGGCTCTACCCCACCCATGTGGATATGGCCCAGGCCGAGGAGATGGCGGCGTTTATTCGCGCGCATCGAGCTGATCTGATAGCCATCGGCGAAGTGGGGCTGGATTTCTGGGCGATCCAGGAGCCGGTCGATCAGGAGATCCAGCGCCAGATCTTCAAACTCTTCATTGATCTCTCCAAAGAGCTCGACTTGCCATTGAACATCCATTCCCGTTCAGCCGGACGCCACGCCGTGGAAATGCTTCTCCAGCATGGCGCCCAAAGGGTTCAGCTGCATGCCTTTGACGGCAAGGCCGGCGCGGCCCTGCCCGGTGTTGAGGCGGGCTATTTCTTCTCCATTCCGCCGTCGGTGGTGCGATCCCGCCAGAAGCAAAAGCTGGTGAACCAATTGCCCCTGGCGTGTCTGCTGGTGGAGACCGACAGCCCGGTGCTGGGGCCTGATCCCGGCCAGCGCAACGAACCGGCCAATCTGATCCTGGCCGTGCAGGCCATTGCCGAAATCAAATCGATTTCCATTGCCGAGGTGGCCGCGGCCGTGACGGCCAACACCTTTCGTTTGTACGGGGAAAATTTGGGGCCGATCGTATCCATGACCGATGGACGGGCGGCCAACGCGTAGAGAATTTAGGCTATCTCATACCAGGAGCGGCGCCGGCGCTGCCGTCGACCATCCAAAGTTGGACGGACAGCGGAGAAACCGCCGGTTGGTGCGAGGTGGATTCCGACCACAACCACGCGGCCGGCGCGGTATCAGCCCCGCCAGCCCAGTCAGACAGGGCATTTCGAAACCCATCTGCTTCCATGGCGCCCATGGCGGCCCAGTAGTAGCGGAAATCGGCGCCGATTTCATCGACGCCGCGGAAGCCGTTATAGGCCAGGGCATACTCCGTCTGCAGGGATGTATCGGTACGCAGGTCGAGCCAGAGTTGATGCAGGCTGGCTGCGTTCAGCATCTCTACCCCATAGGCCTGGCTGAAGCGCTGCCCCAACTTCCACTCTCCATCATGTCCATCCAGATACCAGGTGGCGCAATCCTGAATGGCGAAGGTGTCCGGTGAGTAATCCAATACTTTGTATGTCGGGTTATTGGCGTAAACCGGCGAGATCGAGGGTATCACCAAGACGCTGGCGCCGTGGCCGTCATCGGCCAGAAGCAAACGGAAATCATCACGGTGAATATGGCCGGCCAGCACGGCGGGGATCGTGGAAGCATACTCGATGAAGAGGCCCTTGAGGCGGGCCAGGTGATTTTCCCGCATCAGGGAAACGACGGTTGGGGGTACTTCTTCGCCATTGTTGGCGGCCAGGGTGGCGTAGACATCCACGCCCGGCGGGATATGCAGCAGCACCCATACTTTGTCTCCGTGGCCGGCCGCATCAGATAAGCGCGACGCCAGCCAATCCAATTGGGTTTCAGCGGAGGCCTCGGCCGTCTGCGGCGCATGGACTGAAAGAAAGTTGGCATCCAGCGAGAGAATCCGCCCGCCGGTACCAGCCAAATCGGCTTCGAAGTATCCGCCCTGGGGATAGGTCGCGAAAAGCAATTGCAGATTGCCTTCATCTTTTAACAAGCGGGGCCCCAGGATTTGGGCCGAAGCCGTTAAAAAAGGGCTGCCCGCGGATTCAAGGTAATCGCCGGCGTAACTGTCATTGTTGCCCAGGCAGAAATAGACCGGTGTGTTGGGGTAGTAATAGTCAAACCGGGAAGAAATGTGGGTCAGGGTTTTATCGATAAAAGCATGTAATCCCGCCTCGCTGGTATCGCCCGTCACCTCGGCGTAGGTTTCATTGAACCAATGGGAGAGAAAATCGCCGGTAAAGATGATGAAATCCGGCTGGGGCAGTTGCGCCCGCATCTGCGTCAGGCTCTGCTCCAGGAGCCATTGATTGCTTTCCTGGCCTGTGCCGGGCTTTTGGGAGTGGATCGGCGAACCCGCCAGAAGTGTGGGCCATTGGGACGCATCTTGCGCCGCCAGGTCAGGCACAATGGCAGGGTCGGCAAAGGGATTGAAATGCAAATCCGAAAACCATAGGGCTTGATGCGGCTGGGGGGCAGCCGCGTGGTTGGTTGAGCCGCCGCAGGCAAACGCCAGCGCATATGCCAGACAAATCAATATCAGCCCCAATGGGCGCCGCAAGGTAATCTTAAGCATAAGGTCATATCTCCTGACCTAAGATCGGCCAATGGGGAGCTATGCTTTAGCCCCGGCGCTGCCTATGGACCATGGAAAATGATGGCACATGGGGCCATCAGTCATTTCATGCCCATTGGCCATTCATTCCATGTACGGGTGATTTGCTCTTCCCATGGGCGGCCTCTATCCATTTTGTAAAATTAAAGTTTGATTTCAGATAGATGGCTCGAATAGGCCCTTGCGGCCTGTTTTTTGCTCTATTGCGGCTCGAAGTGCTGATCGCCCAAATAGAGAAGTAACGCTTCGGAAAGGAGATTTTATGTTTAGATCATTGGAAATCATAAAGGTATTCGTTGTCGCGTTGGTGTTGGTCCTGTGCGGCGCGGTGGCCGGGGCCTTGGCCGATTATGTCACCATCGACGGCCGGCCGGTCACCCAGGGGCAGATGCTCATTGCCAGCGCCAGCCTGGATCAGGTCAAGGCAAGCACCCCGACGACCGCGGCCCCGGACCAGTTTATTCTGCAAAAAACCGAGGTAGAAGCGGAGATCACCGGCGTGGTGGTGCGGGTCCGCTTGCGCCAGGTGTTCCAGAACCCTTACGATGAACGGTTGGAAACCATTTATGTCTTCCCCATGCCGGAAAATGCGGCCGTGGATGGCTACTCTTTCCGCATCGGCGAAAAAGTTATTAAGGGAGTAGTCAAAGAAAAAGAACAGGCCCGCAAGGAGTATGAGCAGGCCAAGCAGGAGGGCCGCAAGGCCGGATTGCTGGAACAGGAGCGACCGGATATCTTCACCCAATCCCTGGTCAATATTCCGCCCAAGGCTACGGTGGTGGCCAACATCGAATATGTGCACCCGCTGAAGATCGACGGCGCCAGCTATCTCTTCAACTTCCCCATGGTGGTGGCGCCCCGTTATATTCCAGGCCAACCGGTGGGCCGGGCCAATGTGGGCCGCGGCTGGGCCAACGACACCGACCAGGTGCCCGATGCTTCCCGCATCACGCCGCAGTATATGCCGCCGGGCATGCGGGCCGGCAATGACATCAGCATCAGCGTGAAAATCGATGCCGGTATGCCCATCCAGGCCGTTACCGGCGTGACCCATGAACTGGCCGTGAACAACACCTCGCAGACCATGGCCACCGTGACCTTGAAAAACGGGCCGGTGATACCCAACAAGGATTTTATGCTGGAGTATAGAGTCGGGGGCCAAAGCACCATGCTGGCGGCCATGACGCACAAAGAAGAACAGGGCGACGGCTTTTTCAGCATCGTGATTCAGCCCAAGCACAGCGTGGAGAGAAAAGAAATTGCGCCGCGCGACCTGATCCTGGTGCTCGATACCAGCGGGTCCATGCAGGGCGCGCCGGTCAGTCAGCTGAGGATCTTCGCGGAATATGTTCTGGGCACGCTCAACCCCCAGGACCGGTTCAATGTGATCGCCTTCAGCAATGACCTCAACATGTTTGCTTCGCAGTACACGGATGCCACCCCGGCGAACATCGCCAATGGGCAAAATTTTGTCCGCGGTTTGGTCTCCTCCGGCGGCACCGAAATGCTGCCCGCCCTGCGCGAAGCGCTGAAGCCGGCTTCGGAAAAAGCGCAGCGAAACGAATATGTGATTCTGGTGACCGACGCGCTGGTGGGCAACGATTCGTCCATCCTGAACTATCTCAATCAACCCAAATTCGCCCACCTCAGAGTCTATCCGGTGGCCATGGGACCGGCGCCCAATGATTACCTGATCCAGCGCGCCGCGGAAATCGGCCGCGGCTTCTCCTTGCGCATTGCCAATGAAGACAATGCGGCCGAGATGGCCAAGCGGTTCGCCGCTAAGATTTCTTTCCCCATCATGACCGATCTGGCCCTGGATTGGGGCCAGTTGAAAGTCAAGGATCTGATTCCCGAACCCCTGCCCGATCTCTATGCGGACCGGCCCCTGGTGCTCATCGGCCGCTATGAAAAGGCCGGCGGCGCCAAAGTAAAACTCAGCGGCAATATCATGGGAAGTAAAGTGGTCACCGAGTTCGACCTGACCCTGCCGGAAACCGACAAGTCCCATGACAGCCTGCCCGTGCTCTGGGCCCGGGCCCGCATCCGGCAACTGGAGAACAAAGAGGTGGGCAATATCTCCAATGCCACCAAAGACAAAATCACCGAGATCGGTCTGAACTATCAGCTGGTCACTGATTATACTTCCTTTATCGCGGTGGAACGGGATATTCCGGGCGATCTTTCCAAAACCTTGAAGACCCAGCCCGTGCTGCTGGCCATTCCCGAGGGCATGGAGCATCTCTTTGACGGCAGTGCCCCGACGAGTGGCGCCAATGTCTATGCGCCCAGCAGCGGCAGTGCCACCGTCGTCGCCCAGGCCGGCGAACGCCAACAGCCCGCGGCGCCCACGGCGCAGGTCAACGTGCCCCGTGCAACGGATGCGGGCTCAGCACGCAGATCGGGCGGCGGGGGTGGGGGCGGATCAGTGGAGGGGATCACTATCATCCTCTCTTCGCTTCTGCTGGCAATACGATCCATTTCCATCTTCCGAAATCGAAAGAAGTAGTAGAATCAGGGATGACCGGGCTGGAGGAGATGCCAGCCCGGCCATGGCCCGCGCCAAGAAAGTGCCGGAACTTCCTGAAGGGAGCAGCATATGAAGGTCGAAGAGTTGAAAGACATATTGCGCCAGTGCCGGATCACCGTTGGGTTGACTTTGGTGTTAGGCCTTCTGAATTTGGGGTTTTGGCTAACCGGCCCTCAAAATGAGTGGTACCAATCTTTATGGGCTTTCATGGAGTATAATCGTGAAAGAATTCTAGGCGCAGAGCTCTGGCGGCTTTTTACCGGGCATTGGGTCCACTGGAGCGCCGAGCACTTCTTGCTCGATGCCCTGGTATTTCTAATCCAGGGATTTGCGTTCGAGTATAAGATCGGGCGCCGCTACGGCTGGATGTTAATGCTGTCGGCAGCCGTCATCAGCGTTGCGCTGCTGTTATTCCAGAAAGAATTGAATCTCTACCGCGGCGTCTCCGGCTTGATCAACACCCAGCTGGTCCTGGGCGCGGGACTGTTTGTCATTGACCCCACTTTGAAAAAAAGTGTCAAAGCGATTTATCTTTCCGTCTTCTCCATTCATCTCCTCAAGATCGCTTATGAAACCATCTTCCGGACCTCATTCTTCGCGACCGATGCCCTGGGCCATATGGGTGCCTTTACTCCTCTGGCCCATCTGGCTGGAGTGTTGGTGGGCCTGGGTTTTCTTCTCCCGCGGGTACGGTCAAACCGGTTTTCCCGACCCAGCCCCCAAGGCACGGTTCAATAGCAGGGTGCTCTGCGTGCCATCAAGGCCCACACCTTCGGATAATCCAAGTTGGGCGATGGGGCCGCACCCGCGACAGCCCAACATTGTGAGCAAAATTGTTTCGTGGTATCCATGGCGCGAAAAGAGGAAGAACCATGAAGCAGCTGATCATAACTTGGTATCGTCGATTGCGGTATTGGATCTGGCTGGCGGCCATTCTGGTCATACTGTATGCCGGCCTTGGGTTTGGGGCCGCGCCCATGATTCTGAAACATGTGCTGACCCACCAGCTGAGCGCCCGGCTCCAGCGCCCGGTTGGCGTGGAAAAGATCCGGGTCAACCCGTTTTCCTTGTCCGTGACGCTGACGGGGTTCGCTATCGGGGATAAAGACGGCCAGTCTTTGATGTCGGCGCAACGGTGTTACGCGAACGCGCAACTCTCCTCCCTTTGGCGGCGCGTCCTAGTGGTCAATGCCGTTGAAGTAAACGGCTTGGACTTGCACCTGCTGCGGCTGGGGGCCGATCACTTCAATATTTCGGATCTTTTTCCCGCGACCACGGCCTCATCCGCGAAATCCAAAAAACGGTCCCAGGCAATGGCCGTAGTCGCCCATCGCATGACCCTTACCGATGGCCGTCTGGCATTTGAAGATCGCGCCACGCAACCTTCCTTTGCGACCCAATGGCAGGGCATCCAGCTGGAGATCCTCGGGCTGGATACCCGGCTCAAGGCCCGGCCGGCCCAGCTCAATTTCGCGGCGGCCAGCGAAGCCAGGGAGAAAGCGCGCATCCGCGGCCAACTGTCGGTGACGCCATTTTCGGTTCAGGCCCAAATCGAATTGGAGTCGTTGGTTATGGCCAAATATGCGCCCTATTATCAGCCCTATTTCAAGCCCCAGGTCGCCGGCGGCATCTTGAGTCTGTCGGCCGCGCTCAAATGGGCCCGCGACACCGGCCGTATTGATCCCTTGGCATTGAAGGTGGCGGGTTTGAACATTGCCTTGGGCCCGGATCAGCCCCTGCTCGCGCTAAGCCGTTTGGAATTGGACAACGCTTCCCTGAATTTTATGGAACGGACGATCCGCCTGGGCCAAATCGCCGCCCAAAATGGCCAAATCCATGTTCGCCGGGATGCCCAGGGCCGGTTGCAGCTGTTGGATGTTGTAGCCCAGGGCGGGCCGCCGGCATCCCAGATCGCACCGGCGCCGGATGCCAAGCAAGGCCCGGCCTGGGAAGTTTTGTTGGACCAGTTCAAGTTGGATGGTTTCGATCTGGCGTTCAGCGATCTTCAACCGCCGCAACCGGTCCAGATCGATCTGCATCAAATTTCGGCGGCCGTCGAAGGGTTGAGCACCCGCCCGGAAACCCAGGCCAAAGTGCACCTGGGTTTTCAATGGGCGGAGCAGGGCAGCTTCAGCACCGAGGGGACTCTCGGCTTGCGGCCCCTGGCCGCCGAGCTGAAGATCGAGGCCAAGGATCTGGAAATTGTTCCGCTTCAGCCTTACCTTGGCCAGCATCTTCAAATTATCGTCACCAGCGGCAAATTCAATGGCCAGGGCACTTTGCGCATTACTTCCGCGCCGCAGAAGCCCACGGATGTCCAATACTCCGGCCAGGCGGCCCTCAATGATTGCCAGGCCGTGGGTGCGCTCAAGTCCGGTGATTTGGTGAAATTCAAAAGTCTTTTTCTTTCCGGGCTGGAAGCGGGCTCCGCGCCCCTGCGCCTGAGCATCGATGAAGTTTCCTTGACCGATTTCTTCAACCGCCTGGTGCTGTATTCGGACGGCACCATCAATTTGAGCGCGGCGCTGAAAGCCCCGGCCGCGGGCACTAGTGCTTCCGCGCAATCCACGGTGTCCAAAAAAGAGACCGCCACCCTGCCGGCCCCCGGTGCGGCCCAACACAGCGCCAACCCGTTGGGCGCGAACATCCGCATCAACACGATCACTCTGCAGGGCGGCGTGGTGGATTTCAAAGATCAGTTCATCCAACCCAATGTACGCGTGACCCTCAAGGAGCTGGGCGGCCGGATTTCCGGTCTGGCCGCCGGCAACGCCCAGAAGGCCGATATTCTGCTGCGGGGCGTTACTCCGGCCAAGATTCCATTTGAAATCAGCGGCAAGGTCAATCCCTTCATCGAAAAACCATTTCTGGATTTGAAGATGGTTTTCACGGACATCGACCTGAGCCAATTCGCGCCCTATTCCGCCAAGTACCTGGGCTATGAACTGGACAAGGGGCAACTTTCCTTGAGCCTGGCCTACCATCTGGAAGAGAATCAATTGGCGGGCCGCAACAAAATCGAAGTCAACCAGCTGACCCTGGGCAATGCCGTGGAGAGTCCTCAGGCCACCAAATTGCCGGTGAAACTGGCCATTGCTCTGCTCAAAGACGCGGATGGCGATATCAACCTGGATTTTCCCGTGGAAGGCAGCGTAGATGACCCGCGCTTCAGCCTCAAAGATATGATCTTCTCCATGCTGGGCAATCTGGTGATGGATATCGTGCGCTCACCCTTTAAATTCCTGGGCTCTTTGTTCGGTCATGGCGAAGAGTTGAAGTACGTGGATTTTGCTCCCGGTCAAGCCGACATCACGCCTCTGGGCGCGGAGAAATTGGGGGATCTGGCCAAAGCCTTGGCCGCGCGGCCCGAGCTGCGTATGGACATCCAGGGGCAGATCGACCCGCAAGCCGATACCGATGCGTTGCGCCAGGCGAAGTTCGAGCGTCGGTTGAAGCGCGCCAAAGTCAAGGGCGCCCGCAATGCGCCGCCGCTGGATCAGGTTACAATTACGGCCGAAGAAAAGGAGAATTTGATCCAAAAAGCATTTAAAGACGCCACCTTTCCCAAACCCAGGGATGAAAAGGGCGATCTCAAGAAGCTCAGCACCGCGGAGATGGAAAAATTGCTCATTACAGCCATTGAAATCAACAATGACACCTTGCGCCAGTTGGCCTTAGACCGGGCTTCGGCCGCCAAGGAGTATCTGGTAGAGCAGGGCCAGGTGGCGGCCAACCGTCTATTCGTGGTGGACCCGGAGCTGCCCACCACGGGAGAAAATAACGAGAAGTATAAAAGCAGGGTGCAGTTCGAGGTGAAGTAAAGTTATGAACGCAAACTCAGCTACCACCAAGGCTTTTATACCTTGATGATCATATTGGTTGACGATTCCATCAAACAATGAAATTCCTTTATCAACGAATCAACGAATCAACGAATCAACGAATCAACGAATCAACGAATCAACGAATCAACCAACAATACTCCTGCGATGCCGTTTTACTCCACCGGGCGCACCGTGATTTTATTGGTATCGATATTGGAAGGTTTCTTCTGCCACAGGGTTTGAATTCTCTTCTTTTCAGCCTGTAACGATTGCTCGATGTCTTCATCGATGCCGGGCTGGGCCAGGGTGTTTTCCAGCAGGCTCAGGGCCGAGCCCAGGGCCCCTTCGTCAATCTTGCGGCGGATGCGCTCCAGCGTGTAGAGCTGGCCCTCGCGACTCTGTTTGGCCCGTTCCGCTTTGTACATCACATTGATGACGCTTTCCTTCTGGCCGGCATAGTTGGCCTGCAGGTTGACCGGCAGACTTTCGATTCTGGATTTCACGGCAATGGCGCCTTCGATGCACTGCTCATAGCGGCGCTTCTGAAAATCGCTCTCCACCTGGGCCGTGAGTTTTTGAAGGGTTTGATCAAAAGCCTGGCGTTCATTCTTCTGGATGGCTTTGCTTTTCAAAGCCGCCATCTCTTCCCGCTGTTCGGACAGGCCCGCGGCTTGGTCTGCGGGCAATTGCGCCAGGCGCTGCAGATAATTGTCGGCGCTTTGAATGGCTGCCGGTAGATTGCTTTTCTGAAATTCATTTTGGGCCTTGGCCGCCAGACGATTCAACTCTTCCTGGAACTCTTTCCGGTGCTGCGCCAGTTGATCTTGCTGGGTCTTGGCTTTAGTCATGGCCTCGGATTTCAGTTGCTTGATTTCGGCCAGTTGGGGGGCAATCTGCTCATGCATCTCGGCCGGGGCTTTTTCCGCCGCACCCAAGGCCGCGTCAGCTTGTTGCAGGCAGGTTTGTAAGGCATTGCCAGCCGCGCCATCCTTGCAGGCTTGGGCCGCCGCTGTCAATTCCTGGCGCAAGGTGGTGATTTGCCGGTCGCGCAGGGTGTTCAGCTTTTCAGCGATCACGGTTTGCAATTGCCGCCCCCGCTCGTTGTCCGGGATTTGGCGCAGTACTTCCTTGATGTTGTTTTGCGCGTTGATCAGATCATCATGAGATGGGGAAGGGGTTTGGGCGGTCTGCTCGGCGCGGTCCAGGAGCGCGCTGAGATGTGGATCCACCTTTTTTGCGGAGAGCATCGGCGCCAGGCGCCAGACGCCCACGGCTGCCAACAATCCGAATAGAAGGGCCGCCACAAGCATCCATGGCCGGCGTTTATTTACTTCCACGGTCCTGGGTGCGTCGACAGCGGGTAGTGGATCAGGGGCCATTTTAATGATGACCGATGAGCTGGGCGCAATGCCCCCGAATTGCCGCAACTCCGCGGCCAGCTCGGCCGCCGAAGCGTGGCGCTGCGCCGGATCGCGCTGCAAAGTCTTTTTGATGATGCGGATCAGCTCGGGGTGCAGATCGGGTTTGCGCAGATCCGGGGCAATGGGGTCGTGGGTCAAGCGCTTGGCCATGACCGAGATGGCCGTGTCGCCCTCGAAGGGGTATTGGTGGGTCAGCAAGGCGTAAAGACAAACGCCCAGAGAGTAGATATCGGCCCGATGGTCCACTTTGCTGCCGTCCACCTGTTCCGGCGACACATAGTAGGGCGAGCCGATCACCATGCCGGTCTTGGTCTTGTTCAAGGCCTTGTCGGACTTGGCAATGCCGAAATCGGTGACATAGGGCCGCCCGGTGCGATCGAGCATGATATTGGAAGCTTTCAGATCGCGGTGGATGACGCCGTGCTGGTGGGAGTAGTCGATGGCATCGGCCACCGTGGCCATGATAGCGCACACCTGGGGCGTGGAAAGCGCATTTTCCGGCTTGAGAAATTTGGACAGGGTCGGGCCGTCCACAAAAGTCATGGTGAAATAGTGAAGATTTTCTACCCGCTCGGACTTGAAGATGGTGACTATGTTGGGATGGGAAAAGGCGGCGCAGACCTTGGCCTCCACTTTGAAACGGGCCAGAAAATCCTGATCTTCGGTCAGCTCATCGGAGAGAAATTTCAGGGCCTCGGTGCGGTCGAGGCTTTTATTGATCACCTGGTACACCGTTGCAAAAGCGCCTCGGCCGAGGCGCTTTACAAAGGTGTAACTGTCCATCAAGAGAAGAAAAAGGCGGGCTTCACGCTGGTTCTGGGGTTCAAGCTGATCAGTGGCGCCGAAATCCGATGTCATGGGTCTGTCCGCTTACGAGCCATCTCAAAAAAGCCTTTTGAACCAAAATCCTTTTTTTGAGATGGCTGGATGAAGATCCAAAACCGCATCGCCCGCCCGCCGGTCTAATTTACTACCGACGCGCTCTGCAAGGTGCGATGGGCCTGGAGCAATTGGCCCCTTTTGATGCGAAGTTCAGCGCTGGCCGGCATCACGTTGAAATTGGCGGCCGAGGATTCGAACGCTTTCTTATCCTTACCGTCGGCTTCCACGCCCACGATGAACTTGTAGCTTTGGGGTTCGTAATCTTTGGTGTCGATCAAGGGCACATTCACCTTGAACGTTCCTCCGCCGTTTTCTATCTGAAACACCTGCAACTGTCCAGGCTTATAGCTGTCATTGCCCTCGTCCAGGGCCGCCAGCACCACGCCGAAGCCCATGACCACCTTGATGGTATCCTTTTCATTGGGGGTGAGCACCGTGTAAACGGTTTCAAAGGCGGCCTGCTTGCCTTTGGCCACGGCGTCCGGGGCCGCGGTCACGCTTTCGATTTTCAGCAGAGTGCCCTGTTCGGGTTTATAGGCCATTTTGGCCACGGCCTGATCCCTGGAGCGCATCTTCTTTGCTTCGATGGTGCCGTAGATATATCCGGCCGTAGCGCCGGCGGCCGCGCCCGCCGCGGCTCCTTTGAGCATGTTGGTCTGCATATCTTCTTTTTTGCCCGACACCGCGCCCACGGCCGCGCCCGCCATCATGCCGGTGGCCGCGAACTGGATCACGTTTTTGCCCACCCGGGACGATTTCTGGATGACCACATGGTCGGAATCGCTTTTGGTGGCTGGCGCCGCAGGTTGGCTCTGTTCCGGCTGGACCGCCTTGGTGAGATCCTTGGTGGTCGGCAGATTGAACGCCAGCACTGGTGACGCTAACAGCAGGATGCCCAGACACGCCATCTTTAACTTTGGAACGCTACCCATTTTACATCTCCTCATTGCCTATGGTTATTGGAAGACCGGACCCATTGTCCGGGAAACCTCGTGCTGTGTTCGAATAGGGCCATAGTGACGCCGACCCCGATTCAATGACTCTCTCAGGCAGATAATGACTGTAAGGATCAATCCTTTTGCGACGGTAAATATCATGTAAAGTTCAAACATCAAGGGGTGTTATTCCAAATTTCTTGGAATAGGGCGCCATTTAGCATCAAGGGTGCGGGAAAGTCAATCGGTGACCAAGCCATCTTGCCTCTGGCGTTGACCCCCGGGTCGTTTCCGTTTATGGTTTCATCGAAGATGAATCGGCTTTCATGTCCGGTCCGACGGCTGGATAAATTCCCGAAGACTTCTAGTTATACTCAATGGAAGAAGAGAGGAGTGCGGTTGACCATGAATGTTTCGGAAGTCAAAACCATGGGCCATGGTTTGATCCGGCCCGAAGGGGTCATGGCGCTGGACGATGGCAGCCTTTATACGGCCGATGCCCGCGGGCAGTGCGCCCACATTCACCCGTACGGCCGCACGGAGTATTTCGGCGATCTGGGTGGCGCGCCCAATGGGGTCTGCCTCGACACCACGGGCCGCTGTATTGTGGCCAATATTGGCAACGGCCAGGTGCAGGCCGTGACGCGCGACGGCCGGCACGAAGTACTTCTGACGCATGCCGATGGCCGGCGCATGCGGGCCCCCAACTTTCCATTCGTTGACTCCCAGGACCGCCTGTGGGTGTCCAACTCCACTGAAATCGATGATATCGACTCCGTCCTGCGCCAGCCCCGGCCCGATGGCAGCGTGGTGCTGATCGCCGGCGGCCGGGCGCGCATCGTGGCTGACGGCATTTACTTCGCCAACGGCCTCACTCTGGACCAGGAAGAAAAGTATCTCTACGTGGCCCAGACCATGCGGCGCAATATCTTGCGATACCGGATTCTGGACGACGGCGCCCTGGGGCCGACCGAGGTGTTCGGTCCCGATCCCCTGGCCCACCTGGGATACCCGGACGGCATTGCCTTTGACGAAGCCGGCAATCTCTGGGTCACTTTTCCAGCCTGGAATGTCATCGGGTATCTGACACCGATCGGGCAGCTGGTAGTGGTTTTGGACGATTCCCGGCGTCAAGTACTTCAGCGCCCCTCCAATATCTGTTTCGGCGGGCCGGAGCGCAAAACCGCCTACATCGGCAGCCTGGACGGCACCACCATTCCGTACTTTTCCGTGCCCCACCCCGGCATGCGGCTGGTGCATCATAAGAAGTAATTTCAAGGAGTTTATCAAGTTGGCCAACGATGAAGGCCAAGGCTGGGTGGATTATAAGTTTCCCAAGCCCGGTCAGGAGAAGCCGGTGGCCAAAACCTCCTATATCCAGCGCGTGGAAGGAACTCAATATTTGGTTGGCGCGGGCGTCTATAAATAATCCCATCCTGCCGATTGGTCTGTTGTTGACTCCAGTGGATAAATGAACGCCGGCCTGGCCTCGGCTGCTATAAAAGCGAAACTCGCCCTATGGACTAGAGCGGGTTTGGCTTGCCTTTCCCGAATTATCTTTTGCTTCTATTCTTGGCCTTTGTGCGCCCCTGCCAGAAGTAACTTCTGCGGATGACTTCAGGCTGGCCGCTGAATGAACTTGATTTTCTCCAAATGCGCCAAATAGCGTTGAAATAGATCTTTATCTATCACTGGCATGGTCTGGCGATAGTCGGGAATGGCTTGAAGTGTATTGGCAAAGGAGAATTCGGGCAGTAGGTTGCCATTCATGGAAGTAATTTCTTGTCGGATCACAGGTACATAGGGCGTCAAGTCGCCATGGCCGTTGGCTTGGGCGGCGAGCAATTCCAACCATTGGGCGCATGGCAACACCGGAAAGTCATACCCGCCCGAAATACAATATTCGATCAGCCGGCGCACGGGAACAACCCTGGGGTGAACAATATGATAGTTCCGGCCTTGGGCCAGGGGTGTCAAGGCAATGCTCACAATCGCGTCGGCGGCGGCATCCACCGGCACGCCGTTAATTTGGAAATCCAAATCCGGAAAGGCGCGTACTTTGGTAAAGGTCCTGATCATCACATTGACCAAATCTTCGAGGTTGGCGCAACCGTTGGTGCGGTCGCCCAGGACGGAGGAGGGCCTGAAGATCGATATGGGCAGTCCGGCTTTTCTAGCCGACGCCACGATTTTCTCCGCGACCCATTTGCTTTGGGAGTAACCGAAGAAAAGCTTATCCGGGTCGCCCAGTTCATCCTCTTCTTGGATGGTCTTGCCGCCGACAAAACCGTTTTGCTCAAAAACTCCCATAGTGGAGATATAAAAGAGCGGCTTGATCTTCCGATGAGCGGCTAAATTCAATATCTCCTTGGTGCCTTCCACATTGGGCTTTTTTAGAAATGGGTAGGGATAAGCAAAATTGACCACGCTGCCACAATGGTAAATCGCATTCATCTGTTGTGAGAGAGATTCAAATGTTCCGGCATCCATTCCCAGGCGAGGCTGACTCAAGTCGCCCAGAACAGGGGTTATTCTGTGCACAAAGTCTTCTCGCCAGAGGGCCAGTTGCTTCAGATTGGCTTGAATGCGTTGAGCGCCCATGAAAGCAGATTGGGCCCGAACCAGACAGTAGATTGCCGCACTGGACTTTTCCAGCAGTCGCGCTAGGATATAGGCTCCCAGAAAGCCGGTGGCGCCGGTAAGAAAGATCCTTTCGGGTTGGTGGAAAAGAGCCCGGTCCATAGGCGCGCGGTCCATCTCAAGATCGAGCCGAAAAGCAATTTCGGAGGCGAAATCGATCGGGGCCTTTGCGCGTCTGGAATCACTTTGGTTACGGTGGCGCTCAATCAATTCAGCCAGTCGCGCGACCGTAAGATTCTCATAGATGCTTTGAATAGTTAGATCCAGGTTGAAGCCGGCATTGAGGTCGATTAACAACCGGGTGGCTGAAATGGAATCGCCGCCCAAATCCAGAAAGCTGGTGTGAATGCTAATCTGATCCAGGTTCAAGATCGACCGCCATACCTGCGCAATCCGAGCTTCCAAGGCCGTGGTTGGGGCAACGTATGGCTCGTTGCAAACGGCTGTGGCCGGCGCTGGAAAAGCACGGCGATCGATTTTACCGCCCAGGGTCACGGGAAATTGGTCCATGACGACAAAGTCCGAGGGGATCATATGCTCCGGCAGCAGGTGTTTTAAGCTCTTTTTGAGTTCGGCGAGGTGGAAGGGGCGTGGTTCCCTTGCGGGAATAATATAGGCAACGATCTTTTTCTCTCCGGCTTTGTCCTCGCGCAGCAGGGCCGTGCATGCCTTGATCTCATCATTTTGAGTCACGACGCGCTCGATCTCTTCCAGTTCGATGCGGTGCCCCCGGATTTTAACCTGATTATCGATGCGGCCCACGAATGCGATCTCGCCATTGGGAAGAAAGCGCGCCAGGTCACCGGTATTATAGATTTTGGCGGAGACTTCGGGATCGAAGGGGTTGGGGATAAACCGTTCGGAAGTCAATTCCGGACGGCCATGATAGCCTTGAGCCAGGCCATGCCCGCCGATGTAGAGTTCGCCCGCGGCGCCAATGGGCATGGGATTGAGGTGTTCGTCCAGGATGTAGATTTGAGTATTGGCCATGGGCCGGCCGATGGTGACTTGTTGATCGAATTCCAGCCGTTTAATGGTGGCGCAAACCGTGGCTTCGGCCGGTCCGTAACCGTTGAAGGCCGCCTGGCTCCATTGAACCAGGGTTTGGGCCAAATTGTACGGTAGAGCCTCGCCGCCGTTGAGCAACGTTATGCCGGGATCACCTGGCCAGCCGGCGTGTTCCAGCATGCGCCAGGTCGGAGTGGCCGCGATCAGCAAGGCGAGGTGTTTGGTTTCGAGAAATTTCTTCAAGCGCACGCCGTCGTTGGAGATCTCCCGTGGGGCCAATACCAAGGTGGCTCCTTTGACCAATGGGTAGAATATCTCCAGAACCGAGGCATCGTAGTTCAAGGAGGCGATGGTGATGGCGCGAGCGCCGGGTTGAAGCTGCAAATGCTCATCAATACCAAGAAGCAAATTGACCAACCCGGCGTGGCGCACCTTGACGCCCTTGGGCCTTCCGGTGGTCCCGGAAGTATAAATCATGTAGGCCAGGTCATGGTCGTTTGAGCCCCTGTCCGGGGATGGCGCTCCTACGGCAGCCGGGGCGTTTGCGATTATATTCGCCGCGGGCATGGGTTTATCCACGCAAATGATGGTCGCACCGGTATCGGGAAGCCGGTTGAGAAGCTCCCATCGGGTGAAAAGAATCTTGGCCTGAGCATCGGTCAGCATATACTTCAGGCGCTCCTGGGGATAGGAGAGATCCAAGGCCACATAGGCGCTGCCGGCCTTCAAGACGGCCAACATTGCGATGATCAACTCGAAAGATTTTTCCAGACCCAAACCGATCACATCACCGGCCCCAAGCCCATGTTTTTGAAGATAACTGGCCCACTGATCGGACCGAAGATCCAGCTCGCCGTAACTCATATGCCGTCCGTCCAGCTCCAGAGCTATCGCCTCTGGCCGCGCCTGGGCTTGCCGGCGGAAGAGCTCAGGCACGCCAAGATGAGCTGGATGGGTTTTACGGGTGGCATTCCATTCAAAAAGTATTTGACGGCATTCGGCGGGTTCCATGAGCGATAGACGGAAAATATCCTGGTCGGGATTCTCACCAATGCTTCGCAGCAGTTGGATCAAGTGACGGACCAGCCGGCGCGCGGTGTCGTCCGTTAAAGGCGGGGATGCAAATTGGATGCGCCCTTTAAAGCCGTCGGAGGCCACTTCTTCCACCAGCAAACTGAGCGGCCCGAGGTGGGGCCGCAGATCACTCAGATGCATGGGAAACCAGTTGAGGCGCGCATCCGCACCGGTCTTGGGTCCGGCGCCGCGATAGGCAAATAGAGCATCATAGCGTGTCGGCTGGCCCGGATGGCCCGGGGGATACAGCGCCGCGGCAATTTCTTCGGAGGGTAGATCCAAATGGGCATGGGCTTCAGATACCGATTGTTTAACCGCCAGAAGCAATTCCCGGAAGGATAAGGGAGGGGAGAAGAGGGTTCGGATGATGGGGATCTTCGGCAGACCATGATGAGGGCTGTCGGTGGCGATGGACAAAGCCGTGGCCACCGGGATGTCGTTGCCGCCACCATAGCGCATGAGAAGCAATTGGAAGGCGGCTAATAGGATTTCCGCGGCGGCTGCCTTTTCGGCGGCTGCCAAGCGTCCTATGCCGGCCATAAGTTCTTCCGGCAACGTGAACTCAATGGCGCCCGCCTCCGTGGCCGGCGCCAGGCCGCGGATCTGATGGGCAAGCGCCAATCGGCTGGGCGCGCCTTGGAGTTGCCGCTGCCAGTAATCGGTTTGGCGCCGCAAAACCATGGCCTGCTTGGGCAACGGCAAATGCTTTTGTTTCTGAAAAAAGGCGATGACGCCGGCCATCACTTCGTGGGCGCGCGGGGCATTGGCGATCAGTTTTTGGTCCGCTTTGAGGAGCGCCTTCAAGGTATTGGTATTATCGATTTTGGATCGGTAGTAGTGCAGCAATTGCTCGGCCGAATAAAGATCGAGAAAAGGATGAAGCGCAAACAGCGCGCAGCAGGGAGTTGCCTGTACCCGACGCTTCCAGTGCTCATAGCCCAAGCTTTCAACGGGGTAGCCCGCCTGGCGCATCAGGCGCGCAAAATCCGAAATCAGGAACGGCTGCCGATTGATCAGGTGATAGGTTTGGGGCTGATTCAATTGGGCCATGGCCACGATCATGCGGCTGAGATGATCCACGCAATGGATATCGAAATTGACTTCTTCGCTGGGAATGGCGCCGATTTCAATACAGCCCTTGATCAGGCGCACGATAAAATCGGTGGCTTTCATGGCGCCGGTCCGGACATCGCCAGCCACGAAGTCAAAGCGGTAGATGCTCACAGGCAGCCCCATTTGGCGCGCTTCCAGGCACAAACGCTCAGCCACCCATTTGCTTTGGGCGTAGCCATTGTTCAGGGCTTCGGGGGGCGGTTGCTCCGATTCGCGCCACTCATACTTCCCTTCCAGCAGCGGCAGCACGGCCAAAGAGGAGATAAAGTGCAAGGGCTTGATTTTGTGAAGGAGGCTGAACCGGATAGCCTGGGTGGTGCCTTCCACGTTGGCTCTTTTTAGGGCGTGGTAGGGCTTCATCCAGTCCACCACCGCCCCGCAGTGAAAGACCGTGTCAATGGAAGCGCTCAGAGCCGTGAATTCTTCCGTCCCAAGGCCGAAGTATTGTTGGGTCAGATCGCCGCACAGCACGCGCACCCTTTGCGCGGGAATGTCCGCGTTTATCTTAAACCGCCGGAAGATTTCTTCCAGTCGCTGTAAACCGTCGGCCGGGTCCGCGGCCCGCACCAGGCAGTAAATGATGGCTTGCGTTTGTTCCAGTAGTTGCCGGAGCAGAAAAGCGCCCAGGAACCCGGTCGCCCCCGTCAATAAAATCCTCCGCCCCAAGCCTTGGGAATGCAAAAGAGGCGAAGCAGCTTTTAGGCTTTCATAGGCAGGCTGGAGCTTATGTTGTTCGGTTTTCACCTCTTGCCAAAGGTCTGGCCGAACGCTGGATTGCCGCCCGCTGAGGCGCTCGGCCAGAGATTGGATGCTGGGGCACTCTTGAATTACGGAGATGGGCCATTGGGCGGCAAAGCAGGTCTTCAGGCGATCAAAGAGATGTATGAGTCCTAATGAGTCCAGGCCCAGTTCATCAAAGCCCGTAGTGACATGGATTTGGTCGGCCGGCAGGTGTAGAATTTGGGACACTTCCGTTGCCATCCATTGGCGCAGTTCTTCGAAATTGGGTGGCCGAACCTCGGCGGCCATTGCTGCTTTAAACGGCTGACGCGCGGTAGGAGCGGCGACCGGAAGCCAGTACCGTTTTTTTTCAAAGGGATAGGCGGGCAGCGGTACTTTTCGTCCGGCCCCTTTTGGAGAGAGCGCCGGCCACGCCACAGCCGCGCCTTGAAGCCAGTTTTGAGCCAGCGTTTGGAGAGATTTGGCGGCCGTGCAACTCTGGCCGACCGATGGCGCGAACAAGCCGCCGGATTCAAGATGATCTTCTAGTAATGCCTGGTGGAGAACTCTTTTGAGCTCATCACGGCTTTGAACAATGAAGGCCGCGCGTTGCGGATAGTGATCTCTACCCAATTGCAGGGTATGGCAAATATCGGCAAGGGAGATAGTCTGGTACAATGGGTTTTGCAAATATTGAAGCAATGCTTCCATGCGCCGGGTCAGGGTCGCGGAAGTCTTTGCCGATAGGACGGCCAGGCGCCATTCGGATTCCATTGACCGCGGCGGCTCCGCGAGGATTGCTTCTTCCAAAATCACGTGGGCATAGGCGCCGCCGAAACCAAACGAGCTGACGCCGGCCCGCCTGGGAGTCGGTTGGTTATCCAGTCCCGTGGGCGGCGACCAGTCAATGGTTCGGGCCGCGATGTAGAAAGGCGAATGCTTCAGGTCAATGTAGGGGTTGAGATTTTGGAAATGCAGCGTGACCGGGATTTTTTGATAGTAAAGGGCCAACGCGCATTTAATGAGCCCCGCGATTCCGGCGGCTGCTTCGGCATGGCCGATATTGCTTTTAACCGATCCCAGGGCGCAATAGGCCTTTTTATCGTGATGGCCCGCGCGGTTCTGCGCAGTCCCGAAGGCTTGGGTCAGGGCGTTGACCTCAATGGGGTCGCCCAACCGCGTGCCCGTGCCGTGGGCTTCGATATACGTGACCGTGTCCGGGGTCACACCAGCATCGCGCAACGCGTCCTGGAGCAGTTGTGCTTGCCGGTCTTCACTGGGCGCGCTGAGGGAGGCGGTCCGGCCGCCGTGCTGCAAGGCCGAGCCACGGATCACGGCGTAGATATGATCTTTGTCTTGCACAGCCTGGGCCAAAGGTTTGAGCACCACCGCGCCGACCCCCTCGGCGCGCACATAGCCGTCGGCCGCGGCATCGAAAGTCCGGCAGGCTCCGCCGGCACTCAAAAACCCGGCTTTGCTGAGCGACTGGAAGGTTTGGGAAGATAAGAGCAGATTGACACCGCCCGCAATAGCCAAGTCGCATTCGCCGTTGCGCATGGCCCGCACGGCCCGGTGCACGGCCACCAGGGAGCTGGAACAGGCTGTATCAATGGTTTCGCTTGGACCGTGAAGATTGAGCAGATAGGAGAGACGGTTGGCCAGCATGGCCGTGGACAGGCCCGTGGCCGTGTACACCTGGGCCGGGACCGCGCCTTGGGCCGCAATCTGGTCATAGTCGCGGTTGGCGATGCCCGCAAAGACCGCTGTGCGGGTGCCGGAAAGGTTGGAAGGCGCATAGCCCGCGTTTTCAATGGCCCCAAAGGCGATTTCGATGAATTGGCGATGCTGGGGATCCATCCACTGGGCCTCAGCTTCCCCGATGGAGAAGAAATCGGCGTCAAAACAGGAGAAATCTTCGATAAAGCCGCCCCAGTTGGCGGCGCGGTCGCAGGAATCAGCGCTGTCTTTTAACCAGGGCCGATTGTCGGGCAGTCGTGAGACGGCGTGCCCCCCTTTTTCGATGAGTTGCCAGAACGCTTCCACGTCTTTGGCGCCGGGAAAACGGCACGCCATGCCGATGATGGCAATGGAGCACTCGGAGCTCGGCGCTGGGTGCGGTTCCGCGGGAATCGGTTTGACGGGCGATCCGAAGAGAAATTCGGCCAGGGCCGCAATGGTAGGGTGTTGATAGATTGCGGTGGGGGAGATGGCGCGGCCGATCAACCCTTCCAGTTCGGCCGCCAGGGCCACGGCATCCATGGAAGACAAGCCAAATTGTCCCAGGGGCGTATCGATCCCGATGGCTTGCGGCGCCACTTGAAGCCGCTTGGCCACCAACTCCGTCAACAGAACTACACCCTGGATTTGTTCTACTACCGGAGAGGGCATTGCCATGACGTTTTTTGCTTCGGCGGATCGGTAAAGGGCTAGGTGTTCTAAGCGGTCCAGGAAAAAGGCCTGCTGGGTGTCCTTGCGGCGCACCTTGCCGCTGGTGGTTACCAGGAGGGATTTGGGCCGAATCAACGCAATGGCGGCCGGCTTGATGCCAAACTCCATGCTGATGATCTGGTTGATGCGGCCGAAGACTTCCGCGCTGTTTTGTCCATCGCCGCGGTATTCAGCCACGATGCAGACGGTTTCTCCCAGCTCGGCCTGGTCGGCAAAGGCCACCACACGTCCAGGCCGGATATCAGGGTGGCTGTGGCTGACCGCTTCTTCAATATCCTGGGGGTAGTAATTGCGGCCGTGAATGATGATCACATCTTTCAATCGCCCCGTGATATAGAGTTCTCCCCGGTGCAGGAAGCCCAGGTCGCCGGTGCGCAAAAACGGCCCTTCGCCATTGGCCAGTCGCGCCTGAAAGATATCGCGGCTCACCTCCGGCTTGCCCCAATATCCGGCCGCCACCGAAGGCCCTTTAAGCCAGATTTCTCCAATCTGATCTTCCCGGCATGGCTTGAGATTGACGTAATCCACAATGGCCAATTGCTGCTCATGGGAAGTATTTCCGTGACCCACGAGAGCAATCCGGCCAGGCGCCGGCCCGCCGGGCAAGGCCTCGGCCCGGTCCTCACCCAACGCAGCGCGGCCCACATCCAGCGTGTTGGCTGGCCGGCCTTTTTGGCCGCCGGCAATGAACAGCGTGGCTTCCGCCATGCCGAAGGCGGGATATAAGGTCTCCTGGCGCAACCCGTATTTTTTAAAGGTTTGGTAAAAATGCTCCAAGGTCTCCCGCCGCACCGGCTCCGCGCCATTGATGGCCGTGTCCCAGGAGCTCAGATCCAGGTGCTGGTTTCCCAGTTTATGGGAATTGCGGATGCAAAGTTCGTAAGCGAAATTGGGCGCGGTGCTCCAGGTGCCGCCATGGTCCGAGATGGCCTGGAGCCAGCACAGCGGCGCGCGCACGAAGCGCTCGGGCGACATTAAGACGCTGGGAAAGCCCGCACGGCAGGGAAGTAATATGCAGCCGATCAAGCCCATGTCATGGTAATGGGGCAGCCAACACACCGCGACGCTGCTTCGCGAAAGATGGGTGAATTGCTGGATGAGCGCTGTGTTGTGCAACAAATTGCCGTGGGTGACCATTACCCCCTTGGGGTAGCCGGTGGAGCCGGAAGTATATTGAAGAAAGGCCAGAGAGCTTTGCTCAAGCGCCAGTGGCCGGTATTGAAAGCGCCAATGGTCTTCGATGGATTCGGTTTCGAGCAGCGCGGTGTTCTTCCATTCGGGGCTTTTTCCCGCCATGGCGTGGAACAAGGGCCCAATGGTCGCATCGGCCAATACTACCGTGGCGCCGGCATCCTGGTGAATGTGTTTGAGCCGGTTGAGCATGTCGGCCGTGGCGGGCGGAAATACCGGCACGGCAATCACGCCCGCATAGAGAGAGCCGATAAAGGCATGGATAAACGGCATGCCCGGAGTGTAGATCATCAGGGCGCGGTCTCCGGGTTTGGTATGCTCCTGAAGGAAACCAGCCACGGCCATAGCTCTTTCGTCCAGGCGGGCAAAGGAGCAGCGCTCCGCGACTTCTCCAGAGAGATCCAGAAAGGTAAAGGCTGTTATTTCAGGAATGTTTTGGGCGTGCGCGCGAACGACAGCGACGAAATCGGGATAGCTGCTTTCCAGTGCCATTGTCTGTCTTTTGCTCCTTTTTTATTGATTGGAATCCAAGATCAAACAACAACGGTCATCCGGCATCGGGCCAGCGGGGCTGAAAACGCCCAGGCAGAGCTTGGGAGATGGCTTGCTTCAGCACAAAATGTAGAAAGATGTCATTTAGGGTATGTTTTTCCTTTCATCTGAAGCGCTTTTCAAGGCGCCTTGTCCGGCCCGGTCTCGGCCGGTTCAAATCTTGGAGCGGGCAAACAGGTCATCCCATACCTCCAAGGCTGGCTTGGCTTGAAAATCCTTGTCCATTAAGCCGAGTGAAATAAAGAAATACAGGTTCGGGGGCGGCTCAACGGTCAATTGGTCCATATCGATATCCACAAAAAGAGTTTGGGCCATCGCCCGCGCCTGGACGCTGTCCAGCAAATCGGCTTGGCGCCGGATGTAGCGCGCCTGGACCTGGGGCGAAGAGACAATGGCGTCAACGCCGGCGCTGGTCCAGCCGCCTTCGCACACCAATACGGGCATGGAGCGTCCATTCAACAGACGACGGTAGTAATTATCGGGAATATCTTCCGGGACGGCATAGCTGAAGTATGGGTATGAGGAGAGCCCCAGCATCTGCATAAACGGGAAATCGCTAAAATCCTGTTCAATGCCCGCATAGGGTTCGGAGCTGCCGAATACTCCCCAGGCGGTTTCCACCTGCACGCTGATCAGCAGTGGGGATGTTACGTGCGCGGCCTGAAGGTCGCTGGCCGCATTATTGGCGGCTTGAACCATGGCGGCGTAAACCGCTGGTGAAGCCATGCGGCGCACCAAATTGGTCTCGGCCGTCAAGCCGATGTACTCGGGATGAAAGCGCTGCGCAAAGGTCAGCACATAGTCGCGGTAAAGCTGCTGCACGGCAGGTTCTGTGATGCTGCGCCCTAGGGCTCGCAACTGAGGCGGCTCTTGATAACGAGCCAGGCCGTCGGTGAGATCGGCCATGAAGAGAATACGCAGTCCGTGGTCGTGTAGAGCTCCTATCAACCCATCTTTATGCTCTTCCAGAATTTTAGTGGTGCTTTTCCCGCTGAGCAGCTCGGTCCAGGGCAATTCTTCATGGAGGACCGCCAATTCGGCCCGGCTGCTCAGCAGGTCAATGGTTCGCAAAATTTCGGGGATGTTGAAACGCGGCGGGGTGGGGTAAAAGCCCATCTCCCAGGTGCGGGTGGGCGTGGGGGTTGGAGTGGGTCCAGGGGCGGAACTGCTTCCGTCAGCGGTGCCGCCCCCGCCGCAGCCCATGAGTATTCCAAATATGGCCAGCGCGGATGAAAGTATTAGAGTCAGTCCTAAAATTTTTACTTCTAGGAATGCTTGGTAGATCTTTTTGACGCGATGGCGGTTTTGGTGCGTAAAGATGTCCATGGCAAGGGGCATGTTATGCAACTCCAGTTCGGTAGGTAGTTCAACGGGCTGCTTTCGGTTCACAATCATCCTGAGCCGCACGGCGCAATCGCTATCATCAATGCTTCGGCGATCAATCCGACCCTTTCATCGCGTTTAATTTCTACTTCTTCGTTACGGTGTCGCGCATGCTTTTCAGGTGTTCGGCCGCGGAGTGCAGGAGCGTAGCCTTGAACAGTTGCTTGACGCTGATATCGCCGCCAAAATCGGGTAGATTGGCCCGCTTGGCCAGATCCGCGTCGCTGAGCCCGCGGACGTACTCCACGAGTTTGCGTCCCTTGGCCTCAAGGATGGAGAGCACCTCTTCGCGCGTGCAGTTGGCGTGCTTGGCCGCATGGGCTTTGTTGGATTGGGCGATGAGCTCCTGGGTAAAGCCGGGGATGGGGGTGCCGGCAATCATCATTTTGGCCAGCTCGATAATACTGTAATGTCCGGTGCCCACATGACGCGCCACCACGCCGAGGCGCCACTCCTCCGCTTTGGTCGATTTGCCCCAGTCCGCCTCGGAAACCCCCCGTACGAAGGCGATCATCTCGTTGTTTAACGCTTGCAGCCGCTCGGCCAGTTCTTGGGCTTGGGATGCCATAGATTGCTCCTTCAGTTTTTTAGTTAAACGGGTAGCAAGGGCGGCCTTGGTGCATCGCCCTCCGAGTGGTCTTTCACGGCTAATTGTAACCCCAGGTTGGAAAGGCGGCAAGAGGCAGAGTGCCGGTCAGCCCGGTCTTCCGACAATACGCTGAAAGCATTATGATTACGTAGAAGCGGGGCGGGACCGCGAACTCACCGCCGCTTGGGCGCGGCCTCCACTATCCAAGGAATTATAAGTACTTTTCATAATTAGAACGCAATTGGGTCGACAATTGGCGAACCGTATCAAAGGCCTGTTCCACGGTGGCGGTCTTATCTGGATTGACCAGGCAGCAAGTGGCGGGCGAGAGCATGCCCTGATGAATGATCTGTTGCAAATCCAAGCCTTTGCGAGCTAATCGCTCCCAAACCGTCATCAGCCGCGCCTGCAGGGTGTCCAAATTTTCTTTGCTGAACGGTTCCATGCCCGTGGGCACAATGCCCCACACAAGGATGCCGCCCTTGTCCAAAAAACGCCGGATCGAAGGGGCGTAGTTGGCAAATACTTCCGCATTGGCGTAAACGTCCAGCGACAGGATATCCATATCCAAGCCAAGTAGAAAATCCCAATCCGGGTTGCCGCACAAATGGATGCCTCTGGGGCGATCGACGGTGGCAAAAAAGCCGTCCAGATCCTGCTTGGCCTTGAGGTCGCCATAGCCGGACAGAGCGGAGAATAAAAATTGTAGCCCCGGTTCATCCACGAACATAAAGGCATTGGGATTCTTGTGCTTCAGACGCGCCAGCTGCACGTTCAGGCGTTTGGCCATGAACTCCAGCATAAAGGGCCGCACCGTGTCATCGAAGAGAATCGGCCGATCATCTTGATCCAGAATGTTGAAGCCAAAGCTGACCGGGCCTTCCAGCTGGCCGCGGATGGCCGGGCGATTGCTCAGGTCCAAGGCCAGGAAGCGGTGGTAGACGGTTGAATAATCGGGGCTGATGTCAAAGTAGTCCGGTTCATCAAAACGCGCCATGGTCTCTTCCAATTCGGCGATGAACTTCTCCATGGAAAAACGCAAGGTGCGTTGGTTCACATCCAGCACGATGCCGGGGAAGTGCTCCGAGGCTTGCACATACATATCTTCGTAGTAGTTGGAGTTGGGCAGTTGGGGCCAGTAGGGGACGTCCAGCGAAAGGGCCATTTCAAGGGCGCGCGCCACGTCCGTGTGGGGCATCACCGCCATGGCGGTGGTCAACAGCTTTCCTGGAATGGGCATGATCAACCTCCATCATTCAAATTGGAGCGTTCTTGCCGGCCGCCTCCGCGAATCCGGCCAAGAAGAGTTGTCGGATATGGAAGTAATCTCTCGGGATGGGGTGTGACTCTTTGAATCGAAGCATTAAGGTGACCACAGTTCGATCCGATGCCCTTCCGGGTCTTTTAAATAGCACACCCGCGCACCCCATTTGGATCGGATGGGCGAGACCTCCACACCTTTGCTGAGCAGGGCCTGGCGGATCTGCTCCAGGTGCTCCACTTGCCAGGAGAGGGTCAGGCCTGCTCCGTTGGCGCTGGCGATGGTGGCGCGGCCGGCATCGGCGACACTCACGAAGGCACGGTCCGTCACCTGGAACTCCACAAACCATTCTCTGACCTGGTGGGCCTTCAACCCTAAGACATCGTGATAGAAATCAACGGTTTGACGCCAATGATGGCAGTACAGGATGGTATTGGCGCGCTGCAAGCCGGCCAGTACGGGCTCGCAAGCAGAATTTGGGTCCTTGGGTTTCATGATCAAATCGGCGGCGCAATGGTTGCCATGATGCGCAGGTCGGTCTTGGCCAAGACGCCATGGGGTTCGCTGATGTTGCAAACCAGCACATCGCCCACCTCGGCGGGCAGGGAAAGTCCGTCCTTGCCCAGGAATTCACCACTGCCAGACAGTACGGTGATGCTCACCTCACCCTCGATGTCATGGGCGTGCAAGGGCAACATCTGTCCGGCCTTGATATTGAAATTGATCACCTTCATGTAGGGCGACTCATGCACCAATAGATTGGTCATGGAACGGTCGCTGAATTTGCCTGCCTTGAAAATTTCGACTTTTTTCATGGTCAGCCTCCCATGGGTCAAGGGATAATCTTCATCACATAATTTTGCTAATATAGTATCTTTCGGGGTAAGTCTGCCAGAAAAGTTTTCTCCTCGCTTTGACTTGGATCAAAAGAATTATTAATTAATTGCGTCCATGGCTTCGGCATATTTTGCTATTGAATGGACTGATTCCTTCATATTTTATCGCTATGCTTGAGGTTGGCCGATGAACGCCCATATCCATAAATTAACGCCCGCGGTGCCAAAGCCTGTGCTGCTGTTGCTGGCGGCCTTGATGTGGATCGGTGTGGGTATTTTGCTGCTCTCACTGGCGTCATCGTGGCTGCACCGAAGCGCGGGCCATGTTTTTGTCTTTTCCGCCTTTGGAGTTGGTGCTGCCCTGGTGGTTCATCATTTTGGCTTTTTAAGGGTCGTGGACAAAAATCTGGCCCGCCTTCTGCCCATGCAGGGTAAGCGCTGCCTGTTCGCTTTTATCTCCTGGAAAAGCTATTTGATCGCGGCCCTGATGATCGCCATGGGTTGGACCCTGAGGCATTCGCCGATTCCCAAGCCCTATCTGGCGGTCGTGTATATTGCCATCGGTCTGGCGCTCATTCTATCCAGTATCCGGTACCTGCGGGTGCTGCTGGCCCAGCGCCAGTCGTGAAAGCGTTCTGCGAACCCCTTTAAATTTCTTGAATTTCATGCAACTTTTGCGCTATTTGGGTTTTGATGGACAGAATCGAACCCCAGCCCTACGACGATTACATCAAGGCCCTGACCGACATCAGCCGAGCCATCACATCGGACCTTTATCTTGAGGATCTTCTTAAGTTGATTGTGATGGTAACGGCCAAGGTCACCGATGTGGCCATCTGTTCCCTCTGGCTCATCGATGAGGGCGTCTCGCCAAACAAAATCCGGCTCAAGGCCACCCAGGCCATTGCCCCGGAATACGTCAAGGATCGTAGCCTGGACCTCAACGAGGGTGTAGTGGGTTACGTGGCCACGCACAAACGACCGTTGACCATCAAAAATGTGCTGCGCAACAAACGCTTCAAGGAAAAGGAGATGGCCAAATTGCTTGGGCTGGTCTCCATGGTGGGGGTTCCGCTGCGCCTTAAAGACGATAAAGTCATCGGTGTGCTCAATTGTTTCACCAACACCCCCCATGACTTTTCCGATACCGAGGTGAATTTGCTCACCGCGGTGGCCAACCAGGCGGCTGTAGCCATTCTCAACACCGAGTTGATGGTCAAGACCAAAGTGATTCAGGAGGAGCTGGAGACCCGCAAAGTGGTCGACCGCGCCAAAGAGATCCTGATGCAGCGAAAGAATCTGGCTGGCGATGCCGCCTACCGTTGGCTGCAGAAACGAAGCATGGACTCGCGCAAATCCATCCGCCAGGTGGCCGAAGCAGTTCTACTGTCGAGCGAACTCAATTTAAAATAGCCAGAAGATTTTAATTCTCCTCTTACCCCTATGGCCTGACCTTCTCAAATAAACTGATCAAACTGATCAATTGGTGCTGCTTCAAACCGTATCATTAAAACCCATTGGGCCAAAATTTTCTTCTTTTTAAGTGGTCTGGTAAGCCTGAGAGTGAGCGCATGGTTTATTGGGGCCTCTCCCATGCACCAGGCATTTAGTTTCACTAAAAAATCAATTTGATTGTCCCTTGGGCGATTAGTTCTACGGCTAATGGTTCCTGCCGCTTCTTTTTTATTGACTAATTAGTTCAGTCAAACTAAATAAAATTTGTTTTAATTAAGTGGTCAGTCAATGGCGACTGACTACATGTGCTTCGGCCCAACAGCTCCGCACATCGGCGTGCGGCAATGCATTAGATGAGACAAAGGCGTCTTTGGCCCCATTGAAAGGGGCGGGCGCCTTTTTTCATTCTTTTTCGGCAACCGCGGTATTTATTCATAACCCCCAGAGATGGCGCGGATTCGAAGAAGGCAGGCTTCAAATCTGAAAAATTAACAGGAGGGTAATCCAATGCGTTTTGACAAAAGAAATGATGTTCTCGGCACCGTCAACCGTGGCAATCCAGCCGAATCTAGTCTGTGCACGCTGTGCCGCGCGGATTGCGAAGGCAAATGCGAAACCTGGTATGCCAGTATGGTGGGCCGCAAGCTGCTCTATCCGCGCGATTTCGGTTTGGTGACCGCCGGCGCCAACAACACCACCCATGTGGGCGTTTCCTACAACTCTTTGCGCATCCAGGGCTATGCCTATGGCGCCCATGGTGTGAAAAATGGTCTTTCCAGGGACCCGGATGACTGCATCTTTCCCAATGTGGATCTGACGGCCGAATTCGGCACTGAAATCAAAACCAAGGCCCGCATTCCCCTGATGACCGGCGCGCTGGGCTCCACCTTCATCGCCGCCAAATATTGGGACTCCTTTGCGGTGGGCGGCGCCCTGGTGGGCATGCCCATTGTTATCGGTGAAAACGTAGTGGGCGTGGATCGCAAATCGGAAATTAAAAACGGCAAGATCACCGTATCCCCGGAACTCGATCGCCGCATTAATACTTACCTGCGCTATTTTGACGGCTACGGCGCCGTCTTTGTGCAGATGAACGTGGAAGACACCCGCAATGGCGTGGCCGAATATGTGGCCAAGAAATATGGCGACAAGTGCATCATTGAGCTCAAATGGGGCCAGGGCGCCAAAGACATCGGCGGCGAAATTCAAGTTACCAGTCTGGATTATGCCCTGTTCCTTAAAAAACGCGGCTATGTGGTAGATCCCAATCCCGAACTGCCCGAAGTGCAGGAGGCGTTTGAGCGCAAGGCCATCAAATCGTTTGCACGCCACAGCCGTCTGGGCGGCACCAACCTGAATCGCGTGGATCAAGTGCGCGAAGACTTCATGAAAAGCGTGGAATACCTGCGCTCCCTGGGATTCAAACGCATCTCTTTGAAGACCGGCTCCTATGGCATGGAAGAGCTGGCCATGGCCATCAAGTTCGCCACCGACGCCAAGATGGATCTGCTGACCATCGACGGCTCCGGCGGCGGCACCGGCATGAGCCCCTGGAACATGATGCAGAGCTGGGGCGTGCCCTCCATCCTGCTGCACTCCAAAGCTTATGAATACGCCAGCATCCTGGCCGCCAAAGGTCAACGCCCGGTGGATCTCTCCTTTGCCGGCGGCTTTGCCCTGGAAGACAGCATCTTCAAAGCCCTGGCCCTGGGCGCCCCCTACACCAAGATGGTGTGCATGGGCCGCGCCGTGATGATCCCCGGCTACCTGGGCGCCAATATTGAAGGCGCGTTGCATCCCGAACGCCGCGAGAAGATCTGCGGCAACTGGGACAAGCTGCCCAAGACCGTGACCGAAGTGGGTTCCATACCCGAAGAAATTTTTGCCTCCTACTTCGACATCCAGAAGAAGATCGGCAAGGATGAAATGAAGAAGATTCCCTATGGCGCCATGGCGTTGTGGACCCTGGCCGACAAGCTGGCCTGTGGCTTGCAGCAATTGATGGCCGGCGCGCGCAAATTCTCGTTGAACCAGATTTCGCGCAACGACCTCTTCGCGGCCAACCGCGAAACTGCTCAAGAGACCGGCATCGACCATTGCTCGGATGTCAACGACGAACAAGCCAAGAAGATTCTTAACAGTTAACAGCCAATATTCAGCGCGATTTTCAGAAGACCTGCCGGGTGAAAGCCCGGCAGGTTTTTTTGTCCGTGTCAGAGTGAGGGCACGCTGTAACCCCCTTGTATTTCATCATATTGGCCAATGAGGGCATTTTCGCCAGGGCAAGATGCCGTGGTATAGGCGCGTGAATTTGATCGTTGCTGATCGATCGAAATAAAGTAGGCACCTGCAGCACCGGAAACCTTACAATTTAGTAATGGTCGAAAATTCATTTATCTGTTGATTATAAATAGGAAAATACGAATAAAGAAATCGGTTGACAATCATATCAATTCTTGACAAAGTGCCGCCCCTTATAAGGACGATTTCAATTTTGTCAAAAGAGTATACGATGGTAATCGCAGCAATCCCGTTAAAAACCAGCCTTTATAATTCAGGAGCTATTTCATGAAGGTCTTGTTCTCGTCATGGCATGATAAAGCCATCGACAACCGCAATATTGATCCGGCTCAGTGGCAGGACGCCCCCTGGCTCAACCTGCCAGCGGAATTTGACCGGGAACATAAGATCACTGCCTTTATGGGATGGGCCGGCATCATTTTGACGGAAAAGCAGGTCAATATTGTGGACATGTGTTGCCGGTATATGCAGGAGGTCCAAAAAGAGTCCTGCGGTAAATGTTTTCCATGCCGGGTCGGCACCATGGTGATGCAGGAGTTGCTGCAGAAGATCACGGCCGGCAAGGGGCAGGAGAGCGATCTGGTCCAGCTCGAATCCCTAGGCGGCATCATCAGTGAAACCTCCAAATGTTACGTGGGCAAAACCGGTCCGGTGCCCGTTTTACATGCCCTGCGGTTTTTCCGATCCGATTTTCAGGAGCTCATTGCCGGCAAAAAATCAGTGAAAACCGATGCTCGCTATGAAGCCAAATGGACCGCCCCATGCTACTCCGCCTGCCCCGCCGGCATGAATATTCCCGCCTACATTGAATTTATCAAGGAAGGCCGCCCGCTGGAGTCTTTGCAGACCATTCGCACAGCCAGTCCCATGGCGGCCTCATTGGGCCGGGCTTGTTTCCACCCCTGCGAGAAGAATTGTCGCCGCAGCAATGTGGAGAGCGCGGTGGCCATTTGTAAGCTCAAGCGTTTTGCCTGGGATTATGAAGATCTGCGCAATGTGATCAAACCGGTCAACGAAAAGAAGCTGGCGCGTGAGGATAAGGTGGCGGTGATCGGTGCAGGTCCGGCTGGGTTGTCGGCAGCCTATTACCTCGCGTTGAAAGGTTATCGGGTCACGATTTTCGAAGCCTTGCCCGTGCCCGGCGGCATGGTGGGGGTAGGCATTCCAGCTTACCGCGTGCCCAAGGATGTGCTGCAGCGGGAAACCGAATTTGTTCAGCTAATGGGAGTGGAGATCAAATACAACACCCCCATCGGTAAAGATTTGACCATTGCCCAGTTGCAACAGCAAGGGTTCAAGGCCTTTTTGGTCACCACTGGCGCCCATCTTTCCAAGACCATGGGGGCCCAGGGGGAAAAGGACGGGTACGAAGGCTTTATCCGGGGCATTGATTATCTCAGAGATTGCGTCACGACCAAGCAGTATGACGTTAAGGGCAAGCGAGTCGTGGTGGTGGGCGGCGGCAACGTGGCCATGGACTGCTGCCGGACGCCCATACGCCTGGGCGCCAAGGAAGTCACCGTGGTTTACCGCCGGACCAAAAAAGAGCTGCCCGCCGATCCCCACGAAGTCCACGATTCCGAGATCGAGGGCGTGAAGTATGAGTTCCTGGCGGCCCCTAAACGCATCGTGGCTGAAAACGGACGTGTGACCGGTTTGGAATGCCTGAAGATGGTTTTGGGTGAGCCCGATGCCAGCGGAAGGCGGAGACCAGTGCCCCAGGAAGGCTCGGAGTTCATCGTACCCGCTGATATCATTCTGCAGGCCATTGGGCAGGATGCGGATCTCTCCGTACTCAACGGCGTGGAAGGTGTGCAGGTCACGCGGTGGACCACCATCGTGGCCGACCCGGACACCATGCAGACCAATGTGCCCTGGCTTTTCACCGGCGGCGATGTTTATAACGGCCCGCTGACGATCGTGGATGCCTGCGGCAATGCACGGCGCGCGGCTGAAAGCATTGATCAGTATCTGAGCGGCAAGCCAGTGGAGATCTCGGTCGCCGAGAAGATGGACAAAGTGATGAAAAAGCTCGGGGTTTACGATAAAGAAGAGGCTGGCATCGCGCCGCCCTGGGATCGAGTCCCCATGCCAACCATTTCCATTGAGGAGCGGGTGAGCAGCTTTGGCGAGGTGGAAATCGGATATTCCGTACCGGAAGCCTTACAAGAAGCTGCGCGTTGCCTGCGGTGCTACCAGGTAGGCATGGTGGCGTTGGATAAAAAAAACTAAGAGCTTGAAGCATATGACGGATCAGATCTCTTCGCCGGACAAGGCGCGTACCCCTCAAGTCACACTGACCATAGATGGGAAAACGGTTACCGCAAAGTCCAACCAGACTGTTTTGGAAGCGGCGACGCAAAACGGCATCTATATTCCCACCCTCTGTTATCTGAAAGAGTTGAGCCCCATTGGTTCGTGCCGGATCTGCGTGGTGGAAGTAGAGGGTAAAAAACAGCCTTTGGCTTCTTGCCAACTTCCAGTGGCCGAAGGCCTGAAGGTGACCACTCAATCGGAGCGCTTGCGTGAAGTGCGCCGGGCCATGGTGCAGCTTATTCTGGTCAACCATCCTCTGGATTGCCCGGTATGCGAGCGCAGCGGCGAATGCCGTTTGCAGAATATCACGGTGGAATTGGGGATCACCCGGCAGGAGTTCGCCGCCGCTCCCATTGAGCGTCAGAAGCACACCGACTGGGGCGTGGTGCGGTACAATCCCAAACTATGCGTATTGTGCGAGCGCTGCGTGCGGGCCTGCAATGAAATCCAGGGCGTGGCAGCCTATCGCGTGGATCGACGGGGTTACCACTCCGTGATCAACACCCATGATGGCCAGCCTCTTAACTGCGACTTCTGCGGCCGCTGCATTTCAGTTTGCCCGGTGGGCGCTCTGAACAGCGGTCTCAAATTGCAAGCGCGCAGTTGGGAGTTTGAGAAGATCTCTTCGGTTTGCCCTTACTGCGGCACAGGCTGCGCCATCTCTTTGGATGTGAAGAAAGATCAAATCTACCGCGTTTCGGCCGATCCAGAACAAGGTATCAATCAAGGCAATCTCTGCGCCAAGGGCCGTTTCGGATTCCAATTTATCGATAGCACCCAACGGCTGAAAACTCCATTAATCCGCAAGAACGGGCAGCTGACGCCCGCTTCCTGGGATGAGGCCCTGACCCTGGTGGCGGACAAACTGCAGGCCATTAAAAAGGGTGAGGGGGCACAGGCCATCGCTGGTATCGGCTCCGAACGGGTAGCCAACGAAGATAACTTTGTCTTCCAGAAACTCTTCAAGAAAGTGCTGGGTACCAACCGCATCGATACACTGCGGCGGATGCACAACCCCAATGTGACCACCCTGGACGGCGGTTTGAATGGCACTATCAGTGATCTGCTCAAGGTCGACCTGATTCTCACCGTGGGCGCCGAACCGGCCGAAGATAATCCAGTCATCGGGAATCTGATCCGTCAGGCCTTGAAAACCAACAATGCGGCGCTGATCACCCTCTTGGACCGTCCGGTTCGCTTCAAACCCCATCCCCATGTCCAGTTGACCCATGCTCCTGGTCAGGAAGGTGCTGTAATTCAAGCCATTGCCAAAGCCACCGCGGATCCCAAGGGCGCCCAGATTACGGATACGGCTGGCGTTACGGCCGAAGCCATCACCCAAGCCGGCCTCAAACTTCAAAAGGCCCAGTCGGTGGTGATTCTGTGCGGTCGTCAGAGTGCCGCGCGCGGCGCGGCCAATGATCTATTGGCTTTGTGCGCCGCCGTCAAAGGCAAGATTCTCTTCTACAGCGAGTATTGCAACTCCCGCGGCGCGGTGGATATGGGATTGCGGCCCGAGCCGGGCAGTGACGTCGTTGAGCTGGCCCTGGGAGGCAAGCTCAAGGCGCTCTACATTATGGGCGAAGATCCGCTTACCCGTTACCGCAGTGGCGGCACCATGAAAAAAGCGTTGCAGAAAATCGATTTCATCGTGGTTCAAGACATGTTCCTGACACCCACGGCCGCTATGGCCCACGTGGTGCTGCCCAGCGCCAGTTTCGCGGAACGGGAGGGGACCTTTACCAATATGGAAGGACGGGTGCAGCGCGTGAGGCGCGCCATTACACTGCGCAGCGAGGCCAAGCCTGATTGGCAGATCCTGGCACTGTTGGAAAAGCGTCTGGGCGGCAGCTTCACCTATGACTCGGCCGAAGATATCTTCAAAGATATCGCGACTACAGTTCCGGCCTACCGCGGCATGACCTATGCCCAACTTAGTCCCCAGGGAATAATGGCCAATTATGGGACGGCTGCGGCTAAAGCAACCCAAACCGATGGCTCGGCGGACGCCGGCGATAAAGATCGACCTTTTGTGCTGCTGGAAGCCAACAGCTTCTTCCATCTCTCCCCGCTGTCCATGCGTTCTGCGGCTCTCATGGGCATTGAGTCAGAGTGTCGCGCCCAGATTCATCCCCAGGATGCGGGCGGTCTGAATATCAAAGATGGCGATGCGGTGGCCGTTTCCTCGGCCGAAGGTACGCTGACCATCAAAGCCCGTGTCACGGCAAGGGTTTTGCCCGGAACGGTTTTGATTCCGGACAGTATTGAAAATGCGCCCGTAAATGCATTGCGGTCGATGCAGCGATACCTGACCCGCGTCAAAATCTCTAAAGCGGATAAGAAATGAACGCCTACATTGCCATACTAATCATGCTGGCCCTGGCGGCGGCCACCTCCATCGGCATCTTGGTGGCCACCACTATCATTGGACCGAAGAAGAAATTCCCCGAGAAGATGGAACCATTCGAATGCGGCGAGAGCCAACTGGTTTCGCCCAGACTGCGTTTCTCCATCAAGTTCTATCTGGTGGCGCTCTTTTTCGTGATATTCGACATTGAAGCCGTCTTTCTCTATCCCTGGGCCGTTTTGTTTAAAGACCTCGGGTTATTCGGCTTTGTCGAGATGATGATCTTTATCGTGGTGTTGGCCGTGGGTCTGATCTACGTCTGGAAAAGAGGGGCATTGGAATGGGAATAATCAATACCTTTAGCAGCGAAGAACCGCTGGGACCCAATGTGGTGGTGACCAAGCTTGAGGCGGCGATTAACTGGAGCCGGAAATTCTCTTTTTTCCTCTATCCGTTCGCTACCGCCTGCTGCGCCATGGAGTTCATGGCCGTGGGTGGGCCACGGTATGACTTGGACCGCTTTGGCGCGGCTTTGCCACGATTTTCTCCCCGGCAGGCCGATTTGTTGATGGTGGTCGGCACCATCAGCCACAAACAGGCCCCGATTTTGGTCAAAGTCTACAATCAAATGACCGAACCCAAATGGGTCATGGCCTTCGGCGTCTGCGCCGTGTCAGGCGGTTTCTACGACAATTACTCCACCGTGCAGGGCATCGATACACTGATTCCCGTGGATGTCTACATCCCAGGGTGTCCTCCCCGGCCGGAGATGGTGTTGGACGGTCTGATGAAGCTGCAGGAAAAGGTAACCAAGGAGAAGTGGTCGGATTGGCCCAAAGGACCGGCTCCTGTAACAATGAAGTGTTAAGCCTATGAGCACAAACATGACCTTGGATAAATTGAGCAGGCAGTTTCCGCGGTCCGTGATTGAAACTCACGCCCATCGCGGAGATGCCACGGCCGTCGTGCGCAAGGAAGATATTCTGGCCATCAGCAAATTCCTGCGCGATGACCCGGACCTGGCCTACAATTTTATGATGGACCTGACCGCGGTGGATTATATGGGTAAAGAACCGCGCTTTGAGGTGGTCTATCATCTTTACTCCCTGAGTAAGAATCAACGCGTACGGATCAAGGCCCAGGTTTCGGAAGCCGATTGCGCCATCGACTCCATTGTCTCCATCTGGGTCGCCGCCGATTGGTTTGAGCGGGAAGTATTTGACCTGTATGGCATCGTCTTCAAGGGGCACCCCAATCTAAAGCGAATTTTGCTTTACGAGGGATTCGAAGGCCATCCGTTGCGCAAGGATTACCCTGTAAAGAAGAGACAACCGTTAATCGGACCGTTGAATTGATAACTCCTATTTTATAGATGGACATTATGACCGATTCAGCCAAGAATCTGCACACCGAAAAAATGGTCATTAACATGGGACCGTCCCATCCGGTCACCCATGGAACCGTAAAGTTCACGGTGACCCTTGACGGTGAGACCATCGATGACCTCAAGGTGGACATCGGCTACCTCCACCGCGGCTTTGAGAAGATGTGCGAAAACGGCACCTGGGAACAGGTCATGCCGTACACCGACCGGCTCAACTACGTATCGCCGCTGATCAACAATGTGGGGTATGCCCTGGCCGTGGAAAAACTCTTTGGCCTGCAGGCGCCGGAACGTTGCCAGTATATTCGCGTGATTCTCAGTGAAATGGCCCGTATCTGCGATCATTATACCAATATTGCCGCGGGAGCCATGGAAGTGGGCGCCATGACGGTGTTTCTCTACTTCGTCGAAGCGCGCGACCTGCTGTGGGACCTGCTCGAAGAGGTGTGCGGCGCGCGTGTCACCGCCAACTACGTGCGCATCGGCGGCCTGAAGAACGACTTGCCCGAAGGATTTGCCGCCGGGGTAGCCAGGGCCTTTAAAACCTGCCGCGAACTCTGGGTGGATGTGGACAAGCTGCTGACCAAAAACCGCATCTTCATTGACCGCATGCGCGATGTAGGCACCATGCCGGCCCAGGAAGCCATTGCCCATGGTTTTACCGGCCCTTGCCTGCGGGCCAGCGGCGTGCCTTACGATGTGCGCAAGGCCCAACCTTATCTGGTTTATGACCGGATGGACTTTGAGATTCCGGTGGGCGAAACGGGTGACAATTTCGACCGCTACCTTGTGCGCATGGAAGAAATCAACCAGAGCATGCGCATCGTGGAACAAGCTTTGGCCAAAATGCCGGCGGGCCCCATCAATCTTGATATGCCCGGCATGCGCTGGCAGTCCAAGGACGATACTTACAGCCGGATCGAGTCGCTGATTACCCATTTCAAGACCATTACCGAGGGCATCAAGCCGCCGGCCGGTGAAATCTACTCGGCGGTGGAAGGCGCCAACGGCGAGCTGGGGTTTTACCTGGTGAGCGACGGCAGCGGCAAGCCGGTAAAATGCCGCGTGCGGCCGCCATGTTTTCCTCTGACCGCCGCCATGCCCCGCATGATGCGCGGGCGGCTGATCGCCGATATCGTACCGACCTTTGACATGATCAACATGATCGGCGGGGAGTGTGACAGATAACCATGATTGCTGATTTGACCGAAACCATTATCAAGATCTTGTTTATCTTCAGCATCAACGTCGGCTTTTATTCGCCCATCCTCGGCTGGGTGGAAAGAAAACAGAGCGCATTGATGCAGGATCGGGTCGGCGCCAATCGAGCCAATATCCTTAATTTCAAAATCATCGGGCTCTTTCACCCCATTGCCGATGCCGTCAAGGTGTTGACCAAGGAAGACTTCATCCCCGAAGGCGCGGACAAGTTCTTCCACACCCTGGCGCCTTTCATCAGCCTGACCCCGGCCATCGTGACCTTTGCCGTGATTCCCTTTGGCGGCAATTATGAACTCTGGGGCCATTCGGTCAAGCTGGTGATTGCTGATCTGGATGTCGGCATGCTGTTTATCTTCGCCTTTGCTTCACTTTCCACCTACGGCGTGGTGCTGGGCGGCTGGTCTTCCAACAACAACTGGTCGCTGTTGGGGGGCTTGCGCGCTTCGGCCCAGATGCTTTCCTATGAAGTGGCCATGGGCTTGACCCTCATCGGGGTTTTCATGGTTTACGGGTCGCTGCGGTTAACCGATATCGGCATGATTCAGGAGAATTTCTTCCGTTGGGGCATCTTTATGCAACCCTTGGGCTTCATCCTCTTTCTAACCTGCGCCATCGCCGAGAACAAACGCGCGCCCTTTGATCAGCCCGAAGCCGAGTCCGAACTGGTGGCCGGGTACTTCACCGAGTACAGCAGCATGAAATTCGTCATGTTCTGGATGGGTGAATTTCTGGAAATCGTCACCATCAGCGGTATCGTGACGACTTTATTCTTCGGTGCCTGGCACCTGCCCTTTGTCACGGATCAGATGCTGCTGTCGTGGTTCTCCCCGGCCGGGCCCAACGGCGCGGCCATTCTGGCCATGATAGTCAATGTGCTGGTCTTCTTCCTCAAGGTGTCGTTCTTCATCTGGCTGCTGATGACCATTCGCTGGACCTTGCCGCGTTTTCGTTATGATCAGGTGATGCGCCTGGGCTGGAAGATGATGTTGCCCTTGGCTTTACTCAATATCTTTATAACCGGAATAGTGCTGCTGGTATGGAAATAAAAGATTTTCAAGCATGGGTGGGCAATCTGCCCGCCGACAAGCTCAAACCCAAGAAGGTGCGCAAGAGTATTGATCTCTCTCTGTGGGAGCGGCTCTACATCTTCGAAGTCCTTCGCGGGCTGGCGATTACAAGCCGTCACTTCTTCGGCAACCTGGTGGGTTTCGTGGTGCCCCCCAATGGCAAAAAACGCAAAATCCCCACCATTTACTACCCGGAAGAAAAGGCCGTCATGCCTCCCGCCTACCGCGGCCGGCCGGTGCTGGTGGCCAATCCCGACGGCACCGAGCGCTGCGTGGCGTGCGGCTTGTGCGAAAAGATTTGCCCGGCCTTTGCCATATCTATCATCGGCGACGAACGGGCCAATGGCGATCGTTATCCTTCGAGCTACACCCTTGATCTCTCCCGCTGCATCTACTGCGGATATTGTGAAGAGGTGTGCCCCAAGGAAGCCATTGTAATGAGCGATGAATATGAGGGGTTGTGCGCCTCCCGGCGCCGCGACATGCTTTATACCAAGGAGCAATTGTTGCGGCCCGCCGCCCAACTGCAAAAGCGTATTGATTACGTCAGAAGGATTTACGCCAAATGCAACTACTGATGTTCTACTTGCTGGGATTCGGCGCGGTGGTCTCGGCCCTGCTGCTGGTGACCAATAAGCGACCCGTGGCCGCGGCCATGAGCCTGATTTTGACCATGCTGTTTCTGGCGGGCATCTACGTGCTTCTGGACGCTCACTTGATCGCCGCTTTGCAGATCATTGTGTATGCCGGCGCGATCATGGTGCTCTTTCTCTTCGTGATCATGCTGCTCAATGTGGAGGAAAAAGCCGGAAGGCTCTCCAACCGCAAGATTGCGCTGCAGTTTATCAGTATCCTGGTCGTGGGCGCCATTCTGATCTCCGTTACCGGACTGATTAAGATCGGGCCGTCTCAAGTGGTGGACTCGTTTGGAACTACCAAAGCCGTCGGGCAGATGCTTTTCACCGATTTTCTGCTGCCCTTTGAAATTGCTTCCATCCTGCTGCTGGCCGCCATTGTGGGGGCCGTGATCCTGGCCAAAAGGAGGATTGACGATTAGGGAGATCTTCCCATCGTCATACGCAAACTATGGTTTCATTGAATGCATATTTAATCTTGGCCGCGCTGCTCTTCTCCATTGGCGCCGTCGGCGTGTTCACCCGCAGAAACGCATTGATCATCTATATGTGTATTGAATTGATGCTCAATGCCGTCAATCTGACTTTCGTGGCCTTTTCCAGATTTCTAGATAATATGGACGGGCATGTGTTTGTCTTCATGATCATGACCGTGGCCGCGGCTGAAGCCGCCGTGGGCCTGGCCATTATCATTGCCCTGTTTAGGAATAAAGAAACCGTCAATGTGGATGCGATTAATTTAATGAAAGGTTAGTAGGCGTGGTTACCATCTTATCCATCAAACCTCTGTTGGCGGTGCTGGCCTCGCTGATCGCGGCGCCGCTGATCTTGATCTCGGGCAAACACCAGAACCTTAGGGAGTTCTGGTCCGTGGCGGCCGGTGTGGTTAAATTCTGCATCGTGATCTCCATGGTGCCGGTTATTTTTGCCGGCAACACCATCGAGTATACGCTGTTCCACATCTACCAGGGGATCGACATCAAATTCCGCGTGGATGCCTTTGGCCTGCTGTTTGCCACAGTCTCTTCGTTTCTCTGGATCGTCACCACCTTTTACTCCATCGGGTACATGCGCTCCAATAAGGAACACGCCCAAACCCGCTATTTCACCTGCTTCGCCATCAGCTTGGCCTCCACCATTGCCGTCGCATTCAGCGCCAACTTGGTGACCCTATTTTTTTTTTACGAGGCTCTCAGTCTGGCCACTGTGCCCTTGGTCGGGCATAAGGAAACCCCCGAAGCTCAGGAAGGCGCGCGTAAGTACTTTCTCTACCTGGTCGGTCTTTCTAAAACTTTACTTCTGGCGGGTGTCATCATTGTTTACACCGTGGCCGGCACAACCGATTTCGTCTCCGGCGGTCTGCTGAAAAACGTGCCGGGCTCCACCCTGCTGTTCGTAACCTTTTTCCTCTTCATGTATGGTTTTGCCAAGGGTGGCGTGATGCCGGTCCACAACTGGCTGCCTTCGGCCATGGTGGCGCCGACGCCTGTGAGCGCCTTGCTGCATGCGGTGGCTGTGGTCAAGGTTGGTGTCTTTTCCATTCTGCGTGTAGTCTTTCACACCTATGGGGTGGATGCGATGACCCGTATGAATATTGGCACAACCGCGGCCTACATCGCCTGTTTCACGATCCTGGTGGGTTCCATCATCGCCATGACCAAAGACAACCTTAAGGCGCGGCTGGCCTACTCCACGGTCAGCCAGCTTTCCTACGTCATTCTGGGCGCGGTGCTGCTGACGCCCTTGGGCATGACGGGCGGCATTGTGCATATCGCCAATCACGCCTTTTCCAAGATCACGCTCTTCTTCTGCGCCGGCTCGCTCTACACCGCCGCGCATAAGACCGAAATCAGCCAGCTCAGCGGTATCGGCAAAAAGATGCCCCTGACCATGGCGGCTTTTTTCATCGGCTCCCTGAGCATGATCGGTGTGCCGCCCGCCGCCGGCTTCATCACCAAGTGGTACTTGGCCTTGGGGTCCATTCAAGCCCATCAGGTGCCGATACTTATTGTCTTGCTGGCCAGCACGGTTCTCAACGCGGCCTATTTTCTGCCGGTTACCTACAAGGCTTTCTTCCAGAAGGAGGACAACCCTGGGCACGGCCATGGCCATTCCCATGGGGATGACCACGGGCATCATGGCGAACCGCATGAGATTCCGATGGTGGTCGGACCGCTGCTGCTGACCGCGATCATCTCGTTGGCGATCGGCATTTTCCCCAATTACTTCTTGCATCTGGCCCAGGAGGTGCTGCGATGATCAAAAAACTTGTTGATTATTTCGGCAGTTCTGAAAATACGAAACAAAAGAATCGCTTAGGTTATATTGCCTTGGCGCTCGTTGTGGTGGCTGATTTCTGGGTCCAGATATCGAGCTACCTGGAAGCCAAACATGCCGTGCATGCTGAGCATGCTGAACATGCAACCCATCATGTTACCTATATCTGGGATAAGATCCCCGGCTGGGGCGCGTTTTACGGTTTTGTCTCCTGCGTGGTCATCATCCTGGTTTCCAAGTTCATCGGTCACCAGGGGGGCATTATGAAGAAAGAGGATTACTATGACTGAGTGGTTCCATCCAGCCGTTATTTTCATCCTGGGAGCGTTTCTGGTTCCGTTCCTGCGCGGTAAGGCGCAACAGGGCTACATCGTGCTGTTGCCCGTGTTGGCGATCTTCGCGGTTTTCCGCATGACGGCCGGCGACTACTGGACCTATAGCTTCCTGGGCAATCAACTTGTGTTCGGCCATGTGGATAAACTGAGCATCGTATTCGCCTGGGTATTTACGATCGCCGCGCTGATCGGCATGGTCTACGCGCTGCACATCACGGACAGCGGTCAGCACGTGGCCGCCTTCCTTTATATCGGCGGCTCATTGGGCGTCACCTTTGCCGGTGATTACTTCACGCTCTTCGTTTTCTGGGAGCTGATGGCTTTTGCTTCGGCCTTCCTGGTATTTGCCAGCAGAAATTCAAAAGCCATGGCTGCCGGTTACCGCTACCTGCTGGTCCATATCTTCGGCGGAGTCTGTTTGCTGGGCGGCATCATCCTGCATGTGATCGACACTGGCTCCATTGGCGTCGGCGTTCTTCCGAAGGACGGCAGTTTGGCGTTCTACTTGATTCTGGTGGGTGTTATTCTCAATGCGGCGGTGCCACCTCTGCACGCCTGGCTCACGGACGCTTATCCAGAAGGAACGGTCACTGGTTCGGTCTTCATGTCGGCCTTTACCACCAAAACCGCGGTCTATGTCTTGGTGCGCACCTTCCCCGGCACGGAACTGCTGGTGTGGATGGGCACGATCATGGCGCTCTACGGCGTCGTTTACGCGGTGTTGGAAAACGATTGCCGCCGGCTGTTGGCCTATCACATTATTAGCCAGGTGGGCTACATGGTGGCCGGCGTAGGCATTGGCACCGAGCTCTCCCTGAACGGTTCGGTCTCCCATGCCTTTGCCCACATTCTCTACAAAGGATTGCTGTTCATGGGCGCTGGCGCAGTGATTCAAATGACCGGCAAGCGCAAGTTGACCGAACTGGGCGGGCTTTATAAAACGATGCCCATCACTCTGTTCCTATACATGATTGGTGGGTTCGCCATCTCCGCCTTCCCCCTATTCAGCGGATTCGTAACCAAGTCCATGGTGGTGTCCGGTGCAGCCTATGATCACCGGCCAGCCGTGGCCCTGCTGTTGACCATGGCCTCGGCCGGTACCTTCCTGCACACCGGCCTGAAGCTGCCCTACTATATGTTCTTCGGGAAGGACTCAGGTATCCGAGCCAAGGAACCACCCTTGAATATGCTTATTGGCATGGGCATGGCGGCCTTTTTGTGTGTCGGCATCGGTGTGTTGCCGGGGCCCTTGTATAAATTGCTGCCCTTTGTTGCTGAGTATCATCCTTATACCGGCCAGCATGTAACCAGCGCTTTGGGAATTCTGCTTTTCACTGGTTTAGGCTTCTTCATGCTGCTGAAAAAGCTTGACCCCGAGCCCACCATTAGTGTGGACACCGATTGGTTCTACCGCAAGGGCGCCAAGGTGTTCATGTGGTTTGCCAACAAACCGTTGGCGGCATATGAAGAATACCTGACCAATATCTATAACCGCTGGTTCAGCGCCGGATTCCTCAAGTCCGCCGATTTCTTCAGTGGTATTTTCGACCGTCACGTGGTCGATGGTCTGGTGAACGGTGTGGCCGCCTTTTTCATGAATTTATCCGGCGTGGTGCGCCGTGCCCAAACTGGGTTGGTGCGCAGCTACGCCTTTGTGATGCTTGTTGGAAGCGTGGCCCTTATTGCTTTTTACTTATTCGCTTACTCGAAGTAAAAGACTATGAACCTTGCGCAATTACCAATTTTGTCCATTGTCACTTATCTGCCCCTGGCAGGTATCGCGCTGATCTGCTGCATGAGCAACAAGCGCCCCGATTTGATCCGCTGGACCGCGTTCCTGACAACGGTGGTGACCTTCATCGTCTCCCTGCCGCTTTATTTCAACCATGATGCAAGCACCTGGCAGATGCAGTTCGTGGAGAATGTCCCCTGGTTGCAGAGCTTCGGCGTCAGTTATCACATGGGCATTGATGGGATCAGTTTGCTGCTGGTGATGCTGACCACCTTTCTTTCTCCGCTGGCCCTGCTGTCTACATGGAGCGCCGTGACCGAACGGGTCAAAGAGTACATGATCTGTCTGCTCTTTTTGCAGGTCGGCATGCTGGGCGTTTTTTGTGCCCTGGACTTCTTCCTGTTCTATGTCTTCTGGGAAGTCATGCTGATTCCAATGTACTTTATCATCGGCATCTGGGGCGGACCGAGGCGTATTTACGCGGCTATCAAGTTCTTCATTTATACCATGAGCGGCAGCGTGCTCATGCTCATCGCGATTTTAAGCCTTTATTTCATGATGTACAAAGCCACTGGCGAGTACACCTTTGATATCCTCAAATATCACCAACTCCATATCCCAGCAGCGACCCAATTCTGGCTGTTCCTGGCCTTCTTTCTGGCCTTTGCCATCAAAGTGCCCATGTTCCCATTCCATACGTGGTTGCCTGACGCCCACGTGGAAGCGCCCACCGCGGGCAGTGTAATCCTGGCCGGTGTTCTGCTGAAGATGGGCACCTACGGCTTTCTGCGTTTTAACCTGCCGATCTTTCCGCTGGCCACGCAACAATTCGTTCCCTTCATCTTCTGGTTAAGTGTCATCGGTATTGTCTACGGCGCACTGGTTTCCCTGGCCCAAGACGACATCAAAAAACTGGTGGCCTACTCCAGTGTAAGCCATCTGGGCTACTGTATGCTGGGCATGTTCGCCCTAAACGTGGAAGGCATTGAAGGCAGCACGATTCAGATGATCAACCACGGGTTGAGCACGGGCGCGCTCTTCTTGATCGTCGGCATGCTCTACGAACGGCGCCACACCCGATTGATCTCAGAGTATGGCGGCGTGATGAAGGTAATGCCTCTGTTCGCTACCCTTTTTCTGATGGTGTGTTTTTCTTCCATCGGCGTCCCCGGTCTCAACGGCTTTGTCGGCGAACTGCTGATTCTCATCGGCGCCTTCAAAGCCAGCGTGCCCTTTGCGTCCGTTGCCATGCTGGGATTATTGCTGGGCTCGGTCTACCTGCTGTGGATGTATAAACGAGTCATGTATGGTCCCATCACCAATGAGAAGAACAAACAACTGCCCGACATGAGCTTCCGGGAGCTCGCCTACCTGGTGCCGATTCTGGTGTTTATCGTTTGGATCGGAGTGGCTCCGAAAACGTTTTTGAACAAGATGCATACTTCGGTGACGCATCTGATTGAACAGGTCAACGCTGAAAAAACAATAGCAAAGACGATGGACTATGGAACTGAGCATACCCACAATTAATTTTAGCGCGTTATATCCCGAAATCGTGATCTGCGCCTTTGCGCTGCTGATCCTCATGTGGCAGGTGTTCGCCAAGCAAAGCCAAAACGTCCTGGGCTACATCGGGTTTATCGGCGTGGTGACGGCCTTGATCATGGTCGTTTACATGCCATCGAGCTTTGGCAGCCGTTCGGTAGTGGATACTTTCAACGGCCTTTGGGTGGTGGATAACTACAGCCGCTTCTTCAAGCTGATCTTTCTCATCGGCACCGGGCTGACCATTTTAATTTCGATTAAGTACATCAAGCAGGAAGTGATGCCGGCGGGCGAATATTACGCCATGCTGCTGATGGCCACCCTGGGCATGATGATCATGGCCAGCAGCGCGGATTTGATGCCCATCTTTTTGGGAATCGAGCTGATGTCCATTTCGCTCTATGTGCTCACCGGTTATGCCCGCACCCGCATGATCTCCAATGAAGCCGCCTTGAAGTACTTCTTGCTGGGATCTTTTGCCACCGGCTTTTTGCTCTATGGCATCGCCCTGCTCTACGGCGCCAGCGGAACCACCAATATCGCCGGGATTTTCAGCTATATTCGGACCAGCAATATCAACAACCATATCATCATGATCGGCATGGCCCTGCTGCTCATCGGCTTCGGCTTCAAACTCGCGGCGGTCCCCTTTCACATGTGGACCCCCGATGTGTATGAAGGCGCTCCGGCTCCCATTACCGCTTTCATGTCGGCTGGTCCAAAGGCGGCGGCTTTTGCCGCTTTCGTGCGGGTCTTTTTGGAAGCTTTACCAGCCATGCATAATCATTGGGTGCCTGTGATCTGGTGGATCGCCGTGCTCACCATGAGCGTGGGTAATGTGATCGCCCTGGTGCAGGATAATATCAAACGCATGCTGGCCTACTCCAGTATTGCCCATGCGGGCTATGTGCTGGTGGGGTTTGTGGCCGGCGGCAAGCTGGGTACACCCGGCATTCTTTTCTACATGCTGGCCTATACCTTGATGAATATCGGCGCCTTTGCCATCATCACCTACTTGGGGGATGTGGGCGAGAAGCGTATTACGGTAAAGGATTACGCCGGCCTGGGCTTTCAATATCCCATCGCTTCAGTAGCCTTGAGCCTGTTTCTGTTCTCGCTGGCCGGTATTCCGCCCACCGCCGGATTCATGGGCAAATTTTACATCTTTAGCGCCGCCATCGAAGCCGGTTACCTGGGATTGGCGATTATCGGCGTGCTCAACAGTGTGGTATCGGTTTACTTCTATCTGAAGATCACCGTGGCCATGTATATGAAAACACCCGAAACCCAGGTGGAGGGCGCGAAACCGGCCCTGGCATTCGCCCCCATGCTGGCATTGGCGGTTTTAATATCAGCTTATGGCGTCGTGCGCCTGGGCATCTTCCCCACCGTGTACCTCAACCTTGTGCAGAATTCCAATTTGATCTGGCCATAATAGCAGTCTGATCAAAACATTGGTTTGGCTTAAGACGGGCGGCCTTATAGGCCGCCCGTCGTTTTTTTTATGGGGGCTATGCAGTTAATGCAGGTTGAGTAATGATTCTTCTCGCAAAGGCGCAAAGATCGCAAAGATGATTAAAGAATCTTCACTTCTTGGCGCGCTTGGCGTCCTTTGCGAGATAGATTTAATGCAACTCAGCTTATCTTGAGCAACCGGGATAGGCAATTATCTGGATAATTCTCACTTTTTATAGCACTTTGCGGCAGGCAGTCACGTTATACTTCAAGCTGCGCTCCAAGTTCTACCACCCGGTTGGGCGGTATGCCAAAGAAGGTGGAGGGATTGGCGGCATTGCGCGACATAAAGGCAAACAGCGCTTTGCGCCATTGCATCATGGGCGAGCGGCCCGTGGTGAGCAAGGTCTCCCGCCCCATATAAAAGGTAGTTTTCATGGGTTCCAGGGGCAGACTGCTGCAGGCCGGCAGACGGAAGAGTTCGGGCACGTTGGGGCTTTCCATGTAGCCGTAGTGCGCCACCATGCGATGGAATCCCGAAGAGAGATGTTGAATGCTCACGCGTTCTTCCAGGGGAATGAAGGGAACATCGGCGCTCTGAATGGTCAGCAGCAGAACAGTTTCATGCAGCAAATGATTGTGCTTGATTTGATGCAGCAAGGTGAAGGGGGTGCCTTTTGGGGAGATGGTCATGAAGACGGCTGTCCCTGGGACCCTCGCCAGGTGGCGATTCTCAATACCCGCCAGGAACTGATCCAGGGGCAGGAGGCCGGAATAGAGCTGTTTTTTTACTTCGTTACGGCCCTTTATCCAGGAAGTAAAAGTAACGGTCACGGCCACCGCCACAATCAGGGTCAGCCAGCCGCCGTCGATAATCTTGAATAGGTTGGCGCCAAAATAACTGAGGTCGAAAACAAGAAATAGAATTACCGGTGGCAGCGCCTTCCACCAGGGCCAACGCCAAACCAAAATGGCGGCCGCCAGATACAGCGCCGAAGTGAGCGCCATTGTGGCCGTAACCGCCAATCCATAGGCGCCGGCCAGGCGGCTGGACTCTTCGAAATATAGAACCAATACGAGACAAGCGATCATGAGCGCATAGTTGACACTGGGAATGTAAATTTGGCCTTTGATTTTGGCTGAGGTGTGCACAATCTGGATTCTGGGGCATAAGCCCAGCTGGATGGCCTGTTGGGTTAAAGAATATGCTCCTGAAATCAGGGCTTGGGAAGCGATCACGGTGGCCATCGTGGCCAGTGCCACCATGGGGTAGAGCAAGGCCGAAGGCACCAAGCCGTAAAAAGGATTTTGACTGGCCTCAGGGTGATTCAGCAATAAGGCGCATTGACCGAAATAATTGAGCAGCAGGGCCGGGCAGGCCAAACCAAACCAGGTAACCTGGATGGCGCGGCGGCCGAAATGGCCAAGGTCGGCATAGAGCGCTTCGCCGCCGGTGATGCAGAGCACTACCGATCCCAACACTACAAAACCGTGCAAATGGTTGGCGTGGAAAAAATGCCACGCATAAGCCGGATTCAATGACCGGAGAATATGCGGCGACTGGATAATTTCCCAGGCGCCCAACGCTGCTATGGTTATAAACCACAAAACCATGACCATTCCGAAAATTTTACCAATACGACTTGTTCCTCGCCGTTGGACCGAAAAAAGAATGAATAGCACAAGGCAGGTTAAGGGGACGATCATGGGCTTGGCCCTTGCGGTGGCTACCTCTAAGCCTTCGATGGCCGACAGCACCGATATGGAGGGCGTAATCATGCCGTCGCCATAGAGCAGGGCCGCGCCAAAGATCGCGCTCAGAAAGATGGCTCTGCGCAGCCTGGGGGTCGGTTGCCTGCGGGCCCCCAGGATTAGTCCCAGTAGTGCGAAAATCCCTCCTTCGCCTCTATTGTCCGCCTTGAGGATGTAACCGACGTATTTAATGCTGACCACACTGGTCAAAGACCAGAAAATAAGGGAGGCCACACCCATGATATTGACGCTATCCATGTGAATGGCGTGGGGGCCGCTGAAACATTCGCGCACGGCATAGAGCGGGCTGGTGCCAATATCGCCATAGACCACGCCCAGCGCAGTGAGGGTGAGCGCTCCGAAGTGGAGGAAACGTTGGGTTTGGTTTTGGGATAACGCGGAAGCATCCGACGGGTTAGAACCCGCTGGGGGAATATGTGAATCCGGCATTTACCCAACCTCCGGAAGGAGTATTCGGCAGAAGCTTCTTCCGTTCTTCTCCGAAGGTCTCCTCATCAATGCCTGCGAGGTTAGCTGACGGGATAGAGCTGAAGAGGTTGCCCTTCACCGCGATGGTGATTCTCCCCACTGGCTTGGGTCCCCCGCTCCCGATCCGTGTCGGGATTCGGCGCAGGATTTTATAGATTATAGGATAATGAATGTCAAATTTGGGACGCTTTATACTGCCCAACGGCCCCTTTGCCCGTACCCTTGATTTGAAACAAGGCGGTATCGGCGGCAGCCAACAGGGCTTCGGCATCTTCACCATGATTGGGAAAGACTGCGATGCCGAAACTGGCATTGAGCTGTACTTCTTGATTTTGCGATTTTAGGAAGATGTTGGTTTTGATTCCATTTTGGATCTCAAGCGCTTTTTCCAGGGCATGGGGTTCATCCGCATCGGGCAGCACAAAGACAAACTCATCGCCCGCATAGGCCACGGCATAAGCCGGCGGCTGAAGAAATCGCCTTACGGTAGCGGCCACTTCTTGAATGACCCGACTGCCGTTGAGGTGGCCGTGAGTATCCACGACCCGCTTAAAGTTGTCCAAGTCCATGAAGATAACGGCCAAGGGGCTGTTTTCAGCTGCGGCCGACTGGATCAACAGAGGCAGGGAGTGGTGCAGGTAGCGTTGGTTATACAGCCCGGTGAGATTGTCGTGTAGCGCCTGTTCGCGAAAGCGCTGCTCACTGGCTCGCAAGGCGGTTTCAGCAGCCACGCGGGAAGAGATGTCCACCATGGAGATCACCACCCGCGCCAAGGTGGCTTCATGCCCGGCCAGCACCATGGCGCGCGTCATGATGCGCTTTTCGCGACCCAGGACGGTCCGGATGGTCATCTCCCTTTCGGGGATGAAACATCCCTGGGCCACCATTATAATGATCTCTCCGGCCATTTTTTGAAATTCCGGCCCCATCACCACTCGCGGCAAATCGGCCAGGAGCGCATCTTTATCCTGGGTTTCGAGCAGATCTAGAAAGGCATTGTTGCAATCCGCGGTTTTGATCATGGCCAGGCAGCGGAAAATCTCATCGGGATTTTCTTGAAAGTAGGTTCTGAGGTCATGGATTCCGGTGGTATGGAGATGCTCCAGGTAGATCTTAAGTTGGGAAGCGTCCCTTTCAACCATGGCCACGGGCGCGGATTGAAACAATAGCTGGTAGCGTTGTTCGTTCTCATCAGCCGCGGCTTGGGCCAGTTTGAGCTGGGTGGCATCCTCCACAAAGGCCATGACGCCGGTGACTTCGCCATCGGGATTGGTCACCGTCCCGAGCTGGAAGCGTAACTGCAGGCAGCGACCATGATCGTCCACGCAGCTATAATCGCGCTGAATGGTTTGCGGGCTGGTTAGGCATTGACGAAAATCCTCAATTACTCCGGCTGCCACCAGGGGCTGGAACTCGAATAGGTTGGCGCCCATGGGGTCCATTTCCCGAGGCCAAGGAAGCATTTCCCTAAATCTGCGGGTGAGCCCTTCAATGCGACCCTGCCGATCCACTGTGACAATGCCCATGGGGGCGCTGTCGCCCAGAATGCGGTTTCTTTGTTCAATGGCTTTTAGGGCTTGTTCCGCTTCAAGACAGCGGCGCTCAAGTTCTTCCATAGCCGATAACCGGCGCCGGAGTTCTTCTGTTTCCTGCTCGGTACAGATTAGCGCTTCATTCATCGTTGCTATTTCTTCTGGTCGCTGACCATTGATTCCACCAACATCTGGGCGGCTGTTTTTTCAGCGTTCACCTGGTATTGCCCGGCTTTGAGCTGAGCCTTGACTTTAGCCACTTTCTCCAGATCCACATCGGGCATTTGTTGGATCGCCTGCCGGGCGACCTGCATTTCCCTGGCCTGCTCCGAAAGCTCAACGCGATCCCCTTTGGCACCTGGGGGCGCTGGGGGCGCCGGCGCCTTGGTGTGGGGCGCTTTGATGTCCGGTGTTCGTTGGATGGGTGGAATTTTTGAGGAAATATCCATGGGGGGCCTCCTTTTCGCCGATATTCCATATGATAACGGCTCGACCTCCAAAGCGCAAGCAGCTCTTGGGCCGGACGAAAACTGCTTTGCTTTTGCCAAGCCACTGCCGTGGTTAAAAGGTCTTGCCCACGCCAATGCCAAAGTGAAAACGGGGAGAGGTATCGGTCTCCATCGGCCATTTTTTGATTTCGATCGGCTCGATGATGGGATAGCGGTAGGGCATCTGACCGATGGCTCTCTCCTGGCTGCCTTTAATTTTGCCTACCACCGTAACAAGGGTTCCTGCTGGATAGAGGGCCGGATCGAGAAACTGATTGGATAGCACCAAAAAACGACCTTTGGATTGATCGTTGTTCATGGGCCGGTCAGAGCTGTCCAGTTCAAGCTGCAGTATGGTCAGCTCCGTGCCCTTGTCCAAGACCTGGACGCTGATGACTTTGCCTCCGAAAATCGCGATCTGCCCAATATGCGGGTCGGGGCTGGCTTGGAGCTCGGCAAAAGTACCGGTATAAGTCACTTGGGAACGGGCCTCTTTGGAGATACCGCCGCAGCCAACCAGGTAGATCACAAAACTGGCGGCAAGCAAACCCTTTGTGATCGATGGAATCATCGCTCGATCTCCTTCTATTCAACGATGTAAAAATTATCTAGAAGAACACTCAGCTCACCACCAGTAGGGATATCGCCAAGCCCAAGGATAGGGGTAGGGGGGATAGCCCCAATAATCCCAGTACGGGTCACGCTGGATGGGCTTTTCCACCGGCCAAAGATGAATATGACTCATTTGGATTCGAACATAGGGAAAGGGTTCTTTAGTCTCATCCGTATGGGAGCTCCCTAAAAGTTTTCCTGCCACGGTGATCTTGCGATCTTTGGCATACACCTCCGGGTCGATAAAGCCATGGTAGAAAATAATCAAACGGCCTTGGGAAAGGTCCTTGCTTTTAGGCTCCTGGCCAATGCCCAGGGGGGCCTGAAGGGCCATAATACGAGTCTGATCTTTTTGGTTGCTTACTTCCAGTATGTAGCCCCCCAAAATGACATCTTTGCCTGCGAAAGTCGCGGCCCGTTGAATCAATTCAAGAAAGGGGGTGTCGGCCGGCAAGGCTTGATGCGTAATCTCATCGGGCATCACCGCACAGGCGGACACGGTTAGGCAGCACAGAAATAAAGTTGTAAAAACATATCGTCTCATTGCTGGGCGATAATCTAAGCCGCATGAGATCAAATTGCAATGCGGCAGATGGTTGAAATTTATCCGGCGGGAGCTGGGGGCTAAAATAGCCGGCAGGTAGCTCCGATCATAACGCTGTGGGATTGCCAGGTGACCTCGTTAAGTCGAGTGGTCTGAATGGGGTAGGGTTGAACGGGATAGACCGTTGAGACTCCTGGATCGCTGGTCCAATGGCAATAGTTCAGATCAAGGTTAAGAGCCCAACGGTAGCTCAAACGCAGGAGCCATTGGGCTTGCAGGGAAACGCCCTGGGCATCGGCATCATGCCTGAAACTGACTGGATGCTCCAGGTCGCCGCGCAGGTTCCAATCCGCTTCGGCTGAGTAATCGGCCCAGAAGTGATACGCCAGGGACAAACTCCACTCCATGGGAGGGGCTTCGCTGGGAGGTGCAGCCATTTGGTAACGCACATCAAAGCCAGTCCATAGGCTGAACCAGCGGGCGCTGTACATGCTGTTAAGGTCGCTTCTCAGCGGCCCCACATCGGGTGGCGTGCCATAGCCAGGTGGCGGTGTTTCACTGATCACCTGCTGGCCGTTAGTAATGCGCAGATTTTGTCGGTGGACGGAGAAGCCTAGCAACGGGGCCAGAATCAATCGTTTTTGAATAAAGGTGAAGGGATATCCGCCGCCGGCGTCCACATCCCAGAGTTGATCGCCATTGGTCTCACTGATGGAGCGGGAATACTCTTGCGCGCGATTGTCCGCGCCATAGTCGGAATCGCGCACGGTCCCGCTTTGAATCCAGGCGTAATTGATTTGTCCGCGACCATAGAAGTAGCGATCCGCCAAAAGATAGCCGCTGCCGGATATCTGATAGCTCAGCACGCCGGACCATTCGAGTTCGGAAAGGATGTTCGGATCGGTTCCAGCATCAGTGCCAGCCGTATTCCATGATAAAGAATCAAACCGCGGACCAGCGGCCAGGCTAAGGGCCATACGCAGGCGTGAGCTTTCGTTATGATAGTGGGCTTGCTGCTGGCCGGTGGGAGCTATTGTAGCTGACGATGTGGGGAATTCATCGGAGGCCGTGGCTGAGGAAGCCAAAACTGTTGCCAGCAGCAGACAACACCAACTGGAGAGCCACAAGAGTGATCGACGCATGCGCCTGTACAAGCCTTTTCTAAACCACGGCATCCGGTCCCGGTCAAATCGCGTTCAAGGGGCGGCGCTCGAATTTCATCTCTGGAATCGGGCGGACTTAATCACATTGCGGGTAAAAAATCCAGAATTATTATCCGATAAAGGGCGGATAAAAAGAGACTTCCAGGTTACCGTTGTTCTCTCCGGTGCGTCTTTTGGTTTCAAATCATTGAATACGCTTTGAAGACTGCCGGCGAAAAGATGCACGCATAACCAAGAAGTCTGTGTCACTGAACATATCGCCCCACCGAAGGAAAAACTTGAGCACTTTTTAGTTTGTTTGCGCTGGCCGCGGTCGATTTTACGAAACTTGTTTAAATGGGCCGTGCCAGGCGCAACGCTGGCAAAATATCTCTTGATCGGCTTGCACTTCTCCGGCAGCGGGTGCATCCTCCGGGTCTTGGAAGCGGACCTGGCCGTTGCGGCATTCAAAATCATAGGTCTCATAAGCATCCTCGGGGCTCTTGATATAAAATTGATCGGACTTGCAAATAGGACACGCCAATGAATTCACCCCCTTTCTGCGCGGGTTAATGCGGTCGTCGTGTGGCGCTCTCCGCCGATGAGTCGGAGTGACCCTCCATTTTATCTTTGCTGTCCAAAACGTAAGCGGATTGGGCTCCGGGTCAAGGGGGCAGGGCGCGTAAATTTTCTTTCCTTGACTTCCGCGAAAAAGTTAGCATAAGAAGTATTTCAATAGTTTGAAAGGTCTTTTCTTCCATTCGCGCAGTTCAACCGGACAGGAACGTTTCATGATCCCACGCGGTTTGGCGACTCAGGAGATCCCCCCCAATACTGCCGACCATTTATTCTACGAGCGCCTTAAACTTCTTATTATTATGACCAAGGCCTATGTAAAGGGCTATCCTTTGGGTGAGTCCAGGGCCGTGGCCATCCGTCAAAACGCCGATTTTATTTTCCATCAATCTCTTTTGCGCGCCAGGCAGACATCGGAGCCGGATGTTGGTGAAGAGAAGAACGGCGGGTCCCATCTACTTTTTCAGCGTGCTCAACTTCTGGCCGTAATGGCGCATAGCGCGGCACAAGGCAACTTCGCGGGCCGCTTTCGCTTACAGGCCATGGCGGACAATGTTGCCTGGCTCTGCGACCATCTTTGTGACCAGCTTGGGTTATCGGATGCGCTATTTCTTAAGGTTGCGTGAGGGACACCATCATCACCAACGTTCAAATCGCCGTGGTTGATCATGAAAAAATGACGCGGGAATTCGTGGCCAATGTCATGATGTACTGCGTCAACCGCGAGATTTTTGTCTTTGATGAGGTCGAGGCAATTAAGAGTTTTTTGCAGGGTGAGCAGCACTTGGACCTTATCATTGCCGATCTTCGCATGCCGGGGGATAATGGTGCGGCGCTACTGCACTATTTGAAGAAAGAACATCCGGAAATCATTGTGGTGGCGATGTCTGCTGATCCAGCCGATGAAATCGTGGCGCGGGATTTTCGCGCCGACGCTTTTTTAGCCAAACCGTTCGCCTTGAAAGATCTTTTTCAAATCGTCCAGCGCTTTGTGGTGGACGACCTGCCCGCCCATCTGACTTGATCGAATCCTTACGCCCCACCCACCAGGGTGGCAATGGGATAGGCATTAAAAAAGGCGGTTCCCTTTGGATACCGCCTTTTAAAAACAAATATCATCGTACTATTAATTAGTATCGATAGTGCTCCGGCTTAAATGGGCCTTGCAAAGCCACCCCCAAATACTCGGCTTGCTTGGAGGTTAGTTGGGTCAATTTGACCCCCAGGCGTCCAAGATGCAGCCGGGCCACTTCTTCGTCCAACTGCTTGGGCAACGTATAGACTTTCTTTTCATGAGTTTCCGTGGCCAGGGCGATCTGAGCCAGGCACTGGTTGGTGAAGCTATTGCTCATGACAAAGCTGGGATGGCCGGTGGCGCAGCCCAGATTGACCAGGCGGCCTTCGGCCAGCACAATAATGGAGCGGCCCGATTTGAGATACCAGCGATCCACCTGGGGTTTGATGTTCTCTTTGCGGCAGCCTTTGGTGGTCTCCAGGTAGCGCATATCAATCTCGCTGTCAAAGTGGCCGATGTTGCAGATAATGGCTTCGTTCTTCATCTGCTCCATATGGGCACCCCGAATGACGTCGCAACAACCCGTGGCTGTGACAAAGATGTCGCCGGTGGCCGCGGCTTCGTCCATGGTAGTCACTTCAAATCCTTCCATGGCCGCTTGCAGGGCGCAGATGGGGTCGATTTCAGTAATCAAGACCCGAGCGCCGTACCCGCGCATGGATTTGGCGCACCCCTTGCCGACGTCGCCATAGCCGCAGACCACGATGACTTTTCCAGCCATCATGATGTCGGTGGCGCGCTTGATGCCGTCGGCCAGGGATTCGCGGCAACCATACAAATTGTCGAATTTGGATTTGGTCACCGAATCGTTGACATTAAAGGCCGCAAAGAGCAGCTGGCCATCGCGCTGCAGCTGGTAGAGCCGATGCACGCCGGTGGTGGTCTCTTCAGAGACGCCGCGCACTTTGGCCGCGATGCGCGTCCAGAATTGCGGATCACGGCCGTAGCTGATTTTGAGCCGCGCCATGAGCAGGCGCATATCTTCGCTGTCATAGGAGCGCGCCAGCAAGGAGGGGTCCTTTTCGACCGCGACGCCCTGATGGATGTAAATGGTGGCATCGCCGCCGTCATCGACGATCAGGTCCGGGCCGCTGCCGTCGGGCCAGATCAGAGCCTGCTCAGTGCACCACCAGTACTCTTCCAGGGTTTCACCCTTCCAGGCAAAGACTGCCGCAGAGCCTTTTTGGGCAATGGCGGCCGCTGCGTGATCCTGGGTGCTGAAGATATTGCAGGAGGCCCAGCGGATATCCGCGCCCAGAATCTTCAGGGTGTCGATGAGCATGGCGGTCTGAATGGTCATGTGCAGGCTGCCCATGACCTTGAGTCCCTTGAGGGGTTTGGCTTGGCCGTATTTTTCGCGCACGGCCATCAGCCCCGGCATCTCATTTTCGGCCAGGGCCATTTCTTTGAGTCCAAAATCGGCCAACCCCATGTCGGCCACTTTGTAAGGCAGCTTGGGATTGACTTCCAAAAAGCCCTGGGGGCTTTTTACTTTCTGTGCAACTGGCATTGAGTCCTCCTAAATCCCGTCGGCATCCGCTCAGAAAACCTTCCCGCCAATTCCTTGGCGGTGCAATACCGGGTGTATGTTGTGCAAGGCCCAACAAGGCCCGCTGGAGCCTTGACGGCCCAATTTCTTAGACAGTAAGCATTCATCATGCAATTGTCGTGCACGGCGTTGACTATATCCCCGCCTTGGCCCTGATTTTGTCCGCCATGTCGGTGCGTTCCCAGGTGAAATCTGGATCGTTGCGGCCAAAATGACCATAGGCCGAGGTTTTGCGGTAGATGGGGCGCAGCAGGTCCAGCTGTTCGATGATGGCCCTGGGGCGAAGGTCAAATACTTCCGTGACAATTTGGCGCGCTTTGGTTTCAGGGATTTTGCCCGTGCCCATGAAATCCACCATGACCGACACCGGTTGAGCCACGCCGATGGCATAGGCCACTTGTACTTCACACTTCTTGGCCAATCCGGCCGCCACGAGATTTTTGGCCACATAGCGGCCCATGTAGCTAGCGCTGCGGTCCACTTTGCTGGGATCTTTGCCGGAAAAACATCCGCCACCATGACTGCCCTGGCCGCCATAGGTATCCACGATGATTTTGCGGCCGGTCAGCCCGCAGTCGCCCATGGGGCCGCCCACCACAAAACGTCCCGTGGGGTTGATGTAATAGCGGGTATCGCCGTCGATCATCTCACGGGGAATGGTTTTCTTGATCACCTCTTCGATGATGGCATCGCGCAGGTCGTCATAGGTGACATCAGGCTTATGCTGTGCAGATACCACCACCGTATCCACCCGCAGCGGCGTGCCGTTTTCATATTCGACGGTCACCTGGGATTTGCCGTCGGGCCGCAGGAAATCCAGAGCCCCGTTCTTGCGTACCTGGCTGAGCCGTTTGGTGAGTTTGTGGGCATACATGATGGGCATGGGCATCAATTCCGGCGTTTCATCGGTGGCAAAGCCGAACATCAACCCCTGGTCACCGGCGCCTTGTTCCTTATAGAGGCCTTCGCCCTCATTGACTCCCTGGGCGATGTCCGGCGATTGGCGCCCAATGCTGGTGATGACCGAGCAGGTCTGCCAGTCAAAGCCCATCTGGGAGGAGCTGTAGCCAATGTCGCGGATGGTGTTGCGAACGATTTCGGGCATGTCCACGTAACAGGATGTGGTGATTTCACCGGCGATAAAGGCCAGGCCGGTGGTGACCAAGGTTTCGCAGGCCACGCGGCAGGACCGGTCCTGGGCCATGATGGCGTCGAGCACGGAGTCCGATATGGCATCAGCCACCTTATCCGGGTGGCCCTCGGTGACCGATTCGGAAGTAAATAGAAAACGTTCTTTGCTCATGCAAATTCTCCTTGATGGGTTATTCAGGACAATGAAAAAGCGGCAAGGCGGCCGCGGTTATTCACGCAGTGACTCAATGGCGCATGCCCCAGGGGCAAACCTAATCTTCTGCCAACATGAGGGGGGCTTTAGACAACCGGATGGCTGTGCGGCTTCAATACTTTGCTCCGTGCGCAAAAGTCGTTCGACATGGTTTTGGCCGCCACATCATGGTCAGGACCCTGCGGGACAAGCAGCGCCACCCTATCTCATGAGCCCAAGAAATGTCAAACCAAGTTTTGGTGAAGTTACAGTCTGTTCTCTCTCGGCGAGCCCGCGTTCCGGCGATCCTTCCGCGCCTTGCGGTTTACTTCTACTTTCATACGGGTCCTTTATGCTTTTTAATATGTTGAAAGTTAACAAAATTCATAGTATATTGGATAAAATTTTCAACCAAATCCTGAGCGCTGCGGTCTAAGAATCCACCTCCCCCTTCGGTTGAAATGAGCACCTGTGATAAACGACCGAACCAACAGTTGTCAAAATTTGACACCATGAAACATCGAGACCAAAAGGAGAGCAGCATGAAAAGATGGGTATTGGGATTCTTTTTTTGCACCATGATTTTATCGATTGCTACCATGGCTCACTGTGAAGAATACAGTTACATCAGACCCTATTTGGGCGGAACAATCTTGTCCAATTCCGACATGGATGATTCGGGCTATGCCGGTACCCGATTTGATGTCGACTACGAACCTGGAATTACAGCCGGCGTGGCCATCGGTCACGACTTTGGCCGCTTTATGGTGGAAGGTGAAGCCACCTACCAGACCAACGGCGTACAAAAGATCATCACCAAGCCAGCGGGAGGCGGCTCTTATGAAAACGCCAATGTCTCTGGGAATGCCGTTCTGTTTGCGCTCTTTTGCAATGTCTATTACAAATTTATCAAAGAAGGAGCGGTATTGCCCTATGTTATGGCCGGTCTTGGGCGTGGCAGTCTGGCGGTGGAAGGTTCTTTGGGCAATGACAGTGACAGCTTGTTCACCTATCAGGCCGGCGCTGGAGTGGGTATCCGCCTGACCGACAAACTTAACCTCGATGTCCGCTATCGCTATCTCAAAACCGATACCGGATATTTCAATACTACCCACATCAGCTATGGCGGACATAGCGGGATTGTGGGATTGAGCATCAAGTTCTGATATTGCTTTTCATAGAAGTTAAGATCTTCATTTCGATCAAAAGAGCGCGAAAGAATTTCGCGCTCTTTGATTTTTTAAGCACACTTTGAAAAACCACAGTGGTAGCAGTTCAGACATCCTTCGCCATGGGTCAGGGAACCGCCGCAGTCGGGGCACACGCCAGCCGGCTGGGGCGAATCTGAGGGGTCTACCACAGCCACCCGATTGAGCACCTGGGCCATGGCGTCAGGGCAGGAGAGCACCATCTTGCCGTTTTGCCACACCGGCGAAGGACAGCGAATGCCGGTCATCTGCTTGATAATGGCTTCGGGTTTGACGCCTGAGCGCAGCGCTAAAGAGATCAACCGCCCGGCTGCTTCGATCTGGGAAGAGGCGCAGCCGCCGGTCTTGCCCATCTGGGCAAATACTTCGCACATGCCTTTGTCATCGGAGTTGATGGTGACGTAGAGTTTGCCGCAACCGGTTCCAATACGCTCGGTCAAGCCATAGGTGCGCTGGGGGCGCGGCCGGGGCGCGATTTGCTCCCCCTCGCTGCGCCCGCCACCCACATTGAGCACCTGGAGCAATCGGCTGCCGTAGCGGTAGATGGTGACTCCCTTGCAGCCGCTTTTGGCGGCGGATAAAAACACCTGGGCCACATCTTCGGCCGTGGCTTCGGAAGGGAAATTCACGGTTTTGGAAACCGCGTTATCCGTGTGCTTTTGAAAGGCGGCCTGGATTTGGACATGCCATTGTGGGGCAATATCGTGGGCCGTGCGGAACAACTGTTGAATTGCTTCCGGAACACCCGGCACCCCTTGCACCGAACCGTTTTGCGAAACCGCCTGGATAAGTTCTTCTGAAAAAATACCTTCCTTCTTGGTCAGTTTGACAAACAGGGGATGAATCTCCGGCATGCTTTGGCCTTCGAGCATCTGCCGGGCATGGGCTATTGCAAAAATGGGTTCAATGCCGCTGGAGACCCCCGCGATCATGCTGATGGTGCCCGTGGGCGCGATGGTGGTCACGGTGGCATTGCGCATCTGGGCAAAGTTGGACCCATCGAAAATGCTGCTTTTGAAAGCGGGAAAGCTGCCCCGCCGGAGGCCCAGTTCGGCCGAAGCTTCCCGGGCCTCTTTATGGATAAAGGCCATGACCGTTTCGGCCAGCTCAATGGCCTCCGGGGAGTCATAGGCGATGCCCAATTGGATCAGCGTATCGGCAAACCCCATGATCCCCAGCCCGATTTTGCGGGTCAATTTGCTGGCTTTTTCAATGTCAGGCAAAGGGTACTGGTTGACCTCGATCACATTGTCCAGAAAGTGCACCGCGGCCTGAACCGTCTGCTTCAGACGACTAAATATTATCCCTTTGGCCGAAACCATACGGGCCAGATTGATGGAACCCAGGGTGCATGACTCCCAGGGCAGCAGGGGCTGCTCGCCGCAGGGATTGGTGGCTTCAATGGGACCGAGCTGGGGCGTGGGGTTGTCGGCATTGACGCGATCGATGAAAACGATGCCCGGCTCGCCGCTTTGCCAGGCGGATTGCACAATAAGATCAAAGATTTTGCGCGCCGGCAGGGATCGCACCACCTGGCCGGTGCGGGGGTTAATCAGATCGTACTCCCCGCCTTTTTCCAAAGCCTCCAGAAAGGTTTGGGTCACGGCCACGGACAAGTTGAAATTGGTCAACCGGTTCAAATTGATTTTGGCCGTGATAAAGGCCTCGATATCGGGATGATCCACCCGCAGCATGCCCATGTTGGCGCCCCGGCGCGTGCCGCCCTGCTTGACCGCGTCCGTGGCCACATCAAAAACAGTCATAAAGGACAAAGGCCCGCTGGAGACCCCGGTGGTGGTGGAGACCACATCATTGGCCGGCCGGATGTGGGAAAAGGAAAAGCCCGTGCCGCCGCCGGATTTATGAATCATGGCGGTGTGCTTGACCGCATCGAAAATGCTCTCGATGGAGTCGCCCACGGGCAGCACAAAACAGGCCGCCAGCTGGCCCAGTTGGCGGCCGGCATTCATCAGGGTCGGTGAATTGGGCAAAAACCACAGATTGCTGAGCATGCGCAGGAACAGCTTTTCCGTCTGGGCCGCGGCCTTGGCACCCCCAAAGACCCGGTCGGCCTGGGCCACATGGCGGGCCACGCGCGCCATCATCTGCTCGGGCGTTTCCACCACGCGGCCCGCGGCATCCTTGACCAGGTATCGTTTTTCCAGCACCATCTTGGCGCTGGCCGAAAAAGAGATGGCCATTTTGCCTCCCTTCGCTGATGTTCCTTCAAAATCGTCACAATAGGATAACCATGCCTCGTCTGAAATCAAAACGGCTATACGGCCTCGATGGTCTGATTGAATTCCGCACTCAGAAACTCGATGAAGGTGCGGCAAATGGGTGAGGGCGTGCGCTGGATATGGCGGGTGAGGTAGAAATGGCGCTTGAAGTCGAGTTCTTTAATCGAGAGAGTTTTTAAACTGCCGGCTTGCAAATCCTCTTCCACGGCCATCACCGAAAGGATGGATATGCCGGCCCTATTCTTTATGCCCTGGCGCACGGCTTCGGTGCTGCCCATCTGGGCTACGATGCGCAATTGGCTCAGATGAAAGCCTGCTTCGCGGAGCACACGCTCGATGGCGCGCAGGGTGCCGGAACCGAGCTCGCGCGCGATGAATGGCTCTTCCAGCAATTCGGCCACCGTTATGGATTGCCTGCGGGCCCAACGGTGGTCTTTGGGCACCACCACGAACAGTTCATCCTGGACCAGGGGGATTTGCTGCAGGAGCGGGAAGCCTCTATCCTGGGCGCCGACGATGCCGATTTCAATTTCTCCTTCGGTAATCTTTTCCATAATCTCGGCTGTATCGCCCACGCTCAAAGAGACTTGAACATCGGGATACTCCTGGACAAAGCGGCCGATGAGGCGCGGCAGCAGATAGGTACCGGGAATGGTACTGCCGCCAAGGATCAGCTTGCCCCTCTTTTGGCCCAGGTATGCGGCCATGGCCGCTTCAGCTTCGTCGCGCAGGGTGATCAGGCGCCGGGCATAGCCATAGAGCAGCTCACCGGCCTTGGTGGGCACTACGCTGCGGGCCAGGCGGTCCACCAGGGGCGTGCCCAGATGCTCTTCTAAATCCTTGATGTGGCTGCTCACCGTGGGCTGGGAGAGAAAGACCGCTTCGCCGGCCTTGGAAAAACTCTTCAGCTCCACCACTTTGCAGAAGATTTTGAGTTGCCACAGATCCATTGCTATCGTTTCAAATGATTATATTTATCTTTGACGCGCTCATAGACATTGGGCGGGACCATGTCCGAAATGTCGCCGCCGAAGAGCGCCGCCTCTTTGATGATGGAAGAGCTGGTGAAAAACCAGCGCATGCCGGTCATCAAAAAAATGGTTTCGATATTGCGATTGAGCTTGCGGTTCATCAAAGCCAATTGAAACTCATGCTCGAAATCAGAAACCGCCCGCATACCCCGCAGCACCGCCTGGGCCCCTTTATTTTGAACATAATCCACCAGCAGGCCATCAAAGGTGTCGAACTCGATGCCGTCGAGATCTTTCATGCTCTCGCGCAGCATTTCCAGTCGTTCTTCCACCGTGAAGAGCGCTTTCTTGGCGGGGTTATGGAGAATGGAGACAATGATCTTGTCGAAGATTTTGCGGCCGCGTTGGACAATATCAATGTGCCCATAGGTAACGGGATCAAAAGAACCGGGATAGACGGCAACTTTCTGAATAAGCTCCTTGCGTTTCATCGGGTGCGCTCCACTTGGATACGTATTTGTGAGTGATTTACGGTATTTCTAGCATGGAACCGCCATAATTGCAACGCGACCACAATCTTTTCGACATCCATCATGCGACTCTGCCCATCCGTGTGATCGGTGTAATCCGTGGTAAAAATTTGACCACGGATTACACTGATGGCACTGATAAGCGTAGTATTGCATACTGATGGTTGCAGCTTTTTCGCTGGTGATCATATCGATTTTTCTGCCGGCCGCTCCAACAGCGCCCGGATGGTCAATCCGATGCGCTCAATGGAATAGGGTTTGCGGATAAAGGTGCAAGCCCCCAGCGCCATGGCTTCTTTCACGCGTTCGTTTTCGGAAAAACCGCTGGCAATGACAGCCTTTTGGTCGGGATGCAACAGAAGTATTTGCTTATAGGTCTCCAGGCCGTCGATGCCCGGACTCATGATCATATCCAGAAGTAGAATGTCGGCCCGCGTTTGCTTGAGATGAGCCACCGCCGCCTCACCGCTGGGCACGGCCAATGCTTTATATCCCAAAGTCTCCAGAATGCCGCAGGCGATCTCGCGCTGTTCGGCCACATCGTCGATTACCAGCACGCTTTCTCCCTGGCCTTTATAATCTTCGAGCGGCAACGGCGCGGGGGCATCTTCTTCCGGCAGGGTCGAAGCCGGGAAGTAGAGCGTAAAAGTGGTGCCGCGGCCCACCTCGCTGGCCACATCCACATACCCGCCATGGTCTTTGACCGTACCCCACACCACGGCCATGCCCAGCCCGGTGCCGCTCTTGCCCATCTTCTTTTTGGTATAAAAGGGCTCGAAGATGCGCTCAATGTCCGTGGCCGCGATCCCCACCCCGGCGTCCGCCACCGAAAGAGCCACATAATCGCCTGGATCGATCATTTCATAGCCAGCTCTGGTTTCGTGAACCCGGCGGTTTTCCGTGGCAATGATCAGCGCACCGCCCTGGGCCATGGCCTCGACCCCATTGTTGACCAGATTCATCAGCGATTTGGAGAGGTGGACCGGAGAGCCCACCACATTCAACAGGTCCGGGGCCAGCCGGGTCGTGATTCGGCAATCGGCATGATAGGCCTGCATGATATGGCGTTCCGGGCTTTGCAGATACTCCTGGACCACGCGGTTGAGGTTGACCACCGATTTGACGGAAACCTCTCTGCGCGCCAGGGTCAACAGATCAGAGACGATGGTGGCGGCTTTTTCCCCGGTCTTTTTGATGGTCGCCAGCGGCTTGCGCAAGGGGCTGTCTTTGGGCAGGCCGGTCAGCAGCAGTTCCGGATAGCTGACGATTCCCGATAAGATATTGTTCAGGTCGTGGGCCACGCCGCCCGCGATGGTGCCCATGAACTCCATTTTCTGAACTCTTTGTAACTGCGCATAGGTTTTTTCCAACTCCGCGGTGCGTTCGGCCACGAGATCTTCCAGTTGCTCCTGGTAGCGCCGCAGCTCCTGCTCCTGCCGTTTGCGCCGGGTGATGTCCCGGCCGATGAGCGCAACGCCTTGCGGCACTCCGGTCTTGTCGCGCACGACGCAGCCGGCCAGAGAAATGGGGATGGCATCACCGTTTTTAGAGCGCAGCGTGCTTTCAACATCGCTGAAGAACCCCCGTTGGGCCAGTTCGCTTAGGATAGGCCCCGTGCTGCTGCGTTGATATTCACTCTCTTCGAACAGCAGTCTCGACGGCTGGTCAATCACTTCATGGCGTTCATAGCCCAACAGGTTCAGGGCGGCCTGATTGACCACCTTGATTTTGCGCTCCGGTGTGATGACAAACAGCGCGTCGGACATGGTCTGGATAATCTCTTTGACCGTGGTGGCCGGGCTGAGCACGAACAGCTCGTATTTCCAGATGGCATAGGCCCAGAAGCCGGCGCCGAGCGCCAGCGAAGGCTGGATCAGGTTGGGGATTTCGATGTCGAGGCGGGAACAACCGACTTCCAGGACCCCGGCCAGCATGGGCACCGAGGTGCCGATCAGCACGTATTTGGCCTGTTGCTTCTCCCTGATGTTCGTGAGCTTCAACAAATAGCGCAAACACAGAATGATTCCGAGAATGATCAGGCCAACATTAAAAGCAAAAAAGAGATTGCCGATCAAGGTCTCCCGGACAACGCCGTAGGACCAGCCCCAGGGGCTGGGCTTGGGCCCGTCGAGGACCAGACCGCCATAGTAGTCCATCAGGCCAAAGGTCAGTCCGATCAGGTAAAGAGGGAAATATACCAGAAAGAACCATTTGCGCTCGGCCAAGCGGGTGAACACGAAGACAAAGTGCAACAACGCGCAGATCAGGACATGCCAGAGGGAGCCAACCCGAAACCAGAAAAGCGCCATGGCATAGCTTTCCGCCAGGCGCATCTGAAAATCAGTAAAACAGGTATAGACCGTCAGCACGCTGTAGATGAAAAAGGTTCGGTTTAAGGCGTTGTCCGGTTGCTTTAAATAGACATTGGCGCCCAGGTAGACGTAGATCACCACCGTGCAGAGGGATATGAGGGCTAGGCTGCTCATGGTCTAGAGATTATCGCTCCTTTGGGCTGTTTCTTGAGTTAAAACAGGATGAATGCCTTTATGAACCCGCCGCCACGGCCAATTCGGCCACTGTTGGCCGGGTGAAACGCTGATCTGAAAAGAGCACGATCTCATGCGGGTCCGCCTGGAGCGTTTTGAGTCCCTCGGCCAGGGCCGGCGTGCAAATGGGGCCGGCCGCCCAGGCGGCCAACCCGCGCAATCGGGCCAGCGGTGAAGAGAAAAACGGGCGCAGAAACGCCGCCGCGCCCGCGGCCAGGGCCGGCCGGGCATGGGTCAGGCGACCGATGCCCCACAACAGGCCGCCTTGCAAAGTCTCATGTTCCAGGAAGTTGCCGCCGGGGTTGAGGTAAGAGATCAGAATGGCGGCATATTCTTTGGCCAGGCCCGCATGGCAGGCCAGGATCTCGCCCATGGCTTCGGGTGAGCCCCAGCCGATGCCGCCCGACTCATCATTGAGGTTCCACATCAGGCGCCGCATGATCACCCGGCCGGCCTCCATCTCTTCATCAGCTATCCGGGCCGTGACCGCGCCCATGGCGGCAATCGCGTGCCAGCGCACGCGCTCTTCGCCATGGTAGAGAAAGCCAAATAGGGGATTGACGGCCTGCTTCGGCGGCAGGGCCGTGATGGCGCCCAAGGCGGCCGATAGATCTTCTTGCCGCAGCAAGGGAAGTATTTGTCGTTTTACTTTTCGCAGCATCGATAGGTTCTACTTCTAACTCGTACTCGTACTCGTACGCGTACTCGAAAAACTTCCCGAGTACGAGTACGCGTACGAGTACGAGTACGAAAAGTAATTAGCATGATGTCCCAACCAGCCGACGAATCAACTAATCAACCTAAACCTCGCCACATAACAAACACTCATGCTCCGGATCTTCATCCCGGCTCAGCTTGTGGACCACAATCTCGCCGGGCTGATCCAGGTTTTCCATGTATTGCAGCATCAGCCGCAGCAATTGCAGCTGCCGGAAACGCTGGTGGGGAAAGGCAAAAGGGTGCCCCAGGGGAAAGCCCGTATAAATCGCCCTCGGCGGTTTGACCTTCTGGCTGATGCCCCTGGACAGAGTCACCGACAGCGTCGGAATGCCGGCCGATTCAATGGCGCGCTGGATCAGTCCCACGGACTGGTTGCACAGCCCTCACGCCGGGGTCAGCAAAACAATGTCCACCCCATCCTGCTTGAGCAGTTGGGCCACCTGGGGCCCGGTCCTGTGCATCAGGGTCTGGATGTGGGGCGGCAGAATGTGGCCCATGAAAGAGAAGTGGCGTGTATTGACCGAACCGATCTCGCCCAGCTCAGCCAATTGCCGCAAGCGCTCAAAGGGAAAAACCACATTGATGTCCTGATCCGCATCGCTGTGATCGTAGTAATTGTGGGTAATGGTCCAGCTGCCCGGCGCGGCCAAGGCGGGGATCTCCCGGAAACTCGGGTCCCCGGCCGGATCGCGCATATTAAATGGTGGATCGTTTTTCAAATGCACACCGGCCGTGGTCACCAGGGCCACCCGGCTTTGGGCTGCCCGGCCTTTGAAGGGCGTCCAGGGTACGTCATTAAATTCCACAAACTGATGCTTTTTCACCCACTGCCGGAAGAGCCAGGGAAAGCGAGTGAAAACCTTGGCCAGTATTTGGTCTTTGAAGGTTTTAGTGTCGATGGGCGACCCCCTTTCTGCAAGCCTTGCATTTTTAAGATAGACGAAAACCACTGGTTGCTGTCAAGAGACACGCCCCCTGGCCCTCAAATTTCACCTCAAACCCGTATTGGCGCCCAAGTAGGAGATAGTCCTACAAATTCTCTCCGGCCGGTCCTACACGCTTTTCAGAGCAAGTCGTCTACCGTGATCGGGTCGCCGGTTTTATGGTTTGAGCCATCAAATGGATGCAGTTCAATCTGCACCTGAGGCAGTGGCCCAAAAGCAGGATCGGACCCAAGGAGAGAGTTCACATGTTTCAAACAAATTTTATCAGAAGCACTTTAAATCAGGCTCAGCACAGCCCAAAAGGAGGCCGGTAATGAACAGGATAACATCAAAGATAGGCGTGGTTCTTTTTATGGTGGGGGTTTTTTTAACGTTTGGGTTCAGTGGGTGTTCCCAGTCCAATGCTGGTGAAAAATCAACGCCAGCCATCGCGGTGGCGGCCGCGCCGGAAAAGGCCGCAAGCCCGGTCAGCGTCAATCAAGCCGATTTTCGCACGGTGATCGCCGAGGTTGCCCAAAAGAATATTCCGGCGCTGGCGCATATCGAAGTCACGCAACAACAGGAAGTGAACACTCGCTTTCAGCCCTTTGAAAATGATCCCTTCTTTCACTTCTTCTTTAACATGCCTCAAAACATGCCTCATAAGTTCAAACGCGAACTCAAAGGCCTGGGCAGCGGCATGATCATGGACGCCCAGGGGTATATCCTGACCAATAATCACGTGGTGGCCGGAGCCAGCAGCATCCAGGTGTTGTTGACCGACGGCAACGAGTACACGGCCAAGCTGGTGGGCGCCGATCCCAAAACCGATCTGGCGGTCATCAAGATCAACGCGGATCATCCACTGCCCCACGTGATTTTTGGCGATTCCGATAAATTGAATGTCGGTGATTGGGTGGTGGCCATCGGAGCTCCCCGCGGTCTGGATCAGACCGTCACCCAAGGCATCATTAGTGCCAAACACCGCCGTGGCATTCTCGACCCCAGCACCTACCAGGACTATCTGCAAACCGACGCGGCCATCAATCCGGGCAACAGCGGCGGGCCGTTGATCAATCTGAACGGTGAGGTCATCGGTGTCAATGCGGCCATCGAGTCGGAATCGGGCGGCTTCGAAGGCATTGGATTCGCGATCCCCAGCAACATGGCGGTGCACATCGCCCGGCAACTGATCGACCACGGCAAGGTGGTGCGCGGCTGGCTGGGCGTCAGTATCAAAGATATGACCCCGGTGGTAGCCAAAGAAATGAAAATGGAGGTCACCAAGGGCGCGCTGGTGGCCGAAGTGATCAAGGGCAGCCCCGCTGACGAAGCCGGCCTCAAGAAAGACGATGTCATCACCCAGTACCAGGGCCAGGCCATTGAGGATGCCTCAAGCCTGCAAAATGCCGTGGCCCAGACCGCCATCGGCACCAAAGCCTCCCTGACGGTCATCCGCGAAGGCAAGACCAAGGACCTGACGGTCCGCATTGGCGATATGAAGGATGCCGTGAAAATGTTGGCCGCTTCGGCCGAAGAGCGCCTGGGCGTCACGGTCCGCCCCGTCACCGCCGATGAGGCCAGCAAGTACGGCCTGCAGGATGACTCCGGCGTTGCCATTGCCGCCTTGAAAAGCGGAGGCCCCATGGCCCAGGCCGGTTTCGAGGTCAATGACATTATCACGGCCATCAACAACATCCCGGTCAATGGGGTGCAAGGATTCGCCGATATCGTCAAGGCGCTGCCAGCCAAGCAGAATGTGGTCCTGAGCGCGGTGGATCATCGCACCGGACAGAGCGGCTATGTTCAATTGGTCACCCGATAGACACGGAGGCCGGGGCGGGACTCTTCTTCGCGCAAGACAAAGGCCCCGGCATCGCATGGAAGCAAAAAACATAAGCTGAGTGAATTCTACGGGCGGTGCGCACGGAACAGCGAACCGCCCCTTCACCCCAAAGAGAAATATAAAGGAGGTAGTAAAATGAAAAAAGCAATTACAAGCATCCTGATGAGCAGTTTGATCCTGGCCATGCTGGCGACGGCCGCCATGGCCGACAACTATGTCCCGCCCTTTGCGGGCCAGCAGAAGAACCTGAACAGTGGCGTGGATTATCTCTCCGGCGGCGTAGGTCTCAACGAACGCAGTCAAATGGAATCCATGACCCAACCCTATAATCTGAAGCTGATATTTGACGTCAAGAATGGTTCATACCTCGCAGATGTGGGCATCAAGATTGCGGACCATCATGGCAAAGTGCTGGTAGACACCGTATCCCAAGGCCCTTGGTTTTATGCCAAGCTGCCGGCGGGCACCTATAAACTCACCGGCTACTTCGACCATCGCAGTATTACCCGGACCATCACCGTGGGAAATGGTATGCATGACCTTCTCATGACATGGCCCACGGCCTAGCCCTGATCCGGCTCAAATCCCCCGCACCCCCGGCGGACGCTCCTCTGGGGCGCCCGCCACCCGCCACCGGCCACCCGCCCTCGGAAGATATCTTCTGGGGGCGGTTTGTTTTGGTAAAAGGGATTGCTTTGGCGCGGTATGATAATTTTTCATTCGCATTCATTAGCGAAATAAATGAGGGCTCGGGGAGTTGCTTCATCAAAGGCACGCCATTCCCGCGAAGGTGGTGGGAATCCAGATTCTAAAGATGCCATCATACGGGTTGCCCGCCTGCGCGGGAATGGCGGAAGACGCCCTCCGATTGGAGTCATAAAGAGTTTGGGCCAAAAGATTATTTTGCGATAGCTTGTAGAAGTGACTTCTACTTTTTCGGGTATAAATCCGGGTAGTATTCATGCAGGCATTGGGGGCACATGGAGTGAGAGAACTCGGCTTCGGAGTGCTGGCTGATATAGCTTTCCACCGGCAGCCACCGCTCTTGGTGGCGGATTTTTTTGCACCCCGCGCAGATGGGCAATATGCCTTCCAGGATTTTGATGCGCCGCATCAGATTTCTAAAAATGCCGGTTTCGATGATGACCACCACCAAAAAGATCACGGACTCAATCAGGATCTCTCCTTTGCGTTGGCCCCAGGTGGTGGTTTGATCCCCGAAAAGATAATGGGGGACATCCAGAAATTCGTTGACGAAGGTCAGGGCAAATAAGCACGCCAGGACAGCGGTTTGCCAAAAGAAAATGATTTTGAAGGTATTCCTTTTCATGGCCGCGTTTCCTTTGCGAAAGCGGTGGATAGAACAGACGCGGCATTATGTTCCCCTGTATGCCGCGAATGACCATACTATTGCGCGGTGATGACAAAATCAAATCAAAACCCTTGGCGTGCCCGGACATTCAACCGCTCATGTCAATTGTTCCTCCTTTTCGAGATCCGTCCATCGCAAATTTTGTCGCCGGTCTTCGTTGAAAAGAAGAAATATCATCTCCATTTGATTGACCATGGCCGTGATCAATAGCTTCTCTTCCGCGCGGAGCTGGACCACCGGTAGAATCAGAACAGTGTGCAGGTCGAGGTTCTTTTGAACACTGCACACGGTTTTCAAGCCTTCTTCGCAACGGCCGTCGAGTATGGCGCGGTTGCCCAGGGTGGCCTGGGGCAGAAGACCTTTGACGCGTTCAAAGGTGTACTCCGTAATGGTTCGGCCAGTACTTCGATGGATCACGCGCAGGATCGTCCATGGCGCGTCAGCGATGGTAGATATTTTTGCGGCCATCTGGTGAAAATAGCGTTTGAGTTCTTTGCGGGTGCGCGGATAGTGGCTCAATCCGCATAGCACCGTCATGGTTTCATTGAACACCACATTGACGCTGCCGATATATTTAAAGTCTTCCACCAGGCGCGCGATCAGCTTGGATTGCTCCGCGCCGGAGCGTTCCATCGCGCGCTGATAAGAGGCCAGACGGCGGCGGAAACCGAGCCAAATCAGATAGGAAATGCCAAACAGCAAAACGATCAACCCGCTCTCCAATATCTCTTCATCGATAATGAAGTTGCGCCGCAGCGTGATCCCGTGCCGAATCAAGATCGGCACCAGGCTTACGATCAACAACATGAAGATTAAGGTGAAGAAATAGATTCGGATTAACAGCTTGTGCCTTTTGCCAATAGCCACGATCATAGCGGGGGCTCCTTCTTCGTCCAGTTATGCTGCGGTTATTGTTTCAGGGTATCGATGAGGGATTCCAGTTCCCGCGTCTTGTTGAAGAAATATTGCGCTCCGGCTTGCATGCTTTGACGGCGGTAATGTGGGTAGTCATAGTTGGTCATGATCATGACCTGTATGTTGGGATAGCGCTGTTTGACTTCAGTCAGCAGCTCAATGCCGCTTTTACCGGGCAGGCGGATATCCAGCAAAAGGGTATCGGGCTGCGCGGCTTCAATGGCGGGCAAGGCTTCTTCGGCCGTGGCGGCCTGACCGACCACCTGGACATTGCGAGCCTCGGCCAGCATGGCGATCAAGCGATTTCGGATATCTGTGGAATCATCCACGATGAAGAGCCTGTTCATAGCGGCAGCCCCTTTTGGTTTGATATCAATATAATAAGCTCCGGCCGCAACCTAAATCCGTGATTGTCTGATCTTCGGGTAGGCGCCTGCCACCAAGGGGTGTCGGAGTTTGTCTGACAAGGGCGTGAGGGGGTCAATCCACCAGTTGGTTCTGAATGGCGTAGTGAGTTAACTCGGCGTTGGATTTCATCTGCATCTTCTCCAGGATGCGGGTTCGGTAGGTGCTGACGGTCTTGACGCTGAGATTGAGAGCTTCGGCAATTTCGGACACGGTTTTGCCCGAAGCGATCAGGCAAAGCACCTGGTATTCTCGATCGGAGAGAGAGTCGTGGGGCGGCCGCTCGACGTCGGCGTCCAGGGCAAAGGCGATGCGCTCGGCCAGGGCTGTGCTGATGTATTTGCCGCCGTTATAGACCTTGCGAATGGCGTTGATGAGTTCGTCGGGCGCGCTCTCCTTAGTCAGGTAGCCGGCCGCCCCGGCTTTGAGCAGCCGCAGCGCATATTGGGCTTCGGGGTGAATGGTCAGAATAATCACCGGCAGCTTGGGCTTTTCGACTTTGAGTTGTTTGAGCACGTCGAGTCCATCCATGCCGGGCATGGTCAGATCCAGCAAGACCACATCAAAATCGGTGGCGCGGATTTGTTTGAGCAGATGGGCGCCGTTGTCGGCCACGGCCTTGACGGTGATGTCGATGTCGTCGGCCATGATCTGTTTGAGGCCGGCTCGGACAATGGGATGGTCATCGGCGATAATGACGTTAATCATTTTCTCTCCTGTGCTTCCACGGGCAACTCAATGAGCACCTGGGTTCCCTGACCGGCGCGACCCTCAAAGGTCATCGTGCCGTTCCAGGGGTGGAGGCGCTCGCGAATGCCCAGCAAGCCATATGATCCGGGATTATGGATTTCGGCCGCGGTAATGCCGCGGCCGTCATCGGCCACCCGCAGCCGCAGGCGGCCTTCCTTTATTTCCAGCGTGATCTGAACCAGTTTGGCCTGGGCATGGCGGATGATGTTGGTCAACAATTCCTGAAAGATGCGAAACACCACCACTTCCTGGGCCTTGGCCAAAGGTCCAGGGCTGCCGGTGATTTCCACCTGGCAGGCGATGCCGGTGCGGTTTTGAAACTCTTCGGCCTGCCACTCGATGGCGGCCGCCAGGCCGAAATCATCGAGAATCACCGGCCGCAATTGCGCCATGACCGAATGCAGGGTTTTCAGGGAGGCATCGATCAGTTGGAACATGGTGTGGATGCGCTCCACGGCGGCGCTCTGGTCCGCGGGCAATCGTTTCTTGATCCAGGACAGGTCCATTTTCAGAATGGTCAGGGATTGACCAAATTCATCGTGGAGTTCGCGGGCGATGCGTATGCGTTCTTCTTCGCGCACCTGCTGTTGATGAACGGAGAGATTGCGCAATTGCTCCTGGGATTGGCGCAGTGCTTCCAACGCTGCCTGTTCCCGCGCCTGGCGCGTCTGTATGGCTTGGGCCATCTCGTCAAATACGCTGGCCAGGTGGGTCAACTCATCGCGGCCGCCGATGTCACCGACGCGGGCATTAAGATCTCCCACCGCAAGGCCCTGGCTGGCGTTCACCAGGCGCTGCAGCCGTCGCAGAATAAAAAGATCGGCGGCCCACCAGACGGCCATGACGGCCATCAGCGCAAAAAAAGACAGCACCACCATGTTGCGGACGAAGAGCTCGTGGGAAGCGGATAGAGCTGTTTTGGCGGGCAGTTCCAACGAGACATAGACCCGTCGCTTCTTCAGTGGACTCTCCAGAGGCGCGAAGGCGTAAATCCAGGCGATGCCGGTCCGGTCCGCGGCGATCTCAATCCCCGTGTGCCTGGTCATGATTTCCCGCCCAATGGCCTCCGGCAGGGAACCGGGGGCTGACCACTCCTTGGAAGCCGCGTCATAGCGCAACAGACCGCCCTGGTCATCGATGAGCGTCAAGCGGGCCGCAGTTGGCAGCTCTGAAAGCATTTTGAAGGTGGTGCGGTTCATCCAGTCCAGGTCCAGGGCCGCGAATGCCACGGCCAGAATCTCCCGATGGTCATTGATCACCGGCACGGCCACCCGCAGCACCGGTTGTCCATTGATCCGGTCTTCCCCATATTCACCCAGGGCCCATGTTTTGGTGCGCACACAGGCTTCAAACCATCGGCTTTGGCTGAAATCGGTCTGGCGAAGGGTTTCCAGGGTAGAAATCAAGAGGCGTCCGTCGGTACGGATCACACCCATGTCCGCATACCCGCCAAAGCGGCGGCGTTGATGGGAGATAAAAGAGGATATCAAGGCGGGGTCGCCCTGACTCGCCAGAAACAGATCGCCCATGGCCATCAACAGATTGCGGGTCGTGTCCAACTGTTCCTGTTCTTCCATGGCAGCGGCGCGGGCCAGCATCAAGGCCCCTTGCAAAATAGACTCCTTTTCGGCCCGCTGTTGTTCCTCGGCTGTAAAAAAAATCAGCGCCCCGACCGGTATGAAGGCCGCCAGAACCAATAAGTAGAGCCGTGTGCGCAGGCTCAGGCCGATGTTCCATTGCATGGCTTCATCCTTTTGAAATCCCGGCGGAGGTGTGATACTTTCCTGGCCGGATTTCATGGATGTGGGTTTGCTTCAGCATCATATCTCCCTTATACTACTTTTTATTTCAAGAAGCCGACAAAAAAGAGAACCTGACTCAGGCAGATTGGAACCACCATGGCCCCATCCGAAAATAAAGAGATCGCCGCCAGCGACGCCACCCTGACGGCCGCCGAACTGGTGCTGGCCGGTAGCGGACCCAAGCGCGGGCTGGCGCGCCTGTGGCCATTTTTAGGGCCGGCTTTTATCGCCAGTATCGCCTACGTGGACCCAGGCAATTTCGCCACCAATATCCAAAGCGGGGCCCAGTTCGGCTACCGGCTGCTTTGGGTGGTGGTGGCCAGCAATCTCATGGCCATGCTGATTCAGACATTATCAGCCAAGCTGGGCATTGCCACGGGACACAACCTGGCGGAGTTGTGCCGGCTGAACTATCCCAAACCCCTGGTGTGGCTCATGTGGGTGCTCATGGAGCTGGTGGCCATGGCCACGGATCTGGCCGAATTCCTGGGAGCGGCCCTGGGCTTCAATCTCCTGCTGGGCTTGCCGCTGTGGATCGCCGGGTTGCTGACGGCCGTGGTTACCTTCTTGATTCTGGCGCTGCAAAACCGTGGCTTCCGGCCCCTGGAGGCGGTCATTACGGCCATGCTGGGCGTCATTGCCGTGTGTTACATCGTTGAAACGATCTTGGACCGGCCGGACTGGGGCAAAGTTTTCTACCATGCGCTCGTGCCCAGCTTTGCCGGCACCGAAAGTATATTGCTGGCCACGGGCATTCTGGGCGCCACGGTCATGCCCCATGTGATCTTTTTGCACTCTTCCCTGACCCAGGGCCGCATCGTGGTCAGGGAGCCGGTGCTGCGGCGGCGCCTGCTGCGTTTCGAAATCGCCGACGTCACCATTGCCATGGGCGTGGCTGGGTTTGTCAACGCGGCCATGCTGATCATGGCGGCCGCCACATTCCACCAGGCCGGCATGATGCACGTGGCCTCCATCGAAGAGGCCCACCAAACCCTGGAACCCTTATTGGGCAGCGCAGCCCGCTGGATCTTCGCCATCTCCCTGCTGGCCGCCGGCTTGTCATCGAGCGCCGTGGGCACCATGGCCGGCCAAGTGGTGATGCAAGGATTTCTCCAGCGTCACATCCCCATCTGGTTGCGGCGTCTGGCCACGATTCTGCCTTCGCTGGTAGTCATTTTCATCGGTCTGGACCCCACGCGCACGTTGGTCATCAGCCAGGTGGTACTCAGCTTCGGGTTGCCTTTCGCGGTGATCCCTTTGATCCATTTTTCAAGCCGGAAGCAATTGATGCAAGAGCTGGTCAACCGGCGCGTCACCACGGCGGTGGCGGTTTTGGTGGCCAGCCTGATCGTGCTGTTGAATCTTTATTTGCTTTACCAGACGGTTTTTGGAGGATAGACCATGTTCAAACATCTGCTGGTCCCCCTGGACGGCTCCATCCTGGCCGAAGTCGTGCTGCCGGCCGCGGCCTACCTGGCCCAGGCGTGCCATTCTCGGGTGACCGTCATTCATATCATCGAACAGGATGCGCCGCCCGCCGTGCATGGCGAGCGTCACTTGACCAATCCCCAGGAGGCCGAAGCCTATCTGGCTGAAATCGGCCGGCGCTTTTTCCCGGCGCAGATCAAGCAGGATTACCATGTCCACACCTCAGCCATGAAGGATGTGGCCGCCGGCATTGTTTTGCACCAGTCCGAGCTGGCGCCTGACCTGGTGGTCATGGGCACCCACGGCCGGGGCGGCTTGCGCGACCTGCTCTTTGGCCGCATTGCCCAGCAGGTGGTGGCCGCGGGCAATCTGCCCGTGCTGCTGATTCGCCCGGAGGCCGCGTCCGAAGGGCTTTCTTTTAACTGCCGCCGGATTTTGGCGCCCACGGATGGCGATCCCGAACACGCTTTGGGTCTGCAGACGGCTTTCAATCTGGCGCGGATCTTGGGTGCGCAGTTGGATCTATTGGGGGTCGTGCCGACTTTGAACCGCCTCACCGGCCGTACGGCCACCGCCAGCCGTTTTGCCCCCGGCACCAGCCAGGCCATGCTGGAGATCGCCGAAGCGGATCTGGGGCGGTTCCTGCAACGAAAAGTGGCCGATTTCCGCAAGGCCGGCGTAAACGCAGGCGCGCGCCTGGAGCGCGGCGATCCAGCCGCCATCATTGCCGGCGTGGCCGAAAAGATCAATGTGGATCTGATCGCCTTCAGTACCCACGGTAAATCGGGTGCCGCCGCCTTCTGGAACCAGAGCATCGGCGCCAAGGTGCTGGCCCAGACGCGGCGGCCCATGTTAATGGTACCAGTATAGAGGTAATCCCAAAACGTCCCCTCGGGCTCAATATCGGCGTTGGGGCAAGGCGGCCAATCCTCGAAATACGGATTGTATGTCCGCGGTTGGCCGCCTTACCCCGCCTTGATCTTGAACCCGAGGGGACGTTTTGGAATCACCTCTAAGGGGTGAACTCACGAGGAGGGCAAATGATCTTCAATATGATGTTTGCTGCCATCGGATTTCTGCTCCTGGCACTGGGCCGAAAGCTTTTCTGGTTCTTCGTGGCGGCCGTGGGTATGGCGGCGGGCCTGGCGCTGGCGCAACAACAATTGCTCTTCCAACCATACTGGGTGGTGCTGCTGGCTGGATTGGGGGCCGGCATTGTGGGCGCGCTGCTGGCCATTTTCTTCCAACAATTGGCCATTGTCGCCGCCGGCCTGGTGGCCGGTGCTGGCATTGCCGCTCACATGATGATGATGATGGGCGTGGCGGTTGTGCCCTGGATCTGTTTGTGCGGTGGTATTCTAGGCGCCATTTTACTCCATTTGCTGTTCGACTGGGCCTTGGTTGTGCTCTCTTCCATTGCCGGCGCCGCTTTAATTGTTCAATCCATGATGTTATCTTTTCTGCCGCCTGTATTGCTTTTCAGCCTGCTCGGCGTCGCTGGAATAGTATTTCAGCTTTCATTTTCGGGTCCGCAAAAGACCCAAGTGAAGTAGCTGCAACCATTTTCTTTGGACAAACCAGGATTTTTAACGTAGGTCATGAGTCATGACCCTGGCCGCATTATTATCGATCTATGGCTATCCAGCCATTTGGGTCGGCACTTTTTTGGAAGGCGAGACCATCTTGGTGCTGGGCGGCCTTGCCGCGCATCAGGGCTATTTGAAATTGTCTTATGTGATTCTATGCGGCTTTGCCGGCAGCCTCATGGGGGATCAGCTCTTCTTCTTTCTGGGGCGCCGCCACGGCGGCTATGTCCTTAAGAAGCGACCGGGCTGGCGCCACCGCATGGCGCGCGTGCACCAGTTGTCAACCCACTATGAAAATGCCATCATTTTATTCTTCCGTTTTTTATATGGACTGCGGACCATTACGCCGTTTGTGCTGGGCACGGGCAATGTCAGGGTATTAAAATTCATTTTTCTCAATAGCCTGGGGGCGGCATTATGGGCGTCGGCGGTGGGCACGGCCGGCTATCTGTTCGGACACGCCGCGGAAGCCATCTTAGGCAAGATCAAGCATTTTGAAAAATGGCTGCTGCTGTTCGTGCTGGCCGTGGGGATCATCGTCTGGGTATTTCATTTCGTGCGATTGCATCGGAATCGAAACGATTCGGGCAAAACGATGTCTGGCAATAAGAAGTAATCTTTGGGATGCGGTGATCCATGAAGTCGAAGATCAAACGCCTGGCGCCATTTTTAATGCTCGCGCTGTTTTTGGCGGCACTGTGGAGTATCCACCGACAATTGGCCGGCTACCGGTGGCATGATCTGCTGTCACATCTGCGGCAAATGCCCGCGGGCCAGCTATGGTGGGCGTTTCTGTTGACGCTGGCCAGCTATCTGGTAATGACGGCCTACGATTTGTTGGCGTTGCAGTATATCCGCCACCCGTTGCCTTATGGCAAGGCTGCCCTGGCCTCATTTCTGGGGTACGCCTTCAGTAACAACGTGGGCTTCTCCATGCTGGCCGGCGCCTCCATCCGCTTCCGCATCTACACGGCCTGGGGGTTGTCGGCCATTGAAATCACCCAGGTGGTGCTCTTCTGCAGCCTCAGCCTGTGGTTGGGTTTTCTGGCCCTTAGTGGCGCTATTTTTATTCTAAAGCCATTGGTCCTACCCCAGAGCGCGCACCTGCATTTTCTTTCCACCCGGCCGTTGGGAATTCTTTTTCTTCTGGTGCTGCTGATTTATATCGGTTCGATTCTGCTTTCCAAAAAAGCCATCGCCATTAAAGAGTGGCGCTTCAGCTTGCCGTCCTGGCCCCTGGCCGCGGGCCAGTTGCTGGTGGCGGCCACGGACTGGCTTTTGGCCGGTATGGTTCTGTATGTGCTGCTGCCGCAATCCGGCTCTGTTTCCGTGGCCTATTTTCTGGCGATTTTCATGACCGCCCAACTGGGCGGCCTGATCAGCCAGGTCCCCGGCGGTCTCGGCGTGTTCGAGTCGATTGTGTTGTTGCTCATGCCGCCGCCAGTGCCAGCCCCCCAAATCCTGGGCGCCCTGATTGCCTATCGCGGCGTTTACTATCTTCTGCCCTTTCTCATTGCCATCATGATGTTGGGCCTTGAAGAGGTGTGGCGGCGCAAAGCCTTGCTGGTGCAGGCCCGCGGCGTGGCCGCGCGGGTCTGGATGGGTTTATTCGTTCCCATGCTGAGCCTGGCGGTCTTTCTCACGGGGGCCATACTGCTTTTCTCCGGCGCGCTGCCAGCCGTTTCGGAGCGCTTGCTCTTCCTCAATAAGGCAATTCCGTTGCCCTTGCTGGAGTTCTCCCACTTCATGGGCAGCCTGGCCGGCATGGGATTGCTGCTGCTGGCCCGCGGGCTGCAGCGCCGGCTGGATGCGGCCTATGTCCTGACCTTGATTTTGCTGGTGGTGGGAATGGCGGCTTCATTGCTCAAAGGGCTTGACTATGAAGAGGCCAGTTTTCTGGCCATCGTTTTTCTTGTGCTGCTCCCCAGCCGGCCGCTATTCTTCCGGCGGGCTTCACTATTTTCCGAACGCTTCAGCGCCGGCTGGATCGCCACCATCGCCACCATGACCTTCGCCGCCCTATGGTTGGGCTTCTTCGCCTTTCGCCATGTGGAGTACCAGCAAGATCTTTGGTGGCATTTCAGCCTCAAAGGCGATGCCCCGCGGTTCATGCGCGCCAGCGTGGGCGCGGTCTGCCTGATTCTGGTCTTCGCCGTGGCGCGTCTGTTGCGGCCGGCGCCGCCGGCGCCCCATGTGCCCAACCAGGAGGAGATGCAAACGGTTCAGCATCTGGTCCGTCAATCTCCCAATGCTTCGGCCCACCTGGCCCTGCTGGGTGACAAACGCTTTTTTTTCAATTCGACACGGACCGCCTTCATCATGTACGGCGTCTCGGGCCAATCGTGGGTCTGCATGGGTGATCCCATCGGCCCGGAAGCAGAGTGGCCCGAGCTGCTCTGGCAGTTTCATCGCGACGTGCGGCGCTACGCCGATCGCGCGGTCTTCTACGAGGTGTCCCACCGTCATCTGCATCTCTACCTCGACATGGGGTTGGCGGCCCTCAAACTGGGTGAAGAGGCCCGCGTGCCTTTGACCGATTTCAGCCTGGAGGGCAGCGGCCGCAAGGATCTGCGCTATATTCAGCGCAAGTTGACCAAACAGGGCTGCACCTTTGAAATGCTTCCCACCGAAGCTACGGGCGATCATTTGGCCGTGTTGAAGAGAATCTCCGACGTTTGGCTGGAAGAGAAGCATACCCGCGAGAAAGGCTTTTCCCTGGGGTTTTTTGACGAACATTATCTGCGTCAAACCCCGGTGGCCATCGTGCGGTTAAACGGCGAGCCCACGGCCTTTGCCAATGTCTGGCAAGGCGCTGATAAAGAAGAATTGACCGTGGACTTGATGCGCCATCTGCCCCAGGCGCCCAACAGCGTGATGGAGTACCTGTTCATTGAAATGATGCTTTGGGGCCATGCCCAGGGATATCGCTGGTTCAATCTGGGCATGGCTCCCTTGAGCGGCATGCAAACCCGGGAAGCCGCGCCCCTGTGGCATAAGCTGGGCCACTGGGTGGCCCGCTACGGCGGCCATTTCTACAACTTCCAGGGGTTGCGCCAATACAAGCAGAAATTCGACCCGGTCTGGACCCCCAAATACCTGGCTTGCCCGGGGGGCCTGGTTTTGCCGGGTATTTTGGCGGATATCGGGGCGCTGGTGTCCGGGGGGCTAAAAGGGGTCTTGTTTAAATAGGAGGGTACCCGATGAAAGGGCTTGTAATGTGTGCCACCACTGTTCTTTTGCTTCTCATTTGGTCGGCAACCGTTTGGGCCGCCGGTATAAATGAAAGTACGTTGGCGTTCGGCCGTCTCGGCACGGTGCATCTTTATCGCCAGGCAGAACATCCCAGTAAAGTGGTATTGTTCGTATCGGGCGACGGCGGTTGGAATCTGGGAGTGGTGGACATGGCCAAAGAGCTTGCTGGATTGGACGCCTTGGTAGTGGGCATTGACATTGTCCATTACCTCAAGGGCATCAGCCATTCTTCGGAGGCTTGTTTTTATCCGGCCGCCGATTTCGAAGCCCTGAGCAAGTACGCCCAGAAACGCTTGGGCTATCCCGACTATGTGCAGCCGCTGCTGGTGGGCTACTCTTCAGGCGCCACCTTGGTCTACGCGCTTTTGGCGCAAGCGCCGGCCAATACGTTCAAAGGGGCCATCAGTCTGGGCTTCTGCCCGGACCTGCCTTTGGCCGAAACGCCCTGCAAAGGCAGCGGCCTGGCCTGGACCAAGGACCCCAAAAAGCCAGTCTATTATTTCCTACCGGCCGAGCGGCTGGGCAATCCCTGGGTGGCGTTTCAAGGCGCGATAGACCAGGTGTGCAACCCTGAAAAAACCGGCGAATTTGTCCAAAAGGTCAAAGGCGCTCAAATCGTCATGCTGCCCAAGGTGGGTCACGGCTTTGGCGTATCAAAAAACTGGCTGCCCCAATTTAAAGAAACCTTTATCCGTCTGACTGCTGAAAGTAAGCCGGCTTTAAAAACTGAGCATCCGGATTTGCCGATCGTGGAGGTGATTGCCAAAGCGCCGCAGAAAAACGTCATGGCGGTGCTTCTGACCGGCGATGGCGGCTGGGCCGGCATCGACCGGGAGATTGCCGCCGGCCTGGCGCAACAAGGGGTATCCGTGGTGGGGCTCGACTCCTTGAAGTACTTCTGGACCGCGCGCACGCCGGACAGCGCGGCCCGGGATTTGACCCGGCTGCTTGACTACTATCTCGGCGCCTGGCAAAAAGAGAAAGCAGTACTCGTCGGTTACTCCCTGGGGGCTGATGTACTGCCGTTCATGGCCGCCCGACTGCCAGACAACCTCCGCGGCCGCATCGCTCTGATCGCCCTGCTGGCGCCGAGCCGCCAAACGGCCTTTGAATTTCATCTCAGGGATTGGATCGGCGGGTCCGATCCCTCCGACCAATACCCCATTCTGCCTGAAGTGGAGAAACTCCGCGACTTGCCGCTGCTGTGTTTCTGCGGAAAAGAGGAACGCGACAGCCTGTGCCGGGATCGGCTGCCGCCCCATGCAACCGTTATTACCATGGCCGGCGCACACCATTTGGGCGGAGATGATGCCTCCATTGTCAAACGCATCATCGCGGCTATGGATCAACCCTGAAAAGTATATCCTGAAGATGCTCGGCATCGATAAGGTCAAGTCCGAAAAAGAGTAGAAAGGAAAAGAAGTGGTTTCAAAACCCGATGCCCCCGCCAGATTCACCAGGCACTGCAAAATCTGCGGCCAAACCAAATCCGGCATGGTGCCCGGCGCCTTGATCCGGCCGGCCATCCTGGCCGAGATTCAGAAAAGCCGGCCGGACTTCAATTTTAACGACGATATCTGTGTCAACGATCTCAATCGCTTCCGCTTTCAGCACGTGCAATCCCTGATGGCCTCGGAGCGCGGCGAACTCACGGCCCTGGACAACGATGTGCTCCAAAGTCTTCACCAGCACGAGCTGCTCACCAGCAATATCGAAGCCGACTTCGCCAGCAAGCTCACCTTCGGCGAGAACCTGGCCGACAAGATCGCCGATTTCGGGGGCTCCTGGAAATTCATCATCATCTTCGCGGGCATCCTGTCGGCCTGGATCGCCATCAATTCGCTGGTCTTTTTATTCAAGCCCTTTGATCCCTTTCCATACATTCTGCTCAATCTGGTACTTTCATGCTTGGCCGCGCTCCAGGCGCCGGTGATCATGATGAGCCAGAACCGTCAGGAGGCCAAGGACCGCCTGCGGTCCGAAAACGATTACCGTGTCAATTTGAAGGCCGAGCTTGAGATCCGGCACCTGCACGAGAAGATCGACCATTTGCTGTCGCGGCAATGGGAGCGGCTGGTGGACATCCAGCAGGTACAACTCGATCTGATGAGCGAGATTGTAACCATCCGGTCCAAAAAAGGCTCTTGAAGAATAGGAACAATGAATATCTCAAAGGAGGTTCGCCATGTCTCTTGCAGCCGGATTTCACCCCAAACAAATTCTTTGTCCAATAGACATGAGCCCGCTGTCCGATTTGGCGCTTAAGTATGCCCATGTGGGGGCCCAGGTATTTGGCGCCCGACTGACGGTGCTCAACGCCATGCTTTTCGAATATCCCCGCTACCTGTCCAAAGAGTTGACCGATCAGGTTCTCAGGGAATTGAACCGGGCCAAGGCCGACGCCCGCGATCAGCTGGCCGGACATGTAGCCAAGGTGCTGGGCCATGGGGCTCGTAAGGCGGAGATTGATTATCGAACCGTGGATATCGACGCCGCTCAGGCCATTTTGCAGGCCGTCGAGGAAATCCGGGCTGACCTGGTGGTGATGGGCACCCATGGTTACAGCGGATTTAAACATTGGATGCTGGGCTCGGTGACCGAAAAGGTGCTGCATTTGTCCAAGGCCCCGGTATTCACCATCCGGCAAAAGATCGACGATTTTATCGACCCCGATAAACCGGATGCCAGGCCGGCCATCAAACAAATTCTTTGCCCATGCAATTTCAGTCCCGCGGCTGCCGCGGCCCTGCAAACAGCGGTGGCCCTGGCCCAACGGATGAATGCCCGTTTGGCCGTGATGCATAGCGAAGAATCGCCGTCGGCCGACGGCCCCCAACGCCTGCGGGAATGGATAAAAAAGAGCGGGGTGGACAACACGGCCATCCATACGATCCTGCGGCAGGGGGATGCGGCCGATCAAACGATTGTCGCGGCCAGGGAGTTGGGCAGCGATTTGATTGTGATTGGCAGTTGTCATCGCCCCTTTGGGGAAGGTACGGTGGTCGGCCGCACCTCTGAACGCGTGGCCCGTCATGCAACCGTGCCGGTGTTGACGGTGCCTTATTTCGAGCCATAGTCTTGCGGCCAAAGAAGAAGTAGTCGCGCCGGCCTGACTGGGCCTCAGCCGATCACGGCTCGGCGCGAAACAGAAAAAGCTGGATGTGGCGCGGATCGATGCTCTCGGCCGTGAGTGCGCCCATCTCATTTTCCAAAAGTATAAACAGCTCTTCCAGGGTGGAGCCCATGCGCTGGGAGATTTCAAAAGTTTTCAGGCCGCCGCGCACCGCCAGCCAGTTCAGAAATGCTTCACGCATCGGCTTTCTGATGCGCCGGGGAGTGGCGCCGGGCTCCCAGAGCATGGAGAAGAAATGTTGGAATTGCTCCAGGGACAAAGGTTGGATGGACAGTGGAGAAGTCTCCAGATCCAAACAGTGATCGGCCCACAAGGTGAAGATCAGGTTCTGGTAAGTCAGAAACGCCGCGGTCTGTAAAGGGGGCACCTCCACGGCCATGAGCGCCAGCAAATCATCCCAGGCCCTGATCTGTTCCAAAACCTGCCGGCAGTGTTGGATCTCCGCCAAAGAAGCAAACTCGCGGTAAAGTTTGCCGCTGGCATAGTTGTCAAAGAAAAGCGGCTTTTTAATCAACAACCCGCCCAACACCCCCAGCCAGGCTTCGCCCCAGAAGGCGGGCTTAAGACCGATTTTGTTAAACCAGCTCTCCCGTCGCCAACGCTCGGCCTGCCATTTCAAATTGAGGGCGCACCCATATCCCACCCGGAAGAGATCCGAAAGCAGATAGTTCTGAATGAGATTGGCGCCGCGATAAGGATCGGGCGCTGCCGCCTCGGCATCGGCCTGCTCCAGCCCAATGCTGATGTAGCCGCTGACCTTGGCCACGACCTGGGATAATACTTCTTTCTCGGCGATCTTCTTCTGATCGGCCACGATCACCTGGTTGCACAAGCCGGCAAACTCGGCCTGGAGCCTTTGTAGCGTGGCTTGATCCTGGAGACGAAACAGCGTGCGCGTGAAGTAATCGGCTGTATCGGGCAGCACCGTGGGGTCCAGACGCAAGGGATAGCTCTGCGCCGGCCGGCCGCTGGTTTGAGGGGATTTGGGATGGCGTTGCAAAAGTTCTTTGATGGTCAGGGGTTGATAGACCCCCACCGCTTCCTCAAAGGGCAGAAATCCCTTTTCCGCCAGGCGCATGGTGCGCAGCCGCAGCAACTCTTCTTCGACTTCCGATGGGATAGCGCCCGCCGACTCCAGCAAAAGGGTTTGGTAGAGTGGGAAATCGTACACCGATATGCGTTTGAGCAGATCGTTGATCAGTTGATCGCGTTGCTCCTGTTGCGGATGGGTTTCTTCTCCGGCGGGCGCAAAGGGTCGCAGGCGAAAATAGTGCACCTGGTCTTCGCTGAAAAATCCTTCGCCGATTTCGCCGGGGTCGACTTCGTACTCCCGGACGTACAGTTCAATGTTGTGAAAAAGGTAATATTCGAACATCTCGCGCTGTTCGTTGGCAATCCAATGCGTAAAACGGTCAGGGTCAGCTTTAAGCAGGCGGTCGAACCACTGCGTCAAGGCCATGGGATCGAGGTGGTCCCGCTGCCAGGTTTCCATGTCCAACAGGTATTGCCACTGCTCATTGGAAGCCAGGCCCATCACCTGTAAAGCGTCGTCCAGCCCAATGGCATGGATAAGCAGATGCAAATCCTCTTCGGCCATGGACTGCACCAGGCTCACCGGCAGGGGATGATTGGCAATGGCTTCCAGGGCCTGCTCGGGCGGCAGGATCAACAGCTTCTTGCGTTCGGCGGCCAGAGCCTTTTCGCGCTCGGTCTGCTTTTCCAGGGTATGATGATCGGTTTTGGGCATCGTTGTTCCACCATGTGTAGGGTCATTGGGATGGGGCATCCGGTCCTTGGTTTTTCCGCTGGATCGGCCCGGATTATAAAGCAAGCGATGTCAAAATCAATGTCACACTGTTGATCTCTGCCCGGGGCGCCAGGACGCAAATTTCAGCAGCATCAGCAGCCCGGGGATCGCCGCTAAGGAACAGAAGATAAAAAAGGCAACCCAGCCCAACTGCCCGGCCAGCCAGCCTGAAAGGGACGAGATACCCACATCGGGGATGCGCATCAGGCTGGTGAGCAGGGCATATTGGGTGGCCGTGAATTTCTGATGGGTGATGCTGGCCATAAAGGCCATGAAGGCGGCCGTGCCCATGCCCGAGGTGAAATTTTCAAAGCTGATGACCGCGGCCAGGGCCGGCACATGGTGGCCCATCAGAGCCAGGATGGAAAACCCGGCTGTGGAGATCGCCTGCAAGATCCCGAAGACCCATAAGCTGCGATGAATGCCCAGCTTGAGCATGAGCAGGCCGCCGACCAGACCGCCGGCGCTCACGGCCCAGAATCCAAAAAGGGTGATCACCGCTCCGATCTGGGTTTTGGTAAAGCCGATGTTCAAGTAAAACGGCGTAGTAATGGCCGAGGCGATGTTGTCGCCGATTTTGAAGAGCAGGATAAAGGCCAGCATCCACATGGCCTCGGGGCGCTGAAAGTACTCCACAAAGGGATGTACCACCGCTTCCTTGAAATTGCGCGGCACGCCGTGCACCAAGGGTGGCTCGGGGCTGAGCAGGGTGGTGATGACGCCGGGCAGCAGGCAGGCCGCCAAAATCATGTAAACCATCTGAAAAGAGATTTGGTCGGCCAGGATCAGTCCGCCGGGGCCGGCCACCAGCATGCCGATGCGGTAGCCGTAGAAGTAAAACGAAGATCCCAGCCCCAGCTCGGCGTCCGGCAGATCTTCGCGGCGATAGGCATCCACCACGATATCCTGGGAGGCGCTGAAGAAGGTCACCAACATCGCGGCGATGGCCACCATCCAAGGATTGGCGGCCGGGTTGGTGCGGCCCAGGGCGATGATCGCCAGCATCAAGGCAAGCTGGAAGATCAACATCCACCCCCGGCGCCGCCCCAACAACGAGAAAGTAAAACGATCCAGCACGGGCGCCCACAAAAATTTCAGGGCATAGGGCAAGCCCACCAAGGTAAAAAGGCCAATGACGGTTAAATCAACACCAACATCGGTCATCCAGGCCTTGAGCACTGTTTTGGTCATGTCATAGGGCAGGCCGCTGGCATAACCCATCATCAGGGCGGTCAGCATGCGGCGGCTGAAGATCATTTTCAACATGGAAGGGCGGGGCATGGAGCGGTCCCAACTCCGGGGTACAAGTCATCTCAAGAGTATTTTGGCCCAAAATCCTTTATTTGAGACGCTTGTAGCCGGTTTTAGAAGGTTAAAAACGGCACAATTGAGCCATTATGCGTCAGGCCGTGGCATCTCACAACCCAAATGTGCGTGCAAATTTTTGTAACAAGCGTTCAACATTTGTCACACTCAAGGCGTGACAAGGGCTGTGGGGACGGTTGGCTTCCGTAACACCGACTGACTTTCATCGGATGGATTTTTATTATTTTCAGCCAGATAAAAACAAACATCAATTTTTGAACTTAATTCATGGCCTTTTTTGGCCGATAACAATTAGCGGTATGAAATTTGCTCATACCTTCCACGGGTTGCAAAAAAGTTCCCATTGACGGCGTCCTGATCTGATAAGGTAAATTGGCAACACTGCAGCTCGAATCTTGGCCACGGGGGGTACCATGTCTGACTGCAAGCGGCGCGACTTCTTGAAAGCGGGATTGGGATTTTTAGCCGGCAGCTTGTTGCCGGTGAAAGCCTTGGCGGCCATGATCAGCCCATTGGAGGTTCGCCGCACCCTGGCTTTATATAATATCCACACCGAAGAGCATCTTGATGTGTGCTACTTTGACCAGGACGGTTACCGCTTCGACGCCTTGACTCAGATCGACCATTTCTTGCGCGACTATCGCACCGGTGAGGTCAACACCATCGATGTCGACCTGATCGACCTGCTTTATACGGTCCAATGCCACATCCGTCCCAGCGCGCCCTTCAGCATCATATCGGGCTACCGATCCCGGGAAACCAACGAACGCTTGCGGCGATCCACCGCCGGCGTAGCCAAGGACAGCTTCCACACCAAGGGCAAGGCCATCGATATCCGGCTGCCCGGCTATAACACGACCTCCTTGCGCGATCTCTGTGTCGATCTGCAGGCCGGCGGCGTCGGCTACTATCGCAAATCCAATTTCGTGCACATCGATATCGGCCCCGTGCGTACCTGGTAGTTCATAAAATTACCCTTCGCGTTTAATAATACGGCTATCCGCAAAGCCCAATTCGACTTCTATCATTGTCTGATAGCTGAGGCTTGAGCTATTGCGCGTTGATTCGTTGATTGGTTGATTAGTTGAGTCATTGGCCTCTTCCCGCCATTTCACCAATCAATGGGCGGTCTATCAAAGCCACCAAACCGCGAAGATATCGCCACTTTGTGCCTACGCACTTTGTGCGAAAATAAACAATTATATGCTATGGTGAGGTGTGCTCCCCGAACTCTTCACCTATTTGACAACACCCTGCCCGCGCTTTGTGCGCGAGATGGGCTATCTTCATGAGGCCATCGCCATAAGAGGCCGTTTCCATCGCTGTGGCGCAGCCTGGAAGGAGCACCTGGAAAGATCCAGGGCCGCGGTCCTGGCCGCCGCGCGCACCTGCCGGGAGCGTGAAGCGGTGGTGATCCTCGGTTCCGGCCTTCTGCTGGACGTGCCGCTGGCCGAACTGGCCGGGGCCTTTAAAGAGGTCATCCTGGTGGATATTGTCCACTTGCCGGCAGTGCGCAGGGTCGCGCGGCGCTTGGGCAATGTCCGGCTTGAAAACTTTGATGTTTCAACTATCGCGCTCAAACTCTTTGAATTGATGAAAACAGGCCGGCCAACGCTGCCGGAACTCATGAGCGCGGACTTTTCCTTTGGCACGGCGCCAAGCCTGGTTGTTTCCTTGAACATCCTTTCCCAGTTGCCCGTGATTCCCGGCCGATTCGTGCGCCAGCGCCTGCCGGCCGTAGGCGAAGAAGATCTGATAGAATGGAGCAAACGGATTGTGGCCGTGCACTATGCTAGCCTGCAAGCGCTTGCGGGCGATGTGTGCTTGATTGCCGATTATGCCTATATCCAACTCGGCCGGGATGGCTCCAGAGAAGTTGGTTCGACACTGCACGGGCTGGAGCTGCCCGAGCCGCAATCCACCTGGTTATGGCAGATTGCTCCATTGGGTGAACTCTCTGATCACTATGCCAGAGAACTCAAGGTCGGGGTGTGGTCTCTTTAATTCCCATTCGCATCAAGCTGTGCCATTGACTCAGAGCGTCTGTTTGGAGGCTGCTGATATTTATTCTCACGCAAAGACGCGAAGGCGCGAAGTAATGAAAACCTCTTCGCGTCTTCGCGTGAGAATCAAAGTGAACCCGCCACGGAAAATCAATTTACAGAGAGCAGTACTCCGACCTCTTTGATTTGCTGCATGGCGGTCACGGCCGTGACGCCTTTGGTCGTGGTGCATACCCGAAGGATGGCGTCATTGGTCATGGGCAGATTCTTTGTTTCCCGATGTTGATAGAAAAGAGAGGCGCCCTTCAACGGTGAAGGGCGCCTGTTCAGCTTTCGATTTCAATATTTTCAGGTAGAACTATGTTTAAACGGCGTTAGGTCTATTGGGCCGCGGCCAGCGGTGGTTCAGCCCAGTAGGCGCAATTGTGCGCGGTGATAAATTGCAGGGCGGTCCCATTGGAAGAGGGCGTGTTCAGCTTCTTGATGGAGGCCAGAAGACTGCCGGAAGTAAAAGCTCTCCAGGTCGAAGAAGCGGCCGGCGCGCCTTGTTTGGCGAAGGTGGTCCAGTAGCCGACCATCTGATCGGAAAGGGTCACTTGCGCCGCCGTGCCGCCGTTGGCGCCCACGGAGCCGAACACATACTGGATTTCATCCATATGGGTGGCTTCCATTTTAAGATAGGGCGAATTGAAGGGATCGGGCGCATTGACATCGGCAAACCAGTAGGCAAAGGTTTTGACTTTGGCCGATACGGTATCCCACACCCAGTAATTGTTGGTATTGAAGAAGTAGTCGGTCCAGATCTGGCTGTAGGCCAGGCGATAGCGATTGGGGTCTGTCGCGGTCTGCTTGGCGATATAGTCGGACGCGATCTTGGCAACATCCAGCCCCCTGGGGTCTTGTGACAGGAAGGCCGTCGCCGTGGCCGTGTATTCCGCTTCCGTGTTGAGGAGGTTGCCTTTGGCCATCTCCAGGGCCGTAAAGAGGCGGCCTTCATTCAAATTACATCCGCTGAGCAACGGCACTTGGGCGAATTCACCGGCCGCCATCGCGTCAAATATGGATTTTGGCAGGAATGTACCACCGGTGACGGGCACGTAGGTGTCGCTGGCTTGGGCCGTGAGGATGTCTGAAACGCTCATGCCGCGCAGGGCGGCGCGGACCTGGGCGGGGTCTGTGGCGGTGATGCCGGCACGCTGCACAAAGGGCGCGCCGAAAGCAACATATCCAACCGGAAGCGAAGGCTGGGTCGGATAGTAAGCCCCGCTTTCCGCGATGGCTTTATGGAAAAGGCCCTTAGAAGATGGGGTCACCATATGGGTGTATACGCTGTGGCCGCCGGCCGATTCGCCAAAAATGGTCACATTGCTGGGATTGCCACCAAAAGCGGCGATATTGTTTTTGACCCACTGCAAAGCTTTTTGCTGGTCCATGATGCCGTAGTTGCCCGACTCGCCGGCCTCATCCGTCAAGGCCGCCAGGGGTAGAAAACCCAGGGCGCCAAGACGATAGTTCAGCGTTACAATAACTACGTCTTTCTGGGCCAGGGCGGTGGGGTTATAGGCCGCTTCAGAGCCCGAACCCGCGATAAAAGCGCCGCCATGGATCCAGACCATGACCGGGTAGGAACCATTCGTGGCGGGCGTGGTGACGTTCAGGTAAAGACAATCCTCGGTGGCGCTGGCGGCGCCGAAGGGGCTTTCGATTTGCGGGCAGCGATTGCCGAATTGACTGGCATCTTTTTCACCGGACCAGTTGGCCGGATCCTGGGGAGCTCTCCAGCGCAAATCCCCAACAGGCGGTGCCGCATAGGGAATACCGCGAAACGCCACCAAATCGCCATCCTCAACACCACGCACGTTCCCGTTTTGGGTCTTTGCAAGGGTCGGATCGGTAGGGGTTCCATTGCAACCGGATGAACTGCTGGAAGAACCGCTGGAAGAACTTCCGGATGAACTGCCCGAATCGCAATTAACCAATGCGAAGGCAATGAACAGGGCGACGACCACCGCGCAGGCATAGAGGCCTGGCACCTTTAACGAAGCTTTCTTCATCTCTTCTTCTCCTTTGAGTTAAAAAGTGACCAACAAGTTGATATAAGCCGTGCGCGGGCGTGCAGTGGGGTGCCCGCCCCGCACAAGAACCGACTTCGGGGAGGGCGGCTTCGATTCTTGCTTTTGATTTGATCCCAAGAATTTTGTATGGACTGGGTCCGAACTGACCAGCGTCCGAACTATACAGGATATAAATTAAGTGATAATAAAGCCGGAATTAATTTTGTTCGAAATGCATGCATATTTTTGTATAAATAGATAAAAATTCTACAAATTCATATTATCTGACCTGACGCTTTTCGCGGACCTTCTCTTATTTGCCTGAAAAGCAGATCGGTCTATTGAATCGCCGGGCAAGGGGTGTAAGTCAGGAGTGTTGCATGATATGGGCTTTCGCGCAGGTCGTACTCGTACTCGTACTCGTACTCGTACGCGTACGCGTACTCGAAAAATTATTAATATCCTTCGAGTACGCGTACGAGTACGAGTACGATAAGGAAGAGACCTCATGCTTCATGCAACAGTCGTGACTCACACTCCCGGGCAAGCAGAGGTTGGTTGAAAGCGCCTTTTCCTGGCGTATTGGGGTTTGGATGCGTTCAATTTCAAATGATATCATCACATTACAGACAAAACTCACGCCGCCGCAACTGAGCGACATGATGGAACGCCGGCGATTAAACGCTCTGTTTGACCATATCAGGTCGAGCAAGGCCATTACCATTACGGCCGGCGCGGGTTATGGCAAAACCACTTTGGCGGCCCAGGCCTGCCAAAGCCAGGGGCTGAAAACCGCCTGGTATCGTCTCGATCCGTCGGACGGTGACCTTATTGTCTTCATTCATTATTTGATCACAAGTATCCGCCGGCATTTTAAAGGCTTTGGGGATCAATCGCTGGAGCGCATCCATTGCGCCGAACAGCTCAAAACCGAACAACGTTCTTTGCTGATGGTGTTGCTGCACGAGATGGAACAGCACATCGACGACCACCTGATCGTGGTGCTCGATGACTTCCATCTGATCGAAGAGAGCCCCGAGATTCAAGGCGCAATGACCTTTTTGCTGCAGCATCTCCCCGACCAGATCCATTTTTTAATCATCAGCCGCAAAGCCGTGAACATAGGTCTGCCCCGGCTGATTGCCGGCCGTCGGGCTTTCAATATCACTGAAAAAGAGCTGGCTTTTGAAAAATCGGAAATGGACGAACTCTACCGGCAAATATTCAAGCTGCCACTGCGAAGAAAAGAACTCACCGCATTGGTCCAGAAAACCGGCGGCTGGCCAGCCGGACTGATTCTGTTTCACTACACATTAAGAGACAAAGCGCCTGAAGAAATCGGAGAGCAAATATCTCGGCTCACGGGCAATAGTAATTTGTTCGGCGCCTATTTTGAAGAAAACGTATTCAATGTGCTGCCGGAACCCACCAAAACCTTTTTGCTGAAAACCTCGCTCTTGTCGCAACTCAATGTGCACTTTTGCAATCAGCTGCTGGACATCGCCAACGCCGGTGAAATTTTGCAGCGCCTGGAGAAACTTCATCTCTTCACCTTCGCGTTGGATGAATCCCGGGACACCTATCACTATCACCACTTGCTCAAGGACTTTTTACGCGCTCGACTCGCCATCAATACCGATGCCCAAGACATTGCCCGGCTAAACCGCAGCATCGCGGCCTTATGGGAAGAACACCAGGCTTACACTGAAGCCATTGGGCACTACTTGGCCGCTCAAGATCATGCCGCGGCCTGCAATGTTCTGGTAAAAAATGGCCCCGCCATGATCGAAGAGGGCAAGCTGAACCAGATCATTTTGTTTTGCCGGCAGATTCCCGAACCCCTGCTGGAAAAAGAGCCGTGGATCAAATATCTTTTGGGCCGCGCGCTGTTCTTAAAAGGCAAAACGCGCGAAGCACTTGAGACCGTGGAAAGCGCGCGGCGGCGGTTTGAAACCCAAGGTGATGAATATGGCGCGGGACTCTGCATATCCCGGCTGGCGGCCGGCTATTTTATCCTCAGCGATTTTGTCAAAGCCGAGCTGATGTTAAAAGAGGTGCTCACCCGAGTGCGCCACACCCCCAACACCTACGCCTATTCCTTGGGCAGCCTGATTTTTGTGACATCGCGTTTGGGTAAAATCGATCAGGCCGATCACTACTACCAGGAAGCATCCACTTCTATTTCCGGCGCCGTTGAATCCCCATCCATGGCCTGGGTGTATGCCGGCTACGGCGCCCGGTTTTATTCGTCCGAAGATTTTCTACAAGCGGTCCACTATGGCGAAAAGGCCCGCAAAATGGCGGAACGGTTTAACAAATACAGCCTGGTGGTGATGAGCTGTCACCTGCTGTCCGTGACCTGGATTGCTTTGGGTGAAAATGAAAAGAGTTATCAGGTCGCCGCCAGAGGCATTGAAGTGGCTGAAAAGCACAACTTTCTCGACACCTCGTATGCCTGGTGCCTTTTGGATGCCGGGTTCGCCCTGGTTCAAGCCGGCCATTTCGCCGTAGCCATCGACCACTGCCTTAAAAGCCTGCAAGTCTGCCAAGACGCGGATAGCGATTGGACCGAGGCTTGGGCCCATTTCTCCCTTTCCCATGCCTATGTCAAAACCGGCGAATTGGAAAAAGCGGAAATGGCCGGGCGCAAGGCGCTCGATACCATCCGAAATACTTCCCTTAAAATTGACCGAATGTTTCTTCAAATCTCCTTGGGCTGGATTTTGTTGGATACCAACAAACCCGAAGAGGCCTTATCACTGGTTCAACCTATGGGAGAACCGTTTTCTCATGCCAATGCGATCAATCATTGGGTGGCGATTTTCCATGTGCGCCACCTTTGGATGACCCATCAAAAATCAGCCGCCAAAGAACTTCTTATGCGGTTATTGGAAGAACTCAGGGGGCACGGCCGGTATTATATCGTAATCTGGCATCAACATTGGATTGCGCCGCTTCTGACTGAATTGTACGGCGATCATATTTACCGGGAAGAGATCCGAACCATCCTGTCTCAATTCGTCCCCTCCTTTCAGTTGCCTTTGCCCCAGGATCGAGCCACCAGCAATGCGGCTCATTTGGTGCCGTCAAGGAAGCAAAACCAAAAAGGTTTAAAAATTTCTCTCTTCGGTCGCTTTTTACTATCCCGGGACGGTGCCGACATTCCCGCCCCGCAATGGACCAGCGGCAAGGCCAAAATGCTGTTCAAATACCTGGCGTTCCACCCCGGCAAGGGTTACATTCCCAAAGAGCTGCTGCTGGAACTGCTATGGCCGGGAGAGAATCCAGAGGTCAGCAGCAAACGGTTCCATGTAGCCATGAGCGCCATGCGCAAGACCATTGAACCTGAATTGCAAAGGGGCGATCGCTCTTCTTACCTGCTAAGGGAAAATGACGCTTATCGATTGGATCTTGGGCCAACCGGCACGGTGGATGTCTTCGTCTTCGACCAGGCCGTGGCGGCCGCGGAAAAAGCGGACACACCGGAAAAACGGCTTGAATATTATATGGAAGCCCTGTCGATGTACAAAGGGGAATTGTTTGAAGAAGACGCGTATGCCCAGTGGTGTATCGACGCCAGAGAGATCTATAAACAAAAATACCTGGACCTGCTCAAGAAAATCGCCGCCCAGCATCAATCCAAAGAGAACTATGACCTCTGCATCGATTTCCTGCGACGCGCCAATCAAGCCGACCCCTATGCCGAAGATGTCTGCCGCCAGATGATGAGCATCTACCACGAAACCGGCAACCGCTTAATGGCCATCAAAACCTACGAGCAGCTGAAAGACAAACTGGAAAAAGAACTCCAATGCCCAATAAGCGATAAGACCCGGGAGTTGTATCAACGGATCAAATAGATTCGATCGATAGGTTGCTGTTATAATGATTTTCACGCGAAGCCGCGAAGCCGCGAAGTATATGGAAGTGTCTTCGCGGCTTCGCGTGAGAATAGATCGTACTCACCGCTGAGACTCAATTAAAGGAAGTATATTGAAAGCAAAAGAAGAGAAATTGAGCTATGCTATTCGAAATTTAAGGATAGCATTTGCGCGCTCTCCACATTAGGGAATCGTAATAACCAGTTTCCCATGGGTGTGTTTAGTCTCTTGCTGGCGGTGGGCGGCGGCGATTTGATCCAGCTGGAAAACGGCGTGGATAATGGGTTGCAATTGTCCGTTTTCCGCCCATTGGCATATTTGGGCCAGGTCCTTGTGGTTGGCTTGCACAATGACCAGTTTGGCTTTTTGGCCCTTGGAATGTTCGGTGGCGGCCACGGCCTGCAGAACTTCGGCTTTTACTACCGTGGAGATCCAGGTTCCAGTTTCCGTCAGCAGCGGCTGGATGGTTGCAAAGGGTTGATTGCCGAAGACATCGAAGAAGATATCGAAGATTTCTCCGCCGGCCGCAATATCGACTTGATGGTAGTCCAGGCAGATATCGGCGCCCAGGCGCTTTAGGCGCGCGTGATTGACCTGGCTGCTGATGGCGGTGACCCTGGCGCCGAGCAGTTTCGCGATCTGAACCGCCATGCTGCCCACACCGCCGGAGGCGCCATTGATGCAAACCCGGGATTCGGCGCGGATGGCGCCGAGACCGCGCAGGGCTTGCAGGGCCGTCAGGCAGACCAGGGGCAGGGCCGCCGCTTCTTCATAGGTCAGGCTGGCGGGTTTGGCGCTCATCTGGTGGGGTTTGGCCGCCACCCATTCGGCGCAGGTCCGGCCCGCCCAGCCGTCGAGCATGCCGAATACGGCCAGCCCCTTCTCGACGCCTTGCACTTGGGCGCCCACTTGCGCGACTTCTCCGGCAAAATCGAATCCGGTCTGCATGGGAAAGCGGTTGCCGCTCCACTCGGCGAAGCGGCCCTTGCGGATGAATGTGTCTTTGGGATTCACGGCCGCGGCCCGGACCTTGACCAGGACTTCGTCAGCGGCAGGCCGGGGCGGCGCGATCTCTTCGATTTGAAGCACCTCGGTACCGCCAAATTTGTGAAAAAGGGCTGCTTTCATGGCCGTCTCCTCACGCCTTAAAAGTGGTTTGGCTGTATTCGTATTCACTTGATCGGCGGCTGTCAACCAACGCCCTCGATCCATGCGACATCTGGCTTGTATTCACTGGAAAGTATTCGGGATGATCGTGGATCGAAATCCAACTTTAGAGGCGAGTGGCCAGCAAGTGCTATTGGCGTTTGACCATGGCCAGGGCCTCTTCATAGGCCTGCAATCTGCTTTGCCATTCATTGAGTTGCCGATAGTCGTTTTGCCAGCGCTCCCGGTCTTTCTTTTCTACTGGTAGAAGTTCTTCGCCGCTGGCGGCCAGGAAGCGCTGGGTGGTCATTGCGAAGCGCTGCTCTTTCTTGGCCAAATCGCTTTTTAAACGTTTGATGACGCTGCGGCAGAAGTTGATTTCCCGGCCCATGGAGATTTCGTATTCGTCGTAGTGCATGAACGCGCCTCTATCTTCTTCGCAATCCACCGAACCGCTAATTTTCTTCGACGGGAATAAACATTTCAAGGGCGGGTGGTTCGCTGTGCGGCCGCGTTTTTAAGGCCAGATCCAGTTCCGTATCCCGGTCGTAGATGTCGTTGCGGAATTGCAGGACGCCGCTGTCATCCACCCAGGCCGTCATATAAACCAGATGGACCGGAATGGGTTTCTTCACCAGGGCGACCTGCTGGCGCATTGAATCCAGCACCGTTTTTATTTTTTCAGCTGTCCACTCGGGGTTATCCCTGAACAGGTAGGCGGCCAGGCCGGCGGCGTTCTCTATCCGGATGCAGCCCGAGCTGAAATCCCGTTTGCTTTTGCCGAAAAGTTCCCGGTGCGGGGTATCGTGCAGGTAGACGGAAAATTTATTGGGGAACATGAATTTGTAACGGCCCAGAGAGTTGGATGGGCCGGGGTCCTGGACCAGCCGGAAGGGGAAGTTGCCTTTGCCGTAAGCCTTCCAGTCAATGGTGGTGGGATCGATGGCCGCGCTGCCCTCCTCCCAGCCGTAGTACACCTTGATATTCTCCTTCTCAAAATAGGCGGCATCCTCGCGAATGCGGGGCAGCATATCTTGGAAGATAATTGTGTCGGGCACGGTCCAATAGGGATTGATCACCATGTAGGTCATGAGCGCGCTGAACACCGGTGTGCGTCGCGCCGGTCGGCCCACCACCACCCGCATGCGCAGTACTACCTGGTTTTGTTCCACCACTTTCAGGTTGAAGTCGGCGGTATTGACCCAGATATGATCCGGACCCAAATCACTTGGCAGCCACCGGATGCGCTCTAGATTGAGCTCAACCTGACGGATGCGCGCGGCCACCGGGACATTGATGGCTTCGGTGGTTTTGCGGCCGGCCGCGCCATCGGGCTCCAACCCGTGCCGGTGCTGGAAACGGCTGACGCCCGCGGACAGGGCCGGGTCAAAATACTCCGGGTTTTCGGGAACCTCGTCCGGTGCCAGATCGCCGCTTTGAATCAAGCGCTGGCGCAGCGGGATTACCCTGGGGTTGTGCTCCTTGGGCTTTAAGGTTGGTCCAGTGGGCACCTGGAGCCAGCCTCCATCCAGCGCCACCATGCGCAGCTGTTGCAGCGCGGCCCGCAACTGGGCATAACCGCCGTTGACGGGGCGCATCTGCTCCAAAGTCTGGTCCAGCTGATCCTGGTTCAGGACCGAGTTGAGCGCCGCCATCATGTCCACGCTATGCTGGGTCAGCAGCCAATCGGTATGCAGGGTCTGGGGATTGACCCGACCGCCGGACAGGTGGGCGCCGAACAACAAAAACGCATCGGTCAGCAAAAGATCCAATTCGGCCCAGCGGGCTTCCTGACCGCTTTCGTGGCGCGCAAAGCGCGCTTCTAAATCCAAAATCAGGGTGGCGGTCACGCTGACGTGGTAATCGTTGGGATTGAGCCCGTCCGCTTCGGCCTGGGCCGTGGCGCGGAGCAGTTTTTGGGCCGATGGCTTCAGCCCCTTGTCGTCTATCCAGAAAGGCGCAAACTGGCGCTGTTCATAAAAGGCGGGGATCAGGCTGACGGCGCAAATGGGCTCGCCGCCGCAATCAAAACCGCCCTGGCCGTTGCGGGCATTGATGCGTGCTTGAATCTGCTGGCGGACCGAATCCAAAAAAGTCGCGGGGGCTTCCGTTTCCGCCCCGAGCCGGGCAGGTTTCCATAGCCATAGGATCAGGCTCAAAGCTATGCCCAAGGCCGTAAGGACCGCCCACCAGCGCCAACTGTTCATATTCAACCGGGGCCTACCACACTTCCGGATAACCGATATCGACAAAGGCATTTTCCATCTTGTTTTTGTGGCCCTGTTCCATGGCCGCCAGTTCGCGGAACACCTTCTGTTGACCCGGATCATTGCAGGCATCGGCCAGTTGGGTGTACTGACGCATGGCCTCTTCTTCCTTTTTCATGGCCAGGGCAATGGCATCCGCCGGTTTCATCTGAATGGAGAGGCTCTTGGGCGCCTCCATGGTTTCGGCCAGATGAAAATCAGGCGTGCGCGCAAAATGAATGCCCATATCCGCTTTGTCCCGGAACCCCTCCAGAATCTTCTGATGCTTGCGTTCCTCGGCGGCCAGGCCTTTGAACAGGTCCTTCAAATAGGCATCCTCCACCTTATCGGCTACTTTCTGATAAAATTGATGGGCCTCGATTTCGCCCTGAATGGCGTTGTCCAGAATCTTGCGGTAGGTCTTTTTATCCATTCAGCATCTCCTTCTCTGCCTTGGCGTGCACGGCCAACCAAATCGTTTCTTCCGCTGGATCGGTCCACTGGACTCGATGTTTGACATGGGCCGGAATCAGCACGGCCTCGCCGGGCCCTAACGTGATGATTTCCGGCTCATTCTCAAAGCGCACCCCGGCACGGCCTTTGAGCAGCAGCACCCACTCATCCCAGTCCTGGTCATACCAGAATCCCTGGGGCGAGGCATGCCCTTTGGAGACAATGCGTTCAATGGTCAAATGGGGGTGGGCAAAGAGGGTTTGGGACCACTCTTGGGGCAGGTGAACCGGAATGTCGGCGAACAGGTTGCGTTTCTCCATAAGCCAATGACATTACCACAAATGCTTCCGGCTCGCTATATCTTGATTTTGGCTTTGCGGATGAAGATATCCACCGCGATGCCGATGCCGAAGGCCCAGGCCATATTGGGCACGGTCAAGGCGATGCCGCTGATCAGCAAGGCCACGAAATACTCCTCATTGGTTTTGAGGCTGCGGATCAGTGGGCAGAGTTCCAGACCGGCGAAGATCAATAGGACGCCCAGCACGGAGTTGGGGATCAGGGTGAGCAAGGTCATGCCCGCCTCGCCAAAGGCCAGGGCCAACACCACGAAGATGGTCCCGATCATCAGCAGCGCACCTCCGGTGCGGGCGCCGAAGCGATAATGGGCCGCCAGACCGCCCGTGCCGTGGCACATGGGTACCCCGCCGAACAGCCCGGTGGGCAGGTTGGCGATGCCCATGGTCCAGGCGAATCGGCCGGCACTGGTTTTGCCCAGGCGTGGGTCCTTGGGAAACAGGACCGCGCAGGTGTCGGCCGTGCCCACGCAGGCATTACCGATGGTCAGGGGGATCTGGGGCAAGATCAGCATGCTGAAGGCGATCCACCAATCGTGGGCCGAGGGCGCGATCAGGCGCACCGGCGTGGGTCCGAAGGCAAAGGTGCGGCCGCCAAGCCCGCCCAGCATCAGGCCGGCCAGGATTCCGACACCCACGGCGGCAATGGCGGCCGGTAGCTTCTTGTTATCCAGCAGCAACAGGACCAGGCCGAACACCACCACCCCCAGAATTAAGTTGATGGAGTGGTCGCCAAAGCGGCTGGCCGAGCCGGAGAGGAACAGGTGCGGATCGGTGATCAACTGGATGCCCTTGCGCAAAAAGACCAGGCCCAGGGCCAATTGGATGCCGCGCACCACCGGCTGGGTAAAGATCTTGGCCAGTTTGTCCACCAGGCCGGTGACGGCGAATAATAGCAGCAGTCCACCGAAAATCACGCCCGCGGCTCCGATGACCGATTCGGTGATCTGGGCAGGATAAGCAATGGCAATGGCGGCCACGGCCTTGAGCGGCTGCACCGGCACCGGCAGGCGGTAGTAATAACCGGTGAGAAGGTAGAATACCCCAAAGGCGAGGAATACCATGGTGGGGCTCAAGCGGTTAATCAGAATCATGGCCAGCACAATGGGCAACATGGTTCCCAGGTCGCCGAAGGAGCCGGCCAGCTCGACCCGGTCAAAGCGAAACCCCACCTTTTGGTCCGCAGACCCTGCTATGGCATCGTTGTTCATGGGTGCCCCTTTTTGATATTATTGTCACGAATAAAATTATTTTCGTGTAAATTAAGGATTGACTTAACGTAGCATGCTGCGTATGTCAAGCAGTAGTTCCAGTAGGGTGTGAGTCACGGCCGTTGCGTGCACAATTGAAACGAGGCCGATATGTTCGTACTCGTACTCAGCGAAGCGGTACTCGTACGCGTAGGGCTTTCTCTCGTTCCCACGCGGAGCGTGGGAACGAGGAAAAACTTATTAAAGCATTCGAGTACGAGTACGCGTACGAGTACGATAGGGGAGAGACTTCATACTTCATGCAACAGCAGTGACTCACACCCACTTCTTGTCGTCGCCTTGCGCCGTTGCGTGAGCTATTAATGATCAGGCGCGTGACCTATCCAAAGCCTTCGCGCGGCGCATGCCCATAAAGCGGTCATGGTGCCGGAACGGCCGATGTGAGTTGAGTCTCACGCAACGGCGCAACGGCGCAACGTAATGGATACCCGGCCGGCGCGTAGCCATCAGATCCGCTAGCCGCAATCGGAGAAGGCCCCATGAGCCTGCCCACCACTCACGCCCGCATCGTGTCCGCGGCCGATACCCGCAAATGCCTGGATACAGTGCAGCTCAATCATCTTGAACAAACCTTCCGCGCCTGGGCGGCCCAAGCTCGGGGGGAGCAGCGGCAATTGGCGCGCCAACGCATTTTGATGATCTTTTTGTTGATCCGCTCCACCGGCGGCCGGCTCAATGAAATCCTGAGTCTGGATGCCGCCAGGGATATCGACTTTCAATATCACAGCGTGCATCTGCGCAAAGCAAATGATCGTAAGGCGACCGCGGCGGGCCGCGAGGTACAAATTCCGGAGATGTTGAGCGCTGAAATAAAGACGATGCTCGACCAGTTTCGCGGCCAGATCTCCCCCAGGCGGATTTTCAAGGCCGACCCCGCCCATGTGCGGCGTAAGTTCTACGCCTGCGCCGAAGCCGCCGGGTTTGCCCGCGAAACCGGCACGCCCGAAGCCATCCGCAAGGCGCGGGCCATCGAGTTGATGCAGAGCGACATGCCCTTGCCGGTGGTGCAGACCATCCTGGGCCACTCCACCCCCAATCTGGCCGCGGCCTATGTGGATTTTTCCCCGGAAGAGATCCACCGGGTGGAGCGTTTTCACATCGAGCGCGAAAATCAACGCAAAACCAGCGCGCGCAATGCATTCTATGGAAAGATTGATAAGATCACGCGCGGCGACGTGCAGGCCCTGGTGGAAATCGTGGCCCTGGACGGCAGCCGGGTCATGGCCATCATTACCGGCTTCAGCCTGGATAAGCTGGGGCTTAACTCCGGCGCCCTGATCACCGCGGAGGTCAAGGCCCCCTGGGTCATGCTTTACAAAGGCGATGAAGAACCGGCCAGCACGGCTGAAAATCGCTTTCGCGGCAAGGTCTGGCGGATCATCAAAGGTAAGGTGAGCACGGAGATCGACGTGCGCATTTCGGAGAGCACCGAGCTGTGCGCCATTATCACCGAAGCCAGCCGACGCCGGCTGAACCTGAAGAAGAACGACACACTCTGGGCCCTCTTCAGTGCCGCCGCGGTGATCATTCACGCCGATTGAAGGCATGGGCTGCATCGCTCATTATTGGGCATAGAAGCCAAATTGCCGACGGTCATAGATCTGCCGGGTCGCCCGCGCGGCGTGTCTTTTCTTCACCCCACCCGCCCCACCAGCAAGGTCAAGGCCAGGCCGCCGTGGACGATGGGCATGCCTTTGACGGGAAACGGCATCTGGCGGGCCAGCTCCGTCCGCGGCACGAGCATGGCCACGCGCCAGCCTTTGAAATCTTCCTGCAACTTTTTACCAATGCGCTGGAAGAACGTCAGCAGGCTCTGGTCCGGCTTGAGTCGCCGGCCATAGGGGGGATTGATCACGATCAGTCCAGGCGCCAGTCTTCGCCCTTCATGCTGGGGGGGCTGGAGGGTGAAGAAGTCCCGCGTGCGGACCCGCACCACATCCTCCAACCGATGGCGCGCCACGCATTGGGACAACTGGGCGCTGGCCGCGGTGTCCAGGTCCGAAGCAAAGACCATTGGGCGTACCAGGGTCTTCACTGCTTTGAGGGCTTTGGTTTTCATGTAGCGCCATTGGGATTGGCTGAAGGCCGGCCATTGCATGAAAGCAAAGTCGCGCAATGCGCCGGGCGGGATCTGCTTGGCCCACAAGGCCGCTTCCAGGGAAAAGGTGCCGGAACCGCACATGGGATCGATCAGCGGCCGAGCCGGATCATAGCCTGCCAGTTGAAGAATGGCCGCGGCCAGGGTTTCGCGCAGCGGCGCCGTGGTGGTATGGGTTTTAAGGCCTCGCAGGTACAGATTGGGGCCGCTGCTGTCCAGCGAGAGAGTAGCCATGTCCTCCTGCATCAGCAGATAAACAGTTTGGCCCTGGGGCCCGGTGACTTCGACGCCCTGGTCATTCCAATAGGACCCCACCACCTCTGCCACGTGCTGCACAATGGCCTGGGAGTGATACAGCCGGGATTGGTGCGTCGTCACCTTGCACGCCGGCACGCATCCAGCGGGCAAGTAGAGCGACCAGGCCACTTCGGCCAGCTTTTTCTCCAGTTGCCGAAAATTGGTGGCTTTGAATTCCGCCAGGCGCATCAGGATACGCCCCGCGGTTCTCAACTGCAGATTGGCTTCATAGAGGGCTGGCAGCCGCCCGCTGAACAACACCCCGCCCGTGAACGTGCCCTGGATGCTGATATCCTGATGGACTTGGGATAATTCCGCCACGCACAGCCCTTCCAGTCCAGGCAGGGTGGCCGCGTAATATTGATGCGATTGGGCGATCACATGGCGTTTGATCTGCTTTTTCAAATTGATGGGCGGCATGAGACGGACTCCAAAGGCCAGAAAAGCACTTGATCAGGGCAGCTATCGATACTAATGTGACCCCAATTATGCGGCCGCTGCTGACTGGCTCGGTAGCGGCCATTCGTGCGCTACGGTGGCGCAGCCCCATCCGCCCACAAACCCTCAGCGATTGGGATCCGATGAGCAGAGTTTTTATCAAAAAAGCCACCTATGATCCATCGATTATCCGTCCCATGGTGACCGAAATGTTGGACAGCATGGGACCCGGTTGGATCACCAGCGGCATGCGCGTGCTGGTCAAACCCAACTTGTTGCAGCCCGCCGACCCGGACAAAGGCATTGTCACCCACCCGTTGATCTGCCAGACCGTGGTGCAATACCTGCTGGATAAGGGCGCCCAGGTGCAGGTTTCCGACAGCCCCGGCATGGGCAGCTTCCGCAAGGTCCTGGCCGACACCGGTTATAAAGCCGCACTGGAAGGGCTCAATGTGACCCTGACCCCCTTTGAGCGGTCAGTGGAAGTAGACATCGGCGAACCCTTTGGCCGCATCCCCATTGCCCAGGAGGCCATGGAGGCCGACCGGGTGATCAACCTGGCCAAGCTTAAAACCCACGCCCAGATGTACCTCACCCTGGGAATAAAAAACATGTTCGGCTGCATTGTGGGCCTGCGCAAACCCGAATGGCACATGCGCGCCGGCGTGGACCGCCTGATGTTCGCCCGACTGCTGGTGCAGATCTATCAAGCCGTGGCGCCGGCCTTTACCATTGTGGATGGGGTTCTGGCCCTGGAAGGGCAGGGGCCTGGCCGAAGCGGCAAGCCCCGGCAACTGGGGCTGCTGGTGGGCGGCGCCAATGGCCACGCCGTGGATAAAACCATTTGCACCTTGCTGGGGCTTGATCCCAGCCAATTGCTGACTGCTTCGCTGGCCCGGCAGATGGGGTTTTATGACGGCACGGTGCATGTCAACGGCGACATTCAGATCGTGGATGATTTTCTTTTCCCGGAGCTGAACTCCCTGAGCATGGGGCCCGAATCCTTCAACCGCTTCATGCGCAAGTACTTGCTGCAAAAGCCGGTGGTGGACGAGAAGAAATGCAAGCTGTGCGGTGAATGCTGGAAGATCTGCCCGGCCAAAGTCATCACCCATAACGTCAAAGGCGTGCATTTTGACTACGACCGCTGTATCCGCTGCTATTGCTGCCTGGAGGTGTGCCCGTACGGCGCCATTTCCGCCAAGGAGCCGCTGTTGGGCAGGATCCGGCGAGGGCTGATTCGGCCTTGAGCTTGATTTGCTCTTTTAATGGTAGTACTTCTGACAAAAGACTTGCGCGGATATAAAGATACTAAGGCGCAAAGATACAAAGGCGCAGAGGCACAAAGGCACAAAGATTAAAAGATTGCCTTTGTGGCTTTGTGCCTTGGCGAGAGTTAATCCAACTGGAGCGAACCGTCTAACCAGATTTCTTAAAGCTTTTGTGCGTCCGGATAAGAGCTCCCTCGCCCCTTAGGGAGAGGGCCGGGGTCAGGGGAAGAGACGAAAAGCAGTTGTTTTTTCATTCATAGGTAGTAATGCCGGTTAGAAAAAGGGCGGAAGCTAAATCCGCCTGAAAAGTTTGAAAACCTAACAACCCCGCAAGAAAGGAAGAAGAGATGGCAGGCATTAATAAAGCGATCATCGTGGGCCACCTGGGCCGGGATCCGGAGATCCGCTACATGCAAGACGGCACGGCCGTGGCCAATTTCAGCGTGGCCACCACGGAAACCTGGAAAGACAAACAGAGCGGCGAAAAGAAAGAACGCACCGAATGGCACCGCATCGTTGCCTGGCGCCAGTTGGGGGAACTCTGTGGAAAGTACCTCGCCAAAGGGCGCCAAGTGTATGTTGAGGGCAAACTCCAAACCCGCTCTTGGGAAAAAGACGGCACCACCCACTACACCACCGAAATCGTGGCTTCCGATATTCAATTCCTGGGCAGCCGCGATGATTCCGCCAACCGCGGCCGGGCCGCCGGCGCCGCCGGATTCGGCAACAACAACCAGATGGGCGGCCAATCCATGGGTAACTCAATGGCCGATCGCGGCTACCCCGAACCCCCCATGCCCGACCGCCAGGAAGATGATATACCCTTCTGAGCCATGTAAAAGACAGTAACTCTTGCGAATGATTAAGTCGCTTTACATAGTGCAGTAATTATTCGCGGATTTGGTCAAAGATCCCTACCACAGAGTACACAGAGAAGAGAATACTGTTTCTCTTTTCGCTCTCAGTGTTCTTGTGGTGACAAATCAATAATGCAAGTGTGCAATAATCTGCGATGCGATGCATGTTTTTTTGAATGGCCCCGATTAACGTTTTAAATTAGTTTTCAGATTCCATAAACACGCGGGAGGCTGATCAGGCCGGACCGCGCAAGAGGTGACCTAATGGCGGATGCCTTGGGATTGCTGGCCTTGCTCATCGGCCTGGAACTTGTGTTGGGCGTGGACAATGTCCTGGTGATTGCCATTCTTACCGGCCGTCTGCCGGAGAAGGACCGCCCCAGGGCCCGTTTAATAGGATTGAGTCTGGCCTTGGTCTCGCGCATCGCGCTGCTGGCCGTGGTCGTATTTCTGGTGGGCATGACACGGCCCCTGGTATGGACCTTCTCGGCCCGCGATTTGATTCTGCTGGCCGGCGGCCTGTTTCTGCTCTACAAGGCGGTCAAAGAGATTCATCACACCATCGCCCTCAAGGAGGATGAAGCCGCTCACGCTGCCGGCGGCTCCGGCAGGTTCAATGCGATCATCGGTCAAATCGTGCTTCTCGACATTGTCTTCTCCATTGACTCGGTCATCACGGCCGTGGGGTTGACCAATCAACTCTGGATTATCGTGGCGGCCGTAGTACTTTCGTTTGTCGCCATTCTCTTCTTTGCCCGCCCCATCGGCGATTTCATCCTGCGGCATCCGGCCCTGAAGATCCTGGCGCTCTCCTTTCTCATCACCATCGGCGTGACCCTCTTTATGGAAGGCTTGCATCAGCCCGTGCCCAAAGCCTATATTTACCTGCCCATGGGCTTTGCGCTATTTGTCGAAATACTTCAGATGCGCTACGAACATAACCGCAAGCAGGCGCGGCCGGGCAAGGGATAATTGCGGTCCCAAAAATAAAGCATAACGGCCGGCCCGTTTCAGACGCTGGAAGCAATGCACTTTTTTGTACGAACCATTTTTCGCCGGGGCCGCCCAGCCGGTCCATTCATCTCCGCTCAGGCCGGCGGCTTGGGCACCCAGCTTTCGGCCATCTCTTTGCCGATGTTGGAGAGTTTATTGTCCAGGTCGCGGATCAGGGTGTGAAAGGCGGCCTCGTCCTGGGGATCGGCTTCGGTCATCTGGATGTCGAACTCGCGCTTCCAGTCGTGCAAGCTGATGCAGTGCTGGACTGCCTTGGCAAAGCGTTCTTCGGGTTTGAGCACCGAATGCATGATGGTCAACAGCGTCAAAAACAGCCCCATGATGGCGGCCACGCTTTTGGGAATGCCCGATTCGCCGGCTACGGCATAGGTGATCAGGGCAGAAAGCAGGGGGATGGCCAAGCCGAAACTAAATCCCAAAGGCTTGAATATTTTGGAGTGTAGTTCGGCCTTTTCTTTGTGCCAAGAATAGCGATCCTCCAGTTCTTGCTGGAATTCCGCCGTGCTTTTGCGATGCACCTGGGGTGCGTTAGGCAGTACTTGCGCAGTCATGGACTTTCCTCCTTTTTAGATGGTCTATATTAGCCTTACTCAGCGATTCAACGCAATCGCCAGCGATGGACTCATGGTGTTTAAATTAAAGCTTGAAACTCTCTTCATGATTCCTATTATTTCAGACGGCGATCCATGGGGTCGCCGGGAACTATATCATTCAAAGAGGGAGATGTTTGAAAAATGGGCAATCAATTTCGAACGGCGTTGTTATTGGCGGTGTTGACGATGATGATCGTCTGGATCGGGCAGCTCATCGGCGGCCGGGGCGGCATGCTGATTGCGCTGGTTTTTGCGGCTGTGATGAATTTCGGGTCGTACTGGTTTTCCGATAAAATCGTGTTGCGCATGTACCGCGCCCAGGAGGTGACGGCCCAGCAGGCGCCGGACTTGTACAATATCGTTTCTGAGCTGGCCCGCAATGCCGGCCTGCCCATGCCCAGGGTCTATCTGATCCCCCAGGAAACCCCCAACGCCTTTGCCACCGGCCGCAACCCGGATCATGCCGTGGTGGCGGTGACCCAAGGGTTGCTCAAGCTCATGGATCGCAACCAGGTGCGCGGCGTGCTGGCCCACGAAATGGCCCATGTCAAAAACCGCGATATCCTCATCGGCTCCATTGCCGCCACCATGGCCGGCGCCATCATGATGCTGGCCAGCATAGCGCGCTGGTCCGCCTTGTTCGGCGGCTTCGGCCGTGATGACCGGGAGGGCGGCGGCGGCGCCCTGGGCTGGATCGTGGCGGCCATTGTGGCGCCCATTGCGGCCATGATCGTGCAGATGACCATCTCCCGCTCCCGGGAGTATCTGGCCGACAGCACCGGCGCCCAGATCGCGGGCACGGGAACCGGTTTGGCCAGTGCCCTGGAAAAACTGGGCGCCTACAACGAACGCTTGCCCATGCAGGCCAGTCCCTCCACGGCCCACATGTTCATCGTCAATCCGCTTTCGGGCCGCAGTCTGATGAATCTCTTTTCCACCCATCCGCCCATCGAGGAGCGCGTGGCCCGGCTGCGCGGGGTTCATTTCCAGCCGCCGCCGGCGCCCGGTGCCGGAAGCAGCCCGAAAAAGCAGACGCAAGCGGAACAGGGCAGGGCATTTTGGGATAATTTGAAGTGATTTTTTTAACTCAGAGGGGCTGAGGGGCAAAGGGACTGAGGCACAAAGGCACAAAGGGACAAAGGCACAAAGGGACAAAGGGGCTAAGGGACAAAGGGACTGAGGGACAAAGGCACAGAGGGCCTGAGGGACTGAGGGACAAAGGCACAGAGGGCCTGAGGGACTGAGGGACAAAGGCATAGAGGGCCTGAGGGACTGAGGGCGTAGGCACATGCACGCAAAAAGTAAATGGTCGAGAGTTGATTAACAAATTCCCTCCGCGCACCTCCGCGGCCTCTGCGTTGAACAAGCCTTAACTTTTTTAAACGGTGCCTATCGCTGAAACGTTGAAGGAAATCCACCATCTTGTCTTCCACCTCCTGGCAGATCCGTTGGCATTCGGCCATCGCCGAGATCCCCCAAATTGAATGGGACCGTCTGGCCCAGCCCCTGGCCACGCCACTGCTGGAGTGGCAATGGTTGCATCAACTGGAGGCTTCTGGCAGTATCGCGCCCCACACCGGCTGGTACCCGCGCCATCTGACGATCTGGCAGGACAACCGTTTGATCGGGGCCGCGCCTCTTTATCTCAAAACTCACAGCCAGGGTGAATTTGTCTTTGATCAGTGGTGGGCGCGCTGGGCCATGGAGGCCGGCATTGCCTATTACCCCAAGCTGGTGGGCATGAGTCCAGCCACGCCGGCCGTGGGCTATCGCTTTCTGAGCGCTCCAGAATTGGAGAACAGTCGGATTCAAACAGCGCTCGTGACGGTCGTTGATGAATTTTGCACCCAGGCCGGCATTTCGGGCTGCCACCTGCTCTTCGTGGACCCGGAGTGGTCCGCCGGCCTTCCTTCCAGCCATTATTTTAGCTGGCGTCACCAGAGCTTTTTATGGCGCAACCCAGGCTTTACCGGCTTTGACGATTACCTGGAGCGTTTTAAATCCATCCAGCGCCGCAATATCCGCCGGGAGCGGCAAAGCATTGCGCGTCAAGGCGTCACGGTGCGCTGCCTGAACGGTGAAGAAATTGATCCAGGCTGGGCTGACCTGATGTTCCAATACTACCTCAACACCAATGCCCAGTATGGCCCCTGGGCGGCCCGTTATCTCAATGAGGCTTTTTTTCGCGGCATCTTCGAACATCTGCGCCACCGGCTCATGCTGGTGGCCGCTTTTGAGCCTTCCCAGGGAGAGCAGCCGGTGGCCCTTTCGTTGCTTATGCACAAACACGATCAACTCATCGGCCGCTACTGGGGCAGCGCCCGCGCCATTAAAGATCTGCATTTCAACATGTGCTTCTATGAGCCCATCCAGTGGGCCATTGCCCAGGGCCTGCGCAGCTTTGACCCCGGCGCCGGCTCGCCCCACAAAATCGCGCGCGGTTTTGAGGCTGTAGTGAACACCAGCCTGCACCGTTTCTACCAGCCGAAGTTGAAGGAGCTATTTGCTCGCTTCATCGACGGCATCAACGAGGCGGAGCTGGCCAACATCGCGGCGTTGAATGCGCAGTTGCCGTTTGCCGCGGGGCGGGAACCGGCGGGATGAGGAAGATTCTCGATGGAATGATTCAACGCAAAGGCGCAGAGTTCGCGGAGAAGCGCAGAGGTTATGATAAATTCTCAGCTTTTAATGTTCTTCGACAGAATTTCTCACTGATTTATCCGTGTGATCCGTGTAATCCGTGGTAAAAAAATTGACCACGGATTACACGGATGGCACGGATGAGCTACAAGGCATTTCGTTAGAATTGGTGGTCCCCCTCCGCGCCCTCTGCGCCTCCGCGTTGAATAAGACCCTCCAAGCCTCTTCCCCTTTGTCTTTCATCCGGATTGGGTGTATGAGAAAAAGCCAATACAGTTCCAACCCTTGGAGGTGAAATCCATGGATATTCAACAGATCGCCCAGCAGGCCAAGGCCGCGTCCGTGCGCCTGGCGGCCTTGGACAGTGATACCAAGAACAAGGCGCTGCAGGAGATCATTCATCAGCTCCAAGCGCAGCGGGAGGCGATACTCAAAGCCAATCAGGCCGACCTGGCCCAGGCTGAAAAAGAGGGGCTGGCCGCGCCGCTGCTCAAGCGGTTGCGCTTTGATGACGGCAAACTCAAAGAAGCTTGTGCCGGCCTGCAGAGCCTGATTCAGTTGCCTGATCCCGTGGGCGTCACGCTAAGCGCCACGGAACTGGATCAAGGCTTGGAACTGTACAAGGTCAGCCGGCCCATCGGCGTCATCGGCGTGATCTTCGAGTCGCGCCCCGATGCCCTGGTGCAGATCTCCTCCCTGTGCCTGAAAAGCGGCAACGCCGTGCTGCTCAAGGGCGGCAGTGAAGCCACGCGCACCAACCGCATGCTGGCCGATACCATCACCGCCGCCGCAGCCAAGGCCGGTCTGCCCAATGGCTGGTTGGGGTTGCTGGAGACCCGCGCCGACGTGGCCGAAATGCTGGCCCTGGACCAATTTATCGATTTGATCATTCCCCGTGGCAGCAACGAATTCGTGCGCCACATCATGGACAATACGCGCATTCCGGTGCTGGGCCATGCCGACGGCATCTGCCATGTCTACATCGACCAGGACGCGGACCCGGCCATGGCCGTGCGCATCAGCGTGGACAGCAAAACCCAATATGTGGCCGTGTGCAATGCGGCTGAAACCATCCTGGTGCACCAAGGCTGCGCGCCGACCCTTCTGCCGCTGCTGCGCAACGCCCTGAGCGCCAAGGAGGTGGAGATCCGCGGCTGTGAGGCCACCCGCAAGATCATCGAGGCCAAACCGGCCACGGAAGAAGATTGGGCCACCGAATACCTGGATCTGATTGTCTCCATCAAAGTGGTGCCGGACTTGGCCGCGGCCGCCGACCACATTAATCGTTACGGTTCGGGCCACACCGATGTCATTGTGACCCGCGATCGGAGCAATGCCGTACGTTTCATGGACAGCGTGGATTCGGCCGATGTGTTTTGGAACGCCAGCAGCCGTTTCAGCGACGGCTTCCGCTTCGGCCTGGGCGCCGAGGTGGGCATCAGCACCAACAAGATCCACGCCCGCGGCCCGGTGGGCATGGAAGGCTTGCTGATCTACCAGTGGCGCCTCATGGGCAACGGGCATATCGTGGCCGATTACTCCGGGGAGAAGGCCCGGCCGTTTACGCATAAGAAGTTGAAGAAGACATTTGGGAAGTAGTAGGAAGTTTTAAGTTTAAAGTAGAAAACAGTTTTAAGTTTAAAGTAGGAAACAGTTTTAAGTTTAAAGTAGGAAAGTTTAAAGTTAAGGAAGATGTCATTGATTAATATAAAATGACTTTAATCCTTAACTTTAAACTTTACACTTAAAACTTTAAACTAAATATGAGATTTCTTCCCAACAACTGAACACTCACTACACAACTCGCTATCTATTAATAGTAAACAGAAACCCATGCCTATCCAACGCCTGAAAAACGCCAAACGCATCGTGGTCAAAGTGGGCAGCAATGTGCTCACGGCCGCCAACGGACTGAACATGGAGGCCGTGGAGTCCATCTCGGCCCAGATCAGCACCCTCATCGACCGGGGCGTGGAAGTACTTTTTGTCTCCTCGGGCGCCATGGCCTCGGGCTTGCGCAAGCTGGGGTTGAGCAAGCGGCCCGACGAGATTCCCAAGCGCCAGGCCATCGCCGCCGTGGGCCAGAGCGGTTTGATGAACGCCTACGAAGCAGCCTTCGGCCGTTTCAACAAACGGGTGGCCCAAATTCTTCTCACCAGCGAAGACTTGAACAGCCGCAAGCGCTACCTGAACGCCCGCAACACCTTGAACACCTTGCTGGAGTGGAAGGTCGTGCCCATCATCAATGAAAACGATACGGTCATGGTGGAAGAGATCAAGCTGGGCGACAACGACAATCTCTCCGCCATGATCACGCTGCTGATGGATGCGGACTTTCTCATCAACCTCACCGACATCGACGGACTCTACACCAAAGACCCGCGGGTCCATGCCGATGCCGAGCTGATCCCCGAGGTGGATGGTTTTAAGAAAGAACTGGAGAATTTCGCCAGCAACATTCCAGGCGCCCTGGGCCGGGGCGGCATGCTGAGCAAGATCAAGGCCGCCAAGAAGGTGACCGCCGCTGGCGTGCCCATGATCATCGCCAGGGGCACCAAACCCAAAGTACTGCTGGATCTCTTCTCCGGTAAGCCCCGCGGCACCTACTTCGCGCCCCAGGAACGGAAATTGAACCGCCGCAAGTGCTGGATCGCCTATACCCTGACGCCCAAAGGCAGTCTGACCCTGGATGCCGGGGCCGCCAAGGCCGTATTGCACGGCGGCAAAAGCCTGCTGCCCAGCGGGGTTATCGCCGTATCCGGGGAGTTCAACGAGGGCGCCCCGGCGTCGCTGGTCAACCCAGCTGGTGAAACCATCGGCATCGGTCTGGTCAATTACAGCGCCGCCGACATCCGCGCCATCATGGGCCTGAAAACCGGCCAGATCGCCGACCGCCTGGGCGCCAAACCCTACGATGAAGTAATCCACCGGGACAACCTGGTAATTACCGAGCGGGAATAACACCGCAACGCGCCAACGGGCCACGGGCCAATCCCGCCAAAGACCGGCGGGATCAAACATCTGATTAATTATATTAAGGTGTTTGACGGGCCAACGGGCAAACAGGCAAACGGGCCACGGGCCAACGGGCAAACGGGCCAACGGGCCTCGGACCACGGGCCAACGGGCAACTCTGGAGCACCCCCATGGAACAATCCCAACCCATTTCATTGGACGACATCCTCTCCGCCTTCCGCACCATGGACGGCGTTTACAAGCGCGACATGGTGGAGGCCGCCCTGCAGCGTCGCGAGGAGATCGTGCCCCGGCTGATCGCCATCCTGGAAGAGGCTGTGGCTGATCCCGATCGCTTCCTGGAAGAAGATGATCGCTTTGATCATGTCTACGCCGTGGTCTTGCTGCGTCATTTCCGGGCCGCAGAGGCCCACCCGGTCATTGTGGCGGCCTTCAGCCTGCCGGAGAAGCAAGTGGACTACCTTTTCGGCGACATGATCACCGAGGATTTGCCCACCATTTTGTTGCACACCTGCGGCGGTTCGATCAGCGCCCTGCGCGCCATGATCCTGGACCCCAAGGTTTTGGATTTTTGCCGGGCCAGCGCGCTGCAAGCCATAGTATACGCCGTGGCCGAAGGCTATGTGCCCCGGCAGGAAATCATTGAATTAGCGGGCACGCTGTTTACCGGTTCAGAAACCCAGGAGGGTTCGGATTTCTGGAGTTTTGCGGCTGAGATCCTCAGCTTTCTCCAGCCCAGGGAGATCATGCCCGTCATTGAACAAGCCTATGAAAACGGGTTGATTTATGAAGACCTGATCAGCCTTGAAGACTTCGAATCCGTCCTATCCCTGAGTCCGGAGGAGGCCATGGAAGGGCTCAAGAGGCACCTGGAAAAAAATTCACCAAAGGATATCCACGCCTCCATCTCCTCATGGGCCTGTTTTCGCGGCGACAACGACCTTATGGCACCGGCGGGACCGGCCGATCTTTTTGGTTCCGGGCTTTACGGTGACTGGGCCTCCAAATCGGCCGGGAAAAAAGCCCAAACCCAAAAGAAAAAGAAACGCAAGCAGGCCAAAGCCGCCAAACGCAAAAACCGGCGTTGATCAGGCGATCCGTTCCTTAGTCCCTCTGTCCCTATGTGCCTTGCGGTTACGAATAAACTGACCTGCGGTACGTCACCGAATTTAAGCCATAGAGCACTTAGGACTGAGAGCCACACCCTGACGTCAAGAATTTTGACAGCTTGTAAATCCCGCCGCTTTTTCCACTTTTTCAGTTTTTTCTTTCCGCGAACCTCATGGTCGCAGGGCTCTATCCTCGGAGCTTGATGGCGGCCATCACATCGCTAATTACCAGAACTTAAAAGCTTAATTCACTATGAGACCGCTCGCGGCCTATCATAGATCGGCCAGGTGTCGGACCTGAAGCAGGCCATTGGTGATGGTCGCAGGCCCGGCCGCCGCTTTTACTCAGGGAAGCCTTGCCCATGAGGCCAGCTGCTTATTTTTATTATTAATCTTGGCTGGTCATGTGTTTGTCAATTTCTTTTATCCACCTGCCTGGTCCCGCGCTAGAAAAACAGACAGATCCCAAGATGGCCTTATGTCGGGATCTGCGTCCTTCGCCAAATGTAAACTTTTGAAATCGATATGGATTTATTGCTTCGGAACATGCTGGAACACCCTTTGCACAATGCCAGGTAGCGGGTCTTAACCTTTGGATCCGATTGGCCCGGCGCGAGCAGAGCTGAAGATCACCAACACGGTTCAGGGGAATTTTCTACCGCGGAAGCTCGTAACCAAATGGCTCGGCACTATTCCATCCGCGGTGCTTCCCGCCTTCGCCGTGACGCATTAGCAGCCAAACACATGAATGTGGCAGAGTTCCTTCACTAGAAGAATTGTAGACCTTAAACATATAACGTTTTTCCAGAGGAGGTCCCCGTGGGCGTCGATCAAGTTGCTGAACAAGAATTCTCCCAAGAGGAATTGGCGGCCGTGGACCGCATCATCGGCCATTATCAAGGCAAACCCGGATCTTTAATTCCGGTTTTGGAGGAGGTGCAGGAGGCCATTGGATATCTTCCCAAGTCCATTCAAACGCGCATTGCCCAGGCGATGAATGTTCCGCTGCGTGAAGTTCACGGCGTGGTTTCGTTCTACTCCTTTTTTACCATGGCGCCGCGCGGGCGTCACACCACCCGCTGTTGTCTGGGAACCGCCTGCTATGTGCGCGGCGGAAAGCACAACATGGATAAATTGAAAGAAGTACTTCAGATCGAACCCGGAGGCACCACCGAAGACCGCAAGTTCTCTTTGGAAACAGTGCGTTGTCTGGGTGCTTGCGGTCTGGCGCCGGTGATCACCGTGGATGAAGACACCTATCGCCAGGTTAAGCCATCGAAGTTGCCCGAGATTCTGGAGCAGTATGAGTAATTGGCTAAATGGTTGAATCGTTGAGTCGTCAGACTGAAATAGCCAACTAATCAACCAATGATGAAATGGTAAAAAGTCCATTCAACGAAAAAAGGAGTAGCCCATGTCCCGATTAAAAGTAGAGGATCTCTATCGAATCAAGGGCGATACCATCC
>JAKALP010000015.1 GCA_021824175.1 Deltaproteobacteria bacterium
GACGCCGGTGCCCACACCGACCCCGACGCCAGTTCCTACACCTACTCCGACGCCGGTGCCCACACCGACCCCGACGCCAGTTCCTACGCCTACTCCGACGCCGGTGCCCACACCGACCCCGACGCCAGTTCCTACGCCTACTCCGACGCCGGTGCCTACCGTTCCCGCTACACCGACCAACGTCCAGGCCACTGGCATTTCCTCCGGCCGGACCGATATTCAGGTGACCTGGAATGCTTCAGCAGGCGCCACGGATTACAACGTCTACCGAGCTGTTTGGGAAGAAAATGCCACCTATGAACTAGTGGCCAATGTCAGCACCAATTCGTTCGTATTCACGCAAGACTGGGATACCGATGTCTACTCACAAATCGGTGATACTCCGGCCATGGCGCCAACTGCCACTTGTGCGGATAGAGCGACCTACGCTGCCGCGCTGAGAGCCTACCGCACGCAAGCAATCCCTGTCCTGTTCAACTTCAAGGCGCCGGCCTTCTTCAAGGTCGAGGCTTGTAATGGCCAGGGTTGCAGTGATCAGAGCGCCAGTGCTGCCGGTCAGGCCGGATTTATTCACACGCAAGCATTCTCCGAAGTGGCCCAGATGATCGTTCCGGGCTGGGGCATGCCGAGTCTGCTCATGCTGGCCGATTCTCCGCCGGGTGCTCAGGCACTGGGCTGGGGCGGTATGGACATCTGCGCCGCCGGCGGCGGCATGGCCATGGGCCGTGTCAATGCCTCAACCATTTCAGTCGATCTGTGGTGGGAAAACTATCGTGAAGCCTGGGGCGCCGAACATCCCAACGCCATCTTCTATTCACAGGGCTGGGCAGGCGGCGATCAGAATGCACTCCAAGCTGCGCTTTACGGTGTTGTCACGGTTGCCGGTGAGTTCGACGTGAGCGAGGGTGCCATGAACGCCCATATCTTCATGTATACGTATATCGGCGGATCATCGGGTAACCCCAATATGGGGTACCTGACCGTAACTTACAACGGCGTACCCTATCAGTTCTCGCTGCCAGTACAGCCGCGTACGGGCGAAGCGGTTGCCGATCCTCCGGCGCCGGTGACCATGGTTGACGCGGATCACTACACCAAGGTGAAAAGCCCGGCTGCCTATCCGACGCCTTTCACAGCGGCGCCGGCAGGCCTGCACTGCACGCCGATTCCTTCGGATGTGGGCCAATGCAACCGCATTGCCACGCCGCAGCCGACACGGCCGGCCTGGGTTACGCCATAACGCAACAGAGTCGTAGTGCCATAATATAAACCTTAAAAACCCAAGCCCCCGCCATGGGGGCTTGGGTTCAATCCCAAAGGATGATGACCGCGCAAAGCGCCTGAAATGCCGCTTGAAGAGGTTTCAAAAAGTAAACGGTTTCGAAATCGACGGTTCAGACGCTTTGGGAGATCATCGACCATCAAATTGAAGAAGTGAAATGGTCATGCGTATGGACATTGCCCGCTCGGCCGAGCGGCCGTGCTATGGATGAAAAGTCCGCTGCGTTACCACCTCCTGCTGAAATGGCTATTTGTGAAGGCCCCCATGTCTGTAAGAAATAGATATTCTTCCTCCGGGGTGCCCACTTAATAAAGATTCGCGCTCTATGAACTGGTGAGTTGCTTTAAACGCCGGTTAATTAATTGCTATCGCACTATCTTCTTCGCTGAATCATTGCGGCGTTGGTAAGCCGTTTTCAATGTGGGCCTGGCACATTCTTCAAACTATCCGGTGGCCCCATCGTTCATTTCATCTCACTTAAGGAGGATAGGTGGAAAGAATGAATAATAGGCTGAAGTATTTGTTTATGGTGGGGTGTGTGCTGGCCCTGGCTGGCTGCCTGGAAGTTACGCCGAAGACAAGTACGCTTACCTTGCAGTCCGGCCAATCCCAGGCCTTTACGGCGCAAAGTAATCTGAAAGCCGCTGAAATCATATGGAAGCTCGATGGCGCGGCCGTAGCTTCCGGCCAAGCGTACAGTTATTTCGCGGCCAACAACGGCGCTACGCCAGTCACCCATGTGTTAGTGGTCAAGGAGCAATTGACGGGCACCATACTGCCCGGCGACAGCGCGACCTGGACCATCCAGGACCTGCCGGCGCCCACGCCCACGCCGGTTCCCGGTGTGCCCACGAGCGTACAAGCCACAGATATGGATTCGGGGCGCACCGATATCCAGGTGACTTGGGAAGCAGTCCCCGGCGCGGACTACTACAACATTTACCGCGCCGTCTGGGAAGAAGATGCCGCCTACGAGCTGGTGGGCAATGCCAGTAGCAATTCGTTCGTATTTGCACAGAACTGGGATACCGATGTCTATTCACAGATTGGTGATATGCCGGCTATGGCACCTAAAGCTGATTGCACGGCCAGGGCGGCCTTTGCCAAGGAATTGGAATCGTACCGCGAAAGAGCGCTGCCCTACTTGTTCAATTTTAAAGCCCCGGCCTTTTTCAAGGTCCAGGCTTGTAATGCCCAGGGCTGCAGCGCGCTGAGCGCTGCCGATGCCGGCCAGGCCGAGTTTGTTCATACGTCTGATTTTTCCGAAGTGGCTCAGATAGTGATCCCTTTGTGGAGTTATCCGGCCTTGAAGGCTCTGGCGGATGTGCCTTTGGCGAACTACATAATTGTGAACTCTTGGTGTGGCGTCGATGTGTGCGGCCCCGGCGGCGGCATATTCATGGCACGGCTGAACATGCAATCGCAGAGTCCTCAAGCCGACATCTACTATGAAAATTACAATGATGCATGGGAACTGCATCCAGCAGCGAAGTTCCAGGTTCAAGGCTATATCGGGGGTATTCAAATAGTAAACGCGCTCTGCCTTTGCATTACCAGGACCCAACTCTCTGGAGAGTCGGATGTCAGCATGGGCGCACTTGACGCCCATCTTTTTACCTGGGTGCAGTTAGGCAATTGGGGGAATTATGACAACGAAGGCTACGCCACCATCACCTATAAAGGCCAAGCCTACCAATTCTCTATCCCCATGCAACCTAGAACGGGCGAAATGGCGGCCGACCCGCCGGCCCCCATCACTCCGTTTAGAGATGACGCGCAGTATACGGTCAGTCGATTAAATACGCCATATCCGATACCTTTTGCCGAGCAGCCGCCATCGTCGGGATGTCAGCATTGCCTGCCGGGTGCTCCAGCAGAGGTGATCTGCAATCGAATCCTCGGATCGCAACCATAACTTATTGCAGCTCAGAGGTGTTGTTTTAAGCAAGGTGGCGAGGCCTTTGGGCCTCACCACAATCAATTTAAGGGAGGTGCGCGCGGGGCACCATTGAGGATTCGATCTTTTTTAATTAATCATGTTGTTAATTTTAATTGACCCATGCAGCCAAATACGATACTGACGTGTCATTCTATCTTCTGCGGATTCAGATGTATTGCCAGGATAAGAGCTACCTTCCAAGACCTTGTACGAATCCGCGCTCTATCTTCGACCGCTTAAATTTTCAACAATAACCGCACCACGTGTAAAGGTTCTACGTCATTTTTTTGTGATTGAAGCAACCTCAATCAGTGGATTTATACATGGCCCCGGCAGCAATAGTGTGGCTGTTGTAAGCGATTCATCCGCATTAGAAGAGAATTGTTGTAAAAAGTGAAGAGACTTCCTGACTTCTCCCCCCCCTCGGCGGTTTTGAGCAGCGCGATTGCCGGTCTAACATGCATTTGAATGGCTTTAGGGCTGTCTTTTCAAGGAGTTTTTTCCTGGAAAGACTTTAACACCATAACCGCAGAACAAAAGGAGGAAGTGATGCAACGAGTGGTTAAGTATCTATTGTTTATGTTATTGGCATTGGTCGTATCAGGCTGTATCAATGAGTACTCACCCAAGGACCCCGTGGTTATCTTAAAACCCGGGCAGAGCCAGACTTTTACAGCCCACAGCAATAATCCCAAGGCCCACCTGGAGTGGATTCTTGATCATGCCAAGGTGGCCCAAAATCAAGGTTCCTACACTTTTACGGCTGAACAGATCACCGACGGAAAACCCCATATCCATTGGCTGACCGTAATAGAGATCAGAGATACAAAGCTCAAAATGGGCCTTGATGAAAAGCTCTCAGATTCAGTGAAGTGGAAGATCGTCGTCATGCCGCCTGTAACGCCAACGCCAACGCCGACGCCACCACCGCCTACACCGACGCCAACCCCGACACCTACACCAACGCCGACGCCACCACCGCCTACACCGACGCCAACCCCGACACCTACACCAACGCCGACGCCACCACCGCCTACACCGACGCCAACCCCGACACCTACACCAACGCCGACGCCAACCCCAACCCCAACTCCAACACCTACACCGACGCCGACCCCAACTCCAACTCCAACACCTACACCGACGCCAACGCCTACTCCAACTCCGACGCCCACTCCGACGCCAACGCCCACTCCGACGCCCACGCCTACACCGACGCCGACCCCGACTCCTTCTATTCCAGCAGTACCGACCAACGTCCAGGCCACAGGCATCTCTTCCGGTCGGACCGATATTCAGGTAACCTGGAATGCTTCGGCAGGTGCTACCGACTACAACGTGTACCGTGCGATCTGGGAAGAAAATGCTACCTACGAGCTGGTGGCCAATGTCAGCACCAATTCCTTTGTCTTCGCGCAAGACTGGGATACCGATGTCTATTCGCAGATCGGCGATACCCCGGCCATGGCGCCGGATGCTTCTTGTACGGATAGGGCAACCTATTCCGCTGCGCTGAGAGCCTATCGCACGCAAGTGATCCCTGTCCTGTTCAACTTCAAGGCACCGGCCTTCTTCAAGGTCGAGGCTTGTAATGGCCAGGGTTGCAGTGATCAAAGCGCCAGTGCTGCCGGTCAGGCTGGATTCATCCACACTCAGAGTTTCTCCGAAGTGGCCCAGATGATCGTTCCGGGCTGGGGCATGCCGAGCCTGCTCATGTTGTCCGACTCGCCGCCGGGTGCTCAGGCACTGGGCTGGGGAGGCATGGACATTTGCGGCGCCGGGGGCGGTATGGCCATGGGCCGAGTCAATCCTGTAACCATTTCAGTGGATCTCTGGTGGGAAAATTACACCGAGGCCTGGGGCGCCGTACATCCCAACGCCACGTTCTATTCCCAGGGCTGGGCAGGCGGCGATCAGAATGCACTCAACGCCGCACTTTACGGGATTGTCACGGTTGCCGGCGAGTTCGACGTGAGCGAGGGTGCCATGAATGCCCATATCTTCATGTATACCTATATCGGTGGAACATCGGGCAACCCCAATTACGGGTACCTAACCGTGACCTACAATGGCGTACCTTATCAGTTCTCGCTGCCAGTGCAGCCGCGTGCGGGCGAAGCGGTTGCCGATCCTCCGGCGCCGGTGACTGAAGTTGACTCGGCTCACTATATCACTGAAGCAAATCCATCTGCCTATCCGACGCCTTTCACAGCGGCGCCGGGAGGCCTGCACTGCACGCCGATACCTGCGGATGTGGGCCAATGCAACCGCATTGCCACGCCGCAGCCGACACGGCCAAGCTGGGTCACGCCATAACGTAACAGCGTCTTAGTGCATAATATAAACCCTAAAACCCAAGCCCCCACCCTGGGGGCTTGGGTTCTTACCCCAGACCGGATAATGATCGCGCAAAGCGCTGGAAATGTCGCTTAAAGAAATTCCCGGAAGTAAAAAGAGTCTTGGCCATTCATGGTATGGCCGTAGGCAGTTATAGAGGTAGTGTTCTGATGAAGGAAAAGGATGGAACTTGCTTAGAGGCGTTGTTGTTAGCGATCCCCAAGAGCATAGGGCCACGCTACCTTAGAAAAGACACTTAGCCCATAAACCTGTATTGAGATGGCTTTTTAATAGTGATTCTCCCGCCATACAGCAAAAAGAATCTGCGAAGCTGAGCGAGAGGAAGCAATAATTTCTTCTCGGTTGAATAAGCCCCCCAACTCGCTCAGTCCGTTGATTTTATCTATGTGGGTTTGCGACGATATTGCAATAGACAGGAACCCGGATGGCCGGGCAATCCTCAAGATCTGTTTCCAGAAAAAGAAGATCTCCCGCGCGTTCCACCTTCTGTGAATCACAGGTGACCGTCAGCACATAGCCTTTCTTGGGTTGTTTGTCTTTTCCCTGCGGCTTCAATGCCCAGTGGAACATTTCATTGCTACGGTTGGCCTTGACACTCTTGATACCAAAACGCTGTCCCTTATACGGCGTAATGCGCACCTGCTGGGAAAGATTCTGATCTCCCTGCCGGCCGACGATTCTTACTTGTACCGGCGAAATCTCATAGAGCGGCTCGATTTGGCCGGCTACGACTAAATCGATGGCTGGGGCTTGGGGATCATTTGTTTTGACATTGAAGTGCTTGTTGAATTTTTGGCCCCATGCATGTTGAGTGTCCACCACAACGCTGATTTTATCCTTGCCGCCGGGGGGAATCTGCCCCGGATTTGTGGCCACGGAGCAATTGCAATGGGCTTCCACGCCTTCTATAACCAGAGTGGCTTGGCCCTGATTTTCGACCACGAAATCATGCTTGATCTTGGTTCCCTCCATCACCGGGTCGAAGTTGTATTCTGGCTCAGGAAAGAACGCTCTGGGGACTTTGGCTTCGTTTGCTTCTTTTTCAGTACCGGCCCATACAGCGCTGTGAAACAGGTTAGAATTAGATGAAGGACCTAAAATAATTCCCATCGCCAACCATAGGGCAGTGAAAACAATTGCCTTAATCCTTACTTTTTGCATGCACCATCTCCTTTGAAGCCTCTGTTTGTTTATCTTCATATTTAGTGCCCTTGCGGGGTAATGTCAATAAATCGAGCGCCGCAGACAGGGAAGAAATTTGGGGGGCTTTTGGGGCTTTTGGGGACGCTGTTGACTATTAGCACTTATTGAGATACTCCTTTGTTTAAAAAAATAAAATGACAATGGCCTAAGAAAAGATAGGAAGAATAGACACCGGCCAATGCCGGCTATTGAAGAAAAAAGAAGATGAAAAGAAAAAGTGGCTCCCTCTGCTCGGAAACCCCGGCTCCCTTTCTCACCGAAGAAAATGGCTCCCTTTCTCGGCGGCGCTAACATTTTACTTGATAATTATATCATTCGTGATATGTTAGCCCCATGGAAAATGAAGTGATTGTGCTGGATAAAGCCGAGTCTTTCATCGAAAGATTACCCGTTAAGTTCCAAGCCAAAACTTACTGGACGTTGCAGTTGCTTGAGAGATTCGGCTCCCAATTGAAAGAACCTTATACGAAAAGCATCAAAGGTTATAAGAAACTCAAAGAGTTAAGAGTCAAGTTCGGCAGTGACATTAACCGGTTGTTTTACTTTCAATATGATGCGCGAATATTTGTCGTGACCTCCGGCTACATCAAGAAAACCCAAAAGCTTGAGAAGCAGGAGATCGAAAGGGCCTACAAATTAATGAGTAGGTATATTGAGGAGCGAAAGAATGAAGACACTTAAAAGTATTATTGATAAAAAAATGGAGAACAGAGAGTTCCGCGAGGCCTTTGATGAATATGAAAAGGAGTTCCAAATCGCCCAGAAAATTATTCAACTGCGAAAGAAATCCGGGATGACACAGAGCGAGCTTGCTAAGAAAGCAAATACATCCCAATCCGCCATCGCCCGATTGGAGTCCGGTGAGCACCACAACATCACTTTGGCATTTCTGCACAAGGTCTGTAACGCCATGAATATCATTCCCGAAATTCGATTCAAAAAAACAGGACTGTAGCTCAATGCGGTTTTGGCCTTATGTCCTTTTTGTTTTTCGTTTTGCTATGCCATCGGCAATTCTGTTTTGCGCGGGTTTTTGGGGACGTTGTTGACTATTTACACTTATTGAGATACTCTTCTGTTTGAAAAAATAATAAAGGAAACGACATGCCAAGACACGCCCGATTGGATGCCCCTGGGACACTGCACCATGTCATTGTTCGCGGTATCGAGAAACGAAAGATCGTCGATGATGATCAAGATCGCGGCGAGTTTATCGAAAGATTAGGGGAAATATCGCAGATCACCCAGACTGTGATTTACGCCTGGTCCTTGATGACCAATCACGCACATATCTTATTGCGCAGCGGCACCGCCGGGTTGCCGTCATTCATGCGCAAACTGTTAACGGGCTATGCCGGTTATTATAACCGGCGCCACAACCGGCATGGGCACCTGTTCCAGAACCGCTACAAATCTATTGTCGTAGAAGAAGACGCTTATTTTAAAGAGCTGGTCCGATATATCCATTTGAATCCGCTGCGCGCAAAGATGGTTGAGTCCATTGCGTCGCTGGATCAATACCCGTGGAGCGGCCACAGCAGCATCATGGGCCATAGTGCTCATGACTGGCATGATGCGGTTTTTGTATTGAATTGGTTTGGCAAACGGATGCGCGATGCGCGGTTGGCTTATCGAGATTTTGTTGAGAAGGGGATTGCGATGGGCCGCCAGCCGGCCTTAGTCGGCGGCGGGTTGGTAAGATCGGCAGGGGGGTGGGCGGAGGTCAAGGCATTGCGGCGCATCGGTACGAAGGAGAAAGGAGATGAGCGGATTTTAGGCGGCGGAGATTTTGTATCGCATGTCTTGAGCGAAGCCGACTTGTCAAAGAAGTATCGGCTGGCAAACCTCGACAGAGAGAAAGCGGCGTTGGAATTAATTGAACAATGCTGTCAGGAGAATGGTATTTCTTTTCAAGCCCTGAGCGGAGGCAGCCGGGTGCGCCAGGTCTCCAAGGCCCGGCATGAGCTGTCATGGCGATTGACCGAGGAATTGGGATTATCGTTCGCTGAAATTGCAAGACTTCTGGGCGTTTCAACATCAGCGGTGGCCAAGGTAATAATTGAGAAGAGGATAAATAAGTAATAATAGTCAACAACGTCCCCTACTAAAATCTTGCCATAGGCAAGTGATACTTTTTTTGTAAGGCGTTAGCGATTTTATGGCCAGAATATCTTTGGGCTTGTAGGAAAGTCGGGAGGCCCTTGATCGGTTTAGCGGCTACCAGCAACTGGCGGGGCATCGTTTGATGCCCCGCATTTTTTTTAGGGAAGACCCATACCATTGTGAGAAAGGATAGGGGGCTGAAGGTTGGATGTAAATTTAACGTTGATTTTTAAGACCCCAAATCATAGACTGACGTGTCAGTTCCATTGGAGGGATGGATTTTGAGTGGTACGGCGCGGGCCTCAATTTGTGGGAGGAAGTATGATTGGAAAGCGGATCGGAAAAGGGGCGAGGTTGGATTTTAATTCTGGGTGGAAACGCGGCTGGATTACATTGCTTTTTCTTGTGATTGGCGCCTTGTGGTTGGCCGGATGCGTGGCGCCCGACGATGGGTCTGGCGGTGGCAGCGGTTCCATCTCCGGCAAAGTCTTACTGGATGGCCGGGGCATCCGGGGCGCCGCGGTTACGCTGACGGGGGATGGCGTTCAAATGCAGGCCGCCACCAATTGGCTGGGGGCCTATGAATTCAAGGCAGTTCCCAAGGGGGCATTTAAGGTGACGCTGACGCCGCCTGCTGGTTACACGGGCAAGTCGGCCCTGAACGTGCAAAAAGCCGCGGCTGCTCAGAATGTCGGCAATGTGAATTTCGCCATGTTCAGCGATACCATCAAGAAGACCCTTTCGGGCACCATGATCGGCACGCGTGAAGAGAATGGCATCGCGGCCTGGTACGGCGTTCCCTTTGCCAAGCCGCCGGTGCGGGAGTTGCGCTGGAAGGCGCCGCAGCCTGAAGCAGCCTGGAACAACACCTATATGGCCACGACGCCATGCCAGGCCTGCACGCAGTACGCCAATATGCTGATGAGCGGGATCAACTATGACCCCGAGCAGGTGATTGGCGGTGAAGATTGTCTCTATCTCAATATCTGGGCGCCCAATGGCGATGGGAAATCCCTGAAGCCGGTGATGTTCTGGGTGCACGGCGGCGCCAATTCCATTGGCGAAGGGTATGTGTATAACGGCAAACTGCTGGCGGAAAAATATGAGGTCGTGGTGGTGGCCATCAATTATCGGCTGGGGCCCATGGGCTGGTTTGCCCATCCGGCCCTGCGGGGCAGAGGCACCACGCTCGAAGATCAATCCGGCAACTTCGGCACCCTGGACATCATCCGGGCTCTGGAGTGGGTGCAGGACAATATCGGCGTCTTTGGCGGGGATCGCGGCAATGTGACTTTGTTTGGCGAGTCCGCGGGTGCTTTCAATACCCTGACCCTTCTGGCTTCGCCTCTCAGCGAGGGATTGTTCCACCGGGCCATTGCCGAGAGTCCGGTCATCGAGTGGATTGCCCAAGACAGCAATTGGCAGCCCATGAGCGTGGCGGAGAATTACATGGATGATCCGCAGCCGGGCTTTCACTACAGCTCGCGTGAAACCATCAACAATTTGCTGGTTGCCGATGGGTTGGCCGCCAACCGGGATGCGGCCAAGCGAATGCAGACCAGTATGTCCAATGGACAAATCGAAGCCTACCTGCGCTCTCAACCGCCTGAAAAGTTGATTTCGGTTTATGGCAACCAATACGGCGGCATGATCATCATGCCCACCGGCATTCAGGATGGGCTGGTGATCCCGCGCAAGGACCCACTGTCGGTGTTCCAGGCCGGCGAGTATCACCGGGTGCCGATCATCCTGGGCACCAATCGTGATGAAATGAAACTCTTCTTGATGACCGATCCGACCTACACCTTGAATCTCATGGGCCTGGTGCCCATCGTGCGCAAGCCGGACAACTACGGGCTGGCGGCCTTGTACTACTCCCAGGCTTGGAAAGTGACGGCCGTGGATGAAATCGCCGCGGCCATCAGCCGCCATCAGCCTGACGATATTTATGTCTACCGCTATGACTGGGATGAAGAACCCAATATTCTGGGGACTGATCTCAGCTTCATCGTGGGTGCGGCCCATGGCACGGAGATTCCTTCGGTGTTCGCCGATCCCAACATGATATTGATGGATGCCATGGCGTTCACCTACACACCGGCCAACAAGCCGGGCCGGGCGGCGCTGGCGGCCAGCCTCTCCTCCTACTGGGCGGCCATGGCCTTTAATGGGTCGCCGGGCAAGGGCATGCCCCAGGCACCCCAGGCCGCGGCCTGGACCCCCTGGCGCAATGAAGCGGGCCAGGCCAATTTGATGGTTTTCGACACGCCGTCGGACGCCGGGGTGCGCATGCTCGATTTCCATCTCTATGCCGATGATGTCCAAACCCGTCTGCAGAATGAATCCGGGTTCAGGACCCCGGCGGATAAATGCAAAGTTTATCACGATATCTTTGGCGATGATGGCTACTACCAAGCCAATTGCGCGGGGTTGTAAGGGAGGGTAATCGAGCTTCCGGAGTGTTTGTTCGTCATGCCCATCCAGGCTTTGCGGCGGATGGGCATGACGAGCCTTTTGTCAGAAAGGTTGTGTTGTGCCATCAATGAATCGATCGTGCATTGTAGGAAACTTGAGGCATTATCATCCGTGTGATCCGTGTCATCCGTGGTAAAAATGGACCACGGATAGCACGGATGGCACTGATAACAAGCCATCTTAAAACATGAAACGTAAATTGTTTGGGAATAAAAGTTGATTTTACATCCGCAGTAGTAGAGGATCGGAAAATATTATCGTGTGTTCAGAATTCTTGGTTTCAGGAGACCCCCCATGACCGATCAAACCCACATCGATCAAAAATACAAATCCGCTGCCCAGGCCATCAGTATGGCGGGCGGAACGCCGTTGCCGGTCAACGACACGCTGATCAAATTGTTGCACTATTACATCGAAGAAGATGAGCTTGATTTCGTGATCGCCTTCAAGGGCCGTAAATCCCAAACCCTGGCCCAGCTTAAGGAGAGTACCGGGCTGAGCGAGGAGCAGATCCTGGCCAAGGTCAAGGCCCTGGCCGGCCGGGGCGTGATCTTCAACCAGCCCAACAGCGCCGGGATCATGGTGTACCGCCTGCTGCCGCTGATCAACGTGGGCATGTTCGAATACACTTTCATGGGCAAGCTGGAGCAAAATGAACGCAACCGGCAGATCAGCACGCTCTTTCATCAGCTCTTTGAAGAGCTCACCGTCATGGTGCAGCAAAACTATGACAACCTGGTGCCCTTCCTGCTCAAGGGGCCGCCCGTGGATCGCACCGTGCCAGTGGTGGAGAACAAACCCACGGGCCAGCGCATCACCATCAAAGTGAATAAAACCATGGAAGCGCCGCTGGAGCGCATCGTGCCCACCCAGGAGGTCGATGCCCTCATCGACAAATTCGACGAAATCGCCGTGGGGCATTGCTTTTGCCGCCACCACAAGGATCTATTCGGCACGCCCTGCCGCCAGACAGCCGAACGCGAGAATTGCTTCACTTTCGGCAAGTCGGCCCGCTATACTTCCGAACAGGGTTTTGCGCGCATGGTGTCCAAGGAGGAAGCGCGCGTTATTTTGAAGAAAGCGGAAGAAGAAGGCCTGGTGCACAAGGCCTACCATCCCAATTTCGATATTCTCAAGGATGAGACCAGCGTCTGCAATTGCTGCCGCTGCTGCTGCGGCAATGCCGTGGAGAACATGGTGGCGCCCATCATCAATGCCACCAACTTCTTGGCCGTGATCGACGCCGAGCGCTGCACGGGCTGCGGCACCTGCGTGGAGAAGTGCCATACCGGCGCGGCTTTCCTCAATGATGCCGGCAAAGCGGAGAGAATTGAAGCCCAGTGCATCGGCTGCGGCGTGTGCGCCTATTTCTGCCCGGAAAACGCAGTCTCCCTGGTGGAAGGCCAGCGCATCGTGCGCATTGCGCCCCAGCGCGCCAAGTAGGGAGTATTTGAGGGTGCCTATGCGCACCCTGCCTAATTAGATCGCACAAAAACACAAAGCCACGAAGATGCAGAAGATATCTTCGTGGCTTTGTGTTTTTAAAAAGTAATGCTATGCGCGAGCGCCTCGCAGATGGCGTACTTTTTCACGCAGGTACTCGGCCGTCACCAAGCGTGGATGGACCGTGTCGCCCACCGCCAGCTCGATGCGCGACCAGATGCGTCGCGGCCAGTGGGTCATGGCTGGTCCGCCCTTGTGGCTGAAAAAACTGCCCCACAGGCCGCGCAGCGCCAGGGGGATGACCGGTACGGCGTTGCGCCGGATGATCTCTTCGATGCCGGGCCGAAAGCGGTCCACATGGCCGCTTTTGGTCAAGTGGCCTTCGGGAAAGATGCCGATCAGCCCGCCAGCCTGAAGCGTGGCGTCAATCTCTTTTAATGCCCGATTGAGGACGGCCGGGTTTTTACGGGCTGAATCAATGGGAATCACCCCAGCCAAGCGAAACAGCCAGCCCAAGCCTGGCAGATGGATATAGTCGGTGTGCATCACAAAGCGCATGGGGCGCGGACTGGCCGCATAAATAAACAAGGCATCCAGATAACTGACATGATTGCATACGAGCACCGCGCCGCCTTGGGCTGGAATGCGCTCGGCGCCCGCGCAGCGCACGCGGTAGGGGAGGTGGGTCAGGAACCAGGCTATGGCTCGGAGTATTCGATGTTTGAAGGAGCCGGGATTGGGCATACAGTAGGTCGTCATGGTCATCTCTCCTTGGTGTTGGGGTGCATTGAATTTTTCCCCTGGAAAATCAAGGGCTGTGCCAGGGTGGAAGAAGACATTTAACTGCCTGTGATCATGTGGAATGCATAATTTGGATGGCACAGCGGGGGTGGTTCCGGCGGACAGCGCTTGTGCATCTCGTGAACATCGGTTATTCATGAAATGCTGGGATGTGATGAAGTGTTTGCATGGTTCGAGGGCAACATTCAAATGTCAGGGGGCCGCATGAAACAGTTAACCGCTGAGGAGCGCGCTTTTTTCGATCTGGTGGGCCGGGCCGTGCTGGCCAATCCCTTTGGCGCTGAACGGGCGGAAATCGACGACTTAATCGCTAAGCTTTATTCGACTGAAAAAGGACAGACCAGCGTGGACCTGGCGGTCCAGGAGGTGGAGCGGCGCGTGCATCGCATGGAACAGCAGGGTCGTGCGGGGGTAGCCCAGTATCAGGGCGAAGATCGACAAAAGCTGTTCTATGCCTTGTTATTTCTTTTTTTCCATTTATACGCGCCGCGCTTGGATGAACTCATCGTCGAGCAGCTGGCGGACGGCGACCGCGATATGCCCGTTCCTTTCGCTAAGGAGATGATCGCCTGGCTGTCAGGCCACGGGTTTACCCATCCCGAGAGCTTGCGCTATCTGGAGATTACCTTTCAGATACGCCGGGCCTTTTTCTTCATCCGTCAGAACCTGGTGGGCCGCAGTCCGTGCATGCGGCAGTTGCGGGAAAAGCTCTGGAACAATGTGGTGACCCACAACCTTGACTGGTATGAACGCTATTTGTGGAACCGCATGGAGGACTTTTCTACTTTGCTTCTTGGCCCCACCGGCGCGGGCAAGGGCACGGCCGCGGCCGCCATCGGGCGTTCGGCCTATATCCCTTTTGATGAGAAAAAGGGGTGCTTTGTCATCAGCTTTGCCAGCTCCTTCACGGCCCTCAATCTCTCCCAATTTCCCGAAGCCTTGATCGAGTCAGAGCTGTTCGGTCATAAGAAAGGGGCTTTTACCGGCGCGGTGGAAGATTACAAGGGGGTGTTCCAGCGGTGCAGCCCCTATGGCGCCATCTTCCTGGATGAAATCGGCGAGGTGCGCCAGAATATTCAAATCAAGCTGTTGCAGGTGTTGCAGGAGAGAAGTTTTACTCCCGTGGGCAGCCACCAGCACCAGCGTTTTTCGGGACGCATCATCGCCGCCACCAACCGGCCCCTGGAAGAGTTGCGCGCCAATAAGATTTTGCGCGATGATTTCTTCTACCGGCTCAGTTCCGATGTGATTGAAATCCCCAGCCTGGCCCAGCGCATCCAGGAAGATCCGGTCGAGTTGGAAGATCTTTTGAATCACACCGTGGACCGCATTCTGGGCAACCCCACGGCCGAGCTCAAGGCGCTGTTGCTTAAGGCCATTACCAAACAGTTGGGCACCGACTATTCCTGGCCGGGCAATGTGCGCGAATTGGAGCAGTGCGTGCGCCAGGTGCTGCTCAATCGCACTTACAAACCCTGGCTATCGGCTGCGCCGGCCACGGCCCGGGACCGCATGGCCGCCGGGATGGCGCAGGGCACCCTGGATGCGCAGGCCCTGCTGACCGGCTATTGCTTTTGTCTGTATCAGCGGTTGGGCACCTACGAGGCTGTTTCGCGGCAGGTGCAACTCGACCGGCGCACGGTCAAGAAGTATATCGAGGAAGGCAAGGAGCGGTTCGGATGAAAAGAAGTAAAGTATTCAATGCCGGGCGATATCTTTGGTTGGCGGCGGCGCTGCTGCTGCCGCTATCGCTATTGGTGGCTGCGTGCGCTAAAAAGGATGATAGCGCCGTCCTCCGCCAGAGCATCGATCGAGGCGCCCGGCTGGCCGAGGAACACCAGGTCGGCGCCTTGCTGAAATTGGCCACCCCGGATTTTCATGCTCTTCCTGGCTCCTATGATGCCACAGGTGTCAAAGGAATCCTGTTTGCCGCTTTTCAACATTATGGCGCCATGGCCATCCACTACCCTCGGCCCTACGTGACTGTGGCGGAGGGCGCCGCATCCGCCTCGACCCTGATCCATTTCATTATCGTCAGCAAGGACAAGTCCCTGCCCGGGCTCAAGGAGCTTTATGACGATCCCCAGAGGTGGTTGGAAGCGGCCTCGGAAAAGGCCGACCTCTACCAGCTCCAGCTTGACTGGGTCAAAACCAAAGCAGGTGAATGGCGGGTCCGGCAAGCTGAACTCAAAGGTTTCAAGGGCTGGGGCTTTTAATTGAATTTGACGCCACCATCGGTTTGCGGTATGGCTTTTTCAGCACTAGCTCAATTGTTTCCATGCACGCACGGTTCCTTCAACCTCCCGCTATTTTAGTACGTCCCCTGAATCGGCCCTTTACCCCTTCAGCACCCGCTTCGACGTTGCTGCGTCACGTGATACTGCGTGGGTCAGGTCAACCATTTCCACGGGATAGAGCTATGCTTTTATCCACAGCCAAGCATCACGAAATCGGAGGGCAACGTGAACTTACTTTATCAGGAGGCCCAGGCTGTACTCGAAGCGATTCCTGATTGCATCACCCTGCACACGCCTGACTTGAAAATAGTGTGGGCCAACCGAGAGGCCGGCCTGTGCATGGGCACCACCCAGGAAAAACTCCTTTCCCACTCGTGTTGTGAAGTATTTACAGATTGTAACGCGCCGGCCCAAGATTGCCCCGTGGCCAAGACCTTTAAAGATCAACGGGGCATTCATCAAGCCGATATGTTGATCCTGGATCGCTACTGGGATATCCGCACGGTGTACATTGCGGCCAGCAACGGTGAGCTGCCCAAGGTCATTCGTGTGGCCCGGGATATCACTCAGACCCGCCATCTGGAGCAGCAGTTGCGTCAGAGTCAGAAAATGGAGGCCATTGGCACCCTTGCCGGTGGCATTGCCCATGATTTTAATAATATTTTGGCCGCCATTCTAGGGTTTGACGAGTTATCCTTGCAGCACCCCCGCCTGGACCCGGATATTCGTCCTAACCTTCAAGAAATTTTCAAGGCCAGCCTGCGGGCCAAGGCCCTGGTCCAGCAAATTATGGATTTCAGCCACCAGGGCAAGCCGCATGTGCTGCCGCTCAAGCTGGAGTCGGTTGTGACCGAGGCCATGAAACTGTTACGGCCCGCATTGCCTTCCACCATCGTCATTGAGACCCGTTTAACCAGCCGTTGCATTGTTGAAGCTGATCCCGACCAGATGCAGCAGGTGGTCGTCAATCTATGCACCAATGCAGCCCAAGCCATGTCTTCCAAAGGAGGCACCTTGGCCATCTCACTGGAGGATATCCATCTGGACCCGGCTGGGGCACTGTCACCCTATCATCTAAAACCCGGTGACTATGTGTGCCTCAAGGTCCAGGACAGTGGCGCCGGCATGACGCCGGAAGTTATAGAGCGCATCTTTGAGCCCTATTTCACTACACGGGAGGTGGGCCGGGGCTCTGGTCTGGGGTTGGCCGTGGCGCACGGCATCGTAAAGGGGCACAATGGCGCCATTGCCGTGGAGAGCATGCCGGACAAGGGAAGCACTTTCACGGTTTGCCTGCCGGCGGTGGTGCAAAATGAGGAGCGCGGCAGCCGATCCGCTATGGTGGGCGATTGCCCAGGTGGGGCGGAAACCATCCTATTTGTGGATGATGAACAGATTCTGGCCGGGCTGGGGGAGCAGATTTTGAGGCGCTTGGGATACAGCGTCAAGACCTGTACCAATCCCGAATACGCCTTGGCCCTGATCCAGGCCGACCCCCAGGCGTTTGATCTGCTGATGTCCGATTTGACCATGCCCGAGATGAGCGGCTTGGAACTGGCCGAAGCATGCAAAGAAATCCGGCCAGATTTGCCGGTGGTGATTTGCACGGGGCATGCGGACCTGCTGGCCAACGATCAAAACAAGGCTGACCAACTGGGGATCCACAACTTCATCCTTAAGCCGGCCAGATTGCAGGATATGGCGGCGACCATCCGGAGGGTGCTGGATGGTGTGGCTGCCCGTTAGCCCGTTGGCCCGTGAGCCCGTTGGCTTGTTTGATGTTGCCTATATTTTAGGCTACGGCGGGCAACCGGCGTGGTAAGGGCCTAAAAACCTGGATTCCCGCCGGCGCGGGAATGACGGGCTATTGAACGAAATACTCCCCTGCTCTTGAAATATTTCAATTAAAATTCAGCCAAACGGGCTTGCTGGCCAACGGCCTCACGGGCAAACGGGCCACGGGCAAACGGCCACCAGACTACGACTTATCCGCCGGATAACTCCCCAACCGCTTAACGGCGATGCCCATGGCGTCGAGTTGCTCAAAGACGCGAGCCACATGGGGATCTTGCATGTCGCCTTCAAAATCAAGGAAGAAGCTGTAGTTGCCGGGATCGGAGCGCAACGGCATGCTGGCGATGCGGGTCAGGTTGATGTCGGCTTCGGCAAAGAGACGCAGGACATTGAACAACCGCCCGGCCTGGTGGGCCGTTGAGAAGATGATGGAAGTCTTATCGCCGCGGCCGGGGTAGGCGTCGCGGGAGAGAAGCAGAAAGCGGGTGGAGTTGGAAGCGCCGTCGGCGATGCCCTGGGCCACGATCTCCATATCGTAGAGCTCGGCGCACAGAGCACTGGCAATGGCGGCCGCGCCCCTGGGATTTTCACGAGCCAGCATTTTGGCGGCGCCGGCCGTATCATAGTAAGGTCGGGGCTCCAATTTATTCTTTAACAAAAAGCGCTGGCACTGGGCCAGGGCCTGGGGGTGGGAGTAAACCATGCGCACTTCACTCAGGGGCACGGCCTCGGTGGCCAGCAGGCAGTGGTTGACCGCCACCCTGGCTTCTCCGATCACTTTTAATTCGGTGGTGGTGAGCAGATCGTTGACCTGGGTGACCGCGCCTTCCAGGGAATTTTCCACCGGCACTACGCCCAGGTCCAGATAACCTTCCTGTACTCCCTGAAACACATCCACGAATTCCATGCAGGGAATAAACGCCCCGCCGGGCACCAGTTTGCGGCAGGCCACTTCGCTGTAAGCCCCGGACTCGCCCTGGAAGGCCACCAGCTTGCGGTCTTCCATCTGCAGACGCTTGCTTTCGGCGATGATCGTGCCCAGCAACTGGCGCGCAAAGGAGCGTTGCACCAGGGCCAGGTTCATGCGTTCGGCCCTGGCCAGCACCATCTCTTCGCGTTTGGAGTCGGTCACCTGGGTTTTGAACTTCTTGGACCGGATGGCCAGGCTCATGCGCTCCTGGAGAAGCACCAGCAATTCACGATCGATCTTGTCGATTTTTTGTCGGATTTCATCCAAATTCATGGTTGGGTTCCTTGGTGGTGATTTTGGCCGATTGCGTCAATCAAGGTTGTGTAAAGTCCTATACAAGAACCGACCCATGGAATCAATGGACGATGCAATGGATAGGCAAGTCACAGGCCATTGCATCGCCACACAGTTCTAAAAAAGCGTTGCGCCGTTGCATCGTTGCGTGAGACCTTTTTTAAAAGTGTGCAACTGTTCCAGTACCCAGCAGGGCAAGGGCAATTATGAAAAAGCAGATGCGGAAATATTGGCCTCGCGCAACGACGCAACGGCGCAACGCAAAAAATTGATGCATTTAACCGTGATACTCACTATCATAGGCTTTACCCATAGGTTGCCAATGTCACTGGATTTGCAGTAAAAAGACAAAGAATGCACCTGCCTTGAGCTGAGACCCGATGAGCCTTTCCCGACGTCAAAAGTGGATGTTAATCGCAGCCGCGCTCTGTTTTACCGCCCTGGTGGCTGCGGCGGTGCTGGTCCACTATGTTCCGGTGTATGTGGAAACCCGGCTCTTGCCCCGCTTGGCGGCCCAGGCCGGTTTTGATCTCCAGACCTTAAATATTAGGCGTGTCGGCTGGCGCGCCCTGGATGGCGGGCCGATCCGTCTGACCCTGGGCGGCCGGCCGTTTTTGGTTATCGACGCGGTTCAAATCGACTATTCACCTTTGTCCCTGGCCCGCAAGCAGATTCGAAGCGTGGTCCTCAGCGGCCTGCGTCTGGAAATTTCCCTCAATGACCAAGGCACGGCCATTGAGGGCTTCACCGGCGGCGTTCCCGCTTCTGCCGCGTCCAAGGCGCCAGTGACCCTGGCGGATTTGGAAACGGTCATGGCCATCGGGTTGGAGCATCTGGCCCTGCGCCATGCGGCCGTCATCCTCCATTGGCGCAGCCGGACCTTTTATTTTCCCATGAACTTGGAGTTCACGACCCAGCGGCCCGCGTCCGGGCAAATGGATCTTAAGGCCCAATGGGTCCTGCGGCGCAACCCCATCGATTTTAGCTGCCATCTGGACACTCGCGCCAACACCTGGGCGCTGTATGCCACGGGCCCAGGGTTGCGCCTCGAAACATGGGCGGATCTGCTGGCCCTGGCCGGCCCGGTCAGCGCTGCCGGCCAGGTGGATCTGGAGGCCGAACTGCAAGGGGCGATGCTTCCCGTGGCCATAGGATCTCTTTCCAGCCAAATCCGCTTGAGCCGGACCCAAATCGGCGTGCCCCAGGCTATGGTGAAAAATGGACTTCACGCCGATCAAAATGATCAAGCGCTCATTGTTACCATCACCAAAACCCAGGATAAGCCATGGCTTTGGTCGGCCGGACCGCTGTGGATCGATGGGCCGCTGCCGGTGCAGATCCCCCAGTTGGAGGGGCAGGTGGCCCAAGCCCCCCAGGGATGGACGGCCGACGCTACGGTGCAGACCCAATTCCCCCAAGGGCTGATCCAATGCCCGCGGGTGACGCTCCACGCGGAGTGGAGTTCGGCTGAGGGCGGACAGGTCCAGGCCCGGGTGGAATTTCCAGAGGCCAAGATTACTCACGACCAGGTACTGGTGGTATTGCCCCAAAACCGGATCGACGCACGCTTGCATCGTAATGGCGATGCGGCCTGGGCTTTGAGCGCGGCTCTGATTTCGCAAAATGGCCATCTTACCAGCAAGGCTCATGGGATCGAGGCGCGCGGCCTCTATCTGCACCTGCCGCTGGAATGGCCGCAAGTGCCGGCGCCACCCGCAGGTGAGGTCCGCGCGGCCAATATCTTATGGGACAATAATGATATCGGCGGATTGCAGGGGCGCATAGGGCTGGCCGGTCAAACGGTGTGGGCCAAGGCGCGCCATCACAGTAAACTTTTCCAAGGCTTGACCGTCCAACTGGATGCGCAGGCCGGAGCGGACGGCATCCAGGCGCGCGCCCAGATTCCGCCCCACAAGATCAGCGGGGCCATGGACCTGGGGCGGATTGTGCCGGCCGCCGCGGGGTATGTGGTGAGCGGCGGGCTGCAGGCTCAGGCCGAAGTTGAATATAAGGGCTGCGGCATTACTTCCGGGGCTCGGGTTCAGATCCAACAAGGCACGCTGCGCCAGGACCGTAGCCGCTTGGCCGTCGAAGGCATTGTCTGCGATCTGCGCCTCGTCGATTTGATGAGCCTGCGCAGCGCGCCCCAACAGAAGCTGAAGGTGGACGCCATGACTATGGGCAACCTGGCGGTCAATGATCTGGATGTGGATTTTCAGATCGAAACCGGTCCGACTCTGTTTATCGAACGGGCGGGCTTGCGCTGGTGCCACGGCGCGGTTCAGACCCATGCCCTGCGCTTCAACCCGGAGCATAAGGAGATTGAGGCCACGCTCTACTGCGACCGTCTCAACCTGGCCATGCTACTGGGGCAATTGGGCGTGGCCCAGGGCAGCGGCGAGGGCCAGGTCAACGGCCGCATTCCGCTACGCTGGCATGAGGGGCAACTCAGTTTTGAAAACGGCTTTCTCTACTCCACACCCGGCCAGGGCGGCACCATCAAGCTGAGCGCCACTCAGGATCTTATGAAAAATCTGCCGCCGGACAGCCCCCAGTTTTCCCAATTGGATATTGCCTCCGAGGCCTTGCAAGATTATAGCTACAATTGGGCCAGGTTGAAGTTGAACTCCGAGGATGAAATACTGCGACTTCAACTGCAGTTCGACGGCAAGCCCAATCGGCCCCTGCCTTTTGGCTATAATCCGGTCACCGGCAATCTTCAGCGCATTCAAACCACGGGCGAAGCCACTTTTCTCGGCATCGCCATTGATTTGAATTTCAACATCCCGTTAAAGAAGATATTGCAATACAAAAACCTGTGGCCCCAATGAAAGGAGTTTTTTCATGAAACAAACAATGTGTTGGCTCGCAGCGTTGGTTTTGGTCGCCATATGGAGCACGGGCTGCCAAACTCAGCACAAGGTGGAGACCGTGCATAAGATCGAGGTGGCCCCCATGCACATCACCATCGATGTCAATGTCAAGGTGGACAAGGCACTGGATGACTTCTTCGGCGATCTGGACAAGAAGGAAGAGAAGATCCAGCCGGCGGGGAAGTAGTTGGTGAGGTAGAAGGTGGAGAGTGAAAGGTTGAAGGTAGAAGGTGGAAGAGAAAGTATTCGCTTAGATAAACAAGGAGCAAAAATTATGCATAGCAGAACAAAACTGTGGGTGATATTGGCGATGGTCGGCGTGTTCCTCTTTGTGGGCACCACCTGGGCTCAGGATCTCAAGGCCCGCATGGAGGCCAGACTGCCCGTGATCAAGGATCTCAAAGTCCGGGGCGTGGTGGGCGAAAACAACCAGGGGTTTCTGGAGTTGCGTCCAGGCCAGACCGAAAAGCAAGATGTGGTGAATGCCGAAAACCAGGATCGGCAGGCGGTCTATGGCCAAATCGCCAAGCAGGCCGGCACGGACCCCAAGCTGGTGGGCCAGCGCCGGGCGGCCCAGATCGCTGAAAAGGCCGCTCCTGGTGAATGGATTCAGGATGCCGGGGGCCAGTGGCACCAGAAGTAATCAGTGCCATCCGTGTAATCCGTGGTCCATATTTTACCACGGATTACGCGAATTTCACGGATGGTTGGCTTAAAGTGACAGCTTGATGTCGTTAGGAAGCCCAAAAAATCAGATTACCGACCCCCTGGTGGCCCAGACTATGGAAACCATCGAACGCCACGCCATGCTGGCGCGGGGTGACTGTGTGCTGGTGGGGGTGTCGGGCGGGCCGGATTCGGTGGCCTTGTTGCATCTGCTGCATACCCTGGCGCCGCGCTACGCCTTACGGCTGGGCGTGGCCCATCTGGACCACGGCCTGCGGCCCGAAGCCGCGGCCCAGGAATTGGCGCTGGTGCGGGGTTTAGCCGAACAGCTTCAGGTGCCTTGTCATAATGGCAAGCTCCAGCGCTCGCCCCACAAAGGTTCTCTCGAAGAGCATTTGCGCGACCGGCGCTATGCTTTCTTTGAGCAATTGCGGGTCGAACATGGCTACACCAAAATCGCTTTGGGCCACCAGGCCGAGGACAACGCCGAGGGGGTGCTGCTGCACCTGTTGCGCGGCAGTGGCATCCGGGGGCTGGCTGGTATTCCGCCGGTGCGCGACGGCTATATTATTCGCCCGTTGATCGAGGCCCGGCGGGAGCAGATCCTGGCTTATCTTCAGCGCCACGATTTGCGCTACGCCCACGATCCTTCCAACGAAGACCCGCGTTTTGAGCGCAACCAGATCCGGCATCTATTACTTCCTTTGCTGGTCGAGCAGTACAATCCCAATGTCGTGGCCGTGCTCAACCGTCTGGCCACCCTGTGCCGCGAGGAAGAGCAGTGGTTTGCGGATTATTTGGCGCCGATGCTGGAAGGAATCAATTCTTCCACTGACGCCAACTTACTGGAGTTGCATCTGCAAGAGCTCATTCATCTTCCCGGCCCGCTGCAGCGCCGCCTGTTACGGGCAGCCCTGGCCCAGTGGCAAGGCCATTTGCGCCGCCTGGGCGCGGCCCAGGTTGAAGCGCTGCGGGATTTGGCCCTGGGTCGCGCCGGACGCCGTCTAAACCTGCCGGGGGGCGTGCGGGGAGAGCGCACCGCAAACCTGCTGCGGTTCACGCGCCAAACTTCGCCCCGGTCCAAAGCCGACCATGGTTTTGGCCAACCCTATGAGTACACCATCGAGTCAGCCCAACAACTGCCGATCGTCTTGGCTATTCCCGAAGCAGGGTGCCGCTTGGAGTTTGACACTCTCGGGACCATCGATCCCCGGCAGTGGCATGGGGATGATCGGAGCGCCATCCTGATAGACTTGGATCAGGTACACTTCCCTCTGAAGATCCGCAACCGGCGACCCGGCGACCGCTTTCAGCCATTTGGGCCCCAGGGAAGCAAGAAAATTAAAACATTCATGATCGATGAAAAAATTCCCGTGCCTGAAAGGGATCAGATCCCTCTGCTGCTGAGCGGGGACACCATTATGTGGATAGTGGGCATCCGTCGGGGTCAGATGGCCCCCCTCTCCAGCCAGACGCGGCAGGTGCTGCGGGTGTGCGTTGATTCGTTGATGGGTTGATTCGTTGATTGGGTATATCCTTCTACAATTATAGCAAGCATATTCGCGTGCATTTTCCTGGCTTTCCGGCGTGGGAACCAAAACCTCTGTCAATGCCTCTCGAACAGACGCGGCCACGCAGAGCATGGGAGCGAGGACGATAGTGCACTTAGTCCCTTTCTTTGTGCCTTTGTGCCTTTGTCCCTCAGTCCCTTAGTCCCTTTGTCCCTTAGTCCCTGAGTCCCTTTGCCCCTCAGTCCCTCTCCCCCTAACCAACCCCGGATAATAGTTGCGAAAACGGCCAAACGGCATTATGGTTATGCTCGCTCTGGCCGTCCACGGCAGTGCCACATTCCACAGGAGGTACCGTTTTTGAATCCCTTTTACAAAAATCTGGCGCTCTGGTGCTTGATCACCCTGATGATGATCATGCTCTACAAGATGATCAGCGGTCAAAATCTGACTGAATCTCCCAAAGGTTACTCCGAATTCTTAGCCATGGTGGACCAAAATCAGATCCAAGAGGTCGTTATCCAAGGACAGGAGCTGTCCGCGGTCGACAACAGCGGCCACAAATACCGCGTCTATACGCCGGACGATCCCGACCTGATCAAAACCCTGCGGCAAAAAAATGTCGACATCAAGGCCAAACCTCCGGCTGACTCGCCCTGGTATCACATCCTGCTCAACTGGTTCCCCATGCTGGTGCTCATCGGCATTTGGGTCTTTTTCATGCGCCAGATGCAAGCGGGCGGCGGCAAGGCCCTCTCCTTTGGCAAGAGCCGCGCCCGGCTCATGTCCGACACCCAGGAAAAGGTCACTTTCGAGGATGTGGCCGGTATCGACGAAGCCAAGGAAGAGCTGAGCGAAGTGGTGGAGTTTTTGCGCGATCCTAAAAAATTCACCCGCCTGGGCGGCCGCATCCCCAAAGGCGTGCTGCTCATGGGCCCACCGGGCACCGGCAAAACCTTGCTGGCCAGGGCTATCGCCGGTGAAGCGGGCGTGCCCTTTTTCACCATTTCCGGCTCCGACTTCGTGGAGATGTTCGTGGGCGTGGGCGCCTCGCGCGTGCGCGATCTTTTCTTGCAGGGCAAAAAACACGCGCCCTGCATCATCTTCATCGATGAGATCGACGCCGTGGGCCGTCATCGCGGCGCTGGCCTGGGCGGCGGCCATGATGAGCGCGAGCAGACCCTCAACCAGCTGCTGGTGGAGATGGATGGCTTTGAGTCCAACGAGGGCGTCATCCTGATCTCGGCCACCAACCGGCCCGACGTGCTTGATCCGGCCCTGTTGCGGCCCGGTCGTTTCGACCGCCAGGTGGTGGTCAGCCTGCCCGATATCCGGGGCCGCGAGAAGATCCTGAATGTGCACATGAAGAAAACCCCCACGGGCAAGGATGTCAACGTGCTGGCCCTGGCCAAGGGTACACCCGGCTTTTCAGGTGCTGACCTGGAAAACGTGGTCAATGAAGCGGCCCTGCTGGCGGCCAAGCGCGGCAAGGAAAAGCTGGAGATGGTGGACTTTGAGGATGCCAAGGACAAAGTCTACATGGGCTTGGAACGCAAATCCAAGGTGATCAAGGAAGAAGACAAGAAGATCACGGCTTACCACGAGGCCGGCCACGCCCTGGTGGCGCGTTTCCTGCCCGAGTCCGACACCGTCAACAAAATTACGATCATCCCCCGCGGCCGCGCCCTGGGGGTCACCTGGTATCTGCCCGAAGAAAAAGACCACATGTTCAAGGATCAACTGGAGACCCGCCTGGCCGTGGCCTTTGGCGGGCGCGCGGCCGAAGAGATAGTCTTCAACCGCATTACTACCGGCGCCTCCAACGACATTAAGCAGGCCACCGAAATCGCCCACAAGATGGTGCGCGCCTGGGGCATGAGCGATGCCTTGGGGCCGCTCAACTATGCCCAGGGCGAAGAGCATGTCTTCCTGGGCCGCGAAATCGCCCAGCCGCGCGATTACTCCGAGGCCACGGCCCAGAAGATCGACGCCGAAGTGTCTCAGCTGATCAGTCGCGCCTACGATCAATCCAAGGTGGTCCTCAAAGGGCACATGCAGACCCTGCACGCCCTGTCCGATCTGCTGCTGGAAAAAGAGACCGTCATGGGCAAAGAACTCGATGAGCTGATTTTCAAGGTCGAGCCGGGCATTCAGTTGCCGCCGCGCCCGGAAGATACGGAGAAAGAGGAAACCGCGGCGGCGCGGTGAGGGGGACCGCAAGCCATTTCAATTTTTAGATGACTTGCAGGTTGTTAGTGTACTTTTCGCACAAAGCCACAAAGCACACAAAGAATTATCAGGCTTCTTTGTGTGCTTTGTGGCTTTGTGCAAGAATTTCTTTGCGCTTTTCCGGTTTTCTTGCTCCAGATGGGAATGAAATTCTCTTCTATTTGGTGATTCCCGCCAGCTTTTCTGCTCAATGAGGGAAGGCCAATTTGGGGGGCATTTGGCGGGATTGCGTGTTAAACTTACGGATTAAACCACGTAAAAATGTTTATGCAACACTTCTCTTTGCGTTGGAAGAATTTCGAACTTGACCTTGGCTTACGCACGGCCGTCATGGGGATCGTCAACATCACGCCCGATTCCTTTTCCGACGGCGGTTTGTTTTACTCCACCGCGGCGGCCGTGGCCCAGGCCCAACGCTTAGTAGCGGCCGGCGCGGACATCATCGATATCGGCGGTGAATCGAGCCGTCCTTTTGCGGCCGAAGTGACGGCCGAAGAAGAGTTGCGGCGGGTCGTGCCGGTCATTGAGCAATTGGCGCCGAACATTGGCGTACCCATCTCCATCGATACCACCAAGGCGCTCGTGGCCGAGGCCGCCATCCGCGCCGGGGCCGCCATGATCAACGACATCAGCGCCCTGCACCTGGATGCCGCCATCGCGGACGTAGCGGCCCGCCACGGCGTGCCCCTGATTCTGATGCACATGAAGGGCACGCCGCGTACCATGCAGGTCGATCCGGTCTATGATGATCTGCTGGGCGAAGTGCGGGCCTATCTGCAATCCGCCATGGCGCGCGCCGTGCAAGCCGGGGTGCCCCGGCATCTGTTAATCGTCGATCCCGGCATCGGCTTCGGCAAAACCCTGACCCATAATTTACTTCTGCTGAAGCACCTGCACCAGCTCGCGGATCTGGGCGCGCCCATCCTAATCGGGCCTTCGCGCAAAGCCTTCATCCGCAAACTGCTCTCCGATGCCCTGCAAGAAGAAGTCAAGGCCGATCGGCCGGAAGTGGAAACCGGCACCCAGGCCACCCTGGCCGCGGCTATTTTAAACGGCGCTCATATTGTGCGGGTGCATGATGTGGCGAACACGCGGGCCATGGTGACGGTGTTGGATGCGATCAGAAAAGTTTAAAGTTTGAAGTATGAAAGTTTTAAGTTAAGGATTTATGCCATTGGATAGATGCAGAAGTTGGCGGCGCTTGCGGAAAAAGTTCATCTAATTGATAGAATACATTAGCTTCAAACTTTTCTACTTTACCCTTAAAACTATAAGTTATTTTGTATTCACTCCAAAATTTTTCTTCAGCCAATTTAACTCTGATGAAAGGTCTCCCACCATGCTTCTGGTCATCGACGTCGGCAATACCAACATCGTCATGGGTGTCTATGATGGAAGTAAACTGATCGCCCATTGGCGCGTGCGCACCGAACGCGACACCACCGAAGACGAATTCAACGTCCTGGCCGCCGGCCTCTTTGCCCGCAGCAAACTGGATTTCAAGCAAATTAAGAAGACCGCTATCTCCAGCGTGGTGCCGCCCATGGTGAACATCCTGGATGCCTTTGTGCGCAAATACCTGGGCCATGCGCCGCTGTGGGTGGATGCCAAGTCTTATCCCGGCATGCCCATCTTGTACAGCAACCCCAACGAAGTGGGCGCCGACCGCATCGTCAACGCCGTGGCCGCTTACCAGCGCTACAAATGCGAACTGATCGTCATTGACTTCGGCACCGCCACCACCTTCGATGTCATCACGGCCAAGGGAGAGTATTTGGGCGGCGCCATCACCCCTGGTATCGGCATCTCCGCCGAAGCGCTTTTCGCCCGGGCCTCCAAACTGCCCCGGGTGGAGATCTTCAGGCCGCCGGCCAGCGTCATCGGCAAAGACACCATCGGCAGCATGCAATCGGGTATCATCGTCGGTTACGCCTGCCTGGTGGACGGCATGGTGCAGCGCATCCGCGCCGAACGCCAGGCCCAATCCAAAGTGATCGCCACCGGCGGCCTGGCACCGCTGATTCGGAATGTCTCCACCACCATCGAGGCCGTGGAACCGGATCTGACCCTGGAGGGATTGAAGATTATCGCGGATAGCTTGTAGTCGTCTTCCTCATTGTTATCCAAAAGAATAAGGAGAAAGATCGGTGAAGGCAATCAGCGGCTGGTTGAATTGGCGCACGCCCAGCGGTTACCGCTGGTATATCTTTTTGGTGTTGAGTTTCGTCTATTTTCTGGCCTGTTTGCACCGTATCGCGCCCACCATCATCGCCCGCGACCTGGTGCGGGAATTCAGCGCCGGTGCCACGGCCCTGGGGTTTATGGCCTCTGCCTATTTCTACCTCTACGCGGCCGTGCAGCCCCCGGTGGGGGTGTTGTCCGACACCTGGGGCCCGCGCCTCGTCACCACGCTCTTTGCCGTGATTGCCTGCGCGGGGGCCTTGCTGTTCGGGCTGGCGCCCAATATGACCGTGGCCACCCTGGGCCGGGCTCTCATCGGTGCCGGCGTGGGGGGCGTCTTTGTGCCGGCCCTCAAAGTGTTCAGCAAGTGGTTTCACGCCCAGACCTTTGCCGCCATGACCGGCATCTTTCTGGCCATGGGCAATGCCGGCAATCTGGCCGCCTCGCTGCCCTTGACCTATCTGGTGATTCAGATGGGCTGGCGCATGTCCTTTGCCGCTATTGGTGCGCTCTCTCTCATGATGGCCCTGGTCTGTTGGATTGTGGTGCGGGATCAACCCAAGGATAAAGGCTGGCCGGATGTCGCGGTCCCGGCGCCCGCCCATGGTCCATTATTGGATGCCACCCCCGCCGGCATGACTACTCTCAAGCGTTTGGGCATGGTGTTGGGACGACCGGAGTTCTGGATGGTCACGGGCTCGTACTTCTTCTTCGGTGGCCCCACTTTAGGCTTTCAGGGCCTCTGGACCGTGCCTTACTTGATCGATGTGCACGGACTGACGCGCGTGCAGGCCGGCGGCATTTTGATGTTGATGCCCCTGGGCTTTGTCTTCGGCTCGCCGCTTTTTGGCATCCTGGCCGACCGGCTGCCCGTGGGCCGCAAAACGGTAGTAATTGCGGCCCTGATCATCGTCATGTTCTGCTGGGGGGTATTCATTGTCTTCGGCGGCCATCCGCCCATCACCCTCGTCCCTTTTTTGTTCTTCCTGATCGGTTTTTGCGGTGGCGGCGCCCTATCACTGTTCATGACCATGAATAAAGAGCTTTTCCCGGTGTGGCTGACCGGCACGGCCATGGGTCTGATGAACCCGGCCGCTTTTTTGAGCACGGCCCTGTTTCAGCCCTTTTCCGGGTACCTCATGGACACCGTGGGCCGTTCCGGCGAAACCTACCCCCTGGCCGCCTATTACAAAGTGCTGCTGGCTATCTTCATCACTGCCGTGCTTTCCCTGATCATGATCATGCCGGTGAGTTCTTCAAAGAAGGGACTAAGGGACTGAGGGACTGAGGGACTAAGGCGCTAAGGCACAGAGGCACAGAGGTGAAGGGGCGCAAATGGACTGAGGGACTGAGGGACAAAGGGATTGAGGGATATAGGCACAAAGGCACAAAGAAAGGGACTAAGTGCTCTATCGTCCTCGCTCCCCTGCGTGGGAGCGCCTGTTCGAGAGGCCCTGGCAGAAGTTTTAGTTCCCGCGCCGGAGCGTGGGAACCAGGAAAATGTCCGCGAATATGCTTTGCAGAATGTCTGATAGAAGTAGATCTATTATTATAGAAGTCGTATCAAAATTGTTCTCACCCAAAAGCACAAAGAGTACTTCTTTACCCCTTAATCCTCAGCCCCTCAGCTCCTTTGTGCCTCTGTGACTCTGTCCCTTTGCCTCTAACCGAGAATTCTCTGATTACGACATTTAGTACGCACTAGAGCCAGGCCGACTTCGCCGGCCGGCATTCAAGTCGGGAACCGGCCCTTTTGGAGCAAAGACTTAAATGGAGCATCGTGCTCTTCCGCGAAACAATCCTCAAACCCTTTGCCATGATTGCCCATAAGATATTGCTTCAAAGTAAACAAAGTGGGGTCTGGCGCTTGACCAATCTGTGCGGCAAGTATTTTGGCGCGTTCCAATACAGATTGGTTTGTAACGATTTCATTGACCAGCCCGATGCGATGGGCCTCCTTGGCGTCGATGGTTGCTCCCGTCAAACAAAGATAGCGGGCATGGCCGTCTCCAACGATCCAGCGCAGCGGGGTAAAGAGGGGCGGTGCACCGAATTTGATTTCTGGATGTCCGAAAGCGGCCGCCCCGGAACAGATTCGGATAGCGCACAAGGCGGCCAGATCAAAGGCGCCTCCCAAGGCCGGTCCATGCGCTTTTCCGGGCGGTTCAACACAATGATCCCGGCTTTTGCTTCGACGCTGATTTTGATGGTTTCGGGCATCGTGGCAACGCCTCATCCCTGTGAGGGCGTTTCGTGCAGCAGTCTCTGGACGCAAGCTTTGAGATCGCTGATTTTAACGGGTTTTGCGAAGAAGTCATTGGCGTTGCGGCGGAAGGCTTCCACGGCCGCGTCCAGGCTGGCAAAGGCCGTGATCATGATCACCTTGATTTCTGGCGATTCATCCTTGATCGTTTTCAGCACCCCCATGCCATCCATGTCTTTCATCTTCAAATCCGTGATCACCACGTGGAACTTCTCCTCTTTGAGCCTGGCCAGAGCGGGCTTCGGGTTCAGAAATGTTTCCACAATGTAGCCATCGTGCTCGAAAGCCGTTTTGATCATTTTGCCCACGATATTCTCGTCATCAATGACCATGATCCGGTAAGCAGCCATGTTAGATCTCCTCCTGTCGATGGGCGGGTAATTGAATGGTAAAAGTCGTGCCTTTCCCGATCTGGCTTTTTACATCGATTTTACCGTTGTGGTTTTTGATGATTCCGTAGCTGATGGATAAGCCCAGCCCGGTGCCTTCGGTTCCTTTGGTGCTGAAAAAGGGATCGAAAATATGGGGCAGAAACTCCGCTGAAATGCCTTCGCCCGTATCTTCGACTTCAATGACCACAGAGTCGCCCTTTTCTTCGAGCCTCGTTCGGATGTAGACCGCGCCGCCGCAGGTGGACATGGCGTGGACGGCATTGGTCAGGAGGTTGACGAATACTTCTTCGATCTTGTGCCGGTCGATGAAGACGGGGGGAAGCGTCGGCTCGAGTTCCAATTTGCTTTCAATGCAGGTGACATCGAACATGTTTTGAACCAGCTTGAGCGACTCTTTGGCCAACTGATTCATATCGACCATTTGGAAATCGGTCTTTTTGGGCTTCGAGAAATCGAGCAGGTTTTGGACCACTCTTCTGATTCTTTCGGTTTGATCCAACACCGTCTGCATGTAATCAAGCCGGTCTTCTGGGCTCAGATCGTCGTAGAGCGCAAGATAGTTTTGCGCCACCATGGATATGTTATTCAGCGGATTGCCAAGCTCATGGGCCACTCCGGCCGTAAGCACGCCCATGGAGGCCAGCTTGCGGCTTTGAATCAACTGCTCCAGGCGCGAGCCGAGTTCTTCGGACATGGAGTTGATGGCCGTCATGACCGATCCCAGCTCATCGTTGGGTATTTTGCCTCCGATCTTGTTGAAGTTTCCTTTGGAAATGGCCGTGGCGACCTTTTCGATCCGGCGCAGGGACCTGAACATTTTCGAAAAAAAGAGATAACTGGTGGTGGCGGCAATGGCGAGCACGAAGCAAAAAAAGGAGAACAAGGCCCTCCGGGACGCCACGATGATCCGATTGACGGCCTCTCTTTCGAGTTGGATCAGGCTGGCCGATTGTTCGCGCAGTTGGCGCCCGGTTTCGCGCAGCGATTCCGCCATCTCTTTTGTAAATTCGCCAGATTTTTCCAGGGCCGCGACTTCCTGCTCGTACTTTTTAAGATTCGACTCGAGCTGGGCGAGCTTTTCCTTGCCGATGGCCCGCTTGAGATTCTCCCTTTCGTCATCGATGGCCTGGGCGCTTTTGTTCAGGTCTTCGTGGATGAGCGGCAGATCGGATTTGTCCTTGTACAAGAAGTAATTCTTCTCTGAAAGCCGCATTTTAAGAAGATTGGCGTTGAGGCCTTCGGCAATTTCGACGAAGTTCAGCTTGTTGAGCAGTAAATCGAGTTTCTGATAAGAAAAGGCATAGACGACCGCGATGAACATGATGGCGAGCACATTGCCGAGAATGATTTTATGCACGAGTTTCATGGGCGGCGGCCTCTTTGCTTCCTCGTGGGCGGGTGGGGCGTGCGCGTTTTACAAGCTATCTCAAAATAATCTTTTGGCCCAAAATCTTTATTTTGAGATAGCTTGTAGCATCTTCAATGCTTCACGGCATTTCGGCTTCAGTAATCAACAGTTCTTTGGCCGGCCGCAGAATATAGTCTGGAATTTCGGCTTGTTCTTTTTGGGCCGGCAGATACCAGACGGCTCCGTCAATGATCAACCCAACGGCGCCTATGATGATAAACATATCGAAAACAGTCAAAAAGCTCAACCCGAAGTAGCGCGTCAGGCCAACGCCCAGCGATAAGAAGGAGACTCCCGTGCGGATGAATGAAAGGCCGGTGCGGGCGCGGGCGTAGACCGTTCGGTAGCAGGCCGCGACGGTGCGCTGGGCCGACAGCAGATTGCGTTCATGCGCCAGGTAGGAACGCTTTTTATTGTCCATGGATTGATCCATTACAATATCGTGCCGCAAGGGCAGCTCCGCCACCCGGGCCAGCATGGTCTTGCGGGCGGGACGGTTTTGCTCTTGGCGCTCAATGAACCGGTAGTTTTCCAAAAAGTATAAGGTCGCCGACGTAACTTCCACTATGGTCTGGTGCCTGGGCGGCCGCAGGACATGGCGCTTGATGCGCACGTAGTGGTACAGCCCCAGGAGAATCAGCCCCAGGCCCATGGCGATCAGGGACCAGTAGAAATATTGATAATAGGCCGGATACGAACCGCGCAGATGCAGCAGGGACCGACCGATGGCAATCAATCCCATGCCGCCGCCCAGCAGTCCCAGATTGGTTCGGACCTTGGCGAAATCGGTGCGGTAGCACGCCAGTATGGTTCGCCAGCGCGCCATGGTGTTGCGCCACAGGGCCAGACTGGTTCTTTCATTGCCGATCAAGTGCCTGGGATCGCTGTTGAGGAAGTCTTCTTTGAAAGCCTGAATATCTTCGGGCAGCGCCACGCGGAATTCGTATTTGGCGGCCTGGATGTACTCCTTCACCAGGCCGGGCAGGGCCGGATCTTTGGGGTTGGTGGCGGCAATGATCGCCATCTGCCCATCCTGGGCCACGGGAAACCAGTGGTAGCCACAGATGCCTTTGTCAGCCAGGGCCACTAATAATTCAAAGGGAATCGGCAGACGCTCGTCGTACTCCGCCCAGGCGCACTCATAGTGGGCGGATAACGCCGTCAACAGCTTGCGTCGCGTGACATGGTATTCATGCCGCAGTACTTTTTCGACCTCCACGCCCCGGTTGGCGGCCCCGGCCGCGGCCTCGCGCAGTTTGGCTTCGGACAGAACACCCGTCTCGACCAGGTGCCGAAATCGGTCTAAGGTTTCATTGATGATTTCAGAGGTCATAGCGACTGAAAACGACTTTCTTCCATGAAAGGGTCGGTTGGGCGTAATCGGGGAACTGAATCTCCATATCCCAGGAACAGTAAGGGAATGACTCCTTGATTCTTTCGGCTGGAAGATGCCAGCGGAAGCCATCAATGATGAAAATCAACCCCATCACCATCAGACAAGCATAGCAAGTCATCCAGGTTATGTTGGACAGGCCGAAGTAGACCAGCAGCCCCATCCCTACGGAGAAGATTTTTACCCCGGTGCGGATAAAGGCCATGCCGGTCCGGGAGCGCGCTAGAATGGTGCGCAGCCTGGCTTTGACATTGCGCCGTTCAGCGATGAGGGTGCGCTCCAGGGCCAGTCCGGTGGTGCCCCAGATGCCTGGCGAATGGGACTCCTTGATGAACAGGGCCGTGGGCAGTTCCCCGGCGCTGATGGGGTCGCGCCAGGCCGAGAACATGAAATCCCAGATGGAGCGCCGCTGATGTTTTTTGCGGATCAGTTTCAGTCCTTCATTGCCGGCCCGCCGTCCGGGGACATACCAGTGCAGACCCTCCAGGGTCATGGTCGCGCCCAATAGAATAAAGGTCACATAGCTGATGACCCATCCGCTGGTGGGAAATTGCCGCACCAGGGCGATGCCCAAACCGATCAGGGCGATTCCGGTGCGCATAAAAGCCAGACCAGTGCGGGCTTTGGCCATGGCCGAGCGGTAGGATGCCAGGGCCGTGCGCTCTTCGGCATGATCGGTGCGATCAATGGCCAGAAACCGCCGCTTCATGATCGGCGAGAGCCGATTCCAGCCGATCCGCAGCGTGTCGGCCCCCTCAATAGGGTCATGGCGCGCGTAGAGCATTTTTCCATCCACAATACCATGCTCAAGAAAAGAGCTGCCGAAGGTGGATTCGGTCGGATTGTAGGAGGGCATTTGGCGGGCCACCGGCCGGATGGGCAGATACCAGCGCAACCCCTCCACGGTCAGGGCGAGGCCGACCACCAGAAGCAAGGCATCGGGGATCAGGGCAAAGCCGATCCCGAAAACCTGAAGCAGAACCAGGGCGATGGCGCTGAAGGAGAGTCCGGTCCGCATCATGGCCAGGCCGGTTCGGCCCTTGGCCAGGGAAGTTCTGTGAAAGGCCAGCAAGGTGCGCATTTTGGCCAGCGCATTGCGCACCCGCGCCAAAGCCGTGCGGCCAGCCGAGGCCGGATAGTGCGGATTGGCATCCTGATTGTGTTCGATGATGCGCGTGATATCGGGAGGCAGAGCGATGCATTTGTTGAGTTTTTCTACTTGGAGAGCTGTTTTGATCTCAGCGTCAAGCGCTGCGTCTTCGGGAAAGCCGACCACCACATCGGCCTGGCGATCCACGACCCGCAAGGGGAACCACAAGCGCTGTTTTAGCCGTTCCAGGTCCAGCCGGGACGCCAGCGTCTCTGTCAGGAGAAAACTTTCGCTGAACTCGACGAAGGGCAGATGGTAGCGGTCGGACAGGCAGCGAAGAATCGCGTGTTTGGGCACCCCCATTTCAATCAAGAGCGCTTCCGGGAAGATATCGGCCGCCTCGGCTTCGTTGAGGATGGCGTGCAGTTTGCCTTCGACAATGACGCCGTTTGCGATCAAACCATCAAATCTTGAATGCGAGCCTGGGCCGAAAATCGGAGGGGATTGCCCCCAAGGATTAGGATGGTTCATGCACGGCCCGCCTTATTTCCTTCGGGCCGTCAAGAGAAAGAGCATGAACCGCCGCATCTCTCCATTGGCCCCAGGTTTGATGACTTCCGCAGCGTCGGTCAGCGCAACGTCCTCAAAACCAGCTTTCTCAAAAGCATTGCGCAACCCCTCGCGATCAAATCCGAAATGAAACACCCCGGTATTGTCCTCATGGAACTTGCCTTCATCCGGGTCCAGGTCGGAGATGGCCACCTGACCGCCGGGGACAAGCACATTATAAAGTTGAAGCAAAAACGGTTCGATCCGCTGGATGTGATGCAGGGTCATATTGCTGATAATCAGGTCATATTTCCCCGGCAGGGCCTGCTCCTGCTCCAGATCCAGCCGTACCGTCTTCACCCGGTCCAGCTTTAGTTGCGCGATTTTCCGGTTGAACTGATCCAGCATGCCCTGGGAGCTGTCCACACCGGTAATCGACCCTACCCGCGGCAGGATCTGAAGGCTTAACAAGCCAGTCCCGCAGCCGAAGTCCAGAACATCCATATCCGGCCGCAACGCCACCGTCTTCGCGATGGCCTGGCTCACATCTTTGACCATTTTGGACCTCACCGGATTTTCATCCCAGGAGGCTGCCTCTTTGTCGAAATTGCGTTTTTCTGATTGCATAGCCTGATCCTTACCATATCAATGCCTTATTCCAAAGACGATCTTGGGCGTCAACTCGTCATGGGAGTCTTTGCCATGACGTTTCGTTTCTCCAGCTTGGCCACCCTTGGGTTCGGCCGCATCCAGTAAAGGGCGCTCGCTTTTTCCCTGGGTGGTTCTTCTTCGAGCGCCACGATCTCGCCTTGCGTCTCGCTCGCTTTGCATAGAAAGGCCCGCGTTTTCGCCCCAGTGACCAAGCCCCCTATCAGCAGCCCGACCCCGCAGAGCAAGAACACCGTCGGAATCACATATGAAAGGATAACTTCTTCACCCATTATTGGAGATCATTTGAGATCTGTTATTTTATGATGGAGTAAAACCGACCATTAGTTAATGACTTCAAATCTCCGGCAGAAAGCTCGATTTCCAGACCCCGGCGGCCGGCGCTGACAAAAATGGTATCAAATGATTTAGCTGAATCGTCAATCACGGTAATCAGCTTTTTCTTCTGAGCAAGGGGGCTCACACCGCCAAGTACATAGCCAGTTACCCGTTCCACTTCCGATTTGTCGGCCATCGTAACTTTTTTTGCTGCCAGTGCTTTGGCCATTCGTTTTAAATCCAATTGGTGCGAAACGGGCAATACCGCGACGGAAAGTCCTTCACTGTCGGAGAAGACAACAAGCGTTTTAAACACTCTATTGCCATCGATCCCCAACTTCAATGCAGCTTCTTCACCATAGGACTCTGAGGCCGGATCATGGTCGTATTCGTGGATATGAAAATTAATCTTGGCTTTCTTCGCTATATTGATCGCTGGCGTCATTGCAGCAGTTGATCTCGCTTGTTTTGTCTAATACCTGTTGGCAGGCGCAGGTCAGCAAATGCTGCGCCGTCGAGTAGCTCGATGTTAGACCGCCAAGGCGAACGGCACTTCATTAATAAATCTTCCGAACTGGTCGGCCGCCGCGGCTGTGGAGAGGTCGGTCGTCTCTAACAAGGTTTCTAGGCCCTCAAGTTTAGCGTAGGCCGTTTGTGCTTTTGTCACTTTGTTGGTTAGATCTTGGATCTTGTGAACGGCAAGCGCGGTGGTGGCGATGAAGGAAAGGATTGTTGCCACGGCGCAGAGAAGCCGCCAGCTCGGCGAGGTCGTTCCAATTGCTTGGGTGATCGCTTGTGTGAAAGACGGTCCGCCGGCCGCCGGGCCGGCGGTGAGCAGACCCGCAAGACCGGCGCAGACGATGCTTGCGATGGTAAGGTGATCGCTTCGGGGTTGGGTCTTGCGCAAAAACTCTTCGATTTGGCCTTTCTTCTCACGAATCCGTTGCTGAAGCTTCTCACGCGCATCAAGCGTTTCGCTCATAGTCACCTCCCATGGGTAATGTGCAGCCGAAGGACGCGCCCCTGTTGGTGCGCCCTTCCCAATAAACGGCTGGCATTGTTTTTTTATTCCTTCTTACCGCCGATAAAGCGATAGACAGTCGCCCCAAGCATGCCGCCAATGATCGGGGCTACCCAGAAGAGCCATAGCTGCGACAACGCCCAGTCTCCCACAAACACGGCGACCCCTGTGCTGCGAGCGGGATTCACAGAGGTGTTGGTCACGGGTATGCTGATCAAGTGGATCAGGGTCAGACACAAGCCGATCGCAATGGGCGCGAGACCGTTAGGCGCACGTTTATCAGTGGCACCCATAATCACCAGAAGAAACATCATGGTCATAACCACTTCGGTTATGAGCGCGGAGAAGAGACTATATCCGCCGGGAGAATGGGCCCCGTAACCGTTTGAGGCAAAACCGGCCGAAAGATCAAAGCCCGCTTTACCGCTGGCGATGAGATACAAAACACCACCAGCCACGATACCGCCCAAAACCTGGGCAACAATATAAGGCGCCAGCTCTTTGGCCGGAAATCGGCCACCGGCCCAAAGCCCCAGAGATACCGCCGGGTTCAGGTGGCACCCCGAAATGTGTCCGATGGCAAAGGCCATTGTAAGCACGGTAAGGCCAAATGCCAACGCCACGCCCAATAGGCCAATGCCAACATTGGGAAACGCAGCAGCTAAAACAGCGCTGCCGCAACCACCAAGAACCAACCAAAAAGTCCCGAAGAATTCCGCGGCATACTTTTTCATAATTTCCTCCGTTACTCCGGCCATGGCCGAAGTCATGTAGAATTGTTGTCCAGGCTCGTCGTTTTATTATTCAAATCCAAAAGCCTGGTAGTCTCTTTTGCTACAACCTGATTTTTTTGGGCTTTTCCCATCATTGCATCACAAAACAATATTGTTTCTTTGGCTTGCGAATGATGATGGACTTCGGGGTTTATAAATATCTTATGCTCAATTCTTCTTATCCAGGCAAACACCTTTAGCCATGGTATTTTATTCCCCACCGATGGTGTTCGATGCTTACAATGGATGTGAAGCCCCTTTACCGATTCATGTGGAATATGACTTAGCTGTTTTAGGAATCCTTCTTTGTAACGGTAAAAAGCTGCTGAATGTCGAGAACGACTCCAACATTTTGCCTTAACTCTCGATTTTCAGATAACAATGTTTGCCAAAAATCATTTATCTGCTCACCATTAGAAACAAATTGGCCGGTACGATTTTCAAGGACTATAAATGGGTTGACTCGAAAACTCCTTTCAAATTTATCACGAATAGTGGTGATTGAACGGACTAGATCTTTACATGTATTGTGTTTTCCACCGGGGTGAATTTCAATACCTGCAGGAGGGATACCAAACCTTTTCGAAATCGCAAGAACCATATTTACAAAGTCGTGAACCCACTTTTCATCATGCCATTGGAGCTGTGGAGTGTGGGAGGACTCTTTCCCATTGCGACGTGAAAGTTGAGGTTCTGTGTGCAGAATATATTTTACGTTTTCCGATGGCGCACCCGATTCATATATTTCTTTTACATCATGTGCGCTAAGAATGCTTCCAAGTTCTTTTCCTGTTAATTGAACTTCTGTTTTATTTTTTATAAAATCCGCGGGCACTTCGACAAAGTTACAGCCATGCGTTTTTGCTATTTCATGTCGTTTATGCAGACCGCCACGACCGTTTCGGTTAAATGTTGAAATATTAGGAAAGACATATGCGATATTTTGTTTCATTTTCCTGAAACCCAACACCGCTTGCCGGGAACGGCATTCTCTGCACCATCCCGCAGGCAAGCTTTTTCTTTTTATATTATGTCAGGTGAATACTTGCTTAATAGTTTTTTGGTTTTTGGATTTCTTGAAGTAATCATTTCATGTAGATAAGGCCAATATTCCGATACTAATAAATTTCCTTGCATGTTTCTTCTTACGAAGAAAGATGTTTTAAGAACTTTATGATTCCTTAAATCATCAAGAAATATCGGGCTGTCAAGATTGCAAATACGTTCTATACAACCAAAATAGCATTTTCCGTCCCGCCACTCTGCATCCCCTACTCCAAGTTCGCCAGTGAACTTAAAGATTTCCGAGATGCTTTTTTCAGGAACACATCTGTACATAAGCAGGAGATCGCCGGGAGTGATCCTTTTTGACAATGCCCAATTTAACTTATTTGCTCCATCAAGATGAAACCACTGGTTTTTTACTACTGGTTGAATCCAGATCTTTACTCCGACACCGAAATGTCTTTTAAGTTCGATTATTTCAAGATGTTTCGGTGCTCCAGGCCAATCGTGGTGCCAGCATACGATACAATCACAATTATTTGGATTATGCTTGTGCGATCTGAAATTGGAAGATTTATATTCGAATTCAATTCTCATGCGTTTTTCATGATTACCAATTTTCCTGTATGCAATACAATCCGGATATTGAGCTCGAATTTGTTCGACTCTAAATTGGAGCTTCTTTGCAACGTTGGAAAAAAGGAACACAACGCCCAATTCATTTTCCGGGGCATATTGCAATGGACCAGTCTGCAATTGTATCGATCGTATATTCTTCATAGGCGATTCATTATATTTATATGGATAGTGGTTTTTAGCGGCCGGCTGTTGCCAAGCAAAATCTGTGTTAAGCCCCCCAACATTTGCTAACAAATTGGTGGTGCCTCTAATAAGCTTTGAAACGTCTGCCTGGTTAGTTCATAAGGCACTTGGAGCTAGTTCGGCTGAAGGGCTGTGGATCATCGGCCTACAGAATTTAATACACTTATATTTCTTAATAAATCAAGTAGTTTTAGAATTGGTGGGATAACCGCCACTGGCGGCGGTGCTTGATCGATCTTCAAATGGGTGATGGCTTTTGTGGTTTTCAGGGCGTATATAACTGGACTGCCGTTTGATGCCTGAAGTGCCCTCTCACCTCGGCCCTCTCCCCGTGGTGAAAAGGCGCCCTTTCCCCAGGGTTTCAATAGGCACAACCTCGCTGTCAGCCAAGTAATCGTTGCAGATGACTTGAACTTATTTTGATGTGTTTCGGTTTAGAGCCGGCTTTCCGCCGCTCATGGCGATGGGGGCACGGCCTGGTTGGCACTACCTTCGCCCATCGCTGTGTGACGTTGGCCGGCATTTCCATCGATCCATTGGATCACCGGTTTTTTGCGCGAGGAAGTGTAGCGGTGGCGAAAAGCGGGGTAGCCCATGACCAGACAGGCGTATACTTTTCTTCCTTTGGGGGTTTGAACCAGTTGGCGCAGCGGCCGGGAGAATTTGAGGGCGATGCCCAAAAAGCCGATGTAGCAGGTGCCCAGGCCCATGGCGTGGGCGTAGTTCATAATGTTGGCGGCGGCGATGTTGCAGTTTTCGCCGTGAAATGATCCTTTGCGCGGGCCGTGAGCCAGAATGAGCAGGGGCGCGCGATGCAGGATATAGTCCCGGCCTTTTTGGGTCTGGTCCAGGTAATACTCCATGACGGTGAGGTAACGCTCCAGGTCATTGGCCGGGGAGAGTTTCTTGAAGAGCAAGTAGATCCACTTGCCGGGAAAGGTGCGGGTGCGGGCGTAGATCCAGCGGGCGATGCCGAAGACCGTCCGGGAGATTTTATCCAGCAGCCGGGGGTCGGTAATAATGGTGTAGCCGACATTTTGCTTGTTGCTGGCCGTGGGCGAATGGCTGGCCAGGGCCAGGATGGCTTCGATGGTTTCAACCGGAACCGCCTGGGGCCGGTAGTGCCGGATGCTGCGGCGGCCGCGCACAATCTCTTTGTAGATCTCCGGGGCCAGCAGGGCGCGGTCCGTGCGGCGGATCTGATCTTGATCCAGGGCATTGTGAACGATGGCGCGCCGGGGGCAGACCGCCACGCAGTGGCCGCAGCGGTTGCACACTTCCGGGGCCGCCATGACCGGGCGGCCGTTGTCTTCTCTCCAGGCGCCGGCCGCGCAATCACGCACGCACAGCAGGCAGGGTTTGCAGCGTTCTTCAAGCAGTCGAATCATCATGGCAGATTTTCAGGATTCCTTTTTCTTCTTCCAACCGCGCGCGGCCTTCGGCTTCAAGAATCTGCAAATGGGTGAAGATTTCAGACAGGGCCAAGAAGAGATTGAGCACAAAGGCTCTGCCCTTGATTTCCGGGAACAGCTCGCGGGCGATGTCGTAAATGCTCTGCCTGGGCCGCTGCTGGATGACTCCTAGAATGGCGCTTTGGCGCTGGTCAAAACAGCGGCGGTAGATGCGGTGCAGGACCTCGAAATCCCGGATTTCCGCGCCGTGGGCCGGGTAGATGATTTGGGGATCGAGCCTGGCAATGGTCTCCAGGGAATTGAAATACTCCTTTTGGCTTTGCCGGACGGGCACAAGCGGGTTTCTCTCCAGCATGGGCAGCGCATTGGGCGTGATGTGGCCCAGAATATGATCGCCGGAAAAAAGCAAACCTTCTTTTTCGATGAACAGGCTGATGGAGCCGCGGGTATGGCCCGGCGTGGCCACCACCTTGGCTTCGTAATCGCCCAAAATTAGTTTGTCGCCGTCTTCGAGGCTGTGGTTGACGCGGCAGGCGCGGGTCAGGTGCCGGTTCCAGAAGAACATGTTCTGGATGGCCAGGCGATAGGCGATGGGAGTGCCGGTGCGCACCAGAAAGCGGCGGTAGGCCCGCAAGGGGGCGTCGTTGCCGGCTTCGATGGAGGCGATTTCGTCGCGATGGGCGCACACGGTGAGCAGGTTGCGGCTGTGCCGGGCGATGGTGCGGACAGCCCCCTGGTGATCCAGGTGGCCGTGGGTCAAGACAATGCGCTCGATATCGGCAAACCGTACTTCCAACCGCGCCAGGGCTGCTTTGAGCACCCACGAACCCCAGAAGGTGCCGGTGTCGATCAGGGCGACGTTGTCCCGGCCCTTGAAGAGATAGACATTTACCGGTCCGGGCTTTTTGCCGAACATGGGCAGCCGGATGCGCGTAATTCCCGGATGTATCTGGGTGATAGTCTTCACGCCGTCGGCTCCACCATCTCCTGAAGCCAGGCGGCGATTTCGGGAGTGACCTCCTGTACCCGATTGATCATCACCAGATGCTCGCGATTTTTGAGAAGAAGAAAGTGCTTGCGGCAGGTGAGCCGCTGGTAGATCTCTTCCACGTAGGATTGGGGAAAGATATGGTCCTTGCCCGAATGCACCACCATGATGGGCACTTTGATGGCTTCCACGGGTTTGGCCAGGGGTGTCTTGAGCAGCGAGTTAAGGGCGCGCCAGGTGATCCAGGTGACGCACAGGGGATCTTGTTGGATGTAATCGGCGGCGCTGAGGCCGTTTTCCAAATACTCTTCTTTCAGATCGAGGTACAGCGCGATGGGTATGACAAAACGTCGGTAGATGCCCATTGTCAGTTGGGCCAGGGGCGTCATCCAGTAAGGCACGCGGATTTTGGAGAGTACCTGGTTTTCCCGGCCGTTGAGGTCGGCCAGGTTGTGGCACACGGCGGCGGCCAGGGAATCGTCCTGGGCCGCGGCGTAGAAAGCAGCGATGCCGCCCTGGCTGCTGCCTACCAAAGCCACTTTGCCGCCAAAGCGTTGGCGGGCATAGGCGGCCACGGCCAGGGCGTCGGCCGCGATTTCGCCGATGGTGTAGTCGCCCCTGGGTCCGCTGCTGCGGCCATGGCCCCTGGGATCAAAGGCCACCACATTGAAGCCGGTCATGCTGAGGGCATGCAGGAAATTCATATAGGTCTGGGCGTAGACCGAGGTGCCGGGGATGAACACCACCGTGGGCAAGCCCCTGCCATTGGCCAGGATATCCAGATGCAGCCGCACCCCGTTGGCCTCAAGGCTGTTCTCTTCCAGCAGTCCCATGACCGCCTTGAGGTTGAGCATGTCCTGGTTGTCGGCCCGGAATTGCTCGATGATGGTTTCATCGGGAACCGCGTGGTGGGTTTTATAAAAGCTGAAGACGTACCAGGCCAGGTGGAAGAGCAGCAGCACGATGACGAGGAAGAGAAGAAGTGACATTTGAGAACACCTTCTATCAGGGCGTTGATTGGTGAATTGGTTGATTCGTTGACTATGCGGCGGTACGCGACGGCATACCGCGTCGCATTGGTGCAGCCTCATCGCGACCTACGCGTTATCGCGCCACGGCTGCAATCATTACTTCTTTCCACCATCAGCGCTATCCGTGTGATCCGTGTCATCCGTGGTCAATTTTTTACCACGGATTGCACGGATTGCACGGATAGAATTGATAAACCGTTGGATGCCCGCCGCAGTGTATCCCGTATTCATGCGGGGCGGGGAATACGTGAACGCATCAACGCATCAACCAATCAACGAATAACGACTCAACTAATCAACGCATCCAAAAACTTGATCTTCTTCACCGGCGCGATGCCCATCAAGGCCTGGATATGCTTGGCGTCGCGGAAGCGTTTTTCCTGGCCGAAGTCTTTCATGTAGCCCACGCCGCCCAGCACCTGGATGCCATCGGTGGTCAGGTCGCAGGCCATCTCCTGGATGTGCAGGGCCGCGGCCCGGGTGCGCGACTCCCATTTGGGCGCCTGGTTGTCGGCCGCCTGGCAGGCCTGGGCCACAATCATTTCGGCATTGTTGATTTTAAGGGCCATGTTGGCCAGGATCATCTTGACTTCGGACCAGTGGATAATGGTCTGGCCGCCCTGCTCGCGCCGGCGGGCATAATCCAGGGCTTCCTGGAACGAGCCTTTCATGATGCCCAGGGACATGGCCGCGGCCGCGGCATGCATGCGGTCCGCCATCTGGTTGAAATAGAGGCTGCCCTGGCCGGCCTGGCCGATCAGTTTGGCCGGCGTGCGGTTGAACTCCATGTCCACGGCCGGGCAGGCATGCAGTCCGAGGCTGAGGACCGGCTCGCTTTTCTTGAGTCCGGCGGTCTCCAGGCCCACCAGAAAGTAGGAGAAATCCTTGGCGCCGGGGGTCCGGGCCGGAATCAAGGCTTGCTTGGCCATGCTGCCCAGCACTACATATTCAATGGTGCCGGAAAGGGTATATCCGCCCTCGGCCGGCTGGGCCTGGGCCAGGTGTTTGACTTCGGCGGGGTTGTTAAAAACCGGCAGGGCGATGAGAAAATCGTGCAGGCGCTTGGCGCTGCAAATGGTTTTCAGGGGCTCGGCGGCGCCGGCATGGCGCAGGATCTCCTGGCCCGCTAGGGTGGTAAAGATGATGCCGCCCAGGCTGGCATCCTCACGGCAGATGTTTTCCAACACCACCCCCAGGGCGTTGAGGCCCAGGCTCATGCCCTGCAGGGCCTCGGGCAGCAGGATGTGGAAGAAATCCAGGCCAAAGGCCTTTTCAACCACATCGGTGAACAGCGGGCCAAAGGGGTACTTGTCGCTCTCTTCCCGGTTGGGCGCGAGCTGTTTGGCGGCAAACTCCTTGGCCGCCTTGGCCATCATGGCCAGCTCTTTGTCCAGACCGGAATCGTCCGCGGCGCTTTTGGATCTCTGCGCGGGGCGGGCTTGGCCGCTCTTGGCCGAGGCAGTGGCGATGGCAATGGGTTCAATTGATTGGGGCGATTTTTTTTCGACAACGGCGACCTCTTGATCCTGCTTTTCCATCTTAAATATCCCCCTTTATTTGTTTTCTCTTGCTCCGCCGCTCGGCGGCGGGCCCAGATACGCCCATTTGGTATTCCCCCCTTGGCAGGTAAATGGGAAACCCGTCGGACGGGTGAATGATTACGGAAAGGCCACCTAATAGATATACACACTTCTGACACGCGTGTCAGTTAAAAAATGAACATGGGTGTCAGTTTTTTGGGTGGCCCGTGGCCCGTTAGTTCGTTTGCTCGTCTGCATAGGCGCCTGTTTTTATTTGGCAATGCCGTTCCGTGGGTGTCGCCCCACCCGATGAGCGTCGGTATCGGAACCGGGACCAAAATTAAGTTAGCACTTATGCGCCTTCCCCCCTCCCATCATAGGTATCCGCTGTCACCCCCTCCTGGGCCAGAGCCTGCTTGATGACCCGGTGGGTGCTGGTTTTGGGAAAATCGGCCACGATGCGGACGTATCGCGGCACCGCGAATTTGGCCAGCTTGTCGCTGAGGAAGCGCCGCAAATCCGCCGCTTCGATGGTCTTGCCCTCCACCGGCTTGACGGCCGCCATGATCTCATCCTCGCCCAGCTCCGAGGGCACGGCGTACACGGCTGCATCCTCCACGGCTGGATGCTGCATGATCACGTGTTCCACCTCATAGGCCGAGACGTTTTCACCGCCCTTGCGCATGGACTCGGTGTTGCGGCCCACGAAGTAGAGATAACCCTTGGCGTCGCGCTTGACGATATCGCCGGTGCGCAGCCAGCCGTCGCTGGATTTCTTCTCCGTGGCCTGGGGGTTCTTGTAGTACTCCACCAGGCTGCGGCGGGTGGAGATTTTGAAAAGCAGTTCGCCCGGCATGCCGTCGGGAACATCACGGTCGTTTTCATCCACAATACGGATGGAGCTGCGGCGCGTGGGTTTGCCCAGAGACCCCGGCGGCGCGGTGCCCAGGTTCATGATGCCTTTGCCGCCGCCGTCCACGGCGCCGTAGCCCTCGTAAAGCTCCACGCCGAAGCGTTTTTCAAAAGGTTCCCACATCTCCAGGGGACAGGCCGCTGAAAAGACGATGCGCACCCGGTGCTGGCGGTCAGCGGGCGTGGGTGGCTGCTTCATCAGAATGGGGATGATGGTGCCGATGGTGTTGAACACCGTGGCGTCGTACTGGCGCACCGTCTCCCAGAACCGACTGGCCGAGAACTTGCGCGAAAGAGCAATCGTGCATTGGACGGCCAGGGACATGGTGACGGTGATGAAAAGGGCGTTGCCGTGGCACAGGGAAAGATAGGTGTAGTAAATGTCATTGGAATTGAAAAAGACATTGCCGCCCAGGGCCAGGAGCTGCACGCCGGTGGTATTATAGCGATAGACCACGCCCTTGGGCCGGCCGGTGGTGCCGGAAGTATAGATGATCAGGCTGATCTCTTCGGGATGATATCCGCCGGTGGGCTTGAAAGCAGGGTACTGATACGCCTGGCTCAGACGCGGCATTTCCGGCGGCAGCGGGATGCCCTGGGCTTCGATCTCCAGATCATTGACCAGAATGTCTTGGGCTTTGAGGCGCTCAAACAGGCCCAAGGACTCCTGGGCCTGCTCCAACAGCTCGACGTCCACCACCAGGGTGGCGATGTCGCTGTGGTTGACGATATAGACCAGCCCGTCGCCTCTGAGTTCCGGGTTGATGGGCACCAGATACATGCCCACCTTCTGGGCGCCAAAGAAAAGATCCAGAAAACGCGGCGAATTGCGCAGAAGCAAACCCACACCTTTGCCTTTGACGGCCCGGCCGAGGAAGTAATTGCCCATGCGATTGGCGTTTTCATCCATCTGCCGGTAGCTAAATACTTCCTGATTGTAGAGCAGGCATTTTTTCTCCGGAACCTGCCGGGCGCTTTCTTCCAGCAGTTGGGCCCAGGAGATGTCGAAGGGCGTTCCAAAGGCGAATTTCTTCAGTGTGCGCCAGCCGCGGCCGAGCTGGATTTGGTGGATCGCAAAGGCGGTGGCGCCGCGGAGCATGCGGCCGGTCAGTTTCAGGCGGTTGATGATCTGGCGCAGGGCGCGGCCCTTGGGCAGCGGCGGCGCGGCCGGGGTGCCGCCGATTTTCTGGGCAGGCAGCGCGGCTGGGGTGCTGCTGGGCCGGGGTGGCGGCGTTGCGCTGGGGGCATCCGAGGGTCGGTAGCATCTGGGGCGCACCAGCTCCGAGGTTTGCGTCAGTCGTTGGTAGAAATGGCCGGCGTTGAAATTGCGCACAATGGAGATGGCCGCGACCGGACAGGCGGCCAGGCAGCAGCCGCAGGCAATGCAATCGGTCAGGCCGGGAATCATGGATTTAAGATAGGGAAAGCCGTTGTTCCAGGCGCCGGTTTCGCTGTCGCGGGCAATGGAGCGCGCCGGGCAAATGAAGGTGCAGATATCGCATTTTTTGCATTTGGAGTGATCAAAGGCCAATACGGCCGTGCTCATCTCCTGGGAAGAGAAGTAATCGGGTATTTTGGTCCAGGGTTTTACGGGTATTGATCGCATCTCACACCCCCAGTTTTTCTACGCGCGGTGCGCTGTTCAGGCCGCCTTCATACCAATCCACCAACTGTGCTTCGCGCGGCACCTGGCCGTCGGATTTAACTTTGGGCCAACCCACGGCAATGAGGTTTTCGAGCTTGTAGGGGTACTTTACATTGAAGAATTTGCGCCAGCGGGGCAGATACATCAACAGCTTGACCAGGCCGATCCAGCAACTGCCGGCCCCCATGCTGTGGGCCGTGAGCACCATGTTCTGGCCGCACACGCCGATGTCCGTGGCCGGGCACGACACCCCGCGCCGGTCTTCATAAAGCAAAATCAAGGTGGGCGCACCGTGAAAGACCGGGGCCCGGCCGGCGGCGATTTGGCGCAACAGGCCAAAGGGCACGGGATGCAGTTGATTGCACTGCATGCGGATGATCAGCTTGCTGAAGGGTTTGAGGAAGATGCGGCGGAAGGTGGAGCGGCTGTAATCGAGCATCCACATAAAGAGTTTGGCCATTTTGACCGCATCGGTCTCCATGGCCGCAATGATTTCCGGGCTGTTGACCACGGCGAACTTCCAGGGCTGGGCATTGCCGGCCGAGGGCGCGAAGCGGCCGGCCTCCAGAATGCGGCGGATCATGAAACCGGGCAACGGCGTGGGCTTGAAGGCCCGGATGCTGCGGCGCTTGAAAATTACTTCTTCCACCGGCGTCCACTCTTCCAGCGAGTCTAACTTGGATTGTTTTGGCATCGCTTCGCCTTTTCTGGATTTCTTCATGGCCTGGGCGCTGCGGTCGACGATGTCGGTCATGCTGCTGTCCCATGAGCTGTCGGCAAAGGCGCTGTTGATTTGGATATTCTTCTCTTCCATCGTTTGATTTCCTCATATCTTCGTATGATAGAAGTCGGTATCGTACTCGTACTCGTACTCGTACGCGATATTTTTTTCGAGTACGCGTACGCGTACGAGTACGAAAACCAGCAAATCCGCGACCAAGGGCTTAAACCTTATCCCTTCCTCCCCGGCGCCTCCAAAATATGCATCCCCATAGCCGCCTCTTCGTTGCCCAGGGCGCCGCCGCCGTTTTCGCCAATGGCCAGTCGCGCCCTGGCCACTTGGCGTTTGCCGGCCTCGCCGCGCAATTGGGTGGTCAGTTCATGCACCTGGGCCAGCCCGGAAGCGCCGATGGGATGGCCGCGGGAGGTCAAGCCCCCGCTGGTGTTGATGGGGATCTGGCCCTCCAGCCGCGTGGCGCCCGAGGCAGCAAAGCGGCCGCCCTCGCCCCGGGGACAAAAACCCAAGTTCTCGGCCTGGTGCAGCTCGCCAAAGGCCGTGGCATCGTGGACCTCGGCCAGGTCCATCTCCGCCGGCCCCACGCCGGCCTTTTCATAAGCCTGGCGCGCCAGACGCTCGCCGATATCTGGCACCGACTCATTTTCGCCATAGGCTTTGCCTGATCCCAGCACCGAGGCGCGGATGCGCACGGCGCGTGAGGAAACCCCCAGCCGCCGGACCACTTTTTCAGAGCAGACAATGACCGAGGCCGCGCCGTCGCCAATGGGCGCGCACATGGCCCTAGTCAATGGGAAACTGACGATGCGGTCGCTGAGCACCTTGGCCGCCGGCACCTCAAAACGGTACTGGGCATTGGGATTGAGCGTGCTGTTGAAATGATTCTTGGAGGCAATCGCGGCCAAATGCTCCACCGTGCTGCCATATTTACGCATGTGCTTGCGGGCTGCATAGCTGTAAATGTCCATAAACGGCGAGTGGTCCGAGGCGCCCAGCAGTTTGCTAAGTTCGCGCACGGTCGAGTACCCCAATTTCTCCCCCAGGTTGATGGCCACCACGAGCTGGTCCCGGATCTCCTTGGCACTGGCTTTCAGGCTCTTGCGGCTTTTGGTGCGCTTGCCGCCGCCATTGGGCGGATAGCGTTTGAAAAACTCTTCCATAATTTTACGGTCTTCGGCATCAAGGGAAAAGACCGACAGGCCGCGGCCGATTTCAATGACATTGCCGATGTCGATGCCGCCCAGAAATCCCGCGAATATGGCCGTCTTATTGGGACTATAAAGCTTTTCAACCCCCACGGCCAGAGCGATGTCATAGAGGCCGCTGGCCACGCCCATCCAGGCGTGGTGCAGGGCAGTGGAGCCACTGGCGCAGGCGTTTTCCACGTTGGTGATGGGAATGGTGTCAATGCCCAGGGGCCGCAGGGCCACCTGGCCTCGGATGCAGGTTTGCCCTTGCTGATCGCCCCAGCCGGAATTGGAGAACCAGACCGCCTGGACGGCCTCTTGGCCGATCCCGGCATCCGCCAGCACGCCCTTTACAGTCATGGCGGTCAGGTCCTTGATGCTCAGGTCCAAGTGCTTGCCGAAGGGCGTGGTGTGCGCTCCTATTATATATACCTCTTCCATTTGAAATCACCTCTGGGTTGTAGCGGCTGATTTGGGAGCAGCGCCGCCGGGCTGAATCATTGATAGCGCCGGCAAAAATTTTTATGTTGCATTGGTTAAACCAATTTGGCATAATTGATTTAAACATGCAAGGGAAAAAACTAAACGATATCCAGAAAGCGAACCGATATTGCAGCCACAGCCATTAGTGTGTAAGTGAAGTTCTGAGATCGGTGCGTCGGGTGCCGGTCGATCCGGTAGATCAATTCACGCAAAAGGTGCTCCATGCAGAAACATGAGATCGTCGTCAAAAAGCTGGTTTCCGATATCTTCAACCACAAGCTGCAGGCCGGTGAAAAGCTGCCCACTGAGCGCAGGCTCTCGGTGCAAATGGGGGTGGATCGCACCTCGCTGCGAGTCGCGCTCAAACAGCTGGAAGCCATGCAATTGCTTGAAATCCACCAGGGCGACGGCATTTATGTGCGGGATTACAAGAAATTCGCGGGCATCGATTTCCTGCGCATGATGCTTTCTTTGGAAGAGAGCGATCTGGATCATTTCGTGGGTGAATATCTTATCGAAGAGATCTGGCACTTCTGGATGGAATTCATGCCGCTGATGATCCGCATGGCCATGGCGCGCGCCACGCCTATGGCCATGAAGCAATTTGTCGATGTATTTGATGCGGAGCTGGAAAACTTGGACAATCCAGAGAAGATCGTCGAGCTGGAGGTGTTGAGCCAGGAGATGATCGCCCAGAACACGGGCAACCTGCTCGTGCTGCTGCTGTCCAACTCTACGCGCCAGATGCGGCAGCAGATCGTGCGACGTTTCATCGGGGCCATGGGCCGCGAAGAGATCAAGGCCCACGTGGAGTACAAGCGGGCCTTGTTGCGCGGGTATATGGCCGGCACGATTCAGGACATCAACCTGTTGGCCGAAGGTCAGCGCAATCTGCTCCAGAAGCATTGGGAAAACATCAAGGGGAGCTGGCAAATTTCCAGCGAGGATCAGGCAATTGTCCAGCAAATGCTGTCTGCGTCGGGTCCAGAGAGAAGCTGAAAGGAAGGTAAAAGGCGGAAGGTATAAGGTAGAAGGTAGAAGGTAGAAGGTAAAAGTTGCCTTTCGTTCCACAGGGTTTGTGGGAGCAAAGAAGGAAGTATTTTAACGCAGAGGTCGCAAAGGGCGCGGAGAAACGCAGAGGAAAAACATAGTAGACTAGATCATTCCGGCTCCGTGAGGCGATAAAATATTGAAAGACTCTGCGGTCCTCCGCGCCCTCTGCGCCTCTGCGTTGAGTAAAATACTTATTAAGGAGTAAAAGATGAAACGGTTTCCCAAAAAGCGGGTTGTCATCACCGGCGCCGGTTCGGGGCTGGGGCGCGCCATGTCGCTGGAATTTGCCAAACTGGGCTGGAATGTCTGCGTGTCGGACATCAACGCGGAGCGCGCCAAAGAGACGGAGCGGCTGGTGACGTTGCAGGGCGGAACACCCTTGGTCATCGGCTGCGATGTGACCCGGCCGGAGCAACTGGAGTCCCTGGCCGCCGAGTTGAAGAAGAAGTGGGGAGGGGTAGACATCGTGATCAACAATGCCGGCGTGGCCGCGGCCGGATTCATGGAGAAGATTCGCCTCGAGACCTGGGACTGGATTATCACGCTCAATCTGAAAAGCGTGATCTACGGCTGCCGGGCCTTCATCCCGCTGCTGGAAGCCCAGGGCGGCGGCCACATCGTCAACGTGGCCTCCAATGCGGGCATTGCCTCGCTGCCGGAGATGGCCTGTTACAATGTGACCAAGGCGGGCGTGATCTCTTTGTCCGAAACGCTGCGCGCCGAGTTGACCCCCAAAAAGATCGGAGTATCGGTGGTGGCGCCGACCTTTTTCAAGACCAACCTGATGGATCAATTTACTTCGCCCGATCCCCGGCAGCGCCAAATGGCCAATGCCTTTTTCAACAAATCCAGCGTCACTTCAGAAGATGTGGCCCGACACGTGATCCGGGCGGTGAAGAAAAACCAGCTTTATGTGATCACCCAATGGGACGGCAAGCTCGCCTGGTTCTGCAAGCGCCTGACGCCGGAGATTTACTTCAAGGTGTTGGGTTGGATTTATAAAAAGGGGTTGGGGGACCGCTATCTGGGGATGCCCAAGGCGGCGTGAGCATGCAATGAGGCGACCATTCAATTTGTCAATGCTTCGATGCGGTGTGGCTAAAATCAGATCGATTGGGAGATAAAGGCGGAGTGGCCAACACTGCTATTAGTCAAAGGCATTGGCACAGGTCGTACTCGTACTCGAAAATCTTTTTAAAATCCGTCGAGTACGAGTACGCGTATGAGTACGAGTACGAAATTGGCCGGCAAATCTATCGCTTCGGGTAACATGCCGCCTACGGTTTTTGCCTACAAATGTATCAATGCATAGGAGGATCCATGCTTTCAAAATCCGAGATCCGCTCATTTCTGGATAAACAGCCGGCGTTTGATGATTTCTCCAACACCCTGCGGGGCGCGGCCAAATTCGCCAATAAGAGCATTCTCAAAGAAGTACGCGAGATTGTGGCCCTGGCGCGCAAATTCAACCAGCAAGTAGTGATTCCTTACAATTTGGAGCTGGACCGCAAACGGCAGGCCGATCACGACTTCCTGCCGTGGGAGTTTGTGCAGCAGGCCAACCAGTGGGGATTTTACACCATGTGGATTCCGCGCTTCTTTGGCGGAAAAGGCTACAGCTACCACTCCCTGTTCTACTTTCTGGAAGAGATCGCTTCCGAATGCCTAGGCATGGCCAACCTCATCGGCGTGCACTATCTGGGGGCCTGCGCCTTGTTCTGCGTCTGGAACATCCGGGTCTGCAACATGATTTTTCGCGAAGTGGCCCAGGGAGAGAAAATCGGCAAACCCTGTCTGATCACGGCCTGCACCACCGAACCCGGCGCCGGCACGGACTGCGAAGAGCCCAAGCTGCTCAACCGAAGTAAAATGATCACCCATGCCAAAAAGGTGGACGGCGGCTATCTGCTCAACGGCACCAAGATCTTCATCTCCAACGGGCATCTCTCCCAATGGCACGCCGTCGTGACTTACGAAGACTTGTCCCAGTGCAACGAAACCGCCATGATCTGTCTGGTGAAGACCGGCTCCAAAGGCTTTTCCTTCGGCCGCCAGGAGAACAAAATGGGCCAACTGGGGTGCCCGGCCAGCGAGTTGATCTTCAAAGATTGCTTCGTGCCTGATCACCTTGTGGCCCTAAACAAAGCCCAGGTGGACAAGCTCAACAGCGGCGGAAAGGGCAAGACCCACGAAGTATTGAGCCACTTCTTTTCCACCTCGCGCATCGGCGTCGCCTCTTTTGGCGTGGGCGCAGCCCGGGGGGCGTTTCAAAAAGCGTTGAAGTTCGCATTGGAAACCGAGGTGGACGGCAAGTTGCTGATCAATCACCAATGGGCCCAATGCCTGCTGGCCGAAATGCATAAGAACGTGCTCTCGTCGCGTCTGGCCTATGTGGAAGCCACGGCCACCAATGCCTTGGACGGCATGACCCGGCCACTGAACATCAAGCCGCTCTACTACTACTTCAAATACGCGCCTTTCCAGGGCATGGAGAAAATCGTCACCTGGGCCATGAGCCATCCGGCCACCACCTGGCTCTTTCGCAAGATACAATTGGATTGGCAGTCCCAGGACAAATTGTTCCGCACCACCGGCTGGGGCGCCCTGGCCAAGTTCATGGCCACGGACGCCGGCATCAAAAACAGCCACCTGGCCCTGGAACTCATGGGGCAGGCGGGTTTGCGCCATGATCGTTGCGCCGAGAAGATCTTGCGGGACGCCAAACTGCTGCAGGTCTACGAAGGCACCAACCAGCTCAACCGCCTGAACATGTTCGAATCGTTCATCAGCCGGCATCACACCCAGGTGGCGGTCTATGAGCATGAACAGTGATGGCTTTTTAGTATCTAAGGCGAGACCATCAAACACAAGGAAGGTGAACACCCATGACTGCCAAAATCGTCCTGTTCGGTGCCACGGGCTATACCGGTCATCTGGTGGCCGAAGCATTGGTGAAGCGAGGGTTGCGCCCGGTCCTGTGCGGCCGCAATAAGGAGAAATTGGATCGCCTGGCCGCTGAGCTGGGCGGTCTGCAGATAGCCGTGGCGGATATCCGCGATGAAACGGCGTTGGCCGCGCAGTTGTCCAGGGGAGACATTTTGATCTCGACCGTGGGGCCATTTGCCAAATACGGCCGCACCGCGGTCTTGGCGGCTGTCCGCAAAGGGGCGCTCTACATCGACTCCACGGGTGAGCCTGCTTTTATCGAAGCGGTTTTTGAAAATTTTGGCCCTCAATCCCTGGCCAACGGCGCCACGCTGATGCCGGCCTGCGGTTACGATTATGTGCCCGGCAATTGCGCGGCCGGTCTGCTTTTGGAAGCCGCCGGAGCAAAGGGGGCGCGGGTCGACATCGGCTATTACTCCAAATTCAACGGCCGCATCGGGTCCCTGCAAACCAGCCAGGGGACCCAATCGTCCCTGCGCCTGGCCATGGTGGTGCCCATCAAGGTGTGGCGTTCCGGGAAGCTGGTCCAGGAGACCGGCGGCATCCGCGTGCGGCGCTTCGAGGTCGACGGCATGGACCATCCCGGTCTGACCATCTCCGGCACCGAACATTTCTCCCTGCCGCGAATCTATCCCGATCTGGAAGATATCAACACCTACCTGGGCTGGTTTGCCAAACGAACCTACTTCATGCAGCGGGCCGCCCAGATGCAGTCCTGGTTGCTCAAAATCCCCGGCTACCGCGCCGTGGCAACTTTGGTCCTCTCGGTGTTACCGGAGAGCAAAGGCCGGGGGCCCAACGCCGAGCAGCGTGAAATGAATACTTCCCATATCATCGGCGAAGCCTTTGGTGCCGGTGGAGAAATGTTGTCGCGGGTGGAGTTGGTGGGCGTGGATGGCTATACTTTTACAGCCCGATTTATCGCCTGGGCAGCTGAGATGGCCGTCAGCGGGAAGATATCCAAAACCGGCGCCATCGGCCCCGTTGAAGCCTTTGGGTTGGATGCCCTGCGCGGCGGATGCGAACAAAGCGGCTTAACGGTCGCCATACCGAAGTAATCCATTCCTCTTTGTTCTCTGTGCCCTCAGTGGTGAAATAATGCGTCATCGTAATTGCGACATCGTGTGGGCTAAGCCTTGGATTCCCGCGCTGCTTCTTCCGGCCGGATGCGGCCGGTAATGAGGGGTGAAATCAGGTAGAGCAGCAAACAGGCCAGACAGAGATATCCGAAAATTGGAGTGAAAACCCCGACGATCAGAAGCGCGAAAAGAGTGCGTCCCAGCCAGCGGTTGCGGCTCATGGCCCGGCCGATGTGAAGGTAATGGACCGGGTACAGATTCATGAGGATGGACGTAAATACCATGGCCAGTACGGAAATGCTGCTCCATAGAGCCAGCCATTGCGGGTAATGGTCCTGGGCCTGATCCAGAATCACCAGGGGCGACAGGACGAACAGGGCCGCCGCCGGCGTGGGCAGCCCCTTGAAAAAACCTGGAATGGGGTTTTTGTCGACCGTGAAGTAAACCAGACGCGTCAGACCCATGACCGCATAGAGCAGCGCGATCCATTTTACCGGAAAATGGTGGTAGAGGGCCGGATCCACCTGGCGCATGGCGATGTAGAAGATCCAGGCCGGTACAATGCAAAAACTGACCCCGTCGGCAAAATCGTCCATCAGATTGCCCAGATTGATTTTCTTCCTGGGCGGCATGTCCGGCAACGGTTCAGTGAGGCCCAGGCGGCGCGCCACGGCGCCGTCCAATTTATCGAAGGTGGCGGCACCGGTCATCATGAAATAGCTTTCGCGCATCCGGCCCTGATAGGCGAAAAATACCGCCATCAATCCCATCATGGCATTCATGACGGTCAGGGCATTGGGCAGCACGGAAAGAATTTTGCGCCGCAGGATTTGGTCGCCGAAGCACAGCTCGTCCAGACAGGCCGTGCCGTACTTGCGGCAATAGGCCGCAATCGAGCCGAAATTGATCACGAGGAGCAGGATTTCGAAGAAGAAAAGATAGCGCAGCGGCAGCGATCCCATCCAGGCCACGCCGAAGTAAAGCCAGGAGGAGGGGCCTTCGGGCACATAGAAGGCGTGGGCATACAGCAGGGCGCTGACCGGGGCGGCCACGATGGTGCGCAGGCGGTTATACTCCACGGATTCGGGTTCCACGCCCTGGCGCTGGGCAAAGCCGCGCAGGAACCCCGCGAAATTATCCCGCAACAAAACAGTGACGCACAAGAGCATGACGAAGATGGCGTGCAGCAATTGGCCGCGGGTGGGATCCACCGTCGATCCCATCAGGCGCCAGGTGGTGCCCACGGCAATGACCGGGAAGATAATGGAGAAGACCAGTTTGTCCATAATGCGGTCGGCCAGGGGCGCCAGCGGGGCGTTGGGCCGATAGCGCGCCGCGAACCAGCCGTCCACCAGATCAAAAGTCATGGACACCAGCAATAAGGTGACCCCCAAGGTATAGACGTCTGGGTCTTTGCGCCACATGACGGCAATGGCGCACACCATGCCCCCGAAGACCAGCACGGGACGGCTGTATACCAGTATGGCTGCCAGCTTGGATGGAAGTTGCAGGGTGGAGTTTTTCATGGCGTTCTTCCTTATCTCCATCGTTGCGGGGTTCAGACGATCGCGATCATCTTCTCCACGGCCCGCAGCGCCGGCACGCGGATTTCCTCGGATACTTTGACTTCGCCGCTCATGGTCTCCAGGCTGCGCAGCACATCGGCCAGCTTGATCTTCTTCATGTTCTTGCAGGTCATCTTGGCGGCGGCCGGGTAGAACTGTTTGTCGGGGTTGGCCCTGCGCAGAGGGTAGAGTAAACCGGTTTCGGTGCCGATGATAAATTCCCGCTCCTTGGCCTGGGCCGCATGGCGCAACATGCCCGAGGTGCTGGCCACGACATCGGCCAGGGACACAATTTCGGGCCGGCACTCGGGATGGGCGATGAAGACCGCCTTGGGGTGTTCGGCCCGGGCCTGCTGGACATCTTCCACGGTCAGCCACTCATGGGTAGGGCAGTAGCCGTCCCAGTAGTGAATCTTCTTGCCGGTGCGGGCCGCGGCATACTGGGCCAGATTGCGGTCCGGGGTCAGCAGCATTTCATCGGCCGCCAGGCTGTTGACGACCTTGACCACATTGGCCGAAGTACAACACACAGTGGACAGGGCCTTCACGTCGGCCGTGGAATTCACATAGGTCACCACCGGCATGGGCGGCAGGGAGTCAATCTTGAGCTGGAGCGCTTCGGCCGTGATCATGTCGGCCATGAGGCAGCCGGCTTTAGGGTTGGGCAGCAGCACGACTTTGTCCGGCGAGAGGATGGAGGCGGTTTCGGCCATGAAGTGCACGCCGCAGAAGACGATCACGTCGGCATCGGTCTGGGCCGCCTTGCGGCTGAGTTCCAGCGAATCGCCGCACAGATCAGCCAGATCCTGAATTTCCGGGGGTTGGTAGTTGTGGGCCAGAATGATGGCGTTGCGGGCTTTGGCCAGCGCCTTGATTTTGGACTGCATTTCAAAGAGCGGGGTATCCATGGGACTCTACTTTCTGGCTTAGTGCTCTATGGTATAAATTCGGTGACGTATCGCTGATCAGTTTATTTATTGCCACAAGGCACAAAGGCACAAAGGCACAAAGGGACTGAGGGACAAAGTAGAAGCGATTTTTCATGGCATGTTGCAATCAGAAATATCATCGAATCCAAACCTCGGCCACCCGTAAACAAAAAAGAGTGAATTGCATTGCCTTTGCTTCTCCATACCTTTGCGTCTTCGCAACTCTGCCCCTTTGCAACTTTGTGCCTTTGTGCCTGTGGTGAAACAATAGGTCATCGTAATTTCGACCGTGTGTACTTAGAAATGGTCCATTTTGACCACATCCACGCCCTCGGGAATGGTGAAGGTGAACAGGGCATCATCGGGATCGATGTTGAACTGGTACTGGCTCAAAACGAAGCGGGTCTCATCGCCATAGCTGTTGTGGGTGATCACCTGGTCGATCTGGTAGGAGTCCACGGCCACCGAGATAATGACATCGGCCAGATCGGGCGTGGGTTTGTGGGGCAGCAGTTTGACCCGATAATACTTGGGGCTTTCAGCCGGCAATGATTCCAGATTGAAGCTTTTGCGGATCTGGCGCACATCGGAGAGGAAGCCGGCGCCTTTACCGCTGCTGAAAAGCTCGGGCGCCTTGCCCACCGTCACCTGTTTGTCCTTGGGCCGGTACATCCACATGGTGGTGCCGTCGGTGATGATGGTTTGGGGGTCGGGCACTACATATTCCCAGCGCATTTTGCCCGGCCGTTTGACGGTCAAGCGGCCTTCGGCGGTATCGGTCATCTGCATGGCTTTGAGGATTGACTCCTGGAAAAAGGTCGCTGTAAACCCCTTGCCCGAATAGCGTTGTTCAATGCCGTTGAGAATGCGCTCCATATCGGGTGTTTTGGCGTCCTCTTTGGGTGTGCTTTCCGCCCTGCCCTGCGGGACCCAGAAGGCCAGGATAGAGATCAGAAAAAAAATTGCTGCCGTAGTACGCGTCATATGCTTGCCTCCCATTCGTGCGGTGAGGGTTTGATTCTACAATAATCGCATCTTTTATGGAACTTGCGATACTTTGTAAATAGTCATTCATGCTGCTGGACCAGGGGCTGTTGGAAAAAGCGCGTCTGGCCGAACAAGGTTTGGCAGATCCGGTCCACCCGCCGCATGAGTTGCCGCCACTCGGCCATGTTGCCATGGGCGGCGCGCTCTCCTTGCAGGATCAGGATCTCAATGCTGGTGCGCTGGCGCCGGCGTTCAAATGCTTCGGCTCCGCATAACGATTGAAAATAGAAAAGTTTTTTTTCCACGAGAAATTCAAACAGGTTGGCCTCGGGGGCCAGAGTATCGGCAATGGACAGCAAAAACTGAAGACAGGCAGCGAAATCTTCATCCGCGGTCGCGAATTTGTGGAGGTACAGGTCGAGCAAGGCCAATTGATTGGCGTGCCAGGGCAGGCGCGCCCGGCGCAAATAGGAGCGGACCAACGGGCGGTGCGGCTCCGCCACCCGGGCTTGAACCATTTGATGCAGCGAATCGGGGGCCAGCCAAGCCATATTCAGGCGCTGAAGAAATACTGCCAAGACTTCTTCAGAAAGGCTTAACCTGAGTGGCTGGCTTGGGTTGGAGAGATGAAGGGTGGTGGTCAGCGGCGGGTATTGCAGGGCTTCCAAAGCAGCTGCAACCGTCTCCTCGGAGATGGTCAGATGGCCCCAGCGGGTTTCAAAGGCCAGACGGGTATCATCACCGGGGGAAAACAGCAGATCCAAAAAAGAAGCCGCTTGGCTGGTGTGGGTTCCCGCCAGCAGGTCGTCGAGCTGGCAAATACCGAAGCAGGCCTCCATCATCTCCATTTGGGCCGGCCCGATTTGAAAGCCGGTTTCAAAGATCTGCCGGACCCATTGGGCGATCTCGAGGTGGATGGGGCGGGATTCCATGGGGGCAATATAGCATATGTCTTGGGAGTGAACCAAGGGGACGTGCTGTCAAGTACGAGTACGATTTGGGCAAACATCGATGTATTGCATGACCCTATACGACATCCAGGCTTTCACGACCCAATGGCATGCTTCTTTAACAACTCATAAAGGCGCGAACGCGATACCCCTGACAGGGTGCAGGCTTTGTGGATGTTGCCGCGGGCCGCGGACATGAGTGCGCCCAGGTAGTCGGCTTCGGCCTTTTCCATGATTTGTTCGCGAAAGGCCTGTAAAGGCGGCAGCTGCCCATTCACCGCGATCTCCCCCAACACGGGCATGGCCTTAGGAACAGGATGGGTGAGCCGGTTACGGGCGGCCCGGGCCCGCAGATAGGCGGGCAGGTGGTGATCGTACAGAATGGTTTCATGGGGTGCGGCGGCCATGGCGTGCTCCATGGCGTTGACCAATTCGCGGACATTGCCGGGCCAATCATGGGCTCGGAGCAGATTTAGAAAATCGGGTGAAAGCTCTTTGGCTCTTCGGCCGTAAAGGGTGCATAGCCGCTTGAGATGGTGTTGGGCTAAATCCGCTATGTCTTCGCAACGTTGGCGCAGGGCCGGCAATATGAGATGGAAGGTGCGCAACCGGTGCAGCAGGTCGGCGCGGAAGGCGCCATTGCGGGCCATTTCATCCAGATCCTGGTTGGTGGAGGCGATGACGCGGAAATTGCTGCTCTGCTCGTGCTTGCCCCCAATGGGGCGGAAGCTCCGCGACTCCAGCACCCGTAGGAAGGATTTTTGCACATCCAAGGGCATTTCGCCCACTTCATCCAGAAACAGCGTGCCGCCGTCAGCTTGTGACACCAGCCCCTCGCGCGGAGAATCGGCACCGGTAAAGGCCCCCTTGATGTGCCCAAATAGAATGCTTTCCACCAGGCTTTTGGGCAAAGCCGCACAGTCCACTACCACAAAATTGTGCTCTTTGCGGGAACTGTTGCGATGAACGGCCAAAGCAAAGAGCTCTTTGCCTGTGCCGGTCTCGCCGGTAATCAGGACCCCGGCCTCACTATTGGCGGCCCGGGCCATCTGGTCCAAAGCCCGTTGCAGTGGCTGGCTATTACCGACAATCCCTTTGCGGTCGATGGCCAAGGCCGGTTGGGACGCGCACTTGACCGCCCGGTGCTCCAGAATGCGCTGAATGCGCAGGGTTACGGTTTTGGGAGAGGCCGATTTTTCGATATAGTCCCAGGCGCCGCTGCGGATGGCCAGTTCGGCGCCATCCGGGTCCCCCTGGGCGGTCATGATGATGATGTCCGGCTTGGATGACGCCTGGGCAAACTGATCGATCTGTTCCAGGCCATTGCCATCCGGCAGGTTCACATCCAGGAGCACCAGATCAATAGTGCCGGCGCCCATTTCCTTCAGGCCCTGGCCAATGCTCTGCGCACTGATGACCTCGTGGCCCTGCTGACGGATCAGGGTCGCCAATGTCCGGCATACCGCGTGGTCATCATCGACAATCAGCACTTTGGGCATAGTATCGATTCTCGCAATAGGTAAGGGCCGTCCTGTTTCGCGGCCGCATGGTGCATTCTGTGAATGGTTTAATTATTGGCTGAATTTCATAAATCTTTAGGGGGAAAGGGCGATATCCATATGACATACTAAATAATTGCGTCATAGGCGGCTCTCATGTTAGCTTTATTGATATTCCGGATCGTCTCCAACCACAGTTCCTTTTCTGCCTTTTTTGCCGGATCTCCTGCCTATTTTATGGGGTCAAAAGACCATTTAATGATCCGGAATCACTAATGATCAGACAAATTTCACATTAACCGATCGTGGGGCGGTCATGGCCTGCGGGCAACCGGGAACAGGAAATATGGAGGATCATCCCATCCAACACCAGTTGGTGCAACAAATCGAAGATCTTAAGAAGGAGATCACCACCCTCCGGCAGGGTCGCCGAAAGGTCGAAACCCATCTCAATGACAGCCTGGCTGAACTTTCCGCCATCTATCTGAATGCGCCGGTGATTATGTTGTTGATTGACGCCGACCGGCGGGTGCGCAAGGTCAACCATCTGGCCATGAATTTCACCGGCCGGTTTGGCGATGAAATGATCGGCCTGCGGGGCGGTGAAGCCCTGCGTTGCCTCAATGCATTGGATGACGCACGTGGTTGTGGGTTCGGGCCGAATTGCGCCCAATGTATGGTGCGCCAGTGCGTCGTGGATACATTGACCAGCGGGACCATCCATAGCGGCGTGGAGGCCGCTTTGCCCATTCAGCTCGGCGACGACGGGAAAGAGCTTTATTTTTTGTTGTTTACATCACCCCTGAAAGTTCACGATGAAACCATGGCCCTGGTCACCATCATGGACATCAATGAACGCAAGCAGGCCGAAGTGGCGCTGCGGGAGAGCGAAGAGCGGTTTAAAGCCCTGTTTGCCAATGTCCCTGCCCCTTATCAGGCCTTGGATGAGGACGGCGATATTATCGATGTCAATCCAGCGTGGTTGCAAGCGCTGGGTTACCAACGCGAAGAGGTGATCGGCAAGAACTTCACCGATCTGCTCCCCGAATCGTGGCACGATCATTTTAAAACCGGTTATCCCATTTTCAAAGCCTTGGGAGACGTGACCGGCGCCGAATTCGAAATCCGGAAGAAAGACGGCACGACCATCCTGGCTACCTTTACCGGCAAGGTAAATCGCGATACCGAGGGCCGCTTTTTACAATCCCACTATATTTTCCAGGACATCACCGCCCAGCGGCTCGCGGATAATGACCTGCGCCGTCTGGCCGAAGCAGTGCGCCAGGCCTCCGACGGCGTGGTGATCACGAAACTGGATGGGGCCATCGTTTACGCCAACCCGGCCTTTGAACAGATGTGCGGTTATCCGCTGAAAGAGATCATCGGCCAGACTCCGCGCTTTCTCAAAAGCGGCCGGCAGGAAGCCTCATTTTATGACGAACTCTGGAAGACCATTACTTCGGGCCGCCGCTGGAGCGGGCGCATGGTCAATCGGCGCAAGGACGGCCGGTTTTACACCGCCGATAGCTCCATCACCCCCGTTACCGATTCCAAGGGCCGTCTGGTTCATTTTGCATGGCTTTCCCGCGACATTACGGAGGCCATCAAGAACGAAGAACGCTTGAGGCGATCTCAAAAGATCGAGGCCATCGGCACACTGGCGGGCGGCATTGCCCACGACTTCAACAATATTCTCTTTCCCCTGATGGGCTTTGCCGAGATGATCAAGGAGGATCTGCCGGTGGACAGCCCGTTGCAAGAAAAGGTGGATGAAATTCTTTTTGCCGCCGTGCGCTCCCGGGAGCTGGTGCAGCAAATCCTGGCCTTCAGCCGCAAGGGGGAAAGCAAAGCCCGCCCCATGCGGATTCAATCCATTGTCCGGGAAGCCATCAAACTCATGCGTTCCGCGATTCCCGCCACCATTGCCGTTGAACAAAATATCTCCACGGGTTGCGGAGCGGTCATCGCCGATCCCACTCAAATCCATCAAATTATCATCAATCTGGCCACCAATGCCTATCAGGCCATGGAAGAAACCGGCGGCAAACTAAAAATCACGCTGGAAGAAATTGAGGTGATCAAGGCGGAAGATTACTTTCCTGGCAGCAAACCTGGTCGCTATGCCCATCTGCGCGTTTCCGATACGGGCGTAGGCATGACCCAGGAGATTTTGGAAAAAGCCTTTGATCCTTATTTTACTACTAAGGAAGAGGGCCGGGGCACGGGCCTAGGGCTGTCGGTGGTGCGTGGCATCGTGCAGCAAGCCGGCGGCGAAATCCAGATGGAGAGCACTCCGGCAAAGGGCACGAGCTGTCATGTTTTTCTACCGATAGCGGATACCCCCATGGCGCTTGAGCCGGCCAATGAAAAAGAACCAATGCCGGGCGGCACTGAGAGAATACTGCTGGTCGATGACGAGGAAGCCATCGTGCGCATGATGGGCTCCGTACTGACGCGGCTGGGATACCGGATCACGGCTTGCACGTCGAGCACCGAGGCGCTGGAGAAGATCAGCGCCGATGCCGCTCGATTTGATTTACTGCTTACCGACATGTTTATGCCCGGCCTGACCGGCATCAAGCTGGCCAGGGAAGCCAAAAGAATCATGCCTCGGATGCCGGTCATCATCTGCACCGGTTTCAGCGACAAGCTGGAGGCCGCCGGCTGCAAGGCCCTGGGCATGGATGGCTACATCATGAAGCCGGTGACCAGCCGTGAAATCGCCAAAATCGTAAGGCGGGCGTTGGATGGGACTGAGGGGTAAGGGGACTGAGGGACTGAGGGACAAAGGGACTAAGGGACAAAGGGACTAAGGGACTGAGGGACTGAGGCATAAAGGCACAGAGGGACTGAGGGACTGAGGGACAAAGGGACAAAGGGACTGAGGGACTGAGGGACTGAGGCACAAAGGCACAGAGGGACTGAGGGAGAAAGGTAATCTGAGCGTGTAGCGTGTCAAGTTTGAAGTTAAGGAGCACTGCCGATTAGATCAGTAGAAATTTCTTGGCTTATTAAGAATTATTCCATACCCACCACCAACTACAGTTTTATTTAATTTTATTAATACTTCAATTATCTATTGCTAACCGCCAATCAACGAATAACCAATCAACGTCTTATCAACTCGCCAGCGCGAAAGTCTCCTGACGGCAATTGTGCGTCCAGTACCAATTAATGCCGCCGGGTACGGTCTTGTACTTCACGTATCCCTTTTGAATCAGATCGCTAACCGTGCGCTGCACCAGGGAGGGGTTCATCTGGGTAGCGCTCAGAACGTGAGCGATCAAGGCTGCGGCTGGATCGCCATGATCCCTTGTTTTGAGGGGCGCTCCATCAATCAAATCCTTGGAAAGCAGCGCAAAGACCAATTTGAGCCGGTAGCCGGCCTCCAGCCAGATAAGTTCTTCGGGCGGGCACTGTCCTTGCTGGTAGCGCGCCTCCGCCTCCCTGGTCTTTGCTTCGTGTTCCTGGTAAAGGGCGGCGACAAAGGCGTCCATCTGCTGGGGAGACAACCGTGATGAGCGCACGATGGCCTGATTGGCGTCATAGCGGTCCCAATCTTCAGTGAGGATCTCCAGATCGTAATTGTGAATATCTTCCTTAATCGTGGTGCCGGGAAAAGGGGAGAGCAGATGATAGCCGTAATCCACATCCAGGGCTTGGGCAAAGGCGCTGGTTTCAGCCAGGGTTTCCGGGCTCTCGCCGGGCAGGCCCACGATGAACGAAGCGTGCACGCGCAAGCCCGCTTCCTTGCTCCAGGCCACGGCCCGCTGGATCTGCTCCTTGGTGATTCCTTTTTGGGCCAGATCGAGGATCCCCTGGTTGCCTGACTCCACGCCAAAGCCGATGCTGTCGCAGCCGGCGGCCTTCATCATGGCCAGCATCTCCGGGTCCACGGTGTTGACCCTGGCAAAAGCGCTCCAGACAAATTTAACGCCCCGGCGCAGGATCTCATCGCACACTTCCTTGACCCGGCGCTTGCTGGCGGTGAAGAGATCGTCGGCCACATTGATCCAGGTAAATCCATAGGAGAGAATGTGTTCGATTTCATCCACCACCACTTTGGCGCTGCGGAAGCGCGGTTTGTGGCCCACCATGCGCCGGCCCTGGCAGAAGATACATTTGTTCGGGCAGCCCCGGCTGGTGATGATGCTCACCGGGAATCCCAAGGCCAGATAGCGCGAGACCGGCAGCAGGTGGCGCGCCGGCAGGGGCAGGGTGCCTAAGTCGGTGATCGGCGGCCGTGACGGCGTGGTGATGACTCGGCCCTTGTCGCGGAAGGCGATGCCGCGGATATCGTGCCAGGTCGGCCGCGATTGAATCACGGGGATCAATTCGGCCAGGGTGGCTTCCCCCTCGCCGATCACGATCAGATCCAGCTCGGGATAGCGCGTCAAGGTGTTTGGGGCATCAAAGGAGACATGCGGACCGCCCATCATGGTGATGATCTCCGGCCGATGGGCTTTGACATCTTGCATAATTTTGATGGCGCCCTTGAAATTCATGGTCACCGAGTTGGTGCCCACCACGTCGGGCTGGAACGCGTCCAGGGCCGCAGCCAGTTTTTCAGGGGTGTATTGGCTGACGATGTAGTCCAGAATGATCACCTGGGCTCCGGCTGCTTCACACGCGGCGGCTGCGTAACACAGCCCCAGCGGCGGTGAAGGAGCCTCTTCTAACGGATACGGGGATGCGATGAGTGCGATTTTCATAGTCGGGGGATCTATCACGCCTGGGTGTGGAATGCCAGAGGGAAAAGGGGTCGTGTGCCCGTTAGCCCGTTTGCCCGTTGGCCCGTTTGCCCGTTGGCCCGTTTGCCCGTTGGCCCGATAGGCCGTGTGCCCGTAAATCCTGTCCCGCAGCAGATTTGATTTTGTAGCCCTGGAAGCAGGAAGAGACGCGGCAGGCAACGGATGGCGTCTGGCCAGCTGACCGACAGCGGTATCGAGGCCGTTAAATGATACATAGGGAACTATCATGAAACGGCAAACGGAGTAACGGGCAAACGGGCCAACGGGCAAACGGGCTAACGGGCAAACGGGGCCCATCACATCTTCCGCAGCTCCTTCCGTAAAATCTTACCCACCAGGCTCTTGGGCAGGGCCGCGATGAATTCCACCACTTTGGGTGACTTGAAGCGTTTGAGCCGGGCCTGGCAAAAATCGATGATCTCTTCGGCCGTGACTTTTTGGCCGGGTTTGAGCACTACCCAGGCCTTGATGTTTTCGCCATATACTTCGTCGGGAATGCCTACCACGCAGGCTTCGGAAACCGCCGGGTGGGTATAAAGTACTTCTTCCACTTCCCGGGGGGCGATGTTTTCGCCGCCTTTGATGATCAGATCTTTTTTGCGTTCGGTGATGAAGAAGTAGCCATCTTCATCCTGATAGCCCACATCGCCAGTGTAAAGCCAGCCATCGCGCAGCACCTTGGCAGTCTCTTCTGGATTTCGCCAATAACCTTTCATCAGCATGGGGCCGGTGATGAGGATCTCGCCCTCTTTGCCCACCGGCACTTCGTTGCCCAGATCGTCTACCACCTTCATCAGGGTGCCTTTCATGGGTTGGCCGATGGAGCGGATCTTTTTGGGCCCCTGCAAGGGATTGGCCGAGTTATTGGCGCCGGCTTCGGTGAGGCCCCAGCCCTCGGCGATCTCGCCGCCGAATTTGGCTTTGAACTGATTCCAGGTTTCCAGGGTCAGCGGCGCAGATCCGGAGACCCAATACTTCATGGAACTCAGATCATATTTTTGGGGGTTAGGGTGCAGCAGCATATAGACATACATGGTGGGCACGGCGCCGATGATCTGGGCTTTGTGCTTTTCAATGGCGGCAAAAAGCTTGTCGATATCGAACGAGTCGAGGATGACGGCCTTGCCGCCCCCCTTGAGCATGCCGAAGTTGGTGCTGGCAATGCCGTAGGAGTGGCACAAAGGCAGCACCATGATACTGGTCAGGCCCGTAGGCACATCCACAGTGTCCACCTGCATCTGGGCATTGGCCAGCAGGCTTTTGTGGGTGTGCATCACTCCTTTGGGATTGCCGGTGGTGCCGGCCGTGTAGATGAGGGCCGCCAGGTCGTCATCTTTGACGGGCTCGATGGGGCATTGATCGGAATTTTCCGCCAGCAGTTTTCGATAAGAAAGCACATGATCCGGGACCTTTTCGTCAATCAGGATGACGTGCTGCATGGCGGGCGCTTCCTTGCGGCAGGCTTCGATTTTGGGCAGGAAGATCGCGCTGCTGATAATGACTTTGGCGCCGGTGTCTTTGTATATGAAGGCGGTCTCTTTATCTCCCACCATGAAATTGATGGGCACCACCACGGCGCCGATGGTGTAGACGGCAATGAAGCTTTGAAAGACTTCCGGACAGTTGGGCATCTGGATGATGACCCGATCCCCTTTTGTGATGCCCAGCTTCTTAAGGGCATTGGCCAGCTTCAGCGATGCGCCGTGCATCTGTTTGTTGGTATACTCGCGGTCATTGAAGATGATGGATACATGTTCGCCGTATTTGGCGTACTCAAGATCAGGCAGTTCGGCCAGGTTCATGGGTTCCCTCCTATATTTGTACGTTTGTGAGATAAGGAGTTATATTGTCTTGCCCTGGGCGAGGTGTCAAATGGCAATTGGCACATTCCAGCGGAAAATGTTTTTGACTTCATCCAAAGGCCCCATTTATAGTGACATTGATTCCATCCTCGGTCAGCCGGGGAGCAGACCTACCTTTCGCTGAATCGAAATTCCGACACCTATCTTCCTTTTCAGATGATATTGCCGCGCCCTTCCGCTGCCGCCGAGGTCGTCGTGCCCTTTAACCCATCAACCCAGAGGAGGTCGCTATGGCAGTTAAAGTATTGATCAAAAGGACGGTTCCCCAGGAGATCGCCAGGGAGATGATCCCCTTGTTCCGGCAAATGCGGACCATGGCGATGAATATGGATGGCTATATTTCGGGCGAAACACTGCGAAACATGGACAACCCCGAAGAGTTTCTGGTGATCAGCACCTGGGCCTCATCGGACGACTGGATCGAGTGGCTCAACAGCTCTGAGCGTCAAAGGGTCCAGCGCCACATCGATGAGCTGCTGGGCGGCCAGACCCGCTATCAGGTGTATCATTATGGCTTTAGTGAATAGCAGTCCCGTCTCCGCAAAGCACGGGCATGGGGTTTGCTGTAACCGGCGCGTGGAAAAAATGCGGGCGGGTTTTGGCCCGCCCGCAATATGTTGAAGTGAAGCGTATTTTGTATTTACTTGAAGGTATCCAAAATTTGTCCGGTGGAGGCTTGCAGATTATACCACAGCAGCCGCAATCCCACCCGGGAGAGCGCCAACTGACCCTGGGAGACAATGAGATCCCGCTGGGCCTCGTTGAGCCGCACCAGTGATCCCACCCCGGCCTTATACTCCTTTTCCACCAGATCGCGTTGCTGCTGGACCAACTGGGTGTTGGTCTCCTGCAAGGTAAGCTGCTCCTGGGCAGCGCCAATCTGGGTGGTCACCAGGTTGATATCCGAAGTGATCTGCAGGCGGGTGTCATCCTGGCCGCGCTCGGCGATCATGAGCACGGCATTGGCCTCGCCGGTCTTGGCGCGGGTCAGGCCGCCGGCAAAAATGTTCCAGTTCAGGCCCAGGCCTACGGAGTTGCCGAAATCATCACTGCCGAAACTCATATCGTTCATGCGCTCGCCGGTATAATCTCCGTTGAGGGCCACGGTGGGGTAGTAGCCGGATTTGGCCGTGGTCACATTGGCTTCGGCCTGCTTGACGCGCCATTCGCTCTGCTGCAGGTCCGGACGACGGCTCAGGGCCATATCCACCAGGGGGCCGACCTGGGGCAGGGCCTGTTCTTCGGCCGTGGTGGGGGCCAGATCGGCCAGCCGCACCTGCTCCGGTAAACGGCCCTGGGGCAAACCCAGCAGGGCCGCCAGACTGATCAAATTGGTACGGTAGATACGTTCCTGCTGGATGCGTTGGCTTTGGGCCTGATTGACGCGCACCTGGAAGTTGAGCACATCGCTCAAGGGGCCGGTGCCCACGTCGTAGCGCAATTTGGCTTCGGTGAGCAGGCGCTGGTTGAAGGCCTCGTCGGCCTTGGCAATGGTCACATTCTCCTTGGCGAGCTGGCCCTGCAAATAGTTGGAGGCCACCCCCAACAGGAGCAGGCGCTGGGCATCGTCCCGGGCTGCGGCCGATGCTTTTTCGCCGTATTTGGCCGCGGCCAAGGTGAACTCACGGGCCAGGCCGTTGAACAACAACCAGGTGGCTTTGAGCCCCACCTGGTAATAATCTTCGGGGTTAGAGATGGTTGGTTGACCGATTGAGGATAGATAGGCATTTAGTGCGCTGTACTGCAGGGTGTATGTATTTTTCGAAAGCTCCTGCCGTTGGTACCCCCCAAAGGCATCCACCTGCGGCCAATAGGCGGACTGGGCCTGCTTGACCACCTGGGCGGCCTGCTCGACGCGCGCCTGGGCCGCCTGCAGGGATGGATTTTCAGACAGGGCGATCTTCGCGGCGGTCGGCAGATCAAGTACCTCAATACCGGCCATGGGATCGGGGTTTTTTTTAGCCGTTGGTTCAGCGGCTGAACCAAGACGTGTTCCGCACAAGGTTAGTAAGCAAACAAGCCAAGCAATAACGGCCAATCGGGGAATTAAAAGACGCATGGGCGAGCTCCTGAGCCCCGTTTCGCGGGGGAATAAGGGTCAAAGCCAGATCTGAAGCTATAACCTTTTAGGGTAAGGCTGCGGACGGATCAAGCTTAAACTTCGCTGTTTAAACTGCACGGGCTTTGGTCAGGTTTTACGAGCTGTTCCATTTGGGGAAAAACATCCCGGTCTTTTGGCGATACTCTTGGTATTGGGGAAATGCAGCGCTCAGCTTGCGCTCCTCAATTTTGGCCCGCAACACCTGTCCCGCCGCGAATAATCCATACATCGCCAGCGTGTAGCTGTGCAGCCGCAGCAGCAGAGCGCCCAGGAACATGATGAAATGGCCGGTATAGAGTGGATGGCGCACATAGCGGAACAAACCGCCGGTAATCAAGGTGCGCGCTTCGGTCATGATCGTAAAGGCCCGTCGCAGCGTTAGTAAGCCGAAAAGGTTGATCAAGCCACCGATCAGAATCAAGGCCATGACCAGGGAGTAAAACGCCAAGTGGCTTTGGGAGGCAAAGGGCAGCCACTGTGGCAGGTTATAGGGGCTCATGGCCATAACCACCGGCAGGCCGGCCACGAAGAGCGGGAAGGCGGTCTCCATGAACCCCTCGGCCACGGCCACGGCCCGCGAGCGGCTCAGGTAGGCCGCGATATAGCCGACATAAATCAAGGCTTCCAGCAGCCAGACCGATAATTTCAGGCCCCATAGCCACTTGATGGCAACCGGACCATAGAGCGGCCCGCCAGCTGAAGAACGCACGGCGCTATAAAAACGGCGCGCAATGTCAAAGCGCTGGGGAAAGTCATCGAACTGAATCACCTTCCCGAATAGGAAAGCAGCTACGATGGACAAGGCCGCGCAACGGCTGATCAACTCCCGTCGCGGCCAGCGCGCCGGATGAAAAAGGACCCATTGATCGATTTTGGCAAGCCATTGAACCATTGCCTGGGTTCTACAATTCGAATGCGGGGGAGTCAATAAAGGTGTCCCTTTCTTTTACATCTTGTCAAAAGAGTGGGCCTTCAGCGCCATTAAGAATCGAGTCGAATAGGGCCAATGGTATATCTGATAAGGCTCTTTTGAATCTTCCAATTGGCACATCTGTTGCTGGAATTTTTAGATCGGGAAAAGATCGTATCTGCTGATCGTAGAATTGCCCCCATTGATTAAAATGTTCCATCCCAACATAGGATGGCCCCCATGAGCACCCCCAGAGCCACCACGCCCGACCCAGGCTCCCCCACCATCGTGATCAATGACGCCTCTGGTTGGCCCAAGGTGCCACCTGGGTTTTCTTATCCCCAGCATTATGGATTTGCCTTGGAGATCCCCAGCGTCGGCCGGGTAATGGTGCGCCCCATCCGGTCCCAGGATGCCCCCCTCTTCAACGATCTATTTAATTCCCTCACCCCTCAATCCATCTATTTGCGTTTCTTTTCGATCTTGCGCGAATTACCGCCCCAGATGCTGCAACGCCTGACCCAGGTGGATTATGACCAGGAGATCGTCCTGGTGGCGTTGCAGGAAGCGAGCGACCAAGAGATCATGCTCGGAGATGCCCGCATCATTCAGATCTCCGATATCAGCGCTGAATTCTCGGTAGTGGTCCGGGACGAACTGCACGGTAAGGGCATCGGCGCCTGCCTGCTGCAACACTGCCTGGCCATCGCCCGCCAACGGGGATTTAAATCCATCTGCGGCTTTGTCCTGCCTGAAAATAAGCAAATGCTGCGTTTAGGAAAAAGACTTGGATTTGACATCAAGCATGTGGACGGCGGTAGGGAGTTTGAGCTGACCAAGCGTTTTAATGGCGCATAGCCCACGCCTTGACACATCCGATCTTTTCCCCCTATAGTGAGACGCCATTCGCCACTTATATTTTAACCAATTGAAATCCATACAGAAAGGTGTAAAGTTATGATGACGCCCCAACAATATGAAGAGAGCCTGCGCAAGCTGAACCTGGAAGTATACATGTTCGGCAAACGCGTGCAAAACGTGGTGGATGATCCCATCATCCGCCCTTCCATGAATGCCGTGGCCAAGACCTATGAGATGGCCCAGCGCCCTGAGTACGAAGACATTATGACCGTCAAGTCACATGTCACCGGCAAGCGCATCAACCGCTTTACCCATATCCATCAAAACGTCGACGACCTGGTGAAGAAAAGCAAGATGGGTCGGCTCATGGGCCGCGCCACGGGCTGCTGTTTTCAACGTTGCGTGGGCATGGATGCCCTCAATGCGTTATCCATCGTCACCTTTGACATCGATAAGGCCAAAGGCGCGGACTACTATAAGCGCTTCATCAAATACTTAACCTACGTGCAGGAGAACGATCTGGTGTGCGACGGCGCCATGACCGACCCCAAGGGCAACCGCGGCCTGGCGCCCCACCAGCAAGCGGACCCGGATTTGTTCCTGCATGTGGTGGAAGAGCGCAAGGACGGCATTGTGGTGCGCGGCGCCAAGGCCCACCAGACTGGTGCGGTCAACTCCCATGAAATCATCGTGATGCCCACCATTGCCATGCGCGCCGAAGACAAGGACTACGCCGTCAGCTTTGCCCTGCCGGCCGATACCAAGGGCATTATCTACATCATGGGCCGACAGTCGTGTGACACGCGCAAGCTCGAAGAAGGTTTGCTGGACCGCGGCAACGCCGTATTCGGCGGTCATGAAGCATTGGTGGTTTTTGATAATGTCTTCGTGCCCTGGGAGCGGGTCTTCATGTACAAAGAGTACGAGTTTGCCGGCAGCCTGGTGGAGAACTTCGCTTCATATCATCGCCAAAGCTACGCCTGCAAAGTGGGCGTGGGTGATGTGCTCATCGGCGCGGCCCAGACCGCGGCCGAATACAACGGCGCGGAAAAGGCCTCGCACGTCAAGGACAAGATCATCGAGATGAATCATCTCAACGAAACCTTGTATTGCGGCTGTATCTCCTGCGCCAGTGAAGGCCATAGAGAACCCAGCGGCACCTATGTGGTGGACAAATTGCTGGCCAACGTGCACAAGCAGAACGTCACCCGCTTTCCCTATGAAATTTCGCGCCTGGCCCAGGACATCGCCGGGGGGCTGATGGTCACCATGCCGGCCGAAGACGATTTCAAGGCGCCGGCCACCGGCAAATGGCTGGAGAAGTATTACGCCGGCAACTGCGACGTGCCGACCTTAAACCGCATGCGGATCTTGCGGCTCATTGAGAACCTCACCCTGGGCACGGCCGCCGTGGGCTATCTCACCGAGTCCATGCACGGCGCCGGCTCGCCCCAGGCTCAACGCATCATGATCGCCCGCTTGGCCAATCTGGGTGAGAAGAAGAAGGCCGCCAAAACCCTGGCCGGCATCGATGAGTAAAAGTGGTTTTAAAACCTCCCCTTGCACCCAATATCTTTGTCCAGCGAAAATTTTAATCCTCGAAATATTTCATATATTCCTGCGGTTAAAATTTTCGCTGTCCGCGATCTTGGGCGCAATTGAAGGTTTTATAACCACTTTTAAGGGGAATCGGCAGCTGGTGGTCGGCCTGAAGTACTGCGGCGGGTGTAACCCCAACTATGATCGGGTGGCTCTGGTGGCGTATCTTCGGCAGCGCCTGGCCGGACAAATAGTATTCGTGCGCTACGATCAACCGGAAGCAGAGATGATCCTGGCGGTTGAGGGCTGTCCCACGGCCTGCGCGGATTTGGCGTCCTTTGAACATCTGCCGGTTTTCATCATCAAACGTCCATCAGAGGCGGAAGAGTTTATCATGTATGTTGAAAATCGGCTCAATGAACAGTCAGCAGAATAGTCTACCAATCAACCCACCAGTCCCACGGAGCCCTTATGAACCTTTCAAAAGAAGAGATTCAACGCGCCATGACCACCTGGAATCAGGCCTGGCAACGCTTTGACCTGGAAGGCGTTCTGGCCTTCATGCACGACGAGGTGGTGTTTGAAAACTGGACCGGCGGCAAGGCCCAGGGCAAAGCGGCGTTGCGCGCCGCCTGGCAGCCGTGGTTTGCCAAGCACGATTTCCGTTTCATCGAAGAAGATCTCTTCATCGATGAACATGCCCAGAAAATTCTTTTCCGTTGGCGGCTGGAGTGGCCCTGCCCGGAAAAAGCGCATCAAGGCAAGCTGGAGAAACGCCGGGGCGTGGATGTTATCCACTTGCGGGATGGCAAGATCATCCTTAAACTCACCTACAGCAAGACCACTTTGGAGATCGACGGCCAGCGGGTGGCCCTACATATTTAAAACAAAAGCAGGGGCGAGCCGCGCGATTCCTACCTTAAACCTGTGAGGGGCACGAATTAAGGCAAGCTATGACCACAGATATAGAGGCCACTGTAAAGCGTTGTGGCGAGTTGTTTGACAGCGGCTGGCGGTGAGCGGAAAGCGTACTGCTCTCCGTGACCGAGAACAAAGGCATTCAGTCCGATCTTATCCCTCGCATTGCCACCGGATTCTGCGGCGGCATGGCCCGTACCGGCAATATGTGCGGCGCGGTGAGCGGGGCCATTATGGCCGTCAATATCTTCCATGGCCGGATGGATGCGACCTCGACCCTTGACCAGAACTATGCCAAAGTCCGGGAGTTGATCGCACATTTTGAGAAGAAATTTGGCACCACCAACTGCAAGGGCCTGATCGGCTGCGATCTGGCCACCCCCGAGGGCCATCAGTTCTTCAAGGAAAATAACCTGATCGCGCGCTGCAAAGTCTTCTCCGAAGAGGCCACGCGGATGGTGATGACCATTATTTAGGCTTCCGGCAATATTTTATAGAAATAAATTCCCAAGCGTCTGGAAATTAAAAGCCTGAAGTCAGAATGATCTTATATTCTGGCTCCTAAATTCTGACTTCTGAATACTAAATCCATGCATAGGAGGCACCCAATGAAAACCTTAAGCTACCTGCTCTTGTGTTGCGGTATGGTTACATCCGCCGCGGGCGCGGCTATGGCCCAATTTGAAACCGACACCATTCCCACTTCGGCCGGCGAATTAAAGATTACCTTCATCGGCCACGGTTCTTTAATCTTTCAATTCAACGGCAAGACCATCCACATCGATCCCTTTGGTCAACTGGCGGACTACTCCCAGTTGCCCAAGGCTGATTTGGTATTGATCACCCACGACCACTTTGATCACCTGGACCCTGATGCCCTGGCCAAAATCCGTACCGACAAGACCGCCGTGGTCTTAACCGAAGCGTGCTCCAAAAAAGTTTCGGGTGGCATTGTCATGAAAAACGGCGACACCCAGACCATCCAAGGCATTCCAATCCAAGCCGTGCCGGCGTACAACATCGTGCATCTGCGCGATGGCAAAAATCCCTTTCACCCCAAGGGGGTGGGTAATGGCTATATCCTGACCTTTGGTGAGAAGAAAATCTACGTGGCCGGCGATACGGAAAATACGCCGGAAATGAAAAAGCTGACCGGCATTGACATTGCTTTTCTACCCATGAATTTGCCTTACACCATGACGCCGGAGATGGTGGCGGACGCAGCGCGCGCATTCAAACCCAAAATTCTCTACCCCTATCATTTCAGCGAAACCGACACTGCCCAAGTGGTCCGATTGTTGAAGGATCAGCCTGGCATCGAAGTGCGTATCCGCGCCATGAAGTAAACATGGATTACAAGCTGCCTTAAAATAATTTTTTGGCCCAAAATCTATCTTTTGAGATAGCTTGTAGAAATGAAATCGCCGGCCGGGGGGCAGGCTGGCGGCAACCCAAAGAGGTCATGCCGAATTCTACCGCAAGGCCTTGACGATCAATAATCACGCAAAGGAGAGACATTATGCCGAGCGAATCCCGCAAAGAGAAGAAAGCCAAAGTCATCGAGGTGTTGAACAAGGCCAGGGCCATGGAGTTGCATGCCATCAGCCAATACATGAACCAGCACTACAATCTGGATGATATGGATTATGGGGAGCTGGCCGCCAAAGTGAAACTGATTGCCATCGATGAGATGCGCCATGCCGAGATGTTTGCAGAACGCATCAAGGAGCTGGCCGGCGAACCCACCAGCGAACCGGCGGCCAAAACCAAGAAAGGTCAGAAAGTCGAGGCGGTCTTCCCTTTTGATGCCGATCTGGAAGACAACACCATCGATGTCTACAATGGCTTTTTACAAACCTGCCGGGAAAGCGGGGACAGCACCAGCGTAAAGCTGTTCGAGACCATTATCGACGAGGAACAAATTCACTATAATTATTTTGACAATATCGACAGCCACATCAAGGAATTAGGCGCGACCTATTTGGCGCAAATCGCCGGCACCCCTTCATCGACCGGCGGATTCTCCAAAGGATTTGTCGTGGGTGGGGGCGCGCAATAGTCTTTGAGTGCTGTCTATCGGTTGGCCATTTCGCCGGGCATGATGTCTATGGCGGGCGGTTTCCTGCGCGGATTCAGCTCCAGCAGCACATAGCGCAATAAAGCGTTCGCGCCTTGGCTTTGGCCGGGGTTGATGCACAAGGCCCCGTCGATGTGAGTATGATCAATGCCTGAAATCACGGGCGCTTCGTGGATATGGCCATGAAGAGCTGCGATGAGCAGCCCTTGGCGGGCCCAATGGGCAATGAAGTCCCGAATCGCCTGGCTGCCTACATGGATACCAAATCCGGTGATATCCAAAGGCGTGTCCGCCGGCGGGCTGTGGGCGACAAAGATAAACGGGCCGCGCACCTTCTTAGATAACCTGGCCAGGTCCGCCTCAATGGTATCAGCGCTGTTCAAATCCAGCACCCTCTCTTGTGGATACCCTTGATGTGTAGTGAATCCGTGGGTGCGGACCTGGCCGCCAAGCCGGCGCGGGAAGGCCTTGGTATCTGGTTTCTCCCAATCCTTGCGCTGAAAAGGGGTCGGCGGGACAATCATATATCCGATCAGGTCCACGCCTGGGGTCAATTCCAGACATTGCATGTGAATCAGGTGGAAGAGCCGGCCATGGTGTTGCTCCAGCAATGGACGATTGGCGGCCAGATCATCATTGCCCATGTCCAGAAAGACCGGCATGGGATTGCTCCTGTGAAGTATTTCAAAGGCTGGGATAAAAATGGACTGCAGATAAGCTGCCTGGGCCGCGATCAGATCGAGGCCGCTGAATTGAGGCAGATGGTGGGGGATGATGTCTCCGCCGATGATTATGGCGTCGGCCATGGCAGACTGGGCGGTTTCAATGAGTGCCGCCAAATGCTGAGGCGCTGCGTGGATGTCGGCAGTATAAATTAGGCGCATAGATAAAAGGTGGAAGTATAAGGTAAAAGGGAACCGGCAACTTTTGTTTAAATACTTCTGCCTTCTACCTCATTTCACCGAAAGCACCGGGCAGGGCGCGTCCAATATGACCTGCCGGGATGTGGAGCCGAAGAGTAGCTTGCCCAGCTGGGAGCGGCGGCGCAACCCGATCACAATCTCATCGATTTGGTTTTCGCGGGCATAACGGACAATATCTTCAGCCACCGCCAGATTGAATTTGGACATTTCAACTTTACAGACCACGTTGGCAGCCTTGCACAACATCTCACAATCCCGCTGGGCTTCCTGCAGTTTGGCATTCTGGGCGTCATCGCCCTTGCCGTTGGTGTTGGCGGCCGAAGTAAAGATGTGAAGTTCGGCTTGCATGGATTTGGCCCGTTTTTGGGCGATCATCAAAGCCCGCTGGGCAATCTCTGATCCATCATAGGCTACCATGATTTTCATGGGGCTACTGCTCCTTTGGCTCTACCAGGTGATCGCAATGAGGGGCAAGCGACCTCAAAAGTGCCAAAGAACGCGTGGTGAGTCAAGATTTTTGATTCATTTCAGAAAAATAGATTTCGCTAAGCAGCCAAGATCGCAAAGGATTTGCTCATGGCGGACGGTGCCTGCATTGATAGAGAAATACAGACGTCGCATAGGGTATAAGCCAGCAAGCCTTCTCAGCAAAGATAGAATAAAAAAGAGGCGGGTGTCCCCGCCTCTTTCACGTATGTTTTGAAGGGCCAGAACGCTACTCGGCGCCAACCCCGAGATAGGTTCTGAGTTTTTCTTCTTCAAACTTGGCTTCAGCCGCCTTGTCCGGCGCGATCAGTGAAAGGATGATACCCACCGCAAAGGCCAGGGTCATGGAAACAATCGCCGGGTTGCGAAGGGGAAAGATGGCTTTAGGATTTTTGAGCACCTCTACCCATACCGTAGGGCTCAGAGTAATAAACAGGGTGGCTGACACCGAGCCGATAATAATGGCCCACACGGCCCCCTTGGTGGTAAAACGCTTCCATACGATGGAGAGCAAAAGGGCTGGGAAATTGCCGCTGCAGGCAATGGCAAAGGTCAAGCCGACCATGTAGGCCACGTTTTGTCCCTTGAAGGCAATGCCCAGCAGGATGGCCGCGATGCCGAAGATGATGGTGGCCATGCGGGCGATTTTAACCTGTTCAGCCTCTTCAGCCTTGCCCCCCTTGATAACGTTGACAAAGAGGTCATGGGACATGGCCGAGGCCGCCGCCAGGGTCAAACCGGCCACCACCGCCAGGATGGTGGCAAACGCTACGGCGGCGATGAATCCCATGAAGGCCGTGCCGCCCACAAATTCAGCCAGTAGGGGCGCGGCCATATTGCCGCCCGCATCGATCTTCTTGATGATCTCTTTACCCATCAGGGCCGCGGCCGTGAATCCCACGATGGGGATGATGCAATAAAAGTAGCCGATAAAGGTAGTGGCCCAGATCACGGATTTGCGGGCTGCTTTGGCATCCGGTACAGTGTAGAAACGCATCAGGATGTGCGGCAGACCGAGCAGGCCGAGCATCAAAGCCAGCCCCAGCGACACGGCATCCAGCGGGCTGGTGATCAAACCGCCGGGGTTGAGCATCGTGGCGGTATATTGCTTTTCAATGGCGCCATAGAGTTCGCCGGGATTGAAGCCGAACTTGGACAATCCAATGAGCATCAGCACCGTGACGCCGCCTAGAAGCAGACAGGCTTTGATGATCTGAACCCAGGTGGTCGCCAGCATGCCACCGAAGAGCACATACATCAACATGACGCAGCCCACGATCAGCTCGGCTACTTCATAGGGCAATCCGAACATCAACTTGATCAGGTTACCCGCGCCCACCATCTGGCCGATGGTGTAAGTCAACAGCACCAGGATGCCGCCAATGGCCGCCGCGATGCGGATCGGTTTCTGATTGAGTCGATAGGCCACCACGTCGGCAAAGGTGTACTTGCCAAGGTTGCGCAGGGGCTCGGCGATTAGGAACATCAGCGCCGGCCAACCCACCAACCAGCCGGTGGCGTAGATCATGCCATCATAGCCTTTTAAGGAAACCATGCCGGCGATGCCCAAAAAGGAGGCGGCCGACATATAGTCTCCGGAGAGGGCCAAGCCATTTTGAAAGCCTGTCACGCTGCGGCCCGCGGCGTAATATTGCTTGGCGGTTTTGGTGCGCTTGGCCGCCCAGTAGGTGATCAAGAGAGTAAACGTGATGAAGATAATAAAAAAGAACACTGATGAGGCATTGACTTGTCCGAGTGTTGTTTGCATGCGCCCTCCTTATTGCAGTTCTTTTTTGAGTTCGTCCACTTCCTTGTCATAGCTGGAGTTGGCCCAAATCACGTAAAAAACGGTCAACAGCCAGGACAGGATAATGGTCAACACTCCGAAGATAATGCCATAATTGGTATAGACCCCTACCTTTTCGGCCAGGAAATTTTTGCCGTAGGCCACGGTGAGGATATAGCCATAATAGATTACGAAGAGCAAAACGGTCAGTATTATGCTCACCGACCAGCGTTTGCGGACCAGCGCCTTGAAGCGTTGCGATTCAACGATTTCTTTAGTGCTTCTTGCCATGAGCCCTCCTTTGTGCCTTTCGGCAGTCTTGAGTCGGAAAGGTTGCCGGGCCTCAGTCCTTCCGGCCTGGAGTCACCAAAACAGCCGAGCCCTGCATGTCGGTAATACCTTTTTGGGATGTGCCGATGGTCGCTTGTGTCGAATGCCTTATGCCTTAAACTTGCCGCCCACCTGCGAGTTCCAGCAGGGCGCGCCGCTGGGTTCCTGCTTGGCTTGCGGCGTTCTTATCCGCTGGGCAGATCAAAATCACGTTGGTAGGGGTTCGGGGGAGCGCGCTTCCGATGGGTCGGAATTCCATTGCATCGGAGGAGCGGTTTGCAAAACGATGGTGCTGAAGCCTTAACTTAACCTTTTCCCCCAGAGTAGAGCGCCATTTCAGCTTCAGTTGTGCGGGTGGTCCTTCTGCCAAGCCGGACCTCCTTTGGGCAAATATTCCAAAGGAGTCTCAACTTTCTGAAACGCGAGCTAATAAATTCGGGGCGTTGGTGCGCCGCAACCTCCTTTCTGAAAATGATGGCCGCTTGTTAGGAAAAAAAGACTGAATTCTGTCGTTGAAATCACCATAGCACGAAGGTGGGGGGCTATCAATGAATAATATTCATAATTAAATGTTTACTTCTTTTTCTGATTTTATGTCAACTAATTTAGGCTTGAACAACGATTCGCAATAGCGTTAAGGTGGCTGGTCATGAACATACTTGCGATGACCTATGACCAACTGGCAGCTCATTTCCGCCAACATTATGGACGCGGCGAGTTCCATGCCGCGGCGCTCTACAAAGCGTTTTATCACTCAAAACCATTTGAAGTTAAAAATATTCCAGAATTTGCGGCGTCGGCTCAACTATCCGACCAAGTCAGCGCGGATCTACAATACGACCTTCCGATCCCTGTTCATGAGATTTCCGAAGAAGGCGTGACCAAGTTGGCGTTCCGTTTGGTGGATGGGCTGATGGTGGAGACCGTCGTGATCCCCATGCCTCATCATACGACTATCTGCCTCTCCAGCCAGGTGGGATGTCGCATGGGATGCCGGGTGTGTGAAACCGGACAAATGGGGCTGTTGCGTAATCTATCGGCCGCTGAAATCGTGGCCCAGGCTTATGACGTAAAAGTGAGACTTGGCCTGGAGGTGCGCAATGTGGTGTTCATGGGTATGGGCGAGCCGTTGGATAATCTGGACCAGGTGACCCAGGCCATTCGGGTGTTGAACGATCAGCGCGGCTTGGATATCCCCCAGCGCCGTATCACGCTGTCCACCTGTGGCCTGGTGGAGGGTATCCGCCGATTGAGCGCTCTGAATTGGCCTCAACTCAAGCTGGCGGTGAGCCTGAACGCGGCCAATGATGAACTGCGCGCTGTGTTAATGCCGGTGAACCGGCGCCACAATCTGGCGGAACTCAGACAGGCGCTGCAAGATTATCCCCTGGCCAGAGGCAATGTGCTGTTCATGGAGTATGTGTTGATCAAAGGAGTCAACGATCACCCCGATCATGCCCGTCAACTGGCGCGCTATTTGGAAGGTTTGCCGGTGCGTCTTAATCTGATCGCCTACAATCCCCGGCGCCAATCGCCGTTCGAAGCGCCGTCGGCTGCCGAGGTAGAGCAGTTCCGGCAAATGCTGGTTGAATACCGCATCTTCGTCCGTCTGCGACACTCCCGCGGCGCCGGTATCCGGGCCGCCTGTGGACAACTGGGAGGAGCCATGGTTTGAAAATTTTATTCTGTAAATTGAGATGAAGGCGGTTGGCTGGATATCATCGCGTCTTCAACCTTCAGCCTTTAATCTGTTTTTCCCTCGTGCAAATGTATATCCCGCAAAGATTATCCCGCCCAACAGGGCCACCGCTGCGCTCAAACCGAACAACCCCGGGGCTCCCAAGCGTTGATACAAGGCGCCGCTTAGGAAAAAGCCGGCCATCAGGCCCAAACCGTAGGTGGCGGCATTGTTGACGGCCTGGCCCAGGGTTTTGGCTTCTGAAGGGGTCAGCAGGTCAATATAAAGAATGCTGGCCATGTGAAAGGTGCCATAGGTGATGGCGTGCAAAAGCTGCAACATCAGGATGGCGCCGGCTGATTGTACGGCCCACAACCCGCACCAGCGGGCCACCGCCACGCCAAAGGAAACCATCAAGACCGTTTCGTAGCGAAAGCGTTTAAAAATCCGTTCAGAGAAGTACATGGCCATGATCTCGGCCCCCACGGCCATGGCCCAGCATCCGCCGATAAAGAAGGTGCCGAACTTCAGGTTGGCCAGGTGGATGGAGAAGAAGGTGTAGTAAGCCCCATGGCTGACCAGCATCAGAAAGGCGCAGATCTGAAAGATGACTACCCGCGCCTTGAGCAGCTGCCGCCAGTAGGCGGTGGAGAGGCTTCGCGAGCGTTGGGCGGTTTTGGGGAACCCCAGCGACACCAGAGCCTGGGCCCAGGAGGCGGCCAGGATAAGGGTGAGAATAATTTTAATGCCAAAGGCGTCGATGGTGCGTCCCAAGATCAGCACTGAGATAATAAAGGCCAGCGATCCCCAGGCGCGCATGCGGCCGTACTTCTTCTTGTCCCGGCCCAAAGCCTGCATGGCGAAGGCTTCCAGAAAGGCGATCAATGGCGCGTAGAACATACCGTAGAGCACGATGATCGCCAGCATCCAGAAGAAATCGGTGGTGAATAGAAACAAAGCCCAACAGGCCGCGCTGACAAAATTACAGCCGATGTAGATTCCCCGGCGAGCCTGGAAACGGTCGGCCAGCACGCTCCAGCCGATGGAGAATATGATCATGGTCACGGAGCGGGCCGCTGAAAGGGTTCCAATCTGCCAACCGCTGAATCCCAACTGGTAGCAATAGAGATTGAAAAAGGGCAGATGCATGCCCATGACGCCAAAGTAGAGGAAGTACTGGGCGGCCAGAATGCCACGGCCGTTCGAGCTGGGATTCATGAAGCCATGATAGGCAAAGTGGTAAAGAAGTGCAATTTAAAACAGGGGGTCTACTAATTTAGGGTCGGCGCGGCACCCTTGAAATCAAACGACCACGAGATACACGAAACACACGAAAAGAAGAATCGAATTTCGTCTTTTCGTGTGTTTCGTGGTCGTCTATCAGCTGAACGGTGATTTAAATCGGTGGATCTTGGGTCAATCAATGGAGACCGAAATCTTTTTCGGTTTCTCTTCTTCGGGTTTGGGGACCAGGACGGTGAGCACCCCGTTTTTAAATGAAGCTTTTATGCTTTCCGGGGCCACGGCAGACCGTAAAGTGAAGGATCGCTGAAATGTGCCGCAATTGCGTTCTCGGCGGTAGTAGCGCTCTTCGTCCACCGGCGCGTCGATGTTGCGGTGGCCCTGGATGGTGAGCAGGCTGTTTTTGACCTCCACAGACACATCCTCTTTTTTAACGCCGGGCAGATCGACTTGAATCACCACCCCTTCATCGGTCTCGTAAATATCCACCAACGGGCGCCAGGCACATACCGACAGGTCTTCTTCCTCGCCGGCACTGCGCGGGAATGCATCTTCGAACAAACGGTTGATGCGTTCCTGCAAAGTGCTGATGTTTTTAAATGGTTCCCAACGAATTACGGACATGCGGGCACCTCCTGGTTTGGGTGGTTGGATTATGACTGCGCGGGCGGAAACTAAGCACCTCAATTTTTAAAGTCAAATAACAAAATTTTCCCTGGGGATACTTTCCAAGCCGTCTTTACAAAGGCGGTGCGCGATGCTATTTTACGAGCACTTTAGCGGCCTTAAGCCCGTATGCCCTTATCACAAAGGCGGATTCGGTCAAAGAAAAAGGCCGCCGGAATCCCAAACCAACAGGAGTTGTCCATGAACCGCATCAAAATCCAATTTGGTGATGAGTTCAACCGTATCGGGTTCGACCTGGAGCGAACCATTCAGAGCATTTTTCGTCCACGGCCGGTCAATCCTATGTTTGCTTGTCGCGATTGCAACTGGATTCCCCAGATGGATATCTTCGAAACCGAAAAAGAAGTGTTCATCTGGGCGGAGCTGGCCGGCGTCGAGAAAAAGGATCTGGGGGTGGAGGTCAACAGCAAGGCCGTGCGCATTTACGGCTATCGCAAGGAGATGCCCAAGCCCACCGAAGGGGCCTACCGCCTGGCCGAGATCCGCTACGGTAAATTCGAGCGGGTGCTTTATCTGCCGTCGCCGGTGGATACCGAGGTGATCTCCACTACGTTTGCCGACGGCTTTCTCGCGATGCGCATGCTTAAACTGGAACTGCACAAAACCCACAAAGTTCCCATCAGTGATGAATGATGACCTGCATTATCCCATAGAGCAGGCAAGACAGAGGTGGATGCCATGGAAGTACGCAGCCCCAAATCCGATGACAAGGAGAGTTTGATGTCTGAAAATAAACCGACGGTGGATTACAGCCCGGAAAACCTGCCTACGGTGTTGCCCATATTGCCGCTTTATGAGGCAGCTCTTTATCCGAAGATGGTGTTGCCCCTGGTGGTGATGCAGGGCACCTCGGTCAAACTGGTGGATGAAGCCATGGCCCGCAATCGCATTATTGGCCTGGTGGTTTCCAAGAAAGCGCAGGAGGCAACCCCCACCAAAGAAGATGACTTGGCTGCCACTGGTTGCAGCGCCTTGATTCTTAAAATGGCCAAGACCGATGACAACCGCGCCCAGATGCTGGTCCAGGGACTGAGCCGGTTCAAAGTCACTTCCTATCTGAAAGGCAAAGCCTACCTGCAAGCGGAAGTGGCGCATTTTGAAGATATCGAACACCAGGATGACGAGACTTCGGCCCTGATGGCCAATGTGGTCAAGCAGTTCGCCCGCATCGTTGAATTATCGCCGGGGCTGCCGCCCGAGATCAGCCAGATGGCCAACTCCATCAAGGAGCCCGGCACCCTGGCCGATATGATCGCCTCCACCATTAACTCCACCACCGAAGAAAAGCAGCAGGTGCTCGAAGTGGCCGATGCCACCGAGCGGCTCAAGTTGGTGACCAAGCTGGTCAACCATCAGCTCAATATTTTGGAGTTGGGCAACAAGATCCAGTCCCAGGTCAAGGGCGACATGGACAAGCGCCAGCGCGAATACTACCTGCGCCAGCAGCTCAAGGCCATTAAAGAAGAACTGGGTGAAACCGAAGAAGGCACCGTCGAAATTGAAGAGTACCGCACCAAACTCAAGGAGCGCGGCCTGACCGAAGAGGCGGTCAAGGAGGGCGAGCGGGAGTTGAACCGATTGGCCAAGATGCACCCCTCCTCGGCTGAATATACAGTGGCCTCCACCTACCTGGACTGGCTGACCGAGCTACCCTGGAAGGCCAGCACCACCGACAACCTGGACATCAAAAAAGCGCGCAAGGTGCTCGACGATGATCACTTCGGTCTGGAAAAGCCCAAGCGCCGCATCATCGAATATCTGGCCGTGCGCAAGCTCAAGCCCGACTCCAAGGGGCCGATCTTGTGTCTGGCCGGCCCTCCGGGCACCGGCAAGACCAGCCTGGGCGCTTCCATCGCCAGGGCCCTGGGCCGCAAATTCCACCGCATCTCCCTGGGCGGCGTGCGCGACGAGGCTGAAATCCGCGGCCACCGGCGCACCTATGTGGGCGCCTTGCCCGGCCGCATCATCCAGGGTTTGCGCCGGGTGGGCTCCAACAACCCCGTCTTCATGATGGACGAGATCGACAAGGTGGGCAGCGATTTCCGCGGCGATCCCTCGTCGGCCCTGCTGGAAGTATTGGACCCCGAGCAGAACCACACCTTTTCCGATCACTACCTGGATGTGCCCTTTGATCTATCCAAGGTGATGTTCATCTGCACGGCCAACGTGCTCGACACCATCCCCTCGGCCCTGCGCGACCGCATGGAAGTGATTCAACTGCTGGGCTACACCGAAGATGAGAAGATCAAGATCACCCAGCGCTATCTGATTCCCCGGCAGCGCAAGGAAAACGGACTGAAGAATAATGAGATCTCCTTCTCGGTGGTCACCATCCGCAAGGTGATCTCCGGCTACACCCGCGAGGCGGGCCTGCGTAATTTGGAGCGCGAAATCGCCACCATCTGCCGGGGCGTGGCCACCAAGATCGCCGAAGGCAGCATCAAAAAGGCCACCATCAAACCCGAAGATATTGCCGAATACCTGGGACCGGTGCGTTTTACTACCGAAGCCAAGGCGCGCCTGAGCACGCCGGGCGTGGCCATGGGCCTGGCCTGGACGCCGGTGGGCGGGGATTTGCTTTTCATCGAGGCCACGGGCATGAAGGGCAAGAAAGGTTTGACCTTGACTGGCCAGTTGGGCGACGTGATGAAGGAGTCGGCCACGGCCGCCCTGAGTTTTATCCGCTCCCATGCCAAGGAGCTGGGCGTCGACGAAGAATACTTCGATAACCACGACATCCACATCCATGTGCCGGCGGGCGCCATTCCCAAGGATGGCCCGTCGGCCGGCATCACCATGCTCACCGCTCTGGTGTCGCTGCTGACCAATAAGAAGATCCGTAAGGATCTGGCCATGACCGGCGAGATCACCCTGCGCGGCCAGGTGCTGCCCGTGGGCGGTATTAAAGAAAAAGTGCTGGCCGCCCACCGCGCCGGCATTCGCACCATCATCATGTGCAAGGAGAACGAAAAGGATTTGACCGACATCCCCGACAAGGTGAAAAACGATATCACCTTTCACTTCGTGGAGAAGATGCTGGATGTGATCAAGATTGCGCTGGAGAAGTAATTTGGCGTTAGCCCGTTTGCCCGTTGGCCCGTTAGCCCGTTGGTCCGTTAGCCCGTTTGCCCGCGGCACACATCATAGATCCGATAGATGTGGCGGCCCGCTGATGTTTAGCGGGATCGGCCTATTGGTCCGTTGGTCCGTGTCCGTTGGGCCTGTCAGCGTGTTCTATCGTTCCCACGCTCTGCGTGGGAATGTGTTTTTTGGGAGCGAAATTCCCGCGCAAGGCATGGGAACGACGCGGGGCAAGCGGCCAATTCAATCATTGCGCCAAAAACCAAGCGCCATCAAGAAGTACTTCCCGTTATGGATCTCAATTTTACTTCTATCGGTTTGGTTGCAAGCCTGCTCGGTACTTAAGGAACCTTCCCATACAAAGCCGGCACCGGGAGCTTCTTCCACTCCGGGAAGTTCTTCGAGCTCAACCGCTCCCTCCCAAACGGCCGTAGATCCGAAAACCAGACCCTACCAGGTCAACGGCGATTGGTACCATCCCCTTGCCGATGCCCGCGGTTTTGAGGAAAAGGGCATTGCTTCATGGTATGGCGAAGAGTTTCACGGCCGCAAGACCTCCAACGGCGAAACCTACGATATGTACGGCATCAGCGCGGCCCATAAAACCTTGCCGCTGGGCACCTATGTGCGCGTGAACAACCTGGAAAACGGCCGCACCCTGGATCTGCGCGTCAATGACCGCGGCCCCTTTGTGCGTGGCCGCATCATCGATCTCTCCTATGGGGCCGCTCAAAAACTCGGCATTGTGGAAAAAGGCACGGCGTCGGTGCGCGTCACGGCTCTGGGCGCCCCGGTGGAGCAACCCGTGCCCGGACAGCCACCCCAGTATGTGCCGCTGGATTACTACTCGGGCAACTTTACGTTCCAGGTGGGCGCCTTCGCGGACAAGACCAATGCCGAACGGTTGGTGCAGAAATTGAACCAGCAATACTCATATGCCCATATGCTTCCCTATTTCGACGGCAATCGTACCCTGTACCGTGTGCGGGTCGGCCGTATTACTCGCCTGGAAGAGGCCGCGGCCTACGAGGCCACCCTGGAGCGCAACGGCTTCCCCGAAACCTTCATTGTGGCGGAATGATCATTCCTGGATTTCGGTCTTTTGATTGGCTTTTAATGAAAAACCCCCGGGCCGTTGGGCGGGCCGGGGGTTTGAAAATGTTGAGTCTAAATTGGGCGAATTTTGACTTTAGCGCATGGCGGAGCGGGGGGCCTTGCCGGCCAGGGGGCTGTAGAGCTTCATGATGGCGAACTTCATCACGTCCAGGGTTTTCATGTCACAGACGATGTTGAACAGCTTCTCAGTGGCTTCGGCTGGCAACACGCAGGCATTGGTGGCGTCGAAGGTCAGGTCGGTAAAGCCTTTAACCAGTTTTTTCTGGTCTTTGGCGCTCATCTCCACCTGGATGGCCTTTTTGCCTTCCACGGTCTTAATGTTAGCGGCCAAACCGGCAGCCTCAAGCTTTTGAATTTTTGCATCGTCTAAAAACACATTGATCAGATAGTCGGCCATGTTGGTATTCTCCTTTTAATTATTTTTTAATTTTGCGGTGCAGCTCCCGATGAACAAGCTTTTCTTTCTATTGAAGGCGGGCGCTCGTGTCAAGGGGATACTGGCGGGATTCCGGCCTGACGACTGGCTGGTCGGAAGCGCCGTCAACGCCAAGCCCCCTTGGAGATCATCCAAGGGGGCTTGGCGTTTTGCTTGTGCGAATCAGAAGCCAATTCCTGCACGCAGACGCAGCCTCATGGGCTGCTATTTATCCGGGGAAAAATTCATAACTGATGAAAATCAGTATCCCCAGGAGAATAATTCCTATACCGATGCTGTAGCCGATCAGCTTTTTTTCCACCGGCAGCAGCGGTTCGTATTCCATTTTTCGCATCTCGTCGGCGATCTTCACTTGATCATTCATGACAAACTCCTTGTTTGTTGGCGTCTCATCATTATCGGCACCCTCCAGCTCGGCCGGTCGACTCATTACCGTGTGGTCCGCCCATGTGGTCCAGATTGATCAGGAAGCCAAGGGCGGCTTGATGCCGTGGAAAAAGATCCAGGAAATCGCCAGGCCGATCCAGATAATAAAGCCGAAAAGGCAGACCAGATAAACAGCGGCCAGACGGCCGATACCCTCTTCCCAAAGTTTGCGGAAATTGGAGACCACGCCAATGGTGAAAAAGGTCAGGGTAAAAAAGATCACCCGGAACACATCCCCGCCGCCGGTCACGGCCTTGGCCGTGGGAAGCACGGTGGAAGATTGCAAACAGATGAACAGGAGCACCAGAAAGGTCAGGACATAGCCCAGCACGAACTTGGGAAAGCGCTCCCAGATCTGGCCGGGCCGGACCCGTTCGCCGGGTTTGCACTCGATTACGGAGCACCAGATAATGGCCAAAACAAAAGCCCATACGCCGATGAACACATCGATGAACACTTTGACCGTGGTGGCCGCCATGGTCATCCAGCCCTCTTTGAAGGCCGGCCCGCCGGCAGCCAATATCTTGGCCCGGATGAGCGAATCGGTGATGGCGCCGCTGGCCACGGCCGCGCCGTCGGTTTTGACGGCCAGCCCCATCCAGGCCCCGGCTACCATGGGTTCATTGTAAAAAAAGTGTTGGGCGAAAAAGGGCAGTACGAGTAGTTCCACCACGGCAAAGATCACCACCAGGGAGGAGACCATGATGGGGATGATGGGGCGGGCGCGGATGGCGCCGCCCGTGGCAATGGCCGCCGACACGCCGCAGATGGAGATGCCCGAGGCCAGGGGCGCGGCCCACTCCCGGCTGAATTTGAAGTATTTGCGGGCCACCAGATACACCAGGGCCCAGTAGATCAGATAGGCTTCTACGATGGCGCACAAGCCGCGGAACATGACCGCCGAGGCCAACCCCAGGGCTTCGGCCGCCTTGACGCCCAGCCCGGCACCAAGAATGACAATGGCCGTCTTGATGTAGAGCTCCGGACGGATGGCCTCGTGCATGACTTTGGCCAACCCCGGCATGAAGTTGCCGACGATCAGGCCGAGGATCAGGGCCACGATGAAACCCGCCTCACCCGTCAGGTTGAGCGACCAGCCAATATTGAATTGCTTCAATTTGTCCGGCGTCGCGGCGATCCGCGCGAAGTGACCCCCCATCCAGCACAGGTAGCTCAGAAAGAACACCAGCGTAAAACCGATGGCGAACTTTTTGATATCGGCTCCCAGCAGCCGGGCGCCCACGCACATTACCGCCAGCATGAACACATAGGTCAGCACCAGGGATACCAGTCCCGGAAGACCGGCGTATCCCTTGGAAAGGGGCGCCAAAATTTGGGACGCCTGGGTCCAGACCTTGGTGCTCACGGTCCAACCAAAGATGTCCAATCCCGAGAAACGAAGCAACGACAAGGCAAAAATAAATAAACCGATACACACCGCCAGCCAGTCTTCGCTGATGCGGCCTTTTGGAGCGGCTGTTTCCATAGGTCCTCCTTTCGGTTGGCCCAAGTCTGGGCGGTCCATATAAAAGAAAAGATCGATGACCTCCAGGGCGTTGCCTTGCGCCCGTTGTCCTTGGAGAAGTGGTGAGCAGGTGTGGGAAGAGATTCGCGTTTGGCGTCTCCCACTATCTCAATGATGATTGTCTATGTCAATAGGTGTTGTTAATCCAGGTGGTTGCACAGATAGTGGGTAGTAATTTGATTCTTTACAACCTTTACACTCCATGACAAGGAATTATTTGTTTATAGAAATGCGCACCCCGTGTTATGGGTAAACCATACTCGAAAAAGCTCAACCAAGACTAACCTTTCAACCATGCACAGCTCTGGAGGGAACATGAAAACTTTTATGAGTTTCGTGGTGGCTTTGGGATTGGCCGGTGCCATTATCTTGCAACCCTTGGGAGCCGCTGCCGCTGACAAGAGCATTCTCATCGGCTTTACGGCCTCCCAAACCGGCAAGCTCAATGTGGAAGCCACCCGCCAGATCAACGGCTTGAACCTTTGGGTGGAGCAGGTCAACCAGGCCGGCGGCATCAAGTTGCCCGACGGCACCCATGTGAAAGTGCAGACCAAATATTACGATGATGAGAGTAACAAAGAACGAGTTCAGGAACTTTACACCCGCCTGATCAGCAGCGACAAAGCCGACTTTCTGATCAGCCCTTACAGCAGCGGTCTGGCCGATGCCGCCGCGGTCATGGCCCAGCAGTACAACAAGATCATGATCACCACCGGCGCCTCCTCAGACTCGATTTTCAAAAAGGGTTACACCTTGGTCTATATGACCTACACGCCGGCGAGCCGCTACCTGACCGGCGCGTTGGATGTACTGCTCAAGCTCGATCCGGCCGCCAAAAAGATCGCCATCATTCATGAAAACGACAAATTCTCCACCGACGTGGTCACCGCCCTGAAAAAATATGCTGAAGACAAAGGCATGGAGGTGCCCATGTTCGAAGGCTATGACAGCGGGGCCACCGATTTCGCGCCCTTCATCAACAAGATCCCCAAGGGCGTGGATGGCGTCATGGGCGGCGGTCACTTTGCGGACACTACCACCTTTGCGCGCCAGTTCTATGAGAAAAAGGTCCCTGCCAAAATGCTGGCCCTGCTGGTGGCGCCGCCGGAGCCCAAGTTCGCCGAGCTGGGCGATGCCTGCATCGGCGTGATCGGGCCCAGCCAATGGGAACCCTTTGCCACCTACAGCCCGGAGGCCGCCAAAGCTGAAAAAGTGGAGTGGTTCGGCCCCACGGTTCAGGATTTTCTTAAACTCTACAGCGCCAAATACGGCAAGGAGGAGCCTTCCTATCACAGTGCCGGCGGCTACGCGGCCGGCCTGATCCTGCAAAAGGGTATTGAAGCGGCCGGCTCCCTGGATACCGACAAGGTCCAGGCCGCCATTGACAAGGAAGATATGTACACCTTCTACGGCCGCATCAAGTTCAATACCACGCCCAATCTGCACGGATTGCAGGACGGTCACGAAATGATCTACATCCAGTGGCGCAAGGACAAACAAGGCAAGCCGGAAAAGATTGCGGTCTGGCCGGCTTCGGCTGCTTCGGCCGCGCCAGTGCTGCGTAAGGTTGAATAACCTCACGGATCCATTGCTGGGTTCTGCCGGGGCAATTTCTTCTTGCGGCAAGACCCTATTGGAGAAATGCACTCTATGTTTGCCCATTTATCCGCCTCGCTGGTCGACGGCCTGCTCATCGGCTTTGTCTACGGCATCGCCGCCATGGGTCTCTCCCTGATCTGGGGGGTCATGCGGGTCATCAATCTGGCCCATGGCGCCACCATGGCCCTGGGCATGTTCTGCATCTACGGCCTGTTTACCAAGCTGGGCATCAATCCCTACCTTGGGGTGCCATTGGCCGCGCTGCTGGCCCTGCTCTTTGGCTTCCTCATTTACGGCGTAGCCCTGCACCGGGTGATGCAGTCCGGTTATCTCTACACCCTGCTGGCCACCTTTGCCGTCAACATGATCATCATCGGCGTGGGCACTACACTGTTTACCACTTCCCCGCGCAATGTGGATTTCTCGTTGGGTTCCCTGCAAATGGGGTCCGAGATCCTGCTGGGTACACGGTTGGTGGCGGCCGTGGCTTCGGTGGTGATCACCGTGGCGCTCTACCTCTTTCTTTACTTCACCCGCACGGGCAAAGCCATCCGGGCGGTGTCCAACAACCGCGCCGCGGCCGAGCTCATGGGCATCTCCTCCACCCAGGTGCTGGCCTTGAGTTTCGGCCTGGGCACCATGCTGGCGGCCGTGGCCGGCGGTTTGACCGCCACCTTCTTCCCTTTCACTATATTGAGCGGCGGCGCCTATCAGCTCAAATCTTTCGTCATCTGCGTGCTCGGAGGGTTGGGAAATCCGCTGGGCGCGCTGTTCGGCGGCCTGATCCTGGGCGCCCTGGAAGGCATCGTGCCGGTCTTCATGCCGGTCAGCTGGGTGCCGGTGGTGGAGTTCGGCCTGTTTGTCCTTGTGCTGGTGGTCCGGCCCACGGGTCTCATGGGAGCAAAATAATATGTCTTTCTGGCGTTCCGCAGGCTTTTGGATCAATGTGCTGCTGGTGGCCATCGGCGGGGCGGTAGTATTGCTGATACACCAAGACACGCTGCGGGAAACTGTTTTTACTATCCTGATGTTTGTAATACTGGCCTCCAGCCTCAACATCATCATGGGACTGACCGGGTATGTTAATTTCGGCCACATTGTCTTCTTCGGCCTGGGTGGCTATTTCGGCTTTTTTCTACTCAGCCAATTGGGGTGGCCGCTCTACCTCTGCATGATAGCCGGTGGAGCATTGTCGGTAGTCATTGCCCTGGTAGTCGGTGCGGCCGTGCTGCGCCTGCGCGGCGCTTACTTTGCCCTGGCCACCATCGGCATCAATGAGGCGGCCCGCGCCTTTGTGGCCAACTTCGCGCCGTTTGGCGGCGCCACCGGCCTGTATGTCAACTTCTCCGCTTACAATGCCTATGGCGGTTCCAGCAAAGCCCTGTGGTGGATCTTCACCTTGTTATGGATCGTTACGATCATCACGGTGGTGGTGTGCTATCTGGTGAAGCATTCGCGTTTCGGCCTGGGCTTGATCGCCATCCGGGAAGATGAAGACGCCGCCATGGTAATGGGCGTCAAAACGCCCTGGGCCAAAACCGCGGCCTTTGCCTTGTCTGCGTTTTTCCCGGCCCTGGTGGGCACCCTTTACTTCTTCAAGAACGGCAACGTCGAGCCGGAAGACGCCTTTCGTTTCCAGCTCTCCCTGGAGATCCTGGTCATGGTCATGCTGGGCGGAAAAGGCTATGTGCTGGGGCCCATCATTGGCGCCCTGGCCTATGAGCGGCTGCGGGGCGTGCTGCTGGTGAGTCCGCTGTTCAAGAACCTGCATCTGGCGCTGTCCGGCGCCATTCTGCTGCTCATTGTACTCTTCATGCCTGGGGGGCTGGTCGGCTGGGTGCGCGACCGTCTGCCCAGACTCAGGAGATGGCTGGAATGATCCTGCAAGTCAAGAATGTCTCCAAGCAGTTCGGCGGATTGCAAGCACTGAATGATGTCTCCTTCGAACTGTCCGAGGGCCGGATTCTGGGTCTCATCGGTCCCAATGGGGCCGGCAAGACCACCTTGTTCAATACGATCAATGGTGTGTTTGCGCCCACCCAGGGTCAGATCGTATTCCGGGGCGAAGATGTTACCGGCCAGCCGGCCTACAATATGGCGCGCCGTGGGCTGGCGCGGGCCCATCAGGTGGTGCGGCCGTTGAGCGATTTGACGGTCCATGAGAATGTCATGGTAGGAGCCTGTTTCGGCCGCGAGGGCCTCGGCTTGCGGCAGGCGGCCCGGCGGGCCGAAGAAGCCCTGAGCCGCGTGGGTCTGATCGAGCGCGCTGAACAGCCGGCGGGCAGCCTGAATGTGGCCCAGAAGAAACGGCTGGAGATGGCCCGGGCCCTGGCGGCCCAACCCTATCTGATTCTGCTGGATGAAGTGCTGGCCGGCCTCAACCCTTCGGAGATCACGGCCATGATGGCCACCATCCGAGCCATCCGGGAGCAAGGGGCCACCATTTTCATGATCGAACATGTGATGCAAGCCATCATGTCCATCTCGGATCATATTATTGTCTTGGATTACGGCTCGCTCATTGCTTCCGGGCCGCCCCAGGAAGTAGCCAACAATCAAAAGGTGATTGAAGCCTATTTGGGAGACCCGAGGCTCACTGAGAGACTCATGGCGGAGTAAATGTAATGGCGCTACTGGAAGTACAAAACATCGCGTCCGGATATGAAGGGGTCCAGATCCTGTGGGGCGTCAACCTCAAGCTGGAGCCTGGCCGGCTCACCACCCTGGTGGGCAGCAATGGCGTGGGCAAGACCACCTTGCTGAAAACCGTGCTGGGGCTGCTTAAGCCACTGGAAGGCCGCGTGACCTTTAAGGATAAGCCCATCACCCACCTGCCGCCTTACGCCCGCGCCCGGGCAGGACTCGCCATGGTGCCCGAAGGCCGCCAGCTCTTCACCGACATGACCATTCTGGAGAACTTGCACCTGGGCGCCTTTTCGCCGCGCTCGCGCGCCGGTCTCAAACAGAACCTGGAAAAAGTATATGAGATCTTTCCGCGCCTCAAGGAACGGGCCAACCAGAAGGCCGGTACCTTAAGCGGCGGCGAGCAGCAGATGGTGGCCGTGGCCCGGGGATTGATGGCCGAGCCGGAAATCCTCATGCTCGACGAACTCTCCCTGGGGCTTTCGCCCTTGTTGACGCTCAATCTCTTCGAATCCCTCACCCGCCTCAAAAAGACCGGTTTGACCATGCTGCTGGTTGAACAGAACGTCACCATGGCCCTGGCGGTCAGCGATTACGCCTATGTGTTGGCCGAAGGCCGCGTTCACCTTGAAGGCCCGGCCAGGGAACTCAGCAAGAACGAAGAGGTGCGCCGTACCTATCTGGGTATCTGATAGGGTTTATTCGTTGATTCGTTGACTGGTTGATTCGTGGAAGGAATGCTATCGTTATACCGAATGTTAAATGGCAGAAGCAAAAATACCCAATCAACCAATCAACGAATCAACGCCTTTACTTCGCCTTTCCCATCAGCTCCCGAGCGGCCTGCCAGTCGCGCATCTCCATAATGGTGCGGGTCAGTTGGTACCGGCCGTCATCGAAGACACCATAATCACCTCCACCTGCCATGGCTGAAACAAATCGGACGGAGTTGGCGTAGAGCAGCCAGGAGTCACTCCAGCGCCGTTCGATATACTCATCAAACAGGCTGCCGCCGCTGCTGGCATCCTGAGCCAGCCCTTTTTGCCAGATGATCTGCATTTGTTGGGTGGCGGTGTGCACCTGGGCGTTGGTGGCGGCAATGGTGTGGTCCAAACGTTCAAAATGGGACTCCACCCAGTCGCGGCTGTGGCAGGCGCGGCAGGTGGCCTGCATGGCGCCCTGGCGGGTTTGAATCTCTTTGGCCGAAATCAGAAAATCACTGGCCGGCGTGCCGTCCAGGTCGGTGGGCAGCGGCAGACCGACCTTGTTGCGGATCACAGTGGTGTCCGGCGAGCGGGGCTGGGGATGGGCGTAGATCAAGCCGAAGATGCGCCATCCCAGACGGTCGTTCATCTGGTGCGTGCGCTGGCTGATCACATTGCCGTCCGCATCGGTCACCAGGCTGATGTGGCAGACCGCGCAGGTGGGCGTCTCAAAATCGCGGCCCACCACCCAGGGCACATGGTCGAAATTCCACTTGGCTTCATGGGCGGAGAAGATATTGCCATGCTTGCTCGTGCTGTAAACCTTGAAGGCGGGCACATCCGGGCCGGAGTGGCACTCTTTGCAGGTGTAAGGTTTGCGGGCGCTCTCAATGGAAAAACGATGGCGGGCATGGCAACTGGTGCAGGCCCCGCGGCTGCCGTCCAGATTGATCCGGCCGACCCCCTGGTTGGGCCACCCTTTGATCACAGGGAAGGTCAGATCGCCCACATCGGTTTGACGGGAACGAGTACCGGCCAGCTCCAGTCGGGTGCCGTGGCAGTAATAGCACCCATCGGCCTGGGTCTGGGGGTCGGCCTTGTTGAAATAAAGCTTGCCATCCTTGAGAACCCCCTCGCCCAGAATGTTGCGCTCCAGATCGTTATAAAGCGAATTGTCCGCCAGATTGCCATAGGCCGCGGCCATGATATTCTTGGCGTACTGTTCGCGCTCTTTGACATGGCACACGGCGCAATCGTCTGGGCTGACCACCACATGCACCCGGTAGCCGTTGTGTTCAAAGGTGTCGGCGTGCTGGTCGGGCCGCAGGGTGTGGCATTCAGCGCAGCCCACGCGCGTGTCACGCAGGTTTTCCGGTATCTGGGGACTGGAAAGCTTGAGCCCCAGCCCTTTGGCCTGCATGGCGCTTTTGGGGGTGATAGCGGCATGGCGGCTGCGGTTCCAATCCGCCACAATGCCGGGATGGGTGCTGCCATGACAGCCCAGGCAATCCTGGGTGGCGGCGCTGAGCGACGAGGTCCCCGCGGCCGCGGCCATTCCGCAGCATCCGAGAATTAAGGTGCAAACCCAAAAAATTTGGCGAATTCGAAAAAGGCAAGGCATGATGAGGCCTCCTGAGAAGATGGGCTGAGAGAGCAGATTATTGAATATACTTAAAACAGGATGAATTCAACGGCGGGGGAGCGCAAGTCACAACTGTTGCTTGCCAAAGGCTTTCATGCAGGCGTACTCGTACGCGAGAATATTTTAAAAGCATTCGAGTACGAGTACGAGTACGATAATAAGGGGTTAATCCTTTGCCTTATGCTATAGTCATGACTCGCACTCCGGACAGGGTGAAAGGTTGTCTTCTTCCCCAGGCTCTGCTACTTCTCGGTCGTTGTGCTTCCGACACGGCCCTTATTGGAAGCAAACCGCTGAACAAGAAAGATCCGACCATGTGGGCAATCATCATTTTCGTAATCACCTACATTGGCGTGGCCATCGGCCGTATCCCCGGCCTGTTGTTGGACCGCACCGGCATTGCCTTGCTGGGCGCCATTGCCATGGTGGTCAGCGGAGCGGTGCCCGTGAGCCGGGCCGTGGGGAGCATCGATGTGCCCACCATTTTACTTCTCTACGCCTTGATGATCGTGTCGGCCCAACTGCGCCTGGGCGGCTTCTATACCCAGGTGGCCCAGCGCATTGCGCGCATATGCCGACAGCCGCGACTTTTTCTTTTGATCAGCATGGGGGTCAGCGCCATGCTTTCAGCGGTTCTGGCCAATGATATTGTCTGCCTGGCTTTTACACCAGTGCTGGTCTTTTCCTTGTTGAGCGCCGGCATGAACCCCATCCCGTTTTTGATCGGTCTGGCCGTGGCCAGCAACATCGGCTCGGCCGCCACCATCATCGGCAACCCCCAGAACATGCTCATCGGCCAGTTCGGCCATCTCTCCTTTGGCGCGTTCCTGGGCTGGTGCGCGCCGCCCGTACTGGTCTCCTTTGGCGGCGCTTATGCCATCATTGTATGGTTTTATCGCCACCGCTGGATATTAGCGGATACGATCCGGCTCGGAAGCAAAGAACATTACTGGCCCTCCTTTAACCCCTGGCAAAGCGGAAAAGGCATTGCCGCGACCTTGGTTCTGATGGTGCTTTTCTTCACGCCAATTCCCAGGGAGATCTCGGCCCTGGCCATTGCCGGGCTGCTGTTGTGCAGCCGCCGCATGCAGTCGCGCCAGATCATCGCCCTGGTGGACTGGCCTCTGATCACTCTTTTTTGCGCCCTGTTCGTGGTCATCGAAGGCATCTCCTCTGTCCAGGTTCCCCAGCGCCTGGTGGCCATGCTTGCGGGCCACGGCATTGATATCCAGGCGCCCCTGGTACTTACCGGCGTCTCCACCCTCTTGAGCAACATCGTCAGCAACGTGCCCGCCACCATGCTGCTGGTGCGGTTCCTGGACGCGGTCCAGCCCGTGCAGTGGTACGTATTGGCCCTCTCCAGCACCTTTGCCGGCAACCTGATCACCATCGGCAGCATCGCCAACCTCATCGTCATCGAGCAAGCCAAGGTCAACGGCATCACCATCGACTTCTGGACCCACGCCAAAGTAGGGCTGACGGTCACGGCATGGTCGTTGTTGGTGTTATTAGGATGGATTTTGATTATTTGAGGGGATGTGCGCTGAACAGACCAATCCCGGCCAAACTTCTTCACCTGCCGAAAGCGGCGGGGGAGGGAGGAGTTTAATTACCGTTGTGAGATAAGAACCGGGAAATAGAATAGGTTGGTATCTTTTTACTGGTCGCTTTCGGGAATCGCTTCATAGATGGCCCGTGATAGCACGCCAAAGGCGACACTCTCAAAAGCCTTATCATCCATGTAACGCGTGACGATCTTATCATTTTCGCCCATGCGCTGAATCATCAGATCCTCGATGAGCTTGCGCAGGCCCAGCTGAAATTTGTCGAAGGGGTTGGCCTGGCGCAGCTGGATCACTTGTTCATTGGTTGCGGCTTTTTCCCTGATCTGCTCGAAAAAGAGGCGGTCTTCTTCCGTAAAGTTGGTCCCGAAGCGTTCGTTGAGCAGCTCGATGATTTCCGACAGGGGCGCTTTTTCATCCTTGGCCTTGCGGCTGCCCACATCAATGGGGCTTTTTACGCCGAATTCACCTTCCGGGTCCTCGTGCAGCAGAATGACGCCGGAATAAATCCGCTGCAAACGGTAGTATTGCAGCGTCACTTCATGGCCCAGCTTGACCGGGCCTTGGTCCGTGTCCGCGGGCAGTTCGGGCAGCAAGGAGCGTCCGTAGCTGTATAGCATTTCAAGTTCGGGATCGGCATAGGGCATGATCTGGCTTAAAAAGGAGTAGAGGCGGATGTATGCAGCCAGTTTGTCGCGAAATTCGGCCCTCAATTCATCGGTGTACAGGGCTTTGAAGCGATCCACGGCCGGTTGCACGTGGGCATGCATATGGGCATGGTCGGCCGGGGTCTGTTTGGCCGGCGGGCGGTAGAAAATCCGGGCAAACGCCTCCACCTCGCTCCAATGGTAGACTTGCGTGAGATCCAATTCGTGCTTGAGGCGGTTGAGCTGGGAAGGGTCGGAGTCCTCCTGCAGGCTGGTGGCATCGTAGTAGGGCTTGAAGGCCTTATAAATGTCTTCGGCTTTGTTGACGAAATCGAGCACAAAAGGGGTCTCCTTGCCCGGCAGCATGCGGTTCAGTCGCGACAGGGCCTGCACGGCCTGGACCCCATCCAGGCGCTTGTCCACGTACATGGCCATGAGCAGGGGCTGGTCAAAACCGGTCTGGTATTTATTGGCCACCAGCAGCACCTGGTAATCGGGCGAAGCAAATCGCTCGGGCAATTGCTTCTCGCCGATGGGTTTACCGCTGATGATATCGATGTTCAGGCTTGGTTCGGTGTACTCCAGGCCGAGATCCGGGTCTTTGACCGTGCCGCTGAAAGCCACCAGCGGCCGCACATCCTGGTACCCGTGGCGCTCGATGTAGCGCTTGAAGGCCTCGAAGTACTTCACGGCCTGCAAGCGGGAGGCGGTGATGACCATGGCCTTGGCGCGGCCGCCCAGGTGGTGCTTCACATGGCGCCGGAAATGCTCTACGATTACTTCTATTTTCTGTTCGATATTGGTGGGATGCATGACCAGGAATTTGGCCAAGGCTCGCGTGGCCTTCTTCTTGAACAGATCCGGATCATCCTCGATCTCTTTGACCAGTTTAAAATAGGTTTTATAGGTCGTGTAGTTTTGGACCACATCCAGGATGTAGCGCTCCTCAATGGCCTGGCGCATGCTGTAAAGATGATACGCTTCCGGCAACCCGCTATGGCCCGGCCGGCCGAACAGCTCCAGGGTCTTGCCCTTGGGTGTGGCCGTGAAAGCAAAAAAGCTGATGTTGGGTTGCGGTCCCCGGGACTGCATGACCCGATTGAGGTTGTCTTCCCAGTCCGGTTCCTCTTCGCTGTCTTCAGGCGCGGCCCCAGCCCCCAAAATCGCCTTCAACTCTTTGGCGGTCTCGCCGCTCTGGCTCGAATGGGCTTCGTCGGCGATCACTGCATAGCGGCGCTTGGCGATTTGCGCTTCCCATTGGGTGGCCTCTTGGCGTTCTTCATCCGTGGGTGCATCCGGATTCTCGGCCCCGGCCGCCCGCAGCAGCCCGCGCAGCACAAAAGGGAATTTCTGCAGGGTGGTCACCACGATCTTGGTGCCGTCGATCAGTGCTTCGGCCAATTGCCTGGAGTCCTGGTCGATGGCCTTGACCACGCCCTGGGCGTGTTCGATCTGGTAGATGGCATCCTGTAACTGGCGATCCAGCACCTGCCGGTCGGTGATGACAATGACGCAGTCATACACCTTTTGATCCTGCTCCGTGTGCAGGCTGGCCAAGCGGTGGGACAACCAGGAGATGCTGTTGGTCTTGCCGCTGCCCGCCGAGTGCTGGATCAAATAGTTGCGGCCCGGCCCTTCCCGGCGTGCGCCCTCGATCAACTTGCGCACGGCATCCAGCTGGTGGTAGCGGGGAAAAATCAGGTTCTCCTGGGTGATGATGCGCTGCCCGCCCTTGCCGTCGTCGATCTTGACATCCCGTTTTTCGACAAAGAGAAAGTGGCCGAGGATATCGAGGAAACTATCGCGTTCGAGCACCGTCTCCCACAGATAGCCGGTACGGTAGCCCGAAGGATGCTGCGGGTTACCGGCTCCGCACTTGATTTCACCCGGATGGCTGCCTTGGTTGAAGGGCCGGAAGAAGGTGCTCCCACCGCTCAAACGGGTGGTCATGTAAGCCTCATCCGGGTCCACGGCAAAATGGACCAAGGCGCGCTTCTTGAATTCAAACAACGGCGCGCGTGGGTCCCGGTCGTGCTGATATTGATGGATGGCGTGGCGCCAGTTCTGGCCCGTGCGGGGATTCTTCAGCTCGCAGGTGGCCACCGGCAGGCCATTTACGGAGAGCACCAGATCCATGGTGCTGCCATCACCGGAATGACACGGCACCTGCCGGGTCACCGTCAATTCATTGCGGCCGTAGCGGGCCAGCATCTCGGGGTTCAGGCCATGGGCCGGTTTGAAATAGGCGGTATAAAAGGTTTTGCCGTAGAACTTGAACCCGTGCCGCAGGATGTGCAGGCACCCCTTGACGGCCAGCTCCTTGACCAGCGCCTTGATCACCATGGCTTGGAGCTGATCGGCGTGCAGCGTCCGCATCTGCGCCCATAACTCCGGCTGGGTATCGGCCATGAAAGCCGTGATCCGCGCTGGAAACAGGGCCAGCTCCTTGTCCCATTCCGATACCGATCCCTGCGCCCAGCCCTTGGCCGCCAGCATCTGCATCACATAGTTCTCAAAGGCGCGTTCGTTGGTCTGGGCCATGGGGCTTCCTTTACTTAGATTTTGGTTAAGTTAAGGAAAAGGCGTTTTCCTTAACTTAGCCTTCGGTTGTATAGGCTTGATCGGTTCGGTTGGGTTTGTCAGGATACCGCAAGCGCAGGAGGCCATGAGCCACCATGGGGGTCAGGAATCGGGAGCGCAGATTATCAGGGTGGCGTTGCAGCAAATCCGCCAATTGTTTGCGGGACATCCAGCGGTCTTTGCAAAGCCTTAGAATCAATTGCTCCATGGTCTTGGTTTCCAATCGGCGATTTTCCCTTGCCGGCGCCGCCAAATTCACAAGGGCATCCTGATCATCGACATCGTTCTTATGTACGGAGTCATCAGCCTTATATACGGAGTCAGCATCCTTATGTACGGAGTGAAGGCCCTTATGTACGGAGTCAGCATCCTTATGTACGGAGTGCACATCCCTATACATGGGGTCGCTTCCCCCTGAGGTGTCGGGCAAACGATAACGACTCCACCGTCCCTTTCCGTGCTGAACCAACGCCCCCTGGGACACCAGGTCTTGCAATAATCGCGTGATATCCGCCGCATGCGCACCACAAATCTGCCGCATGCGAGCGTTGTCCACAGCGCCTTCCAGATCGGCGGTGACCAGGGCCTGCACTTCATTGGCGTTGAATCGGCTGTAACGGTTGCCGAACAGCCCCTGTAACCGCTGAATGGACTCATCGGGAATCAAACTGACCATGGGCAGCCGCCACGATACTCGATCCGGTTGCACCTGCTCGCGTACCATGGGTGAGCGCCAATGTTGCGACGCCCAGCCCCGCCGTATCTTGTCCACCCCCGAGCCCGCCTTTTCCGCCGCGCCCATCAACATGAACATGGTCTGCAACGATTTGTTCCGGCATTCGCTGATATTGCCGCGCATCAGCTGATCAAAAGAGATCAGCAGCGTGCCGGGGTTGGAAAATTCAAACGCGTCGCGGTATTTCTCCACCACAATGCCGCCTTGACCGTTATAGTCGGCATGGATCAGGGCATTGGTCAACGCCTCGCGGATGGCCTCATGGACATCGGTTTCCCCTTTGCGAAACAGATCGCTATCCAATTGAAAGGGCAGTTTCAGGTCTGCAGCCACCCGCTGGGCCACGCGCAAATAAAACTGAAACAGATTGGGGTTCCAGGTGCCGTCCATGGTCAAGCGATCGGTCCAGCGCACGGCCGGGTCCTGGGAAAGTTTTTCCCGATAGTCCACGTTGTAACCGGGCAATCCTTCCCGAAGGGTTTCATCCCGGCCGAACATCAGCAGACCGGCCACGGTCAACCCCTCTTCACCGCTCGATCGGTCGCGCCGCCAGCCGCCCAGCTTGATCAGCAAGCCTTTGTCATCCTCGCTCAGCCAGGGGTGCGTGGGTTTGTGGGAAGCGAGGCGCTGCCGATACTGCTGCAGGCTGGCAAGATCCAGATCCTCCAGGCCGAAATGGGCCAGGATTCTGCTGTCGGCCGGCGACTCGGAGCGGTCCGAGAGCATGCGGCCCACTTCCTGTTCGGTGCAGCGGTAATCACCCTCAAAATTTCGGCGGAAAGTTCCGGTTAGGGGATTTTGGCCGAGAAACACCGGCCGCTGGTATCGCGTGGCCCGGGGCACCCGGATGGCGATGATCGTTGCCGAAGCCTGCGGCACCTCGGCCAGATCAGCATCATTGAGCAGATTGATGTTCACCTTGCCCCGGTTGTTGATGGTATCCCAGAAAGATTTCTTCAGCTTGCGCGGATCATCGACCCCGCTGACCCGGCCGTCATCCTCCACCCCCAGCAGGATCACCCCGCCATGGCTGTTGGCCATGGCGCTGTAGGTCTCCCAAATACTGCCCGGCAAGCCGCCCTTGGCCGACTTGAACTCCAGATCGTCGCCCTCGTCCCAGTTCAGACGGACAAGAATATCCAGCGGATTGATCGGTTGGTTCCTGTTCATTGGGATGCCTCCATTCTCATGCGGCCTCCTTTTTGGAAGCATGATCGCGCACATCGATCTTGCCCGTGACGGCGGCGGTGATCAGGGCGGTGCGGTATTCTTGCAGGCGGGTGATGGCGGTTTCTATTTTGGTGATGAGGGTGTCTAATTTTTTCGTTTCGCGGTCGAGGTAGGTGGCGATGGCGGTTTGTTCGGCAATCAGTGGGAATGGAATTCTCAAAGATTTGATTTGTTCGCAGGTGATCGCACCCTTCGTGCTGCCGCCTCCATCACTTTCATTTCTCAAAAATAAATAAGCCATATCAAAGACACGCCTCAGGTACCCGATTCCGTATGAATTGCGAATGGGTTTCACAAATGCAATATGCTGGTTTATCGTGGCCTTTATCAATAATGTTGTTGCCAACCCCCTCGTTTTGCCTTGCCCTGTAATGCCAATAAGGACAGCAGGGGGCTCGATGACTGGCAAGTGGCAATTGGAAAGCGCATCTTTAGTCACAAATTGATCTGCTTGAACTACTTCCTCCAAATTGACTACCGAACTATTAAGCCAGGGGAAATCGCCATCTTCCCAGAACAGCGGATTATCCCTATTTGGCGTTGACCCATTCCCCACATGCGCAATGCTTTTCACGGGCTTGATTTCCCAAGCGAACGGAATATCTCCTATCCATTTTTCGCCCGAATCCTTAAACCGCGTATGAGGCGCCAACCCGAACTCCCGGGCCGCATCGGGCGGCAAGCCGCGGGTAACGGTTTGGGAGATGAGGGCGGTGCGTTTTTCCTTGAGCAGCCCGCTCAGGGCCTGCTTTTTGGCGATGAGGGTGTCGAGGCGGCCGGTTTCGCGGTCGAGGAAGTTGGCGATGGCGGTTTGTTCTGATGCTTCAGGCAGCAGAACAGGAAATTTGCGAATATCAGCTTGAAATAGATGAGGGACACCCTGACCGTCTTTAAAGCTCTCAATTTTTGCCTGCATGAAATAACCGCAAATCCAGCGAAACAAATAGTAGCCATTTATTCTTCCATTTGAACGAATTACAGCAATAGAGCTGTTTACTGTCGCTGGTCTTGGTAATTCTCTTACAATATTTGTGATACCAAGCGTGGAACCATCTTTTGCAATCAACACATCATCTTTCTGAAGCATAATTTCGGGAGACTCTAAATAGCGCTCTTCGGAAATAAAATTTACGTTCTCAAAATTAATGCCTTTTTCGCCTTTGATGTTAGGCGTTGCTAAAAACACATAGCCATCATCAACATATTCTGAGGCGGTCAATCCTTTCCATCCTAGCCGCGCTTTGACGGAAGCGAGAAAGTCAAGTCTTTTAATTTCCCAATGTCCCGGCACTGGCCCTAACCAATCCACCCCACTCTCCTTATACTTGGGATACCCCTTCCACTTCATACCGTCACTCCCAACAAAATTTTCAGAAGCTTTCTTCCTATAGCCGTCGAATCCGGCACAACCTCTCTTGTCGAACTATTAAGTTTTCCTTAATAGTTGATGCCTTCGCAAAAGCCCTTTTATTTTACCATGAAGAGCATGAAGGACATGAAGAGAAAATAGATTCCGAGCTATTTCAACTTCATGCTCTTCATGTTCTTCATGGTTTAATTAAAAAAGTCCTTTAAAGCTTTCTTCTGCCGATTCACTGGGTCACTTCCCTCAACAGCGCCAGGATCTCCCCCTCCAAAGTCTTGATCTCCGCCTCGATCACCTCCAGCGGTCGCGGCGGTTCATAGCGGTAAAAGTGCCGGTTCAACGGAATCTCATACCCCACCTTGGTCTTGCTCTCGTCGATCCAGGCATCGGGCACATGGGGCAGTACTTCGCGTTGGAAATAGGCTTCGATGTTCTCCTTGAGGGGCACGTTTTCGGTATCGCGCAGATCGGGGTCCGGCTCCGGGTTGCCCTGCTTGTCACGGCAGATTTCGGCGGTTTCGTCGCGTTCGCCTAAGGCGGCAATGACGGCTTTGAGTTCGGGGGCCGCGAGCCGCGCCCCTTGGGTGCGGTCCATCTCGCGCAAGGCTTTCAGAAATTCTTCGCGGTTTTTGAAAAGACGATTGCCGTACTTCTTTTCAAAGCCAGCCAGCAGGTCGCGGATGGCCTGTTGGCGCGCTTTACCGGCGGCGATCTCCTTTTGGCGCACGGTTTCGTTTTTCTTATTGCTGCCGGCCAGGTTCTTGAAGGCGCTCTGCTCCTCTATCCGGGCCATGCGTTCGGGTGCGGCCTGGAAGTTGAGGCGCAGGGGGCGCTCCACGGTGATCTTATGATAGCCAAAATCTTCGTTGTCGAAGATCTTGCTGACCACCAGCTCCTTTTCCGTGCCGTTGAGTTTGAAGGCGCGGGTCTGGCCGTCCTTGAAGTCGCTGTAGATGCGGGTGATCTCGGCGATGTGGTCCGGGTCTTTGGCTTTTTCGGCCGGGTCACCGATGCGGCGGCGCTTGTTGCCCAGGGATTTTTCCATCTGCACCCAGAAATTGCGCGCGTCGATGAGCTGTACCTTGCCCTTGCGGCGCTTCTCCTTTTTGTTGGTCACGATCCACACATAGGTGGCGATGCCGGTGTTGTAGAAGAGCTGTTCGGGCAGGGCCACGATGGCCTCCAGCCAGTCGTTTTCAATGATCCAGCGCCGGATGTTGCTTTCGCCGCTGCCCGCGTCGCCGGTGAACAGGGGCGAGCCGTTGAACACGATGCCGATGCGGCTGCCGCCCGCTTTGGGGGGCCGCATCTTAGATATCATATGTTGCAGGAAGAGAAAGGCGCCGTCGTTGATGCGCGGCGTGCCGGCGCCGAAGCGGCCGGCATGGCCTAATGTTTCAGCCTCTCTCTGAATGTATTGTTGCTGTTGTTTCCACTCCACCCCAAAGGGCGGATTGGCCAGCATGTAGTCGAAGACCCACTTTTGGCCTTCGCCGTCGCGGTCAAAGCCGTCTTTGGTGAAGGTGTCGGCCAGCACGATGTTATCGGCATCCTCGCCTTTGATGAGCATGTCGGAGCGGCACACGGCCCAGGCCTCGTCGTTCCAGTCCTGGCCGAAGAGCTTGGGGTGGGCATGGCGGTTGAGCTGGCGGATGTAGTTTTCGCTCACCGAGAGCATGCCGCCCGTGCCGCAGGCCGGGTCGTAGATGGTTTTGACTACATGGCTGCGGGCCAGATCCTCTTCCGGCGCCAGCAATAGGTTGACCATCAGCTTGATCACCTCGCGGGGGGTGAAGTGCTCCCCGGCCTCCTCGTTGGCCTGCTCCGCGCCGATCCGGATCAGCTCTTCGAAGACGTAGCCCATCTGGGTGTTGTCGATCCGGCCGATCACCGCCAGCTTGGGATCGCAAAATGCTTTGATCACTTCGAACAAAATATTTTTTTCCGCCATGCGGGCGATCTGCTGGTCAAAGGCGAAACGCTCCATGATGGCGCGCACGTTGGGGGAGAAGGAGTTGATGTAGCTGATCAGGTTGGGCGCCACATTATCGGTGTCGTCCAGCAGGGAGTGCCGGCCCTCCTTGACGAACTGCATTTTGGAAAGGTTGTAGAACCGCTGGCCGCTGACCTCCTCCAGCAAGCGCCGCACCACGGTGTCGGGCTTGGTCTTGATCTCTTGATATTTCTTAAGAACGGCCTGCTTTGTGGGCGTCAGTAAAGCATCAAACCGCCGCAGCACAGTCAACGGCAGGATTACCTTGCGATACTCGTTTCGTTTGTAGGGACCGCGAAGCAGGTTGCAGATGCTCCAGATGAAGTTGGCCAGCTGGGAGTGGGTTTCGGGCGACATTCGATATCTTTCATGTGTGGATGAAGAGGATGATGAACTTTAATTAACTTCCCGATATGGTTGTGTCAATGGAGGTAAAAAAAAGTTCAGGGTTGCGGCGTGAGCTGCAACCCTGAACTTTTTATGGTGCCGAGGGACGGAATTGAACCGCCGACACAGGGATTTTCAGTCCCCTGCTCTACCGGCTGAGCTACCTCGGCACAAACCGATAGGTCATTGAATTGAAAGCGCCTACCTATTAAACCGGCTGGGGGATGTCAAGAAGAATTTCCCATGTCGCCGAAAACAAATTGTACCAGAGTGCAGGCGGCGATGGTGGCGGTTTCGGCTCGCATGATGCGCGGGCCCATATGAACGGAAAAAAAACCGTGCTCTTTGGCGGCGCGGTGTTCCTCTTCCTCGAAGCCGCCTTCCGGTCCCAGCATGACAAATACGCTATTTGGACCGGGAGGTGCCGCCAGATCGCGAGATAACGCTGCGCCTCCCTCGCCCTCCCAAAAAATCAGTTTCAGATCAAAGGGCTGGGCGTGGGCCAGGGCGGTTTGAAAGCTGATCGGGGATTCGATCTCCATGGCGCGGGCCAGGCCGCACTGTTTGACCGCCTCCTGGGAAATCTTCTGCCAGCGTTGAACCCTGGCGCGGCTGCGCTGTTCATCCGGATGGGGCACGCTGCGTTTGGCCATGAAGGGCAACCAGCGTTGGACCCCCAGCTCGGTCAGCGGCCGTACCAGCTCATCCATTTTTTTATCTTTCAGATATGCCTGGGCCAGGGTGATGGCCAAGGGCGATGCGGTTCCCGAAATTTGCTTACCCAATAGCGTCAGGCTCACTTGGCCTTGATCCATGGCGATGATCCGGGCCGCGTACTCAGCGCCGCTGCCGTCGAAAAGCATAATGTCGTGACCGGGCTCCAGCCGGAGCACCGCGCGCACATGGTGGGCATCCTCTTTGGCCAGAAGAATGGGGTTTTGCTTGAGGTTCTCGGGCGGGATGTAAAAACGACGCATGATTTAGATCCTCGGGAGAAAACAGCGCGGCGACTCGAAATGGTATCGAAGTAATGCTCGGTACGGGCATACGGGCGGCCCAGGGCGCCTAAATTCTCAATTGATTGAATATCTTAACCAGTAAGATTCTTGACACCCCCATACCCCTATGGTAGTTTTAACCGGCGCGTTTTGTATATAACAAAGCCGGGGGATATATGGAAGATTCAAAAAAAGTGACGGCCGCATCCGATGAAAGCCGCATGATCGATCTGACACCGGCCATGGAGATTCCTGGCCACGTCAGCAGCAAGCTCAAGATCATCGACCTCACCGAAGTGCTTCAAAGCAAACCCTCAACCTCAAGGACCGAGACGCAACGGCGGGCGGTTTCTACTCCCACAGCGGAGCCCAGCGCTTCCAAAATGAGGTTGGAGGGTGCGGCGCTCTTTGATGCCATCATTGCCACAAAGCCTCCCAAGCCGGAACCCGCGGCAGCCAAACCAGAGGAGCCAGTGGCATTGAAGGGCAGGGCCATTGCCGAGGATTGGATGGCGACGCCGGTGGTGGAGCTTGAAGTCGCGCCGGCTGAGGATCGTTCCCAATCCAAAGAAGTCCAGACGCCCATAATTGAGGCTCCGAAACCAGAAGCGCCGGCAGCCAGCGACGCGGTGCAGGATCTTGAACCGGCGCCCGCCATGCCTGAACCTGAAGCGACCTCCATTGTTCCAGCCAGGGCCGAGGATACCCTGGATTTGACCGAAGTGGTGGTGCCCATCGATCTGATCGAGGAGAAAAAGGCGCCGGAGGAGACCGCTAAAGACGAAGCGCCTGAAATTGAGGTGGATGTAGAAGGAATTCAACTAAAAGCAGCGATAGAAGCGGTGGTTGAAGAGAGCCAGGCGGCGGATTCAGCCGCGATCATGGACCGAGCTGAAACGATAGAATTGGATGTTGCCGGGGAGCCGGTACAGCAGGCGGAAGTAATTGAAACCCCCGAGGTCGCGGAGGTCATTGAGATCACCGATGGAGGGCAACCCGTTGAAGCGGCGGCTGAACACGAAGTTGCGCCGGATTTAAGCGCGGAGGAAGAGGAAGAAGTACTAGAACTGACGGAAATCGTCGCCGCCGCTGAGCTGGCGCAACCCCAAGGGCCGGAGGCGGACCAGACCGCGGAAGAAGAGGAAGAAGAGATCGAACTGATCGATATCGTGAGCCTTCCCGAACCAAAGGCGGCATCGGCACCAGCCGCGATTGAGGCTCTTGAAGAAGACGATGATGATACCATTGAGTTGACCGACATTGTTGATCCAGCGGAACTGGCCGCTTTGCAGGCAGTTCCCGTAGAATCTGTCTCCGAAGAGGACGCCTTGCAGGAAGCAGCCCAGGCACAGGAAGTAGATGATGACACCATCGAGTTAACCGATGTTGTGGATGCCTCGGAGTTGATCTCCATGCAGGGCTCGGACGAAGTGGAAGCCCCTGGGGCGTCGGACGAAGAAATTGAGTTAAAGGATATCGTGGACCCGGCCGAAGTGGCGGCGGCCCTCAAACAATCCGAGACCGAGACCTTCGAGGATGAAGACGAAGAGGTCATCGAGCTGATCGACAAGGTTCAGAAAGAAGAGCCGGCCGCTGCCCCGCCCGAGGAACTATCGCCTGCCGAAATAGCGTCTGAAGAGCCCGTTTTGGATACTCTCCCCACGGCGGATGAGGAGATCATTGAGCTGATCGACAAGGTGCAGGGCGAAGCGTTAATGGTTGCCCCTCCCGAGGAAGAAGCGCCTGCCGAAATGGCGTCCGAAGAGCCCGCGCCGGATATAGCCCCGACAGCGGAGGAAGAGGTTATCGAGCTGGTCGACAAGGTTCAGGATGAAACGTTAACCGTTGCCCCGCCTGAGGAAGAAGCGCCTGTCGATATGCCGTCGTCCGAAGGGCCAGCTCCGGTTATCACTCCCTCGGAACAGGTAATCCATCTGGACGATGTGCTCAATCAGGTGCGCCAAAACAAAGATCGTTTGGTGGAGAACATCACCCAGGGCGTGGAAGAAGAACTCAAGGAGACCATGGGCCAAGAAGGTCGGGCCGAGGAGGTTGCCATGGGCATGGACCTGGAAGAGGCGGTTGAGAAAGTCATCCGCGCCAAATATGGTCAAACCATCGAACAGCTTATTGCCACGGTCGTGGAAAAGGTCGTCACCCGTGAAATCGAAAGCCTGAAGCGCAACCTGCTCGAAGATGACGAATAGGCGCTCGCGCCTTCAGGAAGACCCGATTCTAGCTTGCTTTTTCAGGGGGATTATTCATTATAGTCCCCCTTTCGTTTTGCGAAGATTTCGTAAAATAATACCGGACGGATGAGGGGGGATTCCAATTTGAAATCACCCTCAAATGGAGCAGAAGATTATGAGCACCAAAATGTTGGACAAGGGCTATGAACCCCAGGCCGTGGAGCGCAAATGGTATGCCTATTGGGAAAAGGAGGGCCTTTTCGCGGCCAAGGATCAAGACCCGGCGCCGGCCTATTCCATAGTGATCCCGCCGCCCAATGTCACCGGCGTTTTGCATATGGGGCATGCCCTGAACAACACCTTGCAGGATATTTTGTGCCGTTACCGGCGCTTGAAGGGCGACAATGTTTTATGGATGCCGGGCACCGATCACGCCGGCATCGCCACCCAGAACGTAGTGGAGCGTCAGCTGGCGGCCAAAGGCATCGACCGCCACCAGTTGGGGCGCGAGCAGTTCATCGAAGCGGTCTGGAAATGGCGGGCCGAATCCGGCAGCGCCATCATCAACCAGCTCAAGGCCCTGGGCGCCTCCTGCGACTGGCAGCGCGAGCGCTTCACCATGGATGAAGGGCTTTCCAAAGCCGTGCGCACCGTGTTCGTCAAATTGTATGAAGAAGGGCTCATCTACCGCGGCCTTTACATCACCAACTGGTGCCCCCGCTGCCGCACGGCCCTGTCTGATCTGGAAGTGGAGCACGAAGAGCTCGACGGCCATCTCTACCATATTCAATACCCCTTCAGTCAGGGCCAAGGCGGCGTGGTGGTGGCCACCACGCGGCCTGAAACCATGCTGGGCGACACGGCCGTGGCCATTCATCCGGAAGATGAACGCTACGCCGCTTTGCCGGCTCAGTCGGTGATCCTGCCCCTGATGAACCGCGAGATTCCCATCATTCGCGATCCCTATGTGGAGCGCGCTTTCGGCACCGGCGTCCTGAAAGTCACGCCGGCCCATGATCCCAACGACTTTGAGATCGGCAAGCGTCACAATCTTCCCAGCATTAAAGTGATCAATGACGACGGCACCATGAGCGATGAGGCCGGCGGCTTCAAGGGGCTGGACCGATTCGAGTGCCGCAAGGCCGCGGTCAAGGCCCTGGAAGAAAAGGGCTTGTTGGTTAAGATCGACCCCCACAAGCATGGCGTGGGCCATTGCTACCGCTGCAAAAACATCGTGGAGCCTAATCTCTCCCAGCAGTGGTTCGTCAAAACCAAGCCCCTGGCCGAACCGGCCATTGAAGCGGTGCAGAGCGGCAAAACGCGCATCATCCCTGAAGCCTGGGCCAAAACCTATTATGAGTGGATGTTCAATATCCGCGACTGGTGCATTTCGCGCCAGATCTGGTGGGGCCACCAGATCCCGGCCTGGACCTGCGGGGCCTGCAATGAGCTGATGGTGGCCATGGAGGCCCCCGCCAAATGCGCCAAGTGCGGCGGCACGAATTTAACCCAGGAGACCGATGTGCTCGACACCTGGTTCAGCTCGGCCCTGTGGCCTTTTTCCACCATGGGCTGGCCGGATCAGACCGCTTTGCTGAAGACATTCTACCCCACCTCGGTGCTGGTCACCGGCTTTGATATTCTTTTCTTCTGGGTGGCGCGCATGATGATGATGGGCCTTCACTTCATGGGCGATGTGCCCTTCAACGATGTCTATGTGCACGCCCTGGTGCGCGACGAAGAGGGCAAGAAGATGAGCAAGTCCAAGGGCAATGTCATCGACCCCCTCAATGTCATCGACGCCTACGGCACCGACGCTTTCCGCTACACCCTGGCGGCTTTCGCGGCCCAGGGCCGGGACATCAAACTCTCCGAGAAACGGGTGGAGGGCTACCGCCACTTCATCAACAAGCTCTGGAACGCGGCGCGCTTTGCCTTGATGCACCTGGAGCAGGGCTATGACGGCACGCCGATCGATGCGGCGCAACTCTCCCTGCCCGATCGCTGGATTCTGTCACGCCTGGCCAAGATGACCCGACAGGTGAGCCTGGCCCTGGAAGAGTATAAGTTCAACGAGGCCGCCGGAGCGGCTTACCAATTTGTGTGGCATGAGTTCTGCGACTGGTACGTGGAGGCGGCCAAACCCGCGCTCTACGATGAAAATCGGCCCCAGGCCCGGGATGCTTCCCGGCAGGTGCTCTGGACTGTACTGCGGGATATCCTGCTGGTGCTGCATCCTTTTGCTCCCTTTGTCACCGAAGAGATCTGGGACAAACTGCCCGGCACCCAGGGCTCGATCATGCGGGCCACATTCCCTGAGGGTAAAGCCTATCTCGCCGACAGTAGTGCGATGACCCAGGCTGAATCACAGATGGATCTGGTCATGGCCGCTATCACGGCGGTGCGCACCATTCGCGGCGAGATGAACATTTCCCCGGCGGCCAAGTTGCAGGTCACGGCCCTGAGCGCCAATGAAGAGACCCGCCGCGCGTTGGACCAGCACAAGGAGATCATCATCAATCTGGCCCGCCTGGAGAGTCTGGCCACAGCCGATGCACAAGCCCAGCGTTCCCCCACGGCCGCCACGGCCATTGCCGGCGACGCCACGTTGCTGGTGGAGCTCAAAGGAGTAATCGATTTTACCCAGGAGCTCCAGCGCCTGGAAAAAGAGATGGCCAAATTGAACAAAGATCTGACCGCCATCAACAACAAACTCAACAACGACAGCTTCCTGGGTAAAGCTCCGGCCGATGTAGTGGCCGAAGTGCGCGAGAAGCAAACAGTGCTATCGGAAAAGCAGGAGAAGTTGAGTGTTACTTTGGCGCGGGTGCGCGGTTTTGCGGGGAAGTAGGGTGGGGGGCTAAGGAAGGGGCAAAGGCACTGAGGCACAAAGGCACAGAGGAGCAGAGGGGCTGAGGGACAAAGGGACTGAGGGGTAAAGGCACAAAGGGACTGAGGCACAAAGGGGCAAAGGGACTAAGGGACTGAGGGTAACGGAATACCGATTCTACCATCGGATTCTCGGGCAAGTGCACCCTCTCACCTGGGGAATAGGGTCGGGGTGAGAGGTAGACCCCACCTTTAAATGCGATACCGGATTTCTCTCCATCCCTGAGAAGTAGTGGTGGGTAGGGTGCATTTCATGCACCGGGTTGATTCGTGGAGCGCGCCTTACTGACTTCTGATGATTTTACATGCTCCTAAAAATGGCCCGGCGGTTCGTAATGTCATTCCCGCGAAGGCGGGAATCCAGTATTAGGTCGCGCTAATGGTCCATCAACGCGACATTAAAAACATGGGAAATTCACACATGGACCAAGCATCCTTTCAGCCGTTGGTTTTAACCGCCGGCATTCATCGTTTGATCGACTGGGCCTTGGAAGAAGATATCAGCAGCGGCGACATTACTACCAATCATCTGGTGGCGCCCGCCGGCCGGACCCAAGGCAAGATCAAGGCCAAAGAAGCATTGACGGTCGCCGGCTTGGAAGTGGCGCGCCAGGTGTTTCTACGGCTGGACCCTGAGGTCGTATTTTTGCCCAGCGCGGCTGATGGCGAAGTCGTCGAGCCGGGCACGGTGTTGGCCACCGTCAACGGCCGCTTGAGCGCCTTGCTGACCGGCGAACGCACGGCCCTCAATTTCCTGCAACGCTTGTCGGGCATCGCCACCCATGTGCGCCGGTATATGGCGCTGTTGGGTGACCGCCGGGTGCGCCTCGTGGATACCCGCAAAACCACGCCCGGTTGGCGCGTGCTGGAGAAGTATGCCGTGCGGGTAGGCGGGGCCGCCAATCATCGCATGGGACTGTATGATGCCGTGTTGATCAAAGACAATCACATCGCGGCCTGCGGCGGGATTACTTCCGCGATCCGGCGCATCCGCGCCGCGGTGTCCCATCTGACCAAAGTTGAAGTAGAAACCGCCTCCATGGCCCAGGTTCACGAGGCCCTGGCCACGGGAGCGGATGTGATCATGCTGGACAATATGGATATCCCGGCGATCCGGGAGGCGGTCCAGGTGATCGCCGGCAAGGCCCTGGTAGAGGTCTCGGGCGGTGTGACTGCTGAAAATCTGGTCGCCCTGGCCGATACCGGCGTGGATCTGATTTCTTCCGGTGCGTTGACTCATTCGGCGAGGGCCGTGGATATCAGTATGAAAATAATATGAGCCAGAAGCTTAAAGTTAAAAGTTTAAAGTTAAGTAATTCTGGCGACTCAAGAAATAAACTGTAGAGGAGGCTCCATAATCCCGGTAGTTTTCTACTGACCAATAAGAAGTAAAGCATGTGAAATATTATGTGATCAGATGGCAGCATTCCATAACTTTAAACTTAACACTTTAAACTTTAAACTTCCCCAATAAACATCTCCCATGATCCCCATTCGCGACACCATACCCTCCAAAAACGTCCCGGTGGTGAATAACGCCCTGATCGCCATCAATGTGCTGATCTTTATCTACCAGTTGATGCTTGGGCCGGGCGTGGAGAGTTTTGTCTACCTATATGGACTGGTGCCGGCCCGGTATACCCTGGGTCGCCTCGCAATTCACTACACCTTCTCCCAACAGATCATCTCCTGGGTCTCCTTCATGTTTTTGCATGGCGGGTTTCTGCATTTGCTAGGAAACATGTGGACGCTTTACATCTTCGGCGACAATGTGGAGGATCGCCTGGGGCCGGTGCGCTATCTGCTTTTCTACTTGGTATGCGGCATTGCTTCAGGGGTTTCCCATTTTTTCTTGAATCTCCACTCCCAGGCCCCCGTCATCGGCGCCAGCGGCGCCATCGCGGGAGTCATGGGGGCCTATTTTTTACTTCATCCCAAATCCAAAATACTGACTTTGATCCCCATCATTATTATCCCCTGGTTTGTGGAGATCCCGGCTTTCATCTTTTTGGGACTCTGGTTTGTGATCCAATTTCTCAACGCCACCGCCGGCGGCGGGGCCGCGGGCGGCGTGGCCTGGTATGCCCACATCGGTGGATTTCTCTTCGGCATGCTTTTTCTCAAACTCTTCGACGCCATGCCTGCCACGGGCATCACTTCCCGCATGCGTTTCGCCACGGCCCGCAAGCGCTCGCACCGGTTTCAGGTGGCACAGCCCGCCCAACCCGAGCAGGAGTTTGACCTATTCGCCACCATCACGGTCTCACCCTACGAAGCACTGGTAGGGGCCAGCAAACTGATCAGCATCCCCATGGGATTGCAGCGACGGATATTCAAAGTTAATGTCCCGCCTGGAATGCATGCGGATAAAGTTTTACGCCTGCGGAGCCAGGGGCGGCCCCGGCCCGACGGTGGACGGGGAGATATCTTGCTGCGGGTGGTGGTGCAGTAGTAAAACGATTTTCCAATCCGTGTAATCCGTGGTAAAAAATGACCACGGATTACACGGATGGCACGGATTAGCTAAAAAGATACTATTTCGTTCAAACGCTATACAAAAGCATCCAATACTGATTCAGCTCCTTATCCAATGCCCTGGCATTGGGCAGCAACTTTTCCATGGCTTCCCAAAAGCGCGGCCCATGGCTTTTGACACGCGTGTGAACCAGCTCATGAAGTAAAGTATACTCCAACAGCGCATCGGGCAACTGGATCAAATGCACGTTGAGATTGATATTGTTTTTGGCTGAACAACTGCCCCAGCGGGTGCGTTGAGACCGCACAAATACTTTATTGTAAGTAAAGCCATGCCGAGCGGCCAATGCCTCCAACCGCTGCACCAGATAACGCCGGGCCTGACTCCGATTCACGGCCGGGGTGCGGTTTTGCGCCAAAATCCGATCCTCGATCGCCGCCATGCGCCCCAAATGGTGCTTCAACCATGGAACCTTCTCCTGGGCCACGGCCTCAGCCGCCTGAAAGGTGACGCCCCGCGGCACGGCCACGCGCACGCCCCTGAACGGCTTAATGGAGAGGTGGATATGTCGGGCACGCGCGCTGCGTTCCAGTACTACTTCGCCCACGTCCCGCAGATAGATGGTTTTGCGTTGCAAGCGATAGGCTCCTTTGTGAATAGCCGGTAAAATTGCCAAACACCCTATCACAGTCCCTCCACTCTTGCATGCTCAATTTGCCCAGCCGTTTTTATATTGACTTCCCTTTTGGACCTCGGCATACTCCCGCCCGTTTTTACAGGCTTCAATCCATTTCCTGGATAAAACATCTTTACAAACGGCCGATCCACCACCCCCAACCTCATGGGCTGCGCGCTCCATGCCGGCAGATATGGGACAGGGGGCTGGAGGGCCGCTGCTCATACAGCCAGCGGGGCCTGTGCAAGGAGGCAGCTTTTGGATCTGAAAATGAGATATAAGATGGTTTGGTCGTGTTCCATTGCACTGATGGTGTTCGTGCTCGTCGCCTGCGGTAGCGCTACGCAAGACAATAACGGACAGGAAACAATGTCTGAAACCGGCGCAGTCTCTTTCCGAGTGATTTTCCAAAAAGACTCCGAATCCATTCCCGATCGCCAATCCTCTTCCCTTTCCTCCTGCCAGGATATTCAGCAAGTGGCGGTATCGGTGTATGACCTGACCGGTGCCCAGCTCAGAGAAGGCGAGTGGCCCTGCAGTGACCATAGAGGCACCCTCGACGGCATATCCAAAGGGATCAGGATTCTTCTCATCCAAGGAATTCTTTTGGAGGGAGAGCACAGGACCATTCTTTATGAAGGGCGGGCCGAAAACATTCAGATTGAGGCCGGCAAAACCACGGAGGTCGGCACCATCATTGCCCGTTTCTTGGAGACCACACCCGAAGTATTAGCGGATCAGGATGGAGATGTGTACACCCCCCAAATGGGCGATTGCGACGACCACAACAGCGCCATCCACCCCGGAGCGGCTGAAACATGCAACGGCATCGACGACAATTGTAACGGCCAGATTGATGAAGGAGTGCTTACCACGTTTTATCGCGATGCGGATGGCGACGGTCATGGCACTCCCAATCAGACCATATCAGCCTGTGCCCAGCCTTCGGGCTATGTGAGCAATAGTGACGATTGCAATGATGCTAATGCCGCGGTGCACCCTGGTGCCTCTGAGGTCCAGTGCGACGCCATCGATAACGACTGCAGCGGCGGCGACTATTGTCCCAGACCGCCCAACACGTACTACCGTGACGCGGACGCCGATGGGTATGGCAATCCCATGCTTCCAATTACTTCAACCGCCCCCGTTGCGCCCGCCGGCTATGTAGCCGACAATACGGATTGCAATGATAGCAACAGTGCCGTGCGTCCCGGCGTCACGGAACTCTGCAATGGGATCGATGACAACTGTAATGGACAGATTGATGAAGGGGTGCTCTCCACGTTTTATCGCGATGCGGATGGGGATGGTCATGGCACCGCCAACCAAACCATGTTGGCCTGTGCTCAGCCTTCGGGATATGTCAGAAGCAGCGATGATTGCAATGATATCATTGCTTCTATATATCCTGGCGCAACAGAGCAGTGCAATGGACTGGACGACAATTGCAATGGGAATATCGACGAAGATGTTCGAATGACCTATTACCGAGACAGTGACGGCGACACTTACGGCAATGCGGCGGACTCTATTCTGTCGTGTACCCAACCCAATGGCTTTGTCTCAAGAGCCGGTGATTGTAATGATAGTGATCCAAACGTAAATCCCGACGTTCATGAAAGCTGCAACAACAGAGATGACAATTGCGACGGCCGAACTGATGAGGGGGCGCAACTCACCTTTTATCGCGACGCCGACGGCGATACTTTCGGTAATGCGGCCGTAACAACCTTGGCATGCACGGCGCCAGCTGGTTATGTGTCCAATAGCAGCGACTGCGATGATACATCGGCTGCCGCAGCGGCTGTGCACCCTGGCGCAACCGAAATCTGCAATGGGATAGACGACAACTGCAATGGCCAAATCGATGAAGGAGTCCAGATCACCTACTACCGGGATGCCGACGGCGATGGTTATGGCAACCCCGACCCCGCGTTGACCACCCAGGCCTGCTCGATGCCAGCAGGATACGCGGCCAATAATGCCGATTGCAACGACTCCCCTTCATCAGGGGCATCTATCCATCCAGGAGCAGTTGAAATCTGCGGCGATGGCATCGATCAGGATTGCAATGGTAGTGACCTGCCGTGTATTACTCCTGTGGTCAATTATCTTTTATGGTTTTAATTCTTTAAATTTTTGAGGAGGATTTAGTTATGGGTAAAACAATCAAATTAATGTCATTGGTAACTGTTTTGCTGCTTTCAATTTCTTCTTTTCTTTCCGCAGAACAGGAAACTGGAATACCGAAAGTGTGGATGAACCAAGAGGGTGTTTATCTTTTTGGCAATAATACTTATGTCAAATTAGCAAATCCGGTCTCAAGCGGGACCGGACGGTGTTGGCAGGGTACTTTGGCAGGTACTATGTATCTTAATACCCATACCGAGATCGGCAAACAAATGTTATCTTTAGTTCTTTCAGCTTCTATGGCAAACAAGCCCATTCTGGTTGATTATACTTACACAACGACCAACAATGACTGCGTAGTCAATTCAGTATCTGTACCATAAAAGCTACTAAAAAGTATTATAAAAGGCAGAGGAAAAAAGAGCCTGGAAGATGCTTCCCGATGAACTCGTTGGCGGTGGCTCGCTCCTCTATACGTGTGTAGCCTTGGCGGCTAAAGCGCCACTCCATAATGACAATGAGGGCAAAAATAGATAAGTCCATACAATCATATTGAATTGAAGAAAAAAAAGAAGTGCGAACGCCGCGAAATTAAGAGTTCTTGAGATATTTTTGTATCCCTTTATTGCGATGAAAAGAGTAAATATCCCTGCCGATATCAAGACCTGCAAGTAGACCAAATAATTTTGTTTCATGAAATAGTAGGCAAATACCGAGTAGTTAAAATTGGCAATGCTGTTTCTTGCCCAATTGACATCCATTAGATAAAGCATGGTCCAATGGTTAAATATGCTATTGACGAGCATATCATTATAAAAAAGCATTATTACCGCTCCTGCAATGCATATTGCAAGAGTCACGGCTGCTATAAGTTTTTTTAGTCCAAAATTTTCGATAGACCAAAGAAGGAAGAACGGCAGAATAACCAATGATAGTTGGCATGTCGATATCATTAATCCTGCTAAAATGCCCGAGACAATATGGCGTTTTGAAGCAATCGCCAAAACCGTGAGGGCGGTGATCGTGTTAAAAATTGCAATCTCCGAGTCAATTCTTGAGGCGAAATAAGGGTTGCAGAGCCATACGGCGATAAAGGCGCTTTTCCATAGCGAGATGGTTTGATCGCGCGTAGGAAAGGTCTTATAAATAGCAATGGCGGTTATAATATCTCCCACAATATTGGTCCAGCGCAGATCGATTTTGGCAAGATAGGCTGGAATGTAACTCATCCAAAGAAAAGGCATATAAGTAAGGTCCATTGGATAGGTAGCAGATGGCAGGTGAATAATGTGTTTTCTATAAGGGTTTTCGCCGCTTAGAAGACTCTTGATGGCTTCATTTACCAATGGCAGCATGTCGGAGGTCGAACCGAATGGGTTTGAATAAATAAACCAGAGGCGTTCCAGCAAACCCAGTAACAGAACAAGTGAAAACAAATATTCCAGCTTCCCGCTACGGCTACATACAATTGTGCATAATGAGGCTACAATAAAGATCGCAAGGAATGGCATGGCGACATGGTAACGAAATAGACAAACGATATTGGTGACAATTACTATGGCGATGAAAGAAGCGCCTTGAAGCGACTTAGCCTGAGAAGAATTTTTGATATTGAGTAAACAAAAAGAAGCTAAGCAGACTAAGCTTATAAATAAAGTTGAAAAGCCATATATCTTCAATGATGGGAAAAAACTATTTCCATCTCCGATTACGGCCAAATAGGTCGAAAATAGCAAGAAGGTTAAGCCGGAATAATTTACTTCTGATATCTTGTTGCGAATTCCTTCAATCATGATCTACTCCCTAGTCGGCATATATAGCCAAGGTACTCCGGTTCGAAAAATCCATAATGGGCATCCATTACACTTCGCGAATCTGTAGTTGGAGTCCTCGTGGGGTTTTGGGTGGCGTTGATGAAATTCTTATGGGCTCTATCATCTTCCATCGCGCGTTTGTTAAGCCGATCCCAATATTAGCACACATTAAGAATGTTTCGTCTAGTAATAATGTTACGCATTAGATTTATTCCGGTTCGTTATGAGCTTAAGTTGTTGTAATGGCGTGACCAGGCCTGTTTCAATGGGGGGGTGATGCCTGCCAAACATAAAGCTCAAGACGTACCCGTATGCAAGGGCTAAACGGGGGAGAATTTGAGATGAATGTCTCCCATCAGTTGCGTTGCGTCGTCGCGTCATTGGATGAGAAAATTTTGGTAAAATATGTGGGGCGACCTTATACTTTGAAAGCATAGGTATTTGGAAAAGACTTTGGTGGTAAATCGGCTGTTGCACTATTGGTCTCGCTCAGCGGCGCAAGGTCGTAACGAAAGGCCCGGATCTCGATTCAGATGGGGCGTGCCATTCTGACGTGTTGACAGCAGAGATTCAGGGGCTATCGGTTTTGGAAAATCCAACGGCGAGAGCCTCTGTCGGAGATGTTTCCATCAAGCAGTAGTACATACTCAACCCGAGGTTACCCCCTGAACTGCGCAATTTGCCGTGAGATGGCCACCAGTTCGCCGGTTTCGTCCCAGAGTTCGCCGTCTTCTTCCAGCAGGCCGCAGGTGATGAAGCGGGTGCGGAAGATGCATTTGAGCCAGGGGGAGGCGGGCAGGGCGCGGATATTGACGGACATCTCGATGGTGGGCACCCAGGCGGCCATTCCCTGGCTGGCAAAGGCTGACGGTGGGAAGCTATCGGCGATAAGCAGCAGGGACGCGGCATCATAGGCCCGCTCCTGTTTGAATTTGATCCAACCTTTGTGTTCCGATTTCTCCCCTAATTTGCCACTCATCCACCCGATGCAGGCCGGGTCCAGCAGAACATCCATCTGATCGAAAAGCGTATATTTGGGCATATGGGGTATGGCCAGGCATTGGGAGCGCGGGGCGACTTCGGGCGGCCCTGTCTCCTTGCGGTTAAGGGTGCAGGCGGCGCTGAAATCCACAAAGGTGCCGACGGCCCGAATTTTTTCGCGGGGGTTGTTTCCATTACCAGGGTCAGGCTGGAGGAGCCGGGCTTGGAAGCGTTCAAACTGGCTGGAGGCGGCGATGGGCTCCAATTCAATGCGGGCCGCACCCGGCGCGGCACGGGCAATAAAAGTGGCGGTCATAATGGCCATTGATTTTTTGGCGCTCTGCTGCTGCATAGCGTTGGCCAGCAGGGCCATCTGAAATCCGCCGTTGGGCAGGCCGTTGATGGACCAGTCGGTGCTGACTTGGGCGGCCAAAGTCAGGGGTGAATCGGATGGGGTGTTGGCGATATCACGATCAAAAGGGTGCATGTTTTTCAGCCGATCGATGAAGGTTAATGTTGCTGGGGAACATAGAAAGGGGTGGGGCGGGTGTCAAGATGAAGCCGCAAGGTTGCCATCCATGCTCCGATTCCCTGACATCGTAAACGTATCATGCCAGGGAAGCCTCGAATTCGCCTTTTGGGGGTGTGCAATTTTCGTATCCCAACCAAGGCATTTCTGGATGCGTGTGTCACTTTTGAAACTATTGTCCATTCGATTTGCTTTAGTTTCGGGATGTTTTTGGCTGGCATAAGGTTTGCTCTATCAAAATGAGATGGAGAAGAATCGCTGGCAGCATCCTAATTATTATAGGGAAAGGGGCGCTGCCCGGCGGCTCGCTTTAACGCCAGCTTTGATGCAAATAGATAGCAGAGGGTGAAGGTCGAAAGTATGAAAGAGACTTGTGGTGATGCTGATTTTCGGCCGGCTGCTGCATTGACTGTGGCCGCCGAGCGGGGCGTCACCGGCAAGTTTAAAGCAGCAAAGGAGTAGGCCCACACCGTCGGATCTCCACTTATTTAAAGTCCAACCAGCGCTAAGTGGCCCAAGATCCGGCGTATCCCCAACCCGCCTTGGACGGAAAACATACTCTGTTCTTGGAGTAAAGTTACGTCCGAGTTAGCTTCCGCCCCTTCGTGACGCCCGGCGCACCGTCAGCTCCCCGCTGGGGTGCGCCGGAATTCCTTTCTTACTATAAGCAATGCGGCAGATGTGCTCCTTGCCTTTAAATGTCTCCACCGCTGGCAAAACGGCCAAATATTAGAAATAAGGGATTGACTGGGTGGTGGAATTTACTATCCTGTACCACTGAGCGGATAGGCACTATTAAGCTTTAATGGCGGTTTGAGCGGGTCCGCTGGTTGAATTCCGCCAATTTACTGCTTTGGATTATGGCTTGGCTAAGCAAAGATATCGATGATCCCACCCGTGGGCGAATTTGCGGCCAAACGACCGTCCGGTCCATAAGCGACCTCCGAGGTGGGGCGTGGAGCAACATAGGTGTGGTATCGTTTTGGTCGGGTATGGCTCTTGAAGCTTTCATCACGCGCAATGGAAGGGCTCACCTCGATTCGGGCGGGAGTGAGGATGGGGAGGTATAAAACATCCGCATGGGCGGTCATGATGAAGATCTTCCTTTTCGCCGGTCTTGTGCTACGGATATTCTATCCAAAATTGCATCTGGCATTTGTCCGGGACGGTTGATGGGTTGAGCTTTGCTTGGACTCAGCGCATCAAGGATGAGTGATAGCGGGGACCATTTCTCATCGCCGTATCCCGTAACTGGCACGCCCATCATAATGCGGGGGGACAAGCGAGCCTGCCAATGCCGAGCATTAAAAGTACCTAACACAATTGAAACACTTTGTCGATCATCGTTTTGGTAACAACTTCCGCATCCTGATGGAGCCGTGGCATATGTCTTTGAGGAGGTTACTACAGGTCGTTTGGGTGGGCATCTGGTTGCTGGTCCAACTTTGCCTTCCGGTGGGATTGGTCCATTCTGAGATCTACCGGTGGAAAGATAGCCAGGGCAATTGGCACTTTTCCGATAGCCCGCCCTCGGATGCGCCCATTACTCAGCCACCGGAGCCGGAGTGGCAATCGCCGGCACCTCCAGCAGACCAGCCGCCGCCGGCCGCATCCGCGCCAACAGACTCAGCCGATAGTGCTGAAGCGCCCAAAGCGGATCTTCAAACCGCGCCTTCCGCCCGCCAAGGACTGCTGTGGCGCATCAAGATGGACGGTAAGGCCGCAGGCTACTTGCTGGGCACTATTCATAGTTCTGATCGACGCGTCACCAATCTGAGAACGGCTGTGGCCCAGGCGCTTGATCGTTCGGATCGTTTTGTGATGGAAATGGAAATGGATGCCTCGGCCCTTACTTCCTTCGGCAGCAGTATGATGCTCCCCAGCGGCCAGGATCTGGAATCTTTGCTGGGGGCGGCTCTGTACAAAGAGGTGCAAAGCGCCATGACCGCATATGGCATGCCGGCCGAAGTAATCCGGCAGCTCAAACCCTGGGTAGTAATGGCGTTGCTCAGCATGCCCAAACCGGACGGGGGCTTGATCCTTGATCTGGTTTTGCAGCAACGGGCCGCGGCCGCCGGCAAACCCACTACCGGACTGGAAACGGCCGAGGAGCAGTTGGCGGTATTCGAGCAATTGTCCATGAGTGACCAGATCGATCTGCTGAAAATGACTCTGGCCCAACTCCCCACCTTGCCCAAGGTGATGGAGCAGCTCATTCAAGCCTATGCGGCCGATGATTTGAAGCAGATTGCCGCTTTGGCGGATAATTATAAAAATCAGGGCAACACCGATGTCCTGAAACGCTTCACCTTCCGCCTCAATGATGAGCGCAATCAGCGTATGACCCAGCGCATGAAGCCCTATCTGCAGCAGGGCAATAGTTTTATCGCCGTCGGCGCCATGCATCTGGCGGGTCCCAAAGGCATTGTTCAGTTGCTGCGTCAAGCCGGCTATCAGGTTGAATCAGTGCCATAATGAGAGCATTAGACTGCGGCCTTCAGTTGCCATTATGCGCTTTCTAACAACACCGTGCGGCTAAAGGCGACGCGTGGCTCTTCCGTCACGATCAGTCCCGTATTTTGCGCAATGGTGCGCATCTCATCAAACTGCCGCGGCGTTACGTGCATTTTAGGTTCTGCAACCAGCAGCCGGCCGGCAGGCTTGAGCACCGCCTTAATCTGGCGGAAGAAATCCGCCGGGTTTGCGGTTTCATGCACCATCCAGAAGGCCAACACAAAATCCAACGGTTCGCGCAGCCCCAAGGAGACACCATCGCACAAGCGGGTTTCAACGATTCCCGCCAACCCGGCCCGGCGACTTCTGGAGGAGGTCCTGGCGAGCATTTGAGGCTGCACGTCCACCGCGATCACCCTGCCAGCACTTTGAACCAGGCGCGCCAAACCCAGGGAGAAATAACCCATGCCACAGCCGATATCCGCCACGGTCATTCCCGGCCGAACATAGGATGCGAACATCCGTTCTGGTTTATGGAAAAAGCGTCGCAAAGGATTGTCAAAGGTATAGGCCAGCCACCAGGGGCAGATGTGCTGATGATGATCGGTCATAATTTTCCTCTCTTTTTTTGATTCCAATGGTTTTTTGGTTTTGTCCCAAGCTTGAACTGGTATTTTGGAGATAGAAACACATGAACACATATTAATATGTTTATGTGTTGATTTCTGCTGTTTTTGTCAAGCTATTATTGTGGCGCCCATTTCCTGCTTTCATCACCGAATAAGTGGTTTTATATCACAGCAAAAAACATAGCTGTGGCTGCGACGGATCGTCGTCAACGAGTTCGCATTTAGGAGCTGCTCAACACGCCTCAGTTCTTTCTGCCCACATTTTGAAATTCAGTTGAGAATCTAAAATATTCTTGTTATGGTCGACCGCTTTTGCGCTCAAGATATCGTAAGAATGGCTCAGATTGGCTGATGCAGAGGGTTGACAGACACCCGCATTGACCGCATTAGTAATTGCACAGCGCACCAGATCGAAGCGTAATGTCGTAGATTGGAAGGGGATTAAAACATGTTTGGAAATTATAGATTTCATTGTCCGGTTAAAGTGGTATCAGGAGAAAGTGCATTGGATAAACTGCCCAGCGAGTTGAAGCAGCTGGGGGGCAAACGGCCCATTATCGTGACCGATCAAGGGGTGGCCCGGGCCGGGTTGCTCGATATCGTTAAAAAGGCGTTTAACGGCAACGGTAACGGCAATGGCAATGGTTCCGAACCAACCATTGGCGCTATTTTTGATCAAGTTCCGCCCGATTCGCCCGTATCGGCCGTGCACGCCATCGTGGCTGAATATAAAAAGAACAATTGTGATTCATTGCTGGCCATTGGCGGCGGTTCGGCCATCGATACGGCCAAGGGCGTCAAAATCAAACTGGCCGAAGAATCCATTGATTTGATGAATTTTAAGGCCGTGCTGCGCATGACCAAGCCCACCCGGCCCCTGGTGGTGGTTCCCACCACGGCGGGTACCGGCTCCGAGGTGACTTCGGCGGCCGTGATTTCAGATCCAGACAAAGGGATCAAGCTCTCGCTGATTTCGCCCTCCATGCCGCCCAACACGGCCGTCATCGACCCGCGCATGACCGCCACCCTGCCGCCGCGGTTGACGGCTTCCACTGGTATGGATGCCTTGACCCACGCCATTGAAGCGTGTCTGGGAATTCAGAAAAATCCCATCAGCGATTCAGTGGCCAAACAGGCCATCGAGCTGATCGCCAACAATCTGGTGGAGGCCGTTCAGAACGGTTCCAATCTGAAAGCCCGGTTGGCCATGGCCAATGCCGCCACCCTGGCCGGCATTGCTTTTTCCAACTCCATGGTCACCATGGTGCACGCTCTGGGCCACTCTCTGGGCGCCATCTCCCATGTCCCCCACGGCGATGCCATGACCATCTGTCTGCCCGACACCCTGGAGTTCAACAAAGACACGGTGGGTGATTTTCTGGCCGATCTGCTCTTGCCCATGGCGGGCATGGAAGTATATTCCCAAACCGCGCCGGCCGAGCGCGCCGACCGTTTCATCGAATGCGTCCGGCAGCTGCGCCAAAAACTGCACGACATCAGCGGCCTGCCCATTACCTTGAAACAGGCGGGCGTTGATCCGGCTCAACTGCAGGCTGTGGCCGATCTGTCTCCCAGCGACGGCGCCGCTTTCTACAATCGTAAGAAATTCACACCAGCCGAAGCCTTGCAGGTGTTACAGAAGATGTAATTCTTCTTTTCTTCTCATTTGAAGGAAAGGGCACCGGCATTCAATTGAGGTTGAGATTATTTCTATCCCGCACAAAAACACAAAGCCACGAAGATTGGATATTATCTTCGTGGCTTTGTGTTTTTGTGCGGGACAAAAAAGCTCTTGTTTCCTCCGTTGCTAAGTTGCGGGATTTTGCGGGATTGCGCTTGACGACCGTTCTTTTATGGCCTAAACGATAGTAAATACATTGAAATTTAGTCCTTTTATTTGCCTGAAACCATTGTGAACCCCACCAGTTTGACAGCAATATGATGTTCATGTCAGTCATGTGTAAAGAGGAGAATGGGTATGGGAGATCGTCTAAAGGACAAGGTCGCCATTGTTATTGGAGCCGGTCAAACCCCCGGCGATACCATTGGCAATGGCCGCGCCATATCCGTCCTGTTTGCCCGCCAGGGGGCGCGGCTCTTTCTGGTGGACCGCCGTCTGGACTCCGCCCGGCAGACCCAGGAGATAATTGCCGGCGACGGCGGCGAAGCATTGGCCTTTGAGGCCGATATCACTCGGGAGACGGACTGCAAAGCCGTGGCCGACGCCTGCAAAAAGCAATTCAGCCGCATCGATATTCTGGTCAATAATGTGGGCATTGGCACCGGCGACGGCAGCCCCACGCGTTTAGGCGAAGAGGCCTGGGACAACATTTTCAATACCAATCTCAAAGGCGCTTTTCTGACTTGCAAACATGTCCTGCCAATAATGGTCGAACAGGAAAAGGGCGTGATTCTCAATATCTCTTCCATTGCCGCGGTGTGCTCCGCGCCCATTCTGGCCTATAAAGCGTCCAAGGCCGGTCTCAACGCCCTGACCCATACCATTGCCATGAGCTACGCCAAGAAGGGCGTGCGGGCCAATGCCATCATGCCGGGGCTGATGAATACGCCCATGGCCATTGAAAGCATTGCCAAGGCCGCTGGTGTGGCCAAAGAAGAGTTGATCAAGCAGCGAAATGCGGTAGTTCCGTTGAAAGGCGGTATGGGCGACGCCTGGGATACGGCTTACGCGGCGCTCTTTCTGGCATCCGATGAAGCCAAATTTATCACCGGCGTGGCTCTGGCCGTGGACGGCGGGCAGTCAGCGCGTATAGGGTAGAAGTACAAAACATTTCAAAAAGGATTTTGGGCTTAACTGGCACTTTTAACGGGCTTATGCTTAGTGCGTTAACGAAAAGCCCATATTTTCCCAAGTACAAGGCGGAGGAAAAATTTTAACCGCAGACATACGCGTAGTATTTCGAGGATTAAAATTTTGCCCCAACGCCGAAATTGGGAAAATAGGGGATTTTCGTTAATGCACGAGTTAATGGAGAAGTACAATGGCAAGAGTGTCGATCCCCACCAAGGAGCAGGTTAGCGAAGAACTTCGGGCGCGCTTCGATAAGATCGAGGCCCGGGGCGGCCGGGTGCTCAACATCTTCAAGGTGATGGCTCATTGTCCGGATGTGGGCCGCGACTTTCTCAAGCTGGGGAATTCCATTTTGATGAAGGGCCGCCTGGATGCACGGCTGCGCGAACTGGCCATCTTGCGCGTTGGCCATCTGGCCAAGGCCCACTACGAGTGGACCCAGCATGTGACCGTGGCCCGGGCGGTGGGCGTTCCCGAAGCGCAAATCCATGCGCTTCCGACATGGCGTGAATCCGATCAATTCAATGATCATGAGAGAGCTGTATTGCAGTACACCGATGAAATGGCCGATAATATTCGCGTTAGCGATGCGACTTTTCAAAACGTAAAAACATTTTTAAGCGAAGAACAGATCGTGGAGCTGACCACGGCCATCGGCTACTATGGCATGGTGAGCCGGATTTTGGAAGCATTGCAGATTGAATTGGAATGAGAAGTAAACGTATCAATGGTGTAACCAAGGAAGTGTTCAGATATCAGCCCCCCCTATTCAACGGAGTAAAAGTCTTCAAACAGGAGGAGTGATTATGGAATCCAGACCATGGCACCAGCACTACGATTACAATGTCCCCACCACCATCCGTTATCCCCGCGTCCCCGTGCAGGATTTTGTGGGGTTGGCCGCCAAAACCTTTCCGGACAAAGCGGCGCTCTCCTTTTTCGGCACGGAGATCACGTTCTGGGAGCTGCGCTGCCGGATTGTGCGTTTTGCCAATGCCCTGGGCGCCCTGGGCATCACCAAGGGCGAGCGTGTGGGCTTACATCTGCCCAACTGCCCGCAATATCCCATCGCCTATTATGCGGCCCTCTCCCTGGGAGCCATTGTGGTCAACCTCAATCCCCTTTATACTCCTCCCGAACTCAAGATGATGGTCGAGACCTCGGGGCTGACGACCCTGATCTCCTTTGATATGGCCCTGCCGGCCATCCGCACCCTGTGCCAGACAACTCAAATCCCCAGGGTGATCGTCACCGGCGTGACCGATTATATCGCCGGGTTTCCGCCCAGCTCCGCCAAGAGTCTGGATCTGGAAAAGGGGTGGTTGCATTTCGGCGAGCTGCTGGAAAAATCGACCTCCACCAAAATTCCCAAAGTTCCGTTTTCGCCCGATGATCCGGCCATGATTCTCTTCACCGGTGGCACCACCGGCGTTCCCAAGGGGGCCGTCATCACCCACGCCAATGTGGTGGCCGGCGTTATGGCCGCGTCCCAGTGGGGCAACCCCACCATTAGCGCCCTGCCCGCCGAGCGGCGCAAGGTGTTGGCGGTACTTCCCTATTTCCATGCTTACGGCAACATCGTGGTGATGAACTGGTCCATGCTGACTTTTTCCACCCAAATCCAGGTGCCGCGCTTTAACATCGACGAGCTGGTGGATCTGATCGCCAAGACCGATGAAATCGCCTTTTTCCCCACGGTGCCCACGTTGATCACGGCTCTGGTCAACCATCCTAAGGCCGAATCCCTCAACCTGGAAAGAAAACTCGGCATGTTGAACTCCGGGGCCGCGCCCATGCCAGTGGAACTGATCGACCGCCTCAAGGGAATGGGCATCCATTTCAGCGAAGGCTACGGCATGTCCGAATCCACCTCCCTGGGCGTGGCCAACCCGGTGCTGGGCCTGAAAAAGGTAGGCAGCATTGGGATTCCCTTTCCGGACAACGATGTGCGCCTGGTAGACATCGATAATGGCGTCACCGAGGTGGGCGTGGGGCAGCCCGGTGAGATCATCATGAAAGGGCCGCTCATCATGAAGGGCTACTGGAACAATCCCGAAGAGACCGCCGGCCAGCTCAAAAACGGCTGGCTGTACACCGGCGATATCGCCACCCGCGACGAAGACGGCTACATGTACATCGTGGATCGCAAGAAGGACATGATTATCGCTGGCGGCTTCAACATCTATCCCCGCGAGATCGACGAGGTGTTGTTCCAACATCCCAAGGTGGCTGAAGCGGTTTCCCTGGGAGTAAAAGACGCCTACCGCGGCGAGACGGTTAAAGTCTACATCGTCGCCAAACCCGGCCAGCAGGTAACGCCTGAAGAGATCATCGCTTTCTGCAAGGAGCGCCTGGCGCCCTATAAAGTTCCCAAAATGGTGGAATTCCGCGACGCGCTGCCCAAGTCCGCGGTGGGCAAAATTCTTCGCAAGACCTTACGTCAGGAAGAAGAGGCTAAGGAGAAAAAGAAGTAAAGCGCATTGTTATCTATTTCAGCAACCCAGGGCCCGAGCGCGCCCTGGGTTGTTTTTTAGTCCAAAAAGAAATCAGGCAGCAGCGGTGCTCCTGGCACCACGGCATACGACTCGAAGTCCGTGACCCCGGCTTGGCGGAGCACGGTTTCATCGATGCAGAAGTTGCCGGTACAGGTCCGACTGTCCTGGATGAGGATGGCATGCGCGGCGTCGGCCATGATCTCCGGCGTCCGACTGCCCCGCAGCACTGGCTCGCCTCCCAACAGGTTGCGCACCGCCGAGGTGTCGATGGGGGTGCGCGGCCAGAGGGCATTGACGGCGATATGGTCCGGTTGCAGCTCCTGGCTCATGCCCAGCACGCACATGCTCATGCCATACTTGGCCATGGTATAGGCCACATGGGGCGCGAACCAACGCGGGTCCATGTTCAGGGGCGGTGAAATATTCAAAATATGCGGGTTGGCGGCCTTCTTCAGGTAGGGAAGACAGGCCTGGGAGCATGCGTAGGAGCCGCGGGTGTTGACTTGGTGCATCAGATCGAAACGCTTCATGGGCGTGGCCAATGTGCCGGCCAGAAATATAGCGCTGGCGTTGTTTACCAAGATATCGATACCGCCGAAAGCGGCGGCCGTTTCCTCAACGGCTGCCTGAATCTGCTCTTCAAAGCGGATATCGACCAGCAGCGGCAACGCTCTTCCGCCGGCTTTTTCAATGGCCTCGGCCGCCGTGTAGATGGTGCCGGGCAGCTTGGGATGGGGTTCGGCGGTCTTGGCGGCAATGGCGATATTGGCGCCGTCACGCGCCGCCCGCAGTGCAATGGATAAACCGATGCCGCGGCTCGCGCCGGTAATGAAAACTGTTTTCCCCGTGAGGTCGCCCATGGTCCGCCCTTTCTGTTTGTGTTGGATAAACGACACCCATTTTTGAAATAAAATGCAATATAGGGCGGCATCATAAATATGCAATCAATTCCTCTGGCAGTTGCCCTGGTGAATGATTTTCTCTCCTAGGAAGTCGTTGAAAGTTGGCGTTGGACAAGTTAGACCATGGACAGATCCGATATTGAGTGTTAGTGTTATGCAATCGATTCTATCTTCGCGACAGCTGGCGCGCGGATTCAACTAAATCTTTCATACACTGCACTGCCGGAATTCTTCCCACCATCCATTGATCTTCAACCAGACCTCGAAAAGTTCCAAAACCCTGGTTGCTTAAGGGTGTTCCCAAAGGTGCCGTCCACGACATTCTTTAACAGGGCATTTTGCCCAGGGGAGGTGACCATGAAGATTAAACAAGCCGATATCTTGTGGGAGCTGGACAAGGGATTTGTCGGGCGATTAATGGAAGTGGGCGTAAAATCCCACCATGAAGAGGGGGAGGCGCTCTTCACTCAAGGAGAGGCGGCCCAACACTTTTACATCCTGGTCAAAGGCAGTGTCCGGTTGAGCATCGGCGACCGCAAGAGCTCCTTTTATACGGTCAGCCATGGGGGCGAAGCCTTTGGCTGGTCCGCGCTTACCGGCCGCTATCAATACACAGCCTCGGCGGTTTGTGTGGCGCCGTCCACGTTGATTGCTTTTGATCGCGATGAGGTCGAAACCATCATGAACGAAGATCCGGCCAATGCGGCGCTGTTTTACAAGAATCTGAGCCTGACCCTTGGCAACCGCCTCATGCTCGTTGCGTCCCAGATGGCCGACCATCTGGCTGTGGCGGATAAGATCTCCTACGGCACCGGCCAGGTGCAGGAGGTCGAGGAGACGGCCTGAACGGCTTGAAAAAACAAATCCGTCAAACCATTCAAACATCCTGACTTTTCGTGCCATCCGTGTGATTCGTGGAAAAAATAGGCCATGGAAAACACGGATGGCACTAAGCTGCCGGGACACAAATCCCCATCCCATTTGCGCTTGCTTAAAGCCCAACCCCATGTTAAGAGGCGCGTGTTTGTGGCCTTAAACAGGCTTTTCGTCAGCTCCACCCCAAGGCTTAATATCGCTTAAACCCGCACGGCGAGTGCAAATGCGTCAAGCATCTTAATTACCATACAAAACAAGGAGGTTGGATCAATGGCGTACGATGCGACAAAGATGGCCGACTGGCAAATTTCCGAAGAAGCGGAAAAGAAGATGCCCATGCCCGAAGAGTGGCGCGAAAAACTGGGCTTGGAAAAGGACGAGATGCTGCCCATGGGCCGGCTCTCCAAACTGGATTTTTTGAACATCATCAATCGTCTGCAGAAGAAACCGGACGGCAAGTACATTGAAATCACCGCCATCACCCCGACTCCGTTGGGTGAAGGCAAAAGCACCACCTCCCTGGGCTTGATCGAAGGCTTGGGCGCCCGCGGCAAAAGCGTGGGCGGCGCTCTGCGTCAGCCCTCGGGCGGGCCGACCATGAACGTTAAAGGCACGGCCGCCGGCGGCGGCAACGCCCTGTTGATTCCCATGACTGAGTTCTCCTTGGGCTTGACCGGCGACATCAACGACATCATGAATGCCCACAATCTGGCCATGGTGGCCATGACCAGCCGCATGCAGCATGAGCGCAACTACAATGACGAGCAGCTCAAGCGCCTCACCGGCATGCGCCGTCTGGGCATCGATCCCACCCGCGTGGAGATGGGCTGGGTCATCGACTTCTGCGCTCAAGCTCTTCGCAACATCATCATCGGCATGGGCGGCCGCACCGACGGCTACATGATGCAGAGCAAGTTCGGCATCGCCGTGGGTTCCGAGTGTATGGCGATCCTGGCTGTGGCCAAGGATCTGGCCGACCTCAAAGAGCGCCTCAACAATATCACCGTGGCCTTTGACAAATCCGGCAAACCGGTCACCACCGGCGACCTGGAAGTGGGCAACGCCATGGCGGCCTTCATGCGCAACACCATCAACCCCACCCTGATGAGCACGGCCGAATATCAACCCTGCCTGGTTCACGCCGGCCCCTTTGCCAATATCGCCGTGGGCCAGAGCTCCATCATCGCAGACCGCGTGGGCTTGAAATTGTGGGATTACCATGTGACCGAGTCCGGCTTTGCCGCGGATATCGGATTCGAGAAGTTCTGGAACGTCAAGTGCCGCTACTCGGGCCTGAAACCCCATGTGTCGGTGCTCACTACCACCGTGCGCGCCCTCAAGATGCACGGCGGCGGCCCCAAGGTCGTGGCCGGCAAAGCCCTCGACGATGCCTACACCAAGGAGAACATCGGCTTGGTGGAAAAGGGCTGCGAGAACATGGTGCACCTCATCGGCGTGATTCGCAAAGCCGGCATCAATCCGGTGGTCTGCATCAACCGCTTCTACACCGATACCGATGCCGAGTGCGCCGTGATCCGCAAAGCCGCCGAGAAAGCCGGCGCCCGCTGCGCGGTGTCCGAGCATTGGCTCAAGGGCGGCCAGGGTGCTCTGGAACTGGCCGATGCGGTCATCGACGCCTGTAATGAAGGCAATGATTTCAAATTCCTCTATCCGCTGGAGATGAAACTGCGCGACCGCGTGGCCCTCATTGCCAAAGAGATTTACGGCGCTGACGGCGTGGATTGGGCTGCCGATGCCAATGCCAAGGCCGAAATGCTTGAAAAAGATCCCAAGTATGCTGACTTCGCCACCATGATGGTCAAGACCCACCTGAGCCTGAGCCACGACCCGGTGAAGAAGGGCGTGCCCAAGGGCTGGCGTCTGCCCATCCGCGACGTTCTGATTTACTCGGGCGCCAAGTTCCTGTGCCCGTGCGCCGGCACCATCAGCCTGATGCCCGGAACCGCCTCCAACCCGGCCTTCCGCCGCATCGACGTTGATCCCAAGACCGGCAAGGTGAGCGGCCTGTTCTAAGTCATCTGTTCTACGCTGGAAACACCAACGCCCCGGCTCCGGCCGGGGCGTTTTGTTTTTAGCTTAATTTATTTTATCCTTAATAAAAGGATAATTATTGTTGATTTTAAACTTTTATTAGGGATAATAGTCCCTGACTATGAGCGCTTATCTAACAATTCTCGAAGAAAAGCTGGCCGATTCTCTGACCGCGCCGCTGCCCCAATTCACCCCACGGCGCGTCTATGGAGCGATTGGCCTGGATGGCAAAGTAACTGCCGTGGTGGGGATGCGCCGCGCGGGAAAGACCACTTTTCTGCACCAGTTACGCCAGCAAGAGCAAGCGGCCGGCGCGCAACGCGAGCAAGTTCCGTATATCAATTTTGAGGATGAACGACTGGAAGGGTTGACCGCCGATCAACTCAGCCCATTGGTCGAGAGCTACTATAGGCAATTCCCGGAGTTTCGTCGCCACCAGCGCGTCTTGTGGTGCCTGGACGAGATCCAGAATGTGCCCGGCTGGGAGCGTTTTGTGCGCCGGCTGCTCGATTCCGAACAGATGAGGCTCTTTATTACTGGGTCATCGGCCACAATGCTCTCAAGTGAGATCGCCACGGCCTTGCGCGGGCGGGCCTGGCAGGTGGTGATGCATCCCTTCAGCTTCGAAGAGGTGCTTGTCCACCGTGGATATGCATTGCCCCCCCGACCCGATTTTTTAGATGCGCCGGATCGTTCGGCATTGGAGCGCCATTTTATGGATTATCTGACCGTTGGCGGCTTTCCCGAAGCCCAGGGGCTGGATCAAGCCACCCGCTACCAACTATTGCGGGATTATGTGGATGTGGCCATGCTGCGGGATGTCGTGGAGCGCCACAATGTCAGCAACGTGGCGGGGTTGCGCTGGCTGGTGCGCCATCTGATGGGCAATGCGGCCGGCCTGTTCAGCGTGGAGAAATTCTTCGGCGCCATCAAATCCCAAGGCCTGGCCATTTCAAAGGATACCGTGCATCAGCTCATCGGTTATCTACAAGAGTGCTTTCTGGTGCGCACGGTGTGGATGGCCGCCGCTTCCGAACGCCAGCGCATGGTCAATCCGCGCAAATCCTATCCCGTGGACCCGGGCCTGATCCCGGTTTTTGACCGCTCCGGACGCGCTAACATCGGCCATGCCCTGGAAACAGCCGTGCTTGTGGAATTGGAGCGGCGCCGGGCGGAAGTTCTTTATGTCAAAACCACTGAAGGCTATGAAGTGGATTTCCTGGCCCAATACCCGTCCGGAGAGCACGAGCTGATCCAGGTATGCGCCGATGCCGCGGCCCCGGACACCGCCCAACGGGAACTGCGCGCCCTGGAAGCGGCCGGTCGGCAGCTCCCGGCTGCCCGCAAATTGCTGCTGACACTGACCCATTCCGGCTTACCCAAAGAGGCGCCGCCCGATGTGGTTGCCCAGCCCGCCTATCTCTGGATGCTGACCGCCTCATAAGTGGTGTGTGATCGAAAATCTCCACTCTTCCAAATAGAGCTAAACGGAGAAGTAGACAATTTGACTATTTGATTTGTTAATGACAGCACCCCTTCAAATTTGACCTCCAACAGAACCGGCCGGTTTCATGGACTTGTATAACGATCAATACTTTAAACGTAATGCCTTTGGCGTGGCCCTGGTAGAATTCTTCTGGGGGCTTGGCTTCCCGGTCATTATTGAATCCACCTTCCTGCAAATTTTCTTAAAGCATCTGGGTGCCGGCGATTTTTTGATCGGGCTGGTCCCGGCCATATTGATGACCGGCATTTCCCTGTTTCCTCTATTTTCCAGCTATTTGACCCGCAACCATGAGTATAAGCGCCCCATGGTGCTCGGCCTGCACATCGTCTCTTCCTTTGCCGTCCTGGCAATTGGTGTTTTTCTTTTCTTCGCGCGCGATCAAGCCCTTATTCTACCCGTATTTTTCATCGCATATATCCTCTTCTCCGGCTGTATCGGGCTGACATTTCCGGTCTGGCTCAACTTTCTGGTCAAAATATTTTCTCCTGCTAAAAGCGTCCAGGGATTGGCCATCATGTATATCGCCCAGAACAGCGCCAAAATCATTTCCAGTCTTTTCATTATCAAGGTGGTGGAGTCATATGCCTTTTCTCTTGTATCGGCGGCCTGGATCTTTTTTATTGCCGGTCTGCTCTTTCTTATAGGCTCATTCTGCTTTCTGTTGAACCATGAATTGCCCGCGGCCGGACCGCAGCCTTCAACCGGGGTTTCATTCTTTCGGCATACCTGGAATGGTGTGGCGGACATCGTCCGCAATAAAAACCTGCTCAAATACCTGATCGGCGATCTGGACGGTTATATCGTAGTGGCGGTTATCAGCTTTTATGCCAATTACGCCACCCAGTATTTCGGCATCCCGAATTACACCGCGGCCGGGCTATTTGTCTGTTTTATCTATGCGGGCGCCATCCTGGCCAATATTACCCTGGGCACTCTGAATCTGCTCAGTTTTAAACAGAAATTTCTCTCCACAAAAATTTGTACTCTGATCGTGTTGATCATGCTAACTGCCGCACCCACCCTTCCGGGATTTCTTCTGGCCAGCCTGTTGATGGGCTTTTGCCGAGGCACCCGCAGCATCATATACTCGCCGGCCGTCAAACAGTTTTCAAACCGGCCGGATGCCACCAGCTACTTTGCCATCGTGCCCCTGCTGACCCTGGCCTTCGCGTCCGGGTTTCCACTTTTTTTCGGACACATGCTGGAGCGCCTGAACCACCTGGGCGCCGGCGCCTATCAAATCATGTTCGGCGTATGCGGCCTGTGCATGGTGGTTTTTCTTGTCATCGGATCTTGGGTCGATTTTTCCCCATCAAAAGCGATTGACACCTGATGGTGCCATGATCAGGCCGCCCCCCTTGTATTACTCGATTTATGACTAATACTTGGCCAGGGATTTCAAGATACCGGGCGGCGGCAAGATCGGGCACCGGCAGCTATCAAGCAGCGTGGGGCCCGCCGGAACCAAAAAAATGCAGTCCATATCCCCACATCTGGTTTCAATTCTGCAATTGTTTGCGCTTCATAATTCCACTGATTCCGACCAAGCAAGCCGCTGTCATGATCAAGGAGGTTTTCCATGGAAAGAGATCAAGCCATCAATTTATCGTCGCGATATATCGTATATGGGTATATCGCTGGTTTTTTATCGACCTTAACTTTTCACCAGCTCGCCTTGTGGCTGTTGTGGGCAACCGGCATCGCCCCCTTCGGCCCTTACAATATGGCCCCGACCCATCCCTGGGGCATACCGTTTGTCTTCTCACTGGCGCTGTGGGGAGGTGTATGGGGGATCATTTTGACGCTCATCCAAAGCCGATTGTCTAGAGGTGTGTCCTACTGGGTGACGCTCTTCTTGTTCGGCGGAGTGGTCCCCTCGCTGGTGGCGTTGCTGATTGTGGCCCCATTAAAAGGGCGCCCCGTGGGGGGAGGCTGGCACGCACTTTTGTTGCTGACCGTATTTTTAATTAATGGCACCTGGGGTTTGGGCACAGGGGTTTTTCTTCGGTCGCTGTTGCGGATATCTTTCATGCATAAGGGCCATCCTGAGGAGTGTGCCCCTGGCGTGCGGTGTTGAGCGTGAGAAGAATTCTACTTTCGCTGGCAGTTTTGGAATCTCAATCCGGCCAAAGATGAATGTGGGTTAACTTAAGCTCAACATAAGGGTAGGGTGAGGGGGGCTCTTTAGTCGCCGAACTGCCCATCAATTCTCCGGCCACGGTAATTTTGCGGTCTTTGCTGTACTTGCGCGGATCAAGCGATCCATTATACTTAAGGATGAGGATGCCTTGGGAAAGGTCTCTTGTTTTTGGTCTCTGATCAGCGTCTAAAGGCGCTTGCATGGCGACCAGGCGCGTTTCATCTTTATGATTTTGGACCTCCAATACATATCCGCCCAAAATCAATGTGTCGCCGATATATTGGTGCGCCTGTTGAACGAGCACCGGAAAAGGCATGGCTGGCAAGGCCTTCTTTGTAATGGCAGCGGGAATGGCGGAGCATCCCACCGCCAAGAAGCTTAAAAAAGCCAGTATTCCAAATGATCTTCTCAACGCTGCTAATCCTTTTGCGATGGCCAGTATCTTCGTCTGCCTTGCTAATTTGTGGGTATAAAGCAATCGAATCCAATTCACAGAAAACAGGGCCGCATCCATTCAGACACGGCCCTGTTCTGTTTGTCGCTCAAGAATATTCTTCGGTTATCATCCTTTATGATTCGTCGCCATTACTTCTAAGGTGCCGAGAAGAAATTGTTCATCAACTGCGCCACTTCCACCGGCTTTTCTTCCTGCACGAAATGAGCAGCTGGAAGCTGGGCCACTTGAATTGAATCGAACCATGTTTCAATGCCGGTCAAGTATTGCGGAATAACCACGGTGTCCTGATTCCCATAGATAAAAAGCGTGGGCATGGTGAACTTGCGAGGCGTTCCATCCACATAGCCCGCAAAGAGCAGAAATAGATTATACCAACGCTGTCCGTCCGCGGCCATGGCCCGGTAGTAGGAGGCGCCGGTGAAGGGGGTATCCTTAGTCTTGTAAGCTTTAATGTATTTGTCAATGTGTTCCTGCGGTACAGGGCGGTTAATGAAGAATTGAGAGATCCAGGCCTCTTCATTATGAGGAATCATTTCTTCGGCCAGGTTGTTGGGTCGTTGCTGAAAATACTGGTACCAGTAAGAAGTGGCGCCCTGGCTGTAGAGCACATCCCTTGCAGCCAGATTGTTCAGCAAATTGACGATGATGTGGATATTCATGATAACCATGCGGTTGACGCGCTGGGGAATGGCAATGGCCACTTCCTGGGCTACAACACCGCCCCAATCGTGACCGACCAGATTGAACCTATCGATGCCGAGCGCATTGATGAGCTCTACAATATCCTGGGCCAATGCCTGTTTTAGATAGAGGTTGGCGTCCAGGGTGCGTTCGCTGTCGCCCAATCCCCGCAAGTCTGGCGCGATGATGCGCAAGGAGGGGTCCATGTTGGCGGCCACGTCGCCCCAGCAATAGGAACTTTCAGGCCATCCATGTAGCATGATCACAGGAAAGCCGGTCGGGTTGCCACCTTCTCGGTATGCGAATTCGCCGCGTGATGTGGTTATCTCTTTGAGGACCAGGCCGCCATGGCTCGCGCTAACGCAGGGGGCAACCATCAGGGTCAGCATAATTATGGACAAGGTCAACTGTACAAGCCTCTTTTTCATATTGCTTAGCTCCTTTTTGAAAAGTCATGGTCTTGAAGGGTAGACAAACCTTTACTTTAAAAGTAACAAATTCTTCTTTATCCCTCCTTTCATTCAAAGTGAAATTCACAAAAGGCCGCCCCTCTTTTTGGAGTGCGCCATTGATGCTTGTGGGATTAAAAGCAGATTCGCAGGCCCGGGCGGCCATAGGATTCAAACAGGCATTGATGCTCGCTTGGGGTGTGTGAAGATCCTTTTCTATGGCTTGGCATATGGAAGACAAATCGAGGCGTTGATGGGTGTACTGGCCAGGGATCAAATAACCAAGCCCGGTTATACGGGCTTGTCGCTTAACGGGTGTAATTGCAAACTTTACCCTTTTATTCCAGGCAGTACCGAGCCGTTCCAGCACAAGAATCTCCGCTCAAGTCAAGTTCGCTCTGATGGTGGCAAGTGAGCCGAATATCCGAGTTCAGCAAAGAACAGGCCACATATTACTTTTCCTGATTTTGTTTCAGCACCAGTCCAATCCATCAGGACTGGCGCAGTTTTTTGATGCCCTTATCGTCTATTTGCAGGTGTGGTGGATGCTGTTGCGGGTGTGGTTTGTCGCATTAAGAGGCGCCCCACTTTGGGGCATGTCTCGACAGCTCCATTAATGATACAGAGGGCGGGTTACATGACCCTTATTTCACGTCTGCGAGTGGAAGCGCTGCATGAAATCCACAACCACTTCGGCGAGCGCCTCACCCTGATCTTCCTGCAGGAAATGGCCGCCCCCCTTGATGGTGGTGTGCGGGCAGCCACTGGCGCCGGGTACCAGCTTCTGGAACGCTTTATCCCCGCCGCGGGTGATCGGGTCGCTGTCGCTGAAAGCGGTCAGAAAGGGTTTCGTGAATTTTGAAAGCACCTGCCAGGCATTGCGATTGGCTTTGGCGGCCGGATCGTCGGGCGTGATGGGCACCAGAGCCGGGAAGATGCGGGCACCGGCTTTGTAGGTATCGTCGGGGAAAGGCGCATCGTAGGCCGCAATCACTGCATCGGGCAGCGGCTGGGCGCACCCGCCTTTGATGATGCCGCCCACATGAAATTGGGGAGTGGTCTGGGAGTACTCGCGCCAGGCCAGAAAGGCATCCGACATGCGATGCTCGCCCGTGGGCAAACCGGTATTGGCGACCACCACCCGGGCAAAGCGTTCCGGCTGATCCGCCACCAGGCGCAATCCGATCAAACCACCCCAGTCCTGGCACACCAGGGTTACATGGGTCAGGTCCAATTGGTTGATGACGGCCCGCATCCAATCCACATGCCGCTGGTAGGTGTAGTCACTTTGCCGCGTGGGCTTGTCCGAGCGTCCGAACCCGATCAGATCCGGTGCGACGGCTCGGAATCCCGCGCGGACCAAGACCGGTATCATTTTGCGATAGAGATAGCACCAGCTCGGCTCGCCGTGCATCAGCAGGACCGGCGTGGCATGCCTGGGTCCTTCATCGAGATAGTGCGCCCGCAGCGAGCCCCCTTCGCCGTCCGGGAGCTGCAGATAATTGGGTTTGAAATTGAATTCGGGAAGATTTTCAAAATGTCGATCCGGCGTTCGCAATATCTCCATCTGGCACCTCCTTTGATTGACGCGGTTTTCGCCTCCAGGTCTGCCCCAATTACAGGGGCGTCCAATCTCAAATTATACTTGACTCCATATCATCCACTATTTTAGTTTGCCCACAAATTATTCGTATACAAATATTTTGGAGCGGCCATGCCCCTCAAGGTTGATGATTGCATCTTTTTCATGCTGGCCAGGGCCAGCCAGGCCGGCACCCGCTTTTGGGCCAACTGCTTATCGGACATGGGGATCACGGCGGTCCAGGCCATGGTGCTCAACTTTCTGGGAGACCAGGATTCCGTCACTTCCAAAGAGTTGAGCGAGCGCACCGGCTTGGACGGCGCCACCTTGACCGGTGTTCTGGATCGTCTGAAGAATTCCGGGTTGATCCAAAGGCAACGCCACCCCAGGGACCGGCGCGCCATCCACATTTGTTTGACCGGCGACGGGCGCGAAATGGTCCCGCGCATCCAGGAACGACTGAATGAGGCCAACCGGCAATTTCTGGCGGTGCTCGACGATGGAGAGCAGACGGTCTTACGCCAAATGCTGCGCGCCATTCGAAGCAGCCCCAATGTGCAGTAAACCCGGAGCAGGAAAGGAAGTGTCCGTGATGCGGAATGAATTGAAGACAATTATTGCCCGTCATCTGGAGGCTCACGTATCGGCGGTCGGCTTTGCGCCGGTAGAGCGTTTCGCCGAGGCTCCCGAGGCCCATCATCCGGCCACGGTTTGCAAGGACGCCCAAACGGTCATTGTCTTCGGCATCGAGGTGCCGCGGGGCGTGCTCTCTTCGCCGGCTTACAACCTCTACGCCCTGCACCGCGCCTACCACACTGTCTACCGTCGGCTGGACGAAATCAGCCTGGAACTCTGCAATCTCATCGAGTCCCAGGGGCGTCACAGCGCCGTGATGATCCCCAGTTATGCCCCCATGGTTTTTCACGGGGCCGAGCCATGGGGGCTCATTTCCCTCAAGCACGCCGCGGTGCAGGCCGGCTTGGGTGCCTTTGGCCGCAGCGGGCAGATGTATCATCCCACCTTCGGGTCCCGGCTGCGATTGGCGGCCGTGGTGACTGACGCGGCGCTGCCCGGCGATGCGCTGATCGACGCCGACCCCTGCCCCAAGAAATGCCGGGCCTGCCTGCAAAGTTGCCCGACCGGCGCTTTTACGGCCGAGGGTCGCTTCGAGAAGATGAAGTGCCTGGGCCACACCATCAAACACGCCATCTATCCCCTGGCACTCAAGGACGCCAATAGCCTGAAGCACATTGAACGGGTGATCAACACCGCCGGTTATGACTACTGGCTGGCGTGCGATGAATGTCTGAAGGTTTGCCCGGAAAATCGGTAGCACGGTTGCGGTGGGCTTCGCGGGGATGACACTAACAACCGCTATACTACTTTTTACGACTTCACCAAAATTGTGGGAAGTATTCTTCCGACGGATCATAACCCGCCAAACGCCATCACCACACGGTTCACCAAGGCCCAGATGGCATCGGCCGGCAGAACCGATTCGATGGGGCGGTCGAAAAGTACTTGTACGCGGGGCTTGAACTCTTCATCGCCGGCCCACAAGAGGAAGTAAAGCGGCACCCGGGGGAAGGGTAGTAATTGGAAAGCGGCATCGGCCATGGCCACCGGCTTTCCATCAAGAGCCTGGCACGCCTTTTTAAAGCCCTCCACATCCTGGCCGAAGCGGTTGAGCAGCGGGTCGGTGCGGAACAGATGCGGCCCGCTGAAGAAGTGGCCCTCCTTGAGTTCTTTGGCAGCGACAATGTCCTGGCCCATGGGGTAGATCTGCTGGATGTTCTTCAGGTAGAGCACGGTGGCCAGGGTCAGCAAGGGGTCTTTGCGCGGCTGCCATGTTCCGGAGTCATCTTGCCGCAGCAATGTGCGGCCGGTCAGATCGATGCGAATCTCTTCTCTTAGAAACCGAAACTGAAGCAAACCGGGTTGGATCAGCTCAAAGAAGGTCAGATTGCGCACCTGCTCGGGATCGCGGGCCGCGGCCGCCTCCCAATAGAGGCTGTCCACCTCCAGATGGGACCCATCCGGCGCATAGGCCGGCGGTGTGTCATGCTTGCGTCGTTGTTGCATGGATAGAAATGCCTCGCTGAATGGATATGGGCCATTGTTGAAATTGGGGCAGGGGAAATCGCGGCAATCGGCCATGCAGTACCCGATGTGGTTGAGCCGGGCGCAGGCCAGGATCGGGCAGGGCGCACCCAGAATGCGCGCTTGGGCCGCGGCCTTGGCCGCGCCGGCTTCGCTGGTGCCGGGGCCGCAGGTGGAGCAGAGCCCCTTCAGATGGAGTCCGCACACATCGCAATGGATACCGCAGGCCCCGGTCGGCACGATGCACTCCTATTGCAGTATTTCCAAGGCGCACGCCATGGAGACGCCACCACCACCGCACAAAGTGGCCAGGCCCAGGCTCTTGCCGTTGCGGCGCAGCGCATGGATCAACGTGACCATGATGCGGCAGCCGGTGGCGCCCACGGGATGACCCAGGCCAATGCCCGAACCATTGATGTTGACGATCTCGCGTTTGAGGCCCAGTTCGCGCTCGCAGCCGATATACTGGGCCGCGAAGGCCTCATTGACTTCAATCAGTTCGAAGTCGGCGATTTTAAAGCCGCTGTTTTTCATCAGGTTGCGCACGGCCGGCACCGGCGAAAGACCCATAACCGATGGGTGGCACGCCCCGCGGCCCGTGGCCCGGATACGCGCCAGAGGTTTCAGGTTCAAGGCCTTGGCGCGCTCAGCCGATATGATCACCATGGCGGCCGCGCCATCGTTAATGCCGCTGCTGTTGCCGGCCGTCACCTTGCCGCCCTCGGGGATAAAGGCCGCCGGCAGCTTTTGCAGATCGGCCATGGTCAAGCCCGGCCGGAAATGTTCATCCTTGTCGAAAATCAAAGGGGCCTTTTTCTTCTGGGGGATCTCAAAAGGCACAATCTCTTCCTTAAAAAGCCCCTCGCGGGTGGCGCGTTCCACATTGTTGTGGCTGCGCAGGGCCACCTCGTCCATCTCCTGGCGGGAGATGTCCAAATGCTGGGCCACGAATTCGGCCGTGTGGCCCATGATGTATGGCTTGCCCTTGAAGAGCTTCAAGGGCGCCTGGGTGGCATCCACCGGACCGGTCTCGGGATGGGGATCAATGTGCGAGCCGCAGTGAAGCCGCTGAATCAAGGCGTCCACAAAGACCTGGTCCTGCAAGCGGCAGCCCCAGCGCGCCTTGGGCACCTGGTAGGCCACGCCCGACATGTGCTCCACGCCGCCGGCCAGAATCACATCCGCCATACCGGCCTGGATCATGGCCATGCCAGAGAGCACGGCCTCCATGCCCGAGATGCAGACCCGGTTGATGGTGGCGGCCGTGACCCCTTCGGGAATGCCGGCCAGCAGGGCCGCCACCCGGGTCACATTCAAGGCATCGGCCGGCTCCATGCAGCAGCCGAAGCGCACATCATCGATGATGGCTGGGTCGATGCCCGCCCGTTGCACGGCGGCTTTCATGATCGCGGCGCCGATATGGGCCGCATGGCTATCGCGCAACGTGCCGCCAAAGGCACCGATGGCCGTCCGGCAACCTGAGACAATTACTACATCCTTCATGGTTTCTCCTGAAAATATTTTTGACATTAATTCAAACACTCCACTAAACTATTTTGTAGATTCCACAATGGAATCTCACCAGCTTCGCCTTGGTGGACAATCTCAGAAAACGTAACATCCCCCTTACCCATATACAAGAGGTGAATTGCCATGCCTGACGACCCCCAAAGAAGATTCAATCTCAAGGAGTTTAAGGCCATCAGCCGCGCCATCTCCACCTATGAGGACCTGAATATCTTGATCAGCCATTTCGTAGAGGGAGTTTCGCGTGCCTTTAAGGTCAAAGGGGCCAGCATGCTGCTTTATGATGAGGTAGAAAAGCAGTTGTTCCGGGTCAGCAGTTTCGGCATCAGCGATCAATACCTGAATAAGGGCCCCGTGTTTCTCAATGTGCGTGACGATTCCTTCAGCAAGGGCGAGCCGGTCTTCGTGCAGGATCTGCAAAATGATCCCAGGGTGCAGTATCCCGAGGCCGCCAAGGCCGAGAACATCCGCGCCATGCTCTCCTTTCCCATCAAAAGCCGGGCCCACGTGGTGGGGCTGTTGCGTATCTACCACAGCGAATCCATTGCGCTGAATCAAGACGATGTGGACTCCATCGTGGCGCTCTCCATGCACTTGGGGCTGGTGATCGAACTCAACGGGCTTCAGAACTTTATGCAGATGCTGTGCGGCGCCATGGCTAGCCTGCCGCCGCGTATGCGCAAAGGCATTTGATGGAGCCGACCGGCCGCATATTCACCGACACCAGCGACTTTACCGCCATCGGACCCGGCGATGAGATTCGTTTGGACGACCGGCGTTTCCTTGTGACGGGCGATGAGCGGGAGTACCGCTTCGGCATTGAGGACCCCAAGTTCTGGGTTAAAAAAGTCATCGACTTGCAGACCCAGGAGCGCAAACTCCTCAAGCTGTGCCACAAGGAAACGTTCGCCACCAATCTGGGCGGCGTGCAGGTGCGTTGTTTCCGCGATCCGGCCAAGGAGAGCGAAATTTTGAAGCTGGTCAAGAACCATAAGTCTTTCATGCAAGGCATCACCTATCTGGACAGCGGCGGCAATCCGGTGAGGGTGCTGGATATTGTGCGCGGGATCAACTTCCTGATCTATGTGGATCAGATCAAATTGAGTCATGAAATTTACTTCTGGAATTTATTGCCGGACATCCTTAACCATATCATTGGCACCATCGAGGCCATTGGTTATCTGCATGCCCACGGCTTCCGGCACGGCGATATTCGCAATGATCACGTGATTGTTGCCCACCACAGTGGGCAGTATGTATGGATCGATTTTGATTATGACTTCGAGCTGGCCGAAAACCCCTTTGGACTGGATATCTTCGGTCTGGGCAACCTGCTGATCTACTCCATCGGCAAGGGTTTTCACGAATACTACATGATCAAGAACGATACTTACACCTACAATAATTTGAGCGAACAGCTGACCACGCAGGATTTTTCCATCCTGCATGCGGCGCGACTGGTGAATTTGCGAAAGCTTTATCCCTATATTCCCCCTATGCTGAATAACATCTTGATGCATTTCTCCAAAGGCGCGCCGCTCTTCTATGAAAACACCCAGGAGATTGTGGAAGATTTGAAAGGGTATCTTGAATCGGTATAACTACGTTTCCCCACCCCATTTCTCAAAGGGAGGTCTGACGTGAAATGCTCAATCTTAATGGCATTCAATGAGTCATCCAGCTCACAAACGGCTTTGGAGTGTTTAATCAACATCGCCAACTGCCCACAAAGCAGCCAGGTCACTTTGCTGCATATCTTCCGCAAACCCACCGGCAGTGAAGAGCTGATGGGCAAAAAGTTCATGGAGGGAGCTCCGGCGCGCATCAAGGAAGCTATGGAGCGGGCGCGTCAAAGACTTATCGAGGTGGGTTTCCCGCCGGAACAAGTTACCATCAAATTCGTGGAAACCGCCTACCCCACGGTGGCGGACGGCATCATCGATCAATATCACCAAGGTGACTATAATTTGGTCATTATCGGCCGCAAGCGCATGTCCAAGGCCGAAGAGTTTGTACTGGGCGACACCAGCGTCAAACTGGTGCGCGCCCTGGATGGCACGGCGGTGCTGGTGGTGAAGGAGTAGGGGAAAGGCATAAGGTAGAAGGTGGAAGTCAAATCCATTAACTTAGATTTTTTAGCATGGGGAGCTTACATGATTCCTTTCGTACTCGTACGCATACTCGTATTCGAAAATTAGAAGTACGCCCGCGAATACCGCTTCGCTGAGTACGCGTATGATTTAAACCCGCAACCATATTCTTAAATTAATGACATTGAAGTGGAAGTAATAAGGAAGAAAATGGTATTATGAAGATTTCTCTTCTCATCTGCATCTTCGGATTTGTGATGCCGCTCTTAACCGCGTGTGCGTCAGCTTCCGGTCCATTCAAGCCAGGCCCACTTCGCAAATGTCCGGACTCGCCCAATTGCGTCTCCTCCGCCGATGATCGGTCCACGCACCAGGTGGCGCCCCTGACTTATCAGGGCGATTGGCTATCCGCTCGCCAGCGCCTGGAAAAACTGCTCGGCCAGATCCCCCGCACCCAAGTCAAAGAGGTCAACGAACGCTATTTGCGCGCCGAATGCCGCTCACGCATCTTCGGTTTTGTCGATGACCTGGAGTTTTACTTCGACCCCGCTCAACCCCTCATTCAAGTGCGCTCCGCCTCCCGCACCGGCTACTCCGACCTGGGCGTCAACCGCAAACGGGTGGAGATGATCCGGCGGATGTGGGAGAAGGTGAAAGGCTGAAGACTTTAAGGTGGGTTTGGGAGACGGAGATCGAAGTTGCCCCATGTTTCTTGAATATATTCGTTTAATGGGTTATATTGTCCCCAGTTTTTAAAAAAGTGTAAAAACTGGGGACAACGCCATGGTCATCCAAGCCATACTCAAAGAGAGCCGCGCAACCTATCAGGCCCAGTACCATCAAGCCATTGCGCGCCTCATCCATATCCCCAAGGGAACCCTCCGACTTCAGACCCGCAAGGGCAAACGCTATTGGTACTTGCGCCGTTTTATGCCCGCGCAAGGATATGAAGATCTTTACCTTGGCCTGGCTGGAAATCGTGATGTGGAGCAACTCGTTGCTTTTATCGCCGAGCGCAAACAGCGCCTACATGAACTCAAGGCCATCAAAGAGGCCTTGCGGCAGTTGGGAGTAAGGAAAATGGAGTTTCAAGAAAAAGGCTACCACCAGATGTTCACCGCGCTGCTGGAGGCCTTCGGCAAAGTTGGGTTATGGGATGAAGGGTTGATGCTCATCGGCTCCTGGTGTTTCAATGTCTATACCCAAGCCTTTGGCGTTGAATACTATCCGCTGCGCACCATGGATTTTGATTTCGGCCTGCGGATTCCCTATCGCGGTGACAAGGCGGACATCAATGAAATCCTGACCAACCTGGGTTTCAGTGCCAGAATCGACATGGCCTACGACAAAGTGGATTACGTGCTGCCCGGTGTCGGCATGGTTGAGGTGTTCATCGATCGTGACAAAGCCTCCGATCAACAGATTAAGGCCCTGAAGCGGGATTTGTCCATTCGACCCGCGGCGGTCTCGTACCTTCAACTGCTGGTGGATTATCCAGTCAATGTCAAAATCCACGGCGTGCACAAGTCCATCACCCTGCCGGCCATGCCCGCCTTCTTCGTTCACCGCCTGATCACCGCCTCCTTTGGGGAATATCGGGATGCCGCCCTGGACCGCGGCAAGATTCGGAAAGACTATAAACAAGCAGCGCTGGTGGCCAAAAAGATATTGGAAAGCAGCGACCTGCGCGGGAAACTGGCCTTGGTCATCGATGGACTGAACCCGGACCAGCGCGCCAAAATGATCGCCGGCGCAGCGGCGGCCAAGGAGTTTGTCAAAGCGCCGGATTTGTCCGAAGAAGATATCCTTTGGATTCAAAAAGCGCTAAGTGGCAAGAGGCGATAAACAAGGAAGTACTACCCTGGGTCAAGCAGCAGTTCTAAATACCACCCGTCAATAAAAGAATAGTGTGAAACGCATAGAATTCAGGCATTAGCCGTGAAAGGACCTATGAAGATTTATTTTCTTGTCTCCATTGTCGGTTTTATGATGCCGCCGAACTCAAGTCAAAGAGGTCAACGAACGTTATCTGCGCGCCGAATGCCGTTCACGCATTTGATGACGTGGAATTCTACTTCGATCCCGATCAACCCCTCATTCAGGTGCGCTCCGCCTCCCGCACCGGCTACTTCGAGCCCGTGGCTATCGTGCAATGCCTCGTCCGTGTCGAAGATTTTTACACTTCAGGCGGGAGCCAATGAAAAGGACGGCGAAATCATCTTCGTCGTCTGAATTGCAATCACTATTTACAAGGCACTCACCGGAATACTACTGTCGGTGGCAGTCAGCGGCAGGAAGTGGGGGGATAGGCAAATTACTCCACCAGGCCCGATGGGCAAGCGCGGCTTTTGAAGTGTCTTGAAATGGCTTACGGCGGCTTTATCGGGCGTGGCGCTCTTTTTGAACTCCAAGGGATAAAGCGTTCCGTCCTGGACGATGAGCAAGTCAATCTCTTTTTGATCCTTGTCGCGGTAAAAGTAAAACGGCGCCCGCCGTCCATTGTGCCACCAGCTTTTGAGCAGCTCCGACAGAATCCAGGTTTTCACTATGGCGCCCGAGGCGGCGCCGGCTTCAAGGGTTTCCGGGCTTGACCATTCGGTGAGCCAGGCGCAAAGGCCCGTATCGGTGAAGTAAAGTTTGGGGGTTTTGATCAGCCGTTTGGTGACATTGCTATAGTAGGGCTCCAGAAGATAAACGATGCCGGATGAAACCAGAATGGAAATCCAATGTTTGGCCGTATTGGGGGCTATATCAGCGTCCCGGGCTAGCTCGCTCGTATTGAGCAGTTGGGCTGACCGCGCGGCTGCGGCTCTCAAAAATCGCAAAAAAGTCAATTCATCGCCTACCCGCGCCAAGTCACGGACATCGCGCTGCAAATAAGTTTGCACGTAGGAACTGTAGAAGAGATTCCGATCGGTTTGGGCCGAGAGGGTCAGCGCGGGCATGGAGCCGCGCCAGATGAGGGAGTAAAGCTCCTTCAGGGGCAGGCTACCGCCGGAGTCCACACGTCGTTCAATGTCTTTCGTGATGGGAAGAAAAGCAGCGGCATCACGACCCAGCCCCATGGCTTCTCTTCGTGAAAGGCCGAGCAACTGGACAATTCCGATGCGTCCGGCCAGGGTTTCCGACACACCTTTCATCAAATGGAACTGCTGGGAACCGGTAAGCCAAAAAAGGTTGGCTTTGCCCTGTGTATCTACTACCATTTTGATGTAAGGCAGCAGCTCAGGTGCGTATTGAATCTCGTCGATGAGTAGCGGCGGTGGAAACCGTTGCATAAAAAACGCCGGATCTCTTTTGGCCAGGCTTAGTAACAGCGGGTCGTCCAGCGTGACATACGTGCGCTTCTCTTCTTTCAGGTGAGTCAACAGGGTGGTTTTACCCACCTGTCAGGCACCAGTGACCATCACCACGGGAAATTGATTGGCAGCATTTGATATAAAAGCTTCGATGGTACGGTAAGTGTACATGGGGAATCTCCGTCCAATTTGCAATCCAATTGCAACATGGACGATGCTTGTTTGCTTGTCAATTGCTCTAAAACGATTGAGGAGTCCTCACCACAGTCGTTGTTACCTGTTTTACATAATTAAAAAATATATGTGATTACGGCCTATTAACATGATATCAGGCTTTGCCGAGCACCTTTCAGCGTTTTTGGGTGGGTAATCACAGCAGCTTTGTTCAACCCCTCTTCAACCGAGCCATTTGGTCCCGCCAGCGTCCCAGTTAACAAATAAGCAAATGGAATCAAAATGTTTCGCGGCCCCGTCGCGCGCCAGGCCGTTACACCTAAAGCGTGGCACACATCCTGCTCTACCGCCAGTGGCTTCAAACTCTTCGATCGGGATTCAATTTCCGCCTGCAGTTTCGGCAGCCACGCTGGGGGCGAAGAATTGCTTTGAACCCGGCCGAAGACTTTGAAGCCGCTTTTACTCTCAAGATATTGGCAGGAGCGTTTGCACCATATGAAGTTCATGCAAAAGGGCGAAAAAATCACGTCCCGCAATAATATGATGTCCATTCAAAAAGAGCATTCGACCACCATCCCAGGAACCGGAAAAAGCCGCGGGATTGAAAACTCCCGCCGGCCCTTGCCCCTGGCGCCCAGGTATATATTGATCCGATGGCTGACGCGCGGTCTGGCCGCGCTCTCCTGTCTGGTGCTGCTGGCCTGCATTTCCGAAGAGCTGCGCGCCTCTTTGTTTCAGTCCAAGCTGCTGGCGCCCATTGCCGCCAAGATTACCTTTAGAATCGCCAGGGGGCCCAGCAGCAAGCCGATCCAGGCGCCGGCCGGGCCATACGATCAGCGCATGGGCTATGCCCGCCTGCCCCAGTTCTCGGAGCGGCTGCGGGATCGATCTTTCGCGATTCATGCCCAAGCCGAGGTTTCCGACGAAATGCGCGAAATGATAGAGAAAGGATCATTCCCGATTTTCAAGGAAAAAACCGTGGCGGGGTTGGATATCCGGGATAGGGCGGGCCAGACCATCTACTCGTTTTCTTCTCCCAGGCGAATTTTCAGGTCCTATGAAGACATTCCGCCGCTCATCATCGATATGCTCCTGTTTATCGAAGACCGCAAACTGCTGGACACCAGCGCGCCCTATATGAATCCGGCCGTGAATTGGACCCGTCTGGCCAAAGCCTTCACCGAAAAAGCGCGCGAGATTGTCTCGCCTGGGGCACCCGTCTCCGGCGGCAGCACCCTCGCCACCCAGATGGAAAAATTCAGGCACAGCCTGGATGGCCGGACCCGCTCCATGCAGGACAAAAAGGGCCAGGTTTTATCCGCTTCGTTGCGCTCTTATCAGGAGGGCGCGCAGACCTTGCCGGCTCGCCGTCGCATTGTATTGGACTACATAAACAGCGTGCCGCTGGCGGCGTATCCAGGCTACGGCGAAGTCACCGGCCTGGGGGATGGTTTGTGGGTCTGGTATGGGGCCGATTTGAACCAGGTGACCGCGGCGTTGAAGAACAACTCAGCCTCCAAAGGCGCCTCCCTGGATGAAAAAGCCTTGCGCGTCAAGCAGGTGTTGAGTCTGCTGATGGCCCATAAGAAACCCAGTTATTTTCTCAACAGCGGTCAAAAGGAACTTGAAAACCGTTGCACAGCCTTTTTGAAGCTGATGGCCAAGGAGAATGTGATTTCCAATGAACTGGCCGAAGCCGCCCAAAACGTGCCCCTGGCGTTGCGCGACACCCCCATTGCCCCGCCGGCCACAGCCGCGGTGGATCGCAAAGCCGTCAACCCCGTGCGGGTGGAGCTAAATGCCCTGTTGGGCAACGACCGGCTCTACGATTTGGACCGCTTTGATCTGCTGGCCAAAAGCAGCCTGGATCTGCCTGCCCAGAAGGCCGTCAGCGAAATGCTGGCCAAGCTCAAAGATCCAGGATTCCTGGCCGAGCAGGGCTTGCGGCAAAAGCGGCTCCTGGATACAGGCGATCCCGCCAAAGTGGTGTACGCCCTTACGTTGTACGAAAAAACAGCCAACGGCAATGAGCTGCGCATCCAAACCGACAGTACGGACCAGAGCCTCAATTTCAATGAAGGGGTCATGTTGGATCTGGGCTCCTCCGCCAAACTGCGAACCCTTGTCACCTACTTGGAGATCGTCAGCGAGCTCTATCAGCGCTACCGCACCTTTGACATCAGTGAATTGCGGCGGATCGCGCCAGTGCCCCAGGATGCCATCCAACGCTGGGCCGTCGCCTACCTGATCAACAATCCGGAAGCCCCCCTGGAGGCCATGTTGCGGGCCGCCCTGGAGCGCAAATATTCAGCCAGTCCCTATGAACAATTTTTCACAGGCGGCGGTCTGCACACTTTCCAGAATTTCAATAAGGAAGATGACCATCGCATCATTACCGTGCGCGAAGGGTTGCTGCATTCAGTGAACCTGGTCTTTATCCGGCTGATGCGCGATGTGGTCCAGTACCAGATCCACCAGAAGATCGGCCCCGTGGCAGTCAATGAGATCCTCAAGGACGATGACCAGCGTAATGAACTGCTGGCCCGCTTCGCGCAATATGAAGGAATCACCTTCTTGCGGAAGTATTACGGCCAATACAAAAACCTCTCCGCGGAAGAAGTGGTCGCCACGCTGTTCCAGTCCATTCACCCCACGCCCCGCCGGCTGGCCGCGGCCTATCGCTACATCTATCCTGAACGAAGTCGGGAAGACTTCGCCCAGTTCATCAAAGACAGCCTGCCGGGCACTTCCCTGACACAGGCCGCTATCGCAAACATGTACAGCAGCAATGCGCCGGAGAAATACTCCATTCAGGACGTTGGGTATGTCGTGGGCCTCCATCCCCTGGAGCTTTGGCTGGCCGGGTATCTGCGGCATCATCCAGGCGCCGAATGGCGGGAAATCAAAGAGCAGAGCAAGAGCATTTGCGCGGATGCTTACGCCTGGCTGTTCCGGACCGGGAGCCGGGATGCCCAGGTCAGAAGTATTCACGTGATCTTGGAAAAAGACGCCTTCCAGGCCATTCATGCCCGCTGGAAAAGGCTCGGCTACCGGTTCGACTCACTGGTGCCTTCCTATGCCACCTCCATTGGCTCATCGGCCGATTCGCCGGCAGCCCTCGCGGACCTGATGGGAATCCTGCTCAGTGACGGCATCCGCCGGCCCTCCCACCTTCTGGAAGAGATCCGCATGGGAGCCAATACGCCCTACGAAACCCAATTCCGCCTTCAAGCAGCAGCCGGCGAAAGGGTGCTGGCACCGGAAATCCCCCAAGTCGTCAAGGAGGCACTCTACGATGTGGTCCGGGTGGGAACCGCCGCGCGCCTCAATCATGCCTTTATCCGCAAGGACGGGACGGAAATCGCCGTGGGCGGCAAAACCGGTACCGGCGATCATCGCTTTAAAACCTTTGACAGCAACGGCAACCTGCTCAGCGCCAAAGCCATGCACCGCACGGCCACCTTTACGTTCATCTTGGGCGACCGCTTTTTCGGAGACATTTCGGCCTACGTCCTGGGGCCGGATTCCGCTGATTACGGTTTTACCAGCTCGTTGCCGGTGGCAGTGCTCAAGCTGCTGTCGCCCATCCTGGTGAATCTGGAAAGCAAAGGCTTCGAAGAGGATAATTATACGCTGTTGTCCAGCAATATTTAGTAGAAGAAGAAAAATATTGTTCAACCTGTGTTAACTGCAAAACCGCGAAAAATTTTTCTTCTCTCCAGTCTCAAGCCTCCGAGGCGAGGGGACCGAAACCTTGTCGGCCCTTGGTCCTTTCATTCGTAAGTGCAAAGAGTCAATGCCCTAAAATTGCAAAACTCAGGTGCACAAAACTAGGCCGGCCCGCGCGCCATCTCCCCGGCATGGCGCGCTTGCGCCCGACTTGGGCCAGCACTCCGGCGCATCATCGGCGTTCCCGATGTCTTAAGGAGATATGTGTTGTCATTTTCTGTTGCGTTGGTATAAAAAACATTTGCTCGATAAGCAGGCCTATAAGAGCAATTATCCTCCCCCCCCAGCCATTGCATTAAGTACAAGCCATCTCAAAATAAAGATTGGCTCATCCGACATTTTAATGGGCCTACCCAAGATATTGTGGTTCAAGTATATTGATAGAGGGCTTTTACAGCCCCTGTGCCATTTGACCCGGGATGATGGTCTGGGGGGATTTTTTATGGGTCCC
>JAKALP010000045.1 GCA_021824175.1 Deltaproteobacteria bacterium
ACAGCCATTTACTTTCATTGTGGAGGGTTGGATCTGTTCCCGCACCCCCCAATCCAACCAACTCTAAAATTCAAAACGGCTTGACCACTATATGTTGGGGGTACCCATTAAAAAGCCGGATGCGGCAAGAAAGGAGAACCGCAATGATCAGACTCAGGGATGGAAGTCAAACCAAAGACATCCGGCTGGACCGCATCATCTTATTTGATGAACGCAGTAGAAAGTTCCCGGTTCGCGCCATGGTCGCCGAGAAGAAGTTGCGCTCCTACACCTGGCGTTGCAACGCCTTTTTGGACCAGGGCCAGGAGGGCGCGTGCGTGGGATTCGGCATCGCCCACGAACTGGCCGCCAGACCCGCGGAAGTAAAGGGTTTGACCAATAAGTATGCTCGCGAGTCCATTTACTGGGAGGCCCAGAAGATTGACGAGTGGGAGGGGGGGTCCTACCCCGGCGCCAAACCCAAATATGAAGGCACCGCGGTGCTGGCCGGTGTAAAAGTCGCCCAGGGCAAAGGCTTTTTCGATTCTTACCACTGGGGATTCGGATTGGATGATTTGGCCTTGGGAGTAGCTTACAAAGGGCCGGCGGTTTTGGGGTTGCCCTGGATGGAGGCAATGTATGAACCCGATGCCAAGGGCTTCATCCATGCCACGGGGGAGGTCGAGGGCGGCCATTGTATTCTATGCCGGGGAGTCAATGCCAAGGAGGAGTACTTTTTGCTGCACAACTCCTGGGGGAAAGATTGGGGCGATAACGGCGATTGCAAAGTGTCCTTCGCTGACATGAAGAAATTGCTCGCCAACGGCGGTGAATCGGTCTTCTTCGAAGGGCGGCACACTGTAAGGCTTTAAATAAATAACGGGCGGGTTCGCGCAAAAAACATGATTTGCCCCAAATGCCATCAAGTACAAGAAGATGGCCGCACGGAATGCGCGGCTTGTGGCATTATTTTCGCCAAGATCCGGTCGCACCCCGATCCGCCCGCACCCGGTGATGAGCTGGCGGCGCAGCCGGTCGAATCGGAACAGGATCGGGCAGCGGTCTTAAAGGCGCTTTTCTTCCCGAAACCTGCTGATCCCAATTCCCTGATTGTCGGGCTCAAAGCTTTGCTGCTGCTTGTGTTGGCGATCTGGAGCTGCAAATTCATCTTCGCATCCATCGAATCCAATGTTGTGGGCGAGAGTTTCATGCACCTGGTGAACCTGCCGTTTCACGAGGCCGGTCACATCATCTTCAGCCCTTTGGGCCGATTTCTTCAGGTGTTGGGCGGCACGTTGGGGCAGTTGCTCATGCCGGCCATTTGCGCGGGGGTATTGCTCCTCCAAACCCGGGATGCCTTCGGCGCGGCCGTGGCCCTCTGGTGGCTGGCCGAAAGCTTCATGGATATCGCGCCTTACATCAATGACGCCAGGGCGCTGAAATTGGTTCTTCTGGGAGGCGTCACTGGTCAGGATGTGGCGGACTATCACGATTGGGAGTATTTGCTCGGAACTTTGCGTCTGCTGAAAATGGACCATGCCCTGGCCTATCTGGCCCAGGGCATGGGGATTGTGCTGATGATTGCTGCCTTGGCGTGGGCGGGTGTCAACCTTTGGGTGCAGTTCAAAGCGCGAAACTTCACTTCCTAAAAGTTGCGCTCATGGGTAAACCACCTTGCAATTGGGTAGCTTTGTTTTGAGTGTGCCGATGGCCCCTGGCGTAATGGTTTGGCTCTGGATCTTGAAGTACTGAAGCTTTTGCAGGTTATAAAGATGGGGCAGGCCGGCATCGGTTATCTTGGTGAAAGAGAGCGTCAAATTCTCCAGATCCGTATTCTGGCCGATGATGGGCATGCTGGCATCGGTGATTGGCGCATACTGAAGGCCCAGGACTTTTAGTTTCTTCAACCCGGTTAGTTTGGCAAACCCAGCGTCCGTGATTTTACAACCGTGGATCATCAACTGGATCAGTTCCGGCATGTTGGCGAAGACCGCCGCGCTGCGGTCCGTCAGGTTGGAAGCCGGCGACATGACAAAACTGCGCAGCTTGACCAGTCCGGCCGCATTGGCCACCCAGTCGTCATTGCCGAATTGGGCCAGCTCCAGGGTTTCAAGGTTCTTGAGCACTTTCAAGTGCCGCATGTTCTCCGTGGTCAGGGCCTGGGCGCGTTCGATGGTGCCGCCAACGGCGCTCAAAGATTTGAGGTTACGCACCTCATCGGTGGTTTTCAGGTTGTAGCCCAGTTGGTTGAGCCAGAGACGGGCCTCCTCCAGAGCGGCTTCTTCCGCCGCCTGATCCATGATCGCCTGGCGTCCCGCGACTTTGCTGCTGCTGGGTGGCACCATCTTTGAATCGATTTGCGGCTTGACGGTGGTTGCAATGGGTGCTTTGGCAGGGGTTTCTGCATATACCAAAGTCGCGAACAAAATGATTAACAGGATCAGTAGACCGGATTTTTGTTTCATCTAATTCTCCTTTGGGGGGTAATGATATGGTGTTGGTTACTTGTATGCCATGCCGCCAATCGTGTGTCGGAAATCTTCATCGTATTTATCATGACCATAACGGCCTGTAAATATTATTCAAAGAAGGCCATGGGCACTGACAAAACGTGAGGAGCGGCAATGAGTTGGAAGCAATCATTTAGAAGGGAAATAGCGAAGTTTGACGGCCGGATCGTTGTCACATTCATGCTTGCCTGCATGGTGATCATCACCTATCAATACTATTTTCAGAGCCCCATTGATTACTTTCAATCTCTAGTGAGAAAAGTTTCAGCCGATGAGGCACTGCTTTACCAATCCATGGCTTGGCATTTGGGAAGTTTCTTCATGCTCATGATCGTGCCGATCACATCCATGGGAATTATGAACCGCTTTTCGGCCCGCAAATTCTCCCCATACAAATATACATTTAAGCTCGGTGACTATAAGACCGGTATCAAGTTGGCTTTGCTATTTGCCGTGATCACGGTGGGCATCCATCTTCTGTTGGTGGCATTCGGGGTCATTGTGGCCGATATTTATCCGGCCTGTAAAAGTCAATTGATTCGGCGCTACTTTCTGGTTTTTGTGCTGTTCGAATGCTCCCAATGTTTATACATGACGGGCTTCGAATACTTCTTCCGGGGCTTTTTGCTCATCGAAGCCCAGGCAGTATTTGGCAATAATGCCCTGGCCATTACTTTGCTGCCCTACATCATCATCAAGTTCGGCAAGCCGCCCGTTGAAATCTACACCGCCATCATCGTGGGCCTGGTCCTAGGGTACATGACGATCCGGACCCGCAGCTTCTGGTATGCTGCCCTGGCCCACAGTCTGCTGGCGACCGCCGTCGATGTTTTTGCGGTCTATGCGGGTGGATAAGGAAGGTTCCCTGGAGGACTTTCGTATAAAGCGCATTGCCATTAATCTAAGAGCCTTCAATGAAGATCCAAATCGTACTCGTACTCAGCGAAGCGGTACTCGTACGCGTACTCGAATGGGTTTAGAAAGTCATTTCGAGTACGAGTACGCGTACGAGTACGAAATACACGCACGCTATGGAAAAAAGCTTAAGTTAATGGCATTGAACATAAAATGGTAAAAAAGAAGGCACGAAGAAGAGAGAGTTGCCATTCTTTGCTTCTTCGTGCCAGAGGAATGGGAGAGGTTAAGGGCTCTCCCATCGTATGGAAGGCTATTTTTGCTTGCCCAGCAAGGTGCTGGCGATGGTGTTCTTCTGGATCTCTTTGGTCCCTTCGTAGATTTCGGTGATCTTGGCGTCGCGGTAGTAGCGCTCTACATCATACTCTTGCATGTAGCCGTAGCCGCCCAGTAATTGGATTGCTTCATCGCATACTTCCACCGCCGTGCGGGCGGCGTACATTTTGGCCATGGAGGTTAATTTGGGATCGATGCGGCCCTGGTCGAAATTCCAGGCGGCTTTGTAAACGAGCAGGCGGGCCGTTTCGATTTTGGTGGCCATGTCGGCCAGTTTGTGCTGGGTGATCTGGAACTGGGCGATCTTCTTGCCGAACTGTTCGCGCTGTTTGACGTAGGCCAGGGCGCGGTCAAAGCCGCCTTGGGCAATGCCCAGGCCCTGGGCCGCCACCAGGATGCGGCTTTCGTCAAAGAACTCCAGCAGGTGGTAGAAACCTTTGTTTTCTTCGCCGATCAAATTCTTCATGGGCACGCGCACATCTTTGAAAGTGACTTCGGCCGTATAAGAGAGTGTAATTCCCATTTTGTGGCCTACATCCTGATAAGACACGCCGGGCCGGTTGGCTTCCACCAGAATCATGCTCAGCCCGCGATGGGGCGGATTGGCGTCGGGATTGGTTTTGCACAGCACATTATAAAAACCGGCCAGCGGCCCGCTGTTGGTGATGAAGATTTTGCTGCCGTTGATGACCCAGCTATCGCCATCCTTGACGGCCGTGGTTTCCACGGTAGTAATATCCGAACCATGATCGGGTTCGGTGAAGGCGCCGCAGGAAAGGCATTTGCCCTCGGCCACCTTGGGTAGCCAGGCGGCCTTTTGTTCTTCCGTGCCGTGGTGCAGGATCAGTTCGCTGGCGAAGTCGGCGATGAGCAGGCAGGTTCCCACCGTGCTGTCGCCGCGGGCCAGTTCTTCGGCCACCAGGATGTTTTCAATGACCCCCATGCCCTGGCCGGAGTATTTCTCGGGAAAATGGATGCCGATGAATCCGAGCTCAGCTGCCTTTTTCCATAGTCGTTCAGGGTAGGCGCGCCGCTCCAGCAAGTCGTGGATCTCTTCTTTTTTAAATTCGCCTTTGACGAAATCCCGGACCGCTTTTTGAATCTGGGTCTGTTCCTTGCTTAATTCAAATTCCATTTTGCCCTCCTTGTTTTGGCATGGCTATTTTGGATCATGGGTTGGATCAACCGCAATCCGCCGGCGCGGGGATGGTAGCGGGGCAGGGGGGGCGGATGAGGCTGAAACCTCAGGGATAATCAGCAAGTAGCATACCATCACCTTTTTCCTATTAAAATCAAAATTTTAAAAAAATGCAGGCAATCCAGCTGTTCCATGGAACAGAAATTGGCTGGACTATAGTACAGAAAGTCTATAGTCTGTTCCCTGGAACAGAAAAACAGGAGGTGGCAATGGATGCCAACGAATTTTTCCGCGAATCCACTTTACGGATCTGCGGCAGCCTGGACATTGAAAAAGCCATGCAGCGCTGCCTGCACTATTGGGCGCAATTCATTCCGGCCAGCCGTTTGTGCTTTCACGTCTACGACCGCGAATCGGGGATCGTGGAGACCGTGGCCATGTCCACCCTGGACCACGGCGAGGCCTTGACCCTGCGCACGCCCCTGTCCGAGCGCGGCCGGCGCCAGGTGGAGGAACAGCGCCGCTCGCGCACCAAGCTGGTGGCCCGCATGGGCGACGATGCCGTGGCCGGCCCGGTGGTGCGCCATTTTGATGCCGAAGATCTTTCCGGTCTGTTACTCGATCTGGCCTTGGAGAAGAAGTTCATCGGCACGGTGTCAGTCTTCGGTGAACCGGGCCGGCAGTTTAACCAAGAGCATGTGCGTCTGCTCTCCCTGCTGAACCGGCCCTTTGCAATCGCCTTGGCCAACAGTCTCCGTTACCGCGAATTGCGCAAACTGCGGGACATGCTGGCGGACGACAATCGCTACCTGCGCGATGAATTGCGTCAGATGGCCGGTGAAGAAGTTGTGGGGGCCGGCGGCGGTCTGGGCACGATCATGGAGATGGTGCGCCAGGTGGCGCCCTTGGACAGTCCCGTTTTGCTTCTGGGTGAAACCGGTGTGGGCAAGGAGGTGCTGGCCAATGCCATCCATAATCTCTCCGCGCGCCGCAATGGGCCGTTTATCCGGGTCAACTGCGGCGCCATCACCGATACGCTGATGGATAGCGAGCTGTTCGGGCATGAGAAGGGGGCCTTTACCGGCGCGGCAACCCGCAAGCGGGGACGGTTTGAGCGCGCCGACGGGGGCACCATCTTTCTGGATGAAGTTGGCGAGTTGTCCTTGGAAGCCCAGGTGCGTCTGCTGCGGGTGCTGCAGGACAAGACCATTGAGCGCGTGGGCGGGACCGAAACCATTCGCGTCGATATTCGCATCATCGCCGCCACCCACCGCAATCTGGAGCAGATGCTGACCGACGGCCGCTTTCGCGAAGATCTTTACTTCCGCTTGCGGGTCTTCCCCATTGTGATTCCGCCATTGCGGCAACGCAGCGAAGATATTCCGGCTTTGGTGAAGCATTTTGTGAGCAAAAAGGCGCGGGAGATGAAGTTGTCCGAAGTGCCGGAACTGGCGCCGGGCGCTCTGGAGCAATTGATGCGCTACTCCTGGCCGGGCAATGCCCGTGAGTTGGAAAATGCGGTGGAGCGGGCTTTGATCGTCAGCCGCGGCGCGCCTTTGACTTTCAGGGATATTGTTCCGACCGTGCCGGGGCCAGCACAATCCAAATCGCCGCAACCTGCTACCCAGAAGGCTTCGCCGCGGACATTGGATGCCGTCATGGCCGGGCATATCCAGACCGTGCTGGACGGCTGCTCGGGACGGATCGAAGGGCCCAAGGGGGCCGCGTCTCTGTTAGGCATCCATCCCTCCACTTTACGAAAACGAATGCGAAAACTCGGGATCGATTTCGGAAGAAAAAGAGCCGGCCGGCCGGCGGCGGGGGTTTGATTGTCGTGATCGTCATCATAGAAAGGGCGTGTTGATTGGTTGTTTCGTTAATTGGTTGATTCGTTGATTGGTTGATTCGTCAAAGGAATTCTGCCATTTTTAAAATGCTGAATTTTGATGCCCTTGTGAAAAGTAGCACAGTGGTCATTCAAGTCATCCCCGCGAAGGCGGGGAACCAGTACATTCAGTCGATTCTGGATATGACCTAAATAGGAAAATTCTTCTCACCAATCAACGAATCAACCAATCAACGAACAAACGCGGGGGGCAACCCTTCCGGATTGCCCCTTTTGCTTCTCACTATCGGTTATGCGCCGAACTGCTTGCGCATCTCCTTCTTGTTCAGCTTGCCCACGCTGGTCTTGGGCAGGGCATCCATGATCATGACCTTATCAGGCACGCCGTACTTTGGAATTTGGCCTTCGGCGGCGAATTTGGCCACAAAGGATTTGATCGTATCCTGGGTGAGGGTGGCTTTAGCCTCGGGCTTGGGCACCACCAGGGCCATGGGCCGCTCGCCCCACTTCTCATCGGGCACGCCGATGACCGCCACTTCGCTGACGCCCGGGCAGCGGCTGATGATATCTTCCAGTTCCAGAGAAGAGATCCATTCGCCGCCCGTCTTGATGACATCCTTGAGCCGGTCGGTAATCTGCAGATAGCCTTCGGGATCGATGTAGCCGATATCGCCGGTATGCAGCCAGCCGCCATCCCAAAGGGCTTCGCCTTTTTCGGTGTCTTTCAGATAGCCCTGGGTCAGCCAGGGGGTGCGTACAACGACTTCGCCAGTGCTCTTGCCGTCGTGGGGCAGGGGTTTGGCGTGGGCATCCACTACTTCCAGCAGTACATTGGTGACCGGCAAGCCGGTGCGGCAGCGGATCTTGACCTGTTCTTCTTCTTCCCATTTCAGCATATGGGGTTTGAGCATGGCGATGGTCAGCAGCGGGCAGGTTTCGGACATGCCGTAGCCGGTGTAGACATTGATACCCAGCGCCATGGCGGCTTTGCACAAGCCGCGCGGCAGGGCCGAGCCGCCGATGATCACTTTCCAGCCGCTCAAGTTGAAGTTCTTGATCGCCGGGCTGGAAACCAGCATGTGCAGAATGGTGGGCACGCAGTGAGAGAAGGTGACCTTTTCGGTCAACTTGAGCTTGAGCAGCATTTCCGGCTCATAGCGTCCAGGGTAGACCTGCTTGGCGCCCAGCACAGTCATGGCATAGGGCATGCCCCAGGCATGCACATGGAACATGGGCGTGATGGGCATGTAGACATCGCCGGAGTTGATATTAGTCTGGGAGACATAGCCGGCGGAGGCGACGATTACTCCATAGGTGTGCAGCACCAGTTGGCGGTGGCTGAAGAAAACGCCCTTGGGCAGACCGGTGGTGCCGGTGGTGTAGAACATGGTGGCCATGGTGTTTTCGTCCAGCTCGGGGAAGTCGTAGGACGTGGGCTGGCCGGCCAGCAGGGCCTCATACTCGCAATCGATCTGTAACGGGGTGGCGGGTTTGGTCTTGGTGTCGGAGATCAGCACGATCTTCTTCACCGTGGAGAACTGATCCTTGACCGCCGCCAGCATGGGCAGGAACTCTTCGTTAACTAAGATCACATCGTCTTCGGCGTGGTTGATGGTGTAGATCAGCTGCTCGGGCGAGAGGCGGATATTGATGGTGTGCAGCACCGCGCCCATCATGGGAACGCCGAAGAAGCATTCCAGGTAGCGATGGCTGTCCCAATCCATGACCGCCACGGTGCTGCCCGGCTCGACCCCCAGGCTTTTCAAGCCGTTGGCCAGTTGGGCCACCCGGCGGCCGAAATCGGCATAGGTGTAGCGGAACTTGTCGCGATAGACAATCTCCTGATTGGGCGAGTAGATCAACGGGGTCCGCAGTAGGTTTTTGATCAGCAGGGGAAAACCATAGGCGGATGGGGATGGTTGGATCAGTCTTGCCGGCATGATGCCTCCTGTAAGGTAAGTGGGTTGTTGTGAAGGAACGGGTCGCTTTGGCGCATTGGGGCGAATAAGAGCAAGGAGGGTGCCAGCCGCGGAGCTCGTGGCGCGAGATAGCGTGTGTGCGGGTTTGGAGGTGATTTGCCGGGAGTGAGGTAATTATGCGCGTGTCAAAAGCGCCCCATTCTTTTTTGGACCTAAGGTATAACAATCTGGAATATCATCGATTATCTTCTAATGGTGTCATTTAACCCGATCTGAGTCATTAGTGACTCAGATCGGGTTACCCTTGCAGTCCCAATACCTTCATTTTCAGGTAAAGCGTCTTGCGCTCAATGCCCAGGACCGCCGCTACCTTGGTGCGGTTCCATTGGTATTTGTTGAGCAGCGAACTCAGGTAAGCTTTTTCAAAGGCCTGGGCCGCGCTTCGCAGGGATTGTTCCACCGGATAGTATTGCAGCGGCAATCCGGCGCCGGTGTCGGTGGTGCGGTTGGGAAAGCCCATGAAATCCAGGGAGTTCAGGTTGATGTAGCGTTGCAGGGTGTTCTCCAGTTCGCGCACATTGCCGGGCCAGTCATGGTTGATCAGGGCCTCGATTTCATGGCCGCGCAAGGTGGTGGCGCCGCGGCCGCGCCCGTGTTTGGCCAGGAAATGTTCGGCCAGCAGCGGAATATCTTCTTTGCGTTCGCGCAAGGGCGGCAGGGCTATGGGGAAGATGTGGACGCGGTAGAAGAAGTCTTCGCGCATGACGCCCTTATCGAGCAATTGCACCAGATTCTTGTTGGTGGCGCTGATGACCCGCACATTGGTCGGTTTGACTTCCAGACCGCCGATGGGTGTAAAACCGCTGCCTTCCAGTACGCGCAGCAGTTTGACTTGCATCTCTTCCCGGATCTCGCCTATTTCGTCCAGAAACAGGGTGCCGCCGTCGGCATGTTCGAACAGGCCGGGCTTGTCCTGGGCCGCACCCGTGAACGCGCCGCGTTTGTAGCCGAAGAATTCACTCTCCATTAAATTCTGGGGAATGGCGCCGCAGTTGACGGGCACGAAGCGCAAGGTGCTGCGGTCGCTCAGCTGATGGATAGCCCGTGCCACCAGCTCCTTGCCGGTGCCTGACTCGCCGTAAATGATGACGCTGGCATCGGTGCCGGCGGCCCTGAGAATCAGTTCATAGACTTTTTGCATGGCCGGGCTTTTGCCCACGATATCGCCGAAGCGGTAGCGATCCTTGATGGCCGCGCGCAAGCGGAGGTTCTCCTTCTTCAGGGAGGCCTCTTTTTCCTTGAGGTTCAGCTCCGCCTGTTTGCGTTCGTGGATATCGATGAGCACGGTTTGGGTTTCGATGACTTTTTCGCCGGCGCCGAATACCGGCGAAGAGATTGCGTAGTACCAGCGGCCGTCCACGGGATTGAGGAACTCCTGCTTGGCCGTTTCACCGCCCAGGGCAATATCGCGATGACACCAGGCGCAGGGCTGCTCCTGGTTGTAGATGACCTGGTGGCAGCGCCGGCCGAGGCCCTCGCGGCCGATGAAGCGCTGCAGGGTCTTGTTCAAAAAGGTGATGTTCAGATCCGGTGTGCAAGTGTAAGTAAAACCGCCAAAAGCTTCCAGCAGGCCGCTGAGTTTGGCTTCGCTGGCGCGCAGGTTGCGTTCGGTCTTTTTCAGCTGGGTGATATCGAACAGCGACGCCACGCTGCGGTCCGTGCCGCTGATCATGTCGATGCGCAGCCAGATGTCCTTTTTCTGGCCCGTGATGTCCAGCAGCTTGAATTCATACTCCAGGGGCGCTGCATTGGGCCGCGTGCGCCGAAGCTCATGGAAGCGCAACATCTTTTCGCGATCGGCGGCTTCGGCGATGAGCGCCGGCCATTTGATTTTGCCCTCGATCTCCTCCTTGCCGCAACCGAGCATGGCGGCAAAGCCCGCGTTGGCCATGGAGATGGTGGTGTCTTTTTCGATGATGATGGTGCCGGCCCCGGTGTTTTCAAAAATACTGCGGTATTGGGCCTCGCGGTGGCTCAGGGTCTGGGCGAGGCGCATCTGCACGCCGGCATCCGTGACAAAGCCTTCCAGGTCTTTGAGCATGCCGGTGATGTTGTCGTGGAGAAGGCCGGAGGGTGCGGCCTCGGATGGGACCTGGGCAGTGTCGGTTATGTCCATCTGCGCTCCTATTTAGTGCTCAACCGAAATGCCCCTATTTTCCCAATTTCTACGTTGGGGCAAAATTTTAATCCTCGAAATACTACTTGTATGTCTGCGGTTAAAAATTTGCCTCCGCCTTGAACTAGAAAAATATGGACTTTTCGGTTAAGCACTATTTACAACCTAATTATTATCTTTCGGGACGACTTAAAAATAATCCTGCAACCCCGGAGCAATCAGCTCGAAGGAGAGAATTTCCATGAGCCCCGGAGATTCCCCGGATGGGTCAGAAGAAGATAAGCCCAACGCCCGCGCTTCGAAAATGGGTCGTTCGGCCGGCGCCAGCGGCAGGTCGATGCGCACCGGACGCTTCTCGATGAAAATCTTCTTGCCCGAATCCAGGCGTACTTCTTTGAAAGCGCAGCGGTAGGAGATATTGGGCGCCAGAACCGCTTCGGCATAGGTGATTAACAAGCGCCCCGCATTGAAATCGATGAACGGCCACAGGGATTCATGAAACTGCAGCCGATCCTGGTTGGTATTGACGGCCCAGCGCTGTTTGGCGGGGTCCTGGCGTTGCAATCCGAGAAGCATGGGCGCTAATGCTTCGGGCGCGGCGTTGAGCGTCAGGCAGCGGATAAAGCCGTTTTCCGTGATCGATTCCCACCCTTTGAGCACGTCGCCGGCATTGCGCCGCCGGGTGGCGGCTTGCTGATAGCGGCGCTTGTAGACAAACGAGCAGTAATTGACGGGCAGGCAGATATTCTTCTCCCCGGCGGTCAGCAGTATTTGCAGCGCGGTGAGTTCCGACTCCAGTACCGTGACGCTCTCGCCATGCAAAAAACTGTAATCGCGCGCGGTCAGATGGGGCAAATTGTGGGGCGTCAGCCGCAGTTGGTGCAGGTTGAGGTGCTTGACGCCGGCCGCGGCCATGGACGGCAGCAAGGCTGCCAGGAGATCGGCATCTTCGGGAATGGCCGGGATCTCCACCGTAACGCACTCGATGAGGCCGGCGGCCATCTCCACCTTGCTAAGGTTATAATCCACGGCGCTGAGATCGAACCGGATTTCATTGAGCCCGGCGGCCTGAAGCGCGGCCAACCGTTCCCGGGTGGCCAGGGTGCCGTTGGTGTACAGCCAGATGTGAAGCTGCGGGCCCAGCTCCCGGCGCACGGTTTCGATATAATCGATGGTGCGCTCAAAGGTCAGCAGGGGCTCGCCGCCGCTGATGCTGGCGCCGGTAAAGCCAAAACGGCGCACATATTTGGCGTAATCCGCGGCCGTGGCAAACGGCACGCGGTTGGTGGTGGGTACGCTGATCTCGTCCTGGGAAGTGGGGCAGTAGAAACAGCGGCAATTGCAGCGGCCGTTAATGAACAGACACGACCATTGACCGGAAGCGCACACCCGGCATCCGGGGGATAGCTCCCCGAAATGGGGTTTGGTCTGTTTGGCGGCTTGGGTCAAAAAGGCTGCGGCGGTCTGAAGGAGCTCGGCGCGCCGGGTTGTGGCCGCCGCCATGGTGGCCGGCGCGGCCCAATGGATCGCGCCGGCTTTGTCCCCATATTCCGCCAGGTTGGCGGCGGTCAATTTGGCGCGCAATTCATGGACATAAGTAGATGTCATGCCCGTGGCCTCATAAAGAAACCATTAAATCCCATTCAAGCGGGGGCGAATATAAGCCGCCGCCGTCGGCGATGCAAGCCAGTTTTGCATTGATTTCCAGTAGGATCCTGGTACATCTTTTTCGATCCAATATGGTTTTTGACAAAACCCGTCAGACTAAAGCGCCGCTGAATCCAAAGCAAAATCAACGAAAGGATGTGAACCATGATCCGAACAGTCGCCCAATATTTGGAAAGTTTGAATGATGGCCGTGAAATGTGGTGCATGGGAGAAAAAGTCAAAGACGTGCGCACCCATCCCACCCTCAGCGGCATCATCCGCACCGCGGCCCTGGATTATGTGTTGCCCCATCGGCCGGAGTACCGCGATCTCTTCGTAGCCCAGGACGAAGAGGGCGAAGATGTCAATTATCTTCTCACCGCGCCCAAAAGCGCCGAAGATCTTCTGCGAAGACGGGAGTGTTTTGCCACCGCCATGCGTTCCGGCGGCGGCGTGCTGCTGCACTGCATGGGCGCCGATGCTTTGGCGGCGTTCACGGTCACGGCCAATGTGATGGACAAGCAGTTGGGAACCCATTACTCCGAGCGGGTGGAGAATTACCGCAAGCTTCTGATGAAGCAGGACCTGGGCATCACCGGCGCCATCACCGATGTCAAAGGCGACCGGGGCCTGCATCCTTCCCAGCAGAAGCAGCATCAGGATTACTACCTGCGAGTCGTAGATAAGCAAAAAGATGGCATCATCGTACGCGGGGCCAAGGTGCACATCAGCGCCTCGCCCTGCGCCAACGAGCTGCTTTGCTCGCCGTGCCGCACCCATGGCGAAGCCGATAAGGATTATGCCCTGGCCTTTGCCGTGCCGTGCAACGCCAAAGGCGTAAAGATGCTGGCCGTGGAACCGGTCTCCCGGACCTACGGAGAGGAAGGATTATTTGACTACCCTAAGACCAGTACCTTGCAGCCCACCGAGTGTCTGATTGTCTTCGATGATGTCTTCGTGCCCTGGGAGCGGGTCTTCATGTGCGGCGAGTGGCAGTTCTCCCGCACTTTGGCCTATGCCTTCGGCAGTTATCACCGGCTCTTCGGCACCTGCAAGATGATCGGCAAGCTGGAGGCCATGACCGGCGCCGCGGCTCTCGTGGCCGAATACAACGGCGTCGACAAAGTCGACCACGTCCGCAAGAAGCTCGCCTGGATGGCCATGATCACCCACATGGTGGCTGAATTGGGCAAAGCCGCCTGCCTGGCGCCGGTCAAGGAGTTCGGCCATGACGTGGCCATGCCCAACCCCATGTCCATCAACGCCGCCAAGTACACCTTTGCCAGCAATTTTCACCAGATGTGCCAGCACATGCAGGATATCGCCGGCGGCCTGTGCACCACCGTGCCCGCCTACCGCGACTGGCAAAACGCCGAGATCCGGCCCTACATCGAAAAATACCTCAGCGCCAAGGCCGGCGTATCCACCGAAGACCGACTGCGGGTCATGCGCCTGATCAAGGACATGACCGGCAACTATTGGCAGATTGACACTATCCACGGCGAAGGCTCCATGGCCGCCCAGCAGATGCATCTCTACGGCAGCGCCGATTGGAGCTTGCTCAAGGCCGCGGCCAAGCGCGCCGCCCACATCGACGGCTGGCAGGACCACCCGGTCTACGGCAAACTGGTATCGGCCCAGGATGTGGCGATGCCGCCCGTGGATGAGAGCTACGCGGCCTTTGCGGTCACGGCCCGGTAGGACTGAATCGAAGAGCGCTCAGGCCCCGATATACGCCTTGCGCACTTTTTCGTCTTGCTTGAGATCGCTGCATTGGCCGGAGAGCACGCAGCGGCCGTTTTCCAGGACATATCCCCGCTGGGTGATGTTCAATGCCATGTTGGCGTTCTGTTCGGAGAGAAAGACCGTTGTTTTCATTTCATGGCTGATGCTGGCAATTACTTCGCCGATCAATTTGACGATCAGCGGCGCTAAGCCCACGGAGGGTTCGTCCAGCAGCAGTAATTTGGGTTCGCTCATCAGGGACCGGCCGATGGCCAGCATCTGCTGCTCGCCGCCGCTGAAGGTGCCGGCGTGCTGATGCAACCGTTCCTTGAGAATGGGGAAGAATTCAAAGACCCGGTCCATGTTCTTCCGGATGCGGGTTTTGTCGCTTCGCAGCGGATAGGCGCCCAGGATCAGGTTTTTTTCCACCGAAAGTTCTGGAAATAGCTGACGCCCCTGTGGACATAAGACCAGGCCCAGCTCCACGATCTTGTGAACCGGCAAGCGGTGGATGCCGACGTGGTCGAACTCCACCGTGCCAATTTTGGGTTTCAATACGCCCGCGATGGTTCTGAACAGCGTGGTCTTGCCCGATCCATTGCTGCCCAGCAGGGCCACAAATTCGCCTTTCTGGATTTCCAGGGATATATCCTGAATGATCTGCATCCCACCGATGTTGGTATGCACCTGATTGAGCTTAAGCATGGACCTCTCCCCCCAGGTAGGCTTCGATGACGGCCTGATTGCTCTTGATTTCTTCGGGACTGCCTTCGGCGATTTTCTTCCCATAGTTCAAAACCACGATGCGGTCGGCCAGCCCCATGATCATCTGCATTTTATGCTCGATGATGCACACCGTGGTGCCCTGGTCGCGGATGCGCTGGATCAGGCGCGTGATGCGGTCGGTCTCTTCCTGGATCAGGCCGCCGGTGGGCTCATCCAGCAGCAGCATGCGCGGTTTGCCCATCATGGCGATGCCGATGGCCAATCGTTTCTGTTCTTCTTGGGACAAGGCCGGGATGAAAAATTCGCTTTTATCGGTCAGTCCCAGAAATTCGAGGATCTCCATGGCGCGAAGAAATGCTTCGGTCTGGTAGGCCTTCCATTTGGGGGTATGCAGCAGAGTATTCCAAAAACCAAGGCCGGTGCGCCATTTATAGCCGATCATGAGATTGTCTATTACCCGCAATTGATCGAACAGGCTGGTGGTCTGGAAGGTCCGGGCCATGCCTTTGGTGACGATGCGGTATGGCTTTAAGCCGGTGATATTGTGCCCGTCCATGAAGACCAAACCCGAAGTGGGCTTGAAGGTTCCGGTCATCATGTTGAACAGGGTGGACTTGCCGGCGCCGTTGGGGCCGATGATGGCCAGAATTTCTCCCTGCTTGATTTCAAAGCTGACGTCCTGTACGGCCGCCAGTCCGTCGAAAAGCTTGGTTAAGGATTTAGCCAGAAACATGCACGGCCTCCGATTTCTTCCGCCGGCGACGGTCGGCGATAATTTGATTCAAACGACGCAGGCCGCCCACAAAACCCATGGGGAAATAGATGATGACCACCACCAGCAGCGCCCCGAAAATCAGGAGCTGATAGTCCTGCAGGAACTGCAGAGATTCCATGAGGATGGGTATGGCGAAAGCGCCGATCACCGAACCGGACAGGGTGGCTATGCCGCCCAGGATCAGATAGATCAGAAAATTGAAGGTCAGTCCGTAGCCGGCCGCGCTGGGGCTGACCGCGCCGATCACGATGGCATATAGCCCGCCCGCCAGGGCTGCGATAAAATTGGCGGCCTCAAAGGAGATCAATTTGGTTGTAAATGTGTTGATGCCGACAGCATCGGCCAGGGCCTCGTTGTTGCGCACGGCCATGAACGTCAGTCCGAAAACGGAATAGACAATGCGGTACAGGGCCCACAGGGTGAGCAGGAGGAAGGCCAAGGCCAGGTAGTACTGCGCGGCCTGGGAAGAAAAGTCGATGCGGCCGATCAGAGGCACCAAGATGTCGCCGGGCGGCGCAATGCCGAAAATTCCGTTTTCCCCGCCGGTCAATTCGATCCAATTGCCGGCCACGATCCACATGATGACGCCAAAGCACAACGTGACGATGGCGAAATAGTGCCCCCGGGTTCGCAGCGAAATCAGACCGACCGGCAGACCGATGAGCACGGCCATGACCGCCGCCGCCGGCAGGGCCAGCCAGAAGGAGACACCGGCCTTGGTCAAAATGGCCACGCCGTAAGCCCCGATGCCGAAGAAGGCGCCGTGGGCCAGGGAGGCCTGGCCGGTGAAGCCAATGATCAGGTTCATGGCGCAGGTGGCGATGGCGAAAAGGATGCTCATGATCACGACTTGGAACATATACGCATCCGATATGAAAAGAGGCAGGAGCAATGCCGCGATCAGCACGGCCAGGAAGAACAACTTGATATGGATCGGCTTGGTGAACACGGATCAGGCCTCCTTTTTACCGAATAACCCGGTGGGCTTGATGGAGAGAATGAGGATGAGCGCGCCGAAGGCGAACACGTTTTTATATGCCGCGGACACATAGCCGCCGCCCAGGGCTTCGATCAATCCCAGAATGTAGCCTCCCAGGATGGCTCCCGGGATGCTTCCCAGGCCGCCCAGAATGACGATGATAAAGGCTTTCATTCCCAGAATGGCGCCCATGGAGGGTGAAAGCATGAAGATCGGTGACAGGAAACTGGCCGCCAATGCGGCCGTGGCCGTGGAAATGGCAAAGGTGATGGCCGATACACGGTTGACGTTGATACCCGTCAACATGGCCCCTTCGCGATTCTGGGCCACGGCTTCGATTGTTGCTCCGAGAACGGTCTTTTTCATGAAAAAATGCAGCCCGACGATCAGGGCCGCGGCGGCGACGATGACCAGCACCCGCTGCACGGTCATGGTGATACCTAAAAATTGGAAGGTCTCGGGATATGGATTGGTGATGCGCAGTCCCTGTGGCCCCCACACCGCCAGGGCAAATGCTTCCAGAAAGACCAGCGATCCGATGGCGGCGATAAAATCATTGATAGGCGGCTGGCCGGTCAGCGGGCGAAAGACCACGCGCTCCATGACCACGCCCACCATACCTAAAATGATCATCGAGGCCAGCAGGCTGAGCCAGAAGCCCAGGCCCAGCGTAGCGAAGAAGAAGTAGGTGACATAACCGCCCAGCATGTACAAGTGTCCGTGGGCGAAATTGGGGATGTTCAAAATTCCCATGACCAGCGTCAGTCCCAGCGCCACGATGGCATAGGTGCTGCCGAACATGATGCCGTTGAACACCTGTTGCAGAAATAGCTCCATGAATTCCCCTTGCGGTCGGTTAGTGTCCATCCAGAAACGGCCAATTTCTGGATGGACATCAGTTGCCGGTCTGCGGCCAACCGGCCTGACCCTATCGAAGTTGGACAACGGCCGGGGCCGAAAAGTCCATGGCGGACTTCGAGGCCCCGGGATAGGTATTTACCTTGCCATAAATTGAGATTACTGCAAATAGCCTTTGAGCGGCAGCCAGGAGGTCACGACATTGTCGCTGGCCGGAATGCTCTTGAGCAACTCCATATACGCGGCTTCGTCTTTCGTCCACCAGACATATTGATTCACCTTGGTGTACTTTCCATCAATAATTTCGCCCGCCGTGGTCGTAATGAGCAGTTTCGGGCCCAGGGTGCCGATAAACGGGGTCGGAACCTTGGTCGGATCCTGCGGCAGAACCTTGGCGAAAGCCGCCTTGATGGCTTGGGGATTATCGATGGTTCCGGCTTTTTCCATGGCGTGAACCACGATCATCGTCGCCGAGTAGTTCAGCAAGGCTTCGAAAGTGTCGTGCACGCCGTACTCCTTCTCGTAGCGCTTGTTCCATTCGGGAATGACCGGGGAGGGAAGCCCCACTATTGGCGCCACGCCAATGACATTGCCCATCTTGGAGAGGTCGCCCTTGAACACGACATCGGCGATGTAGTCCATTTTGGCCTGGTCCACCAGGACGAAACCACCATTGAAGCCCAGATTGTGAGCCTGCTCGATCACCAGACCGGTCGGCTCGGAAGGGCCGCCGATGAGAAGAAATTCAGGATGGGTGGCGATGACGGCGCTCAGCTGCGCGGAAAAGTCCGTTTCGGTGTAGTAATTGGCCGGCTTGTCGGCCAGGATCTCACCGCCGATTTCCTCCCAATGGTGTTTGAAGGCTTCGCGCCACTCGTCCCCATAGGCGCCGAGGGTGACCATCATGGCGCCTTTGCGCCAACCCTTTTTCCAGGCCATGTCGCAAAATGCATTCACATAAGCGGTAAAGGGCGGAGGGATGGACACCGTGAGATCGTTGGGAATCTGCTCGATTTTGGGCGTGCTGCTGTACGCCATCAAAAGGAACTGGGAAGTCTTCTGCTGGTTGATCTGCATCAAGGGCGCGATGGTGTTGAACACGGGATTGAATATGACGCGCGCCTTGGATCTCGAACTCAATCGCCTGGCATTGTTCACCGCGATGGTAGGATCGATCCGGTCGTCGAGCCCTTCGACCTTCACTGTATATTTTTTCCCTTTGACGGTGATTCCGCCGCCTTTGTTGATATCGTCGGCGGCCATTTTAATTCCGTTGAGAACATCGCGCCCATACCCCGCGCCGGGACCGCTCAAGGGTCCGGTGAAGCCGATTACCACATCCTTGGCCAGGGCATTGGTGCTCAACGCGGCCCATGCAAAGATCCCAATTACCGCCATCCGCATAGGAAGTATTAGATGTTTCATGGCATTTCCTCCTGCTCACAGTTGAATGGTTCACGCCCATACGACGGCTCACCGAATAGAAGAGCCGCAAAAATCATTGGTCAACTCGCTGCAAAGGTGTCGGAGTTTTGGTCCCAGAATCGCACCTTAGGCCGTAAAGATGGTTCACTATAAGACAGGATTAAATGGTGTGTAAAATGTAAACTTCAGAACCTGGGCAAGTATTTTGGTATAGACGGCCGGCCGCCGGCGGCATTTCAGCCGCTGATGGACCGCGGCGTAAGAAGTATGGCCTTCGACGGCAATGAGTCGGTTGGAGGGCCGCGCGCGTCACCATTGCAAGCGGTCCGGGAAGACCTGATAAAGCCGGTCTGGGGCTGAAATAGGTTAAAGACAGTATTGGTTCCGTGGCTATAACTGGTTAGATTTTGCCTCTAATACGAAGTAAATATGGATTCAGGTTCGGATTGTGATGATGCTACAACCATAGAAAGGAGAAGGGCATGGCCAAACGAGTTGTTATCAACACAGAAGAATGCATTGGCTGCGAATCCTGCGTTGAACTATGCAGCGACGTTTTTGCTTTCAATTCCGATTCGGAGAAAGCGGAAGTCATTTTGCCGGAAGGCGGTCCCGAAGATTGCATTGAAGAAGCCATCCAAACCTGCCCGGTGGAGTGTATCACGTGGGAAGAGGGCTGAGGCATCCTTGATCAAAGCCATCTCATAACGCGGTCATAAGGCCTGCACTTAAGCAAGCCAAGCGATTTGCAGAATGCAGAGAAACCGCTTTGCATTGCAGGCGCGGCGCTTTAGGCTCAAACCGTCGCAACGGATCGGCAATGATCACAAAGGAGGCATTATGGATAGAATCTTAGTTGCGGTGGATAATTCAGATGCCGCCACAGTAGTGATTGGCAAGGCCATTAAGCTTTGTAAAGCGCTCCAGGGCCGAATTCGTGTCCTGCATGTTGAGGATTCGGCCCCCTTTTCTTACGCGCCTCAAGATCCTTTGGAACCGGTTTCCGGTCTGCCTAACAGGGTAGATCTGAGTCAGCATAGGGATTTGAAAAAGATTCAGGATCGACTGGTCGAAGAAGGCATCGAAGCTGATTTTCGCGAGCTTTCAGGGCCGGCGTCAAATAATATTTTAACGGCCGCCAAGGAATTTCAGGCCGATTTGATCGTGATCGGCGGCCATCAACATGGCCATTTTTTTTCAATGCTTTTTCGGAACCAAGACCGAATCTGTGATCCGGGAAGCGCCCTGCCCGATTCTGGTAGTGCCGGCCAATGTCGCCCGATGAAATGATCTTCCCTGGGCGTTATTTTTCTCCAAAATACATGCTCGACCCCATCCCCCTGAATTTAGATTTTGAAATCCGTTTTTTTGCCCCACACGCCGAGCGCAATCCCCAACTCTTCATGCTCTTTGCCATACTGCTCCACGGGGATTCCCTTGACGGCTGCGTCGATGGCCTGCCGCAGGGCGCGGGCGCCGGCGCGCGGCCCCTTGGGATGGGCATGGATGCCACCGCCGGAGCCGATCATGATGTCCCGGCCCAGCGATAGCAGGATGTCGGCCACGTTGGCCGGCGTGATGCCGCCCGAGGGCATGGGCATGGTGGGTTTGAGATTGCCCATGGGATAGGTCAGGCAGCGGGTGGTGGCCATGAAACGGTCGTGCAGGTAGATCGCCTTGCCGCCCATGGAAAAGGGCAGCACGATGGCGTCGGCCCCGCACAGACGCGAAATCTTACCGAAGATAATGGGTGATGAGATCCCCTGGTGGGGCGACATGAAATAGGCGCCAGCCAGATCCATGTGGGCCAGGATGGGCACGTTGATGGCCGGGTCGTCGGCCAGGGCGCGCATGGCTTCGGGGCCCACGGCCAGATAGTTGACCATCATGGCATTGGCGCCGGCGTCGATGCAGCGCTTGGCCAGCTCGAACATGCGCGGCAGGCGGTCGGTGACGTTGACCGTGTAGAGGGTGTGCTCGCCGGTTTCTTCGAAGACCTGCTTTTCGATGGCCATGTAGGTCTTCACCCGCTGGACCGCGTCGTTATAGCGCATGTTGGCGATCAGTTCGTCATCTTTGATCACGTCGCAACCGCCCAGGGCCGCTTCTTTGAAAAGTTTGGCCCCTACTTCCAGGGGATAGCCGCTGCACGGCTTGATCATGTTGTTGAGCAGCGGCCGGTCTTTCTTCAGTCCCAGGGCCTCCCACCAGCCGGCTAAACCGAATTTGGGGCCGTTGTACTGCGCCAGGGTGGCCTTGGGGATGCGCAGATCCAGCAGCTTGAAGTTGGGCACCAAAGAGATGTTGCCGATGGTGGCGGTCAGCATCATGGGCAGTTGGTCTTCGACGTTGGCCGACGGAAAAGCGACCTGCAAAATATACTGCCGCCGCTTGACATCTTCGGGCACCCCATACTCATAGTACGGCGCCTCATAGATGCCGATCACCTTGGCTACATGTTTGGCCCGGATTTCCGGCGTTTCGCCCGGCACCGGTACCCAGGTGCCGGTGGTCTGCTCGATGGCCAGCACCTGCCCCATGAGGGCCATATCCATGGTCCGGTCGGATTCGATCCAGTAGGTGGCGATGACGTGATTCTCCATGTCAATGCCTTCGGGCAGGGCAATGGGTTTATCGGCGAAGGCGTCCATTGGCTTTTGAGATTTTTCCATATTCTTTTCTCCTTCACTTCGTACTCGTACTCGAAGAATCTGACTCGAGTACGATTTAAGAGGGGCTATAACATTTCCTTTCAGGCGCCTACAGAACCAGCCACCAACTAACTCTTCGGTATCAAATCAAGCAAATACTGCCAGACCTCCAAAGTCTTCTTCAGCGCGGCGTCATCGTGCTGCATGCAGGTGTACATGCGTGTGCCGGCCAGGGTGCACAGACCGTGAGCCATGGTGATCACCTGATAATCGTCGGCCACCTGCTTACGGTCTAAAATTTGGAACAGGGCGTCGGGCGCGCCGAGGTCCACCGAGAAAAAGGCGGTGGTCATGTAGTGCATGATCGGGCCGAAATTGTAGACGAAGAAGCCCAGGTCGGCACGGGTGGCGAACAGATCGTTGAGCGCCTTTGTGAGCCGGTTGGCAAAAGCAATGGATTTGCCCACGGCGTCGTGTTCTTCCATGAGTTTGAGGGCATGGTAGCAGGCAGCCGTGGAGATGGGGTTGGCCGCCAGGGTACCACCCACGAAGACTTTCTGGCCCAGGCTGCCGGCGCAGGCGCCCATCACGTCCTTGCGGCCGCAGACCGCGCCCGAGGAGGGATAGCCGTGGGTGATGATCTTGCCCAGCACCGTGAGGTCGGGTTTGATGTTGAAGTACTTCTGGGCTCCGCCCATATCCAGGCGGAAGCCGGTGACCACTTCATCGAAGATCATCAGGGCGCCGTACTGATCGCAGAGCTGGCGGATGGTCTTGTTCCAGTCGGGATGCACCGGGTGGGCCCCGGATTCGCCGCCGATGGGTTCCACGATAATACCGGCGATGCCGCCCTTGTCCTGGTTCTCCTTGAAGGCTTTTTCCAGGGCGTCGAAGTCATTGGGCGGCACGTCCACGATGTGGCTGAAGCATTCATTGGGGATGCCCTTGGATTCCAGGGCGCCGGTCTGGGGGATGTGGATGGAATAGACCATCTGGTCGGACCAGCCGTGGTAGCTGCCGCCGATCTTGATGATCTTCTGCTTGCCGGTGAAGGCCCGGGCGATGCGGATGGCGGCCATGTCGGCCTCGGTGCCCGATTGAAGAAAACGCACCATCTCCACGCCGGGCATGTGTTTGATGATCTGCTCGGCGGCCAGCAGTTCGTACTCCGAAGTCAAACCCGTGGCCGGGCCCTTTTCCTGGATGATCCGGACAATTTTGTCATCCAGCTCCTTGAAGCAGTGGCCGAGGATGATGGGCGCGCCGCAGAGCAGATAGTCGATATACTCGTTGCCGTCCACATCCCAGATCTTGTAGCCTTTGGCCCGGTCCATGGCCAGGGGAAAGGGCTTGTTCTGGCTCAGGTTGTGTTCGACGCCGCCGGGGATCAGATTTTTGGCCTTCTCAAAGATCTCCACCGAGCGCCGGGTGCGCGCGGCGTAGCGTTTGTGTTCTTCCGCCAACTTCTCCTTGGGAATGCGGCGGACCGGGCGGGAAAGAATCTCTTTTCTACGCGCCACGATTTCCTGATATTCCATATGAGCCTCCTTTACTGCCCATCGGTCGGGATTATTTGAAAGGGATCATGCCTTTAATTTTCAGGTGACATCCAAATTTTTGTTCAACCGCGCGCAGGCCTTTTTTTGAGACTTGTAGTGCGCCAGGTACTCCTTGAAAATTTCATCGTAGATCTTGCGGTGTTTCGGGTTGGGGGTGTATTCGGCTTTGATCTGGATGCATTTCGGGATTTCTTCGGCAGTCAAATGGCCCAAAGCGATGGCGGCCAGAAATGCGGCCCCACGGGCATTGGAGAAGATGGGGTCCTTAACCTGGCGGATCTTGCGGTCGAAGATATCGGCCAGAATCTGCGACCAGACATCGGAGTTGGCGCCGCCGCCGATGAAGTTCAGATAGGAAAATGGCCGGCCCATGAATTTCTCCACGGGCTGCAACAGCCATTTGGCATTGAAGGCCACACCTTCGAAAACCGCCCGTACGATATCTTCGCGGGTGTTCTGCAAGGAGAGATTAAACAGGGAGGAGCGGATGTGGTGGTTTTCCACCGGCGAGCGCTCTCCATAAAGCCAGGGGGTAAAAATCACGCCATTGGCGCCGGCCGGCACCCGGGCCACAATCTGGTCCATGACCTTGAAGATGTCCGGCGCATTGGTCTCCCGAAGCAATTCATCCTTGTGATAGAGTACATTGTCGCGCAGCCAGGTGAGACATTTGCCGGCGGACTCCTGTTCGGACAAAATCAGATAGCGACCGGGGAGGGGGCTGGGAAATGAGCCGAAGTTGTGGAAAATGTCGGTCTTTTTGAAAGGCACATGGCCCGAGATCCAGGCCGAGGTGCCGATGTACAGATGGCCCTCATAGTCCCGGACCGCGCCCGAACCCACGCCGGCTGAAGGCACGTCGGGCGTGCCGCCGATCACCGGCGTGTCCGGTTTAAGACCCAGCTCACGGGCTACATCTGCTTTTACCGGCCCGAGGATATCCAAAGCGCCCACCAGATCGGGAAGCTTGTCGCGGTCGATACCCGCCAGCCGCAGCAATTTGTCGTGATAGGCGATTCGGGCCGGGTCGCGGTTGTCGGTAACCCAGTGGAGCAGGATCGAATCGTAGGTGGCCGCGAACCGTCCGGTGAGGCGCAGGTTGATGTAGTCCTTGGGATCGAGGAATTTGTAGGTTTGCCGGTAGAGGTCCGGCCGGAGCTTCTTCAGCCACAGGATGTGGCACAGAGGGTCCTTGCCTGAGCGCGCCGGCGCGCCGCCCGTGAGTTTGAGCCAGGTGCGGAACTTGAAAAGCGAGTAACCCTCGACATTGATCAGGCCCGTGAGCCGCTCGCGGATGGCCTCGGCCCCGCGCGAATCCATCCAGATGATGCCGTTCATCAAATGCTGGCCTTCCCGGTCCACGGGCACGGTCCCCGACCACTGGGCGGTTACGCTGACCGCCGCGATCTGTTCGGGCGGCGCCAGCCCCGCGGCCAGCAATTGCTTGGCCGTGGCCATGATGCTCTTCCACCACTGCTCCGGGTCTTGCTCGGCGCCGCCGCCGGGCAGCAGGATGACGTCATTGGTCTGGAATCGGCTGCCGATCACTTCTCCGCGGATGGAAATTAGGGCGCTTTTGGGTCCGGAGGTTCCCAGGTCGATGGACAGTATATACTTATCTTTGCTATTCATCCGTTCACCCGTTTCGGGCTGGAGGTGTTATCAAGCGCTCATCCGGTAATGTTGCGCGTGGTATTCTCCACGATTTGCTTCAAAGTCGCCTCAGGGTCGGCCGTAATCTGCGCGAGCACGCCGCTGTTGTATAAGGAGATAACCCCGTGCAGGATGCTGGTGGCCTGGATGGCCAGGAATCTGGCATCCGGCGCTCGGCCGTCTTCCTTGGCGTCGCAAACTTCCTGGATGACGCCTTCGGCAAAAGCGCGCACCCGCAAAGAACTACGAAACTCATCGTCCGACAACGCCTCCTGGGGCGTGCCGATATAGTCACTGTGCTGCCGGATACGCCGGTTGAACATGATGTCGTAGATATTGATGTTTTGCGTGCCGAAGGTCACGAAGGCCTGGGTCAGCTTCTGAAAACGCGCCTGGGGCGTTTTGGCCTTTTGGACGGCGTCGCCCAACTGATCATACAGCATGGCGTAAGCTTTTTTATGGATGGCGATCAGCAGTTCGTCCTTGTTGGCGTAGTAATTGTAAAGGTTGGCGGCCGTCATTTTCATGCGGGCGCCGACCTTGGCCATGGACAGGCCTTCGTAGCCGTTCTTGACAAGGATCTCGAAGGCGCAAGCCAGGATCTTTTCGCGTACGGCATCGACTTCTTCAGTACTTCGGGTCTTTTTAGGCATCTTTAGATCTCATCGGTTTGAACCAGTTTCGATTCTTTTAATTTGGAAATAAAGAACAGGTTGAGCATGGTCAGGGCAATAAAAACGATCATGGCCGGCGTCTTGGACGCGTCCGCCGCGCTCCAGAGATCCATGCCGAAGACAAATAGAATCCCCGAAATCTGCCCGGCGAAAAGAAGCAATCCCTGGGAGGTGGCTTCAGGGGCCGGGTACGAAACCTCGGCGGAGTACTGATAGCAAATCGGGCCGCCGGCCAGCAGAAAAAAGCCCATGATAAAGCAGGCCCAAAGAAGCAAGCTGTAGTGAGTCGCAAAGGTCATCCCCACCAGACCGGGCAGGGCAAAGAGTGTAGTAATGAGAATGAAGACTTTGCGTTTGCGCAGCTTATCGGAAAGCAAAGGCAGGATGGAGGCGCCGATGATCCCGCCGATCATGAGCATGGCCCCGGCAAATCCGGCCTGGGTAGTAGTGAATCCGCGCGGCTTGAGAATCTGTTCGATCCAGGTGGTGATGGCGTTGAAAATGCCCAGACCGATGAAGAAAACCAACAGAAGATAGCGCATGTCCTTCTGTTGCAGGATATGCTTCAGGCCGGCCAGGGCCGGGATGCGTTCGTCATGGCCCGGCGGACAGGGTGGCGTCGGCGGGTGCTCCCGGTTGAAGAGCAGGAAAAGCGTGGCGCCGGCAAAGGTTACCAGCCCGTAGATCAACAGCATTTTTTTCATGCCCCAGCTCTGCAAAAGTAGCGGCGTGGCCGCCATGGCCGCGATGATCCCCACAAACTGGGCCAGCACCGAGATGCCGGCCTGGGTGGCCCGCTCGTGCAGCGGAAACCAGCGCACGCCGAGCTTGGTGACCGCGTTGAGAATGAACGGCTGCGCCACGGCCAAACCGACCTGGGACAGTACTACCATCGCGTAGCTCGCCCCGCCCAGGCCTTTGAACAGTCCGAAAATCCCGAGCAGCACCGCGCCAGCGCCGATGCCGATTTTAATGCCCCAGGTGTCGATGACGTAGGAGGCCGGGATGGAAACGAAGATGTAGACGATCATGAAGATCAGGGAGAGCAGATCGATTTGCAGGGCGGATACCTTATAGAACGCCACCGCCTCGCTGGTGATGGGTGCAAAGGTGATCCACTGGACTTGAATCAGGGCGTTGATCAGAAAGAAGAAGAGCAGAATGACCCAACGATACCCGTAAACCTTGATGGGGACCGGTTCCGCTGTTGCTTGAAACGTCTGCGCCATGAAACGACCTCCCGCTGCATTATCTATTCGGTCTCGGCGAGCCGAGATTTTGAGCAAGAAAGAGCCGTCTATTAATTTAATAGTATTAAATTAATAGGCTTAAACTGAATAGTCAACCATAATTTGGAGATGGTTGGGTGATCGATCAGCGCCGGAAGCAGTCAGGGCTTGTTTGGCTTAAAAGGCAACTTCATGCAATCCCTTCAAATTCAATATCCGCCGGGTCTCCTGGGGCGTGGCCGGCTCGATGCCCAGTTCGCGGGCAATGCGGATGATCTTCCTCACCTGGTCGGCATTGCTTTTGGCCGGCACTCCCTTTTCCAGGTAGAGATTATCTTCCAGACCCACGCGGGCATGGCCGCCCATGAGCAGGGATTGGGTGCACATGGCAAATTGGGCCTGGCCGGCGGCACACACCGAAAATTCAAATTGACCGATCTGTTTGCGGGCCGTTTCCACCAGAAATACCAGGTTTTCCGGCGTGGCCGGAATGCCGCCCAAAATGCCCATGACAAATTGCAGGTAGATGGGCGGCTTCACGATGCCTTCGGCCATGAGAAAGGCCAGATTGTTGAGCATGCCCACGTCATAGATTTCAAATTCGGGCTTGGTTTGCGTAGCGGCGAAGATCTCCAAAAATTCGCGCATGGTTTTGAAGGTGTTGGGGAAGATAAAATCTTCGGTGGCGCGCAGGTATTGTTCTTCCCACTCATATTTAAATTCCTTGAATTTCCCCAGCACTTGGAACAAGGCGAAATTGAGTGATCCGGCATTGAGTGAGGCCAGCTCAGGCTTGAGGGTCGAAGCCACCTGGACCCGTTTGGCCACCGGCTCGCCCAGGCGTCCGCCGGTAGTGGTGCACAGGATGATATCGCAATGCTTCTTTACTTCGGAGGCAATGCGCCGGAAACTCTCCTGGTCCGCGCTGGGCAAGCCATTGGTTTCTTCGCGTACATGCACGTGAGCCACCGCGCCGCCGGCCTGGTGCACGGCCAACACCTCATCGATGATCTGTTGGGTGGTGATGGGCAGATAAGGACTCATGCTGGGAGTGTGGACCGAGCCCGTAATGGCGGCGGTAATGATGGCTTTGCGCATGGTTAATCTCCTGAAAGGGTTATTCCGTCGGCGAAATGATGCATTGACATTTATAAAATTGGACTTTAAAGTTGTCAACCGTTTGGATTGAAAGGAAATTTTTAGGGACCGGGCTTGTTTAATAAGGAGAGTATTCTATGCATGTCATGGCCATTAACGGCAGTCCGCGCAAGAAAGGCAACACCACCACTTTGATTCACGCCATGCTGGAGGGCGCTCAAGCAGCCGGCGCCGAGACCAGCGAAGCCCATCTGCACACCATGGATATGAAGGGGTGCATGGGGTGTCTATCATGCCGCAAGATTCATGGGGTGTGTGCCCAGAAAGATGCCCTCAGCCCCTTTCTGGAAGGTATGAAAAGCTGTGATGCATTGATTTTGGGTTCCCCGATTTACATGTACCGCATCTGCGGGCAGATGAAACTCTTCGTCGACCGGCTTTATTCGCTTTATGCTCCCAAGCCGGAAGGCGTTGGCTACAATCCGGTGGTGACGCCGGGCAAGCGGTTTGCAATAGTGATTTCCCAGGGCGCGCCCGGCCCGGAGCAGTACCAGCGCTCGGTCCGCTGGTTGGCCGGCATGGCTGGTACTGGCCTTGGTTTTGTGGAAGTGGGCCGAATTATTCACGCCAACAGCCACGTTGAACCGGCCGTAAAAAACGAAGCACTGTTGGTCCAGGCGCGGGATATCGGCCGGAAATTGGTCACCGGGTAGGCAAATCATGAAATTCTCTCAAGCCAAACAAGGCCGGGTCTTTGTTATCCGTCTGGAAGATGGGGATATGGTCCATGAGACCATCGAACGCTTTGCCGTCGAGCAGGGCATTCAGGCCGCGGCCCTGATCATCATTGGCGGTGCCGACGGCGGCAGCAAGCTGGTGGTGGGCCCGGAGGAGGGGCGCGGCGCGACCATCGTCCCCATGACCTATCCCCTCGACGAGGCCCATGAGGTTGCCGGTACCGGCACGCTTTTTTGCGATGAGGCCGACAAACCGCTATTACATATGCATATGGCCTGCGGCCGGAAGTCGGACACCATCACCGGCTGTGTTCGCGAAGGCGTCAAGGTCTGGCATATCATGGAAGTGATTTTGTTCGAGCTGGTGGATTGCAGCGCCCGGCGCGTGTCTCAGCCGCCCATGGGATGGAAGTTTTTAAGGCCGTGAATTATTGATACGCTCGCATCTCGTCTATACATACCTCTTCATCGCTTCCAAATAGCCCTGATAATTGGAAAGGTAGAATGAGAGTGCCTTGGCAAAGTCGTCGCCCAACACGCCGTCGATGAACATCTGACTGATTTCACGTTGGCGCAGCAGGGTAAATTGGGAGGTGACCAGCAAGTGCCGTTCTTCTTCATTGGCTTTTGCCAATAGATGGTCCAGGGCCACTCTGGCCCGGGGTTGATACATCCAGAAGTAGAGTAAATCCAGGGCGTGGATGGTGATGATCTTCTCCAGGTCCTGGGCTTCCATATTGTTGCGTGGATGAAATTTTTTAGATTGGTCCAGCAAGGAATAAGTATCGGTTTCGGGGTAAAGCAATTCCAGTTGGGTATAGATATCCAACAGCTCCGCCAGTTTTAGACGGTAGTCCCGGAAGCGTACCTGGATGTTGTTATAGCGGTCGGCCGCGCCTTCGATAAGGCCAGCCATCATGTCCGAGGCGGTTTTGGAAATGATGGCGGCCCATTTCTGCAGCACATTCGTTACGGCTGGTACACCCGATATGGTCAGGAAATAGCCCACGCTAGCATTCAATAGGATGGCAATGGGAATAGAAAGGGCGCTGCGGAAAAGGTTACCGTAAACCGCTCCTTTAGGCAGTCCGCGAAAGGCATTATGGGCTGAAAGGTAAAGCCCATTGGTAATCGCCATGATAGTGTACAGCAGAGCTGGTTGCGTGGCTGTTGTTATGTCAAACATGCGTTCCAGGACAACGGTTTTTGTGAGATAGTCCAACAGGGGGACTGAAAAGCCAGTAAAGAGAAGGGAGTCTGCGATGCGGTCCCAGCTCACATAGGCGTTCCAGCGCAGCATGGGCGAGCGCCGCAACCCGCCGCCGCCCAAGACTGATTGCAGGACATTGCGGATACCCGTGATGGCAAACCAAATGAAGGCCCCGCCATAGGCCAGCAGCCACCAATCTTTGGTTAAGAAAAAGGTGGCAAAAGCGGGAATAAACCCGGCCGTCACCTTGAGCAGGTTGCGCAGGTTGGAATTAATGTAGGGCCAGTTGCTTTTCTTTTTAACGTTATCCCCGCTTACTGGAATTAAATGGATTTGATTGTTAATGCGCTTGTCCACTCCGCCCAAAGTGACCACATTGCCGTTGGTATCGATGCGGGTTAACTCGCTTTGAACCGCCCAATCGACTTTCTTAACGGTCCCGATGCGCCAAAGCCAAGAGAGTTTATCGCTGAATTTGCTGGACTGAATAGGACGATGGTTCAGCGAGGAACGTTTGATAAAGGTCTGGCGGCGATGGACAGTTATGGAAATGGGGATCTGTTCGCGTCCGGAACCGATATCCCGCTTGACTTGCCGGCGCGCCTTGGGCGGCAGGGTATCGGTGACCACCAGTCCCATGCCGTGAAATCGGGGTGAGCGACCGGTGGAGTCGCTGCCGATGCGGGCTTTGAGGGGCCTGACTTTGTACATATCCTGCAATGAGGAGATGTCGTGAAGAATGGCCTTAAGCTTGGCGATGCGCTCGTTAGCGTCAGCGCTCTTGGAACTTTCGACTTTCTGGATGATTTTTTGAATGACCCGCTTGAGTTGAATGGGGTTACGGCCGTTGATGACCTCCTTAAGGCGGCTGATCTCGGGAATATGGTCCGTATGGCCATGGGACCAGTCTTTGAGATTGAACAGCTCCAGGCGCGAGATCATGCCATTGCAATCATAGAGCAGCTCCAACACATCTTCGATGGTCAGATCCGAGAGATTCAACGTAATTCGATAACCTGATTGCAAAGCCACTAGCTTGGCCAGCAACTCAGTGGGTGACAGTTTCAGAAATCCAGGCGCCTGGGGATCGTTAGGCGGCGCCTTAAGATTGGCAATGTCTGGGTTGCGGCCGGGTTTGAGGTATTGGGCCACGGTGGCTTCCAGATCCAGGCCATTGACCTCCTCAAACCATTTGCGGATTTTTTGCTGATCGTCGGTGTTGGCCTTGGGGTAAAGTTGTCGCCATTGGTTTCCTTTGTGTTGCAGGGCCTCCAACAGCTTCTGCTCGATAAATTTTTCCAGGTGCAATACTGATTTTTGGCCGACGCCGACAAAGGCTAAGAACTCCTTAGGGTCCAGAGGGACGATCTCCACATCATATGCCCGATTCAGATCGAGGCGATGCCGGCTATTAAATGCCTCCAATAAGGCCATGACTTGGGCCTGCTGGTAAGCCGAGGCGGCACGCCCCTCATTCATTAGCGCAACTACCGATGGCTCCTCCAGAAAGCATAAAAAGGCCTGGGTGTCAGGAAAGCCCCTGGGCACCCAGATGAGGTTGATATATTTGCCGCGAAAACTGGCATAGAATTCGATGCCAATGCGGAGGTCGATCTGCATGATCGTGGCTGCCTCCGCCAGTTCGGCGGCCGAGCGCGGTTCGATATAATTATAATGCACCACCCGTAAACGCCGGATGCCCTTGATCCAGGCATCCATGATTAAATGGGTGGAGGATTTGCGGCCCTTGGTGTTGGCGTCATGTACATGATCATCAAAAGAGATCTGGTTCCAGGCTTCGGGCATTTCCAGCAGATGGTACTTGCGCAATTGTTTGCGGATTATCCGCGGTTTTCCAGCAGCGGTAATGCGAAAGTCATGAGCCAGTTCAAGCTGCCGCCGTGGATTGTCTCGGGCACGCACCAGTTCCTTCATGATCTGCATCAGTACTCGGGCCGCGTTCTTGGGCAGGGGCCCGATAGCTGTGTCGAGCACTTCAGCTCGCAAGGCCTGCAGGGCGCTCAGACGATCGTCCATGCCGCCGATTTCTAAGGAGGCTAGCAGGTGTACCATGGCGTAGCCGATGCGCAAGCTGCGCGATTCAGCCATCTCTTTAATGCCGTGGGGATGGAAATAGTTGTAGTATTGTTTGCGGATATAGGCCAGATCGCGGATTCTGACGCTTACGTTATTGATAATCCGAACCAGTTCATAGTCGCGTCGGTCGAAAAGGTATTTGGGAATCCCGAGAGCGGCATTGGCTGACTTTCTTGAGATGGGAATGGCGGGGAGATGAGTGGCGCCAATATGCGAAACGCTCGATTTCATATCTAAATAAGTATCGGCATGACTTTGCTTTTAATGAGCCCGAGGATATTGGATATCGGCCCGTGGAGGTCAGCAGGCAAAGTCGGACCGTTATTAACAGGCTGCTGTCCGTCTGCCGGGCCCACCAGATCTGTGGTAGCTATTTGGTAATATTAGTTAAATTAGAATCTAAAAGCAACGGTGATTATTGTGATTTATTATTCTGTAGAGAGGTCCGCGAAAAAATCATGAAAATGAAATCACGTCCTGCCCGTTCGCCATTCGATTGCGGGTTGTTTACGTAGGGGCAACCGATGGTAGCGGTATTTGGGGTAGCCGACCATCATGGCCCCGAAGACGGCATGCCCCTGAGGCAGCTTAAGGGCATGGATCAAGGGAGGGTAAAGGTTAGACGCCGCCATGAAATAGCCGGCCCAACAGGTCCCCAGACCAAGGGCCGGGGCCATGAGCTCTAAATAGCTAAGCGCGAGGATTGTGCTCGATTGACTGGTCCGCAGCGCCTGGGGGCAATGGGCGATGATCAGATGGGGGGCACCTCTGAAAATCCGGTCACTGCCGGCTTCATAGCTCTGGATCAGGCGCGCCATGTGAAACATCTGGGCCATGGGTGAATTCTCTTTGACCATTTGGCGCATCCAATCAATCACCAGCTTGATCAGGTCGCGGACCTGATCACGGTCGTAGATCACTATCCACTCCACTGGTTGGGTGTTGTGACCAGAGGGCGCGTGGCGCGCGGTATGGATAAGCCGTGTCAAAAGATTACGGTCTACCGTCGTTTTTTTATATACTCGGATGGAGCGACGGCTACGCAGGAATTGTTCAGCCTGTTCGCTGCTGATCGACAGTTCTTTGCGGATCGGGGGGCAATCGCCAGATTGCATAGCCGCGTGGTTCATGGCGTGGTGGGGGCATACCGCTACACAGTGGCCACAGTGGATGCATAGGATCTCACCGCCACGGATCATGGTGGGCAAAGCATCTTTGGTTTTGAACTCCAGAATGGCCAGTGGGCAGGTTTCGATGCAAATTCCATCTTTTTTGCATTGATCCGCATCGACTCGAATAAGAGCCATAATGGCACCTTAACAACTGATTCTTAACAGCTTCAATAATGGCAATAAGGGAACGGGCAAGTGGAAGCGGTCCATTTACCGATAATCATCACCCTTTGGCGTTCATTACGCAGCCAACTCCGAGGTACAGTGCGGACAACGCTTGGCTTTAATCGAAATTGCTGAAAAGCATTGGGGGCACTCTTTGGTGGTCGGCACTGGCTTTGCTTTGCGCTGCAATTGATTCATACCGCGCACCAGCAGGAAGACACAAAAGGCCACGATGATAAAACTAATGATTTTGTTGGCAAAAAGTCCATAATTAATGCTCACCGCGCCGGCTTTTTGTGCTTCCGCTAGAGAGGCATATGGACCGGCAGTGGCGCCATCCTTGAGCACCAGGAAGAGGTTGGAGAAGTCCACATTTCCCAGGATCAACCCGATGGGTGGCATGATCACATCAGCAACCATGGATTGAACAATGGCACCGAAAGCCGCACCGATGATAATACCTACGGCCATGTCCACCACATTGCCTCGCATGGCAAATTCTCTGAATTCTTTAAACATAACGGCAAGCCCCCTTTAGTTATTGGTTAATGCAAAGGATTCGTTTGCGGGAAATGGCCCTCCCTCGAATTATAAAGATGGCGATGGTAAGAGATGTCTTTCTTTTGTTCAACTGTTATCGAAGCAAATGCTTCATGAAGCCTATTAGTATTTAGAATGCACCTGAGTTTTAGCAGGAGCTGAGGTTATAACAAAACGAGAGACTTAGCTATTTTATTCAAGGTACAATTTCTGCCCAGGATAAATCCTGCTGGCAGGTGATAGCTGATTGAGTTGAAGGAAGCGCTCCAGGGCCATGTTGTGTTTTTGGGCAATATTGAAAGGCGTGTCTCCCTGCTGGACGTAATATGTGCTTAACTGATCAGTTTCAGGTAGTGGTTCAGGCTTGCTTCCCGGTATTTTTAGCTTTTGACCGATTTGCAGATCGCTAGAATTCAGTTTGTTCATATTGACGATCTGTTGCACTGTGGTGCCATAACGACTGGCGATGTTCCAAAGGGAATCTCCCTTATGAACGGTATGAATTCCCGATGAGCCAGTGGAAGCAGGCGCAGCTGGTGTTGCTGCCGCGGCCACGGTAATGCCTTCTTGAGTTGGGATCTTGATGGTTTTGCCAGCTCGAATTTTTCGTGACCGACCCAAGTGATTGGCCTGTATTATTGCGTTTGTACTGACATTGTATTTCCGGGCAATTGTACGCAATGTTTCACCGGAGCGTACGCGATGGTACGTAAAGGTCCTTTGCGGGGGCAACATACATGTGGGCAGTGTGTCTAAACTATCCAGGAATTGGTCTGATCGCCCATCCGGTATTCTCAATCGGTAAGGTTCCGGAGGCAGTATTTGGTAACGAAGCTCTGGATTCAGGTTCTGAAGCGTCTCGACGTCTATGCCCATGTTGGAAGCGATATCTTTTAGGTGAACTTGGCGATTGATGTCCACCTCATCAAAATTGAGGGGTTGATCCACCACCACATTTTGCAGCCCATAGCGTTCGGGGTTTTTAATAATATGCAGGGTAGCTAAGAAGCGAGGCACATAGCGAGCAGTTTCCTGTGGCAAGCGTTGGTACAAATCCCAGAAATTATCCAGGTAGTTCACTTTTTGCGTGCGGATCACCTCTAATACGCGACCTTCGCCACAGTTGTAAGCAGCCAGCACGGTAGACCAGTCACCAAACATACTGTGAAGTTCATTTAGATAAGCGATGGCGGCTTGGGTAGACTTGATGAAATCCATGCGCTCATCGATGTAGCTGGTTCGTTTCAATCCGTATTTGTACCCAGTGGAAGGAATAAATTGCCAAAGGCCAAGGGCACGGGCCCGAGAGAGGGCTTTGACTTTATAACCACTTTCAATCAAAGGTAACCAGGAAAGCTCTTCCGGTAATCCTGCGTCTTTAAGGGCCTGAACAATATAGGGACGGTATTGCCCTGAGCGCTGATAGGCTTGTAAAAAGAATTCTTTTTCCATGCCGACGGTAAATGAGTTGAGCTCAGCCTGGATATGACTATTCATTTCCATCGGAATTTCATCGTGGTTGCCGTTTGCCACCGTATTGCGAGATGCATAGATTTCCAAAATCCTTTTGGAAATCAAAAAGCGTAAATCCTCTTTTTGTTGAATCAACTTTGCGTCGTCTTTGGTTTCCGCCTCCAGCACCAGTCCATAGGCTCTGTCGAGGGCTTCGAGGGCTTGGCCAAGCTCGCCTTTTTGCCAAAGGGTCTGGGAGAGTTCACAAAAGGTGAGTGCTTCATCCAGTTTGGATTGTGAAGCTTTCTCCGAAGTCGATAGATCCTTATCAGTTTCACAATCAGGATCGCCATCATGGCAGTTATCATTTGCTATGGCGTCTGCCTCGTCATTATCGGATTCGGTGGCTTCCTCATCGGAATTAGCAATTTCACTTTGTTCAGCGGAGGAAAGATCAGGGGTTATGCGCTGTTTCGTCGAGGACGATTCTTGTGGCTGCACCGATCGATTTGTAGGGGCAGTGGGGGGGGGTGAGAAATGGCTACAATTGATGGTTCCTAAAAACAGAAATACAATAATAATGTTTAAAATGCGAGTTTTCAAAATGTAATCCACCATCTGTTCGAGAAAGAATAATAGGTCATAAACTTTGCAGTTGAAGTCGCTCCGTATTCGCTCTATAAGGGCTCAACCGCGCCAACTATTGGACATTCCTCGCAAGATACTATAGTTAGGTCAGGTTTTGTCAAGCATTTATGCGCTTTTTGGGCTATTCTGCAGACAGCGCTCTCATTGTCTTGTTGAGAGCATTGCTCCCACAGGAAGAGCCATGTGTCATTCCGGACCATAATCTCGCAATAGATAGCATCGGCGAAATTTGCTGGAGCTTTAGGGCTGACTTGGATGGAGTGGCAACACGTACGCCGATAATGCTGATTGAAGTTAAAAAACAACGAAAATGAAAGCTATTCAACGAAAATTTACATTTATTTGATAATTTAAGGCATTAATTTAGAAATTCAACATTAATTCAGATTTGTTATTTCCTGCGGTTATGATTAGAAAGTCCAATTTTAATAACCTTGGCACCAAAACAAAACGGTGATTCTCGGTCGATCTTTCATACGCTTTGACTAAAGGTGTTTGGTGCCAGCGTAGCTCAGTTGGTAGAGCTACTGATTTGTAATCAGTGGGTCGGGGGTTCGAGTCCCTCCGCTGGCTCCAAGGTATGCATGCGGTGGGGTTCCCGAGTGGCCAAAGGGAGCAGACTGTAAATCTGCCGGCGAAGCCTTCGGAGGTTCGAATCCTCCCCCCACCACCAGAGTTTTAATGGCAAATGTAGGAGATGTCCGGTTTTCGGAATCGTTTCTGACTACATGGCTTCCTGCACGCGAAGCGCACTTCACGGCCATCAATGTTGACCATTAGTGCGGCGAGTATTGTGAATGCGGGGGTTCAGAATTCTGATCTGATTTGAAAGATTGAGCGGGAGTAGCTCAGTTGGTAGAGCTTCAGCCTTCCAAGCTGAATGTCGCGAGTTCGAAACTCGTCTCCCGCTCCAAACTTCACTCTGAACTTCAAACGGCCTTCAATCAGAAAATCCGAAATTGAGAACATACTGCCCACGTAGCTCAGACGGTAGAGCGCTTCCTTGGTAAGGAAGAGGTTCATCGGTTCGATTCCGATCGTGGGCTCCATCATTTGCATAAATCTCACTTAGTGCGGAGTGGCGGTTACTGCTACCATTTGCTTCAGCGCTTAGTCGGAGCGACATGAAATTAGAATATTACATTTTTGAACCACCTTATTGAATGAGCATGGGAGGTCACGATGGCGAAGGCAAAATTTGAGAGAAAGAAGCCGCATGTGAACGTAGGTACGATCGGTCACATAGATCATGGCAAGACG
>JAKALP010000046.1 GCA_021824175.1 Deltaproteobacteria bacterium
AATTGCCGTCGCACTTTGGAAAATCTTCTCCAAAATACCACTTTAATTTGGCAAAGGGGCAAAAATGGCCCTAAATTCTACGACCGCTAATTCGGCAAAAGGTATGATAGTATTTTGGCAAATCACACTTAACCGCCCCATTGATGGTCACATGTGCGGGCGCTGGTGCTTTGATGGTGTTGGCGGCGCCTACAAAGGGCGGATATCCGTCCGTGGAGTAGTAGATCGTCGCGGTTTCACTGCAACTCAAGTCAACGGTTAACTTACTATCCGGAAAGTTACCGCCGGTGATACTCGGCGTAGTAACCGGGGCGATAGTATCGACGACAAAAGAGATAGGCACCGTTGTCGCATTATGCAGGTGATCTTCCAGTATCAGGCTAAAGTTGTATTGGCCGTTCACTGGGTTTGAAATAGTATAGTCAATGGTGTTTGTTGTTAAGCTGGCCTGGGCAGTAATGTCTTGTCCATTTGCGTCACGGAGAACAACGGAGCCAACGCCGGCACCGGCATCGCCGAAGGTGATTAAGATATGCAATTGAGAGGTGCCGGCGGTGCCCACCAATCCGCCATTGGTAGGATAGGCGCTCAGGATTACCGGCGGTGCAGTATCGGTGCCAAAGAGGCGAGTGCGAAATTTAGCACCGTCCTGCACCTTGAAACCAGGCCCTAATTTGATACCATGGCTTGCATTGAAAGAGACATTGGCGCCGCCTTGAATGGTATAATATCTTGCCAATATATTGTCGGGTGCATATTCATCCACCACTTGGCCTGCGGCAACTGTCCGGTTTTCGAGTACCAAATCCGCGGCAAATGAAACCGACCAGGAAGCAGCGATCAGACCGCAGATCAGAAAGACCTCAATCCATCTTTTTTTCATTGTTTCCTACCTAATTTGTTGATTCAAAGATAGCTATGCATTCCGCGATTCCCGCAATTTTTACATGCCTTATGCCAAGAGGCTCGTTATGAGCGCCGTGCTATTACCATTCTATTGAAATGACTGTTGATGGCTTATAATGAATCATGGAAAATATTTAAATTTTCATTATATTCTCTTCTGCTGTGCCCATCGCGCCTCACGGGCGAATGACGGTGGCGTAAGGCATCAGCGGCTTGTCTCCCTCAACCCGCTCAGAGCGCAGGATCAATCGCGGCGGGAGTAAAAACTTGTTGAGCTTTCTGTATCCCCCCATTCGCGGGGATGATCGTTACGGGCAACTTGCCACTATTCACGAGGCCGTCAAAATTACTTCTTTTCCAGTGCGTCCAAACGGGCCATGATATCGTTCAGGCTGGATTTCAAGGACTGGTTTTCGGAAGCAAGCTGGTCATTTTGGGCTTTCAGTTCTTTTACTGCTTCGATGAGGGGGGCTACGAGCTTGCTATATTCCACTGACTTGAAGCCTTGCTCATTGGTAGAGACCAACTCGGGAAACACCTGTTCCACTTCCTGCGCGATCACGCCCACTTGGCGGTCTTTGCCACGAGATTTATCGGCCCAGTTGTAGGTAACACCACGGAGTAGGGAAATTTTTTCAAGAGAACCATCGAGAGTTTTAATGTCTTCTTTATAGCGTGCGTCGGAAGTAGTGTTATATCTGACCGCAGATATAGCGCCATCTCGACTCATATAAGCCGTCAAGGACCCTGACGTTCCAACTCCAACGCTCCCCTCTGCATAAACATCCCAGGTGTGGACTCCTCCGCCCCAGAGATAGGGATAGCCTGAGTTTGGGTCAAAACCAAAGGTGCCTATTTTATCGCTTATTTTTGCCGACCCAGTTACCTCCAGCTTTCGCTGGGGGGTGGTTGTGCCGATGCCCACGTTGCCATTATCGATAACAGTGAGTAAGGGTGTTGCTCCACCAGTGGAATTTGGTGAGTTTGTTCCTATTTGAAATCTGCTGTTTACTTGATCGTTATTGGCATCAATATTGATAAACAAGCTATCATCAGTGTTAATTGTGCCATTATACGCTCCTGTCCGGCCTAAGTAGAGACCACCCTGAACATCCAAATTATTGGGAACGTCAACAGTGACGCGAGGGTTTGATGTGCCGATGCCGACATTGCCGTTTCCTTTAATGGTCATTACCTCGTTTGAATCTCCAGCGAGAAACGAAAAGCGGGCATTTGTGTTTCCGACTTGAAGCCTCAGTTGATATGACTGAATTCCAAACCCGTACCAATCACTAGTACTGTCATGCAAACTTAACTCCCTGCTTTGGACCGGTGTTCCAAGGGATAATTTCGTACTTGGGGTGGTCGTTCCAATACCAACGTTGCCTGTTTCAGTGACAATTAATTCATCGGCAAAGCCAGGGAGATGAAACGCGGTGACCAATGTGAACACCAGCAGTATGGACTCTATAACCTTGATTGTCTTCATCTTGATCTCCTCTCTATGTGATCCGGTGGGGTAGAATTTTGCTATTTACCTGGCTAAGATAGAAACAAGAAACGTATGCCGAATTCAATCCAAAACCCAACGCATATCCTGGTTTCCCGCCCGCGGGCGGATAACCCAATAGGGCATGTTCAGGCGCTGGAGTAATAATGACATTGCATGAAGGAAGGAGGGGGGGATTTGCTTCGCCCATTCAAGTCATCTTCAGCGTAATTTTCCAGCCTGACCGCAGATCAGATCCCCGCATCAGCCGAGACGGCTAAAGCATATGGAATCGGAAGCTGATTTAGAATCAGCGTGCTCTTTGCAAATTAAAGTAGTGTCTTGTTAAAAGCCCTGGAACAGATGTCGCCGTTTTAATCTGCTCTTTTGGATGAGTCAAGCAAAAAATTAGGGGGCGTTCAATGCGCTGGTGACCCAAATATTGGTGGGGGTGCGCACCTACTACTACTACTACTACTACTACTACTACTACTACTACTACTACTACTACTATAGGAATCCGCGCCGGCAGGCGGTGTTTGGGTGTTCAATTACAACAATGTTTACCGGCGGGTTCGGTAATCTGAGTGAATGAATCAGGGATGAAGAAAAGTCCAATATAGCGTTTAATAGCCCCCTCACCCCGTGTGGAGTGGGGGCACTTGCTCGTGAATCCGATGATATAAACGGCCCATCGGCATATTGCGTTTCCCTAAATGCTTCTACGTTTATCAGGCTGTTACTTGCCAAAAGGCACTTTCAGTAGCCTCCCCCCGCCTTCCCGGACATAAACTGCATCTTCGCCGATCCCGACCACGGAAAATCCTTCGAGGGTTCCGCCTTCCCGCACCACATTACTGTTCACCACGGCCATGCGGTCAGCCGGTGCTGGCGCCCAGACAATGGCCTGCACCTTGAGCCGGCCATCGGTCATGCGTTCGGCATTGGCAAAAAGATTGCTGTCTTGAGAGGCGGCCGGGGGCGGCTGTGGTTGTGGCTGCGCTGGGTTCAAAGCCGGGCGAGGTGAGGTTTTGGAATGATTAAACGAGGGCACAGCAGAGGTCATCGGGCCGGGTTGCAGATCAGCCGGCAATTTCGCAGACGGGGCCGGATCAGGCTTTGTCAGCGGGATTTGCGGTGCAATAGTCGGTTTCTCTTCATCTGGGGGGGGTTGATCATTTTGGTCAGGAGCCGTTTCCTGCATTTCCTGGGTCGCGGGTGCCTCCGCTGGTTGCTCCAATTTTGCCAATTGCTCCTCCATATTGGGCATAGTCACAGGGGCAACCTGTGGAATAGCCGCGGGTGCCATTGGCGCCGATGGCTGCGAAATAGGAATGGGCGCGAGCGGCATTGGGACTGAAGGGTGCGATGCGGCTTGTGCAGGCGCTTCCATTGGAGGCTGTGCCTTAGCCATTGGATCGGGTTGGCGTGGGATGGCCGCCATATTTGACCGGGGTACTTCCGGGTGTTGAGTCTGGAAAGTTTGCGGTTGAATCTTATGGGGCGCCTTATTTGGTCGCAAGTATGCATAGAGGACCGAGATACTGGTGAGCACAATCATGGCCGCAACTGCCCACCGGAAGAATTTTGTTTGCAGCCAGGCAAATTTTACCCTGCGATGCATGGCCTGGGATGCAGCATGGGGGGAGAGCAAAGAACTGGCGGGGCCACCATAACTCTCTTTTTCTTTTTCGAGCCGCTTGAGTGATCTTAGAATAGTGCTCACGCGCCGTTTCCCCCTTTATCAAAACTCAACTGCGGATAATCTGAAATTCCAGCTTCCCGGATGAGAAAAATTTTGGTTAATGGTCCAACCAATCCATCTGGGGTTAAGCTGTGTTTCATCTGAAAATCCATGACCGCCTGCTGGGTGGCGTCATTATATTCAGGTGTGAGTTCAATCTGATCATAGCCTACTCTGAGGAGCAGGTTCTTTAGCGCCCGCACCGCATGAGGAGGCGAATCAGAAGAAATGATATCATCTACTTTCATCGCATTTTTCCAGTAAACATAAATCGGGCCGGACAGATGCGGTAGCAAAGTATCTAAATCTACCAGAATTGTTTTACGATTGTTGGTTGAAGCCAGCTCAATCTGGCCACCGGTCCAGCCCACCATGGCCATGTACAATATTGTGCCGGGTTGCATGGTTTTGAAACTCACGATGGCAGGCAAATTGAGCTGCCTAATTAATACCAAGTCCGATCGTACCAAATACATGCGCATTCCATATTGGTGCGCGGCGATATCAAAGTATTCAAAATCCTCAACCTGATTGGGCAGCTGAGCGGCATTAGGTGGAGGTTGCTGCCAACACTCCAATAGTCTAGCTACGGCATCCAGTCTTGAAGTCTGATGGTCCATGGCATTGACCACCTCCCCAAGAGAGTTCTGAGTAGATTTATTCGTAGCAATTTGCGCAGGGACTGCCGCTGTGGCTGTTGCGGCGGCCGTTGCAGTGGCAGGTATCACAGGATCGATGGCAGTCGATTCGGCTGGGATATAGTCATGAATTTTATAGGTACGAACTGGCTGACCAGACGGCGTTGCAGAATCCGCGGGGTGGGAGGAAGCATCGATGGGGTGTGGGGTCGTCGTTAAATTTCCCGAAATCCTATCCACGCCCCAACGTTGGATTTGCGAATAAACGGCCCCTGATACAATCAAGGCCCCTAAGCAAGCGGCCGACCATAACACTACGCGTCTGCCGATAGAGTGGGTCGGCACGAGGCGACGGGTACTCAGCTCCTGGATAGCCACCTTGGCCACTGTTGAGGTGACTTCAGTTCGGTTCAGGCTATAAGCCGTCAATAATGCACGATCACAGGCAATGTTAATCATGCGCGGGATGCCGCGGGAATACTGGTATATGACCCGACAAGCCCCACGGGTGAAAAGGTTGGCCTGACGCTGGGCCGCGATGTTAACCCGATGCTGTATATAACCGGCTGTTTCTTCGGGGCCCAATGGCGTCAGGTGGGCGCTCAGGGATATGCGCTGAGCAAGTTGCCGCAGTTCATATGAATCAAGTTTATCCGCCAATTCGGGTTGTCCCACAAGGATAATCTGCAACAATTTATTGCGCGTAGTCTCCAGGTTGGACAACATCCGCACCATTTCGAGGTTTTCGATGCTAAGGTTCTGAGCCTCATCGATGACGAGCAGCACTTTACGGCCGTCCTTGTTCTTCATGATCAGGTAGCCGTTAATCACATCCAACAACTGCTTAAGGTTGTTATAGTTAGTGCGAATCCCGAACTCATTGCAAATGGTGGTCAGCAGTTGGACCGAATCCAATTTGGGGTTGAATATATAGGCGGATTCAATGGATTCATCCAAACGCTCTAAAAAGATGCGGCATAAGGTGGTTTTTCCAGTCCCGACTTCACCGGTAATAACGACAAAACCATCGCCCTGACTGGCCGCGTAAGTCAGATGCGCCAAGGCGACTTCATGTATTTTGCTCAAAAAAAGAAAGTCGGGATTGGGCACCAGCTTAAAGGGCTTTTCGCGAAATCCAAAATGAGAGTTGTACATAATGCTCAGCCTCGCTGGTTGATAAAATTCAAGCAGATAGCCCTAATATTACAAATTCTGAATTAATGTTTCAAGCATACGCAGTGAGGATAGGGAACACCCTGGTGGGAAAATAGGAATTGCATGGTTTATTGTAATAGGAGTTTTCATATGCATGACTCCGAACAGGCCATGGAGATAAGAGAAACATAAAGGCCCCTGCCACAGACTCGGTGGCAGGGGCCCTAATACCATAATTCGGATTAATCTGATATTATTATTCTTTTGCCGAATCTTCACCAGCTCCAGGTGCAGCTGCTTCGTCGGTTTTTTCAGCGACGGTTTCACCTCCTGGTGAAGCGGCCGTTTCAGCGGGTTTTTCCGCCGTTTGGGCCGCCTCGGGTTTCGGAGAGGCGGCTGCGCCTTTTTTCTTGCTCTTTTTTTCTTGTGCTTGTGCTGCCACAAGTTCAATCAGTGAAATCGGAGCCGAATCCCCAGGGCGAAATCCGATTTTTACGATGCGGGTATAGCCACCGTGAATATTCCCGTATCGCTCCTTGGCTTCCGCGAAAAGCTTATGAACAACATCTTTTTCGCGCATCACGGCCAACACTTGACGTCGAGCGTGTAAATCGCCACGCTTTGCCAAAGTGATCATTTGGTCCGCCCACTTCCGAAGTTCTCTAGCTTTGACGTCAGTGGTGCGAATACGGTCATGTTTAAACAAGGAGGTCACCATGTTCCTTAACATGGCCTGGCGATGACTGGTCGTGCGGTTAAGTTTAACACCTGCTTTTCTATGTCTCATGGATCAAACTACTCCTCTTCCTCTTCATCTTCGATCTCTTCCGGTGGCGCAACGAAACCTTCAATCTTCATGCCCAAAGACAATCCCATCTCGCTGAGTACCTCTTTGATCTCGTTGAGCGATTTACGACCGAAGTTTTTGGTCTTGAGCATTTCATTTTCTGTTTTTTGAACCAGCTGATAGATTTTATGAATCTCGGCATTTTTAAGGCAATTGGCGCTTCTTACCGACAGCTCCAATTCATCAACGCTACGCAGCAAGTTTTCATTGAATTCCGCGGGCTCTTCCTCACCCATCTTTTTGATGGCATCAGTTTCAACCTCTTCGTCAAAACTGATAAACATGGTTAACTGGTCTTTGAGGATCTTGGCCGCAAAGGCGACGGCATCTTCGGGAGTGATACTGCCGTCAGTCCATACTTCTAAAGTTAATTTATCATAATCGGTGCGTTGTCCTACACGGGCATTGCCGACCACATAGTTGACTCGCTTTATCGGAGAAAATACTGCATCGATAGGAATTGTACCAATAGGGGCATTTTCTTCCTTATTGCTTTCAGACAGCGCATATCCTTTCCCTACATGGACGACCAATTCCATGTTGAGCTTACCGTCTGCTGAAAGGGTTGCGATGTGCAAATCAGGATTAAGAATCTCTACAGCACCATCGGGACTGGTAAGCTGCCCCGCCGTGACGACACTTGGCCCCTGGGCCTTGCAGGTAAGCTTGCGAGTTTGCGTATCTTTGGTTTTTAGGCGTACTTGCTTTAAATTCAATATGATTTCAGAAACATCTTCCAATACTCCAGGAACAACACTGAACTCATGTTCGACATTTTCGATTCTGATGGAGGTTATGGCGGCACCGTGGAGGGACGATAAAATGATCCGCCGCAGAGAGTTGCCCATGGTGATACCATAGCCCCTCTCCAAGGGCTCACATACGAACTTGCCATATGTTGGCGTACTGGATACTTGGACCTTCTCCGGCTTGATCAACTCTCGCCAGTTCACGGACATAAGTTCATAAGATGGCATACCCATTCTCCAGCCTTAGGGAATTAATGATGGTTTACTTTTGGGCCTGATCGCCAAATTCGATTCCTGTTGGAATGTTTCGACGTTACTTGGAATATAGTTCGACGATGAGTTGTTCCTGCATCGGCATAGTCAAATCATCTCGAACCGGGTAGCTCTTGACAACGCCTTTCAATTGGCCCTTTTGCAACTCCAACCATTGGGGGACACCACGCCGGACCATGGCTTCGAGCGAGTCATTAATCGCTTTGACTTGTTGGCTTTTTTCATTAACCGAAATTTCATCACCGACCTTGATTAAGTAAGAAGGAATATTGACCGCTTTTCCATTAACCATAAAATGGTTGTGGCGAACGAAATGCCGGCCTTGGGTGCGTGAATTAGCAAATCCCAAACGATACACCACGTTGTCCAAGCGCCGTTCTAGTAGTACTAGTAGGTTGGTGCCGGTAATGCCTTTCTGGCGATCAGCGGACTGGAAGAAAAGGTGGAATTGTTTTTCAGATAATCCATACATCCGTTTGACTTTCTGCTTCTCGCGGAGCTGTACCCCATAATCTGAGGATTTGCCCCGGCGACGCTGACCATGCTCACCAGGCGCGTAACCGCGTCGGTCAAATGCACATTTGTCTGAATGGCACCGATCGCCTTTCAGGAACAGCTTTAAATTTTCCCTTCGGCATATTCTGCAAACTGAACCAATATAACGTGCCAAAATTGCCTCCTTTTTAAACCCTACGCCGTTTCGGCGGTCGGCAGCCATTGTGCGGAACGGGTGTTACATCCTTGATCTGGGTGACGTTAAAACCAGCCGCTTGTAGTGATCGCAAAGCGGATTCACGCCCAGCCCCCGGCCCCTTGACGAACACTTCCACATTACGCATGCCGTGTTCCATAGCCTTTTTAACTGCATCTTCGGCCGTCATTTGGGCAGCAAAGGGGGTACTCTTCCGAGACCCTTTAAACCCCATAACACCGGCACTGGACCATGATACAACATTTCCGGCCGTATCAGTAATTGTGATAATGGTGTTGTTGAAGGTCGACTGAATATGAACCACACCATTGGAAATATTCTTTTTTTCTTTCTTCTTTGTCCGGGTTTTTCTTGGCATCTGTCTTGTTCCTTAACGTGATGGATGACTACTTTTTCTTTGCTGGCCCTTTTTTCTTAATGGCAGATCGTTTGGGCCCTTTTCTGGTCCGGGCATTGGTTTTTGTGCGTTGCCCGTTAGCCGGCAAACCACGTCGATGGCGCAGTCCTCGGTAACAGCCTAGATCCATAAGACGTTTGATATTCATGGATACTTCGGACCGTAACTCACCTTCAACCTTATAGTTACTATCAATGACCTTACGGATATTGTTCACCTCAACGTCCGTCAGGTCATCGGTAGAGGTATTAGGATCAAGATTGATTTCCTTAAGAATTTTGTTGGCCGTGGTACGACCAATACCGTAAATGTACGTCAAGGCGATTTCGATCCGTTTGCGCCTCGGTAAGTCTACACCAGCAATACGTGCCAAAGCGATTCCTCCTCTAAAAAATAAGACCCTTAGCCCTGTCTTTGCTTATGGCGTTTATTTTCACAAATGACCCTTAGAACGCCTTTACGGCGAACGATTTTACATTTACTGCAGATTTTCTTTATCGATGCTCTGACCTTCATTGACTGTAACTCCTCTTTCCAGATCGTGCGTTTTGTGCTTTGTGACGCTGGAGGGTATTATTAAAACTATTTTGAACGGTAAGTGATCCGCCCTCGGCTCAAATCATATGGTGAAAGTTCAACCGTCACTTTATCTCCAGGCAGTATTTTAATAAAATGCATGCGCATCTTACCACTAATATGAGCCAAAACCTGATGCTTGTTCTCCAATTCAACTTTGAACATTGCATTGGGCAGTGTTTCAAGTACAACACCTTCGACCCGAATCGGCTCTTCTTTCGCCATTACTTCCCCCTGCCTCTCTACTTTCGATTACCTGCGACCCTTGATACTGCCTTTTTTCAAGAATCCCTCATAATGCCGTGTCAACATGTGGGATTCCATTTGGGCAATAGTGTCGATGGCTACACCTACTACAATCAGCAGGGCCGTTCCACCAAAATAGAAAGGCACGTTGAACTGGGTGATCAATATCGTCGGCAATACACAAACTAATGAAACATAAATTGCGCCCCCCAAAGTAATTCGGGTAAGTACGCGGTCAATGTAATCTGCAGTGCGTTTGCCAGGACGGATCCCCGGAATAAATCCGCCGTGCTTTTTCATGTTTTCAGCCACGTCCACTGGGTTGAAAGTCACAGCGGTGTAGAAATAGCAGAAGAACACGATAAAAGCGATATATAATAGGTTGTAATAAATGCCACCGGGCCGCATAGCATCGGAAATCGCTTTAAGCCAAGAAACATCTCTGGCAAATTGACCGATGGTGGCAGGAAACATGATGATCGAGGAAGCAAAAATGGGCGGAATAACGCCAGCGGAGTTGATCTTTAAAGGCAAATGGGTGCTTTGGCCTCCATACATTCTACGACCTACGACCCTTTTCGCATACTGTACTGGAATCCGTCGCTGGCCTTGCTCAACGAAGATAATGCAAGCGATCACGAGGACCATTAAAACGAAAATGATCAACAGCCCGAAAATGGAGATTTCATCCTGTTGAAGGAGTCGGAGGGTGTTGCTGATGGCTGCGGGCATTCTAGCCACGATACCTGCAAAGATAATCAGAGAGATGCCATTACCGATTCCTCGCTCCGTGATTTGCTCTCCTAACCACATGATGAAGGCTGTTCCCGAAGCCAGGGTAATGACTGTCATTAGCCTAAAGCTTAGGCCTGGTTCGAAAACAACGCTTGCGCCGGTGGGCGATGTTTGCCCTTCGAATCCAACGGCGATCATAAATCCTTGTATGACGCTGAGCAAAACCGTGCCATAACGCGTGTACTGAGTGATCTTCTTTTGTCCTTGCTCGCCCTCTTTCTTTAATTCTTCTAGATGGGGTACGACGACGGTCAGCAACTGCAAAATGATCGAGGCGCTGATGTAGGGCATGATCCCTAGAGAAAATACGGAAAAATGCTCCAACGCGCCGCCAGTGAACATGTTGAAGACGCCGAAGAGTGTGCCTTGCATCTGATTAAACAGATCCTTCAAGGCATTTCCATTGATGCCTGGCGTTGGCACGAATACTCCAACACGATAAATAGCGAGCAACGCTGCTGTGAAAACCAAGCGCTTTCGTAATTCAGGGATCTTAAAAATGTTACCGAATCCGCCGCCAACCATTAGATGACCTCTATAGACCCACCCGCCGCTTCAATTTTCGTCTTTGCGCTGCGACTGATGGCATTCAGTTTGATTGTGAGCGAAACGTTGATATCACCTTGGCCAAGTAATTTAATACCGTCGTGCCGACCTTTTACTATCCCACTTCGTAGGAGCTCCGCTTGGTCTACAATTGTGCCGGAAGTGAATTGGGCCAGGTCGCCCACATTAACAATCGCAAGCTCTTTTTTGAAAACGTTTTTAAACCCTCGCTTAGGAAGCCGGCGGTGCAGTGGCATTTGCCCGCCTTCCCACCCTGGACGGATGCCGACGCCGCTGCGAGCTTTCTGGCCTTTGCTACCACGTCCAGCGGTCTTGCCCCAGCCTGATCCAACACCACGGCCTTTCCGTTGACGATCCTTGGAGGCGCCCTTGGCCGGTTTCAGTTCATGCAGCTTCATTACTTGATCTCCTCCGCCTCTACCAGATGTAAGACCTTCAGAATCATACCTCGGATCGCCGGGGTGTTCTCCAACTCAACGGTTTTGTTCAGCTTTGTCAGGCCTAGACCTCTCAACACACTGCGATGCTTTTCAGGTCGGCCAATCATAGATTTGCGGAGAGTGACTTTCAATTTTGCAGTCATTGCACTGTTCCTTACCTTAAGTCTTCAACCTGCAATCCACGACGGTCGGCGACCTGTTTAACACTTTGAAGTTGTTTCAGACCTTCAATGGTTGCCTTGACCACATTATGAGGGTTGCTGGTCCCCATGCACTTAGTTAATATGTTTTGAATTCCGACGGCCTCCAAAACAGCGCGAACAGCGCCACCAGCAATAACGCCGGTTCCTTCCATGGCAGGCTTCAACATTACCCGTCCTGCTCCGAAACGGCCAATGACCTGGAAGGGGATGGAGCCTTCTTTTAAAGGAACTTGGACCATGCTTTTCTTGGCATTTTCCACGCCCTTGCGAATTGCTTCTGGAACTTCGCCTGCCTTGCCTAAGCCACAACCTACACTGCCACGCCCATCCCCCACTACTACTATGGCACTGAAGCTAAAACGGCGACCACCTTTAACGACTTTGGCCACGCGGCTAATGTGGACAACTTTATCGATCAACTGTGTTTCGTCGAAATCTTGAGTAAACAAAGGCTTGCCTCCTTATGCGCTTTATAGCCGCGGATTAAAAATCCAATCCGCCTTCCCGTGCTCCGTCGGATATTGCTTTGATTCGGCCATGGTAGAGAAATCCGTTGCGATCAAAGACAACCTTCTTAATTCCTTTTTCCAAGGCGCGTTGGGCAATGGTTTTGCCGATGAAGCTGGCTGCAGCCACCTTACTTTCGAACTTGGAGTGCCCTTTATAAGAAGTTTCTACGCTGGAAGCAGCCACCAAGGTAACACCGGCGCTATCGTCGACGATTTGAGCATAGACATGTCGACCGCTCCGAAATACGGTCAGTCGTGGCCGTTCCGGCGTCCCGGAAATCTTCTTCCGGATTCGCGTTTTGCGCTTTGCCCACGCTACTTTTTTTGGATTCGTTGAGCTCATGGTTTTCCCCATTATTGTCATCATTCAAACGATGGTTCGATTAATTACTACTTTTCAGCAGCGGACCGGTCATTTAAGCCGCGATCTATTTGGTACCTGTTTTGCCGGCCTTTCGTTGAATATGTTCTTCTGCGTACTTGATGCCCTTGCCCTTGTAAGGCTCTGGTGGTCTCAGTTGTCTGATCCGTGCCGCTGTTTGCCCAAGAAGGTATTTATCTATTCCGGATAATTTAACGATGTTGTTCTTTTCCACTGAAGCTTTCACTCCTTGTGGCAACGGGAATTCAATAGGATGAGAATATCCTAAGCTAAAAATGAGATTATTCCCTTTTGCTTCAGCTCGATACCCGATACCGTTAATCTCCAGGACGCGTTCGTATCCCTTGGTAACCCCAACGACCATGTTGGATACAATACTGCGTGTCATGCCTTGCAAGGCCCTGTTTTCCCGGCTTTCGCTTTTCATGACAATGTCTATTCGATCTTTGCCGACATGTAGATCGATCGCTGGGTGCACTTTGTGGACTAATGAGCCGTTGGCACCTTTGACTGTTATCATCCCATTTTGATAGGTCACCGTTGTCTTATCAGGTACGGTAATGGGCTTTTTTCCTACTCGAGACATCTTTCCACCTCTGTCCTGCATCCGGATCCAAATTGGGGCTGTTATATGCTGTCGTGGTACCCTTCGACGTTTTCAATTCGGATAAAGCCGGCAATAAGTATGGTCAGCACCTCAGGCTGGCGATTAAAAAATTGTGCAAAGGATTTCGCCACCCACATTTTCCTTGCGGGCCTGTTTGTCAGTTAAGATCCCCTTGGAGGTAGACAAAACTGCTACTCCCATTCCGTTATAAATGGGTTGGACATCGCTAGCCCTGGTGAAAATTCTGCGAGACGGTTTGCTGATACGATTCATTTCGAGAATTACATGGGACTGGTCATCACCGTATTTCAGATAGATCCTCAAAATCCCTTGCTTGCCGTCCTTGATGAATTTATAGTTACGGATAAATCCTTCGACTTTCATAACTTTGGCAAGTTCGGTCTTGATCTTGCTTCCCGGGATGTCCACACTGTTTTGTTTTGCTTTTCCGGCATTTCTTATCCGGGTAAGCATATCAGCAATAGGGTCGGTGATCGCCATCGTATACTCCGTTTAGCCAAAAACGTTTGCTATTTTCTTCAATCGCGTAGGGCCGTTATTTTCTCTACCAGCTTGATTTGATAACGCCCGGTAACTTTCCTTGGGATGCCATATTGCGGAAGCAGATACGGCAGATACCGAATTTTCGGATAAACGCGCGCGGTCGCCCGCAAAGTGGGCAGCGGTTATAAGCACGTACACTAAATTTGGGACTGCGCTGCGCTTTCAATCGTAATGATGTCTTTGCCAATTCTTCCTCCTTACAAGAACCTTATTGTCTAAAAGGCATCCCCATCAGGGCCAGCAATTCCCGACCTTCATTATCGGTCTTGGCACTGGTAACAATACAAATGTTCATCCCTTTGATCTTATCGATCTTATCATACTCAATCTCAGGAAAGATAATATGCTCTTTAATGCCCAACGTGTAGTTACCGGCCCCGTCAAAGGCCTTGGGGGAGACACCACGAAAATCCCTGACGCGCGGCAGCGCGATATTCACGAGCTTTTGGAGGAAGTCGTACATGCGTTCACGCCGCAGGGTTACCATGCATCCGATGGGCATGCCGGTTCGCACTTTAAAAGCTGCGATGGATTTCTTCGCGCGGGTGATAACCGGCCGCTGGCCAGCAATGCTCATGAGCTCTTCCACCGCCGAATCAAGTATCTTGATATTTTGAATGGCTTCTCCCAGCCCGATATTAAGCACAATCTTCTCGATTTTGGGGATCTGATGAACATTGGCGTAGCTGAACTTTTCCTGTAGCTTGGGGACAACCTGTTCTTTATATATTTTTTGAAGCTGTGACATTCCGAACCTCCGCAAGATCCTGCCAGGGCAAAAACCCATCATGCATCGATCTGCTCATTACATTTACGGCAAACGCGGACTTTTTTACCATCATCCAATTGCTGCATCTTAATGCGGACTGGTTTAACACATTTGTTGCACAGCAGCATTACATTGGACCAGTGGATTGGCGCTTCGGACTCAACGATGCCTCCCTGCCGATTTTGTGCGGAGGGACGCTGATGCCGTTTGATGATATTGATATTTTCAACGAGCACACGTTCTTTTTTACGGTCTACCTTTAGCACTTTACCGACCTTGCCTTTGTCCTTGCCGGCAATGATCTTTACTTTATCTTCTTTTTTCAGTTTGCAAGTCTGTCGTAGCATAGGATATTGCTCCCTCTATAAAACTTCGGGGGCCAACGAAACAATCTTCATGAAACGTTTGGCGCGAAGTTCACGGGCAACGGGCCCGAAAATGCGGGTTCCTAACGGCTCCCGTTGATTGTTAATCAGAACCGCTGAATTATCATCAAAGCGGATGTAGGAGCCATCCGGCCGACGCACTTCCTTAGTGGTCCGAACGACGACTGCTTTATGCACATCGCCCTTTTTTACTTTTGCGTTAGGTATCGCATCTTTGACCGACACAACAATGACATCGCCAAGGCTGGCATAACGCCGTCGGGACCCGCCCAAAACTTTAATACAGTACAGCACCCGTGCGCCTGAATTGTCCGCGACTGTAAGTCTGGTTTCGCTCTGAATCATTTTCTTCTTCCTCTGTCTTTAGACCGCTTTCTCAACGATGCGACATACGCGCCAACGCTTGGTTTTGCTCATCGGTCGAGTCTCCATAATGAGCACCCGATCACCAATGCCGCATTTGTTGTCGCTGTCATGGGCCACGAATTTATGCTGACGACGGACGAATTTTTTGTACAAGCGATGTTTGACCAATCGCTCAGCCACGACCACTACCGTTTTGTCCATTTTGTTACTGACAATGGTCCCGATAAACTCTCTTTTTGTGCCACGTGTGTTATTCATATGCGCCCCTAGTTATTCTTTTCTTTGGGGTTACGCGTCAGTTCGGAGTTGACCGTTTTAATACGCGCAATATCTCTTTTAATCTGCTTTATCTTGCCAGGGTTCTCAAGCTGTCCAGCACCTTTTTGAAAACGCATGTTGAATAGCTCATGCTTCAGATCAACCAGCTTTTGATCCCGCTCCCCTACGCTTAGCGCTCGGATATCTTCGACTTTCATATTGTCTCGCTCCTTTCCACGAAGCGTGTCTTGATAGCCAATTTGCGCGCAGCCAGCTTCAATGCTTCCTGAGCGATTTCCCTTGAAATTCCAGACATCTCGTACAATATGCGCCCTGGCCGAATGACGGAGACCCACATCTCGGGAGCGCCTTTACCTTTACCCATGCGGACTTCAGCGGGCTTTTTGGTAAGTGGTTTGTCCGGAAAAATACGAATCCAGATCTTCCCGCCGCGTTTGACATGGCGCGTCATTGCGATACGGGCGGCTTCGATTTGCCTGGCGCTGATGAAACCGCAGTCAATAGCCTGCAAACCATATTCTCCAAAGTTGAGAGTTGCGCCGCGTGTGGCCATGCCTCTCATCTTGCCTTTCATCTGTTTTCGGAATTTAACCTTTTTGGGGCTTAACATAACCGTATCTCTCCTGGTTCATTCAACTGCGCCCGGCCGAACTGATGCGTCCCGGAAGGGATTAACTTTCGAGCTGCGGCTGATCCTTCTTCAAGATCTCTCCCTTAAAAATGTACACTTTGATCCCAATGATACCGTAAGTAGTCCGCGCTTCTGCAAAACCGTAGTCAATGTCTGCGCGCAAAGTGTGCAATGGTACTCTGCCTTCACGGTACCACTCTCGTCGTGCCATCTCAGCGCCACCCAAACGGCCAGAACAAATTATTTTAATTCCTTCGGCACCGAAGCGAATAGCTGAAGTGACGCCTCGTTTCATGGCTCGCCGAAACGCCACGCGACGCTCGAGTTGCATTGCCACATTTTCGGCAACCAGCTGGGCATCGATTTCGGGCTTGCGAACTTCCTGGATGTCAATCATTACTTCTTGGGCAATAGATTTCTCCAGTTCCTGCTTCAGGCGTTCGATTTCAGAGCCCTTTTTGCCAATGACAATCCCTGGACGAGCGGTATAGATACGCAACCGGATACGCTTTGCAGACCTTTCAATTTCAATCCGTGACACGCCAGCGTGAAATAGCTTTTTCTTCAAAAGGTTGCGTAAATTGTGGTCTTGTTGGATATATTCAGAGTACTTCTTATCCGCATACCATCGGGAATCCCAGGTCTTAATGATCCCTAACCTTAATCCTATGGGATTGACTTTCTGGCCCAAGCTGTTACCTCCTCATATTACAACGACGCTTCGGTCAATATGACCGTCACATGACTGGTTCGCTTCAAAATCCGCGTGCCTCGTCCGCGCGCGCGAGCAGCAAACCGCTTGAAAGTCGGTCCGCAGTCGGCAATGATATTGCTGACAATCAGATCATCGATGTCTATGTCGGGGATCTGATCAGCATTGGCTACTGCGGATCGTAGCACTTTTTCAACAATGCCTGCAGCCTTCTGGGGCATGAACTTGATAGTGGCCAAGGCTTTTTCCACTGATTTGCCTTTTATACTGCGGCCCAAAACTCTCACTTTTTGAGGAGAGACGCGTACATAACGGGCGACTGCTTTTACCTCCATGATGCCACTCCTATACTACCTGACTATTTCTTTTTGGTCTTTTTATCTGCCGCGTGTCCGTAAAAGGTGCGGGTCGGAGAGAACTCTCCTAACTTGTGCCCAACCATATTTTCGGTCACAAAAACGGGCAAAAATTTTCGACCATTATGAACCGCGAGGGTTAACCCGACCATTTCCGGTACGATGGTCGAACGTCGAGACCAGGTTTTAATAACCCTGTTGCTCCGTGTTTCTTGCGCTACGAGAACTCTTCTCATCAGCTTATCTTCTATAAACGGGCCTTTTTTCAGTGACCGTGGCATAACTTCTCCTGTCTAACAGCGCCTTGCGATGGTTGCCGTGTGTTTGCCTCTTTCTTAACGGCTACCTTGTATTGCCTACTTTCTGCGTTTCACAATGAAGCGATCCGTGGATTTGTTCTTGCGCGTTCGATACCCTTTGGTAGGCATACCCCATGGAGAGCAGGGATGACGGCCGCCAGAAGAACGCCCTTCACCACCGCCCATCGGATGATCCACCGGGTTCATAGCCACGCCGCGGACCCTGGGGCGATGACCGAGCCAGCGACTGCGGCCGGCCTTACCAATGGAGATGTTTTCATGGATAACATTTCCCACTTGGCCAATGGTCGCTTTGCATTTCATTAACACCATTCGAACTTCGCCGGAGGGCAATTTGACCAGAGCATATGGATCTTCTTTGGCCATTAACTGAGCATAGGTCCCGGCACTACGCACAATTTGCCCTCCTTTGCCCAGCCGCAACTCTATATTATGAATGTGAGTCCCCAATGGGATATTGGCCAATGGCAGAGCATTACCAGGTTTGATGTCTGCTTCGGGACCGGACATAACCATATCACCAACTTGCAAATTGACTGGTGCAAGAATATAGCGCTTCTCCCCGTCTGCATAGTTCAACAATGCGATTCGAGCACTGCGATTAGGATCATATTCAATAGACGCAACTTTAGCAGGGATACCATCCTTATTGCGCTTAAAATCAATGATGCGGTAATATCGCTTATGCCCCCCACCGCGGCGACGCGCAGTAATGCGGCCGTAGCTGTTACGGCCAGCATTTCGTTTGAGCATTTGGATCAGACCTCTTTCCGGATGATCTTTGGTGATCTCTTCGTAATCGTAAAAGGTCTGAAACCTGCGGCTGGAGGTCGTTGGTTTAACTTTTTTAATTCCCATTTCTAATAACTCCTACGCTTTGACCTTAGGCCCCTTCAAAGAACTCAATACGCTCTCCTGGCATGAGCGTGACTATGGCCTTCTTCCAATTGCGGCGTTTCCCTAAAATTCGCCCGCGTCTTTTCACTTTTCCCTTAACATTCATGGTGTGAACGTCGGCCACCTTGACTTTGAAAATCTTTTCTACCGCACGTTGGACTTCGATTCGATTCGAGCGTGGATCAATTTCAAATGAAACTTGGTTGTGGCTATCTTTTTGCGCATTGGTTTTTTCAGTGATTATTGGCCGCTTAATGATGTCGTAGTTGATCATGACAACAGTCTCCCTTCGATGCCCTTAATGGCACCCTCGATAAGAACCAACTTTTCGTACTTGAGGATGTCATAGACATTGAGACCTTCCAGACGCATCACTTTCACGCCGGGCACGTTGCGTGATGATAACTCAAGATTTTGATTTTGAGCGGCAGTGATAATCAAAGCATTAGGGGCTTGGATGGTCTTGATCGCCGAGATGAAATCCTTTGTTTTGATTTGGGCCATCTCAAATTGATTGACCACCACAAGTTCGGATTCTTTCAGCTTGGCGGTAAGCGCCATTCGCAGAGCCGCTTTTCCCAACTTCTTTGTGACTTTTTGCTGATAGGAACGCGGATGCGGACCAAAAATAACGCCTCCGCCACGCATCAGTGGCGATTTGATATCGCCACGGCGTGCTCGGCCGGTCCCTTTTTGACGATACAGTTTGCGAGTCGAACCTGCGACGTCGTGCCGGTTTTTGACACTTGAAGTACCGGCGCGACGATTGGCCAATTGTGCCGTGACCACTTGATGCAATACGGTTTTTTTAATCGGCACATTAAAAATGGCATCCGCCAACTCGGCCTGGGATACCTTATTCCCCTTAATATCTATCACATCTACAGTTGCCATGCTGTTCCTCGTTCGGGACTATTTGCCGCTTAGAAAATGCTTTGCATTCGCGGCGCGCCCTCGCGGGCTGCGGTTCGTACTATTTTTCAATTTTTGGTTTTTTGATCATCACAGGCGCATCGCGGTGCCCAGGAATGGCGCCTTTAATCAAAATTAAGTTGTCCTGGGGACGGATATCGACGATCTTAAGATTGCGCGTAGTGAACCGTTCAACACCGTATCTTCCAGGGAATCTTTTGCCCTTGATTACTTTAGAAGGCCAAGCGCTGCTCCCAACTGAGCCAGGAATACGGAAACAGCGACCACCGTGGGTCTTGCGGCCGCCACCGAACCGGTGACGTTTTACCACACCGGCAAATCCACGGCCCTTGCTGTGTCCAACCACATCTACGCGCTCGCCAACGGCAAACAGATCCGGGCCTAAACTCTGACCAAGCTGGAATGCCGCAGGATCATCCACATCAAATTCACGGATATGGGCGTAGCAGTTGGCACCGCTTTTCTTAAAGTGGCCCTGGAGGGGTTTAGTGGTCCGGGAGCTTTTTTTCTCCTCAAAACCCAGTTGAAGGGCGTTGTAGCCGTCATTGGCCTCAGTCTTGATCTGGGTGACGATGCATGGTCCGGCCAGTACCACCGTTACGGGGATATATTGGCCGTCAGCGGTGAAGATGCTCGTCATTCCCAGTTTTTTTCCGATCAGTCCTTTACTCATGGCTCGTCGTTCCTACCCTACAGTTTGATCTCCACATCTACGCCTGGAGACAAATCAAGTTTCATCAGCGCATCAACGGTTTGTTGGGTTGGTTCAAGGATGTCCAACAACCGTTTGTGCGTGCGCATCTCGAATTGTTCCCGGGATTTTTTATCAATGTGGGGAGACCGCAACACGCAAAATTTATTAATGATTGTTGGCAAAGGAATCGGCCCAACCACTTTGGCTCCAGTCTTACGGGCGGTGTCTAGAATGTCCGTAGCAGACTGATCTAGCAATTTGTGGTCGTATGCCTTTAACCTAATTCTAATTTTGGCATTCATTATCATGGGTCAATCTTTCTTACTCGATGATATCACTCACCACGCCAGCGCCCACGGTGCGGCCGCCTTCTCGTATTGCAAAGCGCAGCTCCTTCTCCATGGCTATCGGCGTGATCAACTCGGCCGTGATCGCTACATTGTCGCCCGGCATCACCATCTCTACTCCCTCGGGCAAATTCAATATTCCGGTCACATCCGTCGTCCGGAAATAAAACTGCGGCCGATACCCATTGAAAAATGGCGTATGGCGCCCTCCCTCTTCTTTGCTCAATATGTACGCCTCGGCCTTGAACTTGGTGTGCGGCGTGATCGTCCCCGGTACCGCTACCACCTGGCCGCGCTCCACTTCCTCGCGCTTGGTGCCACGCAGCAATATCCCGATGTTGTCACCCGCCTGGCCTTCATCCAATAGCTTGCGGAACATCTCCACGCCCGTGCACACCGTCTTAAGCGTCGGACGGATTCCGACGATCTCCACGTTGTCTCCCACTTTGATGATCCCGCGCTCCACGCGCCCCGTTACCACGGTTCCGCGGCCGGATATGCTAAATACGTCTTCAATGGGCATCAAGAAGGGTTTGTCAATGTCACGCTTGGGCTCGGGAATGAAGGTGTCAATGGCCTCCATCAACTCAAATATACACTTGGCTTCGGCGCTGTTCGGATCATCGCTCTCTAAGGCCTTAAGAGCGCTGCCGCGCACGATGGGCGTATCATCGCCGGGAAACTCATACTTGGTCAGCAGCTCGCGCAGCTCCAACTCCACCAGCTCGATCAGCTCCTGATCATCCACCATGTCGCACTTGTTCAAAAATACTACGATGCGCGGCACACCCACCTGGCGGGCCAACAAAATGTGCTCCCGAGTCTGGGGCATGGGACCGTCATCGGCCGCCACCACCAATATCGCGCCGTCCATCTGGGCCGCGCCCGTGATCATGTTCTTGATGTAGTCCGCATGGCCCGGACAATCCACATGCGCGTAGTGACGCTTCTCACTCTCGTACTCCACGTGCGCCGTCGCTATCGTGATCCCGCGCTCTTTCTCTTCCGGCGCTTTGTCAATCTGATCAAATGGCACAAACTCCGCTCGGCCTTTCAAGCCATTATGCTTGGTGATCGCTGCCGTCAACGTCGTCTTGCCATGATCTATGTGACCGATCGTACCTACGTTCACATGCGGCTTCTTTCTCTCAAATTTTGCCTTCGCCATCGTGTCCTCCACTAATCGGGCTATCGATTAGACAAAACAATAGGTTTTAAATGCCAAGCTTTGCGGTGGTTCGCGGAATTTAAAACCTATTGCGCGTTCGAAGAGATCCTTTTACCAGCGATAATGGGCAAATGCCTTATTCGCCTCGGCCATTTTATGTGTATCCTCTTTCTTCTTTACAGCAGCTCCTCGGTTGGCTGAAGCATCAAGCATTTCGCCGGCCAATTTCGCAGCAAACCCTAGCTCAGTGCGGCTACGCGCGTATGTAATCAGCCAGCGAATGGCCAAGGCCGTTCGACGTGATGAGCGTATTTCAGTCGGCACCTGGTAGGTCGAACCGCCCACCCGTCGTGACTTGACTTCGATCACCGGACGAATGTTATCCAAGGCTTGCTCGAATACTTTGAGAGGGTCTTGCTTAGATTTCTGCTCAATGAGATCAAAAGCACCGTATAGGAGCGACTCAGCCACACTCTTTTTACCGTCACGCATGACTGATGCGATGAATTTGGCCACCAACTTGCTATTGTACTTGGCGTCTGGAATGATGACCCGCTCGGGAACTTCTCTTCTTCTTGGCATATCCTACACCACCGTATTAACTCTGGTTTGCTTCGTTGACGCTATTTGGGTTTCTTGGCTCCGTATTTGGAACGTCCTTGCCGACGATCCTCAACGCCCAGTGTGTCAAGGGTGCCGCGCACAATATGATAGCGCACGCCGGGCAGGTCTTTTACACGTCCGCCACGGACCAACACCACCGAGTGCTCCTGGAGATTATGGCCAATACCGGGAATATAAGCAGTCACTTCAATCCCCGTGGTTAAACGAACGCGCGCAACCTTACGCAAAGCTGAGTTCGGCTTTTTGGGCGTTGAGGTATAAACACGCGTACAAACACCTCTTTTTTGTGGTGCCCCTTTCAACGCAGGCGTGTTGGTCTTTTTCTTGATCCGTTCACGACCGTTGCGCACGAGCTGGTTTATCGTCGGCATATTACCCTCTTCAATTCCTTACTTTCCTGAAACCCCACGTAGGGGTACCCACTGAAAAAAGCGGATTAGTATATAGATACCTGTTGGTTGTCAAGCACTTTTCCTGAGCTTGCGCAATTTTTTCTGTAAGCCCATGGGAGGTCTTGCTTCAGTGCTGTCTGCCTTCTCCCAGGTCCATTGCTAAGTCCTTATTCTGCTGGTAGCTCACTTTGAGCCACATCCAACCCCATATAATCGACTAGTCCGGTACCAGCAGGAATCAACCGGCCCATAATAACGTTTTCCTTAAGGCCTCGCAGATAATCGATGGCTCCGGAAATGGAGGCGTCAGTCAGAACCTTGGTAGTCTCTTGGAACGAGGCCGCCGAGATAAAACTGTCGGTGCTCAAAGAGGCTTTGGTGATACCCAAAATTAGTGACTCGGCTGACGCCGGCTTGCCACCAGCGGCAATGACAGCCCGATTGGCGTCTTCAAAAGCGATTCGATCAATTTGTTCCTCTACAATGAAGTCAGTATCGCCCACCTCGGTGATCTTGACGCGGCGCATCATCTGCCGGACGATGACCTCAATATGTTTATCATTGATGCGCACACCTTGCAGCCGGTAAACCTCCTGGACCTCATCCACCAGATAGCGCGCCAAAGCAACCTCGCCTTTGATTCTCAGAATGTCCTGAGGAATGGCCGAGCCGCCCACCAGATGTTCGCCCGCTTTGACGTAATCGCCTTCGTATACGTTAATGTGCTTACCCCGGGGAATAAGGTACTCTTTTTTATCGCCCACATCCACGGGGGTTACGGTTACCTTTTGTTTACCTTTTTTAGTGGATTTGGCGATGCTGACATACCCTTCGATCTCACTCAGAACAGCAATATCTTTGGGCTTGCGCACTTCGAACAGTTCAGCCACGCGGGGCAAACCACCGGTGATGTCTTTGGTTTTGGTGGTGGCCCGGGGCAGCTTGGCGACCACATCGCCGGCTTTCACCTCATCGCCTTCTTCCACCATCAAAATGGCATCTACCGGCAACATGTAACGGGCCATGCCGCTGCCGCTTTTGAGTTTGGCGGTTTTACCATCTTCGCCCTTAATGGAGATGCGCGGACGCTCTTCACCCGTTTTGGACTCAGTAACGGTGCGGCTGGATTTTCCAGTAACCGGGTCGACCTTTTCCTGCATGGTTTTTCCGGGAACTAGATCGCCGAATTTAACCAAACCATCCACTTCGGTGATAATAGGGGTCGTGAATGGATCCCAAGTAGCCAATAGTTGGCCAGGCTCAACCTTATCGCCATCCTTGACCAGAATATGGGCACCGTAAATAACCGGACAACGTTCGCGTTCACGGCCAGCCTTGCCAATGATGGAAAACTCACCACCGCGCCGGTTCATGACCACATAATGGCCCTGGGCATTCTGAACAATCTGAAGGTCCATATACTTGACTTCACCCGCCGTACGCGCCCTGATATCGGCCTGCTCAACGCGGCGGCTGGCCGTACCACCAATGTGAAAGGTACGCATGGTCAACTGCGTGCCCGGCTCGCCGATGGATTGGGCTGCCAGAATGCCAATAGACTGGCCGATTTCCACCCGGCCGCCATGGGCCAAATCACGGCCATAACAAGCAGCACAGACACCGAACTTGGTTTGGCAGGTCAATACGCTACGAATGCGCACCCGGGTGATACCGGCATCTTCGATAAGGCGCACTCCTCGCTCGTCGATTTCCTGGTTGGCCTGGATGAGCACCTCGTCGGTAAAGGGATCCAAAATATCTTCGACTGTGATGCGTCCCAGCACGCGTTCTCCAAGCCGTTGGATTACCTCACCCCCTTCCATCAAGGGTTCGACTTCAACGCCCATCATGGTACCGCAATCATGCTCGGTAATAGTTGCATCCTGGGCCACATCCGCCAAGCGCCGGGTCAAGTACCCCGAGTTGGCGGTCTTAAGGGCCGTATCAGCCAGACCTTTACGGGCGCCGTGAGTCGAAATGAAGTATTGCAACACCGACAACCCTTCCCGGAAATTGGCTTGAATGGGAGTCTCTATAATTTCACCCGAGGGCTTGGCCATCAACCCACGCATTCCGGCTAGCTGGCGCATTTGATCTTTACTACCACGGGCACCGGAGTCAGCCATCATGAAGATGGGATTGAGGCTTTCAGCGATGATGGGATGTCCATCGTCGTCCATCACCGGTTTTCCTTTGACATCAAAAACCGGCATGTTTTTCATGGCTTCCATCATTTCATTGGCCACATCATCAGTGGCCTTGGCCCAAATATCGACCACTTTATTATACTTCTCACCCTGGGTGATCAGACCTTCGGTATATTGACGGCCGATCTCAGAGACTTGACTCTCGGCGGCTTTGAGAATTTCCCATTTCTTCTCCGGGATAATCATGTCATCAATACAAATGGAGAGTCCGCCCTTGGTAGAGTATTTATACCCGATATCCTTGAGACGGTCAGATAAAATGACCGTGGCCTTGGGGCCAAGGTTGCGGTAGACAAAATCAACCAAATCGCGCAACGCGCCTTTATCCATGATCTTGTTGATTGCGTCGAAGGGCATCTCCGGCCTTTTTTCAATAACCTTAAATATATGGTATCCGTCATCAGCTTTAATGATGGGGCTGACATCCCCTTCATTAAGACTGAAAACCAGGCCCACTTCCCTGTCGCTGGTGTCAAAAATGCGCTGGAACTCATCCTTTCGCAACAAGCCGATAAAACCCTCGTTGGTTCGGGCAGCGCTTTGGGAGTAGGTTTTTACCAGCTCGATAAAATCCGCTCCATTTTTAATTTCTTCCAGCAGAGATAGAGCTTTGTCTCTTTCTTTGACCAGAATATGGCGCATTACCATCATGTGGTCTTTGGGCATAATCTCCCACAGCAGCACTCTTCCCACGGTGGTTTCATAACGTTTTTCGCCGATGCGTACCGATACTTTTGCATGTAGATCAGCTTGGCGGGAATCATAGGCAATGCGGACCTCATCGGGATTGGCGAAAATTCTCCCCTCTCCTTTGTGTCCATCAATACCACGCGTCATGTAGTAAGTGCCCAAGACGATATCCTGGCTGGGCACTATAATGGGGCTGCCATTGGCCGGTGAAAGAATATTATTAGAAGACAACATCAGTACCCGGGCTTCGATCTGGGACTCCACCGACAAGGGCACATGCACAGCCATCTGGTCACCATCAAAGTCGGCGTTGAATGCGGTACACACCAACGGATGGAGTTGAATGGCTTTGCCTTCAATCAGCAGAGGCTCAAAGGCCTGGATACCTAAACGGTGCAGCGTGGGGGCCCGGTTCAGCATAACCGGATATTCCCGCACCACTTCATCTAAGGTATCCCACACTTCGGGCACCTCGCGTTCCACCATCTTCTTGGCGCTTTTAACTGTGGATACCAATCCTTTTTGTTCCAAACGGTAGTAGACAAATGGCTTGAACAGCTCCAGGGCCATCTTTTTGGGAAGACCACATTGATGTAATCGCAGATTGGGCCCAACCGTGATTACAGTACGACCCGAGTAATCGACGCGTTTGCCGAGCAAATTCTGACGAAAACGTCCTTGCTTGCCCTTAAGGGTATCGCTGAGGGATTTCAGGGGACGCTTGTTGGTGCCAGTGATCACGCGGCCATGTCGGCCGTTATCGAACAAAACATCCACAGCTTCCTGGAGCATACGCTTTTCATTGCGGACGATGATGTCGGGGGCCTTGAGATCCATTAGCCGTTTGAGGCGGTTATTGCGGTTAATGACCCGCCGGTACAAATCATTGAGATCGGAAGTGGCGAAACGGCCGCCCTCAAGAGGTACCAGCGGTCGCAGATCCGGCGGTAATACTGGGATGACATCCATGATCATCCATACCGGATTGAGTCCGCTCTTACGAAAAGCATCCACGATGCGCAACCGTTTGGAGAGTTTTTGCCGTTTGGCGGCGGAGTTGGTATTGCGCACCTCATCACGCAGGGAAGTGTACAATTCATCCAAATTGAGACCTTCGAGCAGACGTTTGATCGCCTCTGCGCCGATCCCGGCTTCGAATTTGGCACCATATTGTTCCAATGCTTCGCGGTATTTCTCTTCCGTCAACAATTGACAAGGAGTTAACGGTGTTTCCTTGGGGTCGATGACGATATAGGAATCGAAGTAGAGCACCTTCTCCAAACTCTTCAAGGTAAGGTCAAGCAGATTGCCAATTTTGCTGGGAAGGCTCTTGAGAAACCAGATATGAGAAACGGGCGTGGCCAATTCAATATGCCCCATACGCTCACGGCGTACCTTGGATTGAATAACTTCCACACCGCACTTTTCACAAATAACGCCCCGATGCTTCATGCGCTTATATTTACCGCAATTGCATTCATAGTCTTTGGTGGGGCCAAAAATTTTGGCGCAGAACAGGCCATCCCGCTCAGGTTTGAAGGTTCGATAGTTGATGGTTTCCGGCTTCTTGATTTCACCATGAGACCACTGGCGGATTTGCTCGGGCGAGGCCAGGGCCACCCGAACACCTCGGTACTGTCGCGGATCGGTCGGTTTGGCAAAAAAGTCGTACAAAGTTTCCATGCATATTTCCTTGTTTAGGGGAATAATTAAAATATATCTTCACACGGCCATGGGTAGTTGAGCCTCCAGGCAGTGCGCCTATGATTTAGGAAGATCTTTCTCTTCTAACAACATGACCTCCAATCCCAGGGCTTGTAACTCCTTGGTTAACACCTTGAATGATTCTGGAAGCCCAGGCTCCAAAATATTTTGGCCTTTGACGATCTTTTCGTACATGCGCGTGCGCCCTGCCATATCATCCGACTTAACCGTTAGAAATTCTTGCAGGGCATGCGCCGCACCATAAGCTTCCATTGCCCATACTTCCATTTCGCCAAGACGTTGGCCACCGAATTGCGCTTTACCTCCCAAAGGTTGCTGGGTAACCAGCGAGTAGGGTCCGATGGAACGAGCATGGATCTTGTCGTCGACCAAGTGATGCAGCTTGAGCATGTACATGGTGCCTACGGTTACTTTTTCTTTGAAGGGCTCGCCAGTGTGGCCGTCAAAAAGCGTGGCTTGTCCACTGATTTCGACGCCGGCTTCGGTGAGCAGCTCTTTGATCTCACCCTCTTTTGCTCCGTCGAAGACCGGAGTGGCCATGAACACACCATTTTGGTAGTTCGCAGCCATTACCATGATCTGCTTTTCTTCCAATTGCTCGATGCCTTCGATGGTTTCCTTGACGTTGAAGATCCGTTTGAGCTTTTTCCGTAACTCGGTGATCTTGTTCTCCTCCATCAGGCGTTTGATCTGATCGCCCAGTCCTTTGGCCGCACGGCCCAAATGAATTTCTAAAATCTGGCCGACATTCATACGCGATGGCACGCCCAAGGGATTAAGCACCATGTCCACGGGGGTGCCATCTTCGAAGTAAGGCATATCTTCCACGGGTAAAATACGAGATACGACGCCTTTATTGCCGTGCCGACCAGCCATTTTGTCGCCAACAGAGAGTTTGCGCTTCATGGCCACATAGACTTTGACCATTTTGATGACGCCCGGAGGCAGTTCATCGCCGCGCTCAAAGCGCTGCAGTGAATTTTCAAAGGTTTCCCGAACGCGATCGCACTGCTGACGGTAGTTCTCCAGCAGGTCGTGAACTTTTTCGGTTGCTTCGGCGTTGCTCAAGACCAATGTTTCCAATTGAGACATTGGAATATCGTCTAATACGCCCGCTTCTACAGCATCATCTTTGCCGGCATAGACCTTCTTACCCTTCTTCAATGGAACGGATAGCTTTTCTCCAACCACAACCTTTTCAATTTGGGAGCGAACGATCTCTTCGAGGATTTTCAGCTCATCATCACGGTTGCGTTCAAGCACTAGTATTTCCGCCATTTCAATAGCCTGGGTGCGCTCGTCTTTTTCAGTACCGCGGCGGGCAAACACTTTGGCGTCAATGACAATACCCTCAACCCCCGGTGGCACCCGTAGAGAAGTGTCCTTCACATCGCCGGCCTTTTCACCAAAAATTGCACGCAGCAACTTTTCTTCCGGCGACAATTGCGTTTCGCCCTTGGGGGTAATTTTACCCACCAAAATGTCGCCTTGAACTACTTCTGCGCCTAGACGAACAATACCGCTTTCATCCAAGTTGCGCAGGGCTTCTTCACCGACGTTAGGGATGTCCCGCGTGATCTCTTCTTTTCCTAACTTGGTGTCGCGCGCCACCACTTCAAACTCTTCGATGTGAATTGATGTGTAGACGCCGTCCCGCACCAACCGTTCGGACACCAGGATTGAGTCTTCAAAGTTATATCCGCCCCAAGGCATGAAGGCTACTGTGACATTCTTGCCTAAAGCCAACTCGCCATGGTCCGTGGCCGGGCCGTCGGCAATGATATCGCCTGGAACTATTTTCTGGCCCTTCTTAACGATGGGGCGGTGGTTAAAACAAGTATTCTGATTGGACCGGATAAATTTGGATAGATTGTAAATTGAAACCGCTTTCTTTGGTCCTTTTGTCTCCGGATCATGCCGGATAACGATACGGGAAGCGTCGACAGCCACTACCACACCTTCACGGTCGGTAACGATGGTGACACCAGAATCTTTGGCTACTACGCCTTCAATACCAGTACCGACTAGTGGCGCTTCACTGCTCATCAATGGAACGGCTTGCCGTTGCATATTGGAGCCCATAAGCGCGCGGTTGGCATCGTCGTTTTCAAGAAAGGGGATCAAAGAAGCCGAAACGCTGACCAACTGATTGGGCGATATGTCCATCAGTTCAATCTGTTCGCGTTCGACCATCATGAATTCACCCGCCACACGGGAAGTGACCCATGGATTGATATAGATCCCTTTATTATCAATAGGTGCATTCGCTTGGGCAATGGGATGCTTTTTCTCTTCAAAAGCGCTGAGAAATTTTACTTCCTTGGTTACCGCGCCCTCCTTGACTACTCGGTATGGAGTTTCAATAAAGCCATAGTCATTGACCCGCGCGTAAGTGCTTAGTGAAACAATTAACCCAATGTTGGGGCCTTCCGGCGTCTCAATAGGGCAAATGCGCCCATAATGGGAAGGATGCACGTCGCGGACCTCAAACCCTGCTCGCTCTCGGGTCAAGCCACCCGGTCCAAGGGCGCTCAAGCGTCGCTTGTGGGTGGTCTCCGATAATGGGTTGGTTTGATCCATAAACTGGCTCAGCTGGCTGGTGCCGAAAAATTCTTTGACGACGGCAGAGACTGGCTTGGGGTTGATCAGATCGTGGGGCATCAGCGCATCAACTTCCTGCAGACTCATACGCTCTTTGATCGCACGCTCCATGCGCACCAAACCGATGCGGTATTGATTCTCCAGCAGTTCTCCGACTGCACGCACCCGACGGTTACCGAGATGATCGATATCATCTACTACCCCTTGAGTATCGCGTAACTCAATGAGGGTTTTGGTGGTCAAAAGAATATCTTCCTTGCGCAAAGTTCGCAGGTGAACAGGTGCTTGGATGCCTAAACGCAAGTTGATTTTAAGACGACCCACGCTTGAAAGATCGTAATAGGCGGACTTGAAAAAAAGGTGGTCCATGAATTCTTGAGCGACCTCCGGTGTGGCCGGGTTGCCCGGACGCATCAGACGGTAAATCTCGATCAATGCTTCTTCTTTGCTGGTCACCTTATCCAAGTGCAATGTCTTGCGGACTGAGTCACTGCTGGAGACACCATCGACATGCAAGATATCGAACTCATTAATGCCGAAGCTCTTGAGTTTGGTCAGCGTCGTTTCATTGACTTCATCATTGGAGCTGACGATCAACTCACCACTTTTGGGGTCGGTAATAGCAACCGCAAATACTTTGCTTAGTAGTTCTTCGGGGCCTATTGGAATGCTCTCCATATTGGCGGCCTTCATTTGCTTGATGGCCCGCTGCGTAAACATGCGCCCTTTTTTTACAAGTACTTCACCGTTGGTGGGATCCACCACATCCCGACTGGCCCGCTGGCCCTTGAGCTGCTCCTCGTTGAACAGCTTAAACGCACGCCTTCCTTCCACTACTACCCGTTCCTTGCCGTAGAAGTAATTGAGCAAGTCCTCGGTGGTGTACCCGAATGCTTTAAGTAAAGTAGTAACTGGGAATTTACGTCGACGGTCAATGCGAATATAGACAATATCTTTCGGATCGATCTCCAAATCGATCCATGAACCGCGTACAGGAATAATTCGCGCGCTATAAATAATTTTTCCGCTTGAATGGGTCTTGCCTTTATCATGATCAAAAAAGACACCCGAGGAGCGATGCAACTGGCTGACCACCACACGCTCTGTGCCATTGATAATAAAAGTCCCTTTTTCGGTCATTAACGGAATCGTACCGAAATAGATCTCCTGCTCTTTGATGTCACGAATATTGGAGACACCCGTTTCTTTGTCCACTTCATAGACTACCAGTCGGACCGTAATCCGGACCGGGAGCTCATAAGTCATGCCACGCTGGATACACTCTTCTTCGCTGTGCTTAACCTCTGAAAATCGGTAAGAAACAAATTCCAGGGAAGCGCTGCCGGTGAAATCCTTAATCGGGAAAACCGATTTAAATACCGCCTGCAATCCAATGTCCTCGCGCCGTTCGGGAGGAATATCGAGTTGCAGAAAGCGTCGATAAGATTCTTTTTGCATGCCGATAAGATCCGGGATCTCTACGATTTTTTTGATCTTACCGAAGTTCTTCCGAATTCGCTTGTCAAGCGCCAACCGTGCAGCCATGGTCTCTCCAATGTTTTTTTTCGATGACTTTAGGAAACGCGAAAATGGGATAAAAGGTTCGTCGCCTTTCCACCCCATTTTCGCATTGTACTAATCGTATGTTCAGCAGGGAGACGATTGATGCCTCCGCCAGGCGCAATTATTTAAGTTCCACTTGAGCGCCGGCGCCTTCCAATTGGGCCTTGATTTTCTCGGCCTCGTCCTTGGGAATGCCTTCCTTTACTGGTTTAGGAGCTCCATCCACCAAGTCTTTGGCTTCTTTCAGCCCCAGACCTGTGATGGCGCGAACCTCTTTGATCACCTGAATCTTCTTATCTCCCGCAGTGGTCAGAATTACGTCAAACTCGGTCTTTTCGGCAGCGGCCGCGCCAGCATCGCCAGCGGGGCCAGCGGCGGCGGCCATCATGGCCACTGGGGCCGCAGCCGAAACGCCAAACTTGGTTTCCAATTCTTTAACCATCTCGGAAAGTTCCAAAACGGTCATGTTCGCAATAAAATCGATAACAGCTTGTTTTGTGACATCAGCCATGGGTTTTGATCCTCCGCTATCTTAATCTTTATCGTGCGCTCCCAGCGCAGCGAATTAAACTTAAAATTTTGATAATGCCATACTAAATTATGCCGCTTGCTTTTCTTTTTGCTCTTTAATGGCCTGCAATACATTAAGCATGCGGCGCGGCACGTCGCTAAGTGCCCGCACAAGTGATGTGGGTACTGCGATCATCGCCGATAGCACGGTGGCCAGCAGTTCTTCGCGTGATGGTAATGAAGAGAGCGCTTTGATAGACGCCAGATCTAAAACTTTGCCATTAAGCACGCCGATTTTGATTTCAAGCTTTTCATTGGCCTTGGCAAACTCAGTCAACACTTTTGCGGGTGCAACTGGATCGTCGTAGCTTAGCGCAATGGCATTGGGGCCTTTAAAAAAACCTTGAATAGGCGCCACTCCCGTACCATCGGACGCTAAACGCAACATTGTATTTTTGACGACTTCATACTCAACATTGGCTTCACGCAGTTTTCTCCGCAACTCGGTCATGGTGCCGACACCTATGCCCTTGTAATCGGTCACGATAACAATTTTGCTCTTTTCAAACCGCTCGCGGAGCTGTTGGACAAATTGTCTTTTCGCCTCGATATCCACTCTAACCTAACACCTCCTTCCCTAACTGTAAAAACCGGAAGGGACATCATGAACTGGCCACTATCGGGGGTGATTTTATCAGTAGAAAATTAAAAATATTTTAAGAAAACCACCGCACCGTTTTGAGCCTGTCTCGGTAGGCCGGCATTTGCCGATTATACACGCGAGTTTGTTGGAGCCCGAGCATGTGTACCTACGGTCTTTGACAGCGTATTTGGTATCCGCTAAAATCTTGATCAATTACGCGATCTGTTGATCGCCATTCTTTTACTTAGTCTCTTTACCTAAAACATCCGCATAAAGCCGAGGGCTTACTTCCCCCACGGGCAAATTACTTCGTTGTTTCTTTAATTAGTGAAGTATCAATCCGAATACCAGGCCCCATGGTGGTCGATATCGCAATGCTTTTAAGATACGTACCCTTGCTGGATGATGGTTTCAGCCGCATAATGGTGTCAATAAAAGTCGACAAATTTTGCAATAACTTATCCGGGCCAAAAGAGACTTTACCCAAGGGAGCGTGCACAATACCGGCCTTTTCCACTCTGAAATCAATTTTACCGGCTTTAAGTTCTTGGACTGCTTTGCCGATTTCAAAAGTAACGGTTCCAGTTTTGGCATTGGGCATCAAACCACGAGGTCCTAATACACGCCCAATTTTCCCCACTGCTCCCATCATGTCGGGTGTGGCGACTACCTTATCAAACTCAAACCAGCCGCCTTGGATTTTCTCGATCAATTCATCATTGCCTACGAAGTCGGCTCCAGCTGCTCTAGCTTCAGCCTCTTTTTCTCCTTTGGCAAAGACCAGAACTTTAACTTCTTTTCCGAGGCCATGGGGCAACACAACGGTTCCCCGAACCATTTGATCGGCGTGGCGTGGATCGACACCTAAACGCACCGCTATATCCACGGTCTCATCGAATTTTGCATACGATGACTTTATGGCGGATTCTACAGCTTCAGCTATCGAGTAGCGTTTTTGTGTATCGACTTTGCTTCTGACTTCTCTGTATTTTTTACCCCGTTTCGGCATTTTATGTTCCCACTCCTTGACCTATGGCATCTTTTTTTGCAGTACGGCTCACAACCTAATATGATGAAAGGCAGTGCCTACACAACCTCGATTCCCATGCTGCGAGCCGTTCCGCTGATGATACGACAGGCCGCATCCAAATCACTGGCATTCAGGTCTACCATCTTTAGCTTGGCGATCTCTTCCACTTGCGCTTGGGTAACCTTGCCTACCCGATCCCGTTTTGGATCACGAGCGCCTTTGGCGATCTTGGCGGCTTTTTTCAACAAAACGGAGGCCGGAGGTGTCTTAGTGATGAAGGTGAACGACCGGTCTTGATAAACGGTGATTACCACAGGAATAACCATTCCTGCTTCACCAGCCGTGCGCGCATTAAAGGCTTTGCAGAAGTCCATAATGTTGACGCCGTGCTGACCCAATGCCGGCCCAATCGGGGGCGAAGGCGTGGCCTTGCCCGCCGTTACTTGCAGTTTGATTTGTGCCATTACCTTTTTTGCCATGGTTTTCTAATGTCTCCTAAATCATTTCTATCCGCAGATGCATTAAAGCTTGGTTACCTGAACAAATTCCAATTCCACTGGGGTGGATCGACCGAAAATACTGACGAGCACTTTAATCTTGCCCTTCTCGTGGTTAACCTCCTCAACTGTCCCATTGAAATTGGTAAAAGGACCATCCACCACTCTAACCTCGTCGCCGGTATCAAAGAAGTATTTGGGCTGAGGCTTGAGTTTTCCGGCCTCCATTCGGTTAAGAATTCGATCCGCTTCTTCATCAGTAAGAGGAGTTGGCTTGTCGCGTCCGCCTAAAAAACCGGTTACCTTGGCGGTATCATTAACGATATGCCACGTTTCATCGTCCAACTCCATCCGAACGAGCAGGTAACCTGGATAAAATTTACGGGCCGATGTCCTTCGTTTTCCTTTGACCAGCTCTATTACCTCTTCCGTTGGAACAACCACTTCTCCGAATTTCTGAGGATTGGAAGAGTTGGAAATGCGCTCTTTCAAAGCGGCTTTCACTTTGTTCTCAAAGCCGGAATAAACGTGGACAATGTACCATTTAAGCGCCAAGGAATCACCTTCTTTGATTTATGGAAGCACCGCTTGAATCAATTTAGACAGACTGAAGTCGACGATCCCGAGAAAGAAAGCAATCACCATCACCAAAACGATAACCACGAGGGTCGATCCCATAGTCTGCTTACGTGAAGGCCAAGTTACTTTTTTGAGTTCAATTTTTACTTCTCGCAGAAATTGAAGACTTTTTTGCACGACACCATCGCCAATCTCTGCAACCTTTGGCTTGGCCGGCGGCGTAGTTTTCTTGACAGCCAATACGGGTTTATTAGCCGGAGCACCGTTCTCCCCATTGGCAGATGAGTCATCAGAAGCTTTTTCAGCGCGTTGCCCCTTCTTTTTCAGAGGATCTTTCTTCTTCAGTATCCGTCCCATGCCGCTCCTAATAGTTTAAATGAGGCGTTATTCCTTTGAAGCTCACCGCCGCCATCACACCTCTTGAGATCCCACACTCATAAAGATTGGCAGGCCAGGAGGGACTCGAACCCCCAGCACCCGGATTTGGAGTCCGATGCTCTACCATTAGAGCTACTGGCCTGCGAGAACACCATAGCATCTTAGCGCCCCAGCCCTATTTCGTTTCCTTATGGGGCGTATGTTTCTGGCAGAACGGACAATACTTGCTGAACTCCAGCTTATCTGGGGTAGTCCGTTTATTTTTAGTCGTCGTATAATTACGGCGTTTGCATTCGCCGCAAGCAAGCGTAATAATTACTCTCACAGATGGACTCCTTGGTCGTTACTCGATGATATCACTCACCACGCCAGCGCCCACGGTGCGGCCGCCTTCTCGTATTGCAAAGCGCAGCTCCTTCTCCATGGCTATCGGCGTGATCAACTCGGCCGTGATCGCTACATTGTCGCCCGGCATCACCATCTCTACTCCCTCGGGCAAATTCAATATTCCGGTCACATCCGTCGTCCGGAAATAAAACTGCGGCCGATACCCATTGAAAAATGGCGTATGGCGCCCTCCCTCTTCTTTGCTCAATATGTACGCCTCGGCCTTGAACTTGGTGTGCGGCGTGATCGTCCCCGGTACCGCTACCACCTGGCCGCGCTCCACTTCCTCGCGCTTGGTGCCACGCAGCAATATCCCGATGTTGTCACCCGCCTGGCCTTCATCCAATAGCTTGCGGAACATCTCCACGCCCGTGCACACCGTCTTAAGCGTCGGACGGATTCCGACGATCTCCACGTTGTCTCCCACTTTGATGATCCCGCGCTCCACGCGCCCCGTTA
>JAKALP010000058.1 GCA_021824175.1 Deltaproteobacteria bacterium
TGCTGGCCGTATTGGGACTGGACGGTCCGGAAGGCTTCCACATAGGTGCGGTAGGCATAGGCCGACATGACCACGGCGTTTTGCAGGGGATCGCCATAGGCTTCGCCGATTTCGCGCACCACGTTGCCCTGGGCGTCGTACTCGGCCCAGATGGGCTTTTGGTTGGGCCCCAGCACGCGGCCCTTGGCGGCCACGACGCCCCAGCGCAACTGGCCGAAGGAGATGCGCAGCGGCACGCGCTGGGAGTAATCGATTTCCACGGTGGTTTTGGCGGCGGCCGGAAGAACGCCGGCGATGAGGCTGGAGAAAAAGAAGACCGAGAGAGCGATCCAGGAAAGCAAGAAGTTCATAAGCGAATCCCTTTGAAGCACGAGATGGTCACGCATGTTGCGTCTGGTTGCGATTGAATTCAACGCGCAGATCCTTTCCACGTCGGCGGGCATCAGCGGTAATTGTCCAGTTCCGCGGTGAGTTGCCGCAACGAGATTTCTCCTTTGACAAACTGCTCGATCACGGCCTTGGCATAGGCTGTGGACGGTTGTTCAGGGACCCATTAGTTATGTTTAAAGATAAGAAAATAGAAGACAGTGGTGAAGATTATGATGAGATCGCTTGCAACGATTACCTTGATTGCTCTCCATGCTGTATTTATGCTTCCCCCTCTTGCTATGTGATCTTTATAAAGATCTCCCTGGAGTCTATCGGCAAGGCAAGCCATGAATACGGAGACTATGAAAATTAACAGGCGGTAAATATTCTTTTCCGTTAGCTGCGGCAAAAAGAAGGCCAAGAAAGGCAATAAAACGAAGGCTGCAATATATGTGAATTTGCTTTTGTATGAATCGCCGACAGCTCTATAATTTGCGGCAATCATAAATAATGAAGCAACTGGCGTACCGAAGAAGCAAGCTATTCCGATTTGCTTTAATGAATAGAGTTTTGCCTCTTCCATCTATTGCCTTAGATATTCCAGAATGGCTTTGGTGCCTTTTTGAACAACACTCAATGGTGGGTATGTCAGGTTGTTTTCAGCAAGATCTAAAAAGGATAACGATTTTAGGTTGCCAATGGATTTGGGGATCTTTTCAAGAAAGTTATCGCGGAGTTCAAGGTTAAGGAGGTATTTTAGATTGCCGATCTCTTCTGGTATCTCCTCAATCCGGTTATGGCCCAGGTAGATAGAGCGGATATTTTGAAGCTCTCCGATTTCACGTGGTATTGTTTTAATATGGCACTGATGGGCAAACAGTTCATCAAGCTTTAAGAGCCGTCCTATTTCCGATGGCAACCCTTGAATGGGATTTAGTCCCACATTGAGAGAAAAAAGGGATGGCAATAAGCATACTTCGATTGGAAAATGAGCAAAACTGTTTTTTGAAATGTTCAAAAATCTCAATTTCTTCAAAAATGCTATTTCTTTCGGAATTATTTGCAATTCATTGCCAACCAAATAAAGTTCTTGTAAATGATCAAGTTGGCAAATTTCAATTGGAAAGGATTGTAGATTACGCTTGCAAAGGTCCAAATTAGTGCTTTTGTCTTTTTTGGCTTCTTCTATGATTTCTTTTACGGTATTCATTTTTTGATCGCCTACTTAGTTTTAAACCAATAAATTTCTTTTTCCTTGGCATTCCAAGCTATAAATTTATTCTTATAAGGTTGGATAAAGTTAAATATCTTTGCTTTGTTCGGTTGTTTATAGCGATAAGTAAAAGATTTTTTTTCTATATCAAAAAAAGATAGGTATTCTTCATTGCCGCCCACAACGTATCCATTTGTTATGATAGGAAATGCTGAACCTTTAGGTGAAATCATTTCTTCAGATCTGAATAGCAATTTACCACTATCTGCCGCAACTATAAAATAGCAATTTTCTTTCCCAAAACCCTGAAAATAATCAAATATCAGCGTCGAATCATGGTAAAAAATATTATGTGGAAACGTAGGTATTTCAAATCGGCTTTCCCATATAATTTCGCCAGTTAATATATTAACTGCACAAAGAGGCCCGTTAGTGACTGATAGGTACTGAACCCCATCTATTAAAGGCCCTAAATTAATTAGTAGCCTTACTGATTCAATTCTTTTTTCTTTTTTCTTGGATAACTCATCGACAGTCAAACTCCACTTTACACATCCATTAGTAATATCTATTCGATACAGCTTGGCAGATGAAAGCAGCATTAACGAATCATTTTCAAAAGCCATATCCCCAATGCTGCCTTCAATGGACGCATTTTCCCAAGATATTTCACCCGTCTTTTTAGACCGTGAAATCAAAATATTTCTATTACCCTTACCATCGTAACAATAGATAGAACTTGTTGATGCCCCAAGAATCAATTCTTCATTATTAATGTCCCAAATTATTTGTCCATTTGTAAGATTAATTGCTGCGGGCCTACCATGTGCAATCATATAGGCCACATCGTTATCTACAGATTTTGGGACATCAAAATAGCTTTTGCTTTCTATTCTATAGATTTCCTCTTTAGTATCAAAATCAATTACCCCCATGAGATAGTCGGCTTCAAACACGATCTTATTTTCGAAAGCGCGAACATTTAAAAAATCCCCACCGCTGATAATCTTAGATATTGCCTCGCATTCTATGGGAAATCCTATCTCACTTTCATAAACCCGATTATGTCTCTGATAATCTCTTATCATTTGCCAACCTCAAATTATTTTTAATAAGGTATACTTTTCCCTCTAAAACACAATATTTCGCCACTCATAGGCAAATCCCTTTCAACCGCTTTCAACATATTTTTTAAGACTTCGAGACTTTCTTTTAAAGACTGCCCCCTTATAGACCTATTCATCAGTTCTTCTGCAGCGCTCTTCATTTCATTTTCCAAATACATTATTTGATTAGCATCGTATTTATCGATACCTCCTCTTATAGTATACTTAAGCTTATCAAAACTTGATTGTAAAAAAACATTCGGGTTAGTTGAATCCTTTGCTTTAACCAAGAGCTGAGATAAATCTTTTTTAAACCCTTCAACTAAAAGATTGCGATGAAACTTTTCCAATGCGAGGAAATTCTTTGTTTCAATTTTTGTTCCATCTTCAAGTATTATATCTACAAATCTAATTATACCATCCTCATCAATTCTCTGTTCAAGACTTATCACGCGTTTCCCAGCGCGTCGTAAATCTTCTATGACGTCTAATTGTTCATAAAGACCTTTTATAAAACCCGTATTAAATTTTTTGGTTGTCTCATCAAAAAGCAGTTTCCCCATGTCGCCATATATGCGATTACCAATCTCCGCACCCGCATGGTAAATATCTAAATTGCCTATATTTGTAAAATATTTGTTTATCAGGTCAACCCTCATCGCTTCGGTCAGACCATCAGTTCTCGCAATTGCGCGAGCAATATTGCGTACATTCTCTTTGTTCCGGCCTTGCCGTAACATCACCGCAATACCTTTAATTGCATCATCATTAAGGATCAAATTAATCTTATCGCCTTCAACAATTTCCTTCTGCAAAAACGCACCAAGCTGAACGAATTCGTTCAGCGCCCGGCCCGCATCTTCCGCGTTGCCGGTCGCCATCACCGTTGACTTCACCAGATTCACAGCCCTTTCAAGGGCCTCTTCACAAGGTGTCAATGCATAGGCTTTTCCGACCAAGAGCTCTGCAAGTACGCTTACAATCGTCCGATCGGTATTCCCTGGATGTTCGTTGAAGGCATAATTTGCACCATAATCGTTGTATCCCGGACAATAGGCCAGACAAGCGTGGTTGAATCGGTTAAAGAATTTATAATTTCTTACCCAATTGATAAAATCTACGGGTGATCGAACCACGGTGATAAAGGTTTGAAAGATGTCTTTTCCAGTATTGGCTGCTAAATGCGCTAATGCATAAGCTGTATGCTTAGTAAAATCAAATGCCGCTCCGGATACTCCTCTGCTTTTCACTACATCCATTATGACCCTACCTAATCCCTTGGCCATACTGAATGCAGTTTTTATCCCTTCACGGCTTAATGCTTTGATAGCCAACCTGAATCCGCGCATTCCATACTTAAGCGGTTCAACCGCCGGCGCCAAAGTACCGGCCGAGACAATTTCGACAATCGTCATCGTCGCGCCAATAGCAGCAAAGGTCAGTTCCACATAATCAATTTCATCTGTAGCACCGGCTGCCAGCTTCACAAGCGTGTCAGCAAGGGTCATAAAATCGTCTATGCCTGTCAACATGGCTGCCACTTTGCCAACCTGAATCGCGACGTTTGTAGCGGTATCAGTAATAGTATCGAGCTTGCTTACCAGGCTGCTCAGCCAGCCATGGCTTTCCCTGGATATGACTGCAACGCCCTTTTGTTCACTTGCCTGGGCTGTCACCCACTCATCGGCTTGGGCTTCGGCTATGCCAGCAATCTTATGGAACCAATCACCAAAATCATTTTCCGCAAAACGGACCGGTTGTGGGCAACAATTACCGGTAGTATTAACCGTGGCAAAAGTAACACCAACGGATTTGCCGAACCCTGTCAATCTCCCAGTTGACCGGATGCCAATATTAGCTTTACCGTCTGCGGGAAAGGTAATATCGACAGCGCTGCTGCCATCCGCAAATTGGGTGATCAGGCGATCGTTTGACTCCTGACTAATTTTGAGTGAGCGAATTGCACCTTCGAACCCCGGACCTATGGTGATGGATTCATTGAGGTTGGCAATTGCGCCAGTGGCGGCAACATGCTGAATTTGGTTGTCGATGGACAACCCATCCACTTCGACCTCCAAATACCCATTTCTATACCTTAAGCCTGCCTCATATACCTGACCCTGCTGAATTTGCGCATTATGAATGACACTATGATTCCCCGTGTTGGTCTGAACAACTGCTTCAACATAAATAATGCCATTATATTCAACCAATCCAAGTCTATAAGCGAGGTTGGAAGATGGGCCTTGTTGGATGAGCGACGGGCCTCGCTTTAAATTGGGGCCAATGTTGGGCCAATCGCTGGCATTGAAGGAAGATGCTTTGAATTTGATGCTGGCCACAAGATTATCGCTGATCCGAAGATCGGCTGCGTCCTGAATTAATAAATGAGCAGTGCCATCCAGAACAAGGGAACTGGTGGATTGATCTTCAGCCACATTTCCCATAGCCATGGCATGGTGGTTGCCATCAAGAGAAGTAATTTCTCCTTCATTTACGGCCTGAAGTGCAAATTCAGCAATAGGCACTGTATTAGGCCTTAAGGGCGAACCCAACGCAAAGCGCATGCTGGTATTGGGTGTTCCGTGTAATTCCAGGTTGGTGCTAGTATTATAGGCGTATGTGCCCTGCCCTTCCCAATGCTCCACAACTGTCGTGCCGTCGCTGGTTTCATCGCCAACGATAGCTGCGTGGGAGAGCTTTCCAATAACACCTGTGCCGTTCCACTGATTATTCACATCAACAATGCTGGTCTGGCCAGCTACAGTAACGTAAACAGATCCATCCCCCGGTTTATCGGCGGCGGATAAGGACGCGGCGGCTCGGCCGCCAGTGATGACCGCATCGCCGACAATTCTTCCTAAAGTAGATATCCAGGTGACTTTTGTGCCATCAGCCGCATTGGGTGCGTTAGCGGTAATGTTGATTGTATTGTGGGAGCCGGCCGTAAGCGTTACGCTTTGCGGGGTTACGGATAAGCCAATATCAGTGGCGGTTATATCGATGGAACCGATGGCGACATCCGAGGCTTGGAATTCGATTCGCCGCGTTCCATTGATGATACCGACCGGCACTTCAACTTGGGCGATACCGCCGACAGTATCAATCTGATCAGCTTGAATCTCTTCGCCATTATCACCAGTAATGCGCATAGTAACGGTGGTGCCATCAGGTACCGCATTGTTATAACCATCAGTGATTTGGGCATTGATAGTGGTAGCCGAAATGCCATCTGCCGGCACCTGAGTTCGAGAAGCAGATAAATCAATGTGGACCGGCTTTGCCGGTATTACAGTAAAAGGCCCGATTTCAACGGAACTGCCTTTGACATATAAATTGTCTTTCGAATCGATGACTGTAGCAGTGACATGATATGTGTCGCCCGCATGGTTTGAAACATTCAACTTGTTGTTAAAAACCCCATTTGTTGAAGTCTGAACTTGCTGATCGATAGATCCATTTGCACCGGACACAGACCATAGAATTGTAACTTCTTTACCTTGTGTGGTTGCTCCCGTCCCACTTGAAGCATTCGGGTATCTTGAAACTGCGGGTAAATATGCGTAGATATCCACTTGAGGTTCATCGGCAAAAACAAAAACACCATCAGGGCCACCTTCGGGGGCTATACCATACGCCATCTCCCACAACACATTAGCATCATCCCCATTCTGGTAAAGCCGCACGGCAAGAAAGTCTTCCGGATCGAGCAGATTGACATCTTCCAGGTTTTCAAAAAGTAATTGGTTCTCCGGGCCGAGGGTGGCGACCAGCTCGTGATCGCCGATGGCCAGCACCAGGGTGCGACCCGGCCCCAGGGTCGGCAGCACAGCGTATTCGCTGCCCACCAGAGAGTAAAGCATTTGGATTGGATCGCCGGCGGATACCACGGGCAACTGATCTTGCACGATGTTGTGGGGCTGGCCTTGGCTGTCAACAGCATTGATCTGCATCTTCTCCTGATCCAGATCATACACCGAAAACTGCATCTCCGGCCGAAAGACCCAGCGGTAGGCCGGCTCGGGCGGCGTAAGGCCCGTGGCGTTGTTGGCGATGGCCTGGCGGTAAGCCTCCTTGCGAATGTTGGTGGTCACTTCGTCGTAGAGCGGCACCTGGACCGGCACATAGTGCTTGGGCCGGTATTGCAGGGGGCCGGCCGGGGCCGCGCCGGTCTCGGAAAAATCGGGGTTGCCCTCGGGCGGCTCGCCCGAGACGTGGATGTAGTAATGATCGTTGTCGATCTGGTCCTGGGGCAGGCGCACGAGCTGCAGGCGCTTGCCGGGCTTGATCTCGAAATTGGCCAACCGTCCGCCCACGCCGGCCAACTGGTTTTGCGCCACCACCTTGGCCAGCCGGCCGGTAAAGCCGGGCAGCTCACTGGGCAGGGGCGAGCCGTCCTGGTCATACCACTCGGTGGAGACGGCCACGAAGTTATCATCGGATAAGCCCGAGCCTTCAAAGCCGATCATGTTCTCATACTTCTTGTCTTTGGTCAGGCCGGCCTTGACGGTGAACTTGCGTTCGGCCTTGATTTTGAGGTTGGGCGGCAGCATGGAGATGTTCGGCACGGCGATCTGGATCACCGATTGATCCTGCACTTCCACCGGAGAATCCACGGGCTCATGGGTTTGCGAGTCGTAGACCACCGCGGCGGGGCTGCCGAAGATGCCCATGGCCGTGCCGATGTAGCCCGTGGCGCGGTTGAGCACCACGACTCTGATGCGCTCGCCGATGCGCAGGTGATCGGCCTTG
>JAKALP010000047.1 GCA_021824175.1 Deltaproteobacteria bacterium
TCCATGGCGGTAGGCCCTCCTGGGCTCAAGCATAGATGTTTAGCGCCGTCAAAATAAATGAAATACCAATGGTCTAAAAGCGTTAAGAAAAACCAGCAAGAATAGACACCGGCTATTGCCGGCTTAGGAAAGAAAAAAAGTAGAAGCGAAGAAGAAAAGTGGCTCCACTGAACCGGAAACCCTGGCTCCCTTTCTCACCGGACAAAATGGCACACTTTCTCGGTGGAACTAACAAACTGGTCTCGCAGAGCCGTCGGCTGCGCCATGGACGATGCCTTTTACTTTGCGGCTTTTTCCAGCGAATACATCGCCAACTTGCTTGAGCAGCGGCAAAATGTCATTGGGGTCACATCTTAAATATTAAATATTGACAATTCCGCATTCATCCCATATCAATAGCCATTGCTTGTCGAATTCAATTTATTAAAGCTGGAAAACCTATATGGCAAGACCCTTGCGAGTTGAGTATGCGGGTGCTTTTTATCATGTGATGAACCGCGGCAACCGGAGTGAAGATATTTTCCTGAGCCCCTATGATAGAGAAAAATTCTTCGATTATCTGGCAACCATCGTCGAACGCTTCTCGATTAAAGTGCACACCTACTGTCTGATGACCAATCACTATCATTTGTTGGTCGAAACCGCGCAGCCCAATTTGAGTGCCGCGATCAAATGGCTGAATGGAAGCTATGCAACTTACACCAATACCAAACGTCAAAAGTGGGGACACCTTTTTCAGGGGCGGTTTAAATCCATTTTGGTGCAAGCCGACGAATACTTGAAGCATCTTTCTCGCTATATTCATCTCAATCCGGTAAGGGCCAAACTGAGCGCACACCCGTCCGAGTACCCGTGGAGCAGTTATTCGGCCTATATCGGTAAAACACAACCGCCCGAATGGCTTGAAACCAAGTGGCTGTTATCATGTTTTGGCAAGAGCCAAAAGGAAAGCAGGGATAATTACAAGCTCTTTGTCGAAGGCGCGGACGCCATGGCGGTCAAAAACCCTTTCGAGGATGTTACGGGTGGTTTGATTTTAGGCGATCCTGATTTTGTTGAATGGGTGAAGAAGACCTTTCTAACTGAAAAAAACGAAAGCGGCGAACTTCCCCAACTCAAACGATTAAAACCAAAACTTACACCGGAAGCAATCGTCGAAGAGGTGTGCAGGGAATTTCGTGCTGAGACAGATAAGGTAATCGGCAAAGGAGCTAAGCTTAATGTTGCTCGAGACCTCGCCATTTATCTTTCCAAACAGTATGGTGGAGAAACTTGCAAGGCATTGGGCGAATATTATGGACAAGTATCGGGGGCGGCCATTACCATGGCATACAATCGGATACAGACAGCCATTCTTTCCGACAAAGGACTGAAGCGGCGATTGAGTCGGATTCAAAAGCGAATATTGAATATTTAAGATGTGACCCCATTTAAGGAGGAGATCCCATGACCCATCGAAACATCTACCCCTTGATCCGCATATTCATTTTGGCAGTATTTGTGATCGCGGTTGTTGGTTGCAGCAAAGTCACCCAGAAGAATTTCGACAAGATCCAAGCCGGCATGACCTACACGGAAGTTGAAACCATTATTGGCGGCCCCACGAGTTGTGATTCCATGCTCGGCATGAAGCAGTGCACATGGAAAAGTGGCAAAAAGACGATTGACATCAAATTCATAAACGAAAAAGTGGTCCTCTTTTCAGGGCAAAACTTGTAGAGCCCCATCCGATGCCCGAAACCGAAAGACCTGAATACAATCCACTGATCATGGGCTTTGACCGGGATCGAGGCCCGCTGATCATTTCACTTAAAAAGGCTCGCCAGCAGTATGGCAAGCTGCCCAGCGATTACCAGCTGCTCTCCCTGAAGAAAAGCCGCAAAGTCAAAAAAGCCCTGAATCTGGATATCGGCAAAATCATCAGTGTGCGGCTGAAGTTTAGCCAGGAGAACTTGAAAAAGACCGTTATCGATTTCTTCAAAAACTGGCATCGCAGCTATGAAAATGAATTCAACGTAAATATCACACCCTTTCTTAATCTCAACGCGCTCCAAAAGGTCGAAGCCGCCATCGACGGCAACCGCAGCCTGTTGATCCGCCTGTTCAAGCTTGATATTCGCGCTGAAATACTTCGTTCCGGTTTGATCCGCAAAGATGTATTGAATTCCATTGCACCGGATGGGCTGGCCGAGACGGTTCAAACGATTCTCACTAAAAAATTGAGGCAGGCCCAAACTTCGTCGCGAGCCGAGATGCTCGATCATACCCTGGCGGAGATCAAATCCCATGCTATTTTGCAAGAATTGAGCAACGCCATCGGGATGAGCGAGGAGGGTTTCACCAAGGACCTCGCCCAAATTTTTGCGGATGATATTGCCGCGGCCCTGCACCAGATCGCCGCTCATATCCAGTTGGAGAGCGTCAAAGGACTCCAGATGGTTCGAGGACGGGGCGTGGAATTTCAATTTGCTTCCAGGGACAAGTCTTATTTAGAGTTGGGCAAGGAAACCGGCGACTGCACGGCGGATAAACCATTTTTTCAAGCTGACCAGGAGATCGAAAACATCTACTGGACCGTCTTTCCCTGGATCCTCGACCGCAATTATCAAATCCTAAAAGTCTTCTATAATGGCGAATTTATCATGAAAGCCCATTTGCTGCCGCTGTTCTATCTCTGCCCCCAGGGCAACCGGATGATATTGGCCGTGGATGCCATCGAAACCGTGCGGGCCTTTCGAGATGATCTGGAAGACCAGGCCCGTGAGGAGCTTCTGACCCTGCGTCCCCGGATCTTCGCCGATTTGCTGAACCAAATTCTATCGATCGCCCAGCGCATGGGCATTCAGGATGTCTATGCCGAAAAGTTCTCCAACACCCCCTGGGTGCGCGAATCCTTTTCACATCTGCCGGAGATTTTCATCAACGTCAACCGACTCATCAAACTGGATGAACTGGAAGATGTCTACGAGCTGGCCCGGAATCTGAGCCGTGAAAGCGGTCATGGCGAAGTCAACGATATCTTCATGGAACTTCAGATGAAGAACACGTCTCTGCTGCCCACCGTGTCCAAACGCGCCGAAGGCGTCAAATCCTATGCCGTCATCCAAGGCAGCGCGGACGATGGGATTCCGATGAAACGGGTGATTGGGATATGATATTATTACACATCATCGCAAATATTTTGGGAATGAGGATGAACCACTCTCATAATTAACTTCTGCGATCCTTTGCGGCCTTCGCGCCTCCGTGTTGAACAAGAAAGTGAACGCGACCGCTGAATGCCATTAACGACCCGCAAAAGGTTCGAAGTCACTTGCTCTTGGGTATGCTGAAGTTCAGAGCGGAAAAGGTAAAACACCCCTCTTCACTCTGCCGCCGAATATCCCCTTTTACTTCCAAATAACGCAAGTGCGCGATGGCCTCGCCGGTGGCGAACCACTTCTGGGCAATGGGAAATGCTTCCCAGGATTCGCTTTTGATATCCCAGGTCATGTATGAAGCGGTTTGGTAAGCGGTCAGAGCGCCGCGTTTGCCGAGAATCTCCAATATCTCGTCGCAGCGGGCGTGGTGGTGTTTTTTTAATTCTTCGATTCGGCCGCGGTGATCGTGAATCAACCGCCGGTGACCGGGCAGCACCAGCTCGATCTCCAACGCAAAGACCCGGTCCAGGCTCTTGAGATAATCGGCCAAGGGATTGCCACCTTCGGACCAGCATTGGATATTGGGCGTAATGTCAACGAGGATATGATCGCCGGCCACGAAGATCTTCTTCTCGGCGTCATACAGGCAGGTGTGGCCCATGGAGTGGCCGGGAGTATGCACGCACTTGAAGTGGTAGCGCCCGACGTCGATGGTGTCGCCGTCCTTGAGCAAACTCAATTCAGGTACCCATTCGGAGCTGTGTTTATAACCCGGATGCTGTTCCAGGGCCTTGCGCAGCTCTTCTTCCGGAAAGCCGTTCTTGGCCGCCGCCGCCAGCATGGGCTCCCACCATCCCTTGGCTTCAATCAGTTCGGCATCGGGCCGGTTGAAGTAAACCCGGCTGGAGGGGGTGGCGAGCTTGGAAACCAAGCCGAAGTGATCGGCGTGCAGATGGGTGATGAAAAAATCGGTGACCGACAGATCCACGCCGAGTTCCTTCAGCCCGCTGCTCAAGGCTTCCAGACAAACCTTGCGGTTCAAGCCGGTATCAATGATCAGATTTCTTTCTTTGGAACGGACCACATAGGAGTTCAAATATTTCAAAGGGCTGTTGGGTAGGGGGACTTCAATTAAAAATAGATCGGGGGATATCTCTTGAACCATCGGAGGTGGGGCTCCTTATGAATGTTAACCGTCTTTGAAATCGGCATCGGTATCGGAATCGAAGTTTTTTATTACCGACGCCGATACCGAGTAAATAATCTTATCGATAAATTTTCCATATAGTCGTCGCGAACGAAGGATGGCAATAGCTTCCCGTTAAACACTTCTTACTTCTACTGGAAAATTTATTCGTAAATCTTTTCATCCGCCGCATTTGCTTCCTGGGCATCGGCTTCCCAGTCACGAATTACTGTCTTCTTCCTTTGGGTCGCGTACTCCCGATACCACTCGCTGGCCGTGATGGCGGACATGATTTCATTGGTACCGGTCCAGATGGAGGCCAGGCGCAGGTCCCGCACGATGCGCTCCACTGGGAAGACGTTAGTATAGCCAATACCGCCCATGACTTGCATGGCGTTATGAGCCACCGCTTGGCAGGACTCGGTAACGAATTTCTTGGTCTGGGAGACCATACGACGAATCTGGTTCATCTCCAGGCCGGCATCGACGGCTCTGGCTGTAGCGTAGACCATGGCCCTGCCGGCATCGAGCAGCGTCACGGCATCGGCTACCTGGAAGCTGACCCCCTGATACTGGCTGATGGCCTGGCCAAAGGCCTTGCGCCGAGTGGTGTAGGCCGTGGCCACTTCCAGAGCTGGGCGGGCCGCGCCCAGAGTCATGGCGGCTGTACCCAAGCGTTCGGGGATCATCATGGTATTGAACACGGCATAAGCGCCGTTAATTTGCCCCACCACGTTATCCTTGGGAACTTTGACATCGCGGAACACCAGACGTCCGGCGCCGCCGCCCCGGCATCCCATCAGGCCATATAAATACTTGGTCTCCACACCTGGCCCACGGTCGACGATAAAACAAGTTAAGGCTTTATGGGGCTCGGCCTTGGGATCGGTGCGGGCGTAGACTAGAAAGAAGTCGGCCCCCTCGGCGCCCACGATGAAACGCTTCTGGCCGTTGAGCAGGAAGTAATCGCCTTTATCTTCGGCCAGGGTGCTGGTACCGAAGAAATCGGAACCGCCGCGAGGCTCGGTCAAGCACTCGGCCGCGAATCGCTCACCCCGCAGCAGAGGGGCGACATATTTCTCCTTTTGAGAATCACTGCCGTGAAGCACAATGGCATCGCACACCAGCTCGGCGCCGACGCCGAACACGCAGGCAAAGATGTAGCCCAGGGTGCCCACCTCTTCCATGGCCATGCAGGTGGTGACCCAATCCATCTCGCGGCCGCCCCATCTTTTAGGATAACGGCAACCCATCAGATTGCGCCGTCCGGCCTCTTTGAGAAACTCTTTGGGGAACTGGATCTTGTCCTGATCCATATCCAGGATCATCTGTCGGGGAACCCATTTGACCAGATCGACAATCTCTTGCCTGAATTCCAGGGCTTGGGGGGATAGTAAGAAATCAAACATGGCCGCAGTGCTCCTTATTCTAATAAGAGCTCCACCGTGTAGTCCGGCCGGATAAGAAATACAAGCGCCAAGGGTTGATTATCGCCGCCCTGGCGCAACGCGCTCCGAACATTCACGACTTGGCGGATCTCTTCTGCGTTGACTGGCTGAAATTTGACCATCACTTTTTTGGGAAGCGCCGGTGCATTGGTCGCCCGAGCCGCCTGCTGGGACGCGCCTTTGGGCACGGGCGCGATGGTCGCGTAACGGGCGCCCGACACGGAAGCATTAATGTCCGCACCCAAATACACATACGCCAAATCTACGCCCGTGGCATTGCGGATGACAATGCGCTGGGGCTCCGGTCCTGAAAGCAAAGAAGTCTGGGCGCAACCGATGACGACCAGGGCTATGGTGCCGACCAAGACCAGACATATCAATGCGCTCAGGCGCATAGGAAGTGTATTGAAACTGATCATATTGTTCTTCGCCATGGCCCTGCAGGCGGGCATAAAGTAGATTTTCCCTTAGCCCCTTCGTCCCTAAGTGCCTCAGTGCCTTTGCCCCTCAGTCCCTTAGTCCCTCAGTCCCTTTGTCCCTTACTTATCAATATTCTCCCGAATAGCCTGAATCAATGCCTTAATATCTTCGGCATTGAGTTTGCCATCCTTTCGGAAGATCAAATTGCCGGTCTTGTCAAAGGCCAGCACATCGCTGCTGTCGTCCGCCAGACCCCAGCCGTGGACCAGCACCTTTTTGTAGTCGCGCACGTAGATCGTATCAGGATATATCTTTTGCTTTTCTTCCAGGCTGGCGGAGATGGCGAAATTGGGCAGCCAGGTGGCGGCCATGTTGATGATGCCATAGGATTTGTACTTGTCCAAAGGAAAATTCTCTTTCTTCAAGGCTTCACTGGCATCGTTGTTCAAATCCTTTTCGTCGGGATCAACGTAGAAAACGACCGACACCTTGTCTTTGAACTCTGTGCTGCTCCACGGAGTGCCGTCAAGCCGACCACCGTCTTTGTTCTGCAAAGTAATGGTTGTCGGCACTTTGCCGATTTCCAGCCCCGCCCAGCCATTCTGGGATAACAAACATACTATCGCCACCCAACCAATGGTCATCCAATGTTTCATACCTGCCTCCTTGATGAAAGTTCTTTAACCCGATGATCGTCCATTTGACATTGCCCTCTTTTCCTTTGCGCGTCAATAAGATGCTCCGAATGACCTCTTTTGGGATGGCTTGGGGCAACCGCAACCGAATTTTTGCCCTGTGACCCTCAAATCGAAGGTCGCCGCACCCCATTCCTATCAACCTGATAGTCAGCCCCACAAGTCTGTTCGCCCGACAGGCTGATTTTCGCCGGATAAATGACAATCCACGGCATTCGAGCCTAGACGGTTGCCGAAAGATGTTGTTGGCTGTTCGTTGTCAATCCCATTAAAACCTATTGAAATTTAGACACATTCGATGGCTTTGGACTTGAACCCAGCAGCAAGCGCGACCCTACTTTATCAGGCCAACGCATTGTCCAGGCATAAATCGAGGCGTGTGGCACACTGCTTGCTCAAATGTTGTTAAACCCAGCAGGCAACCCATAGGCACTCGGGGTTGAGGAGGCTTGGGTAAATAAAGGAGCCCGATATGGCGTGGCGGGTTAAGTGTAACCGAAAAATCATTGGTCTCTCTTTGGCGACCATAACACATATGAAACCATTTGACTTCAAAGGTAGGTGCGAAAAATGTTGAACTTACGACGAGCACATCGCAAGACAAACGCGGAGCTGCGCGAAGACCCGCGCATTGAGTTCCATGTGCCGGCCACGATTATCGGTGTTGATGCCAATGCCTGCATCATCGATTTCAGCCTCGGCGGATTTTATATTGAGACCGACGCGGCAAAAGTACCAACGGTCGGACAACGGCTGAATATTGCCCTAAAGCTGCCCAACGAAAAGACCGGCATCAGTGTGAGAGCGGAAGTCGTTTATCAGGCGAAGGATGGATTCGGCTGCAAACTGTGCGATCCCAGCCCCGATACAATGCGGGTGCTTGAACGATGTTTCAATATCTTTTCTGGTACGCTGCCCATTACCATCACGGCGGAAGCCGGGTGCCATCTTACCGTGGCTTAGATAGCGCCCGGGCGAAAAGCTCCCATCGAAATGGGTTTGCAGCAGTCGCCGCTGCGACTAGAAAAAAAACCGCCTATTGGCGCTGTGTTATCGACGCGAAGAAGATACGTGGAATACAGGCAGTTGGTAAATCCCGCGAAATCCGCAGTCATTAGTCGATGAAATAATTCACCGCATTCTTGAAGACCCGTACTCCCGGCACCACACCTTTGGGTTTTTCAGCCAGACCGCGCTGGAGGTTCTCTTTTAAGCGCGTCCATTGGGGATGGTTGGTCCAGTGATTGTAGGCTTCCGGATGGGGCATCAAGCCGAAAACTCGTCCGGTGGGATCGCAGATTCCGGCAATATCATCCATGCTGCCGTTGGGGTTGTGAGGGAAGACACCCCGGGCCGGTCGGCCGTCGGGTAAGGCATAACGCAAAACAATCTGCTGATTGGCGGCCAATTGCTGATAGATGGCGTTGTCAGTGAAGAATTTGCCTTCACCGTGGCGCACGGGCAATTCAATGGACTCCATGCCCTTGGTGAATACACAGGGCGAAGAAGTATTCATCTTCAAATGCACCCAGTCGTTGCGGAAATTGCCGCAATCATTGTAGGTCAGGGCCACCGATCGGCGGGTGTAATCGCCGTCGAGCCCCGGCAGCAAGCCCAGGTTGACCAAGCATTGAAAGCCGTTGCAGATACCGATCACCAGCCGGCCCTGCTCGATGAATTGGGTCAGACGCTCGCCGATCCGGGTCCGCATGCGCACGGCCTGGATGACGCCCGCGCCATGATCGTCACCCCAACTGAAACCACCAATGAAGGCCATGATTTGGAATTGATCCAGGCTGACCGAACCATCGATGAGGGCGTTAATATGCACCCGGTGGGCCTGGGCGCCGGCGCGCTCGAAGGCGTGGGCCGTTTCCAAATCACAGTTCAATCCATAGCCTGTTAAAACAAGGGCGTTGACTCGACTCATATAAGATCCCCAAAGGGTTTTTGCCAGGCTTGCTTCAGCGCCGGCACGGTTAAATCGATAATAGTTCTGCCATCAATACCCCGGATCTTAAGCCGGTTGTCGCCGGTCACCCGGCCCACGCAAGTGGCCGATAACCCATGGAAGAGGTTTTCGAATCGCTGGCGATGATCGGGATTGATGGTGACGATCAGGCGGCCGGCCGACTCCGAATAGAGCAGCTCATCGTTGCGTCGCATGTTTTCAGCCCGTACAGCGCTCAGATCCACCTCCAGGCCGATCTCGCCCGCCATGGCTTTCATGGCCAGATGCACGCCAAGACCGCCGCGGTAGATGCCGTGGGCCGAGGCCACCAATCCTTCGGTTATGGCCCGGCTCAAGACTTTATAACGCCGCAGGAAGCGCTCCGGTTTCACCTGGGGCACCTGACACCCCACTTCGCCGAAAAGATCATAGTATTCGGAGCCGCCCAGTTCGTTGCGGGTGGTGCCGATCACATAGATTAAATCTCCGGCCATTTTGGGGTCCAGGGTCACGCAACGGGTGATGTCGGGGACTACACTGACCGCGGAGAATTGAAGGCTTTCCAGAGCCGAGACCTTATGGGTTTCGCCAAAGCGGCCGGACAAATGGCCATCCACGTACATGCTGTCTTTGCCCGAAAGTAGCGGAATCCCATAGGCCATGCACATCTCGCGCAAGGCCTTGCAGGAGCGCACCAATTGCGCGGCTTTGAAGCGGCCGTCGGGATTGCCCACAGGGTCGTATTGAATGGTGGGCCAGCAAAAGTTATCCACACCGCCGATGTGCTCCGGGTCACCGCCCACGGCAATCAAGCGACGCACGGCTTCATCAATGGTGCAGGTGGTCATGTGAAAGGCATCGATGCGGGAGTAGAAAGGCAGCAGGGCCTGGGAGAAAGCCAAACCGCGCTGGGATTGAAGCACGGGCCGCAGCACGGCGGCGTCCGAGTGGATGTCGCGTCCCACGCCCACCAGTGGTTTGATTACGCTGGTGCCTTGTACTTCGTGGTCATACTGCCGGGCCACCCAAGCCTTGGAGCAAATGTTTGGGCGGGCCAGCATCTCCAGCAGTAAAGCATTATGATCCCGAGGCTCACGCAGCACCGGTTCAAACATTGCGCGATCTTCGGGCGAACGCCAGAGGGCGTAGAATTGCCATTGAGGGAAACCAGCCGTAAGCAAATCCAGATCAACATAAGCGCAGGTCTCTCCCTGGTAAGTGATATGCAGCTTGCCGGTATCGGTGTAGCGGCCGATCACGGTACTCTCCACGGCGTGCATCGCTGAAAGCTCGAAGAAACGCTGCTCGTGTTCCGGGGCAATGGCGATCGTCATGCGCTCCTGGGATTCGGAGACCCAGATCTCCCATTGATCCAGACCCGCGTACTTCAAGGGCACTTTCTCCAATTGAATATGACAGCCATTGGAAAAACGCGCGCTTTCGCCCACGGAGCTTGAAAGCCCGCCGCCGCCATTGTCCGTGATGAAGCGGATCAATCCTTCATCCCGGGCTTCGAGAAGAAAATCGTGCATTTTCTTCTGGGTATAGGGGTCGCCGATCTGCACATGGCCAGCCGGGGTATGCTCGGAAAAGGTTTCCGATGAAGCTGTGACGCCATGAATGCCGTCTTTGCCCACCCGACCGCCGCACATGATCACCAGATCGCCGGGCAGAATGGTCTTCTGCTCGGCCGGCTGGCCCTTAACTTTGGCCGGCATGATGCCTAAGGCGGTTACATAGACCAGACATTTGCCCATATAACCATGATCAAAAAGCACCTGGCCAAAGGGGGTGGGAATGCCGCTTTTGTTGCCCCCGTCGCGCACGCCTTCGATGACGCCGTCCAGCAGACGGCGCGGATGCAGGTGGGGTTTCAGCTCGCCGTCATAGTCGCGCGGTCCCACGCAAAAGCCGTAGCTGCCCATGATCAGACGCGATCCCAGGCCGGTCCCTAGCGGATCGCGGTAGATGCCCACGATGCCAGTGATGGCGCCACCATATGCTTCCATATTGGAGGGCGAATTGTGCGTCTCACCAGTGATGGTGTAGTAATGGTCGTCGTCAAAACGGCCCACGCCGGCATTGTCCCACAACACCGAGACCACCCACGGTTTGATCTTCTCCAAAGCCAGCGTAGGTTGCTCGATGAAGGTTTTAAATAGGCTGCTGATCTTCTCTTCTTCTCCGCTGGAGAGATCTTTATAATGGAACAGGCCGCGGAAAGTATTGTGGTTGCAATGGTCGCTACGGGCTTGGGAGATATACTCCAACTCCACGTCGGTGGGCTCGGACAGTCCCACTTGTCTGCGTTGGTTTAGAACGTCCGGGTCCAGGAAATAGGCCCGGATCACCGGTATGTCATTGGGATTGAGGGCCAAATTGCGCTCGTTGCTCAAGCGTTGCAACGTCTCATCGCTGTCAATGGATAGTTTGGTCAAGGTTGGCGTCCGGTCCAGTCGCACCTTGGGGATGATGATACCCACACCCTGCTCCGGGTCCCAATCCGCAGCGCTGAAGATCTTCCACTGCTGGATAATGTCATTGGCCAGCAACTGGGCGGCGATCTTGTGGGCTTCGGCTTGGGTTAAGGCCCCTTTGAGGCAGTAACGTTTGGAAGTATAAACCGATTCGTCCTTGCCCAGATGTACCCCCAGCAAGTCTTCTATGGCCTCCAAGGCCGTGGCGCCCGCATTATCGCGCACGCCGGGGCGGAATCCCACCCAAAAAATCCAATCGGCATCGATATTCAAGGGAGACAGAGAAGAGTATTGCGTTACGGGATTGGTGAAGATCTCGCTTCGAACTTTATCGAGTTGCTCCGCTGACAATTCTGCATCAATGGTCACGATATGAACGGTACGCACGCGTTCGACCTGAACACCGAAGTAATCCCGCGCCTTGCGACGCAGGCCTTCACCTTCGGCGTCGAGCAATTCCGGTTTAAGCGTAATCTCTATTCTACTCGGCATGGTTAATATCCAATATGTGATGTACGTTCTAGAACCAGGTAAAAATCACATCATTATAAATCACGAAGATCATCAGCATCAGCAGCAACACCATCCCGATCTGCTGCGCCATCTCCCTTACGCGAATACTGACCGGTTTGCGCTGTATGGCCTCAATGATGAAGAAAAGCAGATGGCCGCCATCCAATACCGGAATGGGCACCAGATTGATCACCGCCAGATTCACGCTGACAAAAGCAATGAAAAAGATAAATTGCATGAAGCCTTCCTGGGCTTGCTGATTGGCCATCTTGGCGATGCGGATAGGGCCCCCGATGGCTCCGGACGGCACCTTGCCTTGAACCAACTTCACAAAGAAACGGCCGGTCTCCCGGACCACAAACCAGCAGTAATCAAATCCCAACTTGCAGGCACCTAAAAAACCGACCTGATCGGTAATTTTATCTTCCGCAAGCACGGGATCGGGTGGTGAAATTCCAATGCGGTAGGCGCTTTGTTTATTGCCCAGTATATCTTTTTCCTGGACCTCTTGGGGCTTAATGGGGATCTCCAGAGTTTGCCCATCCCGTTGGATGGTGAAGATGAGTTGCCTGCCTTTGGAGGAGCTGATGATATCGTGCATGGTTTGCCAGAGCTCAATGGGAGTGCCGTCGATGGCTGTAATCACATCGCCTTTGCGCAGCCCGGCCATACGAGCCGGCATGTCTGGCCGAGTATCCCCCACCACGGGCTTCGGTTCAGCTTCACCGCGAATGCCAATGGAGTAATAAGTCATGTTTTCATCATAGACGTTTTTCGCGGTGATTGCGGCGGGTTTCAGGGTGATGGACAAAAATTTCCCGCCCCGTTCAATTTGAAGATTCAGCGGCGCAGCTTTGTTTTCATCCACGATGTCATTGATATTGCGCCATGATCGAACAGGCGTGCCGTTAATGCTCTTAATAAGGTCACCGGTCTGAATCCCGGCCGCTTCGGCCGGACCACTGGGGTCCACATAACGCACCACGGAGCGAATGGTGGGGATACCGGCGATCCAAAAACCACCGACATAGATCAAAATCGCCAGCAATACATTGAATAGCGGGCCAGCCGCCACGATGAGGCTGCGCTGAATCACCGGCTTATGGGTAAACGATAGATGCAAATCTTCGGGAGCCAAAGGCGCATCAGGCTCTTCGCCCATCATCTTCACATAGCCGCCTAACGGGATTAGCGAAATCCGATAATCGGTGCGGCCCACGGTTTTGCCCAAAATGCGAGGCCCGAAGCCCAATGAAAATCGTTCGACTCCCACGCCAAAAAGCCGGGCCACAATAAAATGTCCCAACTCATGGAAGAAAATCAAAACGCCAAGCACGATGATGAAATTTAATACGATATTATTCATGGTTATCACCGTATGGTAGTATTTTTAAAATCCTTATGCGCAGACTCAAGGGTCGAAAAATAGAAGATGATTCTGTTCGCAAAGGGATTGTCGTCATCATCCACCTGTAATCAGTTCATCCCTTTGGCATCAACGCATGATTCCAATACTGAACTGGCTTTTCACTTTATACCTTCTCGCCGCGCGCTTCAACTATGCCTTGGGCCCTACCGCGAGCCCACTGATCGGCCGCCATAATCCCCGCCAGATCCGGCGATGAATCCATCAAATGGGCGGTCATGGTTTCTTCGATCACTGTGGGGATCGCCGTAAACGACAATTTACGCTCCAAAAAAGCGGCCACGGCCACCTCATTGGCGGCATTGAGCACCGCCGGCAATGTGCCGCCTTGGCGGCAGGCCTCCAAGGCCAGCTTTAAACAGGGGAAACGGCGCATGTCAGGCGCTTCAAAAGTCAAGGACCCCAATCGGGTCAAGTCTGGCAACGGCTGCCCTAAAGGCAGCCGCTGGGGGTAAGAAAGCGCATAGGCGATAGCCCCTTGCATGTCCGGGATACCCAATTGAGCCAGGATAGAACCATCGCAAAAAGCCACCATGGAGTGGATAATGCTCTGGGGATGCACAACCACCTCAATACGCTCGGTTGGCACTTCAAACAGCCAATGGGCTTCAATGACCTCCAGCCCCTTGTTCATCAGAGTAGCTGAATCGATAGTGATTTTGGCGCCCATTTGCCAATTGGGATGCTTGAGAGCCTGTTCGGGCGTTAGGCGGTCAAACTGATCGGCCGGCGTCTTCAAAAATGGTCCGCCGGATGCGGTCAGCATTAGACGATCCAAGGCTTCAGCGCGCTGGCCATGCAAGCATTGAAAGATGGCGCTGTGTTCGCTGTCCACCGGCAACAATCTCACCTTCTGGCGGGCAACCGCAGCTTTCACCAGCGCACCGGCCATGACCAGAGTTTCCTTATTGGCCAGGGCGATGTCCTTGCCTGCTTCGATGGCCGCCAGGGTCGGCGCCAACCCGGCGGCACCTACCATGGCCCCCACCACCATGTCGACCCCTTCCCAGGTCGCGGCGACTTGATAGGCCTCTGGGCCAAAAAGTATTTGGGTATCTTGCCCGGCCGGCAACCGCGCTTTCAATTGATGGGCGCCGCGGTCATCAAAGACCACCGCTAATTCCGGTTTGAACCGACTGATCTGTTCGGCCAGCAGGGCCACATTGGTTTTGGCGGCTAAGACACCAACTTTGAATTCGTCTGGGAACTTGGCGACGATTTTGAGCGTATTGCGCCCGATGGAGCCTGTAGCGCCCAGTATGGCCAGCGTTTTCATGTCAACAGATATTCCTCAAGCAGGTAGGCTGTGGGCAACGCAAAAAGCAAGGCATCAATCCGGTCCAAGAAGCCTCCGTGACCGGGCAACAGCTTGCCAGAGTCCTTGATGCCGGCCACACGTTTGAATTCCGATTCAAAGAGATCGCCGGCCTGGCCTACGAGCCCCACCACCACGGCAAAGAGCACGCATGCGGGCACCGAGAGGAAGGGAAGAAATAGCAGTTTATAGCCGGTACCAATGATCACGCTGGCAGCCAGCCCACCCGCCGCCCCTTCAATGGTTTTTTTGGGGCTCACCGCCGGGCACAGCTTATGCCGACCCCAATAGCTGCCCACATAGTAGGCACCAGTATCACCGGCGGCAACCACCAGCAGCAGCAAAAAAATCCAGTGAATGCCGTTGGTGTCATTGTAAAGCAGCACAGCATACGATAGAAACAGAGGCACGTAGAAAAGGCCAAATACCTGCTTAACCGCCACTGCGGGGGCATCTGAATCGATTTTAAATCGCCATATTGATAACACGCCAGCACCGATCAGATGGATGGCCATTAAAGCGGCAGCTGCCTTAAATCCGTACTTTTCGATGGCGAATATAATGGCGATGCCGGCGGCATAGGACCAAATGGTAGATGCGGTTGGCACCGCCGGCTGGTGGCCGGCAAAGACAATATGAAAGTACTCCCATAGAGTAATGGTAGCCACTGCGGCAATGAAAATCGTAAAAAGCAACGGACCGCCCCAAACAATGAGCGCGATGAGAAAAGGTAATGCGATGAGAGCGGTGATCCATCTTTTGGCATGCATATATGCTCCAATTCGTTTTGGGGCATCAGTAATCGGTCAAAGATCAATACTCAGCCGATCCATCCTCACCCGCCGATATGTAAGGCCCAGAGTTAACACAAGGCCGCCCTGGGGGAAAGGGAAAAGCGTGCTTCAGCTTTCGGAACTGCATGTGGCGTAACAGAAGTACGGCTTATGAATCAACCTTGCCGAAACGGCGATCCCGTTGCTGAAAACTCTTCAAAATGGAGATAAACTCTTCTGGGGTAAAATCGGGCCACAGGGTGGGGGTGACAAAAATTTCGGCGTATGCCAATTGCCAGAGCAGAAAGTTGCTGATGCGCATTTCTCCGCTGGTGCGGATCATGATATCCGGGTCTGGCATGCCACGGGTGTATAAATGATCGGAGATCAGCGCTTCATCGATGGTAGCGGGATTCAACTGGCCGGAAGCCGCTTTGGCCGCTACGGTTTGCACCATCTCCGTGATCTCTGTACGCCCGCCGTAACTCAAAGCCAGATTGAGCAGCAGACCGTCATTGCTGGCGGTAGATGATTTGACCCGCTCGATAGTCTTGCGTACATCTTCGGGCAGGCGCTGGAATTGACCGATGATGTTAAGTCGGATGTTGTTTTGCTTCAATTCAAGCTCTTCCTCAATGAGGAATTTCTTCAACAACGCCATAAGGGCTTTTACTTCGGTGGCGGGGCGCTGCCAATTCTCCGTGGAGAAGGCATATAAAGTCAACACGGGGATATTGAGCTCTCGGCAAGTACGCACGATCCTGCGAACCGTTTCCGCCCCCTTTTCGTGCCCTTTCACACGATTGAGCAACCGCTTTTTGGCCCAACGGCCATTGCCGTCCATGATAATGGCCACATGGCGGGGCAGTTCAGCTAAAACCGGCTCACCGATCTTAGTGGTCTTAGAACTCAAGGATCTCTTTCTCTTTGGCTTTGGTAATATCGTCAATCTGGCGGATATATTCGTCTGTGATCTTTTGAACCTGATCTTGGGCTTTAAAGGCATCGTCTTCGGAAATATCGCCGTCCTTCTTAAACCCCTTCAGCAGTTCATTGGCATCCCGGCGGATGTTGCGCACCGCAACCTTATATTCTTCGCCGCCTTTATGCACTAATTTGACCAGATCCTTGCGGCGTTGCTCGGAGAGCGGTGGGATGGCAATGCGGATCAGCTTTCCATCGCTAGACGGAGTCAATCCAAGATCTGACCTGAGAATGGTTTTTTCAATCTCCTTGATCACCGAAACATCCCAGGGCTGAATCGTGATCAGCCGGCTTTCGGGAACGCCAATGGTGGCCATCTGATTGAGAGGCGTCAAGGTGCCGTAGTAATCCACCTTGATACCATCCAGCAAAGAAGCCGAGGCACGCCCGGTCCGAATTCTCTGCAGTTCGGTCTTGAAGGCGGTAATGGTTTTGGCCATCCGGTCGCGGGTCTCTTGATACGTTTCTTCGATCATGGATGTTCACCTCTATGGCGGAATTGTGTCGGGGTTCGGGGCCCGCCAATTACTGCGGGCCATGACGTCTCACACATGCCTCTCGCGGTGTGGCTATGAATTTTTCTGGCGGCCGGCTTGGCGGTTGGCAGGCATAAAATCGCGCCACTCTAAGGCGCTACTTGCTGATCAACGTTCCCACGCGTTCGCCGCGGGCCACCTTGATAATGCTGCCGGCTTTCTTGAGGTTGAAAACAACCAATGGCAAGCTGTTGTCCATGGCGAGAGATATGGCGGTCATATCCATCACCTTAAGCTGCCGCTCAAGTACCTCCATGTATGTGATGCTATCGATGAATTTAGCGTTTGCATGAATGACTGGGTCGGCATCATACAAACCATCCACCTTGGTCGCCTTGAGCAGCACCTGGGCATGAATCTCCTCGGCGCGCAGGACCGCTGCCGTATCGGTAGTAAAATAGGGGTTGCCGGTACCAGCCGCGAAGATAACCACGCGCCCTTTTTCCAGATGCCGCAAGGCACGGCGCAGGATATAAGGCTCGGCCACGGCGTGCATGGCAATGGCGCTCTGGACCCGGGTTTGAATCCCGGCTTTTTCCAGTGCATCCTGCAAAGCCAAACTGTTGATCACGGTCGCCAACATGCCCATGTGATCGGCAGCGGTGCGTTCCATGCCGAACGAGGTGGCTTTTACTCCCCGGAAGATATTGCCGCCGCCAACCACTACAGCCACTTCGATGCCAGCCAAATGGGTTTGTTTGATCTCGTCGGCGACGTAGGAAAGCATTTGGGGGGAGATCCCGAACTGCTGATCTCCCATTAATGCTTCACCGCTCAATTTGAGCAAAATCCTTTTGTACTGCGGTGAATCCAAATTATTCAGCTCCTACTTGGAAGCGGGCGAACCGTTTGATAGTAATTTTCTCACCGGTTTTGGCGACTACTTCGTTGAGGTAATCGCTGATCGTCTTTTCAGGATCGCGCACATACGCCTGGTTCATCAGGCAACTATCCTTGTAGAACTTGTTGAGTTTGCCTTCGACGATCTTATCGAGCATCTTCTCAGGCTTGCCAGTCTCCAAAGCCTGGGCGCGGTAGATTTCTTTTTCACGGTTGATGACCGCTTGGGGCACATCCTCAGCCGTGATGCCCACTGGATTGGTGGCCGCGATATGCATGGCCACGTTTTTGGCGAACTCAATGAAGGCGTCTGTTTTGGCCACGAAATCGGTTTCACAATCGACTTCCACCATCACGCCGATTTTGCCGCCCAAGTGAATATAGGATTGAATGGTGCCTTCACTGGTGGCTCTACCCGCGCGTTTGGCGGCGGTGGCCAAACCTTTCTTACGCAAAAAATCCACCGCTTTTTCCATATCGCCATCACAGGACGCCAGCGCTTCTTTGCAATCCATAATACCGGCTCCGGATTTCTCCCTGAGCGCCTTGACCATTGCTGCACTAATCTCTGCCATGATTGCTTATTCTCCTGCTGATTCAGCTCTTATCTTATCGGGAAACCTTCATATTTTCTTCATCGATGTCTTGATCATCAGCGAATTCATCTCCAGTTTTGCGGATGATTTCAACGATGGGACCCGTGGAGCCATCGGAAATGACCTTGCGCTCGCCAGGCTTGAGCTGGGCAGCGGCGGCTTCGATCTCCGTAACTTCGTCCACGGCTTTGTCGGCCTCGGCGGTTCGCTTCTCGGAAAAACGTTTTTGGCCATCGGCACATGCATCGGCAATGCGAGTAGTAACCAAGCGTATGGCCCGAATGGCGTCATCGTTGCCGGGAATGGCGAAATCTACCTCATCAGGATCACAGTTGGTGTCCACGATCGCCACAATTGGGATCCCCAGACGCCGGCCTTCGCGCACCGCGATGGCTTCGTTTTTGGGATCAATGATAAACATCGCACCCGGAAGTCGGTTCATATTGCGGATGCCGCCGAGGGTGCTGTCCAGTTTTTCGCGTTCCTTGGCCAGCTTGAGCCGTTCTTTTTTGGGAAAAAGATTGATGGAACCGTCGTTTTCAATGTTGTTGAGGTAGTTGAGCCGGTCGATGCTTTTTTTGATGGTCTGGAAATTGGTCATCATACCACCTAACCAACGATTATGGACATAAAACATCTCACAGCGGTTGGCTTCTTCGTAAATGGCTTCCCGGGCCTGTTTCTTGGTGCCAACAAATAGAACCGATTTACCGGCCGCCACCGTATCCACGATAAAATCATACGCGGTCTTAAACATGCGCACGGTTTTCTGCAAATCGATGATGTAAATTCCGTTGCGCGCGCCGAAGATATACGGTTTCATTTTGGGGTTCCAGCGCTTGGTTTGATGTCCGAAATGAACCCCTGCTTCCAACAACTCTTTCATTGTCACGTAAGCCATCGTTTACTCCTTTACGATTTGGTTTGGCATCCGTCCAATTCATCCCCGACTCCGACTTTCCCTTGAAAGCACCGGGAGCCCAGGTCCATGGACGTGAGGGTTAACGGTTAAAAACCTTGGATTTCTAACAAATTGGTTCTCAATCTGCAATAACTTTTTGTGCTGGATTGGCGCTCATTTTATTAACTAATAAGTCGGTACTCCGAGTTTCTTTGAAGCATGGCAACTCGGTCCTGCCCGCCTAGGTCCCGGTGGAACTCAGGCCGATTATAACCATCAAATTGCTGGATGATCTCCTGTACCGCCTCGCGCTGGTCAAAGCCAATCTCTATCAAAAGCCACCCCCCGGGTTTGAGATGTTTATATGCCTGATGGACAATGAGGCGGATCTCTTTTAGCCCGTCGGGCCCACCGTCTAAGGCACGCAATGGTTCAAAGTCCCGGATATCTGGTGATAGCCCGGCTATGTCGTTGCTGGCGATATATGGCGGATTGGTAACGATGAGATCGAATTGGATGCAATTGCAGGAAACGGCCTCGAACCAGTTGGTAACAAAAAAATTGATGCTTTGTCCCACTCGATTAAGATTGGCATTCTGACGCGCAGTTTGAATTGCCGCCCAGGAAATGTCGGAGGCCCAATACCGGCAAGTCGGACGCTCGTGTGCCAGAGCCACAATGATTGCGCCTGACCCTACCCCCAATTCAAGTATGTTCGCTTGGGCAGAATTGTCCCGGGCCGGAAGCAGCGACAGCGCCTTTTCCACTAAACACTCGGTATCCGGCCTGGGTATTAAGACGCCAGCCGTGACATTGAACCTCAGGGACCAGAACTCTTTAAATCCCACGATGTACGCCACGGGCTCTTTTTGAATTCTTCGCTTGATCAGCAACTTGAAGTCGGCCAATTCGGCTTCATTCAACGGCTGGTCATGGCGCAGATAAAGATCGATGCGCTGGCATCGCAGGGCGTGGGCCAAGAGAATTTCAGCATCAATTCTGGGAGTATCCAGATCGTGCTGTTTAAAATAGGCCGTGGTCCATTGAAGTATTTTGAGCACGGTCCACGGAGGTAGGCCCGATTTTGCGTCATTGGGCATTCTGTAAAGCCTGACTCTGATAATAGGCGATAAGACTATCTATAATTTCGTCAATATCCCCCTGCAAGATGCTATCCAGGCGGTAAAGGGTCAATCCAATACGGTGATCAGTCATCCGGCCTTGGGGGAAATTGTAAGTTCGGATGCGCTCGCTGCGGTCGCCGCTGCCCACCTGATTTTTACGGTCCTGGGAGCGCTTGGCATCCTGTTCCTGGATCATTTTGTCCAGCAGACGCGCACGCAGTACTTTCAGAGCTTTGGCCTTGTTTTTATGCTGGGATTTTTCATCCTGGCAACTGACCACCAGCCCCGTGGGCAAGTGAGTCACGCGCACGGCTGAATCGGTAGTGTTGACCGATTGGCCGCCGGGACCAGAAGAACGAAATACATCGATGCGCAATTCACTGGGGTCGATCTGGACCTCTACATCTTCGGCCTCAGGCAACACAGCCACTGTAACGGCCGAAGTATGAATACGGCCCTGGGTCTCGGTAGTTGGCACCCGCTGAACTCGGTGGGTGCCGCTTTCGTATTTGAGTCGGCTGTAAGCACCTTTGCCTTTGACCAGAACGATGATCTCCTTCACGCCCCCCACTCCAGTGGAATGCAGATCCATGATCTCCATGGACCAGTGGCGGCTCTCGGCATATTTGTTGTACATTTTATACAGATCCGCAGCAAATAGGCCGGCCTCATCACCGCCTGTACCAGCACGAATCTCCAGCAGGACGTTCTTTTCATCCAACGGGTCTTTAGGTATCAAAAGGTACTTGAGCTGTTCCTCAAGTTCCGCCTTGCGGGCCGTGAGCCGGTCAAACTCCTCCTTGGCCATGCTTTTAATTTCCGGGTCTGCATCCTTGAGCAATTCTAAGCTTTCGTCCAATTCCCGGTCTGTCTGTTTATAGATCCGGAAGACATTGACGATGTCGCTCAAGTCGGCATGTTCACGGGAATATTTTTGAAACGCGCCCCGGTCCTGCAGCACCTTGGGATCGCTCAATAACTGCTCCAGTTGGCAGAATCGCTCTTCGACACCCGCTAATTTATCAAACATTGTTTATATCGCCCTGCCCGCCTTTATCGGCGGGGAGACAGTATTAAAAAATTACCTTGCCCAGAACGCATCAAGCTGCCACCCGGTGGGTTGGCAGCTTGACAACGTGCCTCCGGCTTGACCGGGGCTTGTGGCGCTACTTTTTGTCTTGGTTGTTTTTAAAATTGGCGTACTTTTTCCGGAACCGCTCAACGCGTCCGGCTGTGTCCACCAATTTCTGCTTGCCCGTGAAAAAAGGATGGCACTGGGAACAAATTTCAACGGAAATCTCTTTTTTGGTCGATCCGACCTCAATGGTATTGCCACAGGCACACTTGATGGCCGTTTCATGGTACTCTGGATGGATACCTGTTTTCATTGTTATTTCAACCCCCTATAAGTATTAGGCATTCATGGATTCTAAAAAGTCTTTATTATCTCTGGTTCCTTGCATTTTATCAAGTATAAATTCCAGAGCATCGGCCGGATTGAGGGAAGCGAGCAGCTTGCGAATGATCCAGACCCGATTCAGAGTCTGCTCATCCAGTAACAGCTCTTCCTTACGGGTGCCCGATTTCTTGATGTCAATGGCCGGGAAAATGCGCTTGTCAGCCAACCTGCGATCCAATTGTATTTCCAGGTTGCCGGTGCCCTTGAACTCTTCGAAAATCACTTCGTCCATGCGACTGCCGGTATCGATCAGGGCGGTCGCGATAATCGTCAGACTGCCACCTTCCTCAATATTGCGGGCCGCGCCAAAAAAACGCTTGGGACGTTGCAAGGCATTGGAATCTACGCCACCGGAAAGAATTTTGCCTGAAGGCGGCATGACGGAATTGTAAGCGCGCGCTAGTCGAGTGATGCTGTCGAGCAATATGACAACGTTCTTCTTGTGCTCGACAAGCCGTTTGGCTTTTTCAATGACCATCTCTGCAACCTGAACATGCCGTTCAGCCGGTTCGTCAAAAGTAGAGCTGATGACCTCGCCTTTGACGGAACGTTGCATATCGGTCACTTCTTCAGGACGTTCATCGATGAGCAGAACAAACAAGGTGATGTCTTTATGGTTTTTTGTGATGCTGTTGGCGATATTTTGCAGCAACATGGTTTTACCGGAGCGCGGCGGTGACACGATCAAACCGCGCTGCCCGAAACCCACCGGCGTCAAAAGATCCATGATGCGGGCCGAGTAGTTTTCGGCATCTGTTTCTAGGTTAATTTTGCGGTTGGGGTAGAGAGGCGTAAGGTTGTCGAAAAGAATTTTCTCGCGGGTGATTTCTGGATCTTCGTAGTTGATTGCCTCAACTTTGAGCAGCGCAAAATAGCGCTCCGATTCTTTGGGCTGGCGGATCTGACCGGAAACGGTGTCGCCCGTGCGGATGTTAAAGCGCCGGATTTGTGAGGGCGAGACATAAATATCATCGGGACCGGGCAAATAGTTGTAACTAGGCGCCCGCAAAAAACCGAATCCATCAGGCAATATTTCGAGCGTCCCTTCTCCATAAATCAGACCGTTTTTCTCAATCTGGGCCTGAAGCAAAGCGAAGATCAGCTCCTGCTTGCGCATGCCGGCATAGCCGTCGATCTTCAACTTTTTGGCCATAGTGGTCAACTCATTGATTTTCATGTTCTTTAATTCGGAAACATTCATTGAACGCTCTCCATTACGATGTCTTTACCTGATTATCTTGTGATGGCGAACAGAAAACCTGATGCGGCCATCTCTATCGGCAAGCAAAAGACCTGCTCCAAGAAAAACCGGACGTTCGAAACCCTTTCCAACCGCACAATGGTACCAACATTTTCCAGATATCCGGGTAGTTCGCCCTTCCATGGATGGTGGAACACTTGATGGCGATGGAGGAATATGATGTTACATATTTTATGGAGAAAATTGCTTCCGAATTCTCTCCAAAAGGGCGGGTTCCAATAAGTCGTTATCATGATTATATCAGGGTATTCCGACTGTCAAGCCAAATTTTGTTCGGAACGTTGCATATATAAACGCCGAATGTAATTCACTATTATTTGATATGAATAGCTATCCAGAGACTCCCCATGGATAGTCTTATCGGCCCATTTGCGTATGAGTTTAATAAACTTTTTGAGTCCGCCTTGCTTCGCCTTGCTTATTTAATAGGAGAATAAAACAGGTTATAGGAAATAATGTATTGGCTGGTGCCATCCAAGATAGGATTCAATCAAAAAAAGAAACCCACGACGACGGTGCGTCATGGGTTTCGTTATTATGCTATCGCTCGCGCATGCTATTTGATTTGATCTATTTGATTTGATCCAGGGCCTTGAATATCTGATCGCGAATTTGCTCGACTTTGCCCACGCCTTCGATTCGGATATGCTTGGGCGCACCGGGTTGACCTGATTTAGCCCATTTTTTGTAGTAATCCACCAGGGGCTCGGTTTGGGCATGATAAACTTCCAAGCGTTTCTTTACTGTCTCTTCTTTGTCATCGTCGCGCTGAATCAGAGGCTCGCCGGTCACATCATCCTTGCCTGCAACCTTAGGCGGATTGAAGATTATATGGTAGGTCCGACCACTGGCCAGATGAGCCCGGCGGCCGCTCATGCGTTTGATGATCTCCGCATCAGGCACATCCACTTCCACCACTGCGTCAATGGGCACACCGGCTGATTTCATGGCATCGGCCTGAGGTATTGTACGCGGGAATCCGTCAAACAAGAAGCCCTTTTTGCAATCGGCTTCCTTTATGCGCTCTTTGACCAAGCCGATGATGACGTCATCCGGTACCAATCCGCCGGAATCCATGAATCCCTTGGCTTTTTTGCCCAGTTCGGTGCCGGCCTTGACCGCCGCCCGAAGCATGTCACCGGTTGAAATTTGCGGAATTTGATATCTTTCTTTGATGTAATTGGCTTGGGTTCCTTTGCCAGCACCCGGCCCACCTAACAGTATGAGACGCATGTGACCTCCTCTAATGTGTATCGATTGGCTAATGACAATATTGCGCATTTATAAAGAGAGCGACTATTATCAAAAGAAACGATGGTGTCAACCCAATTTTAAAAATTGAGTTGCATTCCCATAAAGTTGTGTGTATAAGCCGACTCTCATCAAAATAGATGATTCAATCACTAACATCCAAATATATGGATGGAACGAAGGGGGCGAGTCAGGTTGAAGGCCATTACGGTTAAGGTTCAAGACAATGATCTTGAAAAAGCCATGCGGATCTTGAAGAAAAAGATTCAAAACGACGGGCTTTTTAAACGGCTGAAACTGAAAAAAAGTTATGAAAAGCCGAGCGAATACCGTCGCCGCAAAGCGCGCGAAGCGCTTCGCCGGCAACGCATTGCCGCCGCGCGCCGCAAAAGAGTGCGCTAAGTCGAATTTCTGATTGTTATAAAACCCGGCTCTCACTCATGGTGAGTCCGGGTTTTTTTCATGGAGCAGCCCATGGCATCCAATGAATACAAAGACTGCCTCGAGAAAATGTTCCGGCTTCATCGGTTTGGTATCAAGCTAGGGCTGGACACCATCCGGGCCATGTTGGCCGCCCTGGGCAATCCCCAAGATCATTTTCAATGCATTCATATCGCCGGCACCAACGGCAAAGGTTCCGTGGCCGCAATGCTTTCGACGATCTTGAAAACCGCCGGTTATAAGGTAGGCCGCTATACCTCTCCCCACCTGGAAAGCTTCAATGAAAGAATCTGCATCAACGATGAGCCCATCGATGATGCATGCGTGGTTCGGTCCTGCCAGCGCTCCATGGCCGTACAGGGTTTGGAACGGCAACCGACCTTTTTTGAGTTTACCACCGCCATGGCGCTGGACGAATTCAGCCGCCATCAGGTGCAATGGGCCGTCATCGAGACCGGCATGGGTGGCCGTCTGGATGCCACCAATATATTGACTCCGGCCCTATCAATCATCACCAATATTTCCCTGGAACACCGCAATTACCTTGGCCGGGACATTGCTACCATTGCCGGTGAGAAAGCCGGCATCATCAAGCCTGGTGTGCCGGTAATTACCGGGGTGCACCAGCAGGCGGCCCGGAAGGCCATTGAGCGACAGGCATTGGTGAATCAGGCCACGGTTTATTGGTATGGCAAGGAGTTTCGCAGTCGGCGAGCATCCACCGGCCGTTTTCATTACAATGGAGTACGAAACAGCTGGCGTGGTTTACAACTCGGGTTGATTGGGGATCACCAGATAGAAAACACCTCACTGGTATTGGCGGCCTGCGAGCAACTTATGGCCCAGGGTAGTGTTAATCTCACCGAAGACCACATCCGCAGCGGTATAAAGAACACCCGCTGGCCGGGCCGCCTCGAAGTGGTCTTGTCCGAACCCCTGGTCATCCTGGACGGTGCCCATAATCTCATGTCGGCCCGCGTTTTGGGGCGTCATTTAAGTCGGTATTACAATAACAGAAAAATTACCCTAGTCGTAGGCATCCTAGATGACAAGCCGTATCGAAATATCCTTAAAGATCTCCTTGCCCCTTGCCACCGGGTCATTATCACCCAACCTAAAATCGACCGGGCCATCCCTGCCCCTCGTCTGGCATCGGTTGCCGCGACCCTGCACCCCCAAATCGAAATCAAGGAAGATGTGGGAGCGGCCCTGATTCATGCGTTGACCACCTGTGGCAACGACGAGGTGATCTGTGTGGCCGGATCATTATATGTGGTCGGTGAAGCAAAAACCGCCTTAAGAGAATGGCGGACAAGATCAACGGATCAGTGAATTGAAACTTCTTCCCTTGACTTGAAAAGGCAGATCCTTTAATTTGCATCGCACTAAGCGCCCGTAGCTCAGTGGATAGAGCACCAGCCTCCGGAGCTGGGTGTCGCGCGTTCGATCCGCGCCGGGCGCACCAGGTATTAGAACAAGAGCAGAGTGTGAAAATCCTAACCCCATTTTTAATGTAAATTGTTGGCTTTCCCCACATCATACCCGACATGCCCCATCATAAGAGAAGCTCCAAGTAGCCCCCAGGGCTTTGAGGTGGCAGCCAAATCCCACATCGTTATAACGACCAAACATAAACGGGAGAACCCACATCGACTCTATTAAGGATTCTGATCGAGCACATAAGAGATGAAGCGGTACCTGGTGGGAAGGTAAACGGAGAACAATTATAAAATCGCGTTCGGCTTCACGAAGGTTTTGATAAAATCAGAATTCCCGAGTATAAAATTCAACTGAACTAAACTTCGCCGTCAAAACCGGATCAAGCAACCCGGGTGTTTGAATTTGCTCCGATAGCTGTAAACCAGTTGAAAAGTATTGAATAAAGCGACCTGATGAGAGCACGAGTTCTGCGCGGATAGAAAAGCAACATAATGTATGAAAGGGTGCATTCACCAATGCAAACTTTCGACCCCCCCTGCTTGAAAATCCTTGGACTACTCTACGCCCTACCTGGAGAGCCCATTCCCGATTCAAACCGCGATGATGCATTCTACTTACTTAAACATTTTGGCTTTATTAACGAAACAAAAGAAGAATGCAAGATTACACCAATCGGCACGGCCTATTACCTTGCACAAATGTATATTAGAGAGCTAGAGGCCATGTTCAAGATCCATCGCAAAGCTCAGGCTCGATCAGAGCCTAAACGACGTTTTGCGGATTTGGATATTTGTTGGTTTGATTGAAAATATGCCACCGGGAGATATCCAGCTTGCAGAAGTCATAGACTCATTTTTTTAAAAAACGGTTCGGGGATGCTTTTGATGATGGCCATAATCCAGCGCCAGAACCATAGGGTGTAAATTAGATTCTTTGATTTTAAGTAAGCCTTGAAAATGTCATTGGCCACGTCGTCGGGCGATGCCGTGAGCAGGCCAGGCAGCTGTAAATGGCGATTCATTTTGGTGTTAATGAATCCCGGCAGCACGGTGAGCACATGCACTTGGCTTTTGAACAGCCGATTGCGCAGTCCGCTCAGGTAAGCGGTCAGGGCCGCTTTGGAGGCGCCGTAGATGTAATTGCTCTGCCGGCCGCGCTCGCCGGCCACGGAACTGATGCCGATAATGATGCCCTGGCGCCGGCGTTCGAAATCCGCGGCCACTACTTCCAGAATGCTCACTGCCCCGCTGAAGTTCGAGTCAATGATACGGTGGGCTTCTTCGAAACTGGACTGGGCGTTCTGTTGATCGCCCAACAGGCCGAAGGCCAGAACCACAATGTCAGGTTTGGGATCGAGCTGTTGATAAAAACGCGCGTGGCTGGTGTAATCCAAGGCGTTGAAGACTACTGCTTTCACCGGTATGTCGTACCGCACCTGAATATCGTTGGCATTGCGCTCCAGCAGCTCCAGGTCGCGGGAGGCCAGACAGAGGGAAGAAATCATTTTACTTTGGGCAAACCGTCTGGCGGTTGCCATGGCCACATCGGAATTGGCACCCAAGATGGTCAGATTCATCATTATAATCCTATTCGTTTAGATTGCCAGGAGTTGAACTTCTTCTTCATGCCATACTGCGTGCGAAGATCTTGAAACTCTCGCCAACGCGGGTACCCCTGCATAAACATTGCCTCGCTCATGCGGCTGTCCTTAGTGAGATAAAGGCGGCCGTCGTGTTCGAGCACAATACGATCCAGCCGCTCCAGTAGCCCGAAGAGTTTGGGTTGAATCTTAAAATCCAGCGCCAGCGTATATCCCTCCATGGGAAAGGAGAGAAAATTTTCATTCTGGGGACCGAAGAGTTTAATCACCGCCAGAAATGACCCCATCCCGGCCGCTGAAATCTGTTGGAGCAAGGCCTTCATCCCCTTGTAACTGGTCGCCATGGGCAGAACGCACTGGTATTGAACGAAACCGGCCTTGCCATACATTCGGTTCCAATGATCAATTTTATCCAGGGGGTAGAAAAAGGTCTCCAAGGGCACTCGCTGTCTTTGGGCCGGCTTACCTTTCACACGGTAGTAAATCTGATTGAACATGCTGAGGGTGTAGTTATTCAACAAAAATGAAGGGCAGGTCACCGGCACCGACAACCGTTTGGCTTCGGGCAGTGTAAGCTCTCCATCGTCGTCATGATCCCCCACCATAAGAATTGATCGTCCCAGACTGCTGCCGCCGGCCAAGCAGTCAATCCAGGCCACTGAATAAGGATAATGGCTGCAGCGATCATACTGGACAAAGACCTCATCCAAATTGGCGCAAGGGATGATGTTTTCGCGGATATAGGCGCTGTTGACCGCCTTGAGTTGCAAGGTGGCATCTAAAATTACACCCGTCAACCCCATACCGCCGCAGGTGGCGCGAAAGAGCGGGACATTTTCTTCTCGACTGCATGAAGCAATAGTGCCATCGGGCAGCATGAGTCGCAGGGAGATCACCGATTCGCTGAAGCATCCCTCGGCATGGTGGTTCTTACCGTGCACATCGCTGGCAATAGCGCCGCCGACGCTGATCAATTTAGTACCGGGGGTAACTTTGAGAAACCAGCCTCTGGGAAGAAACAAGTCGATCAACTCAGCCAGGGTGATGCCGCATTCGCAGGTCACCACCCCGGTTTGCGCATCAAAATCAATGAGCTTGTTATACTCCTGGGTCAACAGCACATGGGGTGCCAGAGCACTGTCCCCATAACTTTTGCCTTGGCCATAGGCGATCCAATCGTCGCCAGCGGAAAGCAAAGCAGCCGCGGTTGATCGTTTCTCGAAAAGATGTGCCGCGCATTCGATGATGGGATAACACCCCCAACCGGACAGTTTCATGATTCTCCTTCTATTCCCATCTTCGCTCGAAAGGTCATAGGGTCCGCCAACGCAAAAGCGCATAGGCATTGAGCAGCCAAAGCAAAACGATGGCTTGAAGCATTCGGTCCTTTAGAAAAACAAGCGTGGGTGATCCGCTCTTCTGGTCCACAAAAGTAATTTGGAGGTAGCGCAGCAGACCGCAGACAACCCAGAACCCAGTGATATACATATACTCCCCGTGGAGAGCGATCACAGCCGGTGAAACAGTGTAAAGAATGTAGGCCACAATGGTAACCGAAGCCATCACGCCCATGGCCAGGGAGATAAAATCGGCGTTATACCCATCAATGGCCTTTCGCACCTGGTGGCCTTGATTTAGCAGAAGCAAATCATCCTTGCGCTTGGCCAGGGCCAGGAAGAGCGCCAGCAGAAAAGTCATAATTACGATCCAGGGGCTGATGGGGATTTCGGCCGCCTGCCCGCCCACGAAGATGCGCATCACAAATCCCAGGGAGATGCAGATGATGTCGATAATGGGTAGATGTTTGAGGTAGAGAGAATAAGAGACGTTGAGCAAGAAATATGCGATCATGATGAATAAAACCGGTCTGGGCAACCACAACCCACTTAAAGCCAAGGATGCCGTGATCAATACCAAGAAGAGAAACAGGGCTTCTTTGATATACACCCGACCGCTGGCGATGGGCCGTTTCTTTTTTACCGGATGATTTCGGTCATCGGCCACATCGCGGATATCGTTGAGAACATAAATGGCACTGGCCATCAAACAGAAGGCACCAAAAGCAATGGCCGCGGGGATTATCGCGGCGATGTTGGTCATTTGATTGGCAAAGAGCAAAGGCAACCAGATAAAGCCGTTCTTGATGTATTGATGCGGTCGCATCAGCTTGGCATAAGCAGTCAGTTTGTTCATGGATGGGGCTCACGATTTTTGAAGAATCATAAAAGTCGCCATCCCTTTGGCGACCAGCTCGCCCTCTTCGGAGCGAATGCTCACTTCACCCACGGCCAGACGCGAACCTTTCTGTACAATCACCGCTTCGGCCATGATAGCGCCGCGATCAAAGGGTTTCAGATAATTGATTTTCATCTCCAGTGTAACCATGGTTTCATCACGGCCGATGAGGCCAACCAGAGCCATGGCCACGGCCGCATCCGCAGTGGAAAAGGTAGCCCCGCCATGGGCGATGCCGTCGGCCTGGGTCAACTTTTTGTCAAAGGGCAAACGCACAATGGCCCACCCTTTTTTGATATCGTGTAACTCTAGTCCCAAAAGCCCCCAGAACGGATGGACGGATGGCGCCTTCTGAATCAAGGCCTTTTTGAAATTGGGGGATATTTCTTCAAATTGGCTGTTATCGACCATGGCAAATCCTCGTGTGGATTGCTTCCATTTAATGCAAAGGAGATTTTTGCTCCAAACATCCCGCTCAAAGGATTCAAGTCAGCCGGGGGGGCTTTCCGGGTCCATATACCAAAACGAGTTGTCTAAGTAAACGATCGGTTCAAGTTGTATGCGCGGAAAATTCGAAGCAGGTCCTTCATGATGATACAGCGCTTCGCTCCACCTTTAGGGTCATGTCCAGAATGGAGTTCCGGAATTCATTATACTGGTGTTCGGAAAACTCTCCAGTCAGAATCCACTCCAACGCATAATGGACACCCAAATAGTCATAGCTGTAAATGCCAAATGTGTTACGCAACACATCAATGGCGCTTCGACATAAAAAAGATAGACAGACTGGACTCTTGTGGGTCGCCAGCACACATCCTTTGGCCGGATTATGATAAGGACAGGGTGAAACCGGATCGTTCCAATGGTATTGCTCCGGTTTGCCAAAGAGGAGTTCCCTCTCCCGCCGCAACAGCTCAAAGGCCGGATGATCCAAATCATATAGCGCGTAGTATTTCTTGGTGCAGCAGGCGGCCGTGGGCTTATGGCCGCTATTTTGGATCTCAGGTGTAATGCATCTTGGCAGACAATAGTCAAACGTGGCGAAAAAGGCGTTGAGCAGCCGTTCGATCTCCAGATATCGTCTTATATCTCTATCTATCGTCCTCATTAAAAACTCTTCTTCGGGAAATCTTCGCAGGCCAGAGGCTTTTATCAGCTCTTGGGGTGGGAACGATTGGTGCCTATGCCGTGTCGCTATGCGCCCGCAATCAATCCGCTGTGCAGCCATCCGTTTAATTTTTGGAATTGCTGGAATCATCTCCTATCAGGGGATAGTTTGCGTTCTACCATCAAGTAGTACACACCGCTGGCAATGGCGGCACCGCCCACAATATCCATGAGAACATGTTGTTTGACAAACAGGATTCCCACCGCGGTGATAACGAACATGAGGTAAAAAATTGCCCCGAGCCAACGGTTTTGACGGTACATAATCATGGCCGCCAGCAGTGAGGTGGAGACATGCAGGCTGGGGAAGCCGCATACCGGGCGATCCGTGGTATACATGGCGGCCACCAATCGCTCGGAAAGGTTGTTGGCCACAAAGTCGGGTCGCGGTACCTGCACCGGGATCAGGATGAACAGCAGGACCGAACCCAGGATGAGCACCATAAAGGCATATGCCATGGCCCATAGCAGTTTGCGATCCTTGATCATAAAGGCCGGCAGTACCAACATGCCATATAAAACCCAGATCGGGTAAATAAACGCAGGAATAAAACGGGTGGCGCGATCAAAAGGGGTCGAGAAGTCGAAGGCCTCCGCTACATTTATGAATCGATTGGCCGACAAATAGGCGATCAGGAAAAATCCATATACGAGGAACACCAATCCCAGGCGTTCTTTTAATGAGATCCCAGCGGCACCATCGGTCGAGGACAAGCAAGTTGTATCTGCAGTTTCGGGCATTGTTCGCTTCACATTATTTTTGCCAGCATCTCAAAAAACGGATTTGGATTCAAGCCCCCGTTACAAATCACGGGGCTGGCGCGGGAAAAGTTCAGAAACCTGAGATCACTTATTGCTTTTTATGAATTTTGGATAGTGTTTGGCCGCGCATTCCGGGCACACGCTGTGGCTCACATCGGCTTCAGAATGTTGTTTGAGGTAAACGTCCACCTGATTCCAATAGCCCTGGTCATCACGGATTTTTTTGCAGAAAGAACACAATGGAAGAATACCGCGCAAGGTTCTCACTTCGGAGAGCGCCTGCCGGAGATTGGCATTGATTTGAGTCAGCCTGGCTTCCCCGAGGGTAACCGTTTCAGCATAGAGATAAGCCTGATGCCCCAATAGCCCGAAGAGTGCGATAATGTTTCCATAACGGATGACTGCCATGGTTGTTGAATGAATGCCGCCGATCCGATAGGCTCCCCCTAACCTGGTATCCAGGGCAAGATAAACCAGGCAGAGCAGGATGGTGAGAATGATCTTTTGGACATTGGTGCGATTGGCATTGACCAACGTGTGGGGCACCAGAACGATCAGATAATATTGAAAACCGCTTTCAAACCCCAGCAAGGCCGAAGCCAGCACTGCGT
>JAKALP010000016.1 GCA_021824175.1 Deltaproteobacteria bacterium
ACAGCCATTTACTTTCATTGTGGAGGGTTGGATCTGTTCCCGCACCCCCCAATCCAACCAACTCTAAAATTCAAAACGGCTTGACCACTATATGTTGGGGGTACCCATTAAAAAGCCGGATGCGGCTAAAACTTTAAGGAAATCTGCTCAAAAAGGACTTTTTCTATAAACTTGTTGTAAGGCCAACGGCATTTCGTTCTAAGCGTTGAGCGGTGGCAGCCGGGTGCGGCAGGTTTCCAGGGTACGGCTTGAGCGATTATGCCGTCCGCCAGAGGAGTTGGGGTTGTCATTTGCCTAAGTAGCGAGACTTCTTGGCGTCTCACTTTCGGCGGTGGTATCGGCCGTATGGGGCAAAAAGGATGAATAAGTCATAAAACATCAAGGATGTCCCCTATTTCCCTATTGATCCCTCAGGTCAGACCCATTATATTGAGTTCGTTTTTTGCCCCCCCCCATGCATTTTCCCCCCAAATAAGAATCAAGATTGCCCCATGGTTCTGAAGGTCCAGGTTTCATGGACGAGGCTCAGTCTTATGCGAGAAACCGGTCTTCTCAGTTCAGCGGGTGGTCTTAATTCTGAAGAGGTCTAAGGCGTTCCAAATTCAATTTACGGGGAGCTGTTGATATGGAAACCATCATGGCCGACGGTGATCGGTTGTCAATAAAGACGGACCGGACCACGTTGCAAATCTATCCTCATACTGAGAGCCGGTTTCATTACCTGATGGGCTTTATTACCTTTTTTGTTTTTATTCCTTTGAGCTGCCTTCTCTTTCCGCTTTTGGTGGCAGTTAAATTGGGGGTCTATGCACCTTTTGTTTTTCTTCTCGACGAACGATTCGTCAATCGTGTTTGGCGACTGCGATTCATAAGAATCAAGAATTTCTTTTTGATGTTTTTCCACTACTTTGTTTTTAAGATCCATTATGCCTATACTTCAATTTGGCTGGCTTGTTTTCATAAGCAGGACGATCATTGGTACGGGGTCGATCTTTTGCCATACCACAGTTATGAGGAGTATGTGACATCTTTTCGGGACTCAAGGGTCAGGTGGCGTTACAAAAAGAAATTAAAAACCTATCAGGAATATGATTTCCAAGAAAGGGTCATTCCGGATCACTTGGTTTTCTTTAAGGTTCTATTTTCGCGCAGCATCCTTCCCCTGATAAAAGCATCCAATCTCAGAAAAAACAGCGAAATGTTGAATGTAAAAAATCGGATCGCCGCACTATTGGTACGGGATTATTTTCTTCTTTTATTTCTGCCGGTGCGCTTGCATATGTATGAAAAAGACGGGAAGCTCGTTGGCTTGTCCACTTATTTAAAGAAGGGCAATACGTTTATCATGCTTCAGCATATCATCGCCGATGAATTTAGCCGAAGTGGCTTGTTTTACAAGCAAATGGATACATGTTTTTCCTACGCCTTCGGTGATCCTCAAATCCGATTCGTTTCATGCGCCCTCACCACCGGTCAGTCCAAGCAGACCTGTGGCTGCCATCCCATTAATTATCTTCTTACCGATGAATTTAAATTTTTATCTTTTTCAACTTTTTCATGAGCGCCGGCCCGTTTGAGTTCAGAAGTATTAATACTATTCTGATTGAAAGGCTTAAGGCATCTGTTCAAAAAAATCCCAAATGATGCGCGCCGCATCAAAACCATGGAGCGGGTCTTGGGGGTCTCTCTCGTTTGAATAATAAGGACTCGGCCATTTGTGGGGCCACCCTTCCAGGGTATAGAGCACCACTTCGTCGTGGTCTGTGCAGTTTTTCCAATCCTGGACATGCACTTTGCCCTGGCGTTCATCGCGTTCGATGGGTGTTTCCGCACATCCGTCGCGCTCGATCCAGACGCCCAAGGAGCGCATCACCGACCAATATTCCCGTCCGGATTTTTTGGCCGGGTTGGTGCCGCCTTCAAATGGCACGTGCTCATCGACCAATCCATGGAAGGCTATGACCGGTAAGGGCTTCACCGGCCTGGGGATGCCCCACTCAGGGCTATTCTCATCGGTCCGGCCGCCCGCCGAAGCGGCCAGTGGGGCGAAGGCCGCCAGCATTTCTCCTCTTTCGGCCGCAAAGCGGTAGGCCAACATGCCGCCATTGGAAAAGCCCACCATGAAGATGTGCCGCTGATCCACGGCGAGGCGGCCGGAAGCATCTTTGATGACGGCGGCAAGGAAGCCCACGTCATCAATATTGTCTTCTTGGGCTGTACCGCAACAGTGTCCGGCGTTCCAGTGTTGGAAAAGGCCGAGATAGCCGATGCCATTGGGATAGATGGCGATAAACTGTTTTTCATCCGCCAGCTGGCTAAATCCGCTGAACCGCTCGACGAGTTTGGCATTGCCAAAAGCGCCGTGGAGTACGATCACCATGGGTAAGGGTTGTTTGCCGTCGTATCCCGGCGGCAGGTGAACCAGGTAGGTACGCTGAAAGCCGTGATAGCGGATGTCTACGTCGGCGATGTACGTGGCGGCTGCCTGGCCGGGGGCTCGGGGCAAGGCTGTCGTGCAGCCTGTGAGAGCTATGGCCAATAGAACCATTGCCAGCACGGCATGCTTCTTTAGCCGGCGTCCTGGATTTGACTTCAAAATTTGCATCATATTCTTGCTTCATTGTCGAGTTGCAGATCATTTTCTGAGCTGGTGTTTCAGGGGGCGACCATCCCATCAATACCGATCCGGCCAAATACCACAAATCAGAGTGATCGTGCTATTCTTTCCATCCAACTGAAGTTTTTAAGGATGAAAAAGTTAAGCCTTATCCTTTCAATAGCGAGTCTGGAAAAAAGGTGAAATGGCATACATTTTATGCTATGTATGAATGAGAAAAGCACGGTGCTGAGCATTTAGAGAGCGATCCCCACCCCCATTCCCCCCCAAAAAAATGTGGTGCGTTCTTTCACTCTGTTGGGATGAATCTTTAATAAAGAGGCATCTTAATTAATGGTAAAAGGCGCGGCGATTGTTGGCCGCGAATCGCGCGCCATTTAAGCGGAATGACTTCACTGAAGACCATTGGCCGTCAATGATCGGGCCCGTTGACTGTTTTAAATGATTCGAAAGGCGGCACCGGGCAACTTGAAAATTATGGATGTATGGGAGGACGAAGACTATGAAAACGACCTATCAGCGCAAAGTGTCACCCGTGGAAAGACTGTATACCGTCATTGCCGAAACAGATCCTCCATTTTGCAATACCATGATTGTTGAAGGCACCGGCGCGATTGATTTATCGCTTTGGGAAAAGGCCGTGGCAGCGGCTAGCGAAGCCAATCCGGGCAGCCGGCTGGTGTATAAGGGGCGATGGTTATGGGCCAAATGGGTGGATTCGGGCGTGGCCCCACCGATTCGATTCGTCGATGGATCGAAGTGGTCCGGCTATGAACCAGATGGCGCGTCTTTTCTTTATGACCCCTTTCCCTTTATGACCAGCCACACTTGCGAGGTCTTGATGGTCAATGGCGGTCCGCCGCGAATTGTATTCCGCACCCTCCACGCGATCATGGACGGTACCGGTACCCTGATGTGGGTTCAAGATATCTTTCGCGCGCTGCGCAAAGAACCGCTGGTGGGAACGCCCTCCACCATCACCGATGACAAATTTGTGGCCGGTTTGAATCTGCCGAAAGAAAAGCCCGTGAGGCGCAAAAAGTGCCTGACGCCCACTGGACTTCCCGATGGCGCAGCGCCGGGTTTTACTTGGAAGAGAAGGACCCTGGAAGGCAAATATTCGCGGCTTTTGCCCCAAATGGCGCTTGCGACGGCCAAGGAAGCCCGAAAACATGGGCAGGGAAACGTCATGATCGTTGTGCCCCATGATTTTCGCCGAAGGGTTCAGGACCCAGGTACAACCGCCAATTTGTCACGCCGATTCTTCGTGGATATCCCTCCGGATGCCACCATCGACTCCATTTCTCAGGAGTTGAAAGAGAAGCTCGACCACTTAACCGGCGATCCTGGTTTTGCTACTCTATTTGTATCCATTCCCAGGTCCTGGTTGAAATCACTGGCCATCTCCACGAGGGAAAAAGATCGGCAGAGGGGATTTTATAAAGACTCTGGCACACTCTCCAATGGCGGCAAGCTGCCCATTGAATTGCTTCATGGCGGCGGATTCGTGACTAAAAAGTTTTTCTTTCTTCCTCCGCTCATGGAGACCAAACCGGTTTTTCTTAGCACCGTGGGCTATGGGAATACGCTTGAGGTTGTCGCGGCCATGCCCCGAGTGCTGGCAAATAACGGCCGGTTGGAGCGATATCTGGATAATATCATCGCGGAATTGAAAGCGAGTTAGGTTGGATTGAGATGGCTTGCAATAAGATAGAGGCGCGTCGCATACGGGGAGATGTGGATGTTTAGCGAAACAAAGTCGGTGGCTACGATCTTTCAGCGCAAAGTGTCGCCGGTCGAAAGACTTTTTATTATGCTGGCGGAAATTGAATCGCCGTTTTGCAATCAGGTCGTACTGGAAGGAACCGGCGTGTTGAATGAATCGCTTTGGCAAAACGCGGTCGAAGAGGCGTGTGAAGCCAATCCAGGCAGCCGGTTGATTCTTAAGGGCCGATGGATTTGGGCCAAATGGGTGGATTCGGGTATTACAGCGCCGATCCGAGTGGTCGACGGCTCGAACTGGTCCGGTTATGAATCAGATGGTGCCCCTTTTCTTTTTGACCCGTTTCCTTACAAGACCAGCCACACCAGTGAGGTGCTGCTGGTTAACGGGAGTCCACCCCGCGTAATTTTTCGTACCCTTCATGCGACTATGGATGGAGGGGGTACAGCCATGTGGGTTCTCGATATCTTTCGCGCTCTGCGCAAAGAGCCATTGGTTGGGGCGCCCTCCACCATCACCGACAAGGAATTGATGGATAGCTTAAAATGTCAGACCAGAGATGTGTTATCCGCCAAAAGATGTCTTACCCCGACCGGCCGACCCGATGGAAAGGAGCCAGGATTTATTTGGAAGAGAACTACACTGGAGGGCAAGTTTTCAAAGCTTCTGCCGCAACTGGCTTTGGCGGTGGCCAAAGAAGCTCGCCAGCAGGGGCCGGGAGACGTCCGCGTCACGGTGCCCCTTGATCTGCGCAAGCGCGTGCCGGATATAGCCTCTACCGCCAATTTTACACGCAGGATCTATTTGGAAATACCTCCGGAAGCCACCATCGACACTCTTTCCCGGCAGTTGAAAGAAAAGCTCGATCATCTCGTTGGTGACCCTTGGCTTGGGAATCTGGCGATCTACATCCCCATGGTGTGGCTGAAGGGTTTATTCATCGCTTCAAGGGAAAAAGATCGGGAAAGAGGATTTTACAAGGATACCGGAACAATCTCCAACTTGGGGAAGCTGCCGGTGGAATTGTTTCGAGGCGGAGGATTTGAAGCTCAAACCTGTTTTTTCATACCCCCGGAGGTGCAAGCGAAACCCTTTTTTATAACTCTCTCGGGTTACGAAAACAGGGTCGAGATGATCACCGCCATGCCCAGAGTGCTTGCAAGCAAGGGCCGATTGGACAAATTCATCGCCAATATTCTTACTGAATTGAAATCCAGCTAACTGAAGGGTTTTATATTTCCCTCAATTCCGAAATGCGCTCCTTGGTGGTCTTGGGATCGTCTACCCAGCGTATCCAAACACAATTTGGATCATCGCTGTCCAGGCCTACCACTAGCCCGCATCCGTTGGTGATAAACCGGGAGCTATCTTTGAAAGCAACGATTTGGCCCTTTTTCATATCCACCCCTCTTCGAAATTGCACTTCCATGGTTCTATTCGCATCATCCAACAAACTGGGGGAAGCCCTGATTATTAGCTTAGTTATAAGGTCTCCAATAGGCAATCGGGTAAACTCTGATTTTTAGCCGCCAAAAGACTGAAAATGATCTGCCAATTGGGGACAATTGAAGGCTGGAAACCCTATGGATATGCCATCTCAAAAAAGCCTTTTGGACCAAACTTTCTGTCAGAAGAAGATTTAAGTAATTAAAATGATGTGGTTTAGCTTTAAGGCGCCACCTCCAGGGCTTTATCCCGCTGCACTTTGGCAGGGTTTTTGGTCCAAATCCCATGATTGGAATGGCATGTAGTGTTTTTTGAGGGGCTCGGTGGGCGACTGTGAGCTCCCGGCATATCCAACGGAAGGCCGTCTCTCTTTTCAAATCCATGGCCCTGAATTTGAACAAAAATGGCTTGAAGAACGGGTTTCACAAGATTTGCCGTCAATGGTTTTGGTGCGGTTGGACGGAATGGGGGCCAATCATGAGGTCGGTTTTTTTGTTGACAGCGGGAATCAGGTTTTGATAAATGAGTGAATATTCATTCATTGATTTGAAGCGCCTTGGGAAGGGCCATGAAACGCAATACGGACAAATACCAGCAGATTCTCACCGCCGCCATTCGGGTTTTTGCCCATCGCGGTTTTTCCCAATCCACCATCTCCCAGATCGCTCAGGAAGCCGGTGTCGCCGACGGCACGATTTATCTTTATTTCAAAAATAAAGATGACATTCTGGTGCAGTTTTACGAGCGCATGACAGAGATCGTTTCCAATCGGTTCTGGGAGGCCGTCAATGCCGGTAAAACAGCGGTGGATCAGCTTTATAACTTAATCCATGCGCACTTGGCCCTCTTTCAGAGCGAACCCTTTGGCGCCATTGTGTATCAGGGCGAAACCCATCTGCAGTGGCGGTTGGTTCAGGAGCCCATTCGCCAGATGTCCAAAATGTACCGAGATGTGATCACTCGCATCGTTGATCAGGGCCAAAAGGAGGGCACCATCCGCGGCGATCTGTATGTCGGTTTGGTCAAACGGCTGATCAATGGCGCGGTGGATGAAGTGATCAATACTTGGATTCACACAGGGCGGGATCATGATCTGGCGGCCATGGCCGAGCCGCTGGTCAACTTGTTTATTCAAGGTATTGGAACCCCTCAAGGTCAAAAAGGTGTCAGTCCCACCCCATTGAAGTCCATAAACGAAATTAATGCGGTGACATGATATTGTGAAAAGGAAGGAGATTGCTTGAAATGGCACAGGTATTATCAGATCGTAAAGACGTTGATTTTGTACTCTTTGACCAACTCAAAGTAGATGAGTTGAGCAAGGATGAAGAGTACGCGGAGTTCAACCGCAAAACCATCGAAATGATCGTGACCGAGGCGCGCAATCTGGCGATCAAAGAGATTTTGCCGACCCAGAAAGATGGCGATACGATCGGCGCCCGGTTTGACAACGGCGTGGTCACCACCCCCGAAAGCTTCAAGCGGGCCTGGGAGTTGTTCAAAGAGGGTGAATGGGTCGGCACCTCCATGCCGGCGGAGTGGGGCGGGCAGGGCATGCCACATTCGGTGGGCATTGCCGTGGGCGAATACTTTTCAGCCGCCAACTTCGCCTTCATGATGTACACGGGCCTGACCAACGGCGCCGCTGGTTTGATTCATTCGTTCGGCACCGAAAAGCTCAAAAAACTGTTCTTGAAAAACATGAACACCGGTCATTGGACCGGCACCATGTTGTTGACTGAACCCGAAGCCGGCTCGGATGTGGGTGCGCTCACCACCTCAGCGGTGAAAAACGAAGACGGTACTTACTCCATCTCGGGCAATAAAATTTTCATCTCCGCCGGCGAGCATGATCTGGCTGAAAACATTATTCATGCCACCCTGGCCCGTATTGAAGGAGCACCGGCTGGCACGGCGGGCATCTCTTTGTTCCTGGTGCCCAAAATCTGGGTCAATGATGACGGCAGTCTGGCCGAACCCAATGACGTGGTCTGTACCGGTATTGAGGAGAAAATGGGAATCCATGGCAATGCCACCGCCTCGTTGACCTTGGGCGGCAAAGGCAAGTGCCGCGGTTACCTGCTGGGCCAGGAGCACAAAGGCATGCGCGCCATGTTCCAGATGATGAACGGCGCCCGCCTGCACACCGGTGCTTCGGCCTTTGCCGATGCTAGCGCTGCCTACCTCTATGCCCTGAATTATGCCCGCGAGCGCGTGCAGATGCGTCGTGCCGATGCTTTTGAAAAAGACGCCCAGGCCGTGACCATCATCAACCATCCAGACGTGCGGCGCATGCTCATCACCATGAAATCCTATGTGGAAGGCATTCGCAGCTTGCTCTACTACGTGGCTAAACTGATCGATCAGTCCCACATAGCCAAGGATGAAAAGGAAAAAGCCAAATACGAAGCCCTGATCGGTTTTCTGACGCCGATTTGCAAAGGTTATGTCACCGACCGCGCTTTTGACGTGGCCAATCTGGGCATGCAGGTCTACGGCGGCTACGGTTACATCAAAGAGTATCCCGTGGAGCAATTGGTGCGTGATATTCGCATCACCATGATCTACGAAGGCACCAACGGCATCCAGGCCATGGACTACCTGGGCCGCAAAACCGTGATGGACGGCGGCAAGGCCATGATGGCTATGATGAAAGAGATGCAAAAGACTTTCAATACCGCCAAGGAGATCGAGGTTCTCAAGCCGTTAGTGGAAAAAACCGAAGCGATCTGCAAGCGTCTGGGCGATTCCGCCATGCATTTGGGCAAGGCCATGATGGAAGGCAAGATCATGAATGCCCTGGCCTTCTCCTATACTTTCATGGAAGCTTCCGGTGATACCATCATGGCATGGATGCTTTTGTGGCGTGCCAGCATTGCATCTCAGCAAATAGCAACCGGCAATAAGAAGAAAGATCAAAAGTTCCTCGAAGGCCAAATTAAATCAGCGGAATTCTTCGTCAACAACATACTGCCGCTGACCAACGGCAAAATCGAGACGATTCTGGGCGCCTGCTGCTCCGCCATGGATATCGACGACGAGAGCTTCGGCGGGAAATAGTTCTGCAACAAGCCTTTAATTTGAGTGAATAGAAAAGCCGGAGACCATAAAGGTTTCCGGCTTTTTATATTTATTTTTGTCTCTTCTTCTCTTCTTCCGCGCGCAACTCCTTGCGCAAGATTTTGCCCACGTTGGTCTTTGGGAGCTCCTTGCGGAATTCGATCTCCGTAGGCCATTTGTACTTGGCCAGTTTGTCGGCGCAGTAGGCGATCATTTCTTCCTGGGTGGCGGTTTCGCCTTGACGAAGAACAATAAACACTTTGACGGTCTCGCCGCGGGTGGGGTGAGGGATGCCGATGGCCGTGGCTTCGGCCACTTTGGGATGCTCGTAGTAGATCTCTTCAATGTCGCGTGGGTAGATATTATAGCCGCCGGAGATCACCATGTCCTTCTTGCGGTCGATGATATAGAAGTATCCATCGTCGTCCATTTTGGCGATATCGCCGGTATGCAGCCAACCGTCTGCCAGGGTTTCGGCCGTGGCTTCGGGGCGGTTGAGGTAGCCTTTCATCACCTGGGGGCCGCGGATCAGCAGTTCACCGGATTCACCCACGGGCACATCCGTTTTGCCATCGTTGAGATCCACGATGCGGCATTCGGTATCGCAGATGGGCACGCCGATGCTGCCCACCTTGCGCAGGCTGCCTTCACCGCACGGATTGACATGGGTGGTGGGTGAGCTCTCGGTCAAGCCAAAACCTTCCACGATAATGCCCTTGGTGCGTGTCTCGAACTCCTTGATTACTTCCACCGGCAACGGCGCACTGCCGGAAAACATATTGTCTATGGAGCTCATATCAATACTGCCGGCCTCGGGGTGCTGTAAAATGCCTATGTACATGGTGGGCACCAGGGCCGCGAAGGTAGGTTTGGTCTTCTTGATGGCCTCGATAAGCTGGTCGGGCTGAGGCTTGGGGATCAAGATGATGGTCCAACCATAGTAGATGGCCATGTTCATCACGCTGCTCAGGCCGAAGACATGGAAGAACGGCAAGGCGCCCAAGGCCACATTATTGTGATCCACATGGGGAAACCAGGCGGCCACCTGCTGGACCTGTTTGCTCAAGTTGCCATGGGTTAAAATGGCCCCTTTGCTCACGCCCGTGGTGCCGCCGGTGTACTGGTACATGGCCACATCGTCGAAGGTCAGGGTTGCCTTGGGCGGGTTGGGCGCGGTTTTGGCAATCAGATCTTTCCATCGGTAGAGATCTTCGGCCGGCGCCACATCCGCGGCTAAACCCTTTTTTTTGCCCACCAGCGGGAAGAGTAGATTTTTTGGAAATGGTAGATAATCGCCAATGCTGGTGTAGACAATTTGCTTTACCTTGGTTTTGGGGCGCAGGGCCACCATGCGTTTGACCAGCAGATCCACGGTGATCAGCACTTTAGAACCGGAGTCGTTGAGTTGATGGTTCAATTCACGATCGGAGTACAGAGGATTGTTCATCACCGCGATGGCTCCCAGGCGCTCGATGGCATAATAGGCCGCCACGCAAGGAATCACATTGGGCAGCAAAATGGCCACGGCATCGCCCTTGCGCACCCCAAAATTGTGCAGGCAGGTGGCAAAACGATCCACCATGTTTTTGAGATGGGCAAAGCTGAGTTTGTACCCCTGGAAATCCAGGGCTGCTTTGTTGGGAAAACGGCTTGCGGTTCTGTCCAGGAAATCCGGTAGGCACATGTTTTCGTATTTGGGCTTTTCGGGGACACCAGGCTGGTAATGCTTAAGCCATGGTTTGTTCTGGTAGGTCACTTGCGCGGTCACGGGCACCTCCTGTTCCTCTTTGGATAGTGGGGGGCTAATAAACGGTTAAGTGTTCCTGTTCTTAATTCTTAGGAGAATGGCAATTTACTCATTTTTTTAGCGGCGATACCTTGGTTCGTCAAGCAATATTCGCGGCTATTGAGCGTGGCTGCTCAATGAAAGAAGGGTGGATAGCGGCAAATTGTAAATCTTGGAAATACTTCAGTCCGTCTCCAAAAATAAATTTGCCGCTATAGCCTCATCCCGCTGATTTCTATCGGAAGGCTTTGCCCCAACATCCTTTCGCTAAAATGATTTGTAAAAGGAATGCTTATCAATTTGGTTTTTTGGAACAGAAGTCATTGGCGCCATGTCTATTTCCATCAGCGACCATCGCCCGCCATGCCATTTGCTATTTTTTGCAAAGGAGGGTTCATATTTGTTATACCGGCAAGCGCTCCGTCAGTCATAGAAGCATAATTTGCTCACTTCAAATGTGATCTGGTTTGGGAGGGAGATGTAACTAAACGCAATCATTAGGTTCCTGACATAATGGTCACCCATTGCCCTCAAGCACCGGCCCTGGTACTTTCACGAGTTCCATGGCGTGATTTCTGCGTAAAATCTTCGGGTATTTTTTAAGTATAAATTTATATTCGAAACAAGTGGGCAAGATGCGCAAATTGATGCGCTAAACGCAGTTTTAGTCAAAGGGTTGCGGCAATGCATCGAAAAATTCCAGCCATCTAAATGGCAGCACTCAAGCCGGACGTTCCGACGTTTATCCCTACCTTTTTGAACGTATATCCGTTAAAGGAAGATTGCCTAATACAAGCTTTTTTTGCTTGACAGCAAAGGCCGGGTTCGGTAGTTGAATGAGTCTTCATTCAGTAGGATCAACAGGCAATTGTGAAGGAGAAGAAGCGAACATGGAATTTGCATTAAACCCACCTGCCAGCAACTGGTTTTTGTTCATTCCCGCCTGGCTCATTTACACTCTGATTCCCGTAGCCGGTATCACCTTTTTTATCTATGAAATCGTGATGCGCCTCAAGCCCATGGTTTTGGCCCAGCCGGATAAACCCATTGCCGAGCTGCCGGAACGTGTTATTAATGTGATCAAGATCTGGTTGCTACAGTGGCGCCATCCGCGTTACATGCTGGCCGGCGTGGTGCACATTCTGCTCTTCGCCGGCTTTTTGATTCTGGGTCTGCGCTCCACTGAGCTGATGTTCGTGGGCATTAAGTCCGGTTTTACCTTCCCGGGCATGGGTGGCACCCTTGGCGCCATCTATGGCGTGATCCGCTCCTACGCTGCCACCTGGGTTCTGGTAGTGGCGTTAATTGCCATTTACCGCCGCGTGGTCTCCAAACCGGCCCGCTACGCCGTGCCGGCCAAATATGGCAAGCCCCATACCACGGAGGCCGTATTCGTATTGTGCATGATCTGCACACTGGTGCTGGCCGAAGGTTTTTTTGAGGGCAGCCTGGTGGCGGCCCAGAAACAGCAAGGCCTGGAAGCCCACACCCTGGCACCCCTGACCTTGGCCTGGTTTGCCAGTCTGTTCCTGAGCATGGCCGGCAAAGGCACCTTGCAATTTGTCCATTCCGCCTCTTACTTCATTCACGATGTGACCTTCTTCACCTTTTTGTGCTTCCTGCCCTTGGGCAAACACTTCCATGTGGTCACCTCGTTGTTCAACGTCTTCTTGATGCGCACCCGTCGCGGCAACATCAAGCCGGTGCGTTATGGTGTCACCAATGACCAGCTCGACAGCATCGACTCCTTCGGCGTTAAAAACCTGGAAGATTTCACCTGGCGCCATATTCTGCACTTTTACTCCTGCGTGGACTGCGGCCGCTGCTCGGACAACTGCCCGGCCAATGCCGTGGGGCGTCCGTTATCGCCGCGCTTTATCTCCATCAAAGGCCGCAACCTGGTCTACGCCAGACATCCCCTGTTGGGCGAGCCCAAAGTCGAAGCCCAGCCCCTGATCGGCACGACCTATGAAGAAGATGAAATCTGGTCCTGCACCACCTGCGGCGCCTGCGAGCAGGAGTGTCCGGTGGGCATCGAATACATCGACAAGATCGTGGATATGCGCCGTGGCATGGTGGATGAAGGCATGGTGCCCCAATCCCTGCAAAAGCCGCTCAGCGCCATTGAGAAGCGCGGCAACCCCTGGGGCAAGATGGAGAAGAAGCGCTCCGAATGGGCCAAGGATCTGGAAGTGAAGGAACTGCCCGATGAAGAAGCTGAAATGCTTTACTTCGTGGACAGCATCTCTTCTTTTGACGATCGCATGCAGAACATCGCCAAAGCCACGGCCAAGCTGATCAAGAGCACGGGCGCGGATTTCGGCATCCTGGGTAAAGATGAGAAAGACAGCGGCCATGAAGTACGCCGCTTCGGCGAAGAGATGCTCTTCCAGTCCTTGCGCGAGCACAACACCGAGATGATCAAAGAGAGCAAGGTGACCAGGATCGTCACCGCCGACCCCCATGCCTTCAATGCCCTGAAAAACGACTACGAAGATCTGCCGCCGGTTGAGCACATCAGCCAGTACCTGGTGGCCCAGCACCGCAAGGGCAATCTGCAGCTCAAAGCCAACGGCGACGGACAGAAGGTTTTCACTTATCACGATCCCTGCTATCTCGGGCGTCACAACGCGGTGTACGAAGATCCGCGCCAATTGCTGGATGCCATTCCGGGGCTCAAGCGCGTGGACATGCTGCGCAGCCGGGACCGCTCTTTCTGCTGCGGCGGCGGCGGCCTGATGCTCTTCTATGAACCGGAAGAAGAACAGCGCATGGGCGTCTTGCGCGTGAAGATGGCGGCGGAAGCGGGCGCCAATGTGATTGTGACCGCCTGCCCCTTCTGCCTGGTGAATATGGAAGACGCTATTAAAGTGGCGGGTTTGGAAGGCAAGATGGAAGCCATTGATCTGTGCGAGCTGGTGGCCAACCATCTGGCGGAGTAGTAAATGAGTGATCACGGATGGCTATGACGGCATCAATTTTAATAATGGATTAAGGAACCATATAGCGATCAGGGAGGATTAAACATGGAGATTCTGGTATGCGTGAAAAGGGTTCCAGACACCGCCGAGAACGAGATTACGATCAAAGGCGATGGAACCGACATCCAAAGGGATGACCTGGTCTATTCGGTCAACGAATGGGACAACTATGCCACGGAAGAAGCGATTCAGATCCGCGATAACGTAGGCGGCACGGTTACGGTGGTAACTGTGGGCGACTCTGAATCCGAAGAAATTCTGCGGCGGCAGATGGCCATGGGCGCGGATAACGGTATTTTACTGGCCGACGGCGCCTTTGACGGCTCCGATGCCCGCGGCATCGCCAGCATTCTGGCGGCAGCAGTGAAAAAAGGCAAATACGATCTGATCCTTACCGGAGCCCAGGCCGATGACGGCGCGGGCGCCGTGGGCGGCATGCTGGCCGCCATGTTGGATCTGCCTTATGCCTCGCTGGTCAACAAAGTTGAAGTGGCCGGCAACAAACTCAAGGTGGGCCGTGAGATCGAAGGCGGCAACCAGGAGATGAACGAAATCGATCTGCCCTGCGTGCTCTCCATCCAGACCGGTATCAATGAGCCCCGTTACGTGGGTATCCGCGGCATCCGCAAGGTGGCCTCGGTGGAGATTCCCACTCATAACGCCGGCGCCCTGGGCGTTTCGGGCGTGGGCAAGGCCGGAGCTCAGGTCAAACGCGTGGATTACTTCACGCCGCCGGCCGGCAAGGGCGCCGAGATCCTGGAAGGCAGCATGGAAGAAAAGATTGATAAACTGATCGAACTCTTGAAGGCCAAAGGAGGGTTAAAATAATGGCTCAGATATTTGCCTATATCGCCCATAAGAACGGCGTGGTGGATGATACCGCCGCTGAACTGGCCGTGGCGGCAAAGAAGATTGACGCCTCCGCCCAGGTGACGGCCATTGTGACCGGCTCTGGTGCCACTCTGGATGCGGCCTGCCAAGGGGCAGCCAAGGCTTATGCCCAGGTGTGGAAAATCAACAAACCCGAGCTGGCCTATCCCAATGCTGAAGTGGTGCGCAAGCTTTTGAAAAACATCGTTCCAGCCAGCAGCATCGTGCTGGTGGCCCATGACACTTTTGGTATGGACCTGGGACCCGGCCTCTCCATTAAAATGGATGCGGCTTATGCTTCGGATGTGGTGGGCATCGACGGCGCCGACGGCAGCACCCTGAAGATCGTGCGCCAGGAGTTCGCCGGCATGGCCCATGCCCATATGACCGTCAATGCGGCCAAGGGCGCGGTCCTGACCCTGCGTCCGGGCTCCTTTCAAGCCGGTGACGCCGCCGGCGGCGCTGGTGCCGTGACCGATAAATCGGGCGACGCCGGCGACTTGGGCGCCAAGCGCAAGTTCTTGCAGGTCGTGGAAGCCGAGACCGGCGATGTGGACATCACCAAGTCCGACGTGCTGGTCTCCATCGGCCGCGGCATCGAGGATCAGGAAAACATTGGTCTGGCCGAAGATCTAGCCAAGGCCATGGGCGCGGTGGTGAGCTGCTCTCGTCCCATCGTGGATGCCAAGTGGCTGGAAAAAGCCCGCCAGGTGGGTACCTCCGGCAAGACCGTCAAACCCAAAGTATACATGGCGCTGGGCATCAGCGGCTCATTCCAGCACCTGGGCGGCATCAAGGGTTCGCCCTTTATTGTGGCCGTCAACAAAAACCCCAAGGCCCCCATTTTCCAGGTGGCTGACGTGGGTATCGTGGAAAACATCCTGGAGTTCATCCCGGCCATGACTGAGAAGGTTTCGGGATAATCTTCCATTTATTTAGGATAGCGACAGAGCCGGCCGGCAGCCGCGAAAGCGGCAGCCGACCGGCTCTTATTTTGGGGCAAAGGAGACGTTTTGAAATCATTTCTTTCTAATAGGTCCAACCCAATATGCCCAAGCCAATGACATTGCCGATCACGGCGATGACATAGAGGCTGGAGACGGCCCAAATCCTGGCGCGCAGGGTATTAAGTCCCAAAACCACGATGATGGCCACAAAGAAGTGAAAATAGCCAAACAGAAAAATCAACCAAACGCCTTTGAAGGAAAGATTCCACCAGGAGTACTCCCACACCAGCAGCCCGCCCATATTGAGCAGGCACTCCACAAAGACGCAGAAAGCGGAGTAGCTGATGGCCCAGAACCAGCGGTCGGACAGCCCCAGGATTTTGGTGTCGCGACCGTCCGCCAGAGAGTTGAAGAAAATGATACCGCAGATGGCAAACATGAACATGATTTCGATGTTCCAGCCCACCATGGTTCGCAGGGCCGTGGGGCCCGGCGCGGTCCACAGGGCCGAGCGCTGGGTTAAATGGAATGCCCAGCCGTTCCACGTTTCATTGATCCAGTCCATGCCGAAAAGCGTTAATCCGGCCAACACGGCATCCCAATTGCCACTGGCGCGGGCCTTCTTGATTTCAATGGTATAAATGTAAAAAACGATCGCCAGCAGGGGGATCACATACCATTGCAAGGTGGACAGATCGCGTAGACCCTCCAAAGCGCGTTGCGAGGCGGCGGTGGGCATAGTTCGTCTCCTTTACTAAGAAGGCTCGGGATCTTGAAGGTGCTTTGCTGAGGATCTATTGCTGTAGGCTATTACAAGCTATCTCAAAATAACCTTTTGGCCCAAACTCTTTGTTGGAGGCAAATTTTAAACCCTCGAAATACTTTAGTATGTCTGCGGATTAAAATTTGCCTCCGCCGCGATTTTGGCCCAAAATCTTTATTTTGAGATAGCTCGTAGTCATCCAATCCCATTTCAGCAGCGAAGGCAATAGTTTTAACAGCGAGTTGTTGCCGTGCCAGTGGGCTCATTGGGGAACAGCGCATTATTTGCTTGAATTGAACGTCGACTTCTTTTTATAAGGGTAGTTACTGGCGCCAACCGGCACCATCCCCCCGAATACCCCCCGAATTTATATCCGATGACACCAATAGGGCAAAGAGGAGGCATGCAATGAAGAAGCATTTATCGGGTTTGGCGGCCGTAGCGATGGCTTCGGTGGCGATCGCGATCATGGCATTGGGGTGTGATGGTGGCTCCAGTTCAAGCTCCAGTTCCAGTTCGAGTACCAGCTCGGGCGGCGCCAGCCTGTCCGGGCTTGGCAACGGCGTCAATCTGCAACCTTCCTATTATAATAGCGGCAATGTGAACATGGGCTGGAGCTTAATGAAACAATACAGCGGCATCAAATCAGTGCGCATCGAAATCGAACCCGACCGCGTCAGCCAAGCCGTCACCTGGATCCGCGAGGCCGACAATAACGGCTATCGCATCATCGCCACCTATCATAAGGCTAATGTCCTGGGGTCGGACAACACATCGGATCTGAACGCCGCGGCCAACTGGTGGCGCAGCAACTACTCCGTCCTGAGGGGCGGCGGTGAATTCCTGATCAACCTGATGAACGAATGGGGCAGCCACAACCTCAGCGCCGCCGCTTTTGCCTCGGCCTACAACAATGCCATCAGCACTGTGCGCCAGGTCTACAGCGGAACCATCATCATCGATATCCCCGGCTGGGGCCAGGAGACCCACATTGCCGCTAACGCCGCGGCCAGCATCAACGACCGCAATATCGCCTTCTCCGTGCACATCTATCCAGGAGCATGGAATCAGGTCCAAAATCGATATTTAAACACTTCCGACCTGGATGTCCTGGGCAATGCCGGCCGGCCGTGCTTGGTCGGCGAGTTTGGCAGCAAAACTTCGGGCAGCGCCGACTGGTCCGCCCTGGTGGATCGGGCCAAGGCCAAGGGCTGGCCAGTTATGGGCTGGTGTTGGAACGGCGACGGTGGCGAGATGAATATGGTGACCCCCTCCTGGGCCCAGAATGCCACGGCCACCACCTTTTCAGCCAGCGCCTATATGCCCTCCATCATCAATAAGCTCGGCAGCGGCAGCTCCAGCAGCAGTTCGAGCAGCACCAGCACATCGAGCAGCAGCGGGGGGTGCAATTAATCCTTTAATCCTTGCCGAATCGTTATTTCGATGGGCATTCCGTCATCACAGAAGTAATTGGGACACCACGCCAACGTTGACGCATTGGCGCGCTTACCGTAATATCGGCGCCGATGCGAACCAAAGTCAAAAAGATCATCATGGCCGTGGGGGCATTGCTGCTGCTCGGCGTGATTGCGGCCCTATGGGCTGCTTCCTTTTATCTGAACAGTGCCTCATTTCGCGGGCAACTGCTCGCCTTAGTCAATGAACAGATCAAAGGCCGAATTCAGATCGAGAGTCATCACCTCTCCGTATTCTCCAGCCATTTGACCCTTGCCGGTATTGCCCTTGCCGATCCCAATGGCCAGTCCGTGGCCCTTATTCAAAATGTGAACATCGGTATCTTCTGGCCGGCCCTGTTGGGGCACAGCGTGCATATTACTTCTCTATCCATCGGCCCGGCCGAGATTGCGTTGCGCCAGGACTCGCAAGATCGCCTCAATCTTCTCCAGGCATTTGAACCCGTCACGCCGACCGTTTCTACTCCCACTGAAACCCAAGCCAGCGCATGGCAGGTGCGCCTCGATGATCTGCGCCTGCATCAAGTCAAATTCTCCTATGATTGGCCGGCCCAAGGGTTGGCTGTCTCAGCACAGCAGATCGAGGCCGATGGTGGCGGCGATCTCTTGCGCCGCTTTGGCCATCTGCGTCTCACCATTGGCGGTCTGGCGGTCAAAGCCGGGGAGATCGATGAACATCTGGACCAGATCACCCTGGCCGCCGAATATGATGAGCACGCCAAGCAACCCATCTCCTTGGAAGTAAAAGCCCTCGATTCCAGCATCGCCCTAAAAGGCCGCGTTACCCAATTCGAACCGGAGCTTGAATTGGATGCGGCCTGCGGCCTGAATGTAGCCCTGGACCAGCTCAACCCCTGGCTGCCCCAAATCAAGGATTTGACCGGCCGTCTCAAGGGCCAAGTCCAGGTGCAAGGTCCTTGGGATGATCCCCAGGCCAGCTTGCGCCTGACTCTCCATGATGGCGGCGCGGCCGGTTTCTTATTTAAAACCATCAACTTGGATGCGGCCCTGGCCCAGCGTCAAATCCTGCTCAAAGATCTCCAAATTCAAAGCGCCTATGCGGATTTGAACCTGACCGGCCGCTCGGATTGGCGACCGGTGTTTCCAAAAAGCCTCAGCCAAATCCAAGGGGATTGGAACCAGGCGACCTACGAGCTGGATATGACCATCCACGACTTGAAGCCCGCCCAGATCCCCCTTCTTGAATTGTCGTTGCAGGGGAGTTGGCAGGGCCAAATCCATGTGCAAGGAGTTGGCGTTGATCCGGACCGGGCCAAGGCCAAGCTGGCCGCCGCCCTTGCGGTTCAGGGATTCAAACTGACGGGGGCCCCCAAATCCGCGGATGGCCGGCTGGCTCTTGAAGCCCAGTGGCATCCTCAAAGGTTATCGGTTCAAAAACTCCAGACCACTCTGGGCGCAACGGATGTGCAGGCCCAGGGCTGGGCCGATTGGAAAAAAAAAGAGATTGCCGTTCAGGGGGGAGCGCTGTCCAAACAGCTGTCGGAATTGGGCGACTGTCTGGATCTGGCGTTGCCCGACGGCCGCGTGGACCTAAAGTTCGATGGCCAAGGCCCGTGGCAGCAGCCAGTGGGCAAGCTCAGCGTGGCCGGCGAGAATCTGGCCATGGCGGGCTGGCAATTCGGCCGATTGACGGCCGAGGCCTCTCTGGACCGCCAGGGGATTTTGAGTTTGCCGCGCCTTGCGGTCGAGAACAGTGGCGGCCGCCTGGCGGGGCAGGGGCGTTTGACGATATATGGCGCCGATGGCCAGGTGCAAAGCGATCCCCAGATGAGCGCCGCCCTGGAAGCCAGCCGATTGCGGTTGTCCGATTTCAACAAAAAGAGCCCCGTAGATCTGGAACTCAACGGCCGTCTGGCCCTGGCCGGTACTTTGCTCGCGCCCATCGCCACCCTGACTCTATCCGGCAGCCGGGCCCAATGGCACAAAGTGGCCTGCGAGGTTGCGGGTAAGGCCCGCTGGGATGACGGCCTTCTGGAGATATCTAAACTGCAATTGAGTCATGGCCGTTCGGCCGTGCAGCTGAAAGCCTCAGCCCAATGGCGTGAAGCCCAAAGCCGGCGTTGGAGTGACGATCCCATCCTGACGGCCGAGCTGAAGGCCGAAGCCGTTCTGCTGCAGGATTTCATTGCCGGGGCCAAAGGGACCCTGACCACCAAAGCCGAACTTCAAGGCAAGCCCTCGGCCCTGAAAGGCGCATTTGGTCTCAAAGGTACGGATCTGGGAACCAGTACTCAATCCCTGGCCTCGCTGGCGTTGGACGGCCGGCTGCTCGATCAGACGATCCATGTGGACCAACTGGAGATCCTGCTTTCACCGGGTCAGCAAGTGGAAGGCAGCGGCTGGTATACATTTGATCAGCGCTTTCAAGCTGAATTGCGCGCCACCAAAGTTGAGTTGGCCCGGCTGGAGGTGTTGCAACAGCAAAATACGATCGCCGGATCGCTGGATTTAAACCTCCAGGCCAGCGGCTCGGTGGACAATCCCCTGGCGCAAGCCGGTCTGGTGATCCATTCTCCGGCCGTCAACCAGCACCGGTTTGAGGATTTCCATGCCGCCTTTCGGCTTCAGGATCATTTGCTCACGGCCCAAGGGGATCTGAACTTTAAATTCTCCCTGAGCAGCCAGGTGGAGCGCGGTGATTTTGATCTGGCCGTGGCGTTCGATCACAGCGATCTCTCTTCCTTTCTGGCCTTGGCGTTAAAAGGGCCATGGGCGGGTCAATTGTCCGGTCAAATCAAGGCCTCTGGCAATTGGCACCAGCCCGATGCGATCCAGGCCGAAGCCGCCCTCAAGGATGGTCGCATATCTTATGAAGAAGTAAATCTGATTTCTCTGGAAGCATTGAACGCCCGTTTGGACAAAGGCTTTCTGGATTTGCCTGCGACGAAGCTGCAATTGATGCAGGCGGGATACCTGGAAGTGACGGCCAAGGGGCATTTGGACCAGGATTTGGCGCTGCGCGTGGACGGCCGCTTGCCCATGGCGGTACTGGCTCCTTTTACCGATGCCATCGAGCGGCCCAAAGGCGAAATTCAAATCCAGGCCAAGGCCAATGGGCCTTGGCACGACCTTAATTGGTATGCCACCGTGGCGGCGACCGACGTGGGGTGCCTGCTGACCGATCTGGATCAGAGCGTGCATGACCTCAATGGCAGGATTCAGATTACAGCCGACGAGGTCCGCATCGAGAAGCTGGCGGGCCAGCTCGATGATGGCCAGTTCAGCCTGGATGGACAAATCCAGTTGGCCCAAGGCCGGCCTCAGCAAGGGGAGATCGCTTTCAAGGCCACCTCCCTGCCGATCCAGTGGCCCGACACCATGGATCTGAAACTCTCCACCACACTGACCCTCAAGGGCAACCTTGAGAGCGCCACCCTGGATGGCCGCGTTGTGCTGCTGGAGGGAGCCTACTATAAGCGCTTTAAATACAATCTCATGTCGGCCTTAGCCCAACCCCAGCGCGGCCAGCCGGTGGTCTCAGCCAAACCTCGCCCCGATTGGATGAAGGCCGTGGCTCTCAACGTGGTCGTCACCAACCGGTATCCTTTTCTAGTGGATAACAATGTGGCCCGCCTGGAGATCGCCCCGGATCTGAAGTTGACCGGTACGATCGCCAGTCCCATCGTGGCGGGCCGGGCTCAGATCAATGAGGGTGAAGTTTACTTCCGGGGCAAGACCTTCACGGTCCAGCAGGGAGCGGTGGATTTTGTCAATCCCTATAAAATTGAGCCGGATCTGGATATCTCGGCCCAAACCAAGGTCCGCCAGTATACCATTCAGCTGGAGGTCAGTGGCACACCGGATAACCTGAAGATCAAGCTCACCTCCACCCCCAGCGAATCAGACGCCGATATTCTCTCCTTGATTCTTTTCGGCCGTACCAGCAGTGAAATTTCGGAGCAGAAGAATGGCAGCGACACCACCACCGGTGAAATGCTGGCTTCCCTGATGACTTCGGTGTGGGGCGAAGAACTCAAGAAGAGCGCGGGAGTGGATATTTTGGAAATGGAGACCAAGACGCCGACCGAAGAGGGCGCCGACGCCACCACCCAGTTGACGGTGGGCAAACAGCTCACCCGGCGTTTGACCGTAAAATATGCCATAGAGTCGGGCAGTGATCAAACGGTGCAACGGGCCATTTCGGAGTATCGTTTGCTGGAACACATCCTGGCCAGTGGGTTCCAGGATTCGTCCGGCAAATATGGCGGAGAATTGATGTTTCGAGTGGAGTTCCGTTAGCTCGTTTGCCCGTGAGCCCGTTTGCCCGTTTGCCCGTTGGTTCGTGGGCTTATTGGCTCAGCGATTATTGGGGTAGTATTTGATGGCTTTCTGGGAAGTAGCATGGTGCCCCGCTATGTCATTCCCGCGAAGGCGGATAACCAGAAGAGCATTAAATGCCTGGACCCCCGCTTGCACGGGGATGACGTTAACCAACACGAGGACGCTTTACGAATTCATTCTCATTTGGTGCGAAGCTTAAACAAGTATGAAAAGGTCGAGTTTTACTACTCTTCGCAACAATAAAATCCAGATCCAGTGCAAAAAGTTTGCACATATGGATACCTGCGACCTGATGAACGCGCGGCCACAAGATTCAACGGGCCAACGAACTCGCGGACACACGGGCACACGGGCAAACGGGCACACGGGCATACGGGCAAACGGGCATACGGGCAAACGACTCGCAACAATACTTTTATTATTACTGCTCATGTGTACTTCCGTTTCCAGTCTGCGTGCCGAAACACTCCCCGCCCCCATCACCGCCATCCAGGTACAAATAGAAGAAGAGCAGTCCTTGGGATTTGACTGGGAAGGGCTGGCCCGGGCCGTCATCCGAATGCAGCCGGGTGAAACGATTACTTCCGAGCAACTGAAAAAAAACGAGAGCAACCTGGGCCTGTTCTCCGAAGTAAAAACCACCGTGACCCCCCAGGGCCAGGGGGTGGAATTGACCTTTCGGCTGCGGCCTTTCAAACGGATATATTCCATCGATATCGACGGGGCCTATCCCTTGTTTGAAAAAGATGTGCTCAATGCCATGACCGTGGCGGCTGGAGAAATCTTTCGGCCCGATCAAATGCCTGAACAAGAGTCGCATATTGCGCAGCTCTACCGGACTGAAGGGTATGTCGACCCTAAGGTGAAAATCACTTGGACCGCCGACGGTCCGGGCGGGCACTACCGTTTACGGGTAGTTATCGATAAAGGCGCTTATTATGTGCTGGGAAAGATGGAGCTGCAAGGCAATCACGCCATGACGCAAGATGACCTGCTCACCCGCATGGCGGTTTATCGAAAATCCATTCTATCTCCGGGCGGCGGCCGTTTTCAGCCCCAGGATCTTAAAGAAGATATTCGCAATCTGGTGGCCTATTACCGCAGCTATGGTTTTGCCGAGGTGGCTATCACGCCCGTCGAGACCTTCGATGCCCGTCGCGCGCGGGTGGATTGCCGGCTGGAGATCGAGGAGGGGCCGCGCTACAGCGTTTCCTTTGAAGGCAATCATTATTTCTTCGATATCTGGTTGCAACAAGACCTGGTAATCTTCAAAAGCGGCAATGTCGGCAATATCGGGCTGCGCCGCAGCGCCCAGAACATTCGGCGCCGGTATTTGCAAAGCGGGTTTGCCGATGTCAAGGTGCATTGGGAAGAGAAACGTAAAACTGAAAACGGCGTGGAGCTGCTTCATGTGACCATGATGATTGAGGAGGGCGCCCGGCATATTGTGGAAAGTGTGGTATTTCAAGGCAACGCCCACATGGATACCAAGACCATCACGGCCCAAATGCTCACCCGCCCGCCCACGTGGCTCTCCAGCGGGGCCTATGTAGCCGATACGTTGCAGGAGGATTTGCTGGCCATTCAAAGCCTGTACCGCGATGCCGGTTATTTAAATGCCCAAGTCAAGGAGACGGTCCATATTGATCCCAACACGGCCAAGACCCAAATTGTCATTGCCGTCGACGAAGGGGTGCAAACCAGGGTCGGCGATATCTCCATTGAAGGCCAAACGCCCATCAGCAGCGTCGACCTCATGGAAGGCCTGCAGATCAAGGCCGGTGCTCCATACAATCCGGCCGACTTGCAGGCCGCGGAAAACCGGCTATCGGCCCGCATCAGCAACCTGGGCTATCCCCACGTGCGCGTCCAGGGGCGCGCCGATTTCAATCCGGATCAAACCCGCGCCGATGTCGTATTTACGGTAACCAGCGGTCCACATGTGACGGTGGGCCAGATCTTCTTTCTCGGAAACTTCCGCACCCGGCAGCGACTTATGAACCGGGAGCTGAATTTTAAGACAGGTGATCCCTTTGTGCTGCAAAAGGTGCTGGAGGCCCAGCGCAATTTGCGCAGTTTAAATATCTTCGATTCTGTGCAGGTGCGCACTGTGGGGCTCAAAGAGCAGGATAGCCAGGTCCATTTGGCCTTTCTAGTCTTGGAGAAAAAGCCATACTACTTCGAGACCGCCGGCGGCTACCAGACCGACAAAGGATTTTACGGGCGCGCCAAGATCGGCGACCATAACTTTCTCGGCTTGGGCAAGGATCTCTCCCTGAGCGGCGAAGAGAGTCAGGTGGGCCATCGCTGGGAGGGCAGTATCGCCGATCCGCGTTTTCTGGGCACCACCGTCAAAGCCAAAGCCGGCCTCTACACGGAGCTCAGCGAACCATTCAACCAGGATGTCGGTACGACCACGGCGGGCGCCAATGCCAATTTCTCCTATGATTGGGGCAAGGATTTCACCAATGCCCTGGCCCTGCGCTATGAGCGCCGGCAGCAGTACCTGCGTAATCCCGGCAGCAGCGCGGCCGAACAGGACCCGGAAGCATTTGAGCCGCGCACCGTTACCGTACTCACGCCCTCCATCCAGTACGACAGCCGCGACTCCTTTATTCAGCCCCGCAAAGGCCAGTTAGATTCCCTGGCCGTGGATATCTCCAAGGGTGTGGAAAATACGCTGGATGATTTCTTGAAATACCGGCTCGATTTGCGCACTTTCTACTCCTTGCACCCGCGCGTGGTGCTGGCTGGCCGCGCATGGCTCGGTGTGATTCAATCCTATAGCGGCGATCAACCTCCCCAGGATCAGCTCTTGTTTCTCGGCGGCGCCAATACCGTGCGGGGCTTTGAAGAAAACCTGCTGCGCTACGATGAGGCCGGCAAGGCCGTGGGCGGCCGTCTGACCATGGCTGCCAGTCTGGAGACCCGCTTCAGTATCGGAAGTAATTTCGAACTGATTCCCTTTGTGGATACTGGCAGCGTGCAGGAAGCCTTGGTTGATGCCGGCGATGCCAGCTTTCGTTGGGCCACTGGTCTCGGTTTGCAATATGTCACGCCCATCGGGCCCGTGGGTATGTTCTACGGTTACAAGCTTAACCGCCGGGACGGCGAAAGCAGCGGCATGTGGCATCTATCCATCGGGTTTACCTTCTAGCCGATGCCTTTTGCGCCTTGGACGGTTTGTCCGTAAGTCAGCTTTATCATCCGCTAACTTTCACGATGCTGTTCAAAGTGCCAAAGATGTTGGTGCAACGGCGTTCGTTTTGGGGGTCCTCCGTCCAGCGGCCATCCACGAAGAATTTATATTCATAACTGCCCGGGGCCAGCGTGAGGGTCTTTTCCCAACGTTGTTCATGGCTTTTCTTCATGGGATGCTTTTCCACGGACCAATCGTTGAAGGTGCCCGCCAGAAAGATTGCTTTGGCTTCGGGGGCGTCCAAAACAAATTCAACCTTTTTAAGCTTGATTGGTTTAGCGGTTTTGCCGGCCATGACCTTCTCCTTTCTTTTTTGAAGTTTTGCGGTTTAAGCTCCGCAAACCAAGCCATTGGAAAAGCAAAGGGCATGCCGCTGGTGGCGATGATTTAATATTCCAGAATCACAAGTAGTTTCTGCAAGACAGCAATTGCCGTTGTCAGGCTGGCGGGCGTGGACCTGTTAAAAAAATTGACGCGGTGTTAAGTCGGGTATTGAAGGCCTTCATCGCGCGATGATGACGGAAGACAAAAGATCTCAGGTTGAAAGTACTTCATCGGCGGCAAAATAAAAAAATGGAATCGGTATCTGTGGTGCTGGATACCGATTCCAGAAAATTCTCCGATTTAGACAATCGTATACCCAGGCCCTTCGCCCCCTTCCGGACAGGTCCAACGAATGTTGCCAAAGGGGTCTTTGATGTCACAGGTCTTGCAGTGAAAGCAGTTGGATGGGTTGAGTTTGATGTGCGCTTTGCCGCTGGCCGGGTCTAGTTCCAGCTCGTAGACGTTGCCCGGGCAAAAGCGGACGCAAGGGCTGCCGAATTTAGGGTAGCACTGCTCACTGCAGATCTTTGGATCAGGGATGATCAGATGGGAGGGCTGATCTTCGCGGTGCATGGTTTTGGACAGATATACCCCGGTAAGCTTATCCACATAAAGCTCGCCGTCATACTGAATTTTGGTTTCAGCAGCGGGCGCCTGGGCGGATAGCGGCTTAAGGGTGTCGGCATCGGCTTCCAGAGCCATGCGCTCACATATGCCCCGGCCTTTGGTCACGTATTGGGCGCCCAGATGAATGAGTTTGCTCACGCCAGGCTTGGCCAACGCCGCAGCAGTGTTGCGGCCTTCCCAAAGTTCGTTCTTCACCCAGCTTTGCTCTAAGGCCACCGTGTAAGCCGCCAACCCGGCCGCGGACACATCGCCTTTGGCCAGGGCCGCGGCAATGGCCTCGGCCGCCAGCATGCCCGATTTCATGCCCACATGGATTCCCTTGATGGCCGGAGTATTGTGAATCTGGGCATCGCCGCCTACTATTACAGCCCCATCAAGCGCCAATTTGGGCATGGTGTAGTACCCACCGGTGCTGACCGTGCGCGCGCCTTGTTCGATCACTTTGCCGCCCTTGATGATATCGGCCACAAAGGGATGGCGTTTGAAGCGCATGAACATCTCATAGGGATCAATCCGGGGGTCTTCATAACACAAGGCGGTCAGATAGCCGATGGCAATGCGCTGATCCGCCATCTCGTAGATAAAACCGCCGCCGGGAGTGCCCAGCCCCAGCGGATATCCCATGAAGTGCATATCGTTGAAGGTTTTGCTGAGGAAGTAATTGCCGCCCGCGGGCAGCTGAATTACTTCCTTAATGCCGGTTTCATAAACCGCCGGCAAGCGGTCGTTATACAGGTCCAGCCGTTCGGCCATGGTTTTAACCAGGCTGCCTCGAGCCCCCTCGGCAAAGACGGTTACCTTGGCCATGAGATCTATGCCCGGCTCGAAATTGGATTTTTGTTCACCGGCCTTACCCAGTCCCTTGTCGCCGGTGCGAATGCCGATAATGGTCTGACCGTCGGCGTCGAAAAGTACTTCTTGACCCGCGAAGCCTGGAAAGAGATTGACGCCCATGCCTTCGGCCAACTGGCCCATCCAGCGCGCCAGCTTGGATTGGCTGACCACATAGCAGCCGGCGTTGTGCAAGAAGCGCGGGGTCATGGGCATGGAATGCGCTTTGTCGGCGGTCAGGTAGTAAAAAGCGTCGCCGCGAACCTCAACCTCGATGGGACAACCCTTGGCTTTATGATCGGGGAGCAGCTCACTGAGAGCATTGGGTTTAAGGATGGCACCGCTTATGGAGTGGGCCCCGATATCCGCGCCTTTTTCAATGAGAGCCACCTCCATGCTTTGGCCGGTCTGTTGGGCCAGTTGCATCAAACGGATGGCGCAGGCCAATCCCGCGGGTCCGCCACCCACAATCAGAACATCAAACTCAATGGATTCGCGCTCGGTGGTCATCACAATCACCCTTCCCTCGATTGATTTAATGCCGGTATGGTTTTACAAAAGCGGCCCAGCGATAACACGATTTCGGGGGTAAGTAAACATGGCGGGAGTTGGGAAGCGCAGGCCAGGAGTGTTGCTTTGATCAGCATCGGTATCGGCATCGCTATCGTCGTGGTTCGATACCGATGCGGATTCCGATATCGAGGAAAAAACAGGCCTGTGCAACCATGGTGACTCAACACGGAGTTAAGGAGCAGGGTGCCGTATTTGGCATTTGACATTTTTTCACCCCCTCCCATAAATATGGGCTCCCAATTCAAAGAGGAGTTTTAATTATCATGAGTCGTGCTGAAACAAAAACCATCCGGGCCCTTGGACTTTGTTCCGGCGGTCTGGATAGCATGCTGGCCGCATTGGTGCTGCGCCGCCAAGGAATTCAGGTCGAGTGGATCACCTTTGAAACCCCATTTTTTACGGCCGATAAAGCGCGCCGGGCCGCCGCCCAGACCGGCATTGCGCTCCGCATTCAGGATATCACCGCGGATTACCTGGTGATGCTCAAGAATCCGCCGGCTGGTTATGGCAAAAACATGAATCCCTGCATGGATTGCCACACCTTGATGTTTCGCAAAGCCGGTGAGCTAATGCTGGCCAATGGATATGATTTTCTTTTCAGCGGCGAGGTGTTGGGGCAGCGGCCCATGTCGCAGACCGCTTCCTCGCTGCGTTACGTGGAGAAGCATTCCGGCTTTGATGGCAATATCCTGCGACCCTTGAGCGCCCAGCGCCTGCCGGCAACGGTCATGGAACAGGAGGGGCGGGTGGATCGCGCTCAATTGTTGGCTTTGAGCGGCCGTTCACGCAAACCCCAAATGGATTTGGCCGCACAGTTCGGGATTGTTGATTTTCCAACACCCGCGGGCGGGTGTTTGCTGACCGACCCCGGCTATTCCCGGCGTTTGAGGGATTTGATGGACCATGAAGTGGAATTGACGCCCGCTGGGCTGCATCTGCTTCAACATGGCCGCCACCTGCGCTTGAACGCCACCACCAAAATCGTGGTCGGCCGAACTCAGCAGGACAATGAGCAGATTCAGAAATTGGTCGATCCCCAATGTGATGTAACCATAAAGGTTAAAGGCTATCCCGGTCCAACGGTTCTTATGCCCGGTGGCGGTTTGCCGCCCTTGATCAATCTGGCGGCCTGTATTTGTGCCGGATACAGCAAAGCGCCCAAGGAGCAGCCGTGCGCGGTTCAGATCAGCTCGAGCAGTGGTGTTCAAACCATTACGATATTGCCCATTACGCCCCAGGAGGCCAAGCGGTTTCTGATCCTCTGAGAGTCGTTCACGGGCGCGAACCGATAAAATAAAAAATAATTATAGTTGGTTATACTAAGTTGGGGTTAGGGTGTGGTGCGCAGTTCATAATTCTGAACTTAATCGATTTTGATAAAATTACAATGATTACAGTTTGATATATTGATGTTGGGAAATGGCGGGTTCAAGATTGTGAACTTGGATACCCAAGTGTGTCCATAACAACTGCAGCGGATTTTTGGGATAACCATGCAATGTGTTTATAATATATTGAAATTAATAATTTAATTTTTATGGGGAAGATATCGCAATTATAGTTGGAAACTGGCAAGCTGTTTGCATTTATATAAAACGCCAAACCAATAGTTTTTTCATCTGTTCTCCTCCTAAACGGCCAAGCGAATGTGATTCGCTTGGCCGTTTTCCTTTTTAAAATTTGGTTAGAAATCGATGGGCCAGCCTTCATAGGCGCAGCGGAAAAGTCGAGTTAATTTTTCTTGGTCAGGCACCCGCGCGGCAGACTGGATCGACCCTTGGGAAAGGATCTTGGTGACCATTTCCGGCAGCGTGGCCTCGAATTGTTCGCTGTCGGCAATGCACGTCCTCAAGCAGGTGGGGTGGCCGAGTTGGGCGGCACAGGTTTGGATCTTGGTCACCAGCGAGAGTGCACCCTCTGAAGAGGCATCGTGGGTCAAACCGCAAAAGCGGGCGATCTCGGCATATTTTCCCGTGGTTTGGATGGAGCCGTTGATTAAAAACATCATGGCGTATGGCAGCATCAGGCCGGCGGCGATTCCAAAAGGCAGCATGTGGGTGATGGATAGAGCCCCCGCGGCGCATTGAGCCAAACCTGCTAATGGGGCTTGGCTGGAGGCCAGTTCGGCCAGAAAGGCTGCGCGTTGAAGCTGGTTGCGAGCCTCGCCCTCCTCCCCTTGCTGGGACACAAGGGGCAGATTTTCTATCACCAAGCGGCTCGCCATCAAAGTCGGTCCGTCGGTCAGGCAGCTACCCCAAGGAGAGGTGTAGCCCTCAATGGCTTTGCATAAAGCCCCCATGCTGATTTCAGCGATGACCGACAGAGATAAATGGGCATACATTTCCGGAGCTAAAATGGCCACATCTGGAATATCGCTCAAATGCTCGGCCATGGAGAGGATTTGGGTCTCATCGTGTGCAGGCAATATATCGGAGTCGGAGTCCATGGTTACGGGAATGGCCATGAATCGGACCTGCTTTTCGGCCGCCCGCCCACCGTTGGCCAATTGTCGCGTGATGGATTTCGCGGTGTCCATGCAGACTCTGCTGCCAAGCGCGATAATCCAATCTGGCTGGTATTCTCCAATCATTCGTCCACCGCGTTCAACGACATCCTGATTGAGCTCATTTTCGACCTGATCAAAAATCAGGCACTGAGTTCCCGCGGCCATGACTTGATCCGTAACCCGCTGAATCAAGCCGGAAGGGGTAAGTTCCTTTTCCGTGACCACAAAGGCCTTTTTATCCTGGATGAGATGGAGATAGTCCAGCGCATGATCTCCGCAGACGATGGTGGGGCATGAAAAGGTCCACATGGTGTCCTCCTGTTCGGGCCGGTTGCCCTAACATTTTCAGATGTCGCCTCACCTAAAAGGCAATTCGACTTCACTCAATGGCATTGAGCCGCCAAACTGGGGGTATCGCTCTCAGGGGGGGAGGCCGTTGGCGGTGGTGGAACGATTGATTTTTGGTTTGGCAGAAGAAGCGGCCACTTCTCCTGCCTTGAGGCGCAATAAAAGCAACCTAATGTTAAGTTGAAACAAAAGTCAAAGAAATGGTTTGTTTTATGAAAACTTCCGTTTTATTTTAAAACACAATGATGTTTTCAAAAATAAAATGCTTAAAAGTCCTATGGTTTGTCATTATTGAATATTGTTACGCAATAAAACAGTTATACCACTAAATTCTATTTATAAACGAGGCGGCCAATTATGAATAAGAAAGAGCGCGCGTTGTCGGCCATTTTGGCAGTCTTTCCGACCGCTGAAAACTTTTCGCAATTCGCGGATAACCAGCAGAATCTGAAAACACTGCAATCCTTCATCGATTTTGCCTTGTCCAACGGACTGATTGAGGCTTCTGACGAAGATCTCTTGGAAGAGCTCATCTACAGCCATGCCCGACCCAAGGAGATGTGCATGCCGCCCAATCATATCAATTTTGAAAGCTTTTTCAGTCAGAAGGAGGTTTTGCTCGATCTGAATCTCTCAGCCCGCGCCCTAACCAACCGCATCAATGCCTTGCTCGATGAGCATGAGATCGATTTGCCCAAGGTGAGCAACTCCATGTTGACGCGTTTCAAAAAGGAACCCGCCGACACCCTTCATAAGCAAAATGTACTCCGAAGTCTGGCCTTCTGGCTGGGCCACGATCGCGCCCAACTTGGGCCCCACTGGAATTTTGAAACGCTCATGGCCATGTGCAGTGAGAGCAAGGGGGCCGCTGACTACCGGGAGGGCGTCCGCATAGGATTTGCATTGTACAGCCGCGGCGATGTCATTGACCATGACACGCTGGGCTGGCTCAAACGCGAGCTGAAAAGCTATATTGACCAGGCCATTGGCCGGTTTTCCTATGGCCGTTGGGGCAAGGTCAGGTCCCATGACATCACCACATTGTTCGTGGATTTTCCCAAGGAGAACAAGGTCAGTAATCCAGCGTCCTATCGCCAGTGTCTGCAAAGCGCTGTTTCATTGGCCCATCAACTGGCCATCCGCTGGTCGTTGTCCAACTATTATTCCCAGAACCGTTTGCTGTCCATCGGCATTGCCGCCGGCAATTTCGGCAATCTGGACAACTATCTCTTATCCATTCTGAATGCCAAACTGCCCGGCGACCCCGTCATCCGGCTTACCGATTACGCCCGGCAGTGCATCCAGATTAATGATATCCGGGTCACGCTCAGCAGTCAGCCGGCCGCAACCGTGCTGTTTAACGAGGTCACACTGACCATTTGGTGGGTCGTGGGGCTGTGGAGCTATCTATACTTCGATTTCGTGCCCAATCTCCTGGAGGACCCGCTGTTACAAAGCGATGTGGCCTCTACCCTGCAGCTGGCCAGCAAGCTCTGGTTGTCGGGGTTCCATGATTCCATTGCCGAGGAGGGGGGCTCCAATGCCATCAATACTTTTTTTCGGTTCCCGCACAACTCCTTGCTGGGTCTGGAGATTTCAAAGACCCTGTACTACCGACGGCGGTATTGGGAAGCGCTGGAAGTTTTACGCATCATTTTAAATCTCGACCCGCTTCACGTTAATGCAAGGACTTTTCGTATGGTGCTGCTGCGCAATCTGGCTACGGATGCGCCCTCTTACTCCATTGCCGATGGGCTGTTCAAACAAGTGTATCAAGAGGCCGCGTTGATCCAAACCCACTGCGGCGTGATGACCGAAGATTTCTACTGTGAGTATGGTATCGCGCTTCTGGCCCAAGCCATGATTACGCTGCGCCACATGCGCAACCGAAGCCCCAGCGACACAATTGACGGCGTGGATATGCCAACATTAAAGCAAGAAGTATTTAAAGCCCTTGCCCAAGCCGATTCGCTGTTTTCCCAGGGTCAGATGCTTTCGCCGTCGGGCTCAAGATCCAACTATATGCGCAACACCATCAAAGTGATTCAAAACATATTGCGCAACGATGAACAACTTTTCCATGACGCCAGTCGGAAGATCGACGCCACGCTGGCCATCGTCAAGGACCCTACCCGGGATTACCAATGGCAGCTTGGCTTTCTCAGGGAAGATTTCCCCCAGGTTCGGCCGTTCGAGCTCATCGAGTATGCATTTACTTTCATGAACAACAAACATGTCGACGCTATTGCTTTGCAGGCCTATCGTCCCACTGTCTATTTTTGCACGGCCGTTGCGTGGTGGGATTTATTCCCCGCGCGCACAGTGGCCATCGCTAAGCGCAGCATTCAACTGTTGCAGGATGCCGTGACAATCGCCAAGGAGATGGAAAAGCTCAACATCTGCATCTATTCCTTCACCCGCACATACGGTGAAATGATGCCGATCCAGACCTTTATTGACCACATCAATAAAGGGCTTGCCATGATTCTGGAAGATGTTGGGCCGGATTTGCAGCGGCGCCAAGATCAGGAAGTCATCCAGCCCAAAAGCAAAAATCAGACGCGCCTTTTGATGACGCTCAATTTTTAGAAGCTTCTATGGTTCTACGGGCGGGCGCCGGCATCGGTGGCGGCGGGCGGCGCTTCAGCCGGCAGGTTGCCGCGGATGATTACATTTTGCTGCAGCGAATCAACGACACGATTGACCTGCTCTACGCCTTGACGGATCTCTTCAATGCCCTCGGCAAAACTCGTAGAAATCTGGGGCACCTTTTGGCTGCCGTCTTTGACATTGCCCATGATGGCTTGAAGATCATCGGCGGATCTTTGAATATTCGATAAAATTTGCTGAGCCTGTTTGACGCTGGCTTGGATCGATGCGCCCGTATCCCGGTAGATGATCAGATTCTCCTGCACCAGATCCATGGTGTGCGGGGCTTTGGCCACGACTGTTTGGATGTCCTCAAGAATTTGTTCCAAACGCGCGATACTATCTACCATCTGCTGCAATACATTTTCGGATTTGAGCATCAGCCCCATGGGGCCTTTTCCGGATTCCAGATCGGTGGTGATCTGTTTGAGATTGGTGCTAATGACTTCTACGTTTTTCAATGAAATCATCAAGGGGCCATCGGTCCTGCTCAGCGTTTCGGTGACCTGGGATATCTCCTGGATCGCTTTGACTACCGTTTTAGCGGCTTTTTCCACTTCAAACTCCGTCAGCACATCGGTAATGGAACGTTTTTCCCGCGAAGGGATCTCTCCGCCGTGGGCAATTAATGGCGCATCGGTGGAACCGGGGATGATGGCAATATACTCCGAACCGATCAGGGTGGGGCTTTCTACCGTTGCAACCGCATCTTGCCGAATGCGGGAAGCATACTTCTCAAAAATAGCCAATTTGACCAAGACGCGATTTTTTTCCAAGGTGATATCCGCCACCTTGCCGATATCGGCGCGAAACAGTTTAACTGCCGCATTTTCCTGCAAATTGTACGTTTCATTAAAGGAAGTATAGTAGGTGACGTAGGTTTTGAACCAGTCTTTGCCCCTACCGATAATCACCACGGTGGCCATGAGCAGTAAAATCACGGCAACGATGAAGGCGCCGACCAAACGCTCCATTTTTGAGAATTCCATTTCCATAGCTGATTCCTTAATTATCGCTTCCCAGCGTCATCTTCCGCTGTTGTCCCTGTCGGCTTCGCCGGCACGGTCTCGGCAGTCAACCGTCCATCGGCAATTCGTACCTTGCGGTTCACAAACGGGCTCAACAAGCGCTCATCATAGGAGAAAAAGACGATGGGCAGGCGCTCATCAATCAAGCGATTAAAAATGCCTGCCAGGGCATCGAATTTCGAATGGCCGACAACCATCTCCGGCTGGTCAAGCAGCAGGATCTCCGGCATTTTGATTAATTCACGAACAATGATGGCGCTCTGCACTTCCATGGGTGTGAGCCCGGCCGGGCGCTGATCTATCTTTTCTTCGATCCCCATCGCGCGGCATAGCGCCATGGCCGGTTCATCCAGGTCAATATCAAGCTTGTTCTCGTGATAGTAGCGCGGGAGCAACAAATTTTGCTTCACTGACAGATTGCTGATGAGCGCGACTCCAGGGGAGACATAGCCGATTTTGCGCTTGCAGCCTAACATATCATTATAGCGACGCAAATCATGATGCTGCCCCTTGAATACGTAAGAGCCGCGAAGCGGTCGCACCAAAGTGGCCAATGCCCTGAGAAAAAGGCGCCCATCATCTGCTTGCGGGCTCTCGACGGCACACACATCTCCCGGCGCCAGGATAAACGAAAATCCTTGAATGCCATGTCCCGAACCCATGGCAGCCAGGCTGTAATCATAGAGTTCCAGGCTGTAAAAACTCATAGATAAAAAACAATCGAAATAAATACGTTCATCACCAGACAATAAAGAAAACACTCCACCGCCGAGCGGGACGTCGCAATGGGCACTTCGGTAATCTGATGTTTGGCTTCAAAACCGCGATAGAGGCAGGTGACTGTGATGGTGATACCGAACAGTACGGCTTTGATCAGTCCCACCCCGATGTCGGATAGGGTGACGGCCTTGGCGATACGATACAAAAAGTGGCTCATGGGGATGGACGCAATGGCCCAGACAATGGCATAGCCGCCAAGGATGGATACCAGATCAAAAACAATAAAGAGGCCCACCATGGCGGAGGTAATCCCCACCAGCCGGGGCAGGCACACAAAACGGATGGGGTCTAAGCCAGCCATTTCGATGGCTTCCAGCTCTTTGAGTACACGCATGTAACTGATTTCAATGGTCACGGCCGTGGCAGATCGCAAGATGACCAGTTGCGCGGTAATGATGGGGCCGATCTCGCGCACGATGAGCAACACTGATAATCGGCTGAAGTCATACTGGCCGGAGAGTTTGCTGAATTCAATGATGACCAGGCACCCGATCAGCAACGCAATGGGGATCAGGATGGGCAGGGCCTGAACGGCCGTGAAATAGAGCTGTTGCACAATAATGCGGCGCACCAACACCCTGCCGGCTTTAGGCGGGTTGTACACCTGGGAGAAGATACGAAAGACCAAGGCAAACAGGTCCATCAGGTGCGTGATGGAGGCGATGGCTTTACGGCCAATGTAGCCAATGACCCTTTCCATAGATGGTGATTGATTCTTTCCCAGAGGCCAAAGGCCGGAGTTGCGCCCTAACCTTTATCGCGTGACGGACTTGACGGCCTTCCCGATGTGCAGGGAGCGGGCACGTTTCCCGCCCCAGTGTGAAGGATGCAGGGGGAATATTAGGGCTTATCATTTCTTTTGCCCATAACCGCCGTGGCTTACACGCTGTTCATGGTGTTCGGTTGACTTCCTATAACTCTTACAATATATTACGAAACACGGTCAATCGATTTAGATAACTCATTAATAATAAAAGATTAAAATGCGTTTTCCCGCCATTTTGTGCATCCTGCTGCTGATCTGGCCAACGATTGGCCGTGCCGACCCCGCCAAGGAGTTTATTGAAGAGCTGCCCACCGGCCAGATCAATTGGAGCAAGGGGTTGTTGATCGCCAAGGGATTGGGGGCACCTATCGGCAATACGAGCCAGGCTGCCTCGAATTCAAACCAGCTTACCCAATTGGCCCATCACAAGGCCGTTAGCAATCTAATGGAAACCTTAAAAGGCCTGCGGCTTGACGCTTCCCACAATGTGGCTCAAGTGTTGGCGAGCAATGAGCCTTTCCAGGCCAAGCTGACACAAATGACGGCTGGCGCCCAAATTATTCATGAAACCCGACTCGCGGACGGATCGGTGGAGGTTACCGTGCAGATGCCGCTGCTCGGTGGATTTTTACAGATGATGCTCCCCGATGAGATCCGTCAGGTCGAGCCCATCAAGCCGGTCAATGCCAAGGGGTCAGTCACTCAGCCATCATGGGACTCGCCCCTGTCGGAAGCCACTCCCAAAAGGGAAGGAATTTACTCGGGTTTAGTGGTGGATGCCAGAGGGATTGGCGCCAAACCAGCCATGGTGTCGTTGATTGTGGACGAGGGGGGAAAAGAAGTATATGGATCGGCTTTTATCAGCCGTGAATATGCCGTCCAATATGGGGTTTGCGAGTATGTGCGCGCCATGCCGGACCCAGGACTCAACCCGCGGGTGGCGCCCAAACCTTTGGCTGCCAGAGGGCTGCGTATTCTTCCCGAGCGCAGCTGCGACATCGTGATCAGCAATACCGACGCGGCCAAGCTGCGCGATGCATCGGCCAATTTGGGCTTCCTGAAGCAATGCCGGGTGGTCATCATCATAGATTGAGATCAAATCGAGGGGGCACACCATGCTCAAGACAAAATATTTTTGGTGGCTTTTGGTTTGGGTCCTGGTCGGTTGCGGCCCTGACACCATTTTCTTGCGCCCTGGGTTAGATACTTCGGCTCAGCATCTGTCCAATGGGAATATATTTCTACACCAGAAGAAATATGAAGCCGCCCAGCGCGAATTTCAACGCGCCATCGAACTTGACCCACGTTACACCGATGCTCACGTGGCTCTTGGCCTGGCCTATGTTCGCCAGGGTGATTTTGAAAAGGGGCGGCAATCACTAGATCATGCCAAGGCTCTGGCAAAAACAGAGATGGAATGGGATAACGTTCAAAACGCCTTTGATGAGCTTCGCCGCTTGGAAGCTAAATCCAAAATAGACCCACCTCGATAAAATAGCGCATCACCATCTTTTGCGATTTCCAAAACAATACAAGCTTTCTCTAAATAAAGAGTTTGGACCAAAAGAATTTTTTAAGATAGCCTGTCGTGACCACATCACATTTGAGGGGCGGCGGTTAATCTGCGGGTCAGCTTTTTTTGTAGTGCTGGTAGAATTTCAATACTCTGTCTACATAATCCATGGTCTCTTTATAAGGCGGGATATTGTTGTAACGCTCCACCGCGGTGGGGCCGGCATTGTAAGCAGCCAAGGCCAAAGAGAGTTGGCCGTCGAAACGCTCCATCATGGCCTTGAGATAGCGCGCGCCGCCCATGATATTCTCCCAGGGATCAAAGGGGTCGTTAATATTCAGCAACCCCAGATTCTCCGGCATGATCTGCATCAACCCCATCGCCCCCTTTTTGGAAACCGCCTGGGGGTTAAAGCAAGACTCCGCATGGATCACGGCTTTGATCAGGGGAAAAGCGACGCCGTATTGGCGAGACGCTTCAGCGATGACATCATCATAACTTTGAATGTTCACCCACACCGCCGGCTTTGGGCGCGGCTCATACATGTACAGTTTGAATTTGTCGGAGGTGGGTGTGTTGGTGAAGTGCATGACCCCATCTTTGTCAATGAACACATAAATCTCGGCTTGGGCACATGGGCTGACAAAAAGTGTCAGCGCGGCGAAAATCGCGATGCCCAGAAAATATTTGACCGATCCCGACAGTGTCATGAGTGATGGTTTCTTATTCCGGCAAACGTTCGAAATTAGGTTAAATTTTAACCAGCCACAGTCTGCTTGTTTTCATTATCGGCATTTCAAAATTAGAATTAAATCACAAACCCGTCAATTCGTTTCATAGATCCAGCAAGAAACATGCCCATGAAAAACAACGGGTTGTAATGGACGGACACCACTGATCGTGGTGCCCCTCTCACTGCGCCACAATCGGCACAATCACTACTTCCGTTGAAATCCGCGCCACGCCCCGTACTGTGGCGGCCACGGAACAATATTTTTCCTGGGAGAGCTGAACTGCTTGTTCGACGGCTTTTTGCGTCAAGTTATTGCCGCTGACCCGGTAGGTTAGATGAATGTGCTGGTAAGCCCATGGCGGATTGGCATCCTGTTCGCCATTGGCGATGACTTCCAGCATGGTAATGGGTTTGCGTTTCTTGGCCATGATATCCAAGACATCATAGGCCGTGCAGGCCGACAGCCCAATCAGCAGCATTTGGGATGGGCTGACCCCCCGCGCGGGATCATCGCCCGAGAGTACCACCGACTGGTTGCGACTGTCGGTGCCCACAAACTGTTTAGCATTTACCCAGCGCACGGTGGTGACTGGCATGGAAACTCTCCTAATGTTATGGTTCTAAAAGCAATCATATGTAGAAGCATGTCTTCACTGGTATCGAACCAAGTAAGCCATAAGAATGTCAAATGTCAAAATCTAAATACCAAATGAAGGTAAAGGACCTTTCCCAAAAGCGAGACTGCCTCCACCTCACATTTGACATTCTTGCCGTTGCCTTTTGTCTATGGTTACTGCATATGGGGCGACCCCTGCCATTTGTAATTTCCCGGCCGCAACCTTTTCTTGCCTTGACAAAGCGCGAGTTGCGGATATCCTGTTAACAATGCTGCGGTGACTTGGATGGAAGCGCATCCACCATGACATCGCGGCAATCGAAAGAAGTCGGTCCTCACAAACAGTTCAACCCAAGGCGCAAGAAGCAAAACAGACATCGCGGGGAGCGGCTGTTTGAAGGTCGGCTGGAATGAATGGGCGCTTGTTGGAATGTCGCGCACCCCCCCACGAAGAGAAACCGCGATGACATTACTTGCCTGGTCCATTGTTCTTTTATCCGCTGGCGCAGCCGGGTGGGCACTGTACTGGTATCATGCCTGCAATCGGCAAATGATCCAGGGCCAGCATGCGTTGCGCGAGGCCAAACGTAAAATCAGCGCCCTGGAAGATGAATATCTGCAAAAGGAAACGCAATGGCAAAGCACGGAAGAAAAATTGCGAGGTTATTTGCAGCTGCTCGATGTGTTGATCAACACCATCCCCAATCCCATTTACTATAAAGATCAGGAGGGAGTCTTTCAGGGCTGCAATGCTGTCTTTGCCGAATCCATACTGGGGTTGACCCGGGATCGGATCATTGGCCGGCGCGCCCAGGAAATGACCGAGCAGATCCCACCGGATCTGGCGGCCGCCTACCTGCGCCAAGAGATGAACGCATTGCATAAAGGAAGTTCTCTCACCCATGAAGCTGCGGTTCAATGCGCGGACGGTCAGCGGCGGGATTATCTCTTCACTCTGGCGCCGATAAAGAGCCGGCAAGGCGCGGCCATTGGCAGCGTCAGTGTTCTGGCGGATTTAACCGAGAAGAACAAGGCCGCCCGAGTCCGTCTGCAGAAGGAGAAGTTGGAGGGGGTCCTGGAAACCGCGGGGGGCGTATGTCATGAGTTCAATCAGCCGCTGCAAGCCCTTTCGGGCTATTTAGAGATCCTGGCCGTTAAAATTCAGTCGGAAAGCAGCGGCATGGCCCTGATTCAGAAAGCATTGGATCAGGTTCAGCGGATGGGGGATACCACCGCCAAACTGCAGCGGATCACCCATTACGAGACCATGGAGTATTTCGATAAATCCAAAATTATCGACATTCACAAATCATCACTTTAGAGAATATGATAAACAGATCAGCAGATACCGCAGTGGTTGTAAAAAAGGAACTGGGATTTCTTCTCCAGTTGAGGTACTGACCGAGTGTTCATATTTGAATTTGAATCGATAACAGTCGGTTATTTGGTGAAAGCGCTGCTCAGAGCGTGGGGTCATGTTAAAGAGCGATAATAATAGGAACGTATAATTCCGATTGCATTTCCATCAAAATACTATATAACTGAAATTGAAGGATTTATTTTAGTGGCACAAGTTTTGTTTAGCAGGCAGTCGATTATGGATGGTTTCGCCGGGTGCTTGGACAACACCAAGGCGGACCGCCAATACAATTAACCTTCTAAATTGGAGGAGAACCACAGCGATGCATTCAAACCGATGCCGCCCCATCCAGCTCAAAACAGAAGTCAAGTCCTCCTGTCCCACCGAAATCGGCGCGGAGGTAGAAGAAGAACCTCCAAGTCCGCAGGCGTGCTCCCCTGTAGCACTTCAAACGCCTGCCGAAACCCCGATTAAGGTCAAATCCCCCCGCAAGCTGATCATTCAGAGCTTGCCCCTTGAAACCCCCACCCCTCGTCGCCGCTTCAAGCAGTTTTACTATCCCGAAATCACGGACCGGCAATGGAACGACTGGCGTTGGCAAATCGCCAACCGCGTACGCTCATTGGAGCAACTGGAGCGCTTTATCCATTTGACGCCCCAGGAGCGCATGGCCGCCGAGTGTCTGCAAGGCAAGCTGCCATTGGCTATCACTCCCTACTACCTCAGCCTGCTGGTCGGCCACGGCGCGGACTATGCCTTGCGCCGCACCGTCGTACCGCTCATCGATGAGTTCATGAAGATGCCTGGGGAGGCGGACGACCCCTTGGGAGAAGAAGATCAAAGCCCGGTGCCCGGCTTGGTCCATCGCTACCCGGACCGGGTACTGTTCTTGACCTTGGATTTTTGCTCCACCTATTGCCGTTACTGCACCCGCTCGCGGGTAGTGGGCCATGGCCGGCTGTTCTTCAACCGGCGGCGTTTGGAAAACGCCTTGGAGTATATCCGTCGAACTCCGACCATCCGCGACGTGTTGTTGTCCGGCGGCGATCCGCTCACTTTGGGAGATGCCCGTCTCGATTGGCTATTGACCCGATTGCGGCAGATCAAACATGTGGAGATCGTGCGCATCGGCACCAAGATCCCAGCGGTATTGCCCCAGCGCATTACACCCCAACTGGTGCGCATGCTGCGCCGCCATCACCCGCTGTGGATGAGTCTGCATTTCACTCACCCCGACGAATGCACGCCGGAAGCTTACCGCGCTTGCCAACGGTTGGCCGATGCGGGTATTCCATTGGGCTCGCAAACCGTTCTTCTGAAAAGTATCAATGACTCGGTACCGGTCATGAAAGATCTGGTTCATCATCTGCTCCAGATGCGCGTGCGGCCTTACTATCTCTACCAGTGTGATCCCATTTCCGGGTCCGCCCATTTCCGCACCTCCGTAGAAAAGGGTTTGGAGATTATCCGCGGCCTGCGCGGGCACACCACCGGTTACGCCGTGCCGACCTATGTCATCGACGCTCCTGGCGGCGGTGGCAAAATTCCGCTCATGCCCGATTACTGCCAGGGACATTGCGGAGAGAATCTGGTGCTGAAGAACTACGAAGACAAGCTATATCAATACCCCGATATCATGTAATCGTTTCCACCGCGTTCCGGCCCAAAGACAATTTGGGCCGGAACGTTTTCATTTGATCACTTAAAGTGGCCCTCCGGCCAAGGCCGCCGGAAGGAGGGCGGCTTTTATGAGCGTGTCACGTACCGTTGCGGAGCAACCTTGTGGGGCTGTGGCGTGTGCGGATGCCTCGGCTTCAATCATTAACCATAGCCGATTGTGCCAACAGTGTGCTTCCATTGGCAACACCTGCTGCCAGAAGCATGAGATCTACGTCACCTGGGGTGATTGCCGCCGCATACTGGCGTTCTACCGGAAAAAGGACTTTTATGAATATCGCGGCTGCGACAACGCCGATTACGCCGATCAAAACGATGACCCCTTGTGGCAGCAGAATGTCTTCCGCGCCGATGGCAGCCGCCGCGTGCTCAAATGGCAAGCCAACGGCGATTGCTTCTTTTTGACGGCCGCGGGTTGCATTCTGCCGTTAGAGGCCCGGCCCTTGATTTGCCGTCTCTATCCCCATATCTTTACCGCGGCGGGAATCGCCGCGCAGTGGGATACAGAGTGCCGAGCCGCCCAAACCACGGGCACCACCGCCATCGAAGCCGACATCGCCGGTGTAGCAAATAGCGACGCTCAACGCTGGCATCAATTGCTTTACAATGAAATCCTTTGGGAAAGGTCCTCAGATGAAAATTGGCTTAACCTATGACCTGCGCTCCGATTATCTGGCCGAAGGCTATGGCGAGATCGAAACCGCCGAGTTTGATCGCGACGACACCATCACAGCCATCGAGGCCGCCCTGGCGGATTTGGGCTATGCCACCGACCGCATCGGGCATGGCCGGCACTTGATCCAGCGTCTGGCCGCCGGCGATCGCTGGGATCTGGTCTTTAATATTGCCGAAGGCATGTATGGCATCGGCCGCGAAGCCCAGGTGCCAGCCATTCTGGATCTCTACAACATTCCTTATACTTTCTCAGATCCGTTGGTGATGACGCTGACCTTGCACAAAGGCATGACCAAGCGGGTGTTGCGCGATGCGGGCGTACCCACCTGCGAGTTCATGGTGGTGGAACGGCCTGAAGATGCCTGCCAGGTGGCGTTCAACCCACCCTATTTTATCAAGCCCGTGGCTGAAGGCACCGGCAAGGGGGTGACCCCTGACTCCATTATCCGCCGGCGCGAAGATCTGGAATCGGCCTGCCGCAAGATGATTGCGGCGTTCCGCCAGCCCGTGCTGCTGGAAGCATTTCTGCCCGGAAGAGAATTTACCGTGGCCGTGGTGGGCACCGGATTGGCCGCCGAAGTATTGGGCACCATCGAAGTGCACCTGCTGAACAACGCCGAACCCGAAGTCTACTCCTATATAAATAAGGAACAATGCGAGGAACGGGTGCGCTATCAGCTGGTGCGGCCCCAGGATGATCCGGTGGTGCGCGAGGCCGAAGCCTTGGTGCTCAAGGCCTGGCAGGTGCTGGGCTGCCGCGACGGCGGCCGGGCCGATGTGCGCTGCAACGCCCAGGGCCGGCCCCAGTTCATGGAAGTCAATCCTCTGGCTGGCCTGCATCCGGAGCATTCGGATCTGCCCATTATCTGCAACCACCTGGAAATTCCCTATCTGCGCTTGATCGAGCGCATCGTCACCTCAGCCCTGGAACGGGTCCAGTCAAAAGAAAAAACCGGAAAGAGAGTCTAAAATGCGCGTTGCCGTGGTCCATAACGCCATCATCAATGCCAATTCGCCGGATGAAGAGGATGTACTGGCCCAGGCCGATGCCGTGAGCGAAGCGCTCCAGCGCCTGGGGCACACCCCTTTGCGCATGACCTGCGATCTCAACCTGGATGCGGTGCGACAGCAGTTGAGCGCCGAGCGCCCCGACCTGGTCTTCAACCTGGTGGAATCCCTGATGGGCACCGGCCGTTTGCTGCACCTGTTTCCTTCTCTGCTCGATGCCATGGCCCAGCCCTACGCCGGGGCCAGCGCCGAGGCCATTTTCATGACCTCCAATAAAACCGTGGCCAAGACCCGTCTCAATGCCGCCGGGCTGCCCACGCCGGCCTGGGTGGGGCCCTGCACCGGCAGCCGTCCGGTGACTTTGCCCGACAGCCATCGCTGGCCCTCGCGCTGGATCATCAAATCGGTCTGGGAACACGCCTCCATCGGCATCAATGAAGATTCCTTTTTAGCTGGCGTTGACACCCCCCATCTCAATGGATTGCTCTCCAAGCGCGCGCCCCAACTGGGCGGAGCCTGTTTTGCCGAAGCATTCATCGAGGGCCGTGAATTCAATCTTTCGGTGCTGGATGGTCCAGAGGGTCCCATGGTGCTGCCGCCGGCGGAGATCGTTTTCGAAGGTTTTAAAGAGGATCAGATACGCATCGTGGATTATCGCGCCAAGTGGGACCCGGCCAGCTATGAATATCATCATACCCCGCGCCGCTTTGACTTCGGCGCCGAAGATACCTATCTGCTCAGCCAGCTTGAAGCCCTGGCCTTGCAGTGCTGGGATCTCTTTGACCTGGGCGGCTACGCCCGGGTGGATTTCCGCGTGGACCCGGACAACCAGCCCTGGGTCCTGGAGATCAACGCCAACCCCTGCCTCTCCCCTGATGCTGGATTTGCCGCGGCCGTGGCCCAAGCCGGCTTGAGCTTCGACCAGGCGGTGGAGCGGATTATCGCCGCAGCGGCCGGCAGCGGCTCCCTCTGAAATTTGCGATCTGGTAGAAAATTAATATATTGAAAAGTTGCGATCGGGAAATCGTAAGAAGGCGATCACCAGCCATGCTCATGATCAGAAGAATTTATGATGATGTGCTGCCCGTCAATCGGGAGATCATCAAACAAGTGCAGCAGATCCTGCGCACGCGTTTCAACCACGCGCCAGAGGAAGAGATCACCCAGATCGGAGAAAAGCTGCGCAATCCTTTTAAACAGCGGTTTCGATGCACCCTGTTGGTTGCACAAAATCTGAGACGCAGGGTATTGGGCTTCGCTATGCTGTTGCATGAGCCGGAGATTGGCTTCAGCTATCTGGACTGGATCGCCCTGGCCAGTGGCCGGTCCGGTGGCGGGTTGGGTAGTGCCTTATATGATCGCGTGCGCAGCGAAGCTTCACTGCTGGGGGCTAAAGGGCTCTTTTTCGAATGTCTGCCCGATGATCCCAAAACCTGTGAGGGCGACGAGGCCATGATCAAGCAAAACCGGGATCGGCTGAGGTTTTATGAGCGCTATGGTGCAAGACCGATCAGCGGCACCGGCTATGAAACGCCCATCCAGCCTACAGACAGCTGCATGCCCCATCTGGTTTATGACGGCCTGGACCAGCTCCACCCCTTGCGACGGGAGTTCACCCGCAAAGTGGTGCGGGCCATTCTGGAGCGAAAATATGCCGACTACTGCCCGCCCCAATATGTAGACCAAGTGGTAGCCTCTATTAAGGATGACCCTGTCCAACTCAGACTCTACCGCTATGTTAAACCCGAAGCCGTGCGTTCCGCCGTGGACAGCCGTTCCATGGAGCAAATCGCATTGGTGGTCAACGAGCATCATGATATTCACCACGTGCACGAGCGCGGTTATGTGGAAGCACCGGTTCGGATAAAGTCCATCTTGGCCGCCATCGACCCCGGCGGCCTGTTTGCCCGCAGCAAACCGCGACCCTTTGCTGATAAATACATCACCGCAGTGCACGATACCGATCTGGTCAACTACCTGCGCCGGGCTTGCGAAGAGATGCCCGAAGGCAAATCGCTCTATCCCTATATCTTCCCCATCCGCAACAAAACCAGACCGCCCAAGGAGCCATCGGTGCTCTCGGGTTATTACTGCATCGATACCTTCACCCCCATCAACCGCAACGCTTACCGCGCCGCTCGCAGCGGCGTGGACCGTGCTCTGACCGCGGCTTCCGAAATCCTGGCCGGCCGCCGCATTGCTTACGCCCTGGTGCGCCCCCCTGGCCACCACGCCGAGCGGCGGGCTTTTGGCGGGTTCTGCTATTTCAACAACAATGCCATCGCCGCCCAATATCTCAGCAGCCATGGTCGGGTGGCCATTCTGGACATTGACTACCACCACGGCAACGGGCAACAGGATATCTTCTACCGACGCGCCGATGTACTCACCATCTCGATCCACGGCCATCCGAAATTCGCTTACCCCTACTTTACCGGGTTTGAAGATGAACGGGGCGAAGGCGAAGGCGAGGGGTTTAACTGGAACCTGCCGCTGCCCGAGTCATTGGAGCCCAATCAATATGCCAAGACCCTGGAGAAGGCCATTGCCCGTATCCAGGTCTTCAGACCCCAGTTCTTGGTGGTTGCGCTGGGATTGGACACCGCCAAGGGGGATCCCACCGGAACGTGGAATCTGCTTGCTAAAGATTTTGAGACCCATGGCCGCATGATCGGGGAGATGAATCTGCCCACCCTCATCGTCCAGGAGGGTGGCTATCGCATTCGCACCCTGGGCGCCAATGCATTTGGGTTTTTCAAAGGATTGGCCGCGGCCAGCGCACGAGCCACTGAGGGTCAAAATCATGAAAAAGAGCAGATGCACGGCCTGCACTGGCGCTATGAATTGCAGGCCGAAGATCCCGAACGCGTGCGGCGGTTGGTGGCCATCACCGGTTTTTTTAATCCCGAAGAGATCGACATCGCCGAAGAGCTGGTAAGGGAACGCATCAGCGAGGGTGAAATCAGCGGGTACTTCTTCGTGATGGCCGAACACTATGGTCGCCTGGTGGGCTATAGCTGTTATGGCCCCATTGCCGGCAGCGCCAACAGCTTCGACCTATATTGGATCGCCGTGCATCCTGATTATCAGCGTCGCGGAATGGGCCGTCGCCTGATCAAAGAAACCGAGCGCCTGATTCATAAAGCCGGCGGCCGGCGCATCTACGTCGACACCTCCCAGCGCGCCCAATACACCAGCACCCGGCTGTTCTATGAGCGCTGCGGCTATCGGCTGGAAGCCATGCTGACCGATTTCTACGCTCCCGGCGACGGTAAGGCTATTTATTGCAAGGCAATGAAATAGCCGTGGCCCGACAGCGTGTGTTCCGCATGTGCTCTAAATTCGGCGCTTGTTGACATCCACACCAACGATAGCCATATATTGAGACATATGAATGTCTTGAACCCATGGCGCTTTATCCCTCTGGTTGGATCGCAAATCGAATTGACTCAGTGATTAGTTCCTGCACCGCTTTTTCCTTTTTGAGTTCCTTACCATTTTGACGAATCCCGTAGCGGCCACTGGCAGACGCCAAGATCATGTGCAGGGATGAACTACTTTCCACGTGGTGATGGAACTCATAACAAAGGGAGGCCGTAATGTATCTGGCGTACTACAACTTATCGGCCAAACCGTTTCAAATCGACTCAGATCCCCGCTTCCTTTGGCTGGGCAGCGATCACAAGGAAGCCTTGGCCAACCTTCGTTACGGGCTCTTGGAAAGCAGTGGCTATGTGGTCTTGGTCGGTCCCGTGGGCACGGGCAAAACCACGCTGGTCAATGCCTTGCTGCAAATGCTGGATGAACGGGTCCTCGTGGCCAATGTCAATTATCCCAGTCTAGACAGCACGGATTTTCTCTCCTTTGTGGCCAGGCTTTATGATTCCTCTGCGCCGGCCGCCGGCAAGGCCGATTGTTTGCTGTTTTTAAAAGCCTTTATGGAACGCATCCGCGCCCAAGGAAAGGTGGCCTTGCTGGTGATTGATGAAGCCCATCGTCTGTCCGAAGAACTACTGGAAGAGATCCGGTTATTGTCCAACATGGAAAAAGACGGGGAAAAGCTGATCCGCATCTTCTTTGTCGGTCAAACCGAACTGAAAAGCCATCTGCTATCGTCCCATTGTCGCGCCCTGCGTCAGCGTGTGACTCTCTTCTATCATCTCCAGCCGCTTTCGGAAGAAGACACGAGCAATTACATCGACCACCGTCTGCGCGTGGCCGGCGGCCAGGCCCAGATCTTCAGCCCGCGGGCCATCCGCGCCATTTATAAATATTCGCGGGGCAATCCGCGCCTCATCAACAAAATTTGTGATCGGGCTCTGTTGACCGGTTACGTGAAAGAGCAACCGACGATCCAATCCGCAACGATTCTCGAAAGCGTCCGAGAATTAAGCCAGATCGATCCGATTCCCACCAGAAGACCATTGAATCCGTGGCTGCGGATGTCCGCGCCCCCATGGTGGCGCCGCATCGGCTGGCGCGAGGCCCTGTTAAAACCGCGAAGTCAAATTGCGGGCCGTATCAAGCGGGTGGTCACTGTCACATCAGCTAAGGCCGTGGCCATCCGATCGGCAGCTCAGGAAAAGGTATCCGAGTTCTTCGGGATCATCCGACGGTCGATGCGCCCCCATGGATGGTCGTTCATCGCCATCAGCGCATTGGCTGCCTTGGTGTGGATCGGGGGCCTGTGGTTGCAAAACCTCCATCATTGGCAGGATGATCCTGCAGGGAGACGGTTACCCGCCGAGAATCCCGAATCACTCGCGCAGGAAGAATATATGCCGGCCAGCTTGATCTCCGAAACCCCCAAACCATCCGCCCAAGGATCTGATCAAGTTACAGCCAAACCCGCCGCGGCACCCAAACCCGCACCGCCCTCGACGCGCGACTTGGCGGCTGCGATGCTGGTAAAGAACGATTTCCAATCAGCCATTCAATTGATCGAATCCAATCATGGGCGCAGCGCTGGAAGCAATCCCGAGCTCGACCACCTGTATGCCAAAGCCTTGACCGGTCGGGCCGCCCAGCTGATGACCCAATCCCCGACCGACGCCGAGACGATGCTGCGCAAAGCTGTTTCAGCCGATCCCAGCTATGTTGAAGCGCCAGTGGCTTTGGGAAATTACTACACCAAGATCAAGGAGTATGCCCGGGCCATTGGGTATTACCAAACAGCCCTGCAACTTGATCCCCACAGAACTGAAGTACTTTTCAATCTCGGATTTATCTTTGCTACCACCGGCATGTATGTGGCCGCGGAAGAGACGCTGGAGAAGTTGGTACAGCTGAAGCCGGATTTTGTGGATAAAGCCCTTTTCAACCTGGCCGTGGTGCAGCAAAAACTGGGCAAGCCCCAGGAAAGCGTGGCATCCCTGGAAGAAGCAGTGACCCTCCGGCCGGAAAACGATCAGGCTCAGGCATTTCTCAAGGAGCTTAGAGCCAGCCAACAGGAGCACCGATGATCCTCCGGAAGCGGACATCGCCATTGCGTCCGGCTGCAGGTAGTCTCAGTGGCATCGCCCCTGGGGTGTGGCTCATGATTTTACTACTGATGGCGGGGTGCGCTTCGGTTGGGTCGCGGGGGGAAGAAAGCCAACAGCCGTCTGAATGGGAAATGCCCACCGAGGCCGAGTTAAGGCAGCTGCATGTACCCCAGGACTTGCCAGCCCTGCTTCCGCCAGCACCGCCGCAAACCGAACCCAAATATTTTGTGCACACCGTCCGCAGCGAGGGCGAGACATTGATGGCCATTTCCAGATGGTTTACGGGCGACGGCAATAACTGGCCAAATATAGCCCAGGCCAATCAAGACTTGGACCCGCTGCGAATAGGCATCGGCACAACTATATTGATCCCCGAAAATATGTTGGTCACGCGCGAGGCCATGCCCAAAAGCGCCTTGCCTGTCCAGTCCAAAAAAAAGAAATCCGCACCCCCCAGCCGCCCGCCCTCTTCTTCCATCAAGGAGCCCCAGCTATTCGGTCCCATTGAAAGCACGCCGAAAATCAACGACGATTCCAAGCTGGCGCATCCGCTGCAGACATTGGATTGAATCCCTGGACCATTCAGCTTGGGCGATATGGAAAACTGCAATTCGGCTTTTAAGCTGGTTGGGAAACCTTTGGCTTCAACCGCTTCAGCCTTATGCTTATCAGGCGCGATCTAAGGCGACGACTTCTTTTCATCTTCGGCACCCGTCACTGGTTCGATCAATTGCAAGGGGGCCTTCAGGGTGCGTTCCAGGATGCCGATCAGACGATCGCCCACTGCTTTGGGGGAGAGGGGAATCACCGTGGGGTGGTTGATGGGACCGCGCACGCCGATGGGAATGGCGATCAAGGTGCCTTGCAGAATTTTGCCCAGGATGGGTAGATGTCGGACCACGGTGTCCACGCTGGTCAGGGGCGAGGCCAACACCGTGAGGTTGGCGTCGTTTCTCATATAGTCAAAGGTGCCGTCGGCCACGAGGTTCAAGGTGGGGGAGAGGACATCGGCGCGCTCCAAGGAGATGCGGCCCTCGCCAATGGTCAGGTCGATATGAATGCTATTAAATTTAAAATCCCGTTCCTTCAAGTCCGGTAGTTCGCCTTGGACCAGTTTGTTGATGCGCAGATAGGATAAGATATTGGTGATCAAGCCAACATCTCCGGCATTGAAGATGCGGCCATTGACGGCACTGAATTGAATGCGCCCTTGCATCTGCTCCAGAATTTGCTGGCCATTGGTGCCGCTGGAGGTGATTTTGCCGTTGATGCTGTAGGTGCCTTCGATGCGCTCCGTGGATTGTTCATTGCTCAGGCAGCCTCCCGTGAGTTGAAGGGGTTGGTTCACCGCTTTTGGGATCAGGTCCAGCCAAATTTGCTGGGGTGTCCAACGCAGGCTTCCCAAGGTGGCGATACCACAAGTATTGGCATCGGTGACCTTCACTGTAATTTGATCGGGGGATAGTAGTATGGTGGCCTGCATCGGCTCCCAGCGGTGGGTCCCATAAATCAGACTCCCCAGCATTACTTTTATCTGACCCGTGAGTGACGGTTTTTGGGATTGAGTCGAAGCATTCCCCGACGAGGAGCCTTTCTTTTTTTGGGCCGCTTTGATTTCATTGATTTTCTTCTCCACCGACCCGATATCCAGCTCGTCCGCGGACAGTGTCAGGTTCATTTGAAGAGCCTTTCGGAGGAAGAGAAGATCACCTTTCAGCGCCAATCGCTGCTGCTGCCAGGTCAGGTCCAGGGCGTTGATCGCCAGACTGCCTTGGCCCGAATGGATGTCCAAGTGGTCAATCTGTAAAGGTCCAAGGGTTTTTAGCGGGATGTTGAGATCCCTGACCTCCAGGCGGCCTTGCACTTTTGTTCGTCCCGGTTGGGCCATGGCCAGCGAGACGGAAATCTGACCCCGCATCCAGCCGGCTTGCGGGGTTTGGCTGCGCCAGATTTTGGCCAGAGTGGATCGCGCCAGCTCGCCATTGAACTCCACCTGCCACGCATCATCCGGGGTCTGGTCGTGACGTACCCGGATGCGGGCATTGGATGTGTCATCGGATAGAATCAAGCGGCTGATTTCCAGATAGGTGGGGCCAGCAGACAAACGGATGGCCGCCTGCAGCTGGTTTGCGAAACTAAAAGTCCCATTCACGGCCAAAGGGCCATCGGCTTGCCAGGTGGCGTCTATTGAGCTGACGGAAATGGGCGCCTGGGGCTGAAATTCATCTGGCCATGGAAAGCGCTGATGGGCCCATTGGAGAATGTTGGCGCCGATGGTGCCTTGACCGATCAATTGCACGCTGAGCGGTGCTTTCAACCCGATGCGGCCGCTGAATTTTGCCAAAGAGAGATCGCCCATGCGGGCGTAGATCTCCTTTAAGTGCAATTGGTCCCCCTCGTACCGAAGCTGGCCGCCACTGACCTCCACGGCGGCCGGCAGACGGTCGTATTCGGCCCGCAGCCGGATCTCACGGGCGCTGACCGCAACCTGTAAGGCCTGGACCGAGCCGGAAAGCACCAGCTGCCCTTTGGCGGTGCCCCGCATCTGTTTGATGTGGTCGAGCTCCGCTTGGATTTCAGGGGAAGGAAGCATCTTTTTGAGCAGGGGCGGCAATTGGGCCAGATCCGCATCCAGATCCACTTTCAGGTCTATGGGAAGGGAAGGCGACAGCAAACCAAGAGCCAGGTTCCCATTGTTTGCCTTGCTGCCGGCCACCTCGGCCGCGGCCTGCTGAACCTTTAGGATGCCATCGGTCAGTTGCCAGGCGCCGCTGGCCTGGGTCAAATCCAGCTTAATACCCGGCACCACGATATGGGCGCCGGCGGCCGAGCCCGCAATCTTCAAGTTAGCCAAGCGCCCCACCTCTTGCCAGGACGCCCCCGAGCTTTCCACTGTAACGGCGCTGGCGCTGCCGCCCCGGATAATATCCCACAAACCGCCCAAATTAAGATCCGGCCATAGGGTGAGCATGGCCGAACGCCAGGCTGTAACATCGGCCTCTTGGGCCTGAATGGAGAGCCGCAGGGCATCCGGGGGCGCCGGGTCGTTGAACCGCCAGCTTAAAGTGCCGCCCAAGGCCAGGCGGGGAGCGGCGACCTGCAGGCGCGTCAAATTGACCTCAAGCCGTTGGTTTTGCCAATCCAGCCCACCTTCCAGAGCAATCGCCTTGAACTCAACCGCACTGCCCTCATGGCGCAACGCCACGGTAGGGGCATTGGCCTCGAACCGGCCTTGCAGGGCGCTCAGCCCCTGGCTTTTAAAGGTCAGATGGAGGTCCGCGACCGTGGCGGGTAGTCCTGGCGCAGTGCCGTGAAAGAATAGCGCCTTCCATTGTTTGGAGTTGATTCCCGTCAGGTCCAGGCGGCCCTCCAGGTTCAGAGAATCCTTGTCGATCGTCAGGTGGGTTCCCAATTGGTCGAATAGGTTGGCGTGGCCCCGCAGATCAAAAATCACGGTTTGAGCTCCGTTGACGGCTTCAGCCTCAATGGCCTCCACGTGGACCATGGATTTATTTTTGCGCATGATCCTGAGTTGCCCGTGATGAATCGTCAGGCGGATGTCCGGGGGCAGTTGAGCCAGGACAGCGCGTAAAACTTCGGCGGGATTGGGGGCGGGTGAGGCTACAGGCACCGCTGACGCGGTCGGAGGTGTCCCCAGATGGATTTCTACCTCCGGCGTTTGAATTTCGGCCGCGTGAATCCGGATTTGGCCTCGCAACAACCGTAGAATGTCTGGGTAGATCGTAATCGCCTGGGCCTGAAAGTTCAGTCGTCGCGGTAATTCCAACTTGCCGTCGACTACCTCCACGCTGGGCATGGGCAGCAAATTAAAATGAAGGGAAGTAAAATCCACCTGGGCGGAGATGGCTTGCCGGGCAGCCGCGATGATTTTGTTCTTGATGGCCTGGCTGTTGAGGATATGGGGCAGCAGAAGATGCAGGCCGATGAAGAGCGCCATCAAGCCGATCGCGCTCCAGAGGCTCCAACGCGCGATCTTTTTAATGTGGGGAAGCAGGCAGGCTCCAGGGGCGGGCAATTGCTTTTTCAATTGGGCCTAACTCCTCTGGTTGCCCCGCTTATACAATTTTAAGCCACAGCAAGCGGGCCGTGCTTTTGCCGATATTCTTCCATTGGGAGGGAACATCCCGGGTTAAGAAGATAACATCGCCGGTGGCGATGGTTTGGGCCGAGTTTTTAATAGTGACTTCCAATTCACCTTCCAGCAGATACCCGAATTCTTCACCCTTATGGAGGAAAAAATGGCCGGGTAACTTCTTGCCGGCCGGGATTTCCAGCACATAGGGCTCAACACAAGCCTGCAAATCCACGGGCAACAATTGTCGCCCCTCGATGCTGCCTTTGGGCAGTTGAGGGAAATGGGCTGCTTTGCCTTCGCCCGAAAAGATCACGGGCTTTTGGCTGTCGCCGTTTTTATGGAAGAAATAGGCCATGTCCACGGCCATGACCTGCGCGATTTTGATCAAAGCCGGCAATGACGGGTAGATCAAATTGCTTTCGATCTGGGAGATGGTGCTGGGGGTCACGCCCACCAGGGCGGCCAGCTCTTTCTGGGACACGCTTTGTTTGGCGCGCAGGGCCTTGAGCCGGCTGCCCAGATCGATCTTGTCACTCATGGGGTGGTCGGCGTCAAAGCCCACGGTCAAGCCCTCGGCCCAGAAGTATTCGGGTTTGTCCAGGCTGTCGGGTTTGCGGTTGTGGGCCTTGAGAATGGAGAGCGTGCTTTTGCCGCGCCGGATGCTCAATTCGATGGCCACCTGGGCGATCTGGTTGATGTTGGCTTTGAGGCGCTGGCTGTGGGCGCCTTTTTCAATGATCCAGTATGCGATGGTGTCCAACTCATAGAGCCGGGGGCAGGAACGGGAGTAGAATTTCAAAATGCTTTCTTCTCCGCCCCACAAATCCTGCATGCCGGTGAGGCTTTCGAAGACAAAGCGCACATCGCCCTTGAGTTTCTGGTGGATGCCGTAGATGGCTTCGGCCACCTTGTCAGGCTTCCACGGTTCGGTGGCCTTGATGATCTGGTAAGGCCACTGGGCGCCATCTTTTTCGTAGAAGCGGGCGAAGATCTCCGACCCGTCGCCCTTGCCCAGAGTGAAGCAATCCAGAATGGTCAGATCAGGATTCTGGGCCAGAGGGCCCAGTTCTTCCAGCAGGCTTTTGGGCGAGCGGTCAAACGTCACATAAATGATGGGTTTGTTGCGCGCCTGGGATTGGCGGATAAAATTCAATGTAAACGGAAAGGCCAGACTGCCGGCTTCATCGTACCAGATCACATTGTCGCCGATAAACAGCCCATCCAGCCGCTGGTCCAGGGCCTCAAGCCCCGTGGAGACCCTTTCTTTTTCGCTGAACATTTACTCCTCCGGCCAAATCTCGTTTTCTTTCTCCTGCACGATATAGCAGAAGCGTTCCCATTCGAATTGCCGGTTGGTGATGGGGCAGCGCAGGCTGACCTTGAATTCGTTGGCATCCACCACCTCCCAATCTCCCTGGCGCTTGCCGCCCTTGATGCGGATCTTTTGTCCGACTTTAAAAGGATAGGGCTTGAAGATCGATACTTTGAATGTCTGCATGGGGAGCTCCTTTCGGCGTTAGCCCGTTTGCCCGTTAGCCCGTTTGTCCGTTTGCCCGTCAAACACCTTAATTTAATCAATCAGACGTTTGATCCCGCTGTTCTTTTGCGGGGTTTGCCTGTTGGTCCAATCTATGTCAGCCCCACAAATATCGCAACACGTAGAAATAGATTAACGCACTGGTCAACAGAGCGATGAGAGGCGTGCGCATGAGGCGGTAGATTGGAATCAGGGTGGTCTTGAAATATTCGTTGGAGACCAGTAGGCACAGATGCAGGGGGGACACCAGCACTCCCACAAAGCCCGCGGCCAGGGCCAGCATCAGATAGGGCAGCAATAACGGCTCCTGCCCAAAGCCCTGGATCAACGAGATCAGGATGGGGAAGGTAGTGCCCACAAAGGCAATGGTGATGCCGGACACTGTTCCCACCAGCAACGGCAGCAAGATGGCGATGGGCACCAGGGGGATATGCCAGCGCAGCATCTCCTGGCTCACCTGATCCACGGCCCGGCTCTGCTCCAGGATGGCCTTGAAGAGCAGAATGGCGGTGATCATGTACACCATTTTGACGAGCGCCGGGCTTTTGATAATGGCCCAACGCTCCCTCCAAGCCATGGCATTGACTTGCCACACCCAGACAATGGCCAGCACCAGCGCCAGGATTAATCCCAATTCTTTGGCGATGGCTTCGAAGTGCGCGGGCAGCATCCTGGAGAAAAGCAGGCCAAAGATAAAACTAAGGACGATCACGGCCCCAATGGGGGCCAGCTCTTTGAGAAACGGCCCCATGGATCTTCGCTGGCCGGCGCCCTCCGCCGCGGCTATGGCGCCTTTCAGGGGCCGGTAACCGATGAAGATCGCCACCAGGGTCAACGGCACGGTCACCGATACCAGACGCCAGAGGTCCACATTGGCCAGAGTCGTGGTCAACAAAATGCCGGGATAGAGCGGCCACCAGTACTCCCAAATGTGGCGGAACCAGTAGTTGATATAGCTCAATTGGGAAGGGGAGAGGCGATGACTTACCCCCAGATTTTTCACCATGGGCGCGGAAAAGATGGCGCCGCCGGGCATGGGCAGCAGCCCGATGAGGGCCGGAAAGATCACCAGGTTGATTTTGGGGCGGCGGATCAGCCCCTTGAAACTGTCGAGCAGACGGGCCATTTGGCCCGATTCCTCCAGGGTGTGGCTGAGCACCAGAATGAGTGCAATGACCACGGACAAGCTAATGGTCTTGGGTTGCACCAGGGCCGCGCCGGCCGAGCGCACAATGGCCCAGGGCCCCATGCCGAAGACCAGCCCGAGCGCGACAGTCCCGCCGGCAAACGCATTGCCGAGGGACCACTTGTGCCTCATGGCCAGCAATACCAGCCCGAAAATGATTAAAATGCGCGCGATGGCCGGTATGGCCTCAATCCAGGCCGGCGACAGATTCAAAACGGGTTCCTCCTGATTGGTCTTGGTTTCTCATGCAGGGGCAATGAGGTGGACTCATAATATGAAACCTGGATAGATTCAATCATATAGGGGGTGGCATCAAGTATTGACACCAGTAGCAGAGACGCTTTGTTTCGTAATGGGGGGTTGGCCGATTTTTATTAATGAGAGCATGCTATCCCGACCCATAAGGCAGTGACATGGATCTGGCATCTAAAAATTCCGCCATAAACATTGGTCTATTTAGATATACCAAGAGATGGGTTTTCCCTGCACTGAGCGGCGGACCGCCTTGACAAATCACGGGGCCGCCATGGTAAAACGTTCAAAAGCAAACAGGCCCGGTGATGACCAGCACCCTCGCCTTGATCTTCGCCCGCGCGGCCTAATTCACGCCAGCAGATTGGACAAAGTATGCGTTTAACCATTTTTTGTCGCTTGATTATTGGACTTTGCGGCCTTCTCTTATTGTGGGGGTGCACTTCCGGCAAAGGTGATCCGGTTGCGCCGCCGCCTACGCCCACACCAGGCTATGCCATCACCGGCACCATCTACAGCGCGGCCAACAACCGGGTGGACGGCGATATTAACGATGACACTTCCAGTGTGGTCACCCAGGCCAACAACAGCTATAGTGCAGCCCAACAGTTGCCCAATCCAGTGGTGGTGGGCGGGTATGTCAATGTGGCCCGCCAAGGGAAAACAGGACAATCCTACCTCAATGGCGATCCGGAAGATTACTATGCAGTTTCGCTGCATACTGGTGACACGGTACGCTTGGTGTTGCCCGATAGCACGGACACGGACCCAGCCACAGTTCAGCTTCGGCTATATAATAATGCCCAAGCTGAGCAAGGGGCCCAGACCCTGAACAACGGCGACAATGAGTACCTTAGCGTCTCAACCGATGGCAATTACTACATTCGCATTACCGCCTCTTCCGGCGGCACCAACTATCGGCTGATCGTCGGCGCGGCCTTTCAAAGCAGCAACTTCACCTCCAATGCGGAGTTTGTGCCCGGTGATGTGCTGGTCAAATTTAAGACCACCGATCGCCAGGTCAGCGCCGTCAAAAGAACAGCCTTGGCCCAGAATTTCAGCATGCGCGCGGTCAGTATCGGTTCCGGTCACTGGGCCCGGCTGCACACCGCCGACATGGCCGCCACCTTTGCGGGTCTTAACATCGGCGCTGCTCCCAAATCCAACAGCGCCTTGAGTGGTGCGGCGCTCACCAAGGCCCAACGCCAGGACACGTTGCGGCTGGTTCAGGCCCTCCAGGCCCACCCCGATGTGGCCTACGCCCAGCCCAACTATATCCGCAGGGCTTTTTTAATTCCCAATGACCCGCTCTTTGACCTTCAGTGGCACTATCGCTTAATTCATTTGCCCGCTGCATGGGAGGTCACCACGGGCAGCGCCAGCGTCATTGTGGCGGTCATTGATACCGGAATTCTCGCTAGCCACCCGGATCTTGTTGGCAAACAGGTACAGGGCTATGACTTTATCAGCGCCAGCGATGGTGCCGGCGACGGCAATGGGATCGACAACGACCCCACCGATCCCAACGGCGACAGCAGCTATCACGGCACCCACGTGGCCGGCATCATCGGGGCGGCCTTTAACAACAACCGCGGCGTGGCCGGGGTAGGGGGCCAAACCATGATCATGCCCGTGCGGGTTCTGGGCGCCAATGGCGGCACGGATGCCGACATTGCCAACGGCATCCGCTGGGCCGCAGGGCTGGATATTCTTGATAACAACGGCGCTGTTCTGGTTGCGGGAGCCAGTCCGCACGCCGACATCATTAATATGAGCCTGGGAGGCACGGAGACCTCTAAAGTCTTGGAGGATGCAATTACTGCCGCAAGTGATGCCCATGTGATCTTGATCGCGGCCGCCGGCAATGACGGGTCGGACACGCCCGAATATCCGGCGGCCTATCCGCAAGTCATCTCGGTCAGCGCGGTGGACGCCGCGGCCCAGCCGGCCTTTTACACCAGCTTCGGGGACACCATCAGCGTGGCCGCGCCGGGGGGCGATATGTATGCGGATCTGCAGCCCGATGGCTACGCTGACGGCATTCTCAGCACCCTGGGAGACGAAACCACCGGTGCTGCCATTTACGGCTATCTTCAAGGCACCTCCATGGCCGCGCCCCATGTGGCTGGCGTGGCGGCGTTGATGAAAGCGGCTTGGCCGGCCATGGCCGCTAACGATTTTCAGGCGTCTGTCGTAAATGGCCAGATCACGGCCCACCTTGGCACCACACCTAGGGACCGCTATTACGGCTACGGCCTCATCGACGCCTATCAGGCCGTGGCGGCCGCAGTAGCGGCGGCCGGCGGCTCGCCGCCCGCGGCCATAATTTCCGTTACGCCCGGCGCCGTGTGGATAGATGGATTTACCAACAGCGCCCAACTGGCGGTGCGCCAGATCGGCAGCGGCAGCGTGACCTTAAATTCCGTGCAGAGCAGTCAGAATTGGTTGAGCGTAGCCCCTCCTGTTTCAGGTCCACTTGATTTGGGCCAATATACCTTAACCGTAGACCGGTCAGCTCTTTCCGGCGGCACCCATGAGGCCGTGGTCACTTTTAACTATGCTACGAGCAATACTATCCTTGTGCCGGTGAGGGTGGAGGTGCTGCCTGATATCGCGGCTTCGGCCTCGGTTCAATATCTGCTGCTCGTCAGGGCTTCCAATGGCTCGGTCGCGGCGCGGCAGACCATTACGCCGGTCAACGGCGTCTATGCGTTTTCCTTCAGCAATATCCGGTCGGGAGAATACTACCTCATAAGCGGCTCGAATCTGGATAACGATTCCTACGTCACTGATCAGGGCGAGGCCGCGGGTGTCTACCCCCCAGGCGCAGTCAACCCTTTCAATCTGCAGTCGGACCTGAGCGGGATTACCTTTGTCACCGGTTTTTCCCAAAATCCATTCCCTTATAGCGCCGCCGCGCTGTTGAGCTCCGAGGAAGTCAAGCAGGGGAGCAACGATGAATAGAACTACTGGATGGACTCTATTTTCCGCTGTGGGAGTTTTTTTATTGACCGGTTGCCTGCTGACCAATACCGACCCGCCGGCCCGGCAGATCCCCTTGACGGTGCTTTTCAAAAGCACTCAATGCGGCACGCGCGCTCCGGGACTCAGTGCCGAGTGGATTCACCGGCCGGAGCAAGTCACTGCCCTGACGGGCGGCGCGGCCGTGGCCAAATCCAATGAGACCCCCTTGTGGGACCCGGCCAAAGAGGGTGCCCTCTGGATCCAGATGGGGCAGCAACGCACGGGCGGCTTTCATCTGGAACTGGACCAGCCCACGGCCGCGCTCAAAAATGGCGTGGCCACCATTATTCTGCGGCGAGTGACCCCCGGCGCCAACATGTTCACCACCCAGGCGCTGACCGCGCCCTGTCTGTTGCTTAAGATGAGCAAGGTCGGGGTTGAGACGGTAGATCTGCGCGATCAGGAGGGGGCCCAGTTGGCTATCGTCACCATCCCGGCCGATCATTGAGTTTTACTTCTTTTTTATTCTCGTACTAAATCAAAAGGCACAAAGGCACAGAAGCACAAAGGCGCAAAGGGACTAAGGGACTGAGGGACAAAGGGACTGAGAAGTACTCTTTGTGCGAGATTTTTTGTTCTATTGCGTATGATGCACCGCTGATTTTCGGTATCAGTTTGTAGGGGGGGCGTTCCGCGTACCAACGGCATGGCTCGTGGGAGGGCCTATCTTTTCCCTTGAAATATGGCCTTGGCCTGCACCATGATGGATGGGTAAGGAGAAACGGGCTATGAAAATCGGATTCATCGGCGCCGGCAAGGTCTCTACGGCCTTTGGCCGGTATTTGCACGGCCATGGCGTAGCGCTGAGCGGCTATTTCGACCTCGATGTCGCCAAGGCGGGCTATGCTGGCCGAGCTACCCAAAGCCAAGCGTTTCAAAACACCGCGGAGCTGGCCGCCGCCAGCGACATTATCATGATCACCACCCAGGACGATCAGATCCAGGGAGCTTGCCGGGAACTTTGCCGCCAGAAAGCCATCCAGTCGCGCCACCTGGTGGGGCACATGAGCGGCGCCCATGCTTCTTTGATTCTTGAAGCCGCGGCCCAGCAGGGCGCGGCCATCTTCAGCCTGCATCCCATGCAGGCCTTTGCCCAGGAAGACAAAGCCCTGGCCGATCTGCTCCACACTTATTTCAGTCTGGAAGGCAATGACCCGCGCCTGAACGCCGTGGAAGCCGTGTTGGCCCAGACCGGCAACCGGCTCTTGCACATTAAACCCGAAAACAAACAACTTTACCATTTGGCAGCCTGCATCTTTTCCAATTATCTGGTCACCTTGATGGCGGCCGGTTTGGAAGCTCTAACGCTGAGTGGCATCCAATCCCAGGAGGGGCTTCAGGCCATGCGGCCCCTGATCCAGGGGACCCTGGCCAACATCGAGCGTCTGGGCCCGGCCAAGGCCTTGACCGGCCCCATCGCCAGGGGGGATCTGTTGACCATCCAGCATCACATCCAAGCCATGGAGACACGGCAGGCCGCCGCGCTTCAGGAGTTCTACACCTTTATGGGGTTGAAAACTCTGGATCTGGCGGTTCAAGGCGTGTTAAACGATGAAGAAAAAGCGGATGCGCTGCGACGGTTTTTAACCCTCCTCCCGCCTTCTCCCGTGCAGGGAGGAGAATAGCCGGTTAGATAGTATCTGAACGGGAACCCGGATGCCATGAACATTTTGATAACCATGAAGAGCTTGAAGAACATGAAGAGGATGTAAGCTGCTATATTGTTATATCTTCATGTTCTTCATGCCCTTCATGGTAGATAATAACATTAGTTATTCGGCAACTCTTCAGTCATGCACTAGACAACAAAATAGGGAGCGAGCCATGGCAACCCAAAAATTCACGGTTCAATCTTTCAAAGCCTCCAAAAAAGAGAAGCGGCCCATCACCATGCTGACCGCTTATGACTACTCCACCACCTGCCTGCTGGAAGAGGCCGGCGTGGACTCCATTCTGGTGGGTGACTCCCTGGGCATGGTGATGCTGGGCTATGATAACACGCTGCGGGTCACCATGGATGAGATGATCCACCACACCAAGGCCGTGTCCCGCGGTGTCCGCAACGCCTTGCTGATCGGCGACATGCCCTTTCTCTCCTATCATGTGAGCGTGGAAGAGGCGGTGCGCAATGCCGGCCGTTTTGTCCAGGAAGGCGGCGCCGAAGCCGTCAAGCTGGAAGGCGGCCCGGATGTAATCGATAAAATCCGCGCCATCATCAAAGCCCAGATCCCCGTGCTGGGGCATCTGGGCTTGACGCCCCAATCCATCAATCTCTTCGGCGGCTTCAAAGTGCAGGGCAAGGAGTTGGAGGCAGCCCGCCGCTTGGTGGATGATGCCTTGCTGCTGCAGGATGCCGGCGTGTTCGGCATTGTGCTGGAGTCCGTGCCCGATGTGCTGGCGCGGCTCATTTCGCAGAAACTCGACATCCCCACCATCGGCATCGGCGCCGGGCCGCATTGCGACGGTCAGGTGCTGGTGATCCAGGATCTGCTGGGGACCTTCCGCCGCATGAAACCCAAATTCGTCAAAACCTACGCTGAACTGGGCGATGCCACGGTGGCGGCAGTAAAAAGTTATATGGAAGAAGTACGCGAAAGAAAATTCCCCGGCCCCGAACACAGCTTCAAGATGGATGGGGCGTTGCTGGCAAAATTGTAGTGCTGAATTCAATTCTCCGTTGAGGCCCGACGGGGAGAAGAAGATTTATCAGTTTCATCCGTGTGATCCGTGTCATCCGTGGTAAAATTGGACCACGGATAGCCCGGATGGCACGGATGGCCCATGGGATAAAATATGCAGCTCATTCACACCAAAAACAAATTGCGGACCTTTGTGCGCGAAGCGCGCGCCCAAGGCAAGACCATCGGATTTGTGCCCACCATGGGGTATTTGCATGCGGGGCACGGCTCCCTGATTCAAACGGCCCGGAAGCAAAATGATGTGGTGGTGGTCAGCGTCTTTGTCAACCCCACCCAGTTCGGCCCCAACGAAGATTTGTCGGCTTATCCCAGGGATGCGGAAAGAGATCTTGCCCTGATGCGCACCCACGGGGCGGACGTGGCGTTCTTCCCCAACGTGGAAGAGATCTACCCCGCCGGTTTTACTACCTATGTCGAAGTCCAAGGCCCCATGACCGCCACCCTGTGCGGCCGATCGCGGCCCGGCCATTTCCGCGGCGTGGCCACCGTGGTCACCAAGCTGTTTCACATGGCGGCGCCGGACCGGGCCTACTTCGGGCAAAAAGACGCCCAGCAAGTGGCCGTGATTCAGCAGATGACGCGTGATCTGGATTTTGACCTCCAGATTGTGGTCTGCCCGACCCTGCGCGAGCCTGACGGCCTGGCCATGAGTTCGCGCAATGTTTATCTCTCCACCGCCGAGCGAGCCCAGGCTCCCACCATATCCAAAGCGCTGTTTGAAGCCGAGGCCATGATCCAAAAAGGTGAGCGCACGGTGGCGGCCGTCAGCCAGCATATCCAGAAGAAATTGCAAACCATGCCCGGCGCCGCCATCGATTATATCAGCATCGTGGATGCCCGCACCCTGGCGGATCTTGAAACCCTGCACTCCACCGTGCTCATCGCCGTGGCCGTCAAACTGGGCCGCACGCGCCTGATCGACAACATTCGCGTGGACGTGTCCTGAGCCACCGCCGACGCTTGAAGTAAATCGCGCGCCGATGAAGAAATGCTTCGAAGAATAGACTGAAGACTGAAATTCCCCTCACCCCGACCCTCTCACCCTTTGCACCTCTGCGCCTTTATGCCTGCAGCGAATCTACCTATTTCTTCCATCTGAATAGCATTGCGACTTCTCGGCCGGAACTACCGCACCGCCTGCGATTTGGCCGCCGCGGCCACCATGAACTCATTGACGACCATGGAGGCGGGGACAATGGTCACACTGGATTGCAAGGAGGGAACAAATTCTTTGAGCACCTGGTAGGTGACTTGGTGAGGATGGCCGATGGCGATGGCATACCCTTGTTGCTGGGCGCGATGAATCAGTCGCTGTAATTGGGAGCGCACAAATGCTTCACTCTCCACATGGTCCAGGAAGATATCGCGCTCGGCAAACGGCAGATGCAGCAACTGAGCCGAAGATTCGGCTACGGTTTCAGCCGTGGTGCGGCTGTCGATGTAGTAAAGTCCCCGCTTTTTGAGGATGGAAAAGATCTGGCGCATCTGCTCGGAGGAAGTGGAGATGCGCGAGCCCATGTGGTTGTTCACTCCTTTCAACCCTGGGAACTGATCGATATCTTGATTGAGCTGGGTGATCAATTCGTCCGGCCCCATGGCGCTTAGCAGAGCCCCTGGACCGGGTTTGACATTCGGGTATTCATTGGGTTCCATGGGCAGGTGCAGCATGATCTCAAAGCCCTGGGCGCGGGCCTGATCCAAAATGGCGCGACTGAAGGTGCCAAAGGGCAGCATGGAAAAGGTCAAGGGTATATCCAGGGCCATGAGTTCTTCGGCCATCTGGCGGTCATACCCAATATCATCGATGACGATGGCGACCAAAGGCTTTCGCTGTCCCGGCAGTTGCGGCAAAGGGACCAACGGCTTGGTGGGCAGATCCTCCTTGGCCGGGACTTCATACACTGGCTTGTGCTGAGGTTCGGCCAAGGGGGCGGGTGCCGTCGGTTTTTTGCTCTCAGGCTTGCGGACCGGCGCTTGCATTTCACGCCGAGGTTCGGTCAAATGGCTGTCCGGCCGGATGGCCGCGCTGCTGTGGCGTTTGGGCCGGCTTAAAAGAAGATCAGCCAGCAGCCCCACCCCCAATACCAATACAAGCAGGATGGCGATGCTGCTGATGACCTTGATGATCTGCAGCGAAAGGTCCTGATTTTTTTTGGCGGTGCGCTTCTTGGTGACCCGTTTAGTTTTGGTGCGCGCTTTAGCCATTGGCCAGCTTTTTAAAGATATCGTGGCTGATCAGGATATCCAGGGCCCGCCGAACCTGATTGTCTTTAAGAAGCTGTTCCGCATTCAATGGACTGACGCGTGAGCGGACCGGCTTGGCGCCCTCTTTGTCTTTGCTCTTAGAGTCTTTGGGCTCCGGAGCTTTTTCCTTTGGTTTGTCCTTGGGTTCCGGGGCGTTTTCTCCGCCTTCGGATTCCAAATGATTGGCCAGATCCCGCTCCTTGAAGGTGCGATCCTTATCAGCCACTTCTTCCGTGATGATCTGGTGGGGCACCACAATGTCCGGCTCCACGCCCTTGGCTTGGATGGACCGGCCGCTGGGGGTGTAGTAGCGGGCCACGGTGAGCTTGAGGGCATAACCGTCGCTCAGGTTCTCAATGGCCTGCACCGAGCCTTTACCAAAGGTGGTGGTGCCGAGGAGCAGAGCGCGTTTGGAATCCTGCAGAGCACCGGCCACGATTTCAGATGCGCTGGCGCTGCCACCATTGATTAAAACCACCATGGGATAGGTGCGCGGCGGATTGCTCTTAGTAGCCATGTAGGTTTTGGTATGCCGTTTCAGGCGCCCCTTGCTGGTCATGATGACGCCCTCGTCAATGAATACATCCGACACATCGATGGCCTGATTGAGAACGCCACCGGGATTGTCGCGCAAATCCAGCACCAGCCCCTTCATCGGCGGATCGGCTTTCTCCAGTTTCTGTAAGGCCGCCAGTAAATCTTCCAGTGTATTCTCCCGGAAATGGGTGATCCAGACATAACCGTAGCCAGGCTGCAATTGAACCGCTTTGACGCTGTGGATGGGGATCACATCGCGGATCAATTTGAAATCCATGGGCTTGGGCTCGCCTTCGCGCACAATGGTGATGGTGACCTCAGTGCCTTTGGGCCCGCGCATGCGTTTGACTGCGTCGTTGAGATTGTCCGTGGTGGTGCCATCCACCTTGATGATCTTGTCACCGGCTTTGATGCCGGCTTCATAGGCGGGCGTGCCTTCAATGGGAGAGATGACGGTGACCAAGTTGTCGCGCATGGTCACATGGATGCCGATGCCGGTAAACTCGCCCTGGGTGTCGATCTGCAACTCTTTGAATGCATCGGGAGTCAGCAATGATGAGTGCGGGTCCAGGCTGCTGACCATGCCCTGGATGGCGTTTTCGATGAGGGTTTTGGGTTGCACCTCATCTACATAATCCTTTTGAACGATATCGATGGCATCGGTAAACAGCTTCAGGCCTTGATAGGTTTCTTCTTTCTCGGCCGCCAGAAGCCGGTAAGCGCCGGGGGCGAATACCGCAATCGCGAGGATGATGACCAGCGCCATGACCCAGCGTGAAGTGTTGCGTGAACCAAACATGGAATTTCTCCTTAACATTATCCTTTATTTATCCAAACCAGCGGATCCACTGGTTTGCCGTGGTACCGCACTTCAAAGTGCAGTGCCGGTCCGTTCAAGGAACCGGAATCGCCCACCGTGGCAATCACTTCATCCTTATCCACGCGGTCGCCCTTGGTCTTGAAAAGCTCTTCCAGATGGGCGTAGACCGTATAGTAGTGATCGCCATGATCGATGATGATCATATTGCCGAAGCCTTTAAACCAATTGGCATAGATGGTGTGTCCGCTGGAAACGGCCCGGATCGGCTCTCCGCGCTCGGCTTTGATGTCAATGCCGCTTTGGAAATTGACCACCTCGCTCTTCTCATCCCGGAAGGGACCATAAAACGAAATAATCTTACCCCTAACTGGCCAACTGAGCAAGCCTTTGTATGAAGCAAAATCGTGAATCTCTTCCTGTTTTTTGCCACGGGGTTCGGTGGGCGGCTTGGGCGGCGGGATGGGTTCGAGTTCATCGATGGTGCTGTCCAGTTCCCGGGCGGCCTGCCGCAGGGCTTGCAGGGCTGCTTTTTTAAGCTCTTTTTCATTGCGGATGCGATCAAGCATTTGGGTCCGGCGCTGCTGCTCGCCATTCAGGTCCGTGATGTGTTGGTTCAGGGCCAGTTCCGAGGCCCGCTTTTCGGCCTTGGTGGTTTTGAGCTGCTCCAACAATGACCCCAGCGCCAACTGGTCGCTGCGCAGTTTGTCCAGCATGGCCTCATCCTGAGCCAAAATCTGCTCCAAAGCGGACTTGCGGCTGATGAAGTCAAAAAAGGTGCCGGCCGTGGCCAACAATTGGATGCGTCCCACCCAATTGAGTTTGTAAAGCGCCACCAGCCGTCGCGCCGCATAGGCCTCGCCGCTGGCAATCTCCTTTTGAAGGCCAGCGGTCTGCTGCTCGATCTGGGCGACCTTCTCCTCCAAAGTTTTCAACTCCGCGCGGGCTTGCCTTACCTGCCGCCGGGCATTGTCCAGGGCCAATTCCGCCGTGTTGATATCACCGAGCAGCTCTTTTTCTTTTTGAGCCACGGCTTCCAATTCGCCCTTGGACGATTTAAGCTTCTCCTGGACCATTTCGGCTTGGCGGCTTAATTCCTTGAGTTTTTCCTGAGTTCCGACCGGATTCACATTCGCCGCCGATGCGCGATGCTCGGTCTTTTCTTCTATCTCAGCCGCCTTGCCCAACCGTATAAAACGGGGGTTATCCTGGATGTAGCCCGAACGGCCGTTGTGCTCAATGCGCATCCAACCCTTCTTGCGTTCCAGCACCCGCACCTGGCTGTTTTTGCTCAGATGGAAGGCAACGGCCGAATTCTTGCCCGGCCCCTTGCGCACATTGAGATCGGAGACCAGAATGGTGGCCGTCTGCGCGGCGGCCATGGCGCCATGGCTGATCAACAAAAACATCAGGACCAAGGCCAACGTTTTTATCCGTAAAGGGATCATTTCAAAAACTGCTTCAAAGAGACCCAGCATCCCAGCCAACCGATGAGCGCGCCGCCAAGCACCACGGCCGCGCAGGTGGCCGGCGGGAAGAAGCGCAGCTGCAGGGCGCCGCTGGCAATGCCGGTTTTAAAATGGCTGATCAATGATAGATATCCGGCCAACAGGGTGCCCAGCCCCAGAATCGTGCCGGCTGCCCCCTGTAAGAGCCCTTGAAGGTAAAAAGGAATTTTAATGAAACGATCGGTGGCGCCCACCAGGCGCATGATCTCAATCTCCTCCCGGCGGGAATAAAGCACCAGCCGGATGGTGTTGGCCACCACAAAGACCGTGGCCATGAAGAAAAGGGCACCTATGGCATAGCCCGCCAAACTGAAGAGTTGAATCACGCTGGTGAAGCGCTCGATCCACTGCCGGCCATACTCCACCTCGGCCACGGCAGGCAAGGTGGCAATGCGTTCGGATAGCAGCCGGAGCTCTGCGCTGGAACGGGTATCGGATTTGAGGGTCAGCTCAAAGGCATCGGGCAAGGGATTCTCTTTGAGGTTTTCCAGCAGGGCCAGGTGGCGTTGCATCTGTTCCTTCAACCGCGCCATGGCATCTTGCCGTGAAACGAAGACCACCTCCTGCACTCCGCCGATAGCCTGCAGCTTGAACTGGGTATCCAGGCGGGCCGCTTCCGAAGTGTCGGGCTTGAGATATACCATCATGCGGATGCCTTTTTGCCACATGGTGAGCACATCGCCGGCATTCATGAAGAAAAGGGCAAAGGCCGAGGCGATCAGAATGGAGACCGCAATGGTGGCCACGGTGACCGCGGTTAGAAAACGATTATCGGCAATATCTTTAATGGCGCGCTGAAAAAAACGCTTCATGGTGCATCTCCGCTCTGGCTTGAATCCGAGGACCACTGCTGGCCGTCGCGCAATTGAATGATGCGGGCATTGGGCCGCCGCAGCAGCGACTTGTCGTGGGTCGCCACGATCACCGTGGCCCCCCGGGCATGAAAGGTGTCCAGGTAGGAGAGAATCACGCCGGCCGCCTCTTCATCCAAACTGCCCGTGGGTTCATCGGCCAGGATGATTTTGGGATCTCCGGCCGCGGCCCTGGCCACGGCCACGCGCTGCTGCTCGCCGCCCGAGAGCATGGGCGGGTAGGCGTTGGCGCGATCTTCCATGCCCACGGTGCGCAGCACGCTTTTGACCTTTTTGGGGATCATGCTGGGCTTGCGGCCCGCGGCCTCCAGCACCAGAGCGATATTTTCATAGACCGTCTTGGTGGGAATCAATTTGTAGTCCTGGAAGATGATGCCGAACAGCCGCCGCAAGGCCGGAATGCCCTTGCGCTCGATACGCGACAGATTCAGACCGTCCACCAGGATCTGCCCCTCGGAAACCGGTTCGCCCAGGTAGAGCAGTTTGAGCAGCGTGGTCTTGCCGGCCCCGCTGCGGCCGGTGACGAAGAGAAATTCATTCTTAAAGATGTCCAAGGTGAGATCTTTGAGAGCGGATTTGGCGCCATAACGCTTATGCACATGGAACATGCGGATGATGGTGTCACTGGTAGTTTCGGTCATCGGCCTGCTTAGTTTCCGACTTTGTCTTTGACCCGTAAGGCCGCGGGTGGTATGAACTGCGCTCAAGTTCAAGGAGTGCCGTCCCCGGTTTTCCTTGCTATGCCTCCACTGGAACCCGATCCACGGCTTCTTCCAACAGTGGAGGCATTATTATCTCATAAGTGCTCTAAAATCAACGGTTTTTCAAATTCAAGCTCGCGGGAGACACCATGAAAGAGGAATTGATCACGCTGCTGTGCCAAAAATCATTTAAATATTCTGCCGAGCCCACCTTCAAACTGGTCTCCGGCCGCATGAGCCACTATTACGTCAATTGCAAACCCACGCTCCTGGACCCGCGCGGCATGTACCTGACCGGCCATCTGATGTTCGAAGCGATTGCCGATCTGCATCCGGCCGGCGTGGGCGGCCTCACCTTCGGGGCCGACCCCATTGCCATGGCTACGGCCTTTGCTTCGGGCCTCAAGGGACAGCCCATCACCGCCTTCTCCATCCGCAAAGCCAAGAAGGATCACGGCATCGCCCGCTGGATCGAAGGCGATTTGCCGGCCGGCAGCCGGGTAGTCGTCATCGACGACGTGGCCACCACGGGCGGCTCCACCATCCAAGCCATCGAACGCGCCAGGGAAGAAGGATTGGAAGTAATTCGGGCCGTAGTCTTGGTGGATCGCCAGGAGGGCGGCCTGGAAAATATCCGCCAGCATGTGGCGGATGTGCGGGCGATTGTGACGCGGGATGAATTGATGGCAAGGGTGAAGGGTTGAAGGTTCTTAGTATTTTGGTTGATCCGTTGATTGGTTGATTGGTTTTTCGTGAAGAGATTGCCCCTCAATCAACGAATCAACCAATCAACTTCGGTCTTCAGCCTATTCTTCGAAGCAATTACCATGAAACTATCCATCCCCCCCATATTCTACGCCCTCTTCTGCATCCTCGTCTGGGGACTTTCCTTTGCCGTGACCCGTAGCGCCGTGCAGCAGATTCCGCCCTTGACCCTGGCCAGCCTGCGTTTCTTTCTGGCCGCGGGCTTGTTGTGGCTGTTTACCCGCCAGCGCCGGATCAACCTGCAAGCTGAAGACCGCAAATGGATCTGGGCCATGGCTTTGTGCGGTATTACTTTTTACTTCACCTTTGAAAACATCGGACTCAAGCTCACCACCGCTTCCCACGGCTCTTTGATCGTCGCCACCATCCCCGTGGGCACTGAACTGGTGGTGGCCTGGCGCGAAGGACGCTGGCCCCGGCCCGTGGTGTGGCTGGGCACCGCCATGGCCCTGAACGGCGTGGCCTGGGTGGTGGGCCGCAAAGAGGCCGGTGCCACCATCACGGGCGACCTGCTCATGTTTGGCGCAGTGGGATGCTGGATTGCGTATACCTTTCTGGTGCAGCGCCTGGCGGGGCGCTATCCCAACCTGATGATCACCCGCTGGATTATGCTGGCCGGTGCCGTCTCATTGCTGCCCGCGGCCGTGCTGGAAATGCTTCTGTTGCCCTTGCCCCAGCCCGGACCGGCGGCCTGGGGGCAAGTGGCTTTCCTGGGCGTGGTCTGCTCGGCCATGGGCTATGATTTCTGGAACCGGGCCATTCCGGCCCTGGGCCCCACGGTGATCAACTCCCTCATTTACTTCATCCCCCTGGTGGGGGTCATCGGTGGAATTGTGCTATTGGATGAGCCGGTAACGCCGGCCCTTTTCTTCGGCGGTGCCCTGATCTTCGGCGGCGTGTTGCTGGCGCGCAGAAATTGACCGCCATCAGTAATATTTAAGAAGTATTTGATTCAACGCGGAGGCGCAGAGTAGGGTGGCCCGTGGCCACCATAAATATCTTCTCGCACAAAGCCACGCAGCCACGAAGATTTCTTCGTTCCCACGCTCGGCGTTGGAACTAGGGGTAAAAGTATTTCTCAGTCCCTCAGTCCCTTTGTCCCTTAGTCCCTCTATGCCTTGTAACCTAAAATTGAATTTCTCTGGAACCTTTGCGCTTCTGAGCTAAACAAGAGTATCAGACAGATACCCCCAATAGCCGCGCACGCTGTTGCGCAGGAAGAAGCGCTCGCGCTCCTGGGCTTCGGGGGTGAGTTGGGAGAAATTGGAGAGCAGCGGATCGGTGGCCAGCAGGTGTTCGAGGCAGGCCTCAGTAGAGTGTTTGCTGTTTTGAGGATCTTTGTCAAACCAGGGCCGAATCCAGTCTCGCCAGCGCAGCAGCTGGTCGCGGTGGGTTTGCAGCATGGCCGTGGCATTGGGTTGCATGCCGATGTGACCGTAGCAGATGTTTTTGGGCCGGCAGTCAATCAGCCGGTCGATGCTTTCCAGGTAGGTCTCCAAATGCAGACGGGGCGGGGTGGCCGGTCGCAGGTAGTATTTTTCTTCTTCCAGGCCGATGCAGACGCCACCGGACTCTCCAGCAAAAAGCCAATCTTCGATCAAAAAACTATATTGATGGGGGGCGTGGCCCGGTGCGGGAATGGCCTCCAGGCCGGGCGGGGGAATTGCCTCCACGCTGTGCACCTGGCGGCTGGCCACCGGCGCAATGGGGCCGTACTGTTGGGCCAGGGCGCCCAAAGTTTTCTGGGAGCCTTCCCAAAGGCGCGTGGGATCAACGACATGCTCAATGGCCTTGGGATGGCACACCACCGGAGTTTGAGGAAACGCAGCGGCCACTTGGCCAATGCCGCCGGCATGATCAATGTGAATGTGGGTCAGCAAGATGGCATCGGGCCGGGTCACGCCGATATCGACCAAGGCCTTGACCAGGTGGCCGGCCGTGGCCGAAGGCCCCACATCGATGACCACTACCGGACCGCCGGTGTAAACCCAGGAAGTGATGAACCCGTCAAAGCCGGTGATGGGTACCGGCAAAGAGATCAGGTAGAGATTCTTGGCAATGGTAATAATTTGGGCGGATGGAGGCATGGTATTTGGTCCCTCTCAGTGTTACTGTCCTTATTCAACGCAGGCGCAGAGGACGCGGAGATTCGCAAAGAATTTTGTAAAAGGTGTATCCTCTGCGCTCCTCCGCGATCTCTGCGACTCTGCGTTGAATAAAAAAGCTACGCAAAGCCCGGCTTCCCGATTGCTATCCAAGTAATTTTACTTCTTGGCTTCCAACCGCCCCGCCAGCGCCACCCATTCGCCCTTTTCTTCGATGGCCGTGATCTCAAAGCCGCGCTCCACCATTTTGCGGGCCACTTTGTCGCGATAGGCCTGGATGATGCCCGAACAGATGAACCAGCCGCCGGGCTTGATCATGGTGGTCACCGGGTCCAACAGCTCCAGGATCACTTCGGCCAGGATGTTGGCCACCACGATGTCATAAGCACCCTTGACTACCTCGACCAAGTGGCCACAGGCAAGATCAAAATCTTTTGCACCCATGCGGTTGCGCAGCAAATTTTGCCGGGCGATCTCCACGGCCACGGGGTCGATATCCACGCCGGTCAAACGGGTGGCGCCCAGCTTGGCGGCCGCAATGAGCAGAATGCCTGAACCGGTGCCCACATCCAGCACCTGATGGCCGGGCCGCACTAGTCGTTCGAGCAACTGGACGCACAACGCCGTGGTGGGGTGGGTGCCGGTGCCAAAGGCCATGCCGGGGTCGATTTCAATCACCTGCTGGCCCGGCTGGGGCGTATACTCCCGCCAGGTGGGTTTGACCACCAGGCCCTTGGAGATCTGCTCCGGGAAGAAAAAGGCTTTCCACGACTCGGCCCAATCTTCTTCGGCCACGGTCTGGTACTTCAGGGAGTATTTTAGTCCCTGCTGGGCAGCCAGGCCGCGCAAGCTGTTTTCCAGCTCGTGACGCCGCTGCTCCAGGCGCTGGTCGGCCGGCAGATAGCCGGTCACCGCGGGTTGGCTGGGCCGAGGCAGGGCATCCGATCCCCAGCCCTCCTCGGGTTCCAGCGACGGATCATCCACCACTACGCCGTCGATGCCCAAGTTTTGAAAAATATCGGCGATCAGCTCGGCGGCCATCGTTTCATTATCACCGGAGAAAATCACTTTTGCTTCGATCCAATTCATGGAGCCGTCCGTGTTATTTGAATAAATTGATCAGCAGCAATGCGATCTGAAAGTAAATCGTGATGCCCAATGCATCCATGGTAGTGGCTATGAAGGGGCCGGCGGTCAGAGCCGGGTCCAGGTTAATTCTCTTCAACACCATGGGCATCAACGCGCCGATGAGGTTGGCGGTGATCAAGGTGGCCATCAGGGCCGCGGCCACAATGGCGCCCAGCAGGATGTCATGATCCTGTAAAAAGACCCGGAAATAGGTCATCAAGCCCAGGGCCACGCCCAGACATAGGCCCATGACCAGCTCGCGCCGGAAGACCCGGCCGAAATCATTGAGCTCGATCTCTCCCAGCGCCATGCTGCGCACGATCATGGTGGCGGATTGGGTGCCGGCATTGCCGCAGGTGCCAATAACCATGGGAATGAAGAAGGCCAGGGCCACCATCTGTTTGAGCATGGGGGCATTCCATTCCATGACGGTGGTGGAAATCAGGGAAGTAAAGAGCAAAATGGCCAGCCATAGAAAACGGCTCCAGAAGAGCCGGGGCAGGGGCCGTTTGAAGTACTCCTCGTCAAAGGGCAACACGGCCGATATGCGTTGGAAGTCTTCGGTGCTTTCGGCCTCCACGATATCCAGCACGTCATCAACGGTGATGATGCCCAGCAACCGGCCTTCCTGATCCACCACGGGCACGGCCAGCAGGTCGTATTTGGAGATGGCCGCGGCCACCTCTTCGATGTCCATATCCTGGGGTACGCTGATCATATGGGTTTCCATGATGGCTTCCAGCATGGCTTTGGGTTTGGACATGATCAGATCGCGCAGGGAGAGAATGCCCAGCAGGCGGCGGTTGGCGTCGGTGATGTAGATGTAGTAAATGGTCTCCTTGTTGGGGGCCATCAGCCGCAGTTTTTCCAGGGCCTCGGCTACCGTGATGTCCAAGGGCAGCATGGCGTATTCGGTGGTCATGGCCGCGCCGGCCGTGCCTTCTTTGTATTCCCACAATTTGCGGATGTCGTTGCGTTCGGCCTGGGCGATGAGGGGCATGATGGCCTCGCGCACATCGTCATCCACTGTTTTAAGCAAATCCACGCGGTCATCAGGCTCCATGTTCTCCACGAAACGCAGCATGGTCTTGGCATTGGCGGCTTCCAGGCATTCCTGCTGGGTTTCGATGGAGAGCTGGGCAAAGGCTTCCACGGCCTTGTGGTTTCCGATTTTATAAAGGATCTGGACGATTTGGGAGGGTTGAGCATCGCTTTCCTCCAGGGCCTCGGCGATATCGGCCGGATGCATGCTGCGCAGGGTTTCGATCTCTGCGTTGCGCTCCTGGGGATCGGCGGTTTCGAGCAGATGGTGTATGTCGAGGGCGTAAGCCATAAGTGCCTCCTGAACGTTTTAAGCCGGGAACCTTTGGCCCGGCGGATGCTCAGAAGGCGCCTGAATGAAGAATTATGGGTAGGCGCGTGAATCTGGGGTGCCGTATCGGGGCCGAACGGTGCTGTGCCTTGAATGTGGGCTGTGACTATGGGGTAGCGATTCGCAACTGCCACCAGAGTCCTTTTCTTCCATAGGGTCCTCTATGTTTGATAAACAAACGATGTGCCGGAAATTCCGGCACATGCGATCACAAATCATATTGGTCTTTCATATCAAAGCGGGGCGGACGCTATTGCAAGCACCTGTAAAAAGCAAGCACAATAATGGTTCCGCCCCAAAGGTCGCCGGCTATTTGAACTTGAATTTGCTCACCTCGTTGACCTTAAATCCTTTGAACCGGAAATCGCCCACCTCTTTTTCCAGTTTGGCCTTGGCGATCTCTTCGGTTTTATAGGCCATGCGGGCACTGACCGTGTACTCCTCGCGGTCCAGCTTCAGCTCTTTTTCCATGAAGTCCTGAAAAGCCGATTCCATCTCAAGGATGGTCTCAGTGTCGGATACATACTCTTCGTTGTTATAACTGACGCCATCCACCTTCAGCATAAAGGTGGGCGTGTAGTAGACGATTTTGGTTTTAAACGAATAGGCCACGACATAATTGTAGGCCTTTTCCTTAGCCCAGCACATCGGTACGGAAAGCAGCATCCCCATCAAAACGACGACCAGCGAGCCAACCAATTTAGATTTCATCGAGCACCTCCTAAGCGCAGTTTTTTACGACGAACATCAAAAGTGCCAACCCAAGCGGGATTGTGTCGCTAATCTTGAAGCCATTGCATCGTGTATGTGCGTGTTTGCCATCCACTGTTAACGATACGTTATCCTGAGTAAATCCGTCAAGAATAATGAAAATTCGAGCCTTAGCTCAACTGTCACAAAACACTAAAAAAGCCTGATCACTCCTTGCCATGGCCATCCCTCGATCCATAAGACGGCCCACACCTCAAATGGTCTACCCTTGCCGGCTAAAGCTCTCTTTGGGCGGGTTGAAGTAGCCATGCCGCAGGGCGGGAAATGTTTGGCGGACTTTGGCCAGCAAGGGCTCCACGCCAATGGGCGCGTCGTGAGCCGCGGCCCGGTTCATCGCCGCCAGGTAGCGTAAGGGATCGAAATTGAGGTTGCGCCATTGAATCATGCGGACCGCATGATCCTTTAAAAACGACAGCAGTGCCCTGGATTCTTGGGGCGTATCGGTAAATCCCGGGCAGTTGAGGTAGTTGATGGCGACAAACACCCCACGGGAGGCGGCCGTATCGATGGCGGCCAAAACCTGGTCAAAGGAGTAGCCTTTGGGCCGGAAATAGGCATCATAACAGGGCTGGCGCACGCTGTTCAGGCTGATGCGCAAGCTGTCCAGCCCGGCCGCGATAACCTGGTCGATCTTTTGGGGCAGGCTGCCGTTGGTGTTCATGTGGATGGTGCCTTGGTCTGTTTCAGCCCGGATGAGCTCGATGGCGGCGCTGATAGTGTCAGCCGCCAACAATGGGTCGCCCTCGCACCCCTGGCCAAAACTCACCACCGCCTGTTTGACGCGCCGGATGTGGGCCAGGGCCACAGCTGCGATCTCCCTGGGGCTGGGGGTAAAGGCGATACGCTCCTGGCTGCAGGGGATATCCCCTTCGGCCTGCAAGGAGATGCAGCCCAGACAGCGGGCATTGCAGGAGGGCGAGGTGGGCAAGGGTGCTTCATAGCGGGCCAAGAAGAAGTTCTTGCCCGCCGGACAGCCATAGGTCAGGGCGCATTTCTCCAGATGGGCCCGCAGGCGGTTGTCGGGCAGCTCCTTGCGCAGGCGCCGGACGCCGGCTTGGATCTTCTCCAATGGCATCTGCCGCAGATCCTGGCGCGGTTCGGCATCCACTTGGATCACCGCCGAGCGGAACTTGCCGCGGTGCCAGCCCAAGGCACCATAGGAAAATAGCGGCAGGTGACCAGCCCCGGAATTCTCTTCATAGGCGCTGACGGCGGTCAACAGGTAGCCAGGGGAATTGAAGGCCGCTACCGGAAAAATAGCCTGACCCGGCGCATACGGGTCTTCAGGCAGGGTGACCATGCAGCCGCGGGCCATGTCGTAAAGGATCGGCATGCGATCGGGCAGGCGCATCAATTCGCTGCCATGTGGCAAGGGGACTGTGGCTGCCGAAGTCAGGGGCGCCAGCAGGGGGCCATCCCGACCCACGGCCGCATAGCCGTCCAGGTCAAAGATTTCACCGGCCGCGTTGGCTACAACGGCGGTGAGAAAAGGGGACGCGTGCAAATTCTTTTTGGCAGGCGGTTTGCGAAAAGGCCCTTTGCCTTGGTGCTTTTTCACGAGCGTTTATCCTTCTGGTACAGTGAGGCCAGTTTGCGGGGATGGGTGCCCAGCAAACAGCCCAAAGCAATTCGATAATTGATCCAGGTGGTGCGTGCGATTCCAATACTTCGCCAGCGCCGGCCCGAAGTGATGGCTACGCCCGGCGCCAGTTCCACGCGGCCCTTGCGCCCCATTTTGCGGGCCAGGTAAAGATCTTCGGCAATGGGTGCATCCGGAAATCCGCCGATTTGGTCGAAGCGCGTCCGGCGCATGAACATCGCCTGGTCGCCGTATGGCATCTTCAGCCAACGTGAGCGGACGTTGGCGGCCCACTCGATCCAGGGCATGGCCCAGTGGTCCCAATCGGTCCTGAAGTGAAAAGCGCCCAAGGCCACATCGGGATTCAGTAAAACCTCGAACACTTGGGCCCCGAAATCAGACGGCAGGCGCGTGTCCGCGTGCAGGAAAAGCAGCGCCTGGCCTTGGGATGCCCGCGCGCCTTGATTTTGCTGTCTTGCGCGGCCCTTTGGGGCCTGGATCACCTTGGCGCCGGCCTGGTGGGCCAAGGCTGGGGTCTCATCCTGGCTGCCACCGTCAGCCACAATCACTTCGATGTCCGCGGCCTTCACATGGGCAATGGTTTGGGCAATTTGCTCAGCTTCATTCAGGGTGGGAATTATGATGGAGAGAAACGGCTTGGTCCATCCCCCCTGAGGTTGCCAGGCTCGTAGATCGGCCTCGCAGTCAATATCATGGAGGGGCTGCAGCAGTGTTACCGACAGCCCCTGCTGTTCAAGGCGCGCCAGGGTTTGTTTTAATGCCTCGGCCGTGCCCCAGGCGATGCCGTCAAAGATCTCCACCGGTCGCCGGCTGCCCACCAGCCAATAGCCGCCATCAGTGCTTGGCCCCAGGACCACGTCACGCTCGGCCAGCGCACTAAAAGCTTCGGTGAGATGGGCAATAGTCAGTTCGGGGATATCGGTTCCCATCAGGACCACTTGGCTCGCGCCCTGGGCAAAGGCGTGCGCCATGGCCAGACGCATGCGCCGTCCCAGATCACCCTCGGCCTGGGCTCGCAGATGGACCTGGTCCTGGCCGACCCAGCGCCGCATCTGCGCCCTGGCACCACCGCTGAAGACAAAATCCACAGGCGCCAGGTTGGCCCGCTTGAATATGGTCAAAATATGCTCGGTCCACTGGCGCTGCAGCTCGGCCGCCCCCAGCGGCCCGACCACCGGAATCAAGCGGGTCTTGGTCAGGCCCGGCACTGGATAGCGGCCGAAGAGGATTAGGCGGCGTTCTATGGAGAAGGATTTCATTGCGTTTGCCCGTTGCCCGGTTGCCCGTTAGCCCGTTGGCCCGCAGGCCCGTTTCCATGCCCGGAGAGGAAACGGCGCAAGGAAGATATGAATTCACGCGCAGCGGGTGGGCACGCTGGCACGGCTGATACTTCGACCTTATACCTTCCACCTTTTGATGCAACGAAAAAGGCGGCCTGAGGCCGCCTTTGTTACTTAATACTTCTGGATGGAAATGCCCTACACCCGCTCGGCCACCATATCCCCCACCTGGCTGGTGCTGTAGCCCATCTTGCCGGCGGACAGGCTTGTGATCTTGGTGGCGGTGATTTCCCGCACCGCGTTTTCAATGGCTTTGGCCGCGGCCAGTTCGCCCAGGGTCTCCAGCAGCATGGCGCCGGCGCAAATGGCGGCCAGGGGATTGATGATATTCTGGCCGGTGTATTTGGGGGCCGAGCCGCCGATGGGTTCGAACATGCTCACCCCTTCGGGATTGATGTTGCCCCCGGCCGCAATGCCCATGCCGCCCTGGGTTTCGGCACCAAGGTCGGTGATGATGTCGCCGAACATGTTGGAGGTGACCAGCACATCGAACCACTCCGGGCTCTTGACCATGTACATGCAGGTGGCGTCCACATGGTAGTATTCGCGCTTGATATCCGGATAGTCTTTAGCGCCCACTTCGTGGAAAACGCGCTCCCACAAATCAAAGACATAGGTCAGCACATTGGTCTTGCCCACCAGGGCCAGGGTGTTGACATCGGCCTTGCCCTGGGCCTTTTTGCCATACTTGCGGGCATATTCAAAGGCGTAGCGCAGGCAGCGCTCCACCTGGTGGCGATTGTAGACTTCGCTTTGCACCGCCACTTCGTGGGGCGTGCCTTTCATGGAGACCCCGCCCGTGCCGGTGTAGATGCCGCCGGTATTTTCGCGCACCACGCAGTAGTTGATCTGCTCCGGGCCCTTGTTCTTCAAGGGCGTATCCACTCCTGGAAAGAGGCGCACCGGCCGCAGATTGATGTACTGATCCAGCTCAAAGCGCAGCCGCAGCAAGATCCCCTTTTCGAGAATGCCCGGCTTGACCCCAGGATGGCCAATGGCCCCTAAATAGATGGCGTCAAACTTCCGCAAATCATCGGCGGCGCTGTCCGGCAGAATCTCGCCCGTGCGCAGATAGCGCTCCCCACCGAAATCAAAATTGGTCATCTCCAATTTGAAGCCGAACTTGGTGGCCGCGGCCTTCAGGGACTTGCGTCCCTCGTTCACCACTTCCGGCCCCGTGCCGTCGCCTGGAATCACTGCAATTTTATACGTCTTGCCCATATCCACACTCCCTGTTTCAACCGGTCACGCCTTGGCGCTGATCCTGAAATCGCGATAAATCGCGTTTATATATGCAATTCGGCGATATGGGTCAAGCCTGCTAATGGCGAAAGTCAGGGTGATTGCATGTAAAATTCAAATTATCCAAAACTTAAATGAATATCGAATATCGAACAAGGAACAGTAAAATATCGAAAGAAAACTTTGTAATTCGAAATTTATTGTTCGATATTCATCTTTTTTGGGGATGGGGCATGGTGTTTTTGGCGGCTCAATGGGCTATTTGCGATAGCCCCTGTGGCGAAACTTATTTTTGTGGCTTTTACCCCCTAAAGTTTGCGCTTTGTAGTTTACAATGGGGGGAAATGAAAAGCCCGGTGAAACTTTCACCGGGCTTCGGTAATTTTTAGCTGAATGAAGATGGGCTTGAATGCAAAGTAAGTCGTTATGCTCTGGAAGACGCCGAGGGTGTTGTTATCGGCTCGACTCCAGCCGGCAGCTTTCCCGGCACAGTCTCAAATCCTCCACGCAGCCCGAAGGCATGCGGCGGGTACAGCTTGCAAATTGATCTTCGCAACGGCTCATGCACTGACTTTTATCTTGAATGGCGGTATCGCTCATGGGGCCTCCTCATGGGTTGTGCTTATGTTTTATTTGCAGGCGGATTGGAAGTTCAAATCCGCCTGCATGGGGCAACCATAACCACGAACCGCATGCGCGCAACCCATGAAAAATTTTGCCCCACGCGAAAATTGGAAAAATAAGGGGCTTCGGTCAGACGCGATTTAGACGGTGCCTATTTCTGTTTATACTCCAGAGTGATGGTCACGGTGCGGTTCAACGCCCGGCCTTCGGGCCGATCGTTGTCATATAGCGGCGCATTGGGGCCGACCCCTTTGACTTCCAGGCGTTGGGCCATGTCGGCAGCCACGGCCAGAATGGTTTGTTTTACCGCCTGGGCGCGACGGTCGGAGAGGGCCAGATTGTATGCTTCTTTGCCGATGGTATCCGTGTGACCCACGATGGTGACCTTGGCATCGGGCACTTGGTGCATGCGCTTGATGATGCGCTCCACAATGGCCTGATTGCGGCCTTTGATGGCGGCGCTGTCATAGTCAAACAGAATCAAGGCATACTGCTCGACGACTTTATACCCCTGGATCTGGGTGCTCTGTTCAGTGCGCCGGATGTAGTGGATGGGCAAGAGGATCGGCTCCGCACTGCTTAAGCTATTGCCCTCGGTGTCGCTGGCCTGCAGCTTCATCTGGAGGCTGCCGCAGTTGGAAAGCTCTTCGATCAGAACCGCATCCAAGGGAAGGGTCCATTCAGCCGGCGGCGCACCATGGCCTTTAAATGAATGAAAGGGATGGTTCTCTTTCATCCCGCAGAACAGATCAACCTGCCAGTCGGCCAAGCCGACTTCGGATTCAATGTGGGGCGCAATGCGCAATTGGTTCAAGTCGCTGACCTTCTGAACATAGGCGCTGTCCACGGTGTCAAGGATATCGGGATAGTCGCTGTAAAGCTCAACCCGCTGGTTTTCGGCCTGGCCTTCGGGGATGCGGTTGGTGCTGGCGGCTTCAGGTAGATTGCGCGGTTCAACCAGCATGCGCTCCGGCGCAATGCCCCAGACGTAACGCAGATAGGCCCGCACGGCTTCGGCCCGGCCGCGGGACAGGTCGGTACGACCCTTTTCCTTGCCCACATTGGAATTGCATCCCACAATGCGCAGGTTGGCCTCATGATTGTTTTGAAGCCGCAGGCCGATAATATTGAGCACGTGGCGATATTTATCCAAGGCCCCCGTGAGATTTTTTTCATTGAAGTTTTTGGCTTCTTCCGCATTGGCAAAGAGGACATAGCGATTGGTCAATTCGCTTTGACCGGTCTCAAAGTAAATCTGGTTGAGCAACGGCGAGCTGTCGATGGTGGTGACCTCTTCAATGGTCAGCTTTTGGGCCTCAAAGGCCACCGTGCCCTTGGGTGGTTCCAGGAAGCGGTAGGAAATTAGGTAGCGGTGCAGTAAAATGGAGGAAAACGCCTGAAATACCGGCAGCAGCTGAGCGGCCGATGCGGCTTTCCAGGACCGGCCATGGTGCTGGGAGGAAAGCTGGCTCAAGAAGGGATCCATGTCCGGGCCCGGCATGTAATCCACGGCATAGACCGCGAGGTTGGAAATGGTGCCGGCGAGATTTTCGACCTCTTTGGCGGTTATATCGGAATTGATATCTTCACCATCGGAAAAGATCACCAGGAACTTATTGTCCTTGGCTGGCATCCGGCCGGCCATATCCAGCCCCAGGCGGATGGCATCGAAAAGATAGGTGCCTTCAGTCAATCCTTCGTTCAAACCGTGACGCAAGAAAGCGCGCAATTGATCCGAATCTTTGGTTTGAATGCCTCTGGCATGCAAGGCGCGCCCGTCGACCGTGGTAGTATTTTGATCATCGAAGACAATGGCGGAAACAGTGTCAATGGGGCGCAAGGTGCTGTAAAATGCTTTCAAGGCGTCGGAAAGTGGTCCGACCGCTTCACGGAATTTCATGGATTTGGAGTTGTCCACCACCATGACGATGTTCAGGCCCACCTCCTTGCTGGTGGCCAGGGGTTCCACGGTGAGGACCTTGGCGGTTTTAGGTCCCTGGTGGATAGAGAAGTTTTCAGGGGTCAATCCACGAATGGGGTTTTCATCCGCATCGGTGGCCGATACCAACAATCGGCCGTCTTCCATGGTTTGAAAGGTGAGTTTGGCGACGTTTTGAGGGCCTTGTACCTGCAAGGGCGGGGGCGTTGGCGATGTCGCGGGTGTCGGGGTTGTATCGGTCTCTGCCTGGGCACAAAGCGGCAGATTGAAAAACAAGAGAATGATCAAAGGGATGAAACGTTTTTTCATAATTGCACTCCTTAACAATCGGTACAATTTCAATTTCGAATCAAAGAGGGCGTTGGTTATCCAGAGCCTGATGATTAGAAGGGGTGCCTCCACGGGAGGTTCACGGGTTGATCCTGAATTGGAGCCCTGGCTCCAGGCTGTTAAAGCAACGCGCGTACCATATACAAAATGGTTTTGATAAACAAATGGTTTTGTAAAAAGCCGGCCTGGATTTGTTTCGCGGTCGAGGTCATTTCAAAATGTTCAATCGGGCGCAAGATCAAGGCGGGGCGAGGTGGCCAACCGCAGACATACACCTAGTATTTCGAGCATTGGCCACCTCGCCCCAACGCCGATATTGAGACTGAGGGGACGTTTTTAAAATGACCTCGGTTACTGTTTTTGCGCCCCTAAGACCCAGGAGTTGCACTCCTCGGCATTGACCATTATGGTGAAAGAGAACTCATCCAATTCGAGGCTCACAATGACGGCATACTTGACCCAGCTCAAACAGCGGCACCTGAGGGGCGAGGCCGGCGGCCTGTTCGCGGTGTGCTCGGCCCACCCCCTGGTGTTGCGCACCGCCATGGAAATGGCTGTGGCCCACGCCAATCCCTTGTTGATCGAAGCCACGGCCAATCAGGTCAACCAATCCGGTGGCTATACCGGCATGACGCCGGCGCGGTTTGCCACTTTTGTTTATCGGCTGGCCGCTGAAGTGGGATTGCCCCAGCAGCGCGTGATTCTGGGCGCCGATCACCTGGGGCCCCACGTGTGGCGGCGGGAACCATCGGCCAAGGCCATGCAAAAAGCCGAGGTGTTAATCAGCCAATGCGTCGAAGCTGGATTTCAAAAGCTTCATCTGGATACCGCCACGGGCTGTGAGGATGATCCTTCTGCTTTGCTGCCAGTCGACGTTACGGCCGAGCGCGCGGCCCGGTTGTGCCAGGCGGCCGAAGAAAGTGCCCACCGCAAGCAACTCGAATCGCGGCCGCTCTACATCATCGGCCATGAGGTGCCGACCCCGGGCGGCGGGTTGATTCAGGGCCAGGATGTGGCCATAACCGAATCCTCCCAACTGGCGGCGGCCATTGCGGAGAATGAAAAGGCTTTTCAAAAATCGGGTTTGTCCGCGGCCTGGCATAGAGTCATGGCCGTGGTGGTCCAGCCGGGAGTGGATTTTGGCGATCATACGGTGGCGGCTTACCAGCCCGAGCGGGCCCAGCACCTCTCCCAAGCCCATGCCCAATTGCCGGGTATCATGACCTACGAGATCCACGCCACCGATTTCCAGACCCCGGCTGCCTTGAAGCAAATGGTGCAGGACCATTTTTTACTGCTCAAGGTGGGACCCGCTTTAACCTTTGCCATGCGCCGGGCGCTGTATGCCCTGGCCCAGATCGAAGATCAGTTGCCGGGGATCGAACGCCCATCTCAATTGATACACGTCATGGAGCGGTTGATGACCGCGCGGCCCGGGCACTGGCAGACCACTTACCAGGGGGACGCCCAAGAACTGGAAGCCCTGCGTCACGGCAGCCTGCGGGACCGTATTCGTTACTACTGGTCTTATCCCGAAGCCCAGAATGCGGTGGCGCAACTGATAGAGAATTTACAACAGCCCCTGCCCGCTGAATTGGTGCAGGAGCATTTGCCCGACCTGTTCAGCACCATTCATCAGGCGGGATTGGACGGAGATCCGGTGGCCATGGTGCAACTGGCCATTCAGGATACCTTGAGGCCGTATATGGAGGCATGTTGGCGGAGTTGAGGAGAGTTTGTTGGAGCCGGGATAAAGAGCAGGAGTTAGTAGTCAGAAGTCAGGAGTCAGTAGTCAGGAGTCAGAAGTTAGGGGGGAAGTTTCATTCTATTCTGACTACTGACTTCTGACTCCTGACTACTTAAATAACGCAATTCAAATTTTACCACTGCCTCGCGCACTACGCCGCTGTACTCTTCTTCGCATATCCCAAGGACAACATCTTCTGTTCCAGGGCATCGCGTTTGACCGGCTTGACCAGGAAACCGTTGCATCCCTTGCTGTAAGCCATGACCAGATTTTCTTTGGTGCCCGAGGCCGTGACCATGAGTTTCTTGGCGGCCGGCGCGCGCTCTTGCAGTTCGAGCTGATTGATCTTCTCCAAAAGATCGTTGCCGTTGGCATCGCCTAATTGAATGTCAATGGTGATGAGCTCAAAGGCCACCCCCGCCTTAATGCTCTTGGTGCACAATTGCAGCGCCTGGGCCGCATTGGTGCACAGGGTGCAGTCCCCATAGGGTGCCAGTAAAGCTTTCATTTTGGTTAATGCGGCCATCTCATCATCAATGATCAAAATCTTCATTTCTACCTCCGCGGTGGGCGTTCGCCGATCTTCTCTTTACTACCTCTTTCATTAATTTTGAAGAACTACCATGTCATTTGAGAAACAAATTGCTTCAACTGTTGTGCCGAGGCCGACAAGCGGGCCACGGCGCCTGGCACCTGTTGGGTAACGCCTTCCTTGCAAAGCTGCTCCACCTCCGCGGCCACGGAAGATAAGGGCATGGCTTCCACCGTGGCTGCGCCTCCTTTGATGGCATGGGCGCGCCGCAGGACGGTTTGCCAATCTTCCGCGGCCAGGGCTTGCCCGATGTCGTCGAGATAATGCCCCAGGCTTTCCATGAGTTGCGTTACTACTTCTTTGACCAAATCCGCTTCACCGAATTCATAAAGCGCCGCCTCATAGTCCAGCGGCGGCTCAGGCAACGGCGCGCTCTGGGCATCGGGCGTGTTAGCGTTGATCGGGTCGGGTCGGGCCGCTGGCGAGACCCCAGGCGCCGATTGCTGCTGTCGCGACCAGGCCACCCATTGGTTCACGGCCGCCAGCAGCGGCGCTCGCCGGATGGGCTTGTTTAATATTGCGTCCATGCCGGCGGTCTTGCACTCCTCCAAGGTCTGGGCATCGGTGTTGGCGGTCAGGGCCACAATGGGGATTCTGCGGCCGGGGGGCAGCAAAGCCCGGATATTCCGTGTTGCTTCCAGTCCGTCCATTTCCGGCATCTGGACATCCATGAGGATCAGATCAAAAAATTGGGCTTTGCAGGCGGCCACCGCTTCGCGGCCGTTGGGTGCGATGATGACGATGTGGCCCTGGGACTCCAGGTGCTGGAGGATCACCATCTGGTTGACCGGGGTATCTTCCGCCACCAGAATCGTACCCGCGCCTTGCAGGCGCTCGGTATCTTCGTGTTCTTCCCGCGGAGAGGTCTTTTCAGCGCAGGCATCATCCCGGACCAGATCAACGGTGAAGGCAAAGGTGGAGCCCTGGCCAGGCTCGCTCTCCACGCTCAGATGGCCACCCATGAGCTCGACCAACTGATAGGCGATGGCCATGCCCAGACCCGTGCCGCCATAGCGCCGCGTGGTGCTGGCATCCACTTGGGTGAAACGCTTGAAAATAGCATCCTGGCGATCCTTGGGGATGCCGATGCCGGTGTCCAGGACCGCAAAACAGAGCCGCTGCCGGTTCTCACTGCCAGGATCGCCGACCCGCGATACGGTCAGGGTCACCGCACCCTGGGAGGTGAATTTGATGGCATTATTGACCAGGTTGATCAAAATCTGGCGCAGGCGCAGCGAGTCGCCGATGACCCTGGGCGCCGGCCGGCCCGCGGTTTGCAGGGTCAGCTCCAACCCCTTGGCATCGGCCTGCACTTTGAGTCCGGTGATGATGGATTGCAGCAATTCCAGCAGATCAAAGGGATGCTGCTCCAATACTACTTTGCCGTCCTCGATTTTGGAGTAATCCAGCACATTGTTGATCAGATGCAGCAGGTGCTCGGACTCCTGCATGGCCACGGCCGCCAGCTCGTGGCACCCCACCACGCTGTTGGCCTTGAGCATCAGTTCCGTACATCCGATGATGCCATTGAGCGGTGTGCGGATCTCGTGGCTCATATTGGCCAGAAACTGTCCTTTGGCGTGATTGGCCTGGTCCGCTTCTCTGGCCAGCTGTTTCTGGTGCAGCATGGCTTTTTTTAACCGCCGCCGGGAGTTGTTGAGCCGGCGGGTGCGTTCAGCCACCTTCTCTTCGAGCAGCAGATTCTGGTTCTTGACCATCTGGTAGAAATTGAGGCTCTCCATGACGTTGGCCAGGTTGAACAAAGTGATGGAGAGCAGGGTCAGGGAGGTGGTGGGCAGGGTGGTCTGGCCCTCATGCATCATGCCCAGAAACATGCCCTGGACCCTGGAGTTGTTGGCAATGACATGCAACAGAAAATGGTGCGCGTGATCCTGGGAAGAGACATGCAGGCCGCGCCGCTCTCGGATGGCCCAGGCAAAAAAGCCCTCCTCAATGATAAAATCCACATGCGGTTTCAGATCCGGGCACATGGTTTCGGGGCAGCAGTAAGTTTTGACAAATTCAGAGGTCTCGTCATCCACCAGGAATACCGCGCAGCCTTTTAAGGGGATGATGTTCTGAATGCGCTCCACCGCATCTTTAATCAGCCGCATCGCGCCGTCGGCATTGTTAAAATCAATCTGGAAATCGGCCATGGAGAGCACCATTTCCAAGGCGTTCTGAATGAACCGCCGATTCTCCTCCAGATGGTCGATACGGGCCTGAAGCTTTTCGATGCTTTTTTCCGAGGTTGACTGCGCAATCATGGCATTTACCTTTTATTCAACACATCTCTGAAGCTTTCCAACTGATGTTCGGCCTGGTTGATCAGGGAGCCAAACGCGCTGGCGGGCAGGCTGACCCGCTCCCAGGCTTTGACATCAAAACTTGGTACGATCTGTTCAGCGCTGTTGCCGATACCCAGACCGTGCACGACCATATCGGCTAGCTGTAAAACGGCTGCCATGGCCGGATTGGGCGCCGATGAGGGGTGATGGTGATAATAGACATTGTTTTCCAGGGCCAGGGGCAGCTTCCATTTGTTGAGCAAGCGTTTGCCCAAATGCACATGGGTGCAACCGAGGACGTTCTGTTCGGCCTTCAATAACGGTATCGTTGAACGCTGGGCCTCCATGAAGGCGAGCTTTGCCAATTCTGGGAAATATTTACATAAAATTAGCCGACCGATGTCGTGCAGCATGCCTGAAATAAAAAGCTGTTCGGTGTGTTGCTGGATGTTGGCGTGGGCCGCCAGAATGCGGGCCACTACTCCGCAAGCCAGATTATGTTCCATAAAAGAGGCCACATCCATCACCTCCTTAGGAATATCCTGAAAGATTTCCATAATGGTGATGCCCAATGCCATGTTGGACACCTCTCTGGGCCCGATGAGCATCACGGCCCTGGAGATGCTGTCAATTTTGGAGCGGAAGCCGTAAAAAGCGGAGTTGACGATCTTGAGCAGGGTGGCGGTCAGGCTGGGGCTTTTATTGACCACCGCGGCGATGCCGTTGGCCGAAGACATGGGATCGGCGATGATCTCATTCAATTCAAACACCAGGGAAGGCACTTCGGGCAGTTTGATATCGATGCGGTCGATCTTGGACAACATCTCCTGGGAGTTGGCCGGCTTGTGGCCATTGGTAACTTCCAAGGCCACGACGGGCGGGTCGGGCTGAAAATGCTTCAGGCGATAACGGAAGCAGATGAGCGCCACCTCCTTGACCATGGGGTGCTCAACATCCACAGCCTGAAAGATCTTCTTGACCTGTTGGCTCACCGCGGCCGTTTGCTGGGAATTTACCGGTTCTTCAATCGGTGATTCCTTGGCATCGGCGCCATCCACCCGAACTTCAAAGATCCCCCACATTTTCATGATGCGAATGTGCTTATTTTCAATGGCCTGCCCTTTAGACAGCAACAGCCTGGAGTTGTTATCCAGCACATCCTCGGCCAGCACCTGGCCTTGCACCAGCTTTTCAACCTTAACCAATCCCATGAACCTGGTCCCTCCTGCGGCCGCCCACATGTCGCAGCCCATATTCCCGGGCTGAGACACCTCCCAAGGGCGTACCGGTAGTCGCTTCGTGTGTTATTGGTATCGGTCTGGATGGGGGATACTTTAGGGCAATGGTAACCACTCAGGCATTCAGAAGCCAGAATTCAGAATAGAACAATGGCAAGGAAACTCGAAGATGCGAGGACCATCCATTCTGAATTCTGGCTTCTGAATTCTGAATTCCTTGGGAGTTAGTTTGGTTAGGACACCCAGGCCGTGATTTTTGCCATGCAATCTGCCCAGTGGTTTCCCTTGGTGCTTTGCCCAAAAAATGCTACACCATTTTCCAAACAGCCCAATGAAAACTCCCCCATTGTTCAATTTTAATGGTTTCAACTTATTAAGAAAGGAAATCGGTTATGAAAGAGGTCGTCATTGTGGGCGGCGCCAGAACCGCCATCGGCAATTTCAGCGGCGCATTGGAAAGCTTCAATCCCATTGATCTGGGCGTTTTCGCCCTCAAGGGAGCCATCGCTAAAACCGGCATTCAAGCCCGCGAGATCCAGGAGGTGATCGCAGGGCATTGCAACCAATCTTCCTCGCCCGGCAACAGCGCGCGCCATGTGGCCCTCAAGGCCGGCTGCGAGGTCTCTTCGGCCGCCTTCACCGTGCATCAACAGTGCGCATCATCCATGCGGGCGGCTGAGCTGCTTTCACAGGAGATCATGCTGGGCAAAATCGAGGTCGGCGCCGTGGTGGGCATCGAAAGCATGACCAATACGCCCTACTATCTGTTCGGCGCCCGCAAAGGCTATCGTCTGGGCAATGCCGAGCAGGTGGTAGACGGCCTGATGAAAGGCGGTTTGATCTGCGAATTCGTGGGCTATCACATGGGCGTGACCGCCGAAAATATTGCCGAGCAATACGGCATCAGCCGCCAGGAGCAAGATGAGTTCGCCTTGATGAGCCACCAGCGCGCCTGCCAGGCCATTGCCAAAGGCTGGTTCAAGGAAGAGATTGTGCCCATCGAAATCAAGACCCGTAAAGGCACTAAAATTTTCGATACCGACGAGCATCCCATGGCCGACACCACCCTGGAAGCCCTGGCCCAGCTGCGGCCGGCTTTCAAAAAAGACGGCACGGTCACGGCCGGCAATGCTTCGAGTCTGAATGACGGCGGCTCGGCCCTGATCATGATGAGCACCGAAAAGGCTGAAAAGCTGGGCATCAAACCTTTGGCCAAGGTAGTTTCTTCCGCGCCCGGTTCGGTGGAACCGCGCATCATGGGCATGGGCGTGGTGGAGGCGGTGCGTAATGCCCTGCGCTTTGCCGGTCTTAAACAAAATCAGATCGACTACTGGGAGTTCAACGAAGCTTTCGCGGCCCAGGTGATTGGCGTCAATCGCGAGCTTAAGATTGACTTGGCCCGCCTCAACGGCGTGGGCTCCGGCATTGCCTTGGGCCATCCCGTGGGCGCCACCGGCGCGCGCCTGATTCTGACCATGATCCACGAGATGAAACGCCGTGGAGCCAGGTACGGCTGCGCCTCTCTGTGTGCCAGCGGCGGCCCAGCGCATGCGTTTATTATTGAGGTGTAAGGTGGAAGGTTGAAGGTAGAAGGTGGAAGGAGATAGCTTGTAGATTAATACTTAATGGGTTCGTAAAAAGTTCGAAAGGGCATCACCCCCGCGAAGACGGAGGTCAGAACAACCTGACTTTACTGGTTCCCCGCCTTCGCGGGGATGACATTAACGGCTGCTGTACCACTTTTTACGAGGCCATCATACTCGTGTTTTTAATTGGCCTTGCATAGCGCGGCGCACCTACCCTCTCCCCGGTCTATACACCGGTCTATACACGGGGGAGAGGGCAGGGTGAGGGGTAAAAAATCACTTCCAATTAGCGACAAGGAGCGGGCCAAGGCAGCCCGTACAACCATCCGCGATCAGGCGTCCCAACTGGTGGGGGATTTTGAACAGCAATTTGGCGACATCACCTGCATCGGCCTTATCCATATCGACTTTTCCAAAGGGGGTGCCTACAGGCGTTTCCTCAAAGCGGGGGTGGTTAAAGAAAAATGCGAACACTATGTGAAATATATCATCACACAGCTCTACAGGTTTGAAGGAATTGAGAAGATCGATCAGGCCGCGTTCCGGAGGAAGACCTGAAGAGGATTCCAATCGGCCACAAACGAGTTGGTTCTACCGCAAAGCCATGAAGAGAGATTCTGAATCTTTATGGCTTTGCGGTTTCATACCAGGTTATTGGATGGGCGCGTATTTCGAAAGGGCTTGTAAAGCGCGCAACCCATCCTATCTTTGACCCAATCTGCCTCGAAAGGAGGTGGCCATGACCTACGATAAGGAATCCTTGCGCTACCATAAGGAGCCGCGCCCCGGCAAAACCGAAGTGGTGCCCACCAAGCCGTTTCTCAGCCAGACCGATCTCAGTCTGGCCTACACGCCCGGCGTGGCCGTGCCTTGCCTGGAGATCCACGCGGATCCTGAAAAATCCTATGACTACACCAACCGCGCCAACCTGATCGCCGTGATCACCAACGGCACGGCCGTGTTGGGGCTGGGTCGCATCGGCGCTCTGGCCAGCAAACCGGTCATGGAAGGCAAGGCCGTGCTGTTCAAACGTTTTGCCAACATCGATGTCTTTGATCTGGAGGTCAACACCACCGATCCCGATGAATTCATTCGCACGGTCAAGGCCCTGGAGCCGACCTTCGGTGGCATCAACCTGGAGGATATCAAGGCACCCGACTGCTTTTACATTGAGGAGCAGCTTCAAAAGCAGATGGCCATTCCGGTATTCCATGATGACCAGCACGGCACAGCCATCATCTCCGCGGCCGCCATGCTCAATGCGGTGGCCATCACGGGCCGGCGATTGAGCGATCTCAAGGTGGTGATCAATGGCGCCGGCGCGGCCGGCATTGCCTGCGCCAAGCTATATGTACAATTAGGGGTCCAAAAGAAAAATCTCATTCTTGTGGATACCAATGGAGTCATCCATCAGGGCCGGACCAAAGGCATGAACCCGTATAAAACCGAATTTGCCTTGGAAACCTTGGACCGCACCTTGGCTGATGCGGTCCAAGGCGCGGGTCTGCTGGTGGGCATGTCGGTCAAGGGGGCCTTCACACCGGAGCTGTTGCAGCGTATGGCCGAGCGGCCCATCATTTTTGCCCTGGCCAACCCTGATCCGGAGATCGATTACCATGACGCTAAAAAGGCCCGCCCGGACGCTATTGTGGCCACCGGCCGTTCGGATTTCCCCAACCAGGTGAACAACGTGCTGGGATTTCCTTTCATCTTTCGGGCGGCCCTGGATGTGCGCGCCACCCGCATCACCGATGAAATGAAGATCGCTGCCGTACACGCGCTGGCGGAACTGGCCAGGGAAGATGTGCCCGATGCCGTGATCCGGGCTTACGGCGGTCAGCCCATCCGCTTCGGGCCGGATTACATTATTCCCAAACCGCTGGATGACCGCGTGTTGCTTAAAGTCGTGCCGGCCGTTGCAGCGGCCGCGATTCAAAGCGGGGTGGCCCGCCTGCAACCGCCTGAGATGAAAGTCTATGCCCAGCGCCTGGAAGCCATTTTGGGACCGGAGCGGGGGCTGATGCGCAAAATTATCATCCGCGCCCAGCAAAACCCCTTGCCGATCGTCCTGCCCGAAGGAAACCATCCTGTGATTATCCGGGCCGCCTATCAAGCCCTGGCGGAAGGCATCGCCCGGCCGCTGCTGCTGGGCGATCCCAGTGAGATCCATGCGGTCGCCAAGAAAATCGGCATTTCCATTGAAGGCATCGACATTCTTGACCCGCGTTGCAACCCCCACCTCGAAGGGTTTGAGGCCAAGCTCTTCGCCATGCGTCAGCGCAAGGGGTGGTCATTAACTGAAACCCAGCGTCAATTGCAAAAACCGTATATTTTCGGGGCCATGCTGGTGCGGGAAGGCTTGGTGGATGGTCAAGTGCACGGCATTGCCCAATCCTACCCCAATGCCATCCGGCCGGTATTGCAGGTCATTCCCAGGATGCCGAGCTGCACCAAGGTGGCCGGCCTTTATCTGATGATCTCAAAAAATCATACCCTGTTGTTTGCCGACACTACCGTCAACATCCATCCCAGCGCCGAAGATTTGGCTGAAATCGCTATCATGAGCAGTGAAATGGCCCTCTTCTTCGGCATGACGCCCCGGGTGGCCATGCTCTCCTTTTCCAATTTTGGCAGCGTGCGTCATCCCGATGCCCAACGAGTAGCCGATGCGGTTCAAATCGCCCGCGCCCAGCGGCCGGGCCTGATCATCGATGGTGAAATGCACGCCGACACCGCCCTGGTGCGAGACCGGCTCATGGAGGGCTATCCCTTCAACCAGTACCATGGCCGCATGCCCAATGTGCTGATCTTCCCCAACCTCTCCTCCGGCAACATCGGCTACAAGCTGGTGGAGCGCCTGGGCAACGCCAAAGCCGTGGGGCCCCTGCTCATGGGGCTTTCCAAACCCTTCAACGTCCTGCAACGCGACACCGACATGGAAAACGTGGTCAACGTCATGGCCATCACCGTGGCCCAGGCGCAGAACAACAAGGCATAAATGGATGGTATGGTTGAGCAGCGGCTTGCAGCGTGACTAACATATGACCATGTTGTCCCTCGTTGCGCTGCTTGAATGGTTTAATGGAAACTGCCACCAAATTTTTTTAGGCCAAAATGTATTTCGATCGGATGAAAATCCTTATCGTTGTGAAGAAGGAATATATCATGCTCAATAGCTACAGCAGCAATCATACAATCCACGGACTTTCTTATCGTGACGCCTTTTCGACGAAGATTCCGATATATCTCTGCTGACCTTAAATAAACGGAATAACGCATGGGAAGAAAAATTAAATTGGCAAGTAGCTCTTTGGTATGTTGAAATTCAGAATCATCCCTGATTCCCTGAAGAATTTCGGTCAGAATAACGCCGCAAAGACAAATGTCTTCCCTGTCAGCGATGAGTTTTTCAAGGGTTTTTACATGTGGTTTCAGTTTGGCTGAAAAAAAATCAATCCAAACCGTTGTATCAACCAAAACCATCATACGCTTCGCCCCTGACGCCACTCATCCAAGTTGCCATTCCAATTAATTTTACCTTTTAATTCAAGTATTTTTGCCTGTTGTTCATGCCTGAGCAATTCACGCAAAGCATGATCAATCAAGGCTTTTTGGGTTTTAATGCCAGTGGCATTTATGCAATCGTCGATCAATTTTTCGTCAAGCATGACATTAGTCCGTTTCATGATAGTATCTCCTAAAATTTATTCATACACATAATATCATGAATTATGTGTATTGCAAGACCTAAAACAAGCTGATGTATGACGTCGCCTAAAAAGCTGCCAAAGGCGGTCTTTACTGATGTTGAAAATATAAAAGCCGGGGCAAACGCCCCGGCTTTTATTTTAGATGGGTCTAAGCGCAGAAATATTGCTTAGAAATCGATACGGGCCTGGACCAAGAAGTAGGTCGAGGTGCCCAGCTTGGTTTTGCTGCCGTCCGCATACTTGTTTTCGCCGAAGTCGAACACGCCAAATTCCGGCGTGAAAATCACGCCCGGAGCAGCGGTGATGGGCAGTTGGGCATAATATTGCTGCCAGGTGTTCTCCGTCTTGCCGGTGGTGGCTATGCTATAACCCTCGGTCTTGTTAATGGCGTAGCCTGCTTCCGCCGTCAGCATGGGATTGATCTTGAATCCAGCCACCAGCATGCCCTGGATGCCGGTGGAATCCTTGGCTTCGCCGTTAATGATGCAACCACGGTTGGTTTGATAGGTGTTAGTCTGCCACAATCCGTAGTTGGCACCGTTCTGGTTGCCGGCGGCGGTGATATTGATGTAACCGGCGCCCAGGCGGATATTGGCGCCCAAGCCATACAGATAGCTGGTGATGGTTTTGGAGGTTTCGGTAGCGCCGTTCGTTCCAGTACGAGTCACGGCGTCATAGGCCTGGTAGCCAAGAATCGGCCGCAGGCTGATCATGGGACTGTTCCACTGATAGGCTAACTCGATGCGCGGCAGATTATAATCGATGTCACCTGCGTTCGCTCCAGTCGTAGTAGGCAAAGCTTGAATTCCGGTTAGGTATTTTACTGTACCCATGCTGTTGGATTTATTCGCTTCCATAATCGCGAACTGGAAACCATACATGGTCAATTTCACCTGGGGTTGGGAGCTGATGTAGGGAATGCCGCCGGTCACGCCGACTTCATCGCCGTCAAAAGCGCTGTCGCCGATACTGTTGGAGTAAAGCAGAAAAGTGGCCGGTGTATAATCTTGGCCTACTCGCAGGCTGCCCTCTCCGAACTTCCAGTTGCCGTAGATTTGGCGGAAATAGAGACCTCGATAAGGGTAGACATCGCTGCCCAACCGCCAGTTCGTGTCGGCATCAATATAACGAATTTCGACCTGGCCAGAGATCGCATCGGAAGTCACGACCTTGGCGCCGACTCGCTGAGCCTGTGTGGGCATATCCACCCAACCGGCGTCATCGTGGCCGCCAGATTGCGTGCCGGTGGGCTGGATTGATGGGTCATTGCCGGGAATGCTATTGATGGCCTGTCCGCCAGTCTGTGCTCTGAGTTCCTGGCTGTTGCTGATATAGCCAACGTTGAGCCGGCCCGATCCATACCAGAACCACTGCGGAGCGGCCATGGCCGGGGCTGCCAGTCCCAGCACCAATAATACTACCAATAATTTCTTCATCTGTTGTCCTCCTTTGGACGGGGTTAAAATAAAACCAAACCAATAAAACAAAAAGGCTGAATTGCACCAACAGCGCCGGCAAACTAAAGTACTCCCAACTCACCTCCTTTCGAGACGCGGCATATCAAAGATTGCACTGTTCTTTTCAGTTGGATATTGGGCCAAACCATGTTTGATCGGCGAATGTTAGGTTAATTCAGCCACCAACAATATGCAGCATACCTAACAAGGGAGAGTGTCGATGTCAAGCCTTTTTGCTTTTTCCCCGTCCCCGCGCGGCCAATGGGAACAAGGGAAAAAGACATTATGGAGTTTGCTTTTCAGCTTTGTGGCTTTGCGCGTGGATGTGATTCGAATAATTTCATCTCAATCCCGGCTTACGAAGTCCTGCCACGTCCAGGCCCGCACTCCCGGAGCAACGGCGCGGGTTGCGGCTGGTCTTTTGGGCGATTGATGCACGAGATACATCTCGATCACCGTGCCCGTGGGGCGTTTCTTGCGCAGCGCCTCGGCCAGTCGTTGCAACGGTAAGGCCATGGCGGGAGTGACGGTGTGCGTAGCCTTGCACTCGACCAGCGATATGCTGCCGCCGCGGCCGGGCATGACGAAGTCCACCTCCAGCCCCTGCTGGTCACGAAAATAGAAAAGCTCGCGCCGCCGCCCGGCGTTCAACTGCGCCTTGACGATTTCCGCGGCCACGAACCCCTCGAACAGCGCGCCGTAAAAAGGCGATTTGGCCAGCTCCGACGGCGAATCCACGCCCAGCAGGTGACAAGCAAGGCCGGAGTCCGCGAGATAAAGCTTCGGTGACTTGATTAGGCGCTTGCCGAGATTCTCGAAAAACGGCGGGATGATCAAGACCTGCGCGGTGGTCTCCAATACGCCAAGCCACTGGGTGATGGTGGGCACACTCACTCCCATCGGGGCGGCCAGGTCGGTTTTGTTGAGCACCTGCCCGTGCCGGCTGGCCAGCAGCGCCAGGAAGCGTCGGAAAGTGGCAAGATCTTTTACCGCGGTCACGGCGCGCACATCCCGCTCCAAATATGTTTGCAGATAAGAGCTGAACCAGAGTCGCGCCGTGCTTGGACGGGCCAGGGCTTCGGGATAGCCGCCCCGCAGCAGCGTAACCTTCGGCGTTTCGCGCCAGGAAAGCGGCAGGAGTTCTAAAACGGCGGCGCGGCCAGCCATGGATTCGGTGACGCCCTGCATCAACGGCGCTTCCTGTGAACCGGTGAGCAGCCACTGGCCGGTGAGACGCGGCTGGCGGTCAATGCGCGCGCGGACAAAAGCGAACAGCTCGGGCACGTGTTGTACTTCGTCAAGAATCACGGGCGTCTTCAGCGCGTCGAGAAAGCCCTGGGGATCGGCCCGGAGCCGCCCCACCACGTCTGGATCTTCGAGCAGGAAGTAATGCGCCTTGGGGAAGAGCCGGCGTAGCAGCATGGTCTTGCCTGCCCGCCGCGGCCCGGTCAATACTACGGCGGGGAAGTTGCGGACCGCCTGAGACAATTGCTTTTCTATCTCTCGTCGAATGAAGTTCATGATTGAGAATTATAAAGTGGCACTTTATATTTCTCAAGCGCAAAATTATTGATGCCGCCATGAAGTGAACATGGGTATACGTCGAGAGCATTACTTCAACCGGCATCGGTATCGATATCGCAAAATTTCGATTCCGATACCGGTGCCGAAAACACGCTTGACACCGCAACGCTTTTTCCTTAAGCAGAGGGCCGATTGTAGATTATCCGTGTTTTGGTCCCATCATGGGCGAAAAGGGAAGCCGGTGTGAATCCGGTGCGGACCCGCCGCTGTAAACCCGCTCCTGCCTTGCTGGGCAGGGGAACCGCCACGGCCCAGCGCGCCACTGTTGCAGTCAACTGCGATGGGAAGGCCGCCGTGGCGGCGGGCCAGCCAGAAGACCTGCCAAAACGCGTTGGACTTGAGGTGATGGCAAAGCCCCAGGCTGATTTTAATCAGCGTGGGGCTTTTTGTTTTTTTGAAGTTCCAAGAGCTTTTATTATAACCATAAATGAATTGAACGGAGGAAGAAAATGAAGCCACCCAAATCAATTGGCGAAATCATTGACGGCATACAGCCCATAGAGCCGGAATGGATTGAAAAAGCCCGCGGCCGCACGGCTCAATTGGTCATGCCGCCCAGAGCCCTGGGACGGCTGCACGAGATGGCTGAGCGCTGCTGCGCCATTCAGCGGACACTATCTCCGCGCCTGGACATCAAGGCCGTGGCGGTGATGGCCGGCGATCACGGGGTAGCGGCCGAAGGGGTCAGCGCCTTTCCCCAGGCCGTGACCGGCGCCATGGTGCAAACCTTTTTAGCCGGTGGCGCGGGCATCAACGCCATTGCCCGCCATGCCGGCGCCCAGGTTTGGGTAGTGGACATGGGCATCATTCCATCCATCGATCCCCAGGAGGTACGCGGCGGCCATTATTTGAAAGTCAGCAAGGTCGCCGCCGGCACCGCCTCGTTTCTCAGGGGACCGGCCATGAGCCGATCCCAGGCTGAACAGGCCGTAATGACCGGCATTTCCCATGCCGCCGATCTTTTCGAGTCTGGGGTGGAGATTTTGGGTACAGGGGATATGGGCATCGCCAACACCACACCTTCGGCCGCCATTGGCGCGGTTATCACCGGAGCCGGCCTGGAGGACATGGTCGGGCGCGGTACTGGGGTGGATGATGCCGGCTTGCGACGCAAGAAGGAAGTAATTGCCGGAGGCCTTGCCCTGAATCATCCCAATGCCAAGGACGGCCTGGATGTTCTGGCTAAGGTGGGCGGATTTGAGATTGGCGGCATTGCCGGCCTGGCGCTGGCAGGGGCCTATTTCCGCAAACCGGTGGTGGTAGATGGTTTTATTTCCACCGCCGGAGCTTTAATTGCCCAAGCCCTGTGTCCAGCCGTGACCGGTTATTTATTTGCCGGCCACCAGTCTGAGGAGCCGGGCCATAAATTGATGCTGCGCCATTTGGGGCTGAGTCCGATTCTGGATCTGGGCATGCGTCTGGGAGAAGGCACGGGCGGCTGCCTGGCCATGACCATCCTGCAGGGTGCGGTGCGGGTCTTCAATGAGGTCATGACCTTTGAACAGGCCGGGGTGCCGGGAAAATAGAGAGCTGATTTCAAACCCGGATCAGCGTATACTCCCGCGATCCCAGGCCCAGTTGGACCGCATAGTCCAATTGGATCGCCCAATCCACCGCCGGATAGAGGCCCTTGAATTTGTCGCCGCCGGGCGCTGTATTGACTGTCAATGCGGTGTGGCTCAAAGCAGGCTCGGCATTGATCAGGTCCACGGCCGCCTGATCAATGGCCACGGGGTCCAAAGAGGCCAATACCCCGATATTTTTGACAATGGGTGCGTCGTTGGCCGCATAGCAGTCGCAGGCCGGCGACACATCGGTGATGAAGTTGACATACAGAGCCTTGCCAGTCTTTTGGCGAATTAAAGCGGCGGCATATTCCACCATGCCTTCCAAAAACCTGGGGATCTCCTGGTCCCAGGCGATTTCGATGGCTTTATTGCCGCAGATCAGGATGCACTCGCCACAGCCGATGCACTTTTCCGTGTCGATGGCGGCCTTCTCATCCATCAGGGCCAGCGCCTGCTGGGAGCAATGCTCCACGCATTCCCCGCAGCCGATGCAGTTTTCGGCATTGACTTGGGGCGATACCGTGGAGTGCATGGCCAGTTTGCCTTTGCGCGACGCGCTGCCCATGCCCACATTTTTCAAGGTGCCGCCAAAACCGGACAGTTCGTGACCTTTGAAGTGGGCCACTGAAATCAGGGCATTGGCCTCGACGATTTCCTGGCCGATGTAGGCGTTTTCAAAATGCTTGCCGCGCACTGCAATGGCGGTTTCACTTTTGCCCCGTAAACCGTCGGCAATCACCAGCGGCGCCTCCACCACAGCATAGGCAAAGCCGTTCTGGATGGCCGTAGTCAGATGATGGGGGGCGTCGCTGCGGGTGCCAGCATAGAGGGTGTTGGCATCGGTCAGGAATGGCACGCCACCGGCTTTTTTGATGGCCGCTACGATGGTGCGCAGGTAAATCGGCCGGATAAAAGCGGCATTGCCCATCTCACCGAAGTGCAATTTGACCGCCACCAGATCCCTGGGATGAATGACATTGGCCAGGCCGGTGCGCGCCATTACCTGTTCCAGCTTGGCCATCATGTTGTTTTGCACATCGGCGCGAAAATCGATAAAGAAGACATTGCTCGACATGGAGTCCCCCCTTCACTGATTCGGGTTAATGGGGCTTAGAAAATGGTAGCCGCCAAATGAAGGCAAATGGTATGTTAAACAGCGGCAAGCGAATTTCTTTCGGCCCATTTTCAGAAGAAGACGTGGATATCCTGAGTTAACGATTTAAAAGAGAAATCATATATGTCTCCATCCGTCAATGCACGCACCAATCTGTTAAAGCAGATGTATACATTGTACGAGGATTTTAGCTCCCGGTATCCATTAGTCTGCCGCAAAGGATGTGATCTTTGTTGTACCGCCAATGTGACCATGACCAGCCTGGAGGGTTTGCTGATCCTGAACCATTGGGAGGGCCAGGGATTGACGCCACCCCAAACGGCGCTGCAGGCGGCAGTCCAAAGCAAACGTTTTCAGCCCTCATTGACCATTAACGTGATCGCGTTCCTATGTCTCCAAAACAAAGATATTCCCGAAGAAGCGGCCGACCCCGCAGCCGGGCCATGCCCTCTGCTTCATAATGGCTGCTGCACTATCTATGCGGTGCGACCTTTCGGCTGCCGGGCCATGGTATCGCGCAGCCAATGTGTGCGGGGCGGCGCGGCTGAGATACCCGACGAAGTGCTCAGCGCCAATCATCTTTTGATGCAATTCATCGAAGCCATTGATGTACCGGGCCTCAGCGGCAACCTGACCGATATGTTGCTTTTGCTTTGCGACGCGCAGTTACGCGGGCAGGCGGAATCCGGTACTGGCATCGCCCCACCCCAGGGCATGGCCGCCAATCAACCAATCCCCGTACTGATGGTGCCGCCGGAACATAGAGCCCGCTTGCAACCGTTGATCCGGGCTGTTCAGGAATGCATCGTCTCGCAGCGGCGGCAAAGATAAATTCTTCCACATTTAGGAAGCGGAAATCCATTCCTGTTACGGCGCTACGCCCGGTCCAGTCGGATTCGCATTCCCGGCGTCGATTTGCTCCACGTAGAAAAGAGTGGCACCCACTGGTGCAAAGGAGAGCAGCAGCAGATTGAGCACCGGAATCAGAAAAAGAATTCCAAAGCCCAGATGAAAAGCAAAATGGCGCCGCAGAAAAGTCAGGCGCTCTCTGAAAGGAGCCATGCGCCGGGCCGGCACCAGATCAGTATTGTCCCAAGCCAGGAAAATGCTCGCCGCCAGCGGTGAAACAATGGTGAGCACCGGCCCCAGGGGCGTAAACCAGCTCAAGACCAGCAACAAAAGCGAGATCAGCACTGGAACAAAGACGCGTGGAATCTCCTGTCGCAGCAAATAAAAGAAGTAGGAGTACCACGGGATGGGGCCGCCCTGTTTGATCTGGCCGCTCAGGGCGCGTTCGGTAAGCTGGGACATCAAGTCCATCACCACCACGCTGAAGAGAAGCTGGGCCGCCAGAAAACCCACCACCGCCGATATTCCTATCAAAAGCAGGGCCATCAACCAGGAAACCAGATGCCAGAGCCATACAATCCACATGCTTTGGGGTTTGTTCCACATCAGGTTAAGGATTTCCAGGTAATTCTCCAGAATGATGGTCGCGGCCGTGATGGTGATAATGATCATCACGACCAGGCGCACCAGGCCCAGCAGCAGTAGCTTGCCGGTTCGCAATCCCATACGTAACCCCTTGAGATTGTAACGAAGGCCCTGAATAAACGCCGTCATGGCTTGATCCTTTCGTGGGCAGTTTCTGTCCGTTTGCGGTTACTCGGTCCTGGCATTGTTCTGGCGATGCCGGGAGTTCGAGCAGATCTCCATCTCTACAATGAAAGTTCCGCATTGTCATGGGGGCCCGAGCCACCTGTTATTCCGGTTGAAACGATAACGGTAGGGTGCGCTTTGCGCACCACGCACTGGCGCGCGGCAGGCACCCTACCTAAGAAGATCAGGTGAGCTCCTTGGCAGTATAGTTGAGCAACTCCCGGGCAATGACCAAGCGCTGAATTTCGCCGGTGCCTTCATAAATATCAGTGATGCGGGCATCCCGGAACCACTTTTCCACCAGTTGGTCGTGGGTGATGCCCATTGCGCCTAGTATTTCCAGGGCCAGTTGGGCGCAGCGGCGGCTGACATCGCCGCCCTTTTGCTTGGAGACCGAAGCTTCCAGGTTGTTGGGCTTGCCTTGGTCGGCCAGCCAGGCGGCGCGCAGAGTGCACAAGGTGGCGGCTTCCATCTCGGCTTCCAGGTCGATCATTTTCTGCTGGATGGCGCTGCGTTTGTGTTGACCGGCTTCGTAATCCACCGTAATGCCTTCTTTGGCCATGGCTTCGGCCACGAAGTCCTGGCAGGCCATGATGTTGCCGATGCCCATGGCGGCCACACCGGGCCGCGTCAAGTTGAAGGTCTTCATCAATCCCTTGAACCCGCCGCCGCCCTTTTTTACGATATCATCCATGCCCAGCAGATTCTCCCTGGGCACGCGGCAGTTTTTGAGGACGAAGGCGGCGGTATCACTGGAACGGATGCCCATCTTCTCCTCTTTTTTCACCAGTTCAAATCCGGGCGTGCCTTTCATCACCACGAAGGCTTTGATGCCGCCCCGGCCGGCCGATTTGTCGATGGTGGCCCACACCACGCAGCCTTCGGCCCGGATGCCGGTGGTGACGAAGATCTTCTCGCCGTTGAGCACCCATTCGTTGCCATCCAGTTCGGCCGTGGTTTGGATGGCCTTGGAGTCCGAGCCGCACCCCGGCTCGGTATTGGCCATGGATAGGCGGGTTTTGGCCCAGCGCTTCTTCTGCTCATCGGTGCCGGCGGCGACAACGGAAGCATTGCCCAAGGCGGTCACGGGCACCTTCAGGCGCATCATGTCGCCCCAGGTGCGGTGCATCAACATCAGCAGGTAAAAAACGGTGGGCGTGGTGGCGTCCGGGCCGCGATCCGCCGCCATCTTGTCAATATGCGCGAACTCTTTGGCCTCCGGGAACTCGTCGGGCGGCAGCTCTTTTTCGTGCTCATCATAATAACGGGCATATTTTTCGCGCAGCACCATGCCTTCGCGCCGGATCTCACGGATGACTTCCTGCTCTTTGGCGTTCAAGGTGAAATCGACCATATGTTGCTCCTTTGTAAGGTATAAGGTTTAAGGTAGAAGGAGTAAGGTTGAAGGTTTAAGGCAGAAGAAGTTTTAAGGGTAAAGTTTAAAGTAGTAAAGTTGAGGAATTCTGCCATAAGATTCTTTCCTAATGCCTCTTTTCCTTAACTTTAAACTTTCCTACTTTAAACTTTTTACTTCTCTTCCTTCCTACGCCGCCACCACGCCTTCCATCACGGTTAGGGTGCGGGCGTTGCGTAGCCACATCTCCAAAGGCAGATCGCGGATATAGCCGTGGCCGCCGAAAATCTGCACGCCGCGGTCCGCGATGATGACCGTATTTTTATTGGCATAGTGTTGGGCCAGGGCCGCGGCCTTGGTGGCGTCGCTGTTTTGATCCAGCTGACTGGCCGCTTTCCACACCAGCCAGCGCATGGCTTCGGTTTCAGAGTGCATCTCCGACAGCATGAAGGCAATGGCCTGGCGCGTGGCAATGGGCGCGTCAAAAGCCACACGCTGCTTTGAATAAGGCACCGAGGTGTCCAGCACCGCCTTGGCCAAGCCCACGCAAATGGCGCTGTTGGCCACGCGCAGGGTGTTGATCAGACGGCGTCCGTCGATGCTGTTGCTTTCGCCCAGCCGGTCTTTATCGGGCACATTCACATTAGTGAGGGTCAGCTTAGATTTAGGTAGCGGCTTGAGTCCCATGGTTTTTTCAAATTCCTGATCCACGGTCAGCCCTTTAGCATCCTTGGAAATGATAAAGGCTCCGACGTGGGCCAATCCGGTTTGATCGCCCATTTTGGCCAGCACCAGGAAGTGGTTGGCTTTTTGGGCAAAAGGCACCAACCGTTTGACGCCGTTGAGAACCCAGTGATCGCCGCTTTTTTGGGCCACGGTGCGCATGTCAGTGACATCGAAGGTGAAATGGGGCTCGTGCAGCGCCGCGGCGGCGGCGGCAAATTTTTCACCACTGTATGCGGGCAGGTAGCGTTGCTTCTGATCTTCGGTGCCAAAGTCAATCAGGGGATGGATAAAGGTGGACGGCGCCATGATGGCTGTCGCCAGGGAGGCGCAGCCATAGCCCAGCTCCTCGCAGATCAACGCTGAAGCCATGGCCGAGCGCGCCATACCGATGCCGCCAAAAGCCTCGGGCACGGCCGCGTTGGCCAAGCCCATTTCCCAGGCTTTATTCAGCACCTTGGGGGGGATGTCATCGTTTTCATCGCAATCCCGGGCGATCTGCCGCATTTCTCCAGCCGCAAACTCCTTGGCTGTTTTTTGAATCAGGCTTTGCTCCTTGGTTAGTTCGAAGGTGATCATTGAACCTCCCCTCTTTTTGATGTTCGTGGTTTTGGGCTTTTCTTGCCCTCCGGTCGGTTGTGTATGTATTTTTCATGGTTTGGGCAGCAGGCAAATGTCCGTAGATGGAACTGACCCCATTTACATCCGATGCCGGTTGGGTTCAAGTGCAAACGGACAAAACTGCAAAATGGTCCACCTGTACGATATTGCCGAACCACCGCTCCTACGACTCGATCCGTTGCCATAGCTGTTTGATCCTGATTCCGCTTTCTGATATGGTGCCAATCAAGAGATGGAAGTTCGATTGGAAAGGAGAGGCTTGTGGCACATCAACTACATATCAACCAAATAACTCCGCGCGATTATAGCGATCCCTGGAACCCGGATCAGCAATTAATAGAAGCCCTGGCCGAAAGGGCCCGGTTTCTTGAAAAATACCCTCAATATCAATCGTTTCAGAATGAAATCGATGAGCTGCTGGATAAAGCCGGTACAGCCGAAAATCGTATGGCGGTCCTGGCCTTGCTCATGGAGGCCAAGCTGATTGAAATGCACGATCAGTTCCGGCAGCTCAACCATATCCTACTGAGAGTCAAAGGCTAACGGATTCTTAGCCGCGAAGGCTGCGGACAGTTTCATGGCGGGAGCAAAAAGGGTCTGGGATGACCCGGACTGAACTCCGCTCCCATTGCTTTGGATGTGCGGCTGTTACTGGATGGACATGAGGAATGTCCGCAGGTTTACTTTTTTATTTTGCAGACGCAGTTTTTGACGAATGCTTTGGCGAAACGCTTCCACCGTGCGCGACGAGAGCCCCAAAACTTCGGCGATTTCTTTTGTTTTTTTGCCTTGGCGGATAAAATTGGCTACCTTGATCTCAGACGTTGAGAGTCCATAAAACTCAAATGAGAGGCGCCTTGAAAAACCACAGGTGATATCCACCAGGTTGGATTCCAGAATACCCAGGTAGACTTTTTGTTTCTCGTCCGAAATCTCTTTTTTCATTTTGGATAGGTAAGGCAAAACCAGCTTTTTGACGTTATACAAGACCTGTTCTTCCAGGGCGTGTTTGTCCATTTCACGGCGTTTGAGCAACACCTTCAGGGCCGTGTTGGCCTCCTTCAAATTGGCTTTCTCCAACTCCAGGGCCGTTTCACGCTGTCGCAACTCTTTTTCCACCGCCAGCCGTTCATCAATTTGCTGCTGCAATTGGGTATTGGTCTTGGTCAGTTCTTGGGTCCGGATGCGAACTCTTTCTTCAAGGATTGCCTGTTCTTTAATAAGCTCTTGTTGCCTCTGGACAATTTCGGTGACGTCCCGACTAACGCCTTCATGCACGATAAAGCGCCCATCAGTGCTGAACTGCATGCTGCAATTGACCTCCAGCCAGCGGACCTCTCCCAATTTGGTGATGATTCTGAATTGGATGGTTTGAGAGCGATTTTGACGCGCAGCCACTGCTTCCAAGTAGGTCCCTACGGCGTAATCACGGTCTTCAGGATGGACAAATTCGAGAAACGGTCGGCCGACCAGCTCTTCGGGTGTATATCCGTTAAAAGCACTGGCTTTGTTTACTGTTAGAAACGTGCCCATTTCATCGAGGGCAAAAACCATATCAGGAATGTTTTCGATGAGGGTGTGGTACCGCTGCTGCAGATCGCGTAGCTCTTGATAAACCTGGTTATTCTTTTTCTTCTCGCCTTCGAGTTCTGTGATCCGATCATACAGAGTTTGGATCATCGGTGCGGAAAAGATTTCACCCAGGTTGGAAAAATTGGGGCGGTGATTGAACAGCGGGTCGGAGTGATCGTCTTCGGCAATTTTTATTGGTATGGTTACAGCCCGTTCCATTGCAATGGCTCCAGTTCCATCGTGCTGATTCAAAAAGGTTATCCATTATATATCGGTGAACCCATCGCTGAGTCAAGCTTAACGGCTTAGGGCTTGCCTAAAGTGATGATCGGGGGTACTAGACCACCTTTTATAAAACATTCCATGCAGTGATTGGAGAGCGGCAATGAAACTTGGTTTGATTGGGTTGGCCGGAGCAGGCAAGACTACCCTGTTCGAAGCATTGACCAAAACTACGGTGGACCCGGCCCTTCGCAAAGAGAGCCGCATCGGGACGGTGCGCGTACCCGATGGGCGCGTGGATCGGCTCTCGGCCATGTACAATCCCCGCAAAACCATCTTTGCCCAGGTGGAGTATCTGTTACCCGCACCGGCCGAGCACGTAAAAGAAAAAGCCAGAGAGCAAAGCATTTGGACCCAGGTGCGGGATTGCGACGCCACCCTGCATGTCGTGCGTAATTTCCAGGATATGGGAGGTAAGTCCCCCACGCCCCAGACCGACTTTCAAGGTGTGGACCAGGAACTCACTTTTTCCGATCTGGTAGTGGTGGAAAAACGCTTGGAACGCTTTGAGCTGGATCAAAAGCGGGGCAAAAAACCCAATCCCGAAGAGCTGGCGTTGGTCAAGCAATGCGCCGAACATTTGAATCAGGAGGTCCCCTTAAGGCGCTTCCCGGAGCTGTCCCGCGCCAAGCTGTTGCGCGGCTACGCTTTTTTATCCGCCAAACCCAGCCTGTTGCTGTTTAACAATGCCGACGACGATGCCGTCCTGCCGGCCGATATGGCTTGGGCCAGTAGCGAAACCTGCATGGCCATCCGGGGCAAACTGGAGCAGGAATTGGGCCAGATGAGTCCCGAGGAGGCCCGGGACTTCATGGCTGAATTCGATATCCAAGATTTGGCCATGGACCGGGTGATCCACGCCTCGTATGCCTTGCTGGGACTGATCTCCTTTTTTACCGTGGGCGAGGATGAGGTGCGAGCCTGGACCATTCAGAAAAACACTGCCGCCGTGGATGCAGCTGAGGTAATTCATTCCGATATTAAAAAAGGCTTCATCCGGGCCGAAGTGTTAGCCTATGACGATCTCATGGCCGCCGGCAGCTACGCCGAAGCCCGCAAGCTGGGCAAGGTGCGGCTGGAAGGCAAAACTTATGAGGTCCAGGATGGCGATATCATCAATTTCCGGTTCAATGTGTAAGAATTGGGAAATAGTAAATTCCAATTGAAGGAAAGCGCCGCCATGGCTTTCGGGGATAATCGGCTGCCGCTGAAAAGCCGGTCAGAACTGGAATTGAAGCTGAATTGTTCGTCGCCAGCGTCGGCCGTCGCGACCTTCCCTCAGAAGGCCAACGCCTATGTGCTCTCCTTAATCCAATCGGCGCACGATCCCATCGGCCGCCAAGTGCTCCCCGATCCCCGCGAGCTCGACGATCAAACCGCCGGCAATGATCCGTTGGCGGAAGAATCCCAGTCCCCCGCACCCCAGATCATTCATCGCTATCCCAACCGCGTGGTGTTCCTGGTTTCGGATCAATGCGCGGTCCATTGCCGCTTTTGTATGCGAAAGCGGCGAGTGACCGTCGGCGGAGAAGTCGGCGCTCATCTGATTGAGCAAGGGTTGCACTATATCCGCTCCCAAAGCCAAATCAACGAGGTGGTCCTTTCCGGCGGCGATCCATTGATGCTCGATGATGGTCGCCTCACGGGCGTTCTGCAAGCCTTGCGATCCATACCCCATGTGCGCTTATTGCGTATTCATACCCGTATCCCCAGCATGCTGCCCCAACGGGTGACCCAAGCCTTGGCGCAACGTTTGGCGGCATTTCGCCCAATCTATGTGAACATCCATTTCAATCATCCGGCCGAGCTGACGCCCCAAGCCCGGCACGCCTGCGGTCTATTGGCGGATGCGGGCATTCCTCTGGGCAGTCAAACCGTATTGCTCAAAGGCATCAACGATGAGCCAGGTACGCTAATAGAGTTGTTTGAAACTCTGCTCGAATTGCGGGTGCGGCCATACTATTTGCACCAACTGGACCGGGTGCCTGGCACGGCCCATTTCAGAGTGGCGCTGGACAATGCCCTGGCATTGCTGGCAAAGCTTCGTGGTCAACTTTCGGGCCTGGCCATACCGCACTTTATGGTCGATCTGCCTGGCGGCGGTGGCAAGGTGGCCTTGACGCCTCAAGCCATCCTAAAAAAAGAAGAGAATCATTGGCTGATACGCAATTGGGAAGGCCATATTTTCCAGTACCCCTTCGGATAGTGTCATTAAGATTTCCTACTGCTTTTGAAGATTTGCGGGCCGGCGCTTAAAGACCTGAATTGTTCTTGTTGGTATAATTTTAGGATCGACCACGGGGAAATTGATTGGGTTGTATCCGATTGTTTTACTAGGAAAAGCGATTTCCCGCGTGGCGGCAGGCTTCGGGAAAAAAGCTTGACCCCGGTGTCATCTTGACTATAAGAGTCAAGAAATTGTTGACTAAGAACCCGGGTCGATACGCCATGCTGACACCGACCAAAAAAGGCCAATATGCCTTACGGGCCGTCTACGAGCTGGCCAAACGTGATGGTCAGGGGCCGACTAAAATTTCGGCCATCGCAGATGCCCAGGCGATCCCCCACCGATTTCTAGAAGTAATTTTGCACCAGCTCAAAGGCAGCGGCCTGGTCGTCTCCAAACGGGGATTTTACGGCGGCTATGTGCTGGCCAAACCCCCCCAACAAATTTCCGTCGGAGATGTGCTCAAATTTGTCCAAAAAGAGCTCGCCATCGCCCAGTGCGTGGCCTGTGTTTCCCAAGAAGAGTGCCCATTTATCAGTAACTGCGCCTTTTCAACCCTGTGGCGCAAGGTCAAGACCGCTGCGTTTCAAATTTATGATGATACTACTTTGCAGGATTTGATCGATCAACAAAAGGCCGCAATGGGCGCTAAATAAACTTCCGGCGCCGGGGAGCAGGAATAGAGATGCATCGTTTTGTGATCAGGAGCAGGGGAGTAAACCGCGCGCTCTGCGCTACCTTGGGGGCACTGTGCATCCTGGCAGTGGTCGGTCCTTGGTCGGCTGTTGCCGCAATTGAGCCGGCAGATGCCGTGGCGCCCGGTCGGGCGGATATCGTTATCATTGACGGCCTCAAATCCTTCGGCCCGCTGGAGAGAGCGCCGGTAGTATTTCTTCACGACCGACACACCGAAGCCATGGCCAAGCAGGGTAAAGATTGTCTGGCCTGCCATTTGATGGACAAGGAACGCTTGTCTCTGAAGTTCCAGCGCCTGGAAGAGCTGAACAAGCAGAGCGTGATGGACCTTTACCACACCCAATGTGTGGCCTGTCATAAGGAGTATGGTCAACGAGCGGAGAAAACGGGGCCCATCACCTGCGGCGAATGTCATGCGGAGAAGAAAACGGTTGCCAGCATTCGCCAACCATTGGGCCTGGATCGTTCGCTGCACTATCGCCACGCCAAGGCCAATGAAGATAAATGCGAGCGCTGCCATCACGAATATAATGCCCAGACCAAAACCCTTTATTATGCCAAGGGGCGGGAAGGGGCCTGCCTTTACTGCCATAAAGAAAAGACGGAGGAAAATCGTATCTCCAACCGGTTGGCCTCCCACATGGCTTGTATTGGGTGCCATCGCACTGTTTTGAGTCAAAAAAAGAAGGCCGGCCCCATTATGTGCGGCGGTTGCCACGATCCCAGACAACAGGCCTTGATCGCCAAAGTGGAAGATCCGCCACGCCTGATGCGCAATCAGCCCGATGCGGTTTTGGTCAAAGTGTTTCGCGCTGATGAAATTACGACCGCGCCACAAGAGCGGCTATCCGCCGTCCCCTTTGACCACAAATCCCACGAGGGCTATGCCAACCAGTGCCGCACCTGCCACCATGCGGCTTTAAGCTCCTGTGCCCATTGTCACACCATTCAGGGGCACAAGGACGGGCAGATGGTCAAGCTGGCCCAGGCCATGCACCAGCGGGATGCCATCATGAGTTGCGTGGGCTGCCACCGGCGCAAGCAGGAACAACCGGAGTGTTATGGCTGTCACGGCAGTATTCCCGCACAGCGGGTGTGGAGTACGGAAGCGGCCTGTCGAGTTTGCCATGTCTCCTTGGCCAAACCCTTGGCCGCGGCCGCCGATGAAGAACAAACCAAGGCCCTGGCAGCCGAAATGATCGCGGCGCGCCGACAATCGCCCGCGCCGGTGGCCGTGGAAGATATTCCGGAGACGGTTTCGATCAACCATCTCATGAATCAATTCGAAGCAGTGAAAATGCCACACCGCAAAATCTTATTGGCTCTGGCCGAGAATGCCCGGGAAGACCGTCTGGCCTCCGCGTTCCACTCCCAATCCACCACACTGTGCCAGGGGTGTCATCACAATAGCCCGTCCAGCCTCAAGCCACCCCAGTGCGGTGCTTGTCACGGTCGCACCTCGGACGCATTGAATCTGACACGCCCTGGCTTGATGGCGGCCTTTCACCAGCAGTGCCTGGAATGCCACCAGCGGATGGGGATAGAAAAACCGGCCCCCCGGGATTGCGCGGCTTGTCATGCCAAGCGGGGCTCCCAAGGTTTGAAGTGAAGGAACTACGCATGAGGATTTCACGCAGAAGATTTTTAGGCTGGATGGGCGCCGCGGGCGCGGCCGGAGCGTTACCGCGCGCGGCCCGGGCGGCGTCCAATAAAGTATTTGAAGGTTATGCCGGTAGTAAAGCGGTGCTGCACGACATCACTCGCTGCATCGGTTGCCGCAAATGCGAAGCGGCTTGTAACAGCGTTAACGCATTGCCCAAGCCCGAAAAACCGTTCGACGATCTAAGCGTGCTTGAAACTAAACGGCGCACCACCGCGGAGGCTTATACGGTGGTCAATCAATTCACGCCCCAAGCTGCTGAAGCAAAGCGGGTTTACGTCAAGAAGCAGTGCAACCACTGTCTGGAGCCGGCCTGCGCCTCGGCCTGTTTTGTCAAAGCCTTCACCAAAACCCCTGAAGGCCCGGTCGTATATAACCCCGATGTCTGCGTGGGCTGCCGATACTGCATGATCGCCTGTCCCTTTGATATCCCGGCCTACGAGTATCACAAGGCCCTGGACCCCAAAGTGATGAAATGCACCATGTGCCATCCCCGTCTGCTGGAAGGCAAGCTGCCCGGCTGTGTGGAAGCCTGCCCCACCGAGGCTCTGGTGTTCGGGATGCGTGATGATTTGATCCGGGTGGCCCGCGACCGCATTCAGAGTTATCCCGAGCGCTATCTGGATCACATCTACGGCGAGCACGAAATGGGCGGCACCAGTTGGCTGTATGTGACCGGCACCGCGTACGCTCAAGTGGGCATGCGTGAAGATCTGGGCAACACCGCCGCTGGTCAATTGACTTCGGGCGCCCTCAGCGCGGTCCCCATGGTGGTTGGGCTATGGCCGGTGCTGCTGACCGGCATTTACGCCATCAACAAGCGCAAGGAGAAGATCGCCGCCCAGGAGCAGGCCGCAGCCGTGCAAGCCGCGGTAGAAAAAGTCCAAGCCGAGGCCGCGGTCAAACTCAAAGCCGCCGTGGAAAAAGCGGAAAAAGAGAAAGCCGCCGCCATTGATCGGGAAGTTAAAAAGGCATTGGCCGACGCGGCCAAGGAGAAAGAAGACAAGTCGATTTAGCTGAATGCAATTATTCTATTCGGACCGCCGACCGGCGGCCCGGATTTTAGGAGCAATCAATGGCCGAAGAATCATCCGCCTCCACCCGCCGGCGCCTCACCCCCTTCAATGTGATCGCCGGCATCATCGTCATCATCGGCTTGTATGTCACGGTCCGCCGCTTCACGTCCGGATTGTCCAGTGTCACCCATTTATCCAATAGCTACCCCTGGGGCCTATGGATCGCCTTTGATTTGCTGGTGGGGGTCGCTTTGGCGGCCGGTGGCTATGTGACCTCTGCGGCGGTCTACATTTTCGGAATGAAACGATATCACGCCGCGGTACGGCCGGCCATCCTGACGGGGTTTTTAGGCTATGCTTTGGTGGTGCTGGCCTTGAATTACGATGTGGGCCGGCCCTGGCGGCTGCCTTATCCCTTTGTGATTTCAAGAGGTACTACCTCTCTGCTCTTTGAAGTGGCGGCCTGCGTGGCGCTTTACCTGACCGTGCTGTTCGTCGAATTTTCGCCGGCCGCCATGGAGTGGCTGGGACTAAAAAAAGCGCGCAATCTGGTGGTGAAACTCACCATGGCCCTGACCATATTGGGAGTAATTCTCTCCACCCTACATCAAAGCTCGCTGGGAGCCCTCTTTCTGATTGCGCCCTCCAAGCTTCACCCCTTGTGGTATTCGCCGTATATCCATGTTTACTTCTTTGTCACAAGCACCATTGCTGGACTGTCCATGGTGATCTTCGAAGGCAGCTTGTCCCACCATTATTTCAAAGACAAAATGGATGCAGAGCACCTGGCCGCCAAAACCGATCTGATGCTGGGCTTCGGCAAAGCCGCCGCCTGGGTGCTGGCCGGCTACTTTGTCATCAAGGTGATTGGCATCGCCGCTGACAACAACTGGCACTATCTGGCCACCGGCTATGGCGCCTGGTATCTGGTGGAGCTGCTCGGTTTCGTAGCTCTGCCGGCCATGACCTACGCCATCGGCGTGCGCGAAAAAAATACTACCATCATTCGCTGGAGCGCGGTTTGGGCAGTACTGGGGATTGTGGTCAATCGCTTCAATGTCTGCCTGGTGGCCTTTAACTGGTATCTGCCGGCGGAAGAGCGCTACTTTCCGCATTGGATGGAGGTTGCCATTTCCGTGTTCGTTGTCACGTTGGGCTTGTTGGCGTTTCGTTTCATTGTGACCCGGATGCCCATCCTGTATGCCCATCCCGATTACGAAACCCATTAACGGGAGTATTTTAAATGGAAACGATTCATACGCTGCAACAGTTTATGCTGCATACGAAGAATATCATCTATATTCTAATCGTGCTGGCGCTGGCTGCCATGCCGGCCTTTTGGTGCTTTTTAACCGGGCGGGATGAAGAGTAGGTGAATCGTTGGTAGGTTGCATAGTTAATTCGGTTCGACCGATTAACTTATTAATCAGCGATTCAATCAAGCCAAAGGCCCAAGGAGAAAAGTATGTATAAAATAGTCACCGGCCCGCTGGCCTGGAGTGCTTTCACGATTTTCTTCGTGGGATTGATCTTGCGCCTGATATGGTATATCCGCGGCCTGGATTGGCAGTTGGACCGGGTCAGCTACCGGCCGCACATGGGGTTTGGTATTCGCGGCGCCCTGCGCTCCATTGTCCGCTGGCTGATTCCCTACGGCACCCATAGCTGGCGCTTTTACTCCATCTTTACCGCCCTGGTGTTCGTGTTCCATCTCGGTCTGTTGCTCACGCCCATATTTCTACTGGGGCACAATGTCCTGCTGCAGGAGCGTTGGGGCTGGCATTTGCCGTCCCTGCCCGAGGCTCTCAGCGATGCCATGACGGTGGCGGTCATGGTGGCCGCGTTATTCATTTTACTGCGGCGCATCACTTTGCCCGAAGTGCGAATTTTGACCAGTCGCTACGATCTTCTATTGATCCTTATCGCCGTGGCACCCTTCCTGACCGGCTTTTTGGCCTACCACCAAGTGGGGGAGTACAAATTCTGGCTGATCTGCCACATCCTTTGTGGCGAAATCATGCTCATCGCCATCCCCCTGACCAAACTGTCGCACTTTTTGCTCTTCTTCCTCTCCCGGGCCCAACTGGGAATGGATTTCGGTATTAAGCGCGGGGGCATGAAAAGCAAGGGAATGCCGTGGTAGAAGAACGGTGTGAAGTTTAAAGTAAAGAGTATAAGGAAAAACCCATGCCCGAAGGAACCCTTTGCAATAAAACCCCCGTGACCACGGTGGAACAGCTCCAATCCCTGCTTTCTGATAAAAGCGGCAAGCAGTACTACGAAGAGATGCGCCAGCTGGACATCGATAGTTCGGCGCTGTGGGCCGCCATCCAAAAGTCACTCAAATCCAGGCTGCGCACCTGGCTTGAAATCTGCGCCCACTGCGGCATGTGCGCGGATAGCTGTTTTTTCTATCTGGCTAATGGCCGCGATCCCAAACAAGTGCCATCATATAAAATCCAATCCACCTTAGGCCAGATCGTCAAGCGCAAAGGCCGGGTGGACAACGCCTTCATGCATTACTGCATGGACACCGCCTGGGGCAAGTGCACCTGCTGCAACCGCTGCGCGTTGTACTGCCCATTCGGCATCGACATGGGTGTGATGTTCAGTTATTTGCGCGGATTGCTTTTCTCCCAAGGCTTCGTGCCCTGGGAGCTGAAAATCGGATCGGGCATGCATCGCATCTACCGTGCCCAAATGGATGTCTCCAGCGAAGATTGGGTGGAGACCTGCGGCTGGATGTGCGATGAGTACCAGGAAGAGTGGCCGGGCTTGGAGTTTCCCATTGATAAACCCGATGCCGATCTCATCTACACGGTCAATGCCCGGGAAGTCAAACACTACCCCGAAGATCTGGCCGACGCCGCCGTATTATTCCATTTGGCTGGCGAAAACTGGACCGTGCCCAGCGAAGGCTGGGAAGAGACCAGCCTGGCCATGTTTGCCGGCGACTGGGCCGGCTGCAAGCAGCAGGTGGAGAGCGTCTATGCCGCCATCGAGCGCCTAAAGCCCAAGCGCATGGTGGTCACCGAGTGCGGTCACGCCTACCGGGCCACGGTCATCGAAGGACCGTACTGGGCCGGCCGTAAAAACGGTCAAACCCCGGTGGAAACCCTTCACTACGTGGAGTGGGTGGCCGAAGCCCTGCGCACCGGCAAGCTTAAAATCGATCCGTCCAAAAAGATCAAAGAGCCGGTCACTTACCAGGATTCCTGCAATTATATCCGCAACGCAGGCTTGCGCTCCTGCGCCCGTGAAATCATGAGCTACATCGCCGAAGACTTCCGGGAGATGAAACCCTGCGGTGAACACAACTTCTGCTGCGGCGGCGGCGGGGGCATGAACGGCATCGGCCGCTACCGCGAAGAGCGCAATGTGGGCCTGCAAGTCAAGCGCGATCAAATCCTGGCCACCGGCGCCAAGCTGGTCGTGACGCCCTGCCACAACTGCTGGGATGCCATCCGGGACCTGGAAGAGATCTACCACATCGGCATCCGCTGGTCTTTTCTCAAACCATTGCTGCTGAAAATGGTGATTGTGCCTGAGCACCTCAAGCCGGAAGAAGAATAAGATGATACTCGATGTTCAAGTTTTTGTTAATTTGAACAAATTCCCTAAAAACTTGAACATCGAGTGATAACGAAAACACATTCAATTTTTTCAAAGAAACATCCGGTAGGCATTGGTTTGTTTCTGTTCAAAGCCCATTTTCAAATAGAGCGCATTGGCGGCCGTGCGGCCGGAATTGGAAGTTAAATCGATACTCCGTGCGCCAAAGCCCGACGCGGCCTGCACCGCATGGGCGATTAGTTTTTGACCGATTCCTTGGTCGCGTGCTTGACTATCCACTACCACATCTTCGATGCGCGCCCTGCGGCCGGTGGGAATATCAAAAATCACCAGGGTTAAGGCACCAAGGAAGGTTTCCGATTCCATCGCCATGTATAGGTGGGAGGCCCCGGATGCAAGGATCGTCCGTAAATCTTCTTCGCTCACTCTCCGGGCGCTATCGGACAGCTGCGGCAACAGCCGGTTCAGAGCCGACAGTACTTTCGGGGAGTATTCGGTAATTTTAACTACTTCCATACTTGCCTTGTGTTTTTGGTATTTGGCGAAAGTGCCCCAGGAGCGCTTTGAGCCATAAAAGCATCAATGCCAGGAAGACAACCAAACCCCCTATGAACCAGGAGTTCGCCAATTTCGCCGGCTGGCGGCCATTGGCGAGAACCACCTGCCAATGTGCATAGCACAGGAATGACAGCAGCAAGACGCCGAACCAAAGCAGGCTGGTGCGCAGATGGCTCACCGTTTCCGCGCGCCGCTCAGGAGCCAGCCAGTAATCGCGGTTCGGCACGTTGATGCGCGCCTTGGGGTTACCCAAGACCAGCCAAGTAAGGGCGACCGCAACCACAGGCAAGCCGATGACGAAGGCCAGCATAAAGCCCACATAGACCGTGTGCGGCATGAAGCCGTTGGCGAAACCCGAGCCGCCAAAATGCGAAGCAACCAGAGGCGGCAAGTCTTTGCTGGTGAGCCAGATAAACGCCCCCCCGCAACCCACAAAGAAGAAGAACGACCGGGGTTTCATTTGGAGGCCTCTGCAAAATTCTTAGAAGCCTCGATCCTCTGCTGGACGGCTTGATTGTGAAGTTTCGAAAGCAAAATAAGCGCTGTAATTGAACCGATCAGGCACCAGAACATATCGGATTGGGTGTCCCAGATATAGCCTTGGGTCCCCAGAAAGGCTTCCGTATCCGTTGGATTGGAAAGGGAGGCCAGCCATTCGATGATTTCGTAGAGCGCCGAAAACGCCAGCGGCACGGCCACAGAAATGAAACCAAGCCACTTGCCAGGTTTTAATGGCGAAGTTCGCATCAAGATTTCACGCACATAGATCGCCGGGCCAAAGCCCTGCATGAAGTGCCCGATCTTATCATAGTTATTACGAGTCCAGCCGAACCACTCCTGCATCCAAAAACCCAAAGGCACTTTGGCGTAAGAGTAATGCCCACCCAGCATCAGTATCATGGAGTGGATAGCGATCAGCGTATAGGTGAGCCCGGTCAGCGGAAATCGCCTGTACGTAAAAAGCATGATCGGCAAAGCAATCATGACCGGGAACGTTTCAAGGACCCAGGTAAGGCGGGTGTCGTGCACTTCGATTCCGGACCAGGTCCAGAAAGCCAATACGATAGTCAGCAAAATGGCGTGATACATGGCGGATTTCATGAGATTGTTTCTGGCCTCATCAGTTTTGCGTTTGCGTTGCATCGTGGCGCCGTTGCGCGAGACAAATTCCTCTTGACCCATTACTTCTCCCAGTATCAGCGCTGCACCGCGCCCGCATCGCAGTTGTTGGGCAGGCGGGTTTTGCCGCGTTGGTCGGTGGTTGGGCAGTCGGCGCCGATAGCGATGGCGCTGCCGGCGGCCGGCATCATGGTTTGGGTGGGGCCGCCGTTGTCAGTCAATGCCGCCAGTTTGGGATCGATGTAGAGCGTATCGGCCGGGCAGGTGCCGGACTTGGGATATTGGACATTCTTCGCTCCCAGGGTGGTTTGGCACGATGTGTTCACAAAAAGGGTGTTGTAGAAAGTAATGTCGGCTGAGGGCGTGCTTTGCACAAAGGTGGCGTTGCGCACGACGGCCGGCCCGCCGTTGTTGAGGTTCACGGTCAGGCCATTGGGCTGGTTGTCGTAAAAAGTACTATTCTGCATATCAAGAGAGCTCTCCGTGATCCAGAGCCCTCCGATTCCACCAAGGATATACTTGCCGTAGATATCGACATTGCCGCGGTTGCCGCTAAAGAGGGTGTCACTGACAGATAAGTTGCACTGCATGATATAAGAGACCCCACCGGCTTTGGCCGTATTGCTCTTGAAAGTACATTGGTCGATCTCTATGTCGCAGATATCCACTTTATTGGGCGTGCGGAAGAGCACGCCGCCGATTTCATTGCAGCGGTTGTTCTGGAAAACGCTGCCGCAAATGGCGTACACTGCGCCCGCTTCGTTGTAGCCATCAAAGTAAATTGCGCCCCCCAGTCCGCCCGCGCCGCTTTGCCCCTGATTGGGGACACTGAAGTCGGGGCAGCTGGAATCACCACCATTCTGGCCGATTCCTTCGGCCGTATTGTCCTGAAAAACGCAGTTATATATCTCGGGATTGGCAAAGAGCATGCCGATGGCGCCGCCGTTAGCCGCGCGGTTACCTTGAAAGCGGCTGTTGACGATTACTACTCCCTTGGAACCTCTGATGTATAAAGCTCCGCCGCCCACATCCGGGCCAAGCAGCGCGGCCTGATTAAAGTTAAACTCGCAATCAATAACATGCAAGATGCCGTCGTTCATATATAGGGCGCCGCCCGCGCCATCTTTATAGCCATAGGAGCAGTTGGGGTGGGCGGGGTCCTGGGGGTAGTACTGCCCCAGAGGAGCCATGCCGTTGATCAGCACCAAGCGTTGAAGGGTGACGGTGGTAGTATTGCCCACCCAACCAGGACCATCGAAGTAAAAATGGCGAGCGCGGCCGCTCGCATCCAGCGTCACCTTGCCGCCGCCGTCGATCACGGTATCGACATTATTGGGCAAGGTGATGGTCTGGGTGATGTTGATCGTTATCGGCGCTGAGCCGCAGTTAAATGTAATGATACCGCCCTTGGCTGCCTTGGAGCGCAAATCTGCTTCGGTGCAACTGGCGGCTGAACCCGTACCCACTACCGCGGTTGGTGTGGAGACATCGACGAGGGTGATCGGCATCACACAAGTAGTGTCGGTTGGCATTGGCAGCGGGAGCTGATGGGGAATTGGGGCTGGTGCCGGTGTTGGTATTGGCGCGGGTCCGGGAGAGGTGGAAGAAGTTGACGCTCCGTTTGATCCGGAACCGCCGCAGCCGCAAATTGCCAAACTCAATGCCACAATTCCAAATACTACCCACCAGAACAATCTCTTCTCAAGATGCATATTCGTCCTCCAAGGCAGACCGAAGTACTCATGATTATTGCTATCCGTGCCATCCGTATGATCCGTGGTGAATAATTGACCACGGATAGCACGGATGCCACGAATAATTGCAAAGCCATCTTGCTTGGGACGCATCACACCACCTTTTTACAGCTGACGCGATGCGCACAGCGCATCCTACCATGGATTCACGTAGGGTGCATTTTATGCACCATAAGATGGTGCGCGAAGCCCACCTCCATTATTGAAATATCCCACTATACTCTGAGTTATCTATGCCGACTTCTACCTTCTACCTACTCATTGGGCGCGCCCATGCGTAAAGGCCCGCCCCGGGAGGTGGCCCAGAGCAGGCAATTGTCGGCTGAGCCGGGCACGGTGAAGATGTCCAGGCCGTGGTCAAAGGTTTGCACCAGGATTTCCAGTTGGCCGTCGCCGTCTAAGTCCGCGATGGTGGGCGCGGCCGGCGCGCCGTTGCCATTGCCGTCATAACCGGGGTTGGGCAGGGGCTCGTCGTACAGCTTTTGGCCGTCGGCCGCCAGAATGATCAGGCGGCCGGAATCCTTAACATTGGGATCGCCATAGGTAGTAAAGATGATTTCGGGCGAGCCGTCTTGGTTAAGATCGGCGATGGCCGGTTCCGAGGCGTACATGATGGTTTTGCCGTTGCGGTAGTCATAGGACCACAAGGGCTGAGTCGGGCCGTCAAAAGCGTACATGTGACCGTCATTGAGGGAGGCTATGATCTTCGGGCACGTATTGCCTTGGATATTCACCGTGGCGGCCGCCGGTACGCCGCCAGGCGGATAGTCGCCATTCACATGGATGGGCGCACCACCGCGCGGCAGGTTCTCCCAGCCGGCCAGGCGTATGGCGCTGCGGCTGCCGTCACCGTAAGCCCCTTCCAGCACCATGACGGCATAGGCTTGGGTTACATACGGATCGCCGGATTCCACATTGGGCACGCCGACGACTTCATTGTGGCCGTCGCCATTCAGATCCACTACATTGGGCGGGGAAGCGGTCCATTGGAGCCACTCCTGGCCGTTGGCGGGATCAGGTTTGTCAATGATATGCCGGTTTAAATAATCTCGTTCCAATGTTGGGTCAAACCAGCGCTCAAACTGGCCCCAGGTCAGGCGTCGGCCCAGATAAGGACTCAGCGGGTTTGTGAAGTAGGAAGAAGCATTGATGGCCACGCCCGTATGTTTAAAGGCTTGGATCGAGTGATCGTCGTAAGTCACGATGATCTCCAGGTCCGGGTCGTCGTCGATGTTGCCGATGCCGACATTGAGGCCATAACAGCCAAACCCGTGTTGGCCCGCGCCGTTGCGGTCGGCGTCCCCGCCTTCGCCGGTGAGGTTGTTGTAGCGCGGCCAGGCCGGGAAGCTCTGGCCGGCCGGCCGGTAATCCTCGCCTTTGGAGTTGTAGACAAACACCTGGGCTCCGCCGTGGGCCTCGTCTTCCTGCTGGGTAGTGGTGGCCACGATTTCGATATTACCGTCACCATCCAGGTCCGCGGCAGCCAACCCGCGCACTTCCGGCACAAATCCGGGCGCGCTGGTATCTCTGGGCTGGGTCCAGCCGGGTTTGGGTTGCAGGCGGCCATTGCGCCATTCAAAAGCGTAAACGTAACGCCCCCGGCCGCAGACCACGTCCATTATGCCGTCGCCTTCGAGGTCCGTGACCACGTGGGGGGCGTAGACGCGGTCGTCGTTGCCGTTTTCACGAAACAATAGCTTGCCCTGGTCGTCAAATACGAAGAGATCATAATAGGCCGCGATCAGCTCTTTGTGGCCATCACGGTTCAGGTCCGCCACCAGCGGAGACGCAAACCAGCCGGTCTGGCCGTCCAGGTTGCGGACGAATTGTGGCCTCTGCACGTCGCCGCTGCTGTTTCCCGCGTTGCAGACCGGATTGGTCAAGCCGCCCGTGGCGCTGCCGCCCCCAGGGTTGGAGTTGTTGCCGTTTGCAGAAGGGAGATTTACTTTGCCCCCGCCGCCGCACCCCAGGATCAATGCCATTATCAATCCGCCGCCGAATAGGATTGTTTTCAGATTCATCTTTTACCTCGATCATTAAGCGATGGGCTCAAAATTCGTTTGTACCCGGTTGTAAGTTTAGGTTTCCCGGCTTGCCTCAATTGCACGATTGCAATGGGCATGCCCATGGATGAAGGCGCATAACTTATTGAGATGGCATGTTTTGCGAATAGCAACGCCCAAACACCCGAACACTGCCGGCCCCATTTGTGCACCTTCTCATCCAATGGAAACGCTATTTCGTTCCCATCCCACACTCCTTATGGTAAGGCATGCGGCAACTCCAATACAGGAATCCAAGCATGACCTCAACCCTGATCCATTTAATTCGTCACGGCGAAGTGCACAATCCCCAAAAGATTCTCTACGGCCGACTGCCCCGCTTCGGCCTCAGCGCCAATGGCCGGCGGCAAGCCCAGGAGACAGCGACCCATTTAAGTCGCCAGCCGCTGGCCGCGATCTTCTCCAGCCCTTTGCTGCGGGCGCGTCAAACTGCGGCGGCGATTTTGGCTTTTCATCCCAGAATCAAACTGCGCATCACCCAAGCGCTCAATGAGGTCCATACGGTCTATGAAGGGGTGCCCGGCGAGCAGCTGGACCGCAAACGGGGAGACATTTACACGGGTATACCCCCCGAGTTTGAGCAGCCCGAAGATATCTTCCGGCGCGTACATGCGTTTTTCCAGCGCGCGCGCCGCCGGTTTGAAGGAAAGCAAATCGCGGCCGTCTCCCACGGCGATGTGATTGTCTTCACGGTGCTGTGGGCCAAAAGTTGGGAGTTGACGCCGTTGAACAAAACCCGCCTGCGCCAAGCCGGCTATGCCGCCGGCTATCCGGCCCACGCCTCGGTGACCACCTTGATCTTTACTACCACGGATGAAGAAGAACGGCCGGAAGTAGAATATCTTCAGCCGTGGAAGTAATGACCGTATTTACAATTGCCACTCATTATCCCAAAGCCGCCGCAGGAATTCCGAATAGGGCATGATCCAGATGCCATCTTCGGTGCGCCGGGTCAATGGGTCCAGGCTGACCGCAATCAGGTGTTGGACTTTGGGATATTCTTCCCGGAATTGGCGCAAGCCCTTAAGATCCTTGGCCGTAATTTTCTCCTTGCCTTTGCTTTCGATGGCGACCTGAGCTGGTCCAAGGATGAAATCCACCTCGACGCCGGTGGTCAGGCGCCAGTAGCAAATATCATAAAACCGTTGGCAATAGCGGCTGTGCACGGATATCTCATGAAACAACCAGTTTTCAAAGGCGTTGCCGCACAGCTCGGAGCCTGGACTGACCCAGCCCCGGCGCGCCAAATGGTTTACTACCCCGATATCCCGGAAGTAGAATTTGGGGGCATGCAGCGTGCGCCGTTTGGGTTTGGCGGTAAAGGCCGGCAAAAAGGCGCCCAGCAAGGTATCCACCAGGATCTGGTAGTGATCCCGCACCGTGGAGGCGGCCACGCCGCATTCGCGGGCGATATTGGAGAGATTGACAATGCCGGTATCGCCGATGGCCGCCATGCGCAAAAACTCGGAAAAGTGCGGCAAGCGGCGCACCAAGCCCTCCTGAAATACTTCCTCGCGCAGATAGTCTTCGACATAGCTCCGGATGGCCAGGGCGGGCTGATCGTGATCGTAATGGCTCGGCAAGGGACCGTGATTGAGCATGCGCTCCAAATCAAAGGTTGGGCCCAATTCCGCCGCCGTCAGGCCGAACAACTCATGCCGCAAAGCCCTTCCGCCCAGCAGATTCGCGTGCCCCCGGCGCACCTTGCGCGCGTTGGAGCCGCACAGGATGAAGACCCGCTGTTGCTCCTGGATCAGGAAGTGGACCTCATCCAGCAGCGCGGGCGCTTTTTGAATCTCATCGATGATCACGATCTGTGAAGCAGGCAAAGGCAAGACCACTTCCCGCAAGAGCGCGGGGCGCTGAAGGTAGCGCATCAATACATCGGTCTGCAGCAGATCGATGCGCAAAGCTTCAGGATAGCGCTCTTTGAGCAGGGTGGTTTTGCCGGTTTGACGCGGCCCCCAGAGAAAAAAGCTTTGGTTGGGGTGGGGCGGGAGCTCAAGCAGGCGTGAATACATGGTGCGCCTCCGCTAATATTCATGAAAATCGATGGTGCTAAGCTAAAATTTCATAAAATGCGGGGTGCTTCAAGCCAAAATCCACGGTATTATTTGCATTGACATTACCAATCGGTTTTGACATTTTTTCCGCCAAACGGCCTATCGGGCAACGGCACCCGAAACAATTCCCACCAGTTCGATAGCGCCAATTTGAGTAAGCCATAAATACAAAAAACTTTTTAAGACCAGGTGCTGCTTCGGGCGAGGGGCATCCCTTTGCTGGGGCAAACCATCGGTTGGTTAAAATTGTTTTGGGGCGTTGCTTGCAAGCCATCTCAAAAAAGGATTTTGGGCCAAAAGGCTTTTTTGAGATGGCTTGTACTAATCGGGCAGAATCAATTTCATAATGGAACACACCGTCCCCACCCAAACCCATGACTACACATTCGAGGTCGTACGCGCCTGCGGGCCACCGGACGCCGAGCGTTTCAGCACGCCCTCCTCGGCGCGCGAAATACTCGAAGAAGTCAACAACGCCCCCGCGGGCCATGACTTCTTGAAGCAATTGCTTTGGACGATGAATTACAACAGTATTGTTGGATCTGCCGAGCTTCTGGAAAAGCTCTCCACGGCCCTTTACGAGCGCAAGCTGGCGGTCATCAGGGCTCCACGCAACGGTAAAGAAGAAAAAGGGGCCTTTCTTTGCTTCAAGCCCGCCGACGAGGCACCGGCACCGGCTCATAGTTTTTGGACGGACGGCTCCCGGCCCATGAAGTCGTGGCAGGATTATGCGAAGCAAAAGCTCCGGCAAGCACCGAGCAATGACACGCGCCACAAACTGGCTTTGGAGATCGGCGGCACCGGCGCGTTCAAGCCCCTGGGACAATTAAAAGCCGTCGCATCAGGCGGCGCCGTCGGCCGCATCGATCTGTGCAACGGCCCGGCCGACGATCACCGCCGCGTGCTCTCTTTCCAGGTGCCCAAGCCCGATCAATACCAACTCTTTCTGAAAATCGACGGCTTTGACGGCTGCCAGGAGATTCCCCTGCTGGTCCGCCAAAAGAGCGCCACCTGCCCCATGCCCTCCCAAAAGGAGCAATGGGAAACAGTTCTGATCCCTATTGTGCCCCGCTGCTACACCAGCGTCTCCCTGCTGCGGAGCAAAGACAACGCCGATTATCCCCGGCCCGGCTGGATCTACATCTATATTGACGGCTTTCTGTGGCGCGAATTGCAGGTGAAAGAAAAGGGGTTCTTCTCCGACGTCAACCTGGAGAAAATGAAGGGCCAGGATGAGCGCGACGCCACCGGCAAACCCGACACGGTGATTGTACTTCCCTTTCAGGTCAACGGCGTCAAACCCCGAATCGAAATTTGCTTCTCCGAAATCCAGTGGTCCTGGGCTCAAGTTCAAGCCCTGGGCGGCCTGGACCCAGCGGACAGCCGTAATCAAAAAGGGGCCAAGACAGAACCGTGCAGCGACAAAGCTAAGGCCGCCGAGCTGCGCCAAAAGCGCCTGCAACCCGTCCAGTTGGATGACTACCCCAACTTCAACCAACCCACTGGACCCATCGGCAGTGCCGATCAAAAAGGCGAAGAAGGCGAGCGCCGGTCCGATCTTGCATCCTTTCGCGGCACCAACCTGCCGGTTTTCTACCTGCACGACGCATTGGGTATCGCCGAATCCTTAGTGGGCCAATACCACGAAGCCTTGATCCAATTGCGCGATATTGTCGCCGGACTGTCCGGCCTTAAAAATGTTAAGAACCTCGATTCAGCCATGGCCTCGGCCTCCAATCAGGAAAAGGCAGCCTATTTCCGCAGCGCGGTGTTGGCTTACCGGCTTTTTTTCGACACCCAGCCCACATCGGCCAAAGGAGGTCCGCCCCGTGTCATCGCCAATTGCAAGCGCCACATGGATCAAAATCTTCTGGAAAATACGCTTCAAATCCAAAAACGCCGCGAACTGCGTCGGGATATGCGCTTTGCCAAATTGCTGCTGGCCCAATGGTTGGACGACAAGGTGCAAGACCAACTCGTCACAGCCAAACATGCGAACTTTGTTTCCGTCAACGCCATGCTCAGCGATTACGCCAATCTCAACGGTGAAGGCTACGGCTTGCTCTGGCACAAAGCGGCTGGCCTGTTTGCCTATCTCAACCACGAGCCCAGCCATGAAGATGTGGGCATGGAACTCTCCCAGCAGGTGCGCGAAGAAGTATTTCAAAAAGGCGATCCGGGCTGCGCCTACCTGAATCGGCTGTTGACTCCCGATCATCCCCTGCACGCTTTGCTGATGCCCACCCAGGAGCAAGTGGATGAATTTTCCGAGAAATACTCCTCGCCAACCCCCGAACCGGCTGATGGCCAGGGCAAGTTCCGGCCCGGCGCCTTTGCCGCGCTGATCCAGTCCAAAACCCAGAGCAATGACAAGTCCGCCCTGGGACTTTTAAAAATCAACAAACAACTTGCTGACGACCTGCTCTTTATCTTCACCCGCCAGTTTGCCAAGGCCCAGCAAGAGCAAAGTCTAAAATCGGTCAGTTGCCTGGTGCGACTGGCCAAGGCCACGGCTGCTCCGCATCTGGACGGATTGCGCATCTTCCCGGCCGGCAGTACCATTGACCTGGACGGACAAGACTACGTTATCTTCGGCGCGGGCGAGGCCCGCTTGCAAGCCTTGAACCGCGCCCTGTTTCTGAAAGAGCGGCCCGGCAGTACTTCCCCAGGCGCAATTCCTTTGCGCGACGCCGATGCCGCCAATCCCATTGCAACCATCGCCGAACAAGGCAAGGGCCGGGTACGCTTCACCAGCGAGACCGCGGCCATATGCCGTTCCCAATGGCGCACCCTCTTTGCCCAGGAAACGGCCGCCGGTCAAGGGGGCTACAAAGCGCGCACCGATCTGCTGGTCACCTCAGCCGCCAACGAATACGGCGTCAAATACTACAACGCCGACAAACCCTTTGGCGGCCGCGGTTATGTCAAAGGCGTCAAGGCCGCCATGCCGCCGATCATCGCTATTTTGGAGGCGATAAATTTTGGGAGGGCGTGTGTTGCTTTTGTGGGGCAATTTTCGACAAGATCTTTTGATTTCAAGAAAACTGGATATTTAGCAACCTCTTTATTTGCTATGCCTTACTATCTTTTTGATGGTGCTGTGGCTTTAGCAGGGGAAGAGGCTGTAAAGCAGGGTCTTGGCCATTCAGGAAAAATTCTATTTGAAACAACGGTAACCTTTATGAAATCTAAGGTTACCATATTCAAGGCCTGGAGTGCTGGTGTCACTGGTATCACAGGCTTGTGGTGTCTCTACGACATGGCCGGCAAAATCCACCAAGAAGATTACGATTCTGCCGCGTGTTACGGCGTGGCAGCCGCAGGCTACGCTGGCATGGCCCTGGCCAAGATTGGCCAGGCCGCAGGCCAGCGCGCCCTGATGGCCGCTGTATCCGGCGTGGCCACCGAAGCCGGTCCCCTGGCCGTGCTGGGGCCTTATACCACCGTCTTTCTAATCATAGGCCTGATCGCCACGGCTGCGGCAATTTATTTTACTGATACCGATCTTGAAGTCTGGGCTAAAAACGGGCCGTTTGCCAAGGAGGGACCCGAGCGCTGGCAAGACGATTTCAAAGACAAATCCGCTGTTAATGCCATGAAGAAGCTTATTGGTCTGCTGATGCAGCCCCAATTGCGCATTTCTTACAACGACACAAAAACCGACCTGGACGCCCATGGCCGCAATCTGCCACGGGTGGTGGTGGAGTGTACGGCGCCCGGCTTTGACAAGGACGCCAGTGAACTGGTGGTGGAAACCACAGCGCTCAATCTTCTTCCCGCCTTAACCAGTGCCACTCGCAACCACCACGACCCGGAAGCGCCGCAATTTCAATCACCGCTATCCAAGGAAGAAATCATTGATAACGAGAGCGGCCGCCCCATGGGCGTAAGGCTCGAATATCAGGGACTTGGCCGGCAAGGCCACCATCAATGGCGCGCCCGCGCTGTTCATCTCATTACCCTTGACGGGACCCAGGCCGGTGCGCCCTCCGGCGATCGGCAAAAGAGCAACCCAGATAAAATCATCCCAGGCGAATCCGGCTGGGTCTATGCCGAAGCATAAAGGAAACCACATTTATGCAAAACAGCTATAATGGTTACTACGCCCCAACCGCCTACGATAGCACTCAACCCAGATTGATGAGTCCGGTTGACAATAACCGCTTTGGGTTTAGCACCCGCACTTTACGTACTAACATGTTGCCCGATTATGGCAATGCTCAGTGCTGTGAGCTTCTATCCCTTCCATCACAACATTCCGCCATCGAAGAGCTGACCTCAAATTCTAGTGAAATACAGCAATTTCTCAAAACACCGTATTATGAGTCTTTGGAATGGGAGACTTTGCGTAACCCGCAGGGGGTTGTCAGGGTTTTAACTGGCCTAATGGGGATTTTTGCTTTAACCTCTTGGGCTCTTTTTTTCTTTGCAATAATAGTAGGCTTATTTACTTGGCCTGAATGGATATTTACGTCAAATTTTATTCTGGTTTTTTCTTTTCCAGCTATATCATCGCTTATCTATCTATCCGGTAAACAAATTCTTAAGTCAGGCATCATAAAAAACAAAAACAACATCATCTTCAACCGCCGCAAAGGCACCGTGGCCATTCCAGGTAAAAATCCGGAAATCGTGGAAGTACTCTTTGACGAGTTTGATGCCTACCTGGAGCGCACCACCAACCCCAGCGGCCGCGAAGTATTTCACTTGGTGCTGGGCCACCGGCACAGCCCCACACGCATCCCTGAACTTGGAGATCATGAGACACCCCGCCATGTGCAAGTGGAGTGGGAGTTTTTACTCCGCTACATGGATGTTGCTAAACCCTTGCCTGATATCCCCCTCATGGAGCCCTTCCGCGATCGCGACCCCGTCACCGTCGAATATGACAAAAAGCACAACCGCCCGCCCCGCTACTGGCGCGACATGGATATTCAAAAAGCCCAACAGATGCACCGCGCCTCATCCGAAGCCGCCAACCGCTTCCCCTGGGGCCTGACTCGCGAGCAGGCCATTGCTTCGGGCTGGCAACCCTCGGGATATGGCGAGGGGGCCTGGCGGGTGCCTGATGCTGCTGAAAAGGATAAATAAGGAATTTTCTTGGCGCACTTGGCGATCTTTGCATGAGAACACTTTTTAGGCTAACGAATCCGCTGATCAAGATCGTTTTTAATGCTATAGCGAAGACGCGAAGGCGCAAAGAATTGATCGCAGAGAGAGTGCAGGGAAGATGGCTTGGAGGACGAATCCACGATGCGCCGTGGCTGGATCACATGCCTTTCAATTATTTTCTCGCGCAACGGCGCAACGGCGCAACGTATGCTACGAAGTGTCCATGTTGACTTTCAACGCTCTTTTGGACATATTGGCGCGCAGGAATGCCCCCTATCCAATACACCGGGAATATTTTTGCGGGTGACATGGTCGCGGTTCAGACGCGCCGGCATATGTTTGCAAGCCAATCAGCTCTTGCCAAGGAGATGTTATGAAGCGGTTTGTTCTTTTTCAATTACCGGGATTCAGCTTGATTTTACTTTTACTGCTTGCCATCGGCGGCTGCGGGCGCCAGGAGGCCCCGTCAGCCCCGACGGAGGAGACCGGCACCGGCAGTCTGGCTTTTCAACTCCAATTTGGACCCAACGCCGGGTCCAGTGCGCTGGCCATGGACGCCAGGGGTGCCGCTAACACCACCATCTGCCTGGATTACCAAATTTACCAGGTGACCGTAAAAGTATTGCGCAGTGCGGACGACAACCAAGTGGCGGCGGACAGCAAAATGTGCAACTTGGGTGGCATGACCATCAACGACGTGCCCGCGGGCGTGCCGCTCTACGTGGTCTGCGAGGGTTTTGCGGGCGCAGACCCAACGCCTATTTGGCGCGGCCAATCGGATTCCTTTGTCGTTCAGCCCCGCCAAAACTACCCTGTTGGCACCATTCGCATGAGCTATCAGGGCAGTGACCACAGCCCCGCGTCGATACTTTCAACCACCCCCGGCAACGACTCCAATATTGTTCTGAACACCTCCATCATCATAAATTTCAACGAACGCTTGGCCCGCAGCACCGTGACGCTGGCAGGCGCCTTCCATTTGAGAAGCTTCCAAGACAATGATGAGGTCAATGGCACGGTGGTCTATGAGGAGCCTACGCCGACCACTTACCGCATCCGTTTTACACCCCTGACGGAATTTAAGGACGGCACCCGCTATTACTACACCCTAAGCAATCTCATCACCGACACCGCCGCCAATCCCCTGGCAGGAGAACTGCGGTGGGATTTTTCTACCGGCAGCAACCACGCGCCGGTGGTCACCATCACCGCGCCCGCCAACCACAGCATCATTGCCATAGATGCGCCGGTCCAATTCACGGGCAGTGCCGTGGATCAGGATGACATCAATCCAATAAGCGACACAAGCCTGGTGTGGACCTTGGATCAGGGTGTCCAACTTGGCGCCGGTGCTAACTTGACCGCCAATCCATTGAGCGCGGGCGTTCATCACATCACCTTGACGGCCAAGGATTCAGTGGGTGACCCAGGCACAGCGGTGATCACCCTGCACGTGGGTGCGCCCGTTCCCGACACCGGCCAGATTGCTTCTTACACTGACACTCCGGGCGAAGATTCGGATTACCCCATCAATCCCCAATCGTACACTAAGCTCGATGCCAGCGGGAATGATCTGCCCGACAGCGCTACCGCCTGGGCCATGATCCGGGACAATGTCACCGGTCTGATCTGGGAGAACAAGACCGATGATCCCGACAATAACATCACCATTCATGACAAGGATACAATGTACACGTGGCAAGACGCCCAGGACAAATTCATTGCCCAGCTCAATGCCCAGACTTTCGGCGGGTACAAT
>JAKALP010000059.1 GCA_021824175.1 Deltaproteobacteria bacterium
CATTTACTTTCATTGTGGAGGGTTGGATCTGTTCCCGCACCCCCCAATCCAACCAACTCTAAAATTCAAAACGGCTTGACCACTATATGTTGGGGGTACCCATTAAAAAGCCGGATGCGGCCTTTGGATTAAACGCGGCCTGCGCCTTTGGACTGGATCTTCTGGTTGGCGCGCTTGATGGTGGCGCTTAATTCTTCCACGTCCACGGGTTTCTGCAAATAGGCGAAGGCCCCAAGTTTCATACAGGTATCGCGATCGGCTTCCGAGCCGTGCCCGGTTAAAATGATGACTTCGATCTCCGGCTGGGTCTCCTTGACTCGGCGCAGAACCTCGATACCGTCGATACCGGGCATCTTCAGGTCCAGAATCATGACTTCGGGCTCGTCCTGACGCACCACCTCCAGGGCTGATTCGCCGTCATAGGCCACGGCCGAGCCCATATCGCGCATCAGCAATCTCTCGGAAAGGGTTTGCACAAATTCACGCTCATCGTCTACAAGAAGAATTTTGGATGGCATAGTAAAGTCCTGTTTGCGGTAAATGTCAGCCTGGTAAAATCCAGGACCGACTTTGGTTTCGACCTGCTTCACACCGGGGACCTGGGAAGCAATGGATTTAAGCTCCCCCTCCAAACGGCTGAGCATGAGCACATGCTTGTTGATCGTCAACGTCACCGCCCCCTGCTTGGCATGGACCGCGACCTGGTGTCCTTGCTGTGCTAATGCGATCTCCACCTGGGCGGCCAACTGAAATTCTTCCACCGCCTTGCGGGTGGAAGCGGTCATGCCCACGGTGCCGCTGCCCGCGTTTTTCGCCACAGCCGCAACAATTTCTTCCACCGCCACCTTATCTGTTGGCACAACCATATCATACAGGTCGGACGCCCATGGATCGGGATTGTCAAAAATAGCCTTGGTCCAGTTGCTCCGTTCCTCATCCTGTTTATGAAGCAATTTGGCCGCCTCGCTCTCCGCCACCTGTAATGCCGCCGCGGCCTGGGCCGCACGAGTTTTAAAATCGGCAATCAGGCAGATGCTCAGCACATGATGAATGTCGCGTGGGATCAGCTGGCCGGCAAACCCATAAATCAGCAATTGGTCTTCGGCCAGCGTCTGGGCCACGGCCAGCCGGAGATTGGCTATAGCGCGCTCACGCTCATGGGTGAATTTATTAAACACGGACGGGCGTCCTGCCAGGGCCCGTTCCATCTTTGTTTCGGCAATGCCCGACTGTTTAGCAGCCAAAGCCATCAATTCGGCATCTCTGATCAACCGATAGCCGGTCTGCTTCACCAACCCCTGAATGATTGCTTCATCGTTACAATAGGTACCGCTGAATACTGTGATTACGGACATGGTCTTCTCCCATTGATAATCATTAATTTTCCACAAGACGGCATACGGTCAACAGAGGACACGCTTCTTCCCTGCTGGCGCGGTGGGATTCGGGGTGCACCACCGAAATCGCCTTTTCCATGGTCGGGAAGATATGATCCGGCCCGATCTTCTCCGGCAGATGGGTGCGCTCCAGCACACTCATCACCGCCTCATTGACGCCGCTCATGGAAAAATCCACGCCGGCGCTGCGAACGCGGTCCACCAGCAATGACAATGTCTCTTCACCCGAAGCATCGATATCATTGATACCGTTGGACACCAAAATGATGTGTCTCAAGCCCGGCTTGGCCCGCATGATCTCCATCATCTTGTCTTCCAGATAGCTGGAGTTGGCGAAAAACAGCGGGCCATCAAAACGCACCATGGCCACGTGTTCACACTCTTTCAACCCATGGGTAGATACGCAGCGCAAGGCCTGATCGTCGGCCCGGGCCAGGGAAACCACAGTGGGCCGCATGCTTTTGTACAGGAAGACCATCAATGACAGCACCACGCCGATCATAATGCCCTTGTCCAGGTGGGGCGCAAACGCCAATGTGGCCACAAAAGAGATGATGGAAATGAGGCCGTCATACCACTTGGCATGCCAGGCATGAATGAAACCCGAAACGTTAAGCAGCCCGATTACCGCCATCATGATAACTGCCGCTAATACGGACTGGGGTAGATGGTAGAGCAGCGGAGTAAAGAACATCAAAGCAATGACTACCGTCAAGCTCGTAAAGACGCTTGAGAGTCCGGTCATTGCGCCGGCTTGCAGATTGACTGCTGAACGCGAAAACGATCCCGAGGTGGGATAGCTCTTGCCCAAAGCCCCGAAAATATTAGCCACGCCCTGGCCGATCAACTCCTGGTTGGGATCGAGACGCTGGCCGGTTTTGGCGGCCATGGCCTTGGCAATGGAGATGGCTTCCATGAACCCCAGCAGGGAGATAATGGCGGCAAAGGGAAACAGATGGCCAATCACGCTCAAGCTGAATTTGGGGAATGAAAAGGCGGGCAACCCCTTGGGGATATTGCCAACTACGGCGCCGCCGCCCATCATGACGATGCGATCCTTGGACAATGCTTTGTTGCCGACCTTAAGATGCCACTTGCGACCATCTGTCTGGGCATTGGCCGGCACCTCCTCCTCCGGGAAGAAAAGGAGATTTCCGTCACCCTGGGGAACGGCCAGGAAGATTTGATGCCGCAAGGATTCGCGGGCATCTTGGGTTTGATTTTTATAGCGCTGCATTTTCGCATTGATCAGGTCCATGTGGTGCTGGGCATCCAGCAAGGCAATGGCATCATGCTGCTGCCCGGCCTTGGTTAGGTCCTCGCTGACTTGGGTCCGCTCTTTGGAAAGAAGCGAGATCTGCTGATTGGCTTCATTGAATTGGGTGACGGTTTCCTGGATCTTGGCGGAGTTGATCTTCCCCAAATCAACGCTTTGATCATGCTGAAAGCCAATCAGCCAAGAGATCAAGGTGGTAATTACTACCGCTACCAGCACATTGGGAATGCGGGGCGCGACGCTTTTGAGGGTGTACATGATGGCGAAAGCAAATACCCCCATGAGCAGCGTCGGCCAGTGGGTGTAATGCATGGCCTCCTGAATCACCCGCCAGATGGTCTCATAGTGATGGGTGGCCGAATCCACATCCACGCCGAACATCTTGGAAAGCTGAGAGGTGGCGATAATGATGGCCGCGGCGTTGGTAAAGCCGTTGACCACCGGATGGGACAAAAAGTTGACCACCAGGCCCAGCCTTAGAATCCCCAGTGATAACTGAAAGAGGCCCACCATGAGCGCCAGCATGACGGCGTAGGTGATATATCCCTCGCTGCCGGCCGTGGCCAGCGGCTCCAGGCACGCCGACGTCATCAGCGACACCACGGCCACCGGGCCGGTGGCCAACTGCCGGCTGGAGCCGAACAAGGCCGCCAACATGGGCGGCAGGAAAGAGGCATACAAGCCGTAATAGGCCGGCAGCCCCGCCAACTGGGCATAGGCCATGGACTGGGGGATCAACACCAGCGCCACGGTCAGCCCGGCAATGGCATCGGTTTTAAAATGACTCAAACTGTAGCCTCGGAACCACTTGATGAATGGGAATAGCGTAGTGATCATTTTCAACTCTCCAGCGGTACAATATTATTCTGCAAAAGGGTTCGACACGAGTGGACAACATCCTCGTATAAGACACCAGCATCATAAAGCTTGTAATTGTGAAACCGCACCAGACCGTCAACCATGGTAAAAATGATCATGGCCGCGCGCCGGGCATCCAAATCGCGGATGGACCCATCCTTCTGGCCGGTGGTGATGGCCAGCTCGAAGATATCGATGAGGCAAATATAGATGGCTTCCAGGTATTCGTGGCATTGGGGATTGATCAGTGCCAGTTCATAGGCATCATGCCGATGCAATAACATGAAGCGGTCTTCCATCTGCGCGGCCATCTGCAGATAAAAGCCGATGGCAGCTTCGAGCATCTGTAACCCCGATTCAAAATGACGATCGGTACGATACCGGGTAAACTCCGCCACGATATCCTCCCGAAACGCCTTCATGATGGCCAGGAAAAGCTCTTCTTTATTGTTGTAATGATAAAAGATGGTGCCTTGGGCCACGCCGGTGATCTTGGCCAGCTCGGCCATGGAAGCCTCTTTGTAGCCCTTTACGGCCAACAAGTGGGTGGCGGCGTGCAGTATGTCTTCTTTTTTGGACATAAATTCTCCCATTATCTGGGATTTGACTGAGTGCTCAGTCAGATTTAATAAATTTAAAGAACCAAAGTCAAGCATTTTTTCCACACCCTTTCGAGCCAGAAATTTAAACTTGCGAAAAATGCCCCATCTGTTCTATTTTCCAAATAATTTTCAACATCTTCAGGAATCCTCTACCCATGAAACAAGACGAACAGCAATTTCTCATCTATCTCGACAAGCACCTATGGACGGCAGCGGACAAGCTGCGCGCCAATGGGAGCGGCGAACCGCCCGAATCCATCTGCCGCCGCCTCAGACTCACACGCGAACTGCTCGACCCCTTTCCAGATCGCATGCAAGAGTCCGAGATAGGCCAGATCCCGTAGGATCGGGAGGTTGGCTCCATGAAAAACCTCACAACGAAGATCGGCAGCGGCGCAACCCAGCGCGGAGGCCGCGAGGTTTATATAAATCAAGGAATTGCGTTGATCAGAAGCCAGAACGTGTATGATTCCGAATTTGTTTGGAGTGGACTGGCGCGCATCTCCAGCGAAGCCACGAACCAAGTAAATACCATAGAGGTGTTGCGTGAAGATGTGCTCCTAAACATCACGGGCGCCTCGATTCTTAGAACATTCTTTTTCGATCCGGAAGTAGTGCCGGCACGGGTTAACCAGCATGTCACCATAATCAGAGCCAAACCCGACATTCCCTCAAGATTTCTTCACTTATATCTTTTGCTACCAAACACCAAAGAATATTTGTTGGGCTTAAACGCAGGTGCTTCGAGGGAGGCTATCGTCACCAAGGGGCACATCGAATTGACGCCAATCATAGAGCCCACTCGGAAGCTGCTGACAAAATTTCAGGACATTATTAAGACGGTTTATTCCAGTACGGAACAATTAGGCTGGCAGACGCGATCACTTACCGCCCTTCGCGATACGCTGCCCCCTCGCCGTCTTTCAGGGCAAATGTGTACCTCTGGCCACCATTTCAAAAAAGCAGATACGAAGGTTTCCCGGCCATGACCACTACCCCCGAACAAATCGACCTGTGGCGCCAAGCCCCCTCGGAGCACCAACGCCTGGAGTTCAAGGAGGCCAAGACGCAGTTCGACAACCATAAGCTGTACGAATATTGCGTGGCCCTGGCCAACGAAGGCGGCGGGCGATTGCTGCTGGGAATTAGTGACCAGCCGCCGCGGCCGGTGGTAGGCACCAAGGCGTTCCGCGATCCGGTAGCCATGGCGGAGAAGCTCTTTCAAGCCGTTGGTTTTCGTGTGGACATCGAAGAGGTGGTACACCCGGATGGGAGAGTGCTGGTATTCCAGATTCCTTCCCGGCCCCGGGGCACCGCCTATCATCTGGATGGCAAGTATCTGATGCGCGCCGGCGAAGCATTGGTGCCGATGAGCGAAGACCACTTGCGCAAAATCTTTGCCGAAGGCGAGCCCAATTGGCTGGAAGAACACGCGCGAACCGGGCTGGATGACCAAGAGGTAGTAGAACTACTCGACAGCCAAACGTTTTTCGAGTTGCTCAAGTTGCCCTATCCGAGCCAACGCGCCGGCGTGATTGACCGCTTGTCCCAGGAGCGGCTGATCGATGTTCTCGACGGCCGGTATGCACTTCGCCGCCTGGGCGCGCTCCTGCTTGCGAAAAGGTTGGAAGAATTTCCTGATTTGGCCCGCAAGGCTGCGCGGGTGGTGGTTTACACCGGTCCATCCAAACTCGAAACCCGTCTCGATCAGACCGGATCAAGGGGCTACGCGGTCGGATTTCAAGGGCTGGTGCGGTTTGTTATGAATCAACTGCCCCAGAATGAAATTATTGAAGATGCCTTGCGCAAAGAGACCAAGCTGGTTCCGGAAATCGTAATCCGCGAGCTGGTCGCCAATGCGCTCATTCATCAGGATCTTACCGTGGTCGGGGCCTCGGTGATGGTCGAGATCTTCAGCAACCGTCTTGAAATTTCAAGCCCCGGTGAACCAATGGTGCCGGTGGAGCGCTTTATCGACGGTTATCAATCCCGCAATGAGCGCCTGGCGGATCTAATGCGGCGCTTCCATATCTGCGAGGAAAAGAGCAGCGGCATCGACCGCGTGGTGGAGGCGGCGGAAGTCTATCAGTTGCCGGCGCCGGATTTTCGCTCCGGCTTTCGGCGCACCAATGTCACCCTTTTCGGCCCCAGGCCGTTTGAGGAGATGGACCGACAGGATCGAGTGCGGGCATGTTACCAGCACTGTTGCCTGCGGTATGTGATGGGTGAAAAAATGTCCAACCAGAGTTTGCGCGAACGATTCCGGTTGTCTGAAGAACGGTCGGAATCGGCCTCCAGAATCATTCGCGATGCAATGGACGCACGGTTGGTCAAACTCGACAATCCGGAGACTGGCTCGAAGCGCTACGCCCGCTACGTTCCTTTCTGGGCCTGAGCTTATTTAGGCGCCAAACCGATTTGGAAGGCATCTTTCTGATAACCAATTGAAATAAAAAGGTAAGCTTATTTAGATGCAAATCCTTGGCGCGCGAGGAGATTGCCATGGCCAAGGAGTTCCGCGCCGCCGCCCAACGCGGCGATGCTTTGGGGCTGAATTCATCGGAACTTGCCTTTTATGATGCCTTGGCCGACAACGAAAGTGCGGTGCGCGAGCTGGGCGACGAGATTCTGAAGAAGATCGCCCATGAGGTGACTGAAGAGCAG
>JAKALP010000003.1 GCA_021824175.1 Deltaproteobacteria bacterium
GTCGGGGTCGGGGTGGGCACCGGCGTCGGAGTAGGTGTAGGAACTGGCGTCGGGGTCGGTGTGGGCACCGGCGTCGGAGTAGGTGTAGGAACTGGCGTCGGAGTCGGTGTAGGCACCGGCGTCGGCGTCGGAGTAGGTGTCGGCTTTGGGGTCGGGGTCGGCGTTGGGCCGGTACCTAGAACTGTAATGATCCAGGTTACACTATCAGCCTTGAATGCCACGCCCTCTTCCTTCACAATCAATTTGTGAACGTCGGGCGCAGGGCCACTGTTTTTAGCAACGAAAGTATACTGGCCAACGCCATAGGCTACCTTATGGCCATCCAGATACCATGCCAGTTTGGCTTTCTGATTGTCACTAACCGCAGTGAAGACTTTGGTTTCTCCATTTTTCAACGTAACATTGGGTTGAAACGGCGAGTATTTGGTAATACAGCCGGACAGTGTCAAGGCAAGTGCCATGACGATCAGGTGCTTGAGAATCGACTTCATTTCATCCTCCTTCTACTTGCAGTTTGATGTGAACTACCAAGGCTACTTGTTTCTTCTACCTTCATTCGTTCGACTACTGGGCCAAGCCCCCTGCCTTACAAGGGGGCTTGGGTTTGGGAATTTATATTATGGCACAAAGACTCTCTTGCATTATGGCGTTACCCAGCTCGGCCGTGTCGGCTGCGGTGTGGCAATGCGGTTGCATTGGCCCACATCCGCAGGTATCGGCGTACAGTGCAGGCCTCCCGGCGCCGCTGTAAAAGGCGTCGGATAGGCAGACGGGCTTTTCACGAGAATGTGGTGATCCGCATCAACCATGGTCACCGGCGCCGGAGGATCGGCAACCGTTTCGCCCGGACGCGGCTGCACTGGCAGCGAGAACTGATAGGGTACGCCATTGTAAGTCACGGTCAGGTACCCCATATTGGGGTTGCCCGATGTTCCACCGATATAGGTATACATGAAGATATGGGCGTTCATGGCACCCTCGCTCACGTCGAACTCGCCAGAGACACGGACAATCCCGTAAAGTGCGGCATCAAGTGGCACCTGATCGCCGCCTGCCCAGCCTTGGGAATAGAATATGGCGTTGGGATGTACGGCGCCCCAGGCCTCTCTGTAATTTTCCCACCATAGATCCACTGAAATGGTAGTGGCGTTGACCCGGCCCATGGCCATACCGCCGCCAGCGCCACAAATATCCATACCTCCCCAGCCCAGTGCCTGAGCACCCGGCGGCGAGTCGGACAACATGAGCAGGCTCGGCATGCCCCAGCCCGGAACGATCATTTGAGCGACTTCGGAGAAAGCCTGAGTGTGGATGAACCCGGCCTGACCAGCGGCACTGGCGCTCTGATCGCTGCAGCCCTGGTCATTGCAAGCCTCGACCTTGAAGAAGGCCGGTGCCTTGAAGTTGAACAGAACCGGGATCACTTGCGTGCGATAGGCTCTCAGCGCAGCGGAGTAGGTCGCTCTGTCCGTACAAGTGGCATTGGGCGCCATGGCCGGCGTATCGCCGATCTGCGAGTAGACATCGGTATCCCAGTCTTGCTGGAAGTCAAAAGATGGATCATTGACTGATCCAACCATCTCATAGGCGGCAGTTTCTTCCCAGATGGCTCGGTAGACATTATAGTGCGTAGCATTGGCGCTAGCATTCCAGGTGACATGGATATAGGTTAGACCTGAATCTATACCCGTGGCGGATACGCCGGTAGGAACATCCGGCGGGCCAGCTGGTGCACATGCCACTGTATCCTGGCTATCCACTAGGCCATCGCAATTGTCGTCAATATTGTTGCTGCAAAGTTCCGTAGCACCCGGATGGACAGCGGCATTGGCATCATTGCAGTCGGTGTTGTTGGCCACATAACCAGCCGGGGCAGTGCAGGCCGTGGTTGTGACGGCCGGGTTGCCATAGCCGTCGCCATCCGCATCCTGGTAGAAGGTCAGGGTTACGCCTTCATCCACCTGGCCGTTGCAGTTGTTGTCGATGCCGTCGCAAATTTCAGCGGTCGGCGTGCCGGCCACGCAGGAATCGGTCATGGTGCCGTTCACGCAAGCAAAGGTACCTTCGCTGGCGCAGGCGCCGACGCCGCAGGTGGTGGGGGTGGTGGCAATGCCATCATCCACAAGGCCGTTGCAATTATTGTCGACGCCGTCACAAACTTCCGGTGTCGGAGTACCGGCCTGGCAAGTATCCACGACCGCGCCGTCCACGCAGGATAGCACGCCGGTGCTGGCGCAGTGGCCCACACCGCAAGAAGTGGGTGTTTCGGCGATCCCATCATCTACCGCACCGTTGCAGTTGTTATCACGCCCATCGCATACTTCAGCGGTTGGCGTACCGGCCGTGCAGGAATCCACCATATGGCCGCCTACGCAGGTTGACTCACCCGTTCTGGCGCAATCGCCGATGCCGCAGGTGCTGGGGACAGCGGCAATGCCGTCATCAACGGTGCCGTTGCAGTTGTTGTCGATACCGTCGCACACTTCGGCTGTCGGGGTACCAGCCACGCAGGTATTGTTGGCCCAGGCGCCGTTGACGCAGGTTTCGGTGCCGGTGGCCGCGCAAGCACCCACGCCGCAGGCGGTATTGCGGGTGGCGCCATTGATACAGGCACAGGAGATGCCGTCATCGGCTGTGCCGTTACAGTTATTATCCAAACCATCACATACTTCCGCGGTGGCGCCGGCCAATGGATTACAGGAATCCACCATCTGGCCGTTGACGCAGGTCTGGGTGCCGGTGTTGCCCGCGCAAGCGCCCACACCGCAGGTGGTGGCCACTGGGGCAATGCCGTCATCGACCTGGCCGTTGCAGTTGTTGTCGATGCCGTCGCATAGTTCGGCCGTCGGGGAGCCGGCCGTGCAGGAATCCACTATTTGGCCGTTCACGCAAGTAGACTGGCCCGTTCTGGCGCAAGCGCCCACACCGCACGTGGTGGGTGCGGCGGCGATGCCGTCATCGACCTGACCGTTGCAATTGTTGTCAATACCGTCGCACACTTCCGCGGTCGGAGTGCCGGCTACGCAGGTGTTATTGGCCCAGGCGCCGTTGACGCAGGTTTCGGTGCCGGTGGCCGCGCACGCACCCACGCCGCAGGTGGTATTGCGGGTGGCGCCATTGGTGCAGGCACAGGAGATGCCGTCATCGGCAGTGCCATTGCAGTTGTTATCGATGCCGTCGCACACTTCAGCAGTGGCTCCGGCCAGAGGATTACATGAATCCACCATTTGGCCATTCACGCAGGTCTGGGTACCGGTATTACCCGCGCAAGCGCCCACGCCGCAGGTGGTGGCCACTGGGGCAATGCCGTCATCGACTTGGCCGTTGCAGTTGTTGTCGATGCCGTCGCACACTTCGGCCGTCGGGGAGCCGGCCGTGCAGGAATCCACCACTTGGCCGTTCACGCAACTAGAGGAACCGGTGCTGGCGCAAGCGCCCACGCCGCAAGTGGTGGGAGTAGAGGCAATGCCGTCATCGACCAGGCCGTTGCAGTTGTTGTCGATGCCATCGCATACTTCAGCGCTCGGAGTGCCGGCCACGCAGGTGTTGTCGGCCCAAGCACCGTTAACGCAGGTTTCTGTGCCGGTGGCCGCGCAAGCGCCCACACCGCAGGTAACATTGCGCGTCTGGCCATTGGTGCAGACGCAGCCATTATTGACGACCCCATCGCAGTCATTATCAATGCTGTCGCCGCAATTTTCGGCGGTCGGAATTCCGGGGGTGCAAGAATTCACCATAGACCCGCCCACGCACGCCAACTCACCCGTGCTGGCGCAAGAGCCGATGCCGCAGCTGGTGGGAGTAGAAGCAATTCCGTTATCCACCAGGCCATCGCAATTATTATCGATACCATCGCACACTTCCGCCGTGGGAGAGCCAGGCGCGCAGGAATCCACCATCTGACCGTTCACGCAGGACAATATGCCCGGCCGGGCGCACGCGCCGATACCGCAGGTGGTGGGCTGGCTGGGAATGCCGTTATCCACGCTGCCATCGCAGTTGTTGTCGATGCCGTCGCAAATTTCAGTGGCAGGCGTGCCGGCCACGCAGGTGTTGTTGGTCCAAGCGCCGTTGACGCAAGTTTCCGTGCCGGTGGAGGCACAGGCGCCCACGCCGCAGGTAGTATTGCGGGTCGCGCCGTTGGTGCAACCGCAATTCGCGCCGTTATCGATGATGCCGTCGCAGTTGTTGTCAATGCCGTCGCAAATTTCGACAGCGCCCGGATGGATGGCCGCGTCCTCATCATTGCAGTCAGTGTGATCGGCGATGCAGCCGGATGGAGGAGTAGTACTTTCCACCTTATTGTTGGGATCACCATAGCCGTCGCCGTCTTCATCCATGTAGCAAACCACCGGACCGCCCTTGGGCAGCACTTTGATGGTCCATTTGATCGAAGAGGCGAAATCTTTGGGCAGATTGGCATACTTATACAATTCGGAGAATTTACCGCCCTCTTCCTTAACCACTAGCTTGTGGATGATCACATTGCCAGTAGTATTCTGCTCGGCGGTGAAGGTGTAGCTGGTTTTGGCATAGGCCACTTTGTTGCCATCCAGATACCAGTTGAGTTTGGCCATGCGATCATCAGACTTGGCCGTAAAGACCTGGGACGCGCCTGATTGGAGCGTGATCTCAGTCTGTTTGGGCGTGTAGTCCGTGATACAGGCGGATAGCACCACACACATGGCTACCCAGAATAAGAATCTGAAAGTCTGCTTCATTTCCCCCTCCTGCAAGTTAAGCGTTTAGTTACCAGTAATCCCAGAAACCCTTCCCCAAAAAGATTTCAGTTGGATTTGGTCCATCAATCCCCTTTGCGCTGACTCCTTTACTATTGCTATGCTTCCCGAGGCCCTGGAAGCATTTGAAACACTATAATGAGAACCCCACCATGATGGTGTGAACCATGCCGCCGTAAGAGTAGCTTGGGTTCATGCTGGTCGGCTCACTCTTGGTGACCGTGCGGTCCACCAGATATTGCAACTGGTAACCGGCATGCAGAGCCATGGGCACTTTGAAGCCCAGGAATTTGCCGACCTTGTAACTCACTCCAACGGAACCGACATGCTTATCGTTATCCAGCCAGTTTACACTGCCCGTGACAGCATTATTGGGAACAAACGACGGCTGGTAGTAATACCCCAAATAAAGTGCGGTCTTTGGGGTGGCGTCGTACTGCATACCGATTTTGGGAATCCAGATATCATCCAGCTTGGGTAGAATACTGCCCCAGTTCACCTGCTGGTTGGATGAAACTTCATAATCAGACCATTTCTGAAACTCCACGTCAAAAGCCAACATCAAACGATCCGTAAAGCGATAAGAAATACCCCCAGTGTAACTGGTCGGTTGGTAGTAATCCAGAATGGAGAGCGCCAGATTCAACGGGATATTGCCCACGGCGGTAATGGTTGCGGTTTGGAAAGGATCAATCTTCATCTTCGATTCCTGGCGATAAGAAAAACCTAAATCGAGATCATTCAAGTCCACATAAAGGCCAGCTACCAACGAAGACTCCAGCTTCAGATCCATATAATTCTGCTGGCTGGGTTTTTGCTCTTCGGTGCTGACTTGCACGCCATCCAGCAAAACCCGGCCATTTCCGCCAAAAGAGGAGCGAACCCCAATACCCACGCCAAACATATCATCCAAGAAACCCATCCCCAGTCCCGTCAGAAGCGTCAATTGCTGGGCTTCGCGGCCATAGCGCAGATAGTTGTGCGTCTGGGGCTCCAAGTCGCTGACTTTGGCCACGGACAGATCATCGTTGATGCCCATGGCGATGCCTAACCGGCAAGAAGATAAGGCATGGGGCGGAATCGATTCCAGGTCGTAGAACATATTGAGATCGATGGTAGCTCCAAGAATATATGAGCCGTAATCGAGATCCTGGTCGGCATTGGTAGAATAGTAGGTGGTTTCGCCGTTGGAATCCACCGAGTACCGGGCGGGGATATCCAGCTTGGGCTGGGGCTGGGTATTCAGATAGCCTATGAAGACTTCGACCGGCGCGGGCTTATCCTTGGCGGTCAGGTTTTGGGCCGTGCGCCCCAACCCCGCTACGTTGTAATAAACCGAAGACCAGTCATTGACATGCGCGGTCATGGCATTGCCCATGGACATGCCTTGTGGTGACATGCCATAGGTGTCGGCAAAAGTGGCGCAATAGGCGCTGGTGCCGACGGCCAATAAGAGAGTGGTTAGGGTAAGAATTAGAATGGATCGTTTCATGTGCTGTTCGCCTTCGTTTATGAGTTTATCTATTAAGAACCGAATGCTCGATTCTACCCGAATTCTTCACAAACCCCACATTACCGGTTCACTTGGAAACCATACTCTTTCATGATGTCCCCCACAGCGTCGTGTCCCTGGGTCGACTCCACGGCATCGCCCATGTCTTGCAGCAATTGGGCTACTGTGGGCCACAATCGCGCGTTCGCACCGGCCACATCCGGGCAGGTGCCGATGAAACGGTTCAGATCGGCAAGCGTTGTTTCCCAATTCTGGGGGCATGACATGGTGTTCTGAATATACTCCACCAATCCTCCTGCTGCCGAGGCCTCGCGCAGAAAAGTCAGCTGAGCGTAGTAGTGATCGCCAAAACCAGATTTGCCACTGGTTGTGCTGCCGGCCGCGGTTACATCCACTTCATCTTTGGTGACCAGGGTGTTCATATCCGGCACCCGCAAGGCCAACATATTGTACATGTCGGCGAACTGGGATTCGCCTTGGTAGACCCAGCGGCCCTGGGCGGCATCATAGTAGCCAAACAATTTGCCCATGTTGTACAAGAAGCCTTTGATCTCATCGGAAGTATATAGATCCTTGCGGGCAAATATCCGATCCATGAGATCCAGGGCATTCTGGCTAATGCAGTAGGGGCTGTCCTCATTGAGCAAATCTGCCACGGTCAGAACATTATCGCTGAAATTACTCCAATCCTCTTCCGTGCGATCGCGGGCCAAACCAAAAAGATCATCGTAAATGGCCTTGTCCAAAATTTCGTCCAGATCAATGTCTTCATTGCGGGCAACCACCTGACCTGAATCGTTCTTTAAGAACATCCAGCCGGGGAAGACCATGCCCTTGCCCGAGGCCGGGTCAGCGTTGATGGCGGTTAGCGGGCCTTTGGAGAATTTCATAGCTGTGAAGATTTGCTCCAAAGGCGGCGCGGAAACCGCGGGATTCAAGAAGAGCTTGAAGAACCGACCCAACGGCTTGGACGATGATGCTGTCAGCATGGGCAGCAATCCGTTGTATCGCGTCTGGGGATTGGTGAGGTCACTGTCGACCAGCACGTTGAGGATGGTCTTGATGGGCACCGGTTGGTAGAAACGCCGTTCGGCCCAGCTCCCGAACCAGGTGGTCGGCGTGCCGTTGTAGAAATCAGCGCTTGAAGTCAAGTACTGGAAACCTTGATAGTATTGAGAAGGTCTGTCGTCAACGCCATCGCCGTTCGTGTCAAAGATACCGTACACTCGGGGAATCCAGGTGTTGGACGGGCCCGGTGCGCTGCTGGTGCGGTTGTAGTAAAAAAGCGGTTTGATCCATATCGCGGTTTGATTCAGAAACGCCCGCATGCCGGATCCAATTCCGGGGCGTTGATTCGCGTCATAGGCAGGGGAGTAATCCCTCAATCCAGCCATCAGGGAGAAGAGAATAGGCGCGATGGCGTTGCGTTTTTGCCAGTTCGCGTCACCCACCTCGAATTCCTCAGATCCGAGGAGGTTGTCGACAAAGGTCCCCTGCGGATCGGTACTGCGCGGAAATGCCAGGCGCGTGAGGGCCGGCAGATTGTGGCCCACGATGGAAGGCGTGGCGTTGCCGCAGTCCAGGTTATTATTGTATATCGCATTGGGTCCCAGCAGCGCATCCATGCCTTGTAATGAACTAAACACTGATACAACTTCTATGCGATAGTCGCCCGGAATGTTAGAAGGATCCGTCCCGCCCTTCTTGGCCCAGACATGGTTCGTGCCAGTACCGAGCTTGCGCATGTCCGAAAGACCGGACCAGCCATTGGCCTCCAAAACCTGAAAGGCGCCGGCAGCGATGGTGCCCAACCCATATTGATCCAGATACAAGGGGATAACTATGACCATCTTCTTTTCATTGACGGTCCATTGATAATTCCTGAAAAAAGCCTCTTCAGGAGATGCGCAAGCCCGCATGGGGTCGTTTTCGGCCACTGTTTCCTGGAAGGTCAGTGCACCGGCTGCATGGGTCAGATCCGTGGACTGGATTTCCACAGCCTGCGTGGTACCGCTGCTGTTGTCCAGGGTTACATAACGCTGCGAACCAGCGGCGGGATCAGGGAAGTGGATCATGTAGTAATCGCTGTGCCACTGGGACTTATAGCGGTTAGCGCGCTGGGGTTGGCTATTATACGAGAGCACAGCCGTTTCCGGATCCTGGACATCGCCGTTGTCGGTGGGGTAGAGATACTGGGATCCATCCATGCTGACCAGCGCGTAGACCTTGCCGTCGGGCCGTAGGTATTTATGGTAGGATTGGCCATTGGCAGCGACGATTTCGGCATTGGGGTCGGCATAGTAATAGGGTCCTTCGCCATGGAAACAGGTCCGCACTACCCAGCCCATGGTCCAGGCAGATAGCTGGGTTTCGTGCAAGCCGTTGGGCGCGTAAGCCCGGTACTGGTTCATCAGCTGGTCCGGTGTTGCGCCAGAAGGATTGCCAGTGGGATTGCCGCCATCCGGGGTTCCCAAATCTCCTACCCCAGGGCCGGCCAGCATTTGAAGCACGCCGTAATTCTGATTGTAGAAAAAGCGATAATCCTTATTATTGCTGGCGACCGTTCCGGTGTAGAGCTGATTTACGTCACCTAGGGTAAAGGGTGTCTTGGTCCGATAGATGTTGTTCCCAGCAGTACTGCTCATCAAACCGCTGCCAGTGAAAGCAGCGGGATTGGGAAGAGTAAGATTCCAAATACTGATCGCAGAGGAGCCGAGCGCGATCATGTTGATGCTGAAAAGCGAATCGTTCAGGGTCAACTCTTCAGTATACGTACCATGGCCGTGGTTGCCAATGCGCGAAGTCGGCAGTCCAGCCGAATACTCACTGGAAGCGCCGCCATCCTTCCAGCCGAAATTGCTGGTGATTTCGGTGAGAAAAAGCAAGCTTTCCAGGAAAGAACCGGGCCAGGCCGCGGGGTCGGTCAAGCGATCTCTTCCCCACACATCGTAGCGAATCATGTCATCCAGAGAACGGTCCACCTCGATGGTGTCAGGATTAAAACCAATGCTGCGCAGATTGGCGTTCATCAAATCCAGCGGATAAATCGGCGTTTGGCCGGATTGAGTCACGATCATGGACTGAGGCCGATCCGAACGCACGAAGAGTTGTTGAATCGAAGTCGAGGCCTCGCGAATAGTCTGGCTCAGCTCGGCGTCGGAGTATCTGGCCGAACTGTTCTCGTTATACACAGGGTTGGCGTTATATGAGGTACCGTTAGTGGTGAAGTTATCCCTCAAATTCTCCATCAAGGTGCGCGTCTTCAGGGCCAACTGTGCTTCCGGCGCCGGATCTAAAACGCTGTCAAATCCCAATATCATATCATGTATTTGGCGGCGCGTTTCGGAATTCTGAATCAGCCGGTTAAACCAGGTGATCAGATCCTGGGTGCCCTGGGCGGCATTGCCCAAATCGAGCTTGCTGACCGAAGCACAGCGGCTTGAGCCTGAGAAGATGTCGCCGTAATTGCAAGGCAGATTGTCCGTACCCAAGTACTCCGGATAATCGGCTTGCAGAAGCAGTTTATTCATCACCTTGGTGGCAATGGTGAAGTCTTCCTGAAATATGGGATCCTGCAGATCTTCCACGATGTCCGCGACCTTGGTATTGAGCCATCTTTTGTCGTCGCTCGACCGCTGCAAAATTACATTGTTGCGTTGCAATCTTTCAAAGGTTTGTTGGGCTACTTTATAGGCCATCCCGCTGATGTAATCGGACGGTGGTTTGTAGCCATCGCCGCTCATACGATCGAGAAAAGCATAAAAATCCTTATTATAAGCCTCGCCGCTTAAGGGGTAAAAGGAATCCACGCCCGTCTTTTCGTAATGCCATGAACGGGGATCAATCAACCGGCTCAAAAGCCCCGCCGAGTCCGCGCGCACCAATTCAGCCACCGGAGCTTGGGGTTCAGCCAGAATACTAGCCGTGGCGTATTGAGCCAGTTTAAACTCCCCTTGGCTGCCATCCACCGCCGCGGCCAGACCATTATTAAATTCATGAGCATCCACACTGTTATAGCCGGAATCGACGGCGCCATAGCCCTTTGTAACGTTGGTCAGTTGGAACCCCACCGGCCGGTTTTGCTGAAATTCCGTGGGAGTTTCGCTGCTACCGCAAGCCACTATTAAGAATGCCAGGGGAAGAAGTAAAAATAGTTTCTTCATTTCTTTCATAGAACCACCTTTATCCTCTTAAACAGATTGGATCTTTGCAGGTTTACTGAATGTTGGCACGCGTCAAAGCGCCGGTTTGATTGAACCGCCGACCGGCTGCCGAGGTTGCGGGAGCCGTGTTCACTGTCCAGAGCCGACTTGAAGTTCGCTGAGCACCACCGCTTGACCATGCGCGCCTCATTCAGGGGCCAACAAGCCCTCTTGAACATTTGCTACGCCGCAGCGCGTTCTGCTTTGTTTGACTGCTCGATAAGAATGAGGTTCAACCCGAAATATAGCGCTGTCCGCCAAATTCACAAATCAGAACCTTACTGGTGCCGATGTGCCTATTGGACCGTACTTGCCATGGGTTGCATTTACTTCTTTTTTCTGAAGCCTACAGCCTTTTCCTATTCAGCAGTTCAACTCCTTTTTCTACCTGTCACAGTGTCGCTTGAGAATGTTTGGCTGATATTTGTATTTGTATGAATTGATATGGAGCCTTGGGAGAAGCGCTCCAGATTTGACGAATTAAAATAGCGCGGGGAGTTTTCATCTTTAATGGATCGTTTCAGCCTTTTAATTTCAGTGCACATGATTTTTCCGGCCAAATTCATCCGCACCGCGGGGTACGGTTTGCACAATCCCTTGAGTCGATTGGGTTTTGTTTCGTTTTTGCCCTGCAATTTGGGGCTCTTGCTATCCCCGAACTAGACTGGCATGTCAGTTTTTTAGCATATCGGCGCTTGCTTTACAATGCAAATTTACAAATCCAAAAATATTACATGCCGAGGGACTAAAACGAAACCTATGCCTATATTCTGCTTAACTATCTATTTTAAAAAATAATCCTTCCAAGCCAACATTGTGGGGGCACCCAATTATAGTAGTTTTACTATCAAAAATTTAGTACTCCCCCTATATTCGCATTATCAGGAAATAGTTGTTCTTTTTAAATACTTCTCGTAATGCTTGGTTTCGATATCATCAAGTGCACTTCTTTACGCCTCTGTTAAACGTATCATAAGCATGGGCTGCCCTGGTTTGCAATATTTATTAACACTGGTGTTTATTTGTCAAAAATAACAAATTCAAAATCAATTAATTATAGAGCACTATTTAACAAGCTGTAATTTAAATGTTATTTTTTACGATGAGCTTGGACGCATCGTTTCTTTGGCTATCTTCCTACAGGCTTTTTCGCTTTCGTCTCGCGCAGAATTAGGAATTTCCTCTACTTCAATTTGACCTCAATTGAAGGTTTGCCACCTCCTGATCGTGGGAGCGGATCATTAGGTACCGCACCATGTTTGGCCGGTAAAATCTGCTTCCTGCTCATCATGAAAAAGGCGCCCGCGCCACACTATTAGCTGTGAGGCTCGGGCGCCTTTTGAGGGAAAGCATTGTGATCCTGCTTCTGATCAGAGCTACACTTTTTCCACCAAAAGAGCGCCGGCATTGCCGAAGGCGCCGCACAAGGAGGCCAGGCCGTATTTGGCCTCCGGAAAATCGGTCTTCATGATATTGAGCAAGGTGATAATAATCCGCGCGCCTGATTGTCCCAGAGGATGCCCCAAAGCCAAGGCACCGCCCCAGACATTGACGCGCTCAAAGGGCGCGTTGGGATTGTCCAGTTCCAGGGTGCGAATGCATGCCAGGGACTGGCTGGCAAAGGCCTCATTGAGCTCAATGGGACCGATATCCTTGGGGGTCAAACCGGTCTTCTGGAACAGCTTTTTGACGGCCGGAATGGGGCCGATGCCCATGAGCGTGGGATCGCAACCAGCCAATACGCCCATCTTGTACTTGTAAGAATAGGATAGGCCCAATTGATCAGCCTTCTTGCGGCTCATAAGCAGCAAGGCGCAGGCGCCCTGAGTCAGGGGTGAGGCATTGGCGGCCGTGACGTTACCGTTGGGTTTGAAATTGGATTGCATGGTGGCCATTTTGGCGGGGTCGGTTTTGTCCCGAATCCATTGGTCATGCTCCACCAGGAACTCCTTGCCATTGTCATCAAGCCCCATGACCGGGACGATCTCGTTTTTGAACTTGCCGGCTTTTTTGGCTTCCGAGGCTTTTTTGTTGGACCAGACCGCCATGTTGTCCATATCCTGTCTGGAGATTGGCCACTGCTCGGCCACCTTTTCAGCCGTGGCGCCCATCAGCAGGTCAGCCCCGTTATAATACTTCAACAAGCGCGGGGGGAAATTCATGTTGGACCCCATGGGAACCTTGTCCATATCTTCCGCGCCGGCCGCGATCATGATGTCGGTTTCACCGGTCATGATGGCCCGGGCCGCATGCATGGTAGCGGACATGCCCGAGGGGCACTGGTTGGTAATTGTATTTGAGGGCACGCTGTCGGGCAGACCTGAAGCCAGCCACGCCAAACGTCCGATGTCATTTTGCATGCCGGATATATTGGCGGTGCCGCAGAAGACCGCGTCGACATCTTCGGGTTTCACTTTGGGATTACGAGCGAACAGGGCCTTGTACACTTCGGTCAACAGCTCATCCGGGCGAAGCTTGCGAAACCAGCCTTTATCCTTGTGGGCGCGACCGTTGGGGGTTCTGACACCATCAATGAATACACATTCTTGCATAACTTAACTCCTTTTGTTCAATTTGCGGCCATCTTCTTTTGAGATTGACCTTGGAAAGCCTCGATGGCCATCTTTCTTAATAGTTTTTTATTCATCTTCTGTACTTCGGTTAACGGGATTTCATCGATCAACACCACTTTCTTGGGAATGGCGTATTTGGCGGTTCTTTCCCTCAGATAGGCGATGATATCTTCTGGCTTAAGCGTTTTTTTGTATTGCTCTTTGGGCTGGATATAGACCACGACCCACTCGCTGCCTTCGCGCTCCGGGTCGGGGATGCCGATGGTGGCTGCCATTTCCACGGCTTCGTGGCTGAAGAGAATATCGTCCACTTCTCGGGAGTAGACTTTATAGCCGGAGACAATAATCATATCCTTGGTCCGGTCCACAATATAGAAATAGCCGCGCTCATCGACTTTTATGACATCGCTGGTATGGATGAATCCGTCTTCGTCAATCCCCTGGCCGGGCGTGGGCCAATACCCCAGCATGCGCTGAGGACCATTTAGCAGCATTTCACCGCGTTTGCCCGCCGAAACCTCTTCCCAGGTAAGCAATTCACCGGTTTCGGTATCCACGATTCTGATTTCGGTATCGGGGAAGGGGATGCCGATGGTGCCTCTTTTTTCCGTGGCCGGCTTGGTTCGCTTCTTGTTGGCTTTGGTACGGGTCAAAATAGTCAACAACCCAAAGACACGTGTCAAGCAGTAGCCCACGGTCTTGGGCCCGACCAATCGGAGGAAGAAGTTTAAAAATGCCTTCTGGCCGGGAAGCTGCAATAGAAAATTATTGATGGTCACCGGAATTCGTCCACCCAAGATCCTTAAAAGAAACGTGGGGTTCAGATGGGTGGTCGGTGACATTTCAGACAGGCCGTAGCCCTCCATGATGCCTCCGCCCGATTTCTTTTCATACTCTTCTTGTGCGCTGGGCGGCAAAGGCGCTGAGCCGGAAATCCCCAGCATACCGAAACCTTTAAGCTCTTCGTCGCAAAGCTTCATAAATTGGGTGGGGACACCGATCTGAATCAACGGCCGATAGTCTTTAATCATCTGCACCATGGTCTTGGTGTCGCGCGGATCTACGATGAGAATTTGGTTCCAGCCAAACAGGGTCATGCCATGCATCAGCATGTGGCCGTAGGAGTGAAAGAAGGGAAGCCCCAGAAGCACCGATACGGCCCCTTGCAAGAGCAGATTGCTTTGCCCCATGGAGTAAAGGTTCTGGATGGCATTGGCGTATATGTTACGGTGGGTCAACATGCATCCCTTGGGTAATCCAGTGGTGCCGCCCGTAAACAGTAGTGTTTCCAGATCTTTTTCCACGTCGTAAACATAATCGGGCGGTTCCGCCGGCGTGCGCTGAATCAGATCCATCATGCGATGCCAGTTGGCCGCACCCAGACCGTTGGCGTGATGCGGCGGCTGAAGGGAGTAATCGTCGACATGGGTGACAATGATTTGTTCGATGCTCGATCCCCTGGCCACGGTGCGAGCCACATCCATTTGGCTTTCCAGGCAAATCAATGCCCTGGGTTTGCCCTCACCGAATTTGTGATGCAGGTTGGCTGGCGGTTCCAGACTGCTGCTGGGAATATGAACCAGTCCAGCCCTGGAGATGGCATAGTCGGCGACAAAGAACTGAATGGAAGTAGGCAGAATGGTGGCCACCCGATCGCCTTTTTTCAGCCCCATGCGGTGCAACGCGGTGGCCAACCGCAGCACATGGTCATACACTTTGGGGTAAGTGATTTTAAAATTGTTTTGAATCAATCCATTCTTTTTATACTTTTTGGCGGTGGTGGCCAGAATTTCATAAACGGGCTCATCGGGATAAGGGGCAAGGGTACGGGGAATTCCAAAGACGCGATACTCACTGGCCCAAGGCAACTTAGCTGAACTCATAATCAACTCCTCTGAAAGCCGCCCCATCTAAGTGATGAAGGGCGGGTAGCGGTGCGGTCACAGTAAAGGTCAGGTTGAGCTGGGTATTTAAGAATCTTCCATCTCTTTGCTGAAAGGGCAGGCCGAATGCCAACTGTCCGTAATCCTTGCCCCTGCCCCCCTGTCAAATTCCGTTTCAGGACCTGCCATCCATTGCCGGCCCAGGGGTAGAACCGTCCAAATTTCACCTCAACTGCGAATGTCATCCGCTTAGTTTCGCGGGGGGCGCCTCCATAAAAACTGACATGTCGGTTTTCAAACCCTATTGGAAGACGGGGGGCTTGTCAACAAAAAAAGGCAAAACCCCGGCCGAACCATTGCTGTAGCTTCAATTGGGCAAGCAGAGCCCACTATCCTGAGCTAAATGGTGGATGAGATAAACGGAGATCAGAATTTTGCGCTCATTCAATATTGTATTGCGTGATATCCCGGCCCATCAGCAACTTCTCCAATACCATGCGCATGATATTGCGCACGCGTTTAAATTCAGCCCGGGAATGTCTTTTGGCGAAAAGCGGGTTGCCGAGAAATTCGATCAAATTGATCAAGCTGGTCAGCAATAATGGGTCAAACTTGGGTAGGCCGGCATTGATGTTAGCCTCTTGAAAAATATTGACCAAGGCCTCCCCCGTTTTTTGCCGATGTTGGGCGATGATGGATGTTTCATCAGTGATGGCTTGATAAAACCGGCTAACGATAGGGCCCTGGGCCAAGCCCCATTCCAGATAGGTATCAATGACGATATCCACAATGGAGGTCGATCCTTTGCAGGGCAGATCAGACTGTAACATCGTCACTTGCATGGCGGCCACCAGCTCTTGATGAGCTCGCTGGGAGATTACCTCCAGCACGACCTCTTTGTTTTTGAAGAATTTATAAAAGGTAGGCCTGGAGATGCCAGCCTTCTGCAGAATCAACTCAACGGTAAGGGCGTGAACCCCATAATCGCAGCACACCTGCTTGGCAGCCTTAATGATCAAGTCTTCCAAAGCAAGCCCCTGGCTATCCTGTTTGGTGGGCCGCCCCCGCTTGCGCTTATTCGCGCTTTGAACATCTAACTCGTCGATTTCTCTTGCAATTGCTTGTGTCACAGCTGATCCTCCGCGGGGTTTTTGCGAAATGTTGCTACAACCAAATAAAAAGGTGTTGATTGTGCCTGCGGGGAAGTAATTATCCCTTTGGGCGGGCGACCTTTCGCCCGCAATAGGGCGAGATGGGCCGCATCACACCAGTGCTTTAGTACCTACCGATATATTGCTCAGGCATACCGGCACCGCCTAAACCTGACTGCCCTGGTTTCAACTGCAACGCAAAATGGAGTTGGGTGGGGGGAGAGAAAGCTATCACCAAGGTCATTTTGCAAAAGCTCTGTTCGATAGTGCCACACATTTCGCTTTTGTAAATTTGCGCGGACACTTATACAACAAACCCCTTCAATATGAAACCCAAAAATCTGGGGTAGCTGCCTCGACCGGTCCGCAATAGACCGATTTCAATAGATCACATTAAGGTGTCACATGACGCAGGCTTGCCGATCCGGAATTTTCGCACACGCATCCATCTTGGCAAACTCCAGCTCAATGAAGCGCAGCCGCTTCTCGGCTTCGGCGGCCTGAGGTTCCAACGCAACAGCCTCTTGAGCAGGATAGCTCGGCCTGCCGTAGCCCTCCCAAAGGGGCGCGAGACTCTTGATCCGGCCTTCCGCGAACAGCCCGGCGACCGCATTCAAAAAGGTCAGTACGGCATCACCTTTCTTTTGATCGGTGTTAAGCGCCAGGTGAGGCTGACCTTCCAGAATTTGCGCCACTAAGCCGGTGAGAATATCCGATGGGCCTACCTCGATGAAGGTCCGCACGCCGTCCCGATGCATTTGCTCGACCTGCGACTGAAACCGCACCGGCTTTTCAATGTTTACTTTGAGGATTTTGCGGAAAAGCTCGGGGTCATTATCCACCTTGTGACCGAACAAGAAAGAGTAGACATCGCACTGGGCCTGGCTGAAATGAATCTCTTGCAAAAAGTCATAGACCGCTTCGGCCCCGTCAATAGGCAAGGGACAATGGGGAGCAGCGGAAATGGGGATCAGGCGGGTTCGAATGCCAGCCTGCTCCAGTTTGGTGTGGGCCTCGACCACCGCGGACTTAACACCGGCCAGAACGGTTTGGGTAGGTGTATTGTAATTGGCGATCCAGATCCGTTGGAGCTGATGTTCCGAAATCAGCTCTTTCATCTTCTCCGCGCCAAGGGGCACCACCAGGATACACCCTCGAGTGGCCTGGGGACAGGTGGCTCCAACTTCTCCACGATAACGGATCACCTTAAGCATGTCTTCGCTGGAAACGACACCAGCGGCACGCAAGGCATTGACATCGCCAAAACTATGGGCTGCCACGGCGTCCGGCTGAATCCCCATTGCAGTGAATAGATCTAAGATGGCTTCGGCAACTACGCTATTGGCCGGACTGGCCCATTTTGATCCACTCAGGCGCAAAAAGGCTTTAGTGGCCTCATCTTCGGAAAGGCCGTCAGGCGGGAAGACCATCTCTCTGATGGTACGACCCGAGAACTTCTTGCTGCCGAGTGATTCCCAGGCCGGCCGGGCTCCAGGAAAAGTTTTGGCCAGCGTGGCTCCCATACCCAAGTATTGGGCTCCCTGACCCGCGAAAAGAAAAGCCAGCTTGCCTTGGGAAGGGCCAACCCCATAGAAGAAACCAATGGAGGGAAAAGAAAATGAACTCTCGGGGTTTTCCGAAATCAGCTTATGCAATCGTCCCAATTTCTTCTCGAGCTCACGCTCGCCATAGGCGGTGAGCGCAATACGACAATGGTAGGATCGGGGGTCATGACTGAAATGGTGCTGACTATCATGCGCCAATTGTTTAAGAAAACCCGATTTTTCCTGGGCTGATTCCGCGGCCCGGGTCCAATGCTCCAGCTGCGTCAAGATACCGGCGGGTTCTTCCGCCCCAAACACTACCAATTCAGGAATTCGATACCAACGATGTTTTAAATTCGCTCTTCCTTCTTGTGTGTTTTGTGGTGTCATATCCCCTCCCGGGTCATGTCGAAGCCGAGTTTGCAGTCATGACCCTTTATACTTCTATTAAGGAAGCCTGACCTTGGGCTAGCATCACGCGATGCCCCCCATATCCATTGGAATGCCTCTGTTTAAAAGCCTGACTTCTTCCCGTGGGACGCCATCCGCGGGTGCCGCACCAATTCTCAAGTCAGCGGACACTGATTTCTTCCCGCGGTGCTGGCAAATCCGCGTCTTAACGATACTGCATTTAAGCTGAGCAGGGGTGTTCGAACCTTGCTATTGTACCCTTTGGTTCAGGCGGAGAGGCTTCACCTATCTGTTCCACAACGCAGTTGTAAACGTATTTATGCTTTAGGATCAAATACACATCGCATCACCATTACATCGAAATGCGACAGAAAAACCGAAGCCTCTCCCTTGCCTATCACCGAACTTTGAACGGTGGCTGGACGACCCATGGGATGAATCATCTCCGATTCCATCCACCGCACTCGAGCAGACTCTTTTCAGAGTTGTGAACATCCACCGTTTGTTAAAATGGATGTTCACAACTCCTTAAGATTCGGTTCATCAACTTCAGAATCAGAACACTCCGGCTCAACGATCAACTATTGTCATAGCTAGTTCTGAACCAACCGGCGCAGCTCCCATCCGCCCTTCAGGCTGCCATCGCTATTTGCGGCGATATTGGCCGGGTTGGCGGTGCCCAGATACAGGCCGGTGGCATCATCGGCAATGCTGTTGCGGAAGCCGTAATTGGTGTAGTTGCCCAATCCGTCGCGGGAAACACGCACGGCCGCCGAGCTGGCCGATGGGAAGCGCCACAGATCGGCACCGAATTCGCTTGAATCCGGATAGAAGAACCATGGGATGGGAATATAGTTCCCGCCCGTGTATTCATTTTGCAGATTATTCCAATCCAGTATGAGATAAGAGAAGTCCATGGTGCCGACAAAGAGCTGGTTCTTATAGACTGCCATGGTCCAGGTGTAGTTGTTATAGTCGTTGCCGAAACCCGAGGTGCCATATCTACCCGAAACACCGCCCATCTTGTTGCGGCTGGTGGTCCAGTATCCCGAGGAGCCGCTCTTTACAAAAACCGGCATGGAGGATTCGCCATACAGCAGTTCCACGCTGGGAGTCGTATCAAAGTTGCTGCCGCGGAAGACCGCCGTGGCCCGCCATGAATTGAAATAGGCATCGGCATAGCCGTAGGTGGGAATGTTGTACTGCTTAATATAGGACAGGGCGGCCTTGCCTTGAACATGCATGGTGCCCCAGTAGAGATAGCCGCCATAGGATGCCATGGCGCCCATACCATAAAGCATGGCTCCAAAGGCATCGGGCTCATACTTGTCGACCTGCCACACCTTTTTCCAAGAAGCCGCGTCTGCCGTAGTCAAACCGGTGGAAGAAACCACCGGGCTCATCCACAAACCGGCCAGATTGGCAGTGCCGGTGCGGCTGGGCCAGGTACTGACAAAGATACGGCCGTTGTAAACCTCGAGCTCAGCGCCGGTGCCATCGAGGGTGCCGACTTCGGTAAAAGCCAAGGGATTGGCCATCGTGCCGGACCAGCGCAGAACCGCGCCGCCGCCGCTTTCTTTACCCACAGCGGTGTACAACACGTTGTTCAGCACCAGCCATTTGCGGATATTCTGGTACGAGGTCAGCGTTCCGGCCGCTATGAAGTTGCCGGTGGAGGCATTGAACACAAACACATTGATGCCTGCTCCCAGCGCCATGGGGCCGCTCAGGATCACCAAACCGCTGTATGTAACGGCGGAACGCAGGCCAAAGGTTGCCTGGAGCAGCAGCTGGGCGTTGGCGTCGGTGATGGCCAGAGTTTTATCGGTCAGGGTTTTGGTGGTGATGTTATAGGTGTAGATTTTTGGCGGACGGTAGTCATTGAAAACCGCCGGCGCGGGGACGTTGGGCATCTTGGTTTTGAGGTACTGTCCCTTAGCATATTCACACACCCAAAGGCTGCCCTGGTACGGGTTGGCCGTATAGTCGCTCGGATTCTCATACTCGGAAAACGCTTGAACCAGGCACAGCATGTTGGGCGCCGTGCCGAACCAAATGGTGTCACCCGATTTGGTCATGCCCCAAAGATAAGATTGGTTGGCTTTCTTTTTCTCATTGCTGGCGCAGGTCGGGCCGGCCTTGTAAGGTTGACCGATTCCGTTATAACACTCATCAACCTCGGCCTTGGCCAACAACGTGTTGGTAAAGGTCGGTGAGTTCGAGGGCGGTGCGGTCCCCATGCCGAAGCATGGCAGCACCAGATAGAACAAAAGCCCAAGAGCATACAAACCTAACGAAAGCTTCTTTTTCATGTATCTCCCCTTTCATCTAAGTGTTAGTCCATTCTGAGCACAACTCCGCCACTTGCCAAATCCAACACCCGCCCGCCCCCCCGCAGGGATGTAATAAGCCTATGCCTGACCATCAGGCAGTTTACTGAAGTTAGATTAATATCAGCCTAAAATTAACACTATTGTTATTTAAATGAATCGAGCATCGAAAAGCAATAGGCGAAAACCCTAAATATGGGTGTTGAAAATCCTAAATCCTAGACTCACGCGTCAGCTTCGGCCTCCAAAGGCGCCTTCAACACAGTCCGTCATACTCGATTTAACTTCACCCCTGCAGAAACCCCTTTTTGCGGTTTCTGCCTTGGGGCAGCACAATAACCTTATGTAATACTACATGTTTCGCCGCCTAAAAAAGATCCACCCCATCACGGCCTGAACAGGGTGACCCACAAAACCACGGTTTTACTTTCACCCGCGAGCTAACATTGCGACGCTGCGCCTCATGTGGCTTACAAATTGCACGCTGTTGACAGTAAAATGATGTTAAGGTAGTAATTATTTTATCACCGTTGGGGTTGGATTTTCATTATTCAGACAAACCATCAAGAAAATGCCCTGAGTTGGGCCGGGGGGTGCTTTATGCTTAACTTTACTGAGGAGGTGCGAGATCAATGGCTAACAAGCTGCTGAAAAAAGCGCTTTCCGCTCTTATACGAAATTCCCCCAAACGCATCCGAGACTCGTTTCTGCGATCCCAGCTCAACCTCCAGCCGCTTCCCAACGACATTACCTTTGAAATTGCCCAGAGCCAATCGGACTTGGATCAAGCCTTCCAGTTGCTCCATGATGCCTATGTTCGCGAGGGGTTCAGCAAACCGCATGCGAGTGGACGCCGCGTCACTGCCTACCATGCTCTGCCATCGACCACGACGCTGGTGGCCAAATACAAAACAGAGGTCATTGCCACCATCTCCGTGATCCGGGACGGCCCTTTTGGATTACCGGCCGACGCGGTGGTGAACCTATCCCGTTTCCGCGAGGAGGGCCAGCGCCTGGGAGAAGTATCCTCCCTGGCCATCAAACCCAGGTTCCGCGGCCGTTCCGGCGAGGTGATGTTTCACCTGTTCAAATTCATGCTGCACTACAGCATGTATTATTTCGGCCTGGATCGTTTCATTATCGTGGTCAATCCCAACCGCATCAACCTTTACGAATCAATTCTGACCTTTGAACGTTTGCAGTCGACTGTTGTCGAGTCCTATGCCTTTGCCAACAATGCGCCGGCCGTGTGCGCGACCCTGGACCTAACCCGTTTGGAACAAACCTTTGCGCAAATCTACTCCGGACGGCCCGCTCACCAGGACATCCATCATTTCTTTTTCGGCCGATACAGTCCGTCGGAAGAACGGCAGTTTCATTTCCCCCAGCGCAGCTATTACATGACCTTGGATCCGGTCATGAACCCAAGCATTCTGAACCATTTTTTCAATGAATGCACCGACACCTTCTGCACTCTCGATGACCGCAAAGTAAAGATTCTGCAAAGCATTTACCCTGAAAAAGATTATAACTCGGTCTGGCCTTTCGCTACGCGGCCTGAGTGGCAAAACCAAAGAATTCATCGCCGCTTTGACGTAATGTGTACCGCCTCGCTGCCGGCCCGGCCCCAGATTTTGACGGCCGTCAATATTTTGGATGCCTCCCGCAATGGCCTGCGCGTGCGCTCCAGTCTTCCCCTGCAAAGCGAAGACCGGCCCATTTTCCAGATCGCCGTAGGCCCCCAAAAAAGGTCCTGTTTGAAAGCGAATATGCGCTGGCAGAAAGGAACCATAACCGGCTTGGAGATTGTGGAGGCCGACGCGGGTTGGACCCATTTTATCGATCATATGGAGGACCGTATGGCCCAAACCGCACAGAGCACCCCGCAAGGATGCGACCGTTAATTTGGGGTGCCCCGGATTGCCTGGCGTTTGCCTGTAAGACCGCTGGCGGGCTCGACACTTCTATGGTAAATCATCATTGGCAGTAAGCGACCCCTTCTCCCTCGACGTTCAAGGAGCTGCTTTTCGATGTCCACCTCAGAGAAGATAGTCCGCGAAGTCCGCTTGCTTGAATTCTACATCAAATACATATGGCCGGTTCATCGCCGCCTGGCACGCAAATTCCTATCCCCGCGTTGCCAGCGCTGTATTCTACCCGAAACCTATGCCCCATTGGTCGATGGCCTCTGCCCGCACTGCCGCGACGAAGAGGAAACGGAACACCCCCCAAACCCGGAGACAAAACTCCGGATGCAGAATGCCTTTGACCTGTTGATGGATGATCTGAGCCAACGGGGCCACCGGCAATACCACGTCCTGCTGCTTTTCAGCGGCGGCAAGGACAGCACCTACATGCTTCACCGGCTGATCCACGATTACCCTGGCTTGCGGATCTTGGCCCTGACCATTGACAACACCTTCATGAGCCCGGTGGCCATGGAGAATATCCAGGAGATCGTCCGTCGCCTGGGCGTGGATCACATGATTTTACGGCCACGGGCCGCCACCATGGAGAAGATGTTCCGCTACGCCATTACCCATCTCAATGACCGGGGATGCGCCGGAACCGTGGACCAATTTGATGGTGATTTTTTTAGCGACCTGGCGCGCAACCTTGCCGCCAAGCTTGAAATTCCCTTCATCATTTGTGGTTTGTCACCGGCCCAAGTGGAGCATATCCTGGGATTGTCCACCTTCATCACCGATCCCCAGCAAGAAGCCAAAGCCAGAGAAGAAGTGGCCGGCATCCGCCTGCGGGACATCTTTGATGAAGAAGAGATGCACTATTGGTGGGATGGCTCCATGTGGTCGGCTGAACGCCGCCCGCGGCTGATATTTCCATTATATGTTTGGGATCTATCGGAAGAATTCATCAAGCAAGAAGTATTAAGGCTGGGCCTGATGCCCAGGGGAGACGAGAGCCCCTTGATCACCAATCACCGTCTCATCCCATTGTTGGGTATCGTGGACATGCTGCAATTCGGCTACTCTACCTTTGAACCCGAATTCGCCCGCAATATACGCCAGGGCAAAGCCCAGCGTAAGAAGTGGCTGCATACTTTCGAGATTTTCGAGTATGCGGCCCGCACGGGCCGTTTTTTGGGCTCAGCGGTGGATGAGGCCTTGGCGCGTTTGGCTTTGACCCGGGCCGATGTCGGCATCAAAGGCGGCCGCTGATGGCCATGCTGCCCGACTTCGAAACTCTTCCGCAACTGTTGTCCCAACGGGTCCAGCACACACCAACGGCCACGGCTTTTTTTGAAAAAGACCCGTCCGGGCGTTGGCAAGCCACGCGCTGGGATGAGTTTGATCAGGCGGTCCAGCGCTTGGCCGGCCAATTGTGCGCCATAGGCTTACGTTCTGGCGATCGGCTCGCGTTATGGATGCCCAACGGCGTGCTCTGGGAAACGATTCAGCACGCGGCCTATCGTGTGGGCGCGGTGGTCGTGGGGCTGGATCTCAACGACCCGGCGGATCGTATTGAGGAGATTTTGCGCCTGTGCCCCCCGGCGGTTGTATTTGTAGACCGCGAAGAGCGTCTTCAGAAAATTTCACCGAAAGCAAATCAGGTTTTTAAAACAGTCATCACTCGCCGGGCCGAAGAGCCATCAACTTACGATTTGGGCAACTCCCGACGCTTCTGTGACGAGCTGCCTGAACCCGCAGCGGTCCCGCCCTTGTCCACGGTTGATCCCCAGACTTTGGCCACCATTATCTTTACTTCCGGTACCACTGGCCGCCCCAAGGCTCTTTCCTACAAACATAGCCAGATAGCATTGGCGATACAGAGCATTGCCCCCTTCTTTTGCGACTTACCCGATCAGGCCCACACCGCTTGCTGGTTGCCCTTGGCCAATCCGTTTCAGCGCATGATCAATTACTGCGCCATGGCCATGAACTGGCAAGCTTTCATGGTGCCGGCGCCGGCCACCATCATGGCGCAGGTCGCGCAAATCGCGCCCCATCTGTTTGCGGCCGTGCCCCGCTTTTATGAAAAGCTTTGGGACGGCATTCGCCAAAAAATGGATGGCTTGCCCCCAAGGACGCGGGCCTTGAGCCATTGGGCTTTGAACATTGCGAGGCAATACCACCGGGAAGCGATGATGGAAGCAAAACCATCCTGGCCTTTGCGGCTCAAACAATTTGTGGCGGAGCGCCTGGTGCTGGCCAAAATCCGTGCGGTGATGGGGCCAAACCTGCGCTATCTTCTCAGCGGTTCGGCGGCCATGCCCAAACACCTGCTGGAAGCTTTTGGGGCCTTGGGCTGGACCTTGCTGGAAGCATATGGCATCAGCGAGAATATCGTACCCATGGCCATGAATGCGCCGGGCGCGATAAAGCCGGGCAGTGTGGGGCGTCCCCTGGCACCCAATACCGTGCGCATCGCCGAGGATGGAGAGATTCTGGTCAAGGGCGCCGGCGTGGCTGAAGATGCCGCCCTCACTCCGGATGGCTTTTTAAACACTGGCGATACCGGCCGTCTGGATGCGGACGGATTTCTTTGGTTGACTGGTCGCAAATGCGATATGTTTAAACTTTCCACGGGCCGCAAAATCATTCCCTCGGCCATCGAAGAAGCTATTGTGCAGATCGAAAGCGTCGAGCACTGTATCGCCATCGGCGGCAACCGCAAATTCGTCACCGCGTTGCTGAATATCCCCGCCGACCGTTGGGAAGCACTATGCCGGCAGCACAATGGTTCCGATGGAGCCACGGGGTATCTCAGAAATGAGATCCAAAGACAATGCCACCATTTGCCCGATTACTGCCGGCCGGTAGAATTCGCCGTGGCGCACGAGACATTTACGCCTCAGGCCGGTGAATTGACCGCCAACCTGAAACTGCGACGCGCCTTCGTACTACAAAAATACGCAGCCATCATCGAAACGCTTTATCAGAAGATGGAAAACTAATACTTCTGCCCATTTGGGCCTTTGAAAGAATCGGCAAAAAATACATCAGTCCATCTAACCGTGAGCGGGTCTCCACAATGCTTCATTACTTCTTGACCGGCGCCACCGGTGCCATCGGCAGCGCGTTTCTCATGCGGATCGCTTCCCGCCAGGCGCCGATCACCCTTTTGCTTCGAGCCACGACCCGAGAAGAAGCCAATGCACGGCTCCAAAAGCTGCTCAATTTTTTGAATCTTGATCCGAATTCCACGCGGCACATCGAAGCATTGCCCGGAGATCTCCAGCTTCCCAGTTTGGGCATGCAACCCAACGATTATGACCGCGTGGCCAAAACCTGTACCCATTTGGTGCATTGCGCCGGCAATGTTTACATGAACCTGCCCCTGGAGCAGGCCCGGCAGCAAACGCTGACGATGACCAGCGGTATACTGGCGCTGCTGCAATCTTCTTCCCGGGCATGCAAGCTGGAGCTGGTCAGCACCGTGGGGGTGGGGGGCCATACCCAAGGAGAAATTCCGGAAGCCTGGATCGACCACCCGCGTGCCTTTCACAATTCCTATGAGGCCGCCAAAGCAGAAGCAGAACAACTGGTGCGGGAGAAGATTCAGGCAGGACTGCCCATCACCGTCCACCGGCCCAGCATGGTGGTGGGTGATTCGCAAACCGGCCGGACCATCGCCTTTCAGGTGTTTTACTACTTGTGTGAGTTTTTAAGCGGCGCCCGTACCCAGGGATGGCTGCCCCAGGTGGGCAAAATGCGGCTGGATATTGTGCCCGCGGATTACGTGGCCGAAATACTGGACTGGTCCAGCCAAAAAGGAAATCACACCCGCCAGATCCTTCACTCCTGCTCGGGGGCCCAAGGTGCGATTCCATTGCGAATATTGATTGAGCGGATTCGGGAGATATTCAGAGCGCATGGCCGCCGTCTGCCGGCGACAAAGCTGATCCCGCTGCCTCTGTTTCAATTACTGCTGGGCGCCGCCAGACCGCTGATTGCGCCCCGGCACCGCAGGGCGTTGGACGCCCTGCCCTTTTTCTTCGCTTATCTCAAAGAGGACCAAACCTTCGCCAACTCTCAAACTCTGCGTCTGCTTGAAGCGGACGGCATCCACCTGCCCAAGGTGGAAGAGTATTTAGAAAACATCCTTCATTACTACCTGACGGCCGCTGGTAAGCCCAAGCTCTAAAGGCGGATCAATCCGCGGATTGCTGGTCCAGCACCCGCCGAATGGTCATGGCCAGATCCTTTTTGACCAGCGGCTTGTAGGCAAAGGCCTTGATCCCGATATCCGCGGCCAGCTCATCGGTGATCTGTTTGCTGTATCCGGTAAACAGGATGACGGGAATCTCTTGGCGAACGCGCATGACCTCCCGGGCCAGTTGATCGCCGCTCATCTGCGGCATGGTCATATCGGTGATGACCAGATCAAAATCATTGGGACGGGAACGAAACAGCTCCAGGGCTTCTATGCTGCTGGTGCGCGTGATAACCTTGTAGCCCAGCCGCTCCAGGGTTTGGCTGCCCATTTTAACGATGGGCGGCTCATCATCCACCAACAAAATCCGCTCGCTGCCGCCAGGCAATGCTTCATCCACCGCCGGGGCGCTTTCGGCCCGCTTGCTGGAGATCGGCAAATAGATCGTGAAAACACTACCTCTGCCCAGCTGGCTGGCTACGGTGATTTTACCGCCGTAGCTTTCCACAATGCCTTGCACGGTGGCCAAGCCCAAACCAGTGCCCTCACCGGGGCCTTTGGTGGTAAAATAGGGTTCAAAGATGGAATTCATGATCTCGGGCGAGATGCCGTGACCGGTATCGGAGACGGTCAGCTTCATATAGTCGCCGGCATTTAAGTTCGGCTGCAAAAGCGGGTCGCCCTTACCCAAATAGATATCGCATAAGTCCACATCCAGGATGCCGCCGCTCTTTTCCATGGCATGGGCCGCATTGGTGCACAGATTCATCAAAATCTGGTGCATCTGGGTGGGGTTTCCCAGGATCGTGGAGTCGGTGGCGATATTGGCATGGATCTGAATGGAGGAGGGGATGGAGGAGCGAATCAGCTTCAAGGCCTCCTTGGCAATGGGGCTGACCATGAGCGGCTTGACCTTCTCATCCGACTGCCGGGCAAAGGCCAGAATCTGACGCACCAGATCCCTGGCCCGTTTGCCGGCGGTATAGACTTCTTGGAGGTTGGCCTCGAGCATTGTTCCCTGGGGGGCATCATCCAGGGCCAGTTCGGTGTAGCCGATGATCGCGGATAGGATATTGTTGAAATCGTGGGCAATGCCGCCGGCCAGAGTGCCGATGGCCTCCATTTTATGCGTTTGGCGCAGTTCGGCTTCCATCTTTTTGAGATCGGTGATGTCCGTGGCGATCTGAATCTTGACCGGACGGCCGTCGGTCCAGCGAATAAATCGGCCGTAATTGAAATACCAGCGCTGAGTCAGCGGATTTTGCTCCTGCCAGCTTTGCACGCGTTCCGCCTCTTTGAGCTGATGTTGCAGGCACCATGCGCACGGTCCTTGGGCTTGTCTGAAGGCCTGCCAGCAAATGCTTCCGATCATGTCTTGGCCAAAACTCTGGATCATATGTTTGTTCATGAAAAGTACTTCATGGCTTTGGGAGTCAGCCACATAGATGGAGGCATCGATGCTGTCCAATACGGTAAGAAATCGTTCATGGTGGATGCGGATGGAGTCTTCGATGTTTTTACGTTCGGTAATGTCGCGATTGCTGACCCGGCGCCCCAGGAAAGCGCCCCCCTCGGCAAAGGCAGGCCGGCAGTAGTGACTGATCCATCGGGTTTGACCCTGGGCGGTGACGATACGAAAATCGATGGCGTCCACGCTCCGTTTTTCATCCAGGTCCGAGTTCAAATGCTGAGCCATCGCCGGCCTGTCATCCTCATGGACTATGGCCAGCAGCAAACCAGAATCGGCCATAAAGTCCGCCACGAGATAACCGGTGATATTCTCGCAGGAGGGAGAGACATACTCCAACTCGCCGCCCGGCCCCACCCAATACTCCCAGTCGTAATTAAAATCGGCCACGATGCGGTAACGCTCTTCGCTCTTGCGCAAATTGGCGCTCGCCTGTTGTTCGGTTTCCAGGGCCTGCTTTAGACCATTGAGCATGAACCCCAGGGTGATGGTGGCAAAGGAGTTGAAGAAGAGGAAGTTAATGGTCAACACCAACATTTTCTGCAGGGGTACGCCCAACGAGGGCGCCCATGCCGGTGCGCCGAATTGAGCGTAAAAAGAGACCGATAGCAGGGTGAGCGTGTTGATCACCAGAATTCCCACGGCCGCTTCCAAACCCACGATGGAGCTGATCATGATGGAGGCGCCGAACAGCCAGATATAACCCGCGCCTTGGGGGCCGAGGATGAAGAGCAGACCCGCCCCCAACCAGTAAAAGATCAGGCAGGCGATGTACCCTCTGAGCCGCAGCGACCAGTGGCGGTTGATTAGCAAAACCACGATGAGGGCATAAGCCGCCGAATCCAGGAAGATGACGCTCCAGAGCCCCTCCTGATATGACAGGATTACCGATGGAATCAGGGGGACCACACCAAAGGCCGTGGTGATGAAACACAGAATGAAAAGAATCCGTTCCCGCCAGAAGGTGAGTGGATCGGCGGTCCACACATAAGGCGGCATTAACTTTTTTTCCAACGCGCCCCAGATTTGAACAAACCATTTAATGATTGGATGTTTCAAAGAGCCATCCTGTATCGGTGTGTTCTTTTTAATGCCAGCGTTGTGCGAATATAACCGCCGTCACAAGCTGGCGAGGAGAAATCCAAGAACGGCGTGATAACCGGCGGTCGGACCTCAATTGCATCATTGTTACAAAACCCGGCCCGCCGGTCAAGCCCGCGGATGAGTTAAACCTTTACACCGCAAGCTGTTTTTACTACATTGGGGGGGCTGGTTTAAATGACATGCCAATGACAAGAGCCCTGATATTCGCCATGGTGTTACTCTTCAGCGCCAATGGCTTTGCCGATGACGCCAAACATGTGCTGGTCATCCACTCCAACTTTCAAGGGCAGATCTGGACCGACCATATCACCCAAGGCATTCAATCCGTATTCGAGCCCTTTGGCCAAGAATTTCAATTGCACTTCGAGTATCTCGACAGCCGCCATCTTTCGGGAGAGGAATATTTTCGGGAGCTGGCCGGGTTGTATCGTTTCAAAATGCAGCACACCCCATTCAAGGCTGTGATTGTCTCGGGAAACTCCGCGCTGCAATTTCTTCGCGGCAATAATATCTTGCCATCGCCCGATACACCGGTCGTCTTTTGCGGCGTGGATCATCTGCCGCTCTTGCTGCCGCTAAAACCGTGGGAATTGGGTCTGGTTGCCCAATTGGACCATCAGTCCACTCTGAACCTGATGTTGGCCCTGCATCCGGACTGCCGCCGGATAGTGGTGCTGATTGATGATTCCTTCACCCGCGACAGCGCGGCTGAAGAGTTGGACAATGCCTTGACCGCCATCCGTCCGCATGTCATGGTGGAGGTCTGGCCGATCCCCAAAGTAGAAGATCTGCCCGCCAAGCTGGCGGGACTCAGCCCAAAAGAGCTGATTTACCTGCTGGTCTCCGACCCAGGTGAAAGCACCATTCTCACTGGAGACAAAGACTTGGTCCGGATGGTTACCCGCTGGTCACCGGTGGCGGTATACAGCTCCTTGGATTACGCCTTTGGCAAGGGCATTGTGGGTGGCATGATCACCTCCGGCTTTAACCAGGGCGAACAAGCCGCGCGGATGGCATTGGGCCTGCTCTCCGGACAATCCGTGGAGCACAACCCAAACGCGTTAAAAAGCCCCAATCAATACATGTTCGACGGCCGTGCCTTGCAGCGCTTTGATATCAAACTCTCCCGTCTGCCGGCGGGCAGCAAGATCATTCATCCCGTTCCGGAATTTTGGCTGCGCCATCGCATCGTATTTCTGTGCGCGGTGGCTGGCATGGCCCTGCTCAATGGCATTTTTATAGTGCTGCTGGCTCAACAAAAAAAGAAGCAGCGTGCCCTGATCCAAAGCCACGCCGAGTTGGACAGCCGCTTCAGGGAGAAATCAGCCCACCTCAAGCTGGTCAGCCAGAAGCTAAAAAAACAATCCCTGCTGGACGACCTGACCGGTTTGCCCAACCGCCGCTTTGTCTACCAACGCTTTGTGGAAGAAGCAAAAAAAGCCCAACGTTACGGCCAACCCCTGGCAATTCTGCTAATGACTCTGGACGGGTTCAAACAGCTAAACGACAAGCATGGCTATGTGCTGGCAGAGCGAGTGTTGCGCGATGTGGGCCAAGCCATCAAACGCAACATCCGCGAAATCGACCTGGTAGGCCGCTATGGCGGCGAATCATTCCTGGTCATTCTGCCCAACACCAATCAAGGCCGCATTGCCGCCGACCGCATCCGCAAAACCGTCCAGACCCTGCAATGGGAACAGGGGGAACCGAAAATCACCCTCAGCGGCGGATTGGCTCAGATGGAAAACCATACACCGGCCGAGTTGATCAGTGTCGCCGAAAAGCGCCTCGACCTGGCCAAAGCCCAAGGGGGCAATCGAGTAGTGGCCGCCGAGGCCGACGATATGCGAAACTAGCAAAATCCTTGACCAAATCGATGGATGATGCCAAATATATGCATATTTTCAAACGGCTGGATAGGGTTATGGCCGGTTGAAACGGTTTGGTAAAAATCTGTAGTTCCACGAAACAATACATATTATGGTGCTTGAACGAAAAGCCCATATTTTTCCAAGTTCAAGGCGGAGGCAAAATTTTAACCGCAGGAATACATGTAGTATTTCGAGGATTAAAATTTTGCCCCAACGCGGAAATTGGGAAAATAGGGGGTTTTTGTTCAAGCACTAATTAAAACTTGCGCTAAGCGCCCGGATGGCGGGCAGCTTCCTTCCTCCCACGTTAGGCTGAGCTTTCATTAAGGAGCGGCATCGACCAAGCTGCGCTGCTTGAATTCCAAGTGGCCCATTATGGTAAGAAGGTGATCCTTCCCTTTGCCAAGCGCGATAAACGGCGTCTTGATATTACGCCAACCCGGCCGGAGGTGAGTCATGCATAAACCGGTCAATGCCCTGGGGTTATGTTTGGGGGCGTCTACGGTATCCTTGGTATTGCTGCGCGGCACGGTCTCCAATGATGCTGAACTGCGGCCGGAGGTGATCCGCCATGCGGTCTATACCCATGACGGTGATCCCAAACGATCGCTGCTCAAAGCGCTGCAGGCCGTGGATTGGGGCCAAATAGACCGCGTGGCTGCCACGGGACGCAAATTCCGACAGTTTCTCAATCTCTCTTCGATCCCTGAGCCCGAAGCCGTGGAGTACGCCTTTGACCATCTCAAACCCGCGGACCAGCCATGCCCGGCCGTGATTTCGGCCGGGGGCGAAACCTTTATGATTTACCTGCTGGACCCAGCGGGCCGTATCACCAATGTCTTGACCGGCAACAAATGCGCAGCCGGCACGGGCGAATTCTTTCTGCAGCAGTTGCGGCGCATGGATGTCTCCCTGGACACCGCCGGCCAGTGGGCCGCGGATACCGAGCCATATCATGTCTCGGGCCGCTGCTCGGTCTTCTGCAAATCGGACTGCACCCATGCCACCAATAAGGGCATTCCCAAGGCCAGGGTCACGGCCGGCCTGGGCCAGATGATGGCCAACAAAGTGCTGGAGCTGCTCAAGAAGGTGGACCGCCGCAACCTGATGCTCACGGGCGGCACGGCCCAGAACCAGATGATGGTCCGATATTTACGCGACGCCATCCCAGGGTTGATCATTCCGGCCGAAGCGCCCTATTTCGAAGCCTTGGGCGCGGCCCTGTGGGCTCTGGAGAACAACCCAAAACCCTTTCCCGGCATGGAAAATCTGATCATCGAGCAACAGCATCGCTTTGATCGGCTGCCGCCCTTGGGTCAATCTGAAGATCTAGTCACCTTCAAATCCATGGCCCGCTCCACGGTACGCGCCGGGGATTACTGTTTACTGGGTTTGGATGTGGGCTCCACCACCACCAAGGCGGTCCTGATCCGTGAGGCGGACCACGCCCTGCTGGCCTCGATCTACCTGCGCACCAATGGCGACCCGGTGGGCGCCTCGCGTCACTGCTACCGCGCCATTCTGGAGCAGATGAAGCAGCAGACCGAACCGGCCACGGTGAAGATCATCGGCCTGGGAGTGTGCGGCTCGGGCCGCCAGATCGCTGGGTTGCATGCATTGACCGAAGGAGTGATTAACGAGATCATCGCCCATGCCACGGCCTCGGTCTATTTTGACCGCGACGTGGACACCATTTTTGAAATCGGCGGCCAGGACGCTAAATACACCTACATCACCAATGGCGTGCCCTCGGACTACGCCATGAACGAGGCCTGCTCGGCCGGCACCGGCTCGTTTCTGGAAGAATCGGCCTTGGAAACCCTGGGCGTGCCCATGGAGCAGATCGCCACCGTGGCGCTCCAGGCCCAACTGCCGCCCAACTTCAATGACCAGTGCGCGGCTTTCATTGCTTCGGACATTAAAAATGCCATTCATGATGGCGCGGCCCACGAAGATATCGTGGCTGGCCTGGTCTACTCCATCTGCATGAACTACAACAACCGGGTCAAAGGCAATCGGCCCATGGGCAAAAAGATCTTCATGCAGGGCGGCGTCTGCTACAACCGGGCCGTGCCGCTGGCCATGGCGGCCCTGACCGGCAAACCCATCGTGGTGCCGCCCGAGCCGGGATTGATGGGGGCTTTCGGCGCGGCCCTGGAAGTAAAAAAACGGATCCACAGCGGCCTGATGCAGGCCGGTCATTTTGATCTGGCCGTGCTGGCCGAACGGCAATGTGAATACGGCCGCTCTTTTGTCTGTAAGGGCGGTGCCGAGCGCTGTGACCGCCGCTGCGAAATCGCCCGCATCACCATCGAGGGCCAGGTCTATCCCTTTGGCGGGGCCTGCAACCGCTACGACAATCTGCGCCGCAGCCGGGACTACGATGTAAAAACCCTGGATCTGGTGCGCCTGCGCAGCCAGCTCATCTTTGACAAGTATGCCCCGCCGCCCCTGGACCCCACGGCGCCGGGCTATCGCGGCCGGGCGGGCTTCAACCGCAGCTTCCTGGTACACACCTACTACCCGCTCTATGCCCAGTTCTTCAGCGCCCTGGGCTATGATCCGGTGCTGCCCCAAGCGTGCGACCAGGCTGGCATCGACCAGCGCAACGCCCCATTTTGCTACCCCGTGGAGCTGGCCCACGGTTTTTTCCATCATCTGGTCATGGCCGAAGCGCCGCCGCAACTGCTCTTCCTGCCCCATTTCAAATCAGTGCCGACGCTCAACGGCGATCGCAATTCCCAGGTATGCCCCCTGGTCCAGGGGGAGACTTTCTACCTGCAATCCACTTTCCGGCCCCGGCTGGAGATGCTTAAGGATCAGGGCACGCGGATCTTTTCTCCTCTGATCGACCTGGCCGATGGTCTCAACGGGGCCCGCAAGCCATTGGTGGATACGGCCATCCAACTGGGCGTAACCCGCAAGCTGGCCGAACAAGCCTTTGAACGCGCCGCGGCCGTGATGAACAGTTGCCAGGAAGAGATGCGGGCCGTGGGCCGCCAAGCGCTGGAAGAATTGAATCAGAATCCCGAAAAGATCGGCGTGGTGCTCGTGGCCCGTCCCTATAACGGCTACGTGGAGGAAGCCCACAAAGGTATCCCCCACAAATTCGCTTCCCGCGGGATAACTGTGTTGCCCATGGATTTTCTGGAAGTGGCGGACCAGCCTTCCAAGCGGCATATGTACTGGGGCATGGGACAGCGCATCCTCATGGCTGCCAATAAAATCAAACCCCATCCCCAATTGTTCGCCACCTATATCACCAATTTCTCCTGCGGCCCGGATTCGTTTCTCATCGGCTATTTCAGGGAGCTGATGGGACGCAAACCCTCGCTGACCCTGGAGCTGGACAGCCACACGGCCGATGCTGGCCTGGAGACGCGCATCGAAGCCTTCCTAGACATCGTGCACGCGTATCGGCAATTGGAGACCCAAATCCAGCAGCCGCCGGCTCCCAAAGCCTACCTGTCGGCCCGCACCATGGTCCAGGACGGTATCTTCTGCGTGGTCGATTCCAACGGCCAGACTCTGCCCTACACTGATCCGCGGGTCACTTTGCTTTTTCCAGCCATGGGCGAAACCGCGGTGCACATGATGGCCGCCACATTCGCCAGCGCTGGTTTTCATACCCATGCCCACGCGCCCAGCGATGAAGCCATTCTCAAGTTGGGTCGGGCCAATACTTCCTGCAAGGAGTGTCTGCCCTTGATCCTGACCACCGGCACGCTGCTCAACTATGTGCAAACCCGCCAGCGGCCGGATGAAGTGGTGCTCTACTTCATGCCCACGGGCGCCGGGCCGTGTCGCTTCGGTCAGTACTACATCTTCATGGAAGATCTGGTGCGCCGGCTGCGCATTCCCAATGTGGCCATGTTTGCGCTCTCCTCCGAAGACGGCTATGACGGGCTGCCCACGGCCCTGCACCGCCGGGGGTGGTGGGGTGTGCTGCTGTCGGATATGCTGGAAGATATCCGCGCCATGCTGCTGGCCAATGCCAAGGACTCAGAAACTGCGCTGGCCCTGTTTTGGCGCAAATATGACGATGTTCTGACCGCCGCGCGCACGGGCCAATTTGAAACACTGGCCCAATGCCTGAAGGAAACCGCCGACACCCTGCGCCAGGTGCCCCTGAAACGGCCAGTGGAGCAGGTGCCGGTGATCTCTTTGATGGGCGAAATTTTTGTCCGCCGAGACGGCCTCTCACGGCGGTATCTCACCGAACAGCTGGCGGCCAAAGGTTTCGCCACGGTCTGCGCACCCGTGGCGGAGTGGATCCATTATACCGATTATCTCCTCAATAATGGCTTGAGCCATCAAAGCGCGCCCGGATGGCGTAAAAAAATCGGTGCCAGAATTAAACAAATGTTCATGTATAATGATGAGCGCCGCCTCAGAAGAATTCTATCCGCGTCGGGCTTGATCCGGACTGAAACCGCGCCGGTCACCGAAGTGATAGAAACCGCCAAACCCTACATTTCGCCTCAATTGGGCGGCGAAGCCATTCTGACCGTGGGCAGCGCCCTCAAGGAGGTGGCCACTCTGGCGTGCGGCGTGATCGCCATAGGACCCTTTGGCTGCATGCCCAACCGCTTGGCCGAAGCCATCTTGAACGAAGCCATGCGGCGGGAGCACAAGCTGGCCAGCGATCCTCACAACCCCCATTTGCGCAGCGTGCTGACCGAGGTGGAGGACTTGCCCTTCTTGGCCATTGAAAGCGATGGTTCGCCTTTTCCCCAGTTGATCCACGCCAAACTGGAAGCCTTTTGCCTGCGCGCCGAGCGCTTACATGTACGCATGATGGCGGCGCAGCTTAAAAACTGAGCTTTGGATGGTTCTGAGAGCACTAAGTACACACGGTAGTAATTACGATGACGTATTGTTCCACCGCAGGCACAAAGGCACAAAGTTGCAAAGGGGTGGAGTTGCGAAGACGCAAAGGAAATGCAATTTACTCTTTTTAGTCCACGGGTGGCCGAGGATCTGGCTTCGATGATTTTCCTAATTGCAATATACCATGAAAAACCGCTTCTATTTTGTTCCTTGGTCCCTTAGCCCCTTTGTGCCTTTGTACCTTATGTTTATGAATAAGCTGACCAGCGATACGTCATCGAATTTTTGCCCCAGAGCACTAAGATAGCTATGATTTCCGTCGTTTACACGCTCAATCTCCTTTTACTGCTCTCCTGCTGGCTCGATCAACGCTCCCCCAAACCTGATCAGCGCGTGGCGCTAGTTCTTTTGCGCATCATCCTTTTTATACCATTGCTGGCCTTGGTCGCCGGGTTGGGCCATTTCTCCACTGATAATGACTGGATTCCAACGCTTTTCTTATCGGAGAACACCCTTTCCCTGTTCATGTTGTTGTTGGCTTTTCGATTGCAGCTCATCTTCACTCCGGATACGGCATTGGCCCAGCCGGGACGCTGGGGGATTCGAATCTTAGCCGCCTTGGTGATGGCCACGGGCCTGCGCTGGTGGTGGCAAACGCCGGTGTTTGAGAAAAACGCGGGCATGTTGGCCATCCCCCATTACGGCCAGCTTTACTTTTCGGCACTGTTCACCCTCCTGGCAGTCTTGACTTTGGCCTGGCGCCTGGAGACTTTCTGGCGGATGCTTTCCAGCCGCGATCGCCGCCAATACGCCTATTTGGTACTTGGCTTTTTCTTGGTGATCGGCTCTCTGGTCTGGACCGCCTCCTATCGCTTGACCTACTTGCGTCTGAGCAGTGAACATCTATTTCTTCTGGCTTTACTTCTGATCACGGCTTGGCTCTTGATCCTTTACGCCGTGACGCGCCATCGCCTGCTCAACCGCAGAATCTTCATCTCCCGCAAGGTGGTCTATTCGGCGCTGGTGCCGACTGTGTTTGCGTTTTATCTGATCGCCTTGGGTTTGACTTCCCTGCTGATCCGCACACTGGGATGGACCCTGCCCTTTGTACTGCAATGGCTGCTCATCATCCTGGGGCTAATGGCGATCATCGTGATCGGGCTTTTCCAAAAAGTGCGCGGCAAAATCAAATACTTCATCAGCACTCACTTTTATCTCAACAAATATGAATACCGCGATGAGTGGCTGGCATTCTCTAAACTGCTTCAAGGCGCGGTGTCCGAGAAAATGGTAGTCGAAGCATTGGAGCAAATTCTGTTGGAGAGCCTCTACACCCATACCATTCGCATCTGGCTGGGAGATCGGGAACATGGTTTTTATCTTTTTGGCCCGGAAAAGAGTCCAAGCGGCCAAATGGATCGAGACATTCCAGCGGACGACCCATTGATTCACTACTTGGCGAAGAATCCTTGCTTGTATGTGGAGGTCCCCAATGAAGCACCGGCCACCCAAACGCTTGTGGCGCAGAAGAAAAGTTTTTTCAAAATCCACGGGATTGTGTTGATGACCGCTCTCATTACCAGCGACCAATATTTGGGTATCATCGGTTTGGGACCCGAGTACACCGGCGGCCACTACGGTCATGATGACTTTGACCTGCTGGCGGCCCTGGGCTCCCAGGCCGCCTCGGCCCTGTTGGCCGCGCGCAACGCCGAAACGCTGGCCCATCTCCGGGAGAAATCCGCCTGGCAAACCCTGTCCGCCTTTGTCATGCACGACATCAAGAATGCCGCCACCATGCTGGGGTTGGTACAGCAAAACGCGCCGCGCCACATCCATGACCCAGAGTTTCAGCAGGACATGCTGGCCTCCATTGATGATGCCCTGAAACGAATGAACAAGGTCCAGGCACGGTTGAAGACCCTCAGAGGTGAAATTACCCCGGTGTTGGAACTTGTGGCGCTGAGCCGCTTCTTAGAGGATTGCCGGAACCGCTTCTCGAAGAAAATTCCCGGACTGGTTCTAAATGTAACCTGCCCCAGCTTCCTCCAACTTCAGACTGACCGTGAATTCCTTTATCAGATTATGGAGAACCTCCTGCTCAACACCTGGGAGGCTGGTGGAGCGGGCCATGCAACCCTCATGGTGGAAGCAGCGTCCGAATCCCAGATCCGCCTTGACTTGGCAGACAGCGGTCCAGGCATCGCCCCAGAGATGCTGCCCGATCGTCTTTTTGAACCCTTCGCTACTTCAAAGCCCAAGGGGAGCGGCATCGGCTTGTGGCAGGTCAAGATGCTGGTAGAGATCCTTGGGGGGTCAATCTGTGCCCGCAACAGACCCGAGGGGGGAGCTTGCTTCTCCATCACGCTTCCTTTTTCATAGAATGAGGGGCAATATCTCCGACAGCTCAGCCTGGCTTTGATCGCATGCCATCGGCGGGCTTGCCGGTGGTTGGCCCTAAAGGCGGATGAGGTCTGTCTCCATAGGCTCTATCGTGTAAAAAGTCATCTGCCATCGAAGGTTTCCCGCCCAACTGTAAATTCTATCGACAGCCGAACGGGTTGCATTGCCCCAGGGGCGATTCCGCGCCTGTCCGAAAGACACAAATATTATTAAATATCGAAAAGTTGTGATTAAATGGGGCCAGTGAATGGGCCGCAATAAGTGTCGAAAAAGCTTACAAGAACCCTCGCGGTCCGCCCAAGAATTTAATTTTTATGTTTAAATTCAATAATATAAAATAATGGCACTCAATTTGCTCTGACATCGTTGCCAGATGAAGTGAGGTTTAACTCTAATACCGACAGTGAGCAAATATGAAAAAACTTTTAATTCTTTTGATTAGCGTATGGATCGTTTTAGGAATAGCCGGAGCGGCCATGGCAGTTCCGACCACCTGGACCGATATTAAAGACTTTAACCCTGACATATTGATCACCGCGAACCAGCCTTTCAGCTACACACACGACATCACTGATGGGCCCAATGGCTTTAATGGTGTCCTTATGGGCAACGGCGGCGATGATGTTATTTACAGCTATTCTCTATCGGTGGCACTGCATGATGACGGCGGCCTTTATGATGGCGCTGAAATCGCTTTCATCGATCAACCCGGCTTGCTGGGTGACAGCGTGGTCTGGAATTTCAACTACGTGAATACTTACGGTTGGTCGCTGGCCGGTTTGGTTCAGTTGAATCTGACCGGCACTTTGAAGGTTACGGTAAGCTCCTGGTACGGCGACTTCTTCCTGGATTCCTCGACCTTAATTGCCAAGGGCGACAATGGCGTGAGCACGGCACCGGTTCCCGAACCAGCCACCATGCTGCTGCTGGGCGCCGGTCTGCTGAGCATCGCAGGCTTTAGCCGCAAACGGTTCCGAAAATAAGGATAATCTGATCCTGATTTAACCCCCCAGACGAACCGAATTTATATATCACACAAACCCCCGGGATCGACGATCCTGGGGGTTTGTGTTTTTAGATTTTGATCTCATGTTTTTTCAGAAGATCATGCAGGGTCGGCCGGCTGATCTCCAGTAGTTTGGCCGCCTGGCTGATGTTGTTGTTGGCGAGCCACAGCGCTTGCTGGATGCAGTGCCGCTCGGCCCGATCGCGGGCCTGTTGAAGGGTCAACAACTTTTCACCGGCTCCTTCGGTTGTGGCTGGGACTTCAAAATCCAAATGAAAAGCGGTGATGGTCTGGCCGCCGGCCTGGGAAAGCGCGCGACGGATACGATTTTGAAGTTCACGCACATTGCCGGGCCAATGATAAGCGGATAGCGCGGCCACGGCGTCGGCTGCAAAACTAGTGCGAGGCAGCCGCAAGGCCTTGGCTTCCTTCTGCAAAAAATGGTTGGCCAGTACCATGATATCTTCGGGCCGGTCACGCAGCGGGATGAGTGAGATCGGCACTACATTCAGCCGAAAATAGAGATCTTCCCTGAAGGCGCCGCGCGCCACCGACCGTTTGAGATCGCTATTCGTGGCTGCCACGATGCGCACGCTCAATATAATGGTTTTATCCCCGCCGACGCGTTCGATGGTGCCTTCCTGCAGGCATCGCAACAGCTTGACCTGCATGGCCAGTGGCAATTCACCGATTTCGTCCAGAAACACGGTGCCATTATGGGCTTGTTCAAATTTGCCGATCTTGCGAGCCACAGCCCCCGTAAAAGCCCCTTTCTCGTGACCGAACAGTTCGCTTTCCAACAGATTTTCAGGAATCGCGGCGCAGTTAATGATCACCAGAGGCCCCTTGCTTCGAGGGCTCAAGGTATGCAGGGCGTGGGCTACCATCTCCTTGCCGGTGCCCGATTCGCCGGTGATCAGGGCTGGAAAATCATAAGCGCTCACTTTGCGGATGGTGGCAAACAGGGTGCGCATGGCCTCGGACACGCCAATCATACCACACAGTGAGGTGCTCTGGTCAGCTTGTTCCTTGAGTTGGCGATTGGCGGTCTCAAGGGCCTGGATGCGAAAGGTGCGTCTTAAAACGATTTGGAGCACCTCTATATCAATGGGCTTAGTGCAGAAATCAACGGCCGAGCGAGCAATGGCCTGCATGGCCACATCGGTCTCGGTGTTGCCGGTGATCACGATGACCTTGGTGTGGGGGGCCAGATTGGGCATCTCCTCCAGCAGCTTGAGGCCTTCCTGGGGAGTGTCCGGCACCGGCGGCAGACCCAGATCCAGGGTTGCCACCGGAAACAGACCGGAAGCCAGGAGCTCTCGCGCCCGCTGGGGGTCTTGGGCGACGGAGATATCAAACTCCTTGCCCAGGGACCATTTGAGCTGCTTGGCAACCGAAGGCTCGTCTTCAATGATCAGTAATCGTTCTTGCGTCATAAGGAATAAAAGAATTCTACCCAGGCAGGACAACAGAGTCAACAAAGCAATCTGGATTAGGAGGGGGCTATTGGGCGCCAGTGGCCATTTGTTGATGGATACTCTGGGATCGATTCAGCAGCTCCTGCTTGAGGGCTCGATTCAGGTGGGGAAAGGTTTCGATGGTCTGATTAAGACTTTGAAGGGAAAGGTTGCACAGAGCCTGGAGCCGCTTGCCGCGTTCATCAAAGCGGTGGTCTACAATGCGGGCTTTTTGAAGGCAGGTCTGGCTTAAATTATTAATCAGGAGTTGTTTTTCCTCCTGCTCGGCCTGCCAGCCCGACGCGCTGATCAAACGGCCGAAATAGATTTTAAGGACTCGGGCCATTTCGGTTTGGGCCTGATTGTCAGCAGTGGCTCTCAATAGAGTGGCGCTGTTCATGCCGCTGGCCTGGCCGATGCCGAAGAAAACAGGCTCACGATTGTAATAAAAGGCCCCACTATGCGCCGTGGTCCAATCGCTGATGACCGCCTTGGGTGGAATGGGGGCAGAGGGTTCAGGACCCGTGACCGGCGAAGGAGTGCTGGGCGCGGTCACTTCTTGCGTGCTGGCGCAGCCCATCAGCAGGCTGAGGAAATAAACAGCCCCAATAAGAATCAGATTTTTTTTTGAACATCGACTCAGCATAGGTTCATCGCTTGGCGCATGTGAATGATCATTACAAGCCATAGCCCTTCCAATTCAAGCTCAAACTAACTTTTCTCCAATAAAAAAGGGGTTACAGAATCTTCTGCAACCCCTGGTAAATCCTGGTAGGCACGATGAGATTTGAACTCATGACCCCTACCGTGTCAGGGTAGTGCTCTCCCCCTGAGCTACGTGCCTGAAAAGTATGGCTGTGTTAACATCGGTGCTGGGTGCTGTCAAGGGTTAATCAATTTGGGATTATCCCAGTGCCGCTGGTGATCGCGCTGGGTCTTCTTGGCCAAATTGCGTTCCAGAGCGGTGCTGAGATCGACACCGGTTTGGTTGGCAATGCAGGTCAGCACGAAGAGCACGTCGGCCAATTCATCGGCCAGATCCTCCTTGGAGCGCGGCGCATTCTTAAAGCTTTGTTCACCGTAAAGCCGCGCCATCAAGCGGGCCACTTCCCCGACCTCTTCCACCAGAATGGCCAGATTGGTCAATTCGCTGAAATAGCGCACGCCAAATTGCCACACCCAGCGGTCCACCTGCTCTTGATACTCTTGGATGGTCATAAGTTAACTACTGCCCAAGACCAATACCCAATGCTTTTGGGCACACCTTCCAATGGCCGTTTTCTTTGGTTAGATGGAGGGTCGCATCCACCGGGTATTCCCGGCCCATGCGAAACATTTTGCCGACGACCATAAAAACAGGATTGATGGCCGTGCGCGTGACGCCCTCTACATGAACCGTAGCCGCGTCCTTTCCATGGTGCTCAGTCTCCAAGTGCATGTGGGTAAACATTTGTCGCAGATTATTGACGCTGAGCCCCCTCTGGGCGGCCTCACCGGTCTTGCTTTGAAGATAATTCTGCACTGCTTGGACGGGATCACCCTCCTTGGCGCAAAGCCAATTCTGCATGCCGGCATCCAGATAGTAGTAGTCTTTTAGAAACTCCCTGGCAACGGAAGCTGGCGTCTGTATGCACTCCAGGGCAACCAGAAGAGGTTGCAACACGATAAAAACAACCAACAAAAGAATAACCGGGACAATGCGATTGACTTGGCCCATGGCGGCGACCTCCCATATGAATTTTGTTCTTTTACGGCCGGATCAGGAAATGGAAAATTAATTACCCCCTGGCCGGATCTGGGATATATCCAATCGTCTCGATCGTCTGACCTTGAATAGTCGGGCAGTGCTTAACACTTCCCTCTGCTGATGACAAGAATTATGAGAAGGTCTATTCCTTGACAAAAACCAGGCAGCTCTTTATGGTAGCCCATTTTGAGGCTATTTAAAAACCACCGCCGCTCTTTGGACGAACCGCGCCAGGATATCACCTTGGCGAGCAAGTAGATGAAAAATGAAAACGCCCAACACAAATTCAGACCCTTCTCTGTTGATACTCGTGGCCGGAATCAAAGGCGCCATCGGCACCACCCTATCATTGGCGGTGGCCGCGATGCGCAACAGGGATGCCTCCATCCTTAACAGCCTGACCACCGCCGCTAAATTTGCCAATCTGGGAGATCCTTTTCAGGTTCAAATCGCGGGCTGGGACACTCATGCTGATTCCATCGCCGAAGCCATCCAGCGTCATGGCGTCGTGCCCGAATCTTACTGGTGTCCGCACGCGCCGTTTCTTTCCCATGTTGAAATCGGCGCGGCACCGCCTGACAACATTTCTTTGGCGGACCAGGTAGAGGTCATCAAGCAAGATATGCGCCTGTACATGGCCCATTACCCGACCGCCCAGCCGGTTTTGGTCAACCTGCTGCCGGCCGCCTGGGATGTGACTCAGCTGCACCGAATGGAATCGCTGGAAGAGCTGCTGAAAATGAAAACTCCCGGCATTCCCGACTTGGCTTATGCCCTGTCCGCCCTTTTGCTGGGAATCCCCATTGTCAACTTCACCCCCAACAGCATTGAATTGCCGCTGATCTGCCATGAAGCACTTCAACGTGGCGTGCCCCTGGCCGGCCGGGACGGCAAAACAGGCCAAACCTTTTTTAAAGTCGTATTGGCATCGGCTTTTAAATCGCGCGCCCTCTACGTGGATGGCTGGTATAGCCTGAACATTTTGGGCAATGCTGACGGCAAAAACCTCATGGACCCGGACCGCGCCTGTGGCAAGCTGCATAACAAGACTTCGCTGCTCGACGATATTCTCGACTATCGCGTGGGCGAGCATTACGACGAAAGCAGTCATAAGGTGCGCATCGATTACTACCCGCCGCGAGGCGATGCCAAAGAGGCCTGGGATGTCATTGACTTCAAAGGATTGTTCGGGCTGCCCATGAGCCTGCGCTTGAACTTGCAGGGCCGCGACAGCATTCTGGCCGCGCCCATGGTGCTGGATCTGGCGCGCTGGGCCGCGGCTTTGAAGAACGCCAACATCAGCGGCCCCATTGCGGACCTGGGATTCTTCTTTAAAAAACCGGTGGGCCCGGAACCGCCATTGACATTTCAAGACCAATTGGCGGCGCTGGAGCGGTTGGAGAAACAAATCACCAAGCGCCTGCCGGGCGTTAGCGAAAAATAAAAAGGGAGTAAAATGATTTTCGGATACAGCACCAATGCCTTTGTCAAGCACTCGTTGCTGGACTCGTTAGACAAGATCGCCGCTCTGGAATTCAAGGGCGTGGAGATCATGTGCGACCAGCCCCACCTCTACCCCCCTGAATATGGGCCGGACCGCCTGAGCGAAGTAAAAACGCGGTTGACCGCCAACCGATTGAAACCCACCAACCTCAACAGTTTTACGCTCTTTGCGGTGGGCGACACCTATCTGCCTTCGTGGATCGAAGAACAACCCGAGCGCCGCCAAATGAGGGTCGATCACACCCTGGCCTGCCTGGAGATCGCCGCCTTTCTTGGGTGCGCCAACATTTCCGTGCCGCCCGGCGGGCCCCTGCCCAAGGCCATGACCCGCAAGGAAGCCTTAGCGCTGTTTCACAAAGGCATGGATCAAGTGATCCCCAAGGCCGAAGAACTCAAAGTTCAGCTGCTGATTGAACCCGAACCCTTCCTGCTCATGGAGCGCACCGCCGAAATCAAGCCATTCGTGCAGGAAATCCAATGCCAATCCGTGGGCGTCAATTTTGACATCGGCCACTTCTTCTGCGCCGGCGAAGATCCGGCCAAGGCCCTGGAAGAACTCTTCCCCTGGGTGGGCCACATGCACATCGAAGACATCGCCGCCAACCGCCAGCACAACCACCTCATCGCCGGCCTGGGGGCCATTGATTATCCTTCGGTCTTTAAGGTCATGAAAGTCCTGGGCTATGATCGCGACATCAGCCTGGAACTCTACCCGTACGTGGATGAACCGGAGCGAGCGGGCAAAGAAAGCTTGATCCATTTATTGCCCCTGATGCGAGCGGCGGGATTGAAACTATAATCTTGTTAAAAGTTCAATCCAACTCAATTTGGGAGACATTCAATGAAAACCAAGGATGTCCGTTGGAAACAACGATTCCACAATTTTGAGCAAGCCTTCCTGCGCTTGCGGGAGGCCATGGATCAAAAGGTGTTAAATGAACTGGAACGAAACGGCCTGATCCAGCGGTTTGAATTCACCTTGGATTTATCATGGAAAGTAATGAAGGACTACCTGGAAGATAAGGGCTTTGCTTTTAAACCATCACCGAAGGACACCTTCCGGCTGGCCCAGCAAAGCAATTATATCGACTATGCCCAAGCTCTAATTGATGGCATAGAGATGCGCAATGAGCTTTCCCACGATTACAGCGGTCAAAAATTTGAGCACTTTGAACAACAGCTCAGAAGTAGTACTTTTCCGGCCTTGGAAAAGCTTTACACTTTATTAAAACATGAAAAGAATAAACCAGCGAATCAATGAATGTAACCAGTAGAAATATTTTCGGGTTGTACGAACGGGACGTGCAAACTCTTGGGGATATCTTTAATAAATATCCGGAAGTGATTTGCGTTTATATCATCGGCAGCCGGGCCAAAGGCAATTTCAAACCCGGCTCCGACATTGACCTGGTGATCATGAACGAAGGCGCAACCGATTCGGTTATCCAAAAAATTAAAACCGATATTGAAGAAAGCACCTTGCCTTATTTTGTCGACCTAATCAACTATCCGGCCTTGCAACATGCCGACTTGAAAGATCATATCGACCGCGTGGGCCAGCTATTCTACCAACGACAGCCATAGCGGATCATACCTCTATCTCTTGGCGCTATTTAAAACCCTTCCAATTTCGCGATGATATCGCTCATCACTTCGCTGGCGCCGCCGCCGATGGAGATCAGGCGGGCGTCGCGGAAGGCGCGGGAGATGCGCATCTCGTTCATGAAGCCCAGGCCGCCGTACATCTGCAGGCAGCCGTCGGCCACTTTGCTGAGCAGGTTGCCGCCCAGCAGCTTGCCCATGGAGATTTCCTTGGTGGCGTCCTGGCCAGCCGTTTTCATGCGCGTGATGTGGTAGGTCAACTGCCGCAGGCATTCGAGTTCACTGAGCCACTCCACCAGCCGGTGGCGCAGCACCTGCTTTTTGATCAGCGGTTTGCCAAAAACCATGCGGCTCTTCAAATGGGCCACGGTGTCGCGGATGATATCTTCGGCCGCGATATAAGACATGGGCAGGGCTGAAAAACGCTCGTGCTGGAACTGCTGCATCTGGTAGATAAAACCCTCGCCTTCGACGCCGATCAGATTCTCCTTGGGCAGGCGCAGATCATCGAAGAAGAGCTCGGCCGTATCGCTGCTGCGCATGCCGAGCTTGTCCAGTTTGCGGCTGACGTGAAAGCCGGGCAGGTTGGTGGGCACCACGAACAGGCTGAAGCAGTGGTAGCCGGGCGCATCGCTGGTGCGGGCCAGCAGTGTCAGGAAATCGGCCTGGGTGCCGTTGGTGATATAGGTCTTGGAACCATTGAGCACATAGGCGTCGCCGACTTTGCGGGCAAAGGTCTTCAGGGCCGCCACATCGGAGCCGGCATCCGGTTCGGTCACGGCAATGGCGCCCACCATCTCGCCCTTAATGGCCGCCCGCAAGTAAGTCTCTTTGAGATATTCACTGCCGAACTCGGCGATGGCCGGCGTGGCCATGTTGGTCTGCACGGCGATGGCCATGGGCACGCCGCCGCAGTGAATGTGGGCGCACTCTTCCAGCAGCACCAGTTCATACCAATAGTCGAGCCCCTCGCCGCCGTACTTCTGGTCATAGCGGATGCCCAGAAACCCCAGTTCGCCCATCTCCCTGAACAGCTCGTGCAGGGGCGCGATGCCTTTTTCTTCCCACTCATCCACAAAGGGATTGATTCTTTTGTTGACGAAGTCCCGGACCGCCTTGCGGACCTGTTCGTGTTCCGGGTTGAAGTAGAGATTATTGCTCATTTCGGGACCCCTTTCTTAATCTTTGATAAAATCAATCCCCTGGAAGAAGAATTAAAAGGAGGTTTCTTATGTTCTCATTCATCGGGTCAGAATGATGGATTCCGGCATCTCGACAATTTTTGCACGAAGATATTCCCCCAGGGTCTTGGCCTGGGGATCGCTGCGCACCGAGGCCGCCACACCCTCGCCCAGCAGCCCCCGGATGTAGAAGTTCAACGCCAGCAGGTTGGGCAGTTCGTAACGTTCGATCTCGAAGGGGGCGCAATCGGGCAGCAGTTCCTTGAGCTTTGGCGTGGTGAGAAAGGAGCTCAAAAAGGCGTAGGCTTCGGTGGTTTGAGCCCAGATGCCCAGGTTGGCGTTGCCGCCCTTGTCCCCGGCCCGGGCGGCAAAGGCACGGCCCAGGGGGGCCCGCACGGTTTTGCCGGCCGGCACAGGGGGAAGTACTTCCGCCTGGGGTTCCGGCGAAGACACAAACGGGGGCGGCGCCATGGCCCGGACTTCAAATACTTCATCATCCAGATGAACCGTCTGGCTGATGTGCCGGGAAGAAATCAGGGCCGGCCAGTGGACCACGGCCGGTGACCCATCAGAAGGGGGCGCTGTGAGAGTAAAGCCGGGAATATTGGCCAGGGCCATTTCCACCACCTTGGCTGAAAAGCGCTTGCCCGCTATTTCGGCATCCGGATCCATGACCGTAATGCGCAGGAAAGCAAATGCTTCATCATTGGAGGGCGGGTCGGTTTTGTCCGAGCGGATCAGTTGGATGTCCACCTGCCGAAACCGGTCGCGGCCGCCCAGGCTGTCAAACAGAGTGTCCGTGACGATCTCGGCCTTCTTTTCGATATCCAGGCCCGTCAGAATCACCGTCATAGCGTTTTTATGCCCGCCAAGGGTGTTGATGCAGACCTTGACCGTCTCCGGCGGCGGCTCACCCTTAATGCCTGTGGCCTGCACGCGGTCCGGCCCGACTTGCTCCAGATGCAGGATATCAAAGCGGGCGGTCACGTCGGGCGTCAAATAGCGCGGCGCCTGGATTTCGTAAAGCAATTGGGCCGTCACCGTGCCCACGGAGACGAGACCGCCCGTACCCGGATGCTTGGTGATGACAAAACTGCCGTCCGCGCCGATTTCAGCGATGGGGAAGCCCACGTTGCGGTAGGACGGCACCTCCTCGATAAAGGAGTAATTGCCGCCGGTGGCCTGGGCCCCGCATTCGATAATGTGACCGGCAGCATAGGCGCCGGCCAGGCGATCCCAATCGTGGGGCTGCCAGCCGAAATGCCAGGCCGCCGGACCGGCCACCAGGGCCGCATCCGCCACCCGGCCGCACACGACGATGTCCGCCCCGCGCGCCAGGGCCTGGGCAATGCCCCAGCCGCCGATATAGGCATTGGCCGTGATGGGCAGGGCGCCGCTTTGCTTCAGGCCGAGGCCCTTGTCCATGTGAGTCAGGGGCTCGCCTTTGTCCTGCAACTCGGCCAGGCGCGGCAGAAGATCGTCGCCCTCAATATAGGCGATGCGGGGGGCCAGTCCCAATTTACTTGCCAATTGCTTCAAAGCCCGGGCCAGGCCCGCCGGGTTGAGTCCGCCGGCATTGGACACCACTCGAATCTTCTTCTGCAGGCATTCGGCCATGACCGCTTCCATCTGCTTGAAAAAGGTGGGCACATAGCCGGCCTCGGGGCTCTTGAGCCTCTTCTGGAAGAGAATGGCCATCGTCAACTCGGCCAGATAATCGCCAGTGAGCACATCGATGGGGCCGCCCCGGACCATCTCCGCCGCCGCCGAAAGCCGGTCGCCGAAAAAGCCCGAACAGTTGGCGATGATCAGTTTTTCTTTACTTCCAGAAGGAGTCATTGGTACCTCCATGCCCTGTCTATTGTATGATGATAAGCCTGTTTATATGCAAATAACTTATCACTATGAAGTGCATGAAGAACATGAAGGGAACCTAAACAAAAGGATTTAGAAACTTCATGTTCTTCATGCTCTTCATGGTAGATACCAATATAGGTCATTCGACTAGATTTCGTTCAGGCACGATCTACTTTCCTTTGAATTGCGGCGCTCTTTTCTCCAGAAAAGCGGTGATGCCCTCGCGGGCATCGCCGGTAGCCGCCACCTCGCCGATCTTCCTGGCCAACAGATCCAGGGCCTGATCAAAGGGCATATCCTGAACCTGGTGGAAAGCGGTCTTGCCGATGCGCAGGCCGATGGGGCTCTTGGCGGTCAGGTTCTTCAGCACGGCCGCCACCTCCTGATCCAATTGCTCTGGGGACACCACCCGGTTTACCATGCCCATCCCAAGGGCTTGGGCCGCGCTCAGGCGCTCGCCCAGCAGAGTCATTTCCATGGCTTTCTTGCGGGGCGCATTGCGGAAAATGAGTGCGCCGATCATCATGGGAAACAGTCCCACATTGACTTCGGGCGTGCCGAAGGTGGCGGTATCGGCGGCGATCACAATGTCGCAGGCCAGCATGAGGCCGGTACCGCCGGCCAGGCAATGGCCGTTGACCCGCGCCAGTGTGGGCTTGGGAAAGCCGGTGAGCCGTTTGAGCAAGTCGGCGTAAGACTGGAAGGCATCTGGATCTTCCGGCCGGCCGGCGCCGCGCAGATCAGCACCAGCACAAAAGGCCTTGGCGCCCGCACCCGTAATGGCCACAACCCGCACCTCGGTGTCCGCCTCGGCCCGGTCCAAACACTCCTTGAACAAATGGACGGCCCGGGGCGTGATGGCATTGCGCTGGGCTTCGCGGTTAATGGTGATCCAAGCCACATTTTCTTCTACCGCGTAGAGCAGTTCAGGTACTTCCATGTTCGCTGTCCTTTTCAATGTCCATCAGAATCTGGCGCGCGGCCACTTTATCACCTTCGCGCACATGAATTTTGGCCACCACGCCGGCGTACGGCGCACTCAGTGTGGTCTCCATTTTCATGGCCGCCACTACGATCAACGCTTGGCCTTTGGCGATCCGCTCGCCTTGGGCCACCAGAATTTTGATGACTACCGCCGGCATGGGTGGTGCGATATCGGCCGGCGCTGCGCTGGCGGAAGACTTGGCGCGGCGTTGCGGCACCAGATCCGCATCGCTGATGGTATAGGTCCGGCCGTTGATAAATACTTCTTTGGCTTCGGCGCGGCCGCTGGTGTAGACCATCACGCGCCGGCCGTCGATGGTCAAGGCCATTTGGTGCGAAGAAATTCTTTGGGCCGCGACCACCACTTGCCGTCCGCCCATACTTAAAGTAAATTGTCCCTGCACCTCCGGCTGGCACTGCACCGGAAGAATTTCATTCGCGATTTTGAGGCGATACTCCATACAAATCTCTTCTCTTGGTTGTACTTCCATTCAGTGGTTACAATCGCCAGTTGCCCAAAGTCTGCCACAAAGATTTTTCTACTATCGCGGCATCACCCGCGGCGGCCGGACCCGGCGCGCCGCGCAATAAAGTGTCGGCCAGGTAAGCGGCCACAGCCGTTTCCAGCTCCCCTTTGGCGGGCTTCCACTGGGCAAAGTGAACATCGAGACCATTGGTATACGTCTCGCCCTTTTGAAAAAAATCAGCTGAGAGCACATCGATCAGAAACGCCACCGGCGTCTTCAACCCCAGGATCACGTACTCCTGCAGGGCCCGGATCATGCGCCGGATGGCCAATTCCCGCGTCTGGGCGTGAACGACGAGCTTGGCCAGAATCGGGTCGTATTCCACCGGCACCTCGAAGCCTTCGTACACGCCGCAGTCGTTGCGGATGCCCGGTCCGGCGGGCTCCTTCAGGAATTCGATTCTTCCCGGCGAGGGGAAGAACCCGTTTTCCGGATCTTCAGCATAGATGCGGCACTCAATGGCATGACCGCGGCCAAAGATCTCTTCCTGTCGCAGCGCCAGCGGCCGGCCGGCGGCAATTTCGATCTGCAGGCGCACCAGGTCCAGGCCGGTGATCATCTCGGTGATGGGGTGTTCCACCTGCAGGCGGGTATTGACTTCCAGGAAGTAAAAGCGACCTTGGGGGTCGAGCAGGAATTCCACCGTGCCGGCATTGACATAGCCGCTGGCTTTGGCCGCGGCCACGGCGGCCGCGCCCATGCGGGCCCGCAATTCTTCTGAAAGCGCCGTAGAGGGGGTCTCCTCGATGATCTTCTGGTGCCGGCGTTGGATGGAACACTCCCGCTCCAGCAGGTGCACGGCGTGGCCATGACCGTCGGCCAGGATCTGAATCTCCACGTGGCGGGCCCGCGCCAAATACTTCTCCAGGTAGATCGTGGGGTCGCCAAAGGCGCTTTGGGCTTCGCTGGCCGCCGCGCGGCAGGCGGCCGGTAATGCTTGCGCGTCCTGAACCACGCGCATGCCTTTGCCGCCGCCGCCAGCCGCGGCCTTGACCAGCACGGGATAACCGAGGGCCTCGGCCGCTTTGGCCCAGGCGGCCTCATCGGTCGTATCCACGGTGGCGCCCGGCGTCACCGGCACGCCGCTGGCCGCCATGATCCGGCGGGCTTTAATTTTGTCTCCCATCTGTTCAATTGCTTCCGGCGGCGGCCCAATGAAGACAATGCCGTGGTCCCGGCAGGCTCTGGCAAAGCGGGCGTTCTCCGACAAAAAGCCGTAACCCGGATGAATGGCCTGGGCGTTGGTCTGCCTGGCCGCGGCAATGATCTTCTCAACATTCAAATAGCTTTGCTGCGGTTCGGCCGGCCCCAGGGCCACGGCCTCGTGCGCGCTGAGCACATGCAGCGCGCGCGCATCGACCTCGGAATAGACCGCCACGGTGGCGATGCCCAGTTCCCTGCAGGTGCGCATGATCCGCACGGCGATCTCGCCGCGGTTGGCGATGAGGATTTTACTGAACATCGGGCACTCCTTACATTCTGAATATCCCATAACCAAATTCATCATCCCGAAGAGGCGCATTCAAACTGGCCGAAATGGCCAGCCCCAGGGTGTCGCGCGTCTTGGCCGGGTCCAGAATGCCGTCATCCCACAGATTAGCCGTGCTGTAATAGGCATCGCCCTCCTTGATGGCCGCCTGGATCACCGGATCTCTCAAAAATGCTTCTTCTTCGGCGCTCAGAGGCGGCTGGCCGGCCCGCTGGCGCTGATCGTTCTGGATGGTGATGAGCACGTCGGCCGCCTGCCGGCCGCCCATGACGCCGATCTGGGCATTGGGCCACATCCAGAGAAAACGCGGGCTGTAGGCCCGGCCGCACATGGCATAGTTGCCCGCGCCGAACGAGGCGCCGACAATGACCGTGAACTTGGGCACGGTGCAGGTGGCCACCGCATTGACCATCTTGTGGCCGTTTTTGGTGATGCCGCCGCGCTCGTACTCCCGGCCGATGATGAAGCCCGTGATGTTCTGCAGGAAGATCAGCGGAATGCGGCGGCTGTCGCAGATCTGGATGAACTGGGTGCCCTTGAGGGCGCTTTCGGAGAAAAGAATACCGTTGTTGGCCAGGATGCCCACCGGATAGCCGTGCAGATGGGCAAAGCCGCACACCAGGGTCGCGCCGTACAGGGCCTTGAATTCCAAAAACTCGCTGCCGTCCACCAGGCGCGCGATGACTTCGCGGATGTCGTAGGGCGTGGCGATCTCTTTGGGGATAATGCCGTAAATCTCTTCGGGCGGATAGAGCGGCGGCCGGGGCGTCTGAACAGTCAATTGCGCCTTGGGATTGCGCGGCAGGTGGGCCACGATCTCGCGGATAATGGCGATGGCATGGGCATCGTCTTCGGCGAAGTAATCCGACACGCCCGACTCCATGCAGTGCAGTTCGGCGCCGCCCAGCTGATCGGCGGTGACCTCTTCGCCCGTGGCGGCCTTTACCAGGGGCGGGCCGCCCAGGAAGATGGCGCCGTGGCCTTTGACATGCACCACCTCGTCGCTCATGGCCGGCACATAGGCGCCGCCGGCCGTGCACAGCCCCATGACCGCCGTGATCTGGGGAATTTTCATCTTGGACATGATGGCCTGGTTGTAAAAGGTGCGGCCACCGTCGTCCACATCCGGAAAGATTTCCGATTGCAACGGCAGAAAAGCGCCGGCTGAATCAGTGAGGCCGATCATGGGCAGCCGGTTTTCCATGACAATGGTTTGGCAACGCAGAATTTTCTTCACGGTCATGGGATAACTGGCGCCGCCCTTGATGGACGCATCGCTGGCCGACACAAATACTTCTCTACCCTGGACCACGCCTATGCCGGCCACGATGCCGGCTTTGTGGATCTTGCCGTCATACATGCCGCGGGCCGCCAGGGGCGCCACTTCCAGAAAAGGAGTATTGCGGTCCAGCAGTAATTCGAGCTTTTTCCAGACCGGCAGCTTGCCGATCTCTTCCAGGCGCTTGACCGCCTTAGCGGAGCGCTGGTGAGCGGCTTTGTCCATCTCTGCCCGCAGATCGGCCACCAGGGCGCGGTTGGCTTCGAAGTTGGCGCGATAGACATCGGATTGGGGGTCGATCCGGGTTTCGATAATGGCCATGAATCTTCCTTTTGCTTATCCGTGTGATCCGTGACATCCGTGTAATCCGTGGTCCATTTTTTACCACGGATTACACGGATGTCACGGATTGGGAGAATCGTCTAATGAGAGTAGAAAATTATCCCAACCAAATGAGAAGTTCAGCAGTAATAAAAAGTTTTTCAGAATACAAACTCCGTGTTAAGCCGTCCGATCCAGTTTGTTCAGCACCAACACGAGGATCACGGCTCCGCAAAACATCCACAGCGGTCCGAACATCCACAGCCCCAGCGGCACGGCCAGGTAGAATCCGCGCATGCCCAGAGTGTAATGCAATGCTCCGAGATTCAGCGCTTCGGCCACCACTTCGGGGGTGACGGTGGGATCATGGGCTTCCAGGATATTAATCATGAAGCCGGCGTGGTTGTAATAACGGATGGTCAGCGTAAAATTGAAAAAGGCATAAAAGAAAAGCACTACCAGCACCATGAGTTTAAAAAGCCAGAGGGCCTGGTTGTGGGTGCCCACCAGACTCATGGAATAGGAGACTTCCTGGAAAAAACTGGGCTTGAAGACCACGCTCAATAGCCCCAGATCGATCAAAATGGCGGTGGAGGCCAGGAAGTTGGAGGCCATCACGCCATTGCGCAGGGTCTGCACGGCCAGCAGGTCGCTCTTGTTGTGCATGATGCTGCGCACCCACTGCTGGCGCACATGGTTGGTAATGCCGATGGCGGTCTGCAATGGCACTTGCCGTACCCGTTTGACCAGGCTCAGATGGTATCCAAAGATCAGCAAGAAAGTTGCGGAGGATAACAGGATTTCCCACAAGGCATCTCTGGAGAGCTCGGGCAACGATAAGGGCCATTCCATGTAATCTCCTTTATTTGGGATATGAAATTCAATATCACAGTTCACATGGATTGAGCCATCCCCTTGCGGGCCACGTAGGGAGGTCGGAAAGGTTACGCTATGCGGAAGTTAGATGAAAGTGCCGGTCACAGCCATGTTCGGAAGGATGTGAATTATCCATGAAGGTTAGGGTCAACCTGATAAAAAACAGCGGCGCCGGCCGCCAGAAAGTTACGGAGCCGACGCCGCCATCGGATTTTCATCACGATCTCAGGCCGGATTGGATAAAATGAGGCTTACGGGCATTGAATGACCAGCCAACCGCAGGTGCCGTCCGCATTGCGCTGGCAGATATCGGTGGGCCCGGCTACCGTGACGCCGTCCGGGCAGAGATAGTTGGGCATGCCCATGGCCGGACCACAATCTTTAGGCAAACAGCATTCGCCCTTGTACGCTACCGACGATCCGGCGCCGGACGCATTGCAATCGTTTGCATAGGTATTGCCGTCACAGCCGCACACCGGGTCCCAAAGGGTATAGCAGGCCTGAGGGCGGGTCTGGCACACGCCGGAACCCTTGCAATCGCCCGGCTCTTTATCGCAATAGCTGTTGCTGGCGCTGCAGTCACTGTTGCTCAGACATCCGGCCGGCTGCGGGTCGCAAGCATCGCCAATGCCATCGCCGTCGCGGTCAGCCTGGTCCCGATTGGCAACAGCCGGACAGTTATCCTTGCTGTCCACAATGCCATCGCCATCCTTATCGGGTTGGCTCACACCACAGCCGCCGTCGCAACCAAAGAAGAGCGCCACGGCGAAAATCAACACGCCTAAACACAGGTTTCTGAGCATAGGGACCTCCTTTAGAATTCGATACATGGCGATGATCTCGCACGGATACTGCCAATCAACATTCTTTTTTAGAGGGGATCGCTGGAACGTATTGCTTGGGGAGACGACTATGCCCAAAGGATTTGGGAAAGTCAATAATGGAAAGGACTGCAGGCGAGCCCCTGAGGGAGCTCGTCTGCAGAAGGCTGTGCGTCGTTATTTTTTTCTGGCCTTGGCAATGCTGTCCTTGCACTCCTGGGACACTTCATTTTCATGGGTCTTGAGGCATTTGGCGATGCGCCCGCCACCGGGTTTGATTCCGCTGCAAAGTTTTTCCACATCATCTTTGCATGTTTCATGAACATCCTTCCAACGCTTTGCCGACGCTTGGATATGGGCTTTGCATTCGGGCGTCAGTTCGCTTTCATGCTGTTTCAGACAACCCGCAATTCTTCCGCCGCCCGGCTGCACATCCTTGCAAAACTGGGAAACATCGGTGGAACAGGGATGGGTCGCCGGCTTCTCTTCAGCCGAAGCATTCGGCGTCAACCATAGGCTCAATCCCAAAAAAGCCACCACCAGCACCAACCATTGCACTGTTTGCACTGTTCTCTTCATGTTTTTACTCCTTGTTGTTTTGGTTGTTGTTCGCCTAATAGACCGGAATTCCATATTTGTGCTTACCGACGTCAGATTTATCAAATCGGTCTACTCTTTTTGTGAGATTACCAAAAAATAATTTATGTGGAGGCGCTATTGCTCCCGGCGCCTTTCCCGGGATGGGAAGATCCCAGAAGGCGCTGCCACATTTCGGCCACAAACTGCCGGGCCTGCAGAAAGCGGTTATCGGCCACCCGGGCCGGTTGCTGGGCCAGATTGAGACGGTGAGCCGTGGCGCGATAGATCAGGAAGGCCCGCCGCAGGCGGAATGCGGTGACGTTGTCCAAAATGCCGGCTTCGTTCAGGGCTTGCAACTGGCGCACATTGTCGGTCCAGCGCACGATGGCCGGATGGCGGTGGGCGTGGCGCAACACCAGATACTGGACCAGAAACTCGATGTCGATGATGCCGCCGACGCCCTGCTTGAGGTCAAAGCGGCCGCGGGTTTCGGATTTTTGCTCTTTGCGCAACCGCTCGCGCATTGCGGCTACTTCCTGCCGCAACTTCTCGGCATCCCGGGGCCGGGTCAGGATCTCTTCGCGAATGGCTGTAAATCGGGCCTGCAAGACCGGATCACCTACAATGGCGCGAGCCCGAATCAGGGCCTGATGCTCCCAGGTCCAAGCCTCCCGGCGCTGATATTCAGCAAATCCTTCCACATGGCTGACCAGCATGCCCGAAGCGCCGCTGGGCCGCAACCGCATGTCTACTTCGTACAATACGCCGGCCGGCGTGTGGGTGGTGAGCAGGTGCAACACCCGCTGGCCCAGCCGGGCGAAGAACTGGGCATTGTCTAAATTGCGCTCGGCGCCGGTGGTATTGCCCGGTTCGGCCGCGTGCAGAAAGACCAGATCCAGGTCCGAACCGTATCCCAGCTCCAAACCGCCCAGCTTGCCATAGGCAATGACGGCAAATCCCCGCTCACAATCACCGCCAGTCAAACTGCAGGTGGGCACGCCGTACTTCTTTTTGAGTTGCTGGAAGCAAAGATTCACGGTGGTTTCCACCACTACCTCGGCGATGTCGGAGAGATGGTCACTGACCTTCATCAACGGCAACACATCGGTGATATCGGAAGCCGCCACACGCAGCACATTGACTTGCTTGAAGACCCGCATGCTCTCCATCTGGTACTCCAGGTCCTCGGGATCGATGCCTTCCAGACGCTGGTTCAGCTCCTGGGCCAATTCCGTTCGGCGCGGCGGCCGGAACAGCGTGCGCGGGTCCATCAGCTCATCCAGCAGCACCGGATGACGGCTCAAAAATGTCGCGATCCAGGGACTGGCGCCGGCCAATTGCACCAGGTGGGTCAGGGTGGAAGGATTTTCCACCAGCAGGGCCAAATAGGAGGTGCGCTGCTGGATGCCGCGGATCAGATCAAAAATGCGGGCCAGAATTAAATCGGGTTGGGGCGCCTTGGCCACGGAGAGCATTACCATGGGCACCAACCGATTAAGGCGCTCACGGCCGGCCGCGCTCATGGTCAGCACATGATGATCTTCTCTGAGAGCTTTGATCTGGTGCAAAACTTCCGAGGGGGCCTGATATCCCAGGTGTCGGATCAGGCTTTGGGCTTTGGCCGGCTCCATCACCCCTTGCCAAAGCCCTTCGAGCTGCTTGAGGGGCTCTATGCGGGAATCGCCATTTGCTTTTTCCTTGGCCGGGGCCAGCAGTTCATCGAAATGGGCATGGACCTTGTGGCGATGGAGATTGAGCTGGGCCTTAAAAGCATCCCAGCCGCCAAAGCCCAGAGCGGCAGCCAAACGCAGGCGGGCCAAGGAATCCGCCGGCAGCAGGTGGGTCTGCTGATCGGCCCACTGCTGCACACGATTTTCCACGGTGCGTAAAAAAAGGTAGGCCGCGTCCATGGCCTGTCCCGTGGCCGCAGCGATGAAACCTTTCTTCACCAAGACCGCCAGCACCTGCCGGATGGGGCGGATCTGCAGGGCTGATTCCACTCCGCCGCGGATCAATTGAAACATCTGGCCGAAGAATTCGATCTCACGAATCCCGCCTGATCCCAGCTTGATGTTGTCTTCAAGCCCCTTGCTGCGGACCTCCAGGGTGATGCGGCCTTTCATTTCACGCAGGCTGTCAAAGGCGCCATAGTCGAGGTAACGCCGGAAGACAAAGGGCTTGAGCCGGGCCAACAACTCCTGGCCGCGGTGAGCATCGCCGGCCACCACGCGGGCTTTAATCAGTGCATAGCGCTCCCATTCCCGGCCCTGCTCCTGGTAATAATCTTCCAGGCGATCAAAGGTCATCACCAGGGGGCCGGCATCCCCGAAGGGCCGCAAACGGGTATCCACCCGGAACACGAAGCCGTCAACTGTGGTGGTGCCGATGGCTTGGATCAAGGCCCGGCATAAACGGGTAAAAAACTCTTCATGGCTGGTGCTGCCCCGCTGGCCGCCTCGGGTCAGACCGTCGGCGGCATAGGCGAACATCAGATCCACGTCCGAAGAAAAGTTGAGCTCACCGGCGCCCAATTTGCCCAGTCCCAGCACCACCAGATGAATGGCACGGCCCCCGGCATCCACGGGCAGGCCCCACTCCAGGGTTTCGAGGGTATAAAGGCCATCCAGCGCGGCGGCAATGGTGGTGTCGGCCAGGGTGGAGAGATCGGCCAGGGTTTGATTCAAATCAGCCCAACCGCAAATGTCGCGCAGGGCGATGCGCACCATCTCGCGGTTGCGAAAGATCCGCAACACCTGCATCAACGCTTCTTTGGTCAGATTGGCTGGTGCGCCGCCATCTGGCGCTTGGCCAAACGGCCATTGGGGCAGTGTTTGGCGGAATTGCTGCTGCCACACTGCGGATAGGCGTATCTTGGCCCCCTGGGGTTCATCCACCCTCTTCAGATCACCGCTAGCCATCAGGTCGGATAGTATATGAGGCTGGCGTGCCAATTGGCGCGTGACAAAGTCGCTAAACACCAAGGCCTTTTGAACCTCGCTCAATTCGGCGGATGGCGCGGGCAATGGCAGCCCGTCGCGCTCAAAGGCTTCGACCACCGCCTGCCAGCGAACGACCACCTCCGCGGTTAGGTCCTTAGGAAGTTGAAGCATTTTATATTTCCATCTATGGATTTGCCACGGTTGAAGGTAAGAAGCTGAAAACCCAGGCCGGTTGGCATATTTCATGAAGAAATCAGCCGATGCCATGTGCGGACCGGGTCAATCCCTCATCCCCTTGATATCAGAAAATCATAGGAGGGCCAAGGGAAGCAACAGGACCCTGGAGCAGTTATAAAAGTGTCAAGGAGACAGGAGCACGTCAATAAATGACATATTTGCAATATATATGGACAAGGAAAAACAGATTTGTCATAAAAAGCGACTCCCAAAGGCTGTCGCGGGGCATTTTGTTGTGGACTTCCGTTGAATAGTTTTGTTATTTAGGACGGTTTTCACCCAAGAAGGAAGGATTGCAGCCGCTTCCTCCGACAGTTTCCAAGGCCTAAGGGTGGGGAATCGGCTGAAAGGAAGGATCATATGTGTCGTCTGTTTGCCATCACCAGCAAAACGCCCCTTTCGCCCATGGTGGCCATGGAAGCCATGGACATCATGCGTGAAGGCCACGACGGGTCCGGAGTTGGATTATTTCTGCGCGACCTCTCCGGTCCGTTCGAAGAAATGAAGGATGCGCCCATCCTATCGGGCATTTTTACCGACGCCGGCATCAAGCGCCTGGATCGCTACATGATGGACCTGGGCTTCATGACCAAATACAAAATCTCCATCAAAGTGCCCAAGACCCCGCTGCCAGGCACGCCTCGCCGTGACCGCTATCTCATCCGGGCCTATGAATATCCCGAGGGGTGGGAAGCACTGCCCCTCAGCGAGGTCTATGACCGGCTGGTGCGGATCCGGCTTCAGCTGCGCGAAATGGGCGAGCAGGAAGAAGATATGATCGTCTTCTCCTTCTGGCCGGATGTGATCATGATCAAGGAGATCGGCGATCCCATGAAGGTGGCGCGCTACCTGAATTTCGACCGCAAGGAGCTCTATGCCCGCGTGATCATGGCCCAGGGGCGGCAGAACACCAACTACGCCATCAATCTCTACGCTTGCCACCCCTTCTTTATCCAGGGTTACGCCACCATGACCAACGGCGAGAACACGGCCTTCGTGCCCATCCGCGAGTACCTGCGCTCCCGAGGGGTGTTGGGCTATACCGGTTACCAGTCCGACTCCGAAGTATTCACCCATATTCTGCACTACACGATCCGGCAGCTTGGCCTGGGATTGCCGGTTTATAAACACGTGATCACGCCTCTGCAGGACGAAGCCCTGGAACGCCATCCGGACGGCGCCTTTCTCAAGCAGCTCAAGCACAGTTGCCGCCAACTGACCATTGACGGCCCCAACTGCGTCATCGGCTGCCTTCCCGACCACTCCGTGTTCATGGTCCAGGACCGTAAAAAACTGCGCCCCGGCGTGGTGGGCGGCAAGCCCGGCTGCTGGGCCTTTTCCTCGGAGATCTGCGGTCTGGATGCCGCCATACCGGATCGCGATAAAAGCAAAGACTTTCAACCCATGCATCTGGACACGACCATCGTCGGTCCCGATCGCCAGGAGATCAGCATATGCTCCCAAACCGACCCATTACGCCTTCCACACTGAGTGTTAAAGATCTGCTCTGGCAGATCGCGTGGAGCAAAGACAAATGTACGCTGTGCGGCCGCTGTACTTCGGTTTGCCCGGTCAGCGCCATTGAGCTGGGCGTATTCCGCAAGCGGGCCTTGAATATCGATCTGGCCTCGACCACGCCGCCGTCCAATGTCTACCAGGTGTACCATGGCATCCGCCAGAAGACCGATCCGGCCTACGCCTGCGTGGGTTGCGCCATGTGCAATATGGTGTGCCCCAATGACGCCATCATCCCCATGCGCGCGGATGAAGCCGACAAGTTGCGTTACCACATCAACCGCGGCGGTTCGCCCCGCAGCCGCGGCGGCCGGCGCAATGTGCCCGGCGGTTTGCTGGACCAGATCAAATTCATCCGCATCTCCATGCTCACCGACCCGGCTCTGGATGCCGGCCGGCACGAGTTCGAACTGCGCACTCTGCTGGGCCGCGTGCTGCCGCCCGAGGAGAATATCAAATTCTTCCGCGAAAACGGTTGGATTCCGCCGGTACGCGAGATCTATCCGCTCATTATCGGCAGCATGTCCTTCGGCGCCCTTTCTCCCAACATGTGGGAAGGCCTGCAACTCGGCGTGGCCTACCTCAACGAAGAGTTGGGTATGCCGGTGCGCATGTGCACGGGCGAGGGCGGCTGCCCGCCACGCTTGCTGCGCAGCCGCTTCCTGAAATACACCATTCTGCAGATCGCCAGCGGCTATTTTGGTTGGGACGAGATCATCCACGCCCTGCCCCACATGAAGGAAGACCCCTGCGCCGTGGAGATCAAGTACGGCCAGGGCGCAAAGCCGGGCGACGGCGGCTTGCTCATGTGGCACAAAGTCAACAAACTGATCGCCGCCATCCGCGGCGTGCCCGCGGGCGTGAGTCTGCCCAGCCCGCCCACCCACCAGACCAAATACTCCATCGAGGAGGCCGTGGCCAAGATGATCCAGTCCATGTACATGGCCTGGGGTTTCCGCGTGCCGGTCTATCCCAAAATTTCCGGCACCAGCACGGCCATGGCGGTTCTCAACAATCTGACCCGCAACCAGTACGCCGGCGGGTTGGCCATCGATGGCGAAGACGGTGGCACGGGCGCGGCCTACAATGTCTCCATGGATCACATGGGCCACCCCATTGCCACCAATATCCGCGACGCCTACCTGAACCTGGTCAAGCTGGGCAAGCAGAACGAGATCCCCCTGTTTGCCGGCGGCGGCGTGGGCAAGAACGGCAATTTGGCGGCCAATGCCGCGGCTCTGATCATGCTGGGGGCCAGCGGCGTGCAGATCGGCAAATATATCATGCAGGCCGCCGCCGGCTGCCTGGGCTCCGAAACCGACCGTTGCAATATCTGCAACATCGGCCGGTGCCCCAAGGGAATTACTTCCCAGGACCCGCGCCTCTACCGCCGACTGGATGTGGACATGGTGGCCGAACGGGTAGTAGATGCTTTTTTGAGTTTTGATACCGAGCTGAAGAAAATTGTGGCACCCCTGGGCCGCTCCACGGCCCTGCCCATCGGCATGTCGGATGCCTTGGGCATCACCGACTTCCATGCGGCGGAGCGGCTGGGGATTAAATATGTGGTATAAAGAAGAGTTTTAAGTAGTAAAGTCTAAAGTTTTAAGCAAAGGAAGAAAATCTAATCGATAGCATTCCTCAACTTTAAACTTTAAACTTAAAACTCCCATTGACAGGAACTGTATATGAGCAACAAAGACTTCTTCACTATCTCCGGCCGTGAAAACGGTGCCCGCATCGAATCCCGCCTGCTGGAAGAAAAAATTCAATCCGCCGTGGCCCAGGGGCATCGCCGCCTGACCATCGAAGCTTACGGCCAGCACGGCATTGGCGGCCGTTTGTGGAGCGCCGGGGATGATCAGGTCCACGTGCGCATTGAGGGTTCGGCTGGTCAGCGGGTAGGCGCCATGGGTTTTGCCAATACGCTGGTTGAAATAGCGGGTCCTGCTTCGGACGATGTGGGCTGGCTCAATGCCGGCGCCTCCATCGTGGTGCACGGCAACGCCGGCAATGGTGCGGCCAATGCCATGGCCCAGGGCAAAATTTTCGTGGACGGCAATATCGGCGCCCGGGGCATGACCATGACCAAGCACAACCCGCGCTTCAATCCTCCTGAATTATGGATTCGGGGATCGGTGGGCGACTATTTCGGCGAGTTCATGGCCGGCGGCATTGCGGTCATTTGCGGCCACGAACCCCAAAACCCCAAGAATGTTTTGGGTTACCGCCCCCTGGTGGGCATGGTGGGTGGCAAGGTTTTTTTCCGGGGCCCGCACATGGGTTTCAGTCAAGCCGATGCCAAGCTGGTGCCCATCGAAGATGAGGATTGGCAGTGGCTCATCAAGGGGTTGAGAAATTTCCTGACCCATATCCAGCAGCATGAATTGCTTTATACGCTGCTCACCCAGCGCGAGCAGTGGCAGTGCCTCAAGGCGCGCACACCCCAGGAGCGGGGTGGCAAATCCAAGCGGGCCATGGCGGCTTTTCACAAAGAGGTGTGGGATCATGAATTGGGCAAAGGCGGCCTGGTGGGAGATCTGACCAATCTGGACCGCAGCGTGATCCCGTGCATCGTGCAAGGCGAACTGCGCCGCTATGTGCCGGTCTGGGAAAACTACAAATTCAAAGCGCCCTGCGAAGCCACCTGCCCCACGGGCATTCCGGTCCAGCACCGCTGGCGCCTGGTGCGCGAAGGCCGGGTGGACGAAGCCGTGGACATGGCTTTGGCCTACACGCCCTTTCCAGCCACGGTGTGCGGTTATCTCTGCCCCAATCTGTGCATGCAGTCGTGCACCAAACAGTCAGCCTTCATGGCGCCGGTGGATGTGACCCAGCTGGGACAGGCCAGCCTCAAAGCTAAAACACCCAAGCTGCCACCCCTGTCGGGCAAACGCGTGGCGATCATCGGCGGTGGTCCGGCCGGTCTCTCCATTGCCTGGCAACTGCGCCTCAAGGGCCATGAAGCCGTGGTCTATGATACGGCCAAAAACCTGGGCGGTAAGATCGCGGCCTCTATTCCGGCCAGCCGCATTCCCAAGGAGGTGTTTGACAAGGAGATCAAGCGCATTGCCGAGGTGATCCCCCAGGTGCATCTGCAACAGCGCCTGAAAAAGTCCGAGGTGGATCAGCTCATCACCGATTTTGATATCACGGTGGTGGCGGCCGGGGCCCAGAAACCGCGTACTCTGCCCATCCCCGGCAAGGAGCGCATGACCACGGCCCTGGATTTTTTGGCGGCCGCTAAAAAAGGCAAGGTCAAGGTGGGTAAAAAGGTAGTGATCATCGGCGCCGGTAACGTGGGCTGCGATGTGGCCACCGAAGCCGCCCGCCTGGGCGCCGAGGATATCCTGCTGCTCGACGTGCAGCAACCGGCCTCTTTCGGCAAAGAACGCGAGGAGGCTGAAAAAGTGGGGGCCAAGTTCCGCTGGCCGGTCTTCACCCAGGCCATCGTTGCGGAGGGCGTACAGCTCGATACGGGCGAGGTCATTCCAGCCGACTCGGTCTTCATCTCCATCGGCGATGCGCCCGACCTGGAGTTTCTGCCCGATGATATCGCGGTGGAGCGCGGCTATGTTAAAGTCAATGCCGATTTTCAGACCTCCAACCGCAAGGTATTCGCCATCGGTGACGTGGTGCGACCGGGCTTGCTGACCGATGCCATTGGCGCGGGCCGGCGCGCGGCCCAGACCATCGATGACCTTCTGACCGGTAAACGGCCCACGGCCGATCCGCGCACCATCATCGATATCAAACGGGTGCATCTGGAGTACTACGATCCCAGGATCGTGAGCTACGAAAACCTGGACCATTGCGGCAGCCAGTGCGCGTCGTGCGGCCAGTGCCGGGATTGCGGCATCTGCGTGGCCACATGCCCGGAGAACGCCATCAGCCGCACCCAGACCGATGACGGCCGCTTTGAGTATGTGGTTTCGGCCGAGCGCTGTATCGGCTGCGGCTTTTGCGCCGGGGCTTGCCCGTGCGGAATTTGGAATTTGATTGAGAACGCACCATTGGGATAGTATTGTTGGCCCGTCGAACACCTCGATTTAATCAATCGGATGTTCGATCCCGCCGGGCTTTGGCGGGGTTGACCCGTTTGCCCGTGGGTGTGAGGTGTGGAAATTCAAACAGGATGGAGATTTAAGAGCGCGTGCGGGCTACACGCGCTCTTTTATGGTGTGCGGTCACGATAGGGGTTGCCTTGTTCCATGCAGGTACGGTATGGGGGACCGGCACTGATAAATATGGTTGAACGGTTGAATGGTGAATAACCTATGGGCCGCATGTCGCGTCGATGGAACGCTGACGCGACCTGCGAACTCTTAATGACGCTCAGTGAACAAAATAGCCAACAACTAATCAACGAATGAACGAATCAACGACCATGAAAGCAATCCTTGCCTTAGAAGACGGTCGAACCTTTAGCTGCCGCTCCTTTACCGGAGCCGGTGAAGTGGGCGGCGAAGTGGTGTTCAATACCGGCATGAGCGGCTATCAGGAGGTGCTCACCGATCCCTCCTACAGTGGCCAGCTGGTCACCATGACCTATCCCCTCATCGGCAACTATGGGGTCAATGCCGAGGATGTGGAATCGGATCGCGTGCAGGTGGCGGCCTTCATTATTCGCGAGTACCAGGACAATTACAGCAACTTCCGGGCTTCCAGCAGCCTGGCCGACTACCTGGTGCAAAATAAGATCCTGGGCGTGGATTCGCTGGATACCAGGGCCTTGACCCTGCACATCCGCAATGGCGGGGCCATGCGGGCGGTTCTTTCCACCGAAACCGCGGACCGGGAAGCGCTGGTGGCCAAAGCCAGGGCCCTGCCCAGCATGGCCGGCCTGGATCTGGCCAAGAGCGTGACCAAGGATCGTCCCTATCGCTGGGTCAACAACCGGCCCGAGCCCATTGATCCAGCCAAGACGCCGCTGGATAAAACCATCTGGCGCGAAAAGCAGACCAAGCAGTCGGTGGTGGCCGTGGATTTCGGCATCAAGTACAATATTCTGCGTTGCCTGGCCAGCCATGACCTGGAGATCGTGGTGGTGCCGGCGTTTACCGATGCCGCCACCATCAGGCAGATGGCGCCTGACGGGGTCTTTCTCTCCAACGGCCCCGGCGACCCGGAGCCGGTGGAGTACGGCATCCGCACCATTAAGGCCCTGCTGGGTTACCGGCCGATTTTCGGGATCTGTCTAGGCCACCAGTTGCTAGGGCTGGCCGTGGGCGCAAAAACTTACAAGCTGAAATTCGGCCACCGGGGGATCAACCATCCGGTGAAAAATCTGCGCACCGGCAAGGTGGAAATTACTTCTCAGAACCATGGCTTTGCGGTGGACCCGGACACGCTGGACCCGAGCAAGATTGAGATCACGCACATCAATCTCAATGACAACACCCTGGAAGGATTCCGGCATAAAGAACTGCCCATGCTGGCGGTGCAATATCATCCCGAGGCTGCCCCCGGACCGCATGATGCGAGGTATCTGTTTGAGGAATTCAAACAGATGATGGGTAAGCGAAAGATTTAAGATAGAAGAAGAGTGTTAAGTTTAAAGTGTTAAGTTTAAAGTGTTAAGTTTAAAGTTAAGGAAAAGGGCCATTGATATAGGCTAAATCCAATAGGTAGAATACCTCAACTTAAAACTTTTAACCTAAAACTTAAAACTTCTTCTCGAATACCGAAGAATTACGCAACAATAAACGGTCGAAAATGCCAAAAAGAACCGACATCCATAAAATCCTCATCATCGGCGCCGGTCCCATCATCATCGGCCAGGCCTGCGAGTTTGACTACTCTGGCACCCAGGCGTGCAAGGCCCTCAAGGAAGAGGGCTTTCATGTGATTCTGGTCAACTCCAATCCAGCCACCATCATGACCGATCCAGGGACCGCGGACCGCACATACATCGAGCCCGTGACCCCCGAAGTGGTGGCCAAAATCATTGCCGCCGAGCGTCCGGATGCCCTGCTGCCCACCCTGGGCGGCCAGACTGGTTTGAATACGGCCGTCAAAGTGGCCGAAATGGGGGTGCTGGAGCAATACGGCGTCGAGCTCATCGGCGCCTCGTTGGATGCCATTAAAAAAGCCGAAAGCCGGGATCTCTTCCGTAAAGCCATGGAACGCATCGGGCTCAAAGTGCCCCGTTCCGGCTTTGCCACCACCATGGAAGAGGCCCGGGCCGTGGCCGCTGAAATCGGCTATCCCATCATCGTGCGGCCCAGCTACACCCTGGGCGGGACCGGCGGCGGCGTGGCCTACAACCCCGACGAGTTGGAAACCGTGGCCAAGGCCGGCATCGACGCCAGCCTGATCCACCAAGTCATGATCGAGCAATCGGTGCTGGGCTGGAAAGAGTACGAGCTGGAAGTAATGCGCGACCACAACGACAATGTGGTCATCATCTGCTCCATCGAAAATTTCGATCCCATGGGAGTGCACACCGGTGACAGCATCACCGTGGCCCCGGCCCAGACCCTGAGTGATCGCGAATATCAGGTCATGCGCAATGCCTCCTTGGCCATTATGCGCGAAATCGGCGTGGATACCGGCGGCTCCAACGTTCAATTCGCCGTCAACCCCGCCAACGGCGACATGATCGTGGTGGAGATGAACCCGCGGGTGTCACGCTCCAGCGCCTTGGCCTCCAAGGCCACGGGCTTTCCCATTGCCAAAATCGCGGCCAAGCTGGCCGTGGGATATACCCTGGACGAGATCCCCAACGACATCACGGGTGAAACCCTGGCCTCTTTTGAGCCTACCCTGGATTACTGTGTGGTCAAGATTCCGCGCTGGACCTTTGAAAAATTTCCCGAGACGCCGGATGTGCTCACCACCTCCATGAAATCGGTGGGCGAAACCATGGCCATTGGCAGAACATTTAAGGAAGCCCTGCAAAAGGGGCTGCGCTCGCTGGAGATCGGACGGCACGGCTTGGGCGCCGACGGCCGGGACCGGTTGGAGAGCGACGGCGACTTTCCTTCGGCTTCCGAGATCGAACAGAAGCTGGCCACGCCCAATTCCCAGCGCCTCTTCTACCTGCGCTTTGCTTTGATGGCCGGCAAATCCATCGACGAAATTTACCAGCTGACCAACATCGATCCCTGGTTTCTCTTTCAGCTCAAGCAGATCGTGGACATGGAGCGACGATTGCAAGAGATGGCCACCACGCCGTCGCCATCTGATGCCTGCGGCCCGGCCCTGCCGCTGTCCGACGAACAGCTCTGGCAGGTCAAGGCCATGGGCTTTTCCGACATGCAGCTGGCCCATCTGCTCAAAAACAACGCGGACCAGATCGCCGGGTTACGCAAAGATCGCGGCATTCGGCCGGCCTACAAACTGGTGGATACCTGCGCCGCCGAATTCCGGGCCGCCACGCCCTATTACTACTCCACGTATGAGCAGGAGTGCGAAGCCCGGGTCTCGGAGCGTAAAAAGGTGATGATCCTGGGAGGGGGGCCCAACCGCATCGGCCAGGGCATTGAGTTTGATTACTGTTGCGTGCACGCCTCTTTTGCGCTGCGCGAAATGGGCATTGAGAGCATCATGGTCAACTCCAACCCCGAAACGGTCTCCACCGATTACGACACATCGGACAAGCTCTACTTCGAGCCCCTGACCAAGGAAGATGTGTTGCACATCGTGGAGAAGGAAAAACCCTTCGGCGTCATTGTGCAGTTTGGCGGTCAGACCCCGCTCAATCTGGCCACGCCGCTGGCCAAGGCCGGCGTGCCGATTCTGGGGACCCATCCGGACAGCATTGACCGGGCCGAAGACCGCGAGCTGTTCCAGGTGATGCTGCATAAGCTGGGCCTGGTGCAGCCAGCCAATGGTACGGCGCTGACCATTGAGGAGGCGGCCAAGGTGGCGGCGGTCATCGGCTACCCGGTGATTGTGCGGCCCTCCTTTGTTCTGGGCGGCCGGGCCATGAAGATCGTCTATAATGAAAAAGAGCTGAAAAATTTTGCCCGTCTGGCCATTCTGGCCTCGCCCGGTCATCCGGTGCTCATCGACAAGTTCCTGGAAAACGCTCTGGAAGTGGATGTGGATGCCATCTGCGACGGCCAAACGACGATCATCGGTGGCATCATGCAGCACATCGAGGCGGCCGGCATCCATTCCGGCGACTCGGCCTGCGTGCTGCCGCCCTACAGCATCCCGCAAAACCTCATCGATGAGATCACCCAGGCCACCAAGGCCATGGCCAAGGAGCTCAACGTCATCGGCCTGATGAATGTGCAGTATGCCATCCAAGAGGGCCGCCTCTTTGTCCTGGAGGTCAATCCCCGGGCCTCGCGCACTGTACCCTTTGTGAGCAAAGCCACGGGTGTGCCCCTGGCCAAACTGGCCACCAAGATCATGCTGGGCCACTCGCTCAAGGATTTGGGACTGACCGCTGAGGTGGTCCCCACCCACCTTTCGGTGAAAGAAGCGGTGCTGCCATTTGACCGATTCCCCAACGTGGATACTTTATTGGGGCCGGAGATGAAATCCACCGGCGAAGTGATGGGCATGGGTCATGACTTTGGTTCGGCCTATGCCAAGGCCCAACTGGGCGCCGGGCAGAAATTGCCGGTGGCCGGCACGGTCTTTATCAGCGTCATGGACAGCGACAAAACCGCCATTCTCGATGTGGCGCGCGAAATGGCCGCCATGGGTTTCTCCATTTTGGCCACCACTGGCACGGGCGCCTTTCTACGCCAAGGCGGCATCGATGCCCAACACATCAACAAGCTGGTGGAAGGCCGACCCCATGTGGAGGATGCCATCAAAAACGGTCAGATTCATCTGGTGATCAACACTGGCCTGGGCGACACCCCCAGCAAGGACGGCTATGTGATCCGCCGCGCGGCCTTGAAGTTCGGCGTGCCCTATGTGACCACGGCGTCCGGCGCCCTGGCCGTGAGCAGAGCCATTGCCGCCCTAAAGGCCCAGGCACTGGGGGTCAGATGCTTACAAGAGTATCATTGCTCGTAGAGTAGAAAAGTGAACTGGTCGAGGATTTGTATCGAAAGAACTTTTCCGAAAATGCGAATCGACCGGGTAGGAATCAAAATGAACGAATCAACGAATCAACCAATCAACGAATTTATCGACAACGAAGACCATCCCCGCGAAGCCTGCGGGATCTTCGGGGTTTATGGCCATCCCGAAGCCGCCAAGATGTGCTACTTTGGCCTTTACGCCCTGCAGCACCGCGGCCAGGAGAGCGCCGGCATCAGCGCGGTCCACAACGGCGTGCTTCACGAACATCGCGAAATGGGACTGGTTTCAGATGTCTTCCGCAAAGAACAATTTGACAAGCTGCCCGGCAGCAGCGCCATCGGCCATGTGCGCTACTCCACCACCGGCAGTTCGGTGCTGGCCAATGCCCAGCCTTTTGTGGTGCGCCATCGCCAGAAGGCGTATGCGGTGGGCCACAACGGCAATATCGTCAACGCCCATCAGCTCAAAGAGGAATTGGAGGAGAGCGGCTCGATCTTCCAATCCACCATGGACAGCGAGATCTTCCTGCACCTGTTCGTCAAAAACCTCAATATGGGATTTGAACAAGCGTTAGTGGAAGCCGCGGCCCGCCTGCGCGGTGCTTATTCCATGGTCGTGCTCACCAGTCGCGGCGAAGTCATCGGCATCAAAGACCCCTATGGCTTCCGGCCGCTGTGCCTTGGAAAACTCAATGGTCACTGGGTGCTGGCCTCGGAAACCTGTGCCCTGGACCTGGTGCAGGCCGAGTTCGTGCGCGAGCTCGAACCCGGTGAAATCGTGATCATCGATGCCAATGGCCCGCGCAGTTTGTATTTGCCCAAAGTGGACCGACACGCTTTTTGCATTTTTGAGTTTATCTACTTCGCCCGCCCCGACAGCACCTTCATGGGCAACAACGTTTATCAAATCCGTAAGGCCCATGGCCGCCGGCTGGCCGCGGAGGCACCGGTCAAAGCCGATCTGGTCATGCCTTTCCCTGACTCCGGCACCTATGCGGCCATCGGATACTCCGAAGCCTCGGGGATTCCGTTTGAACTGGGGATGATCCGTAACCACTACGTGGGTCGCACCTTCATTCAGCCCACCCAGAGCATGCGCGATTTCGGCGTGCGCGTCAAACTCAACCCCATCAAAGAGCTTCTCAGGGGCAAGGACATCATCATCATCGAAGACTCCATCATCCGGGGCACCACGGCGCGCACCCGCGTCAAGGCGTTGCGCGATCTGGGCGTCAGGCGCGTGCATTTGCGGGTATCTGGGCCACCGCACCGCTTCCCCTGCCACTATGGCATCGACTTTTCCACCAAAGGGGAGTTGATCGCGGCCCGCATGACGGTCAAGGAGTTGGAGACCTTTTTGGGCTTGGATTCGCTGCACTACTTGAGTCTGCCGGGGTTGCTGCAATCTACCGGCGTGTCGGATCCGGAGAGCCATTTCTGCAAAGCCTGCTTCGATGGCTGTTATCCAGTGGATTTCGACCAGCAGGTGTCCAAACTCTGCCTTGAGGTGAATCAAGAGTAGTCGACTCCACCATCGTTGAAATTACCCTTGCCTTTTTAAGGCGCTACATCCTACTATAAGGGCCAAACATCTTGCGCCCCGTGGGAGAGCTGCAATGATCGAATCCAAGTACCTCAAAGAGAATATCGAAAACATTCAACGCCTCATGTCCATCCAGGCCTTGAAGCATTTTGAAACCCGCAATCTGGGCAAACTGCTACGCCTGAGCAAAATCCGACAGTACGCGGATGGCGAACAAATCATCCAAGAGGGGGATATGGACCCCTGGCTCTACTTCCTGCTCTCCGGCAAGATCCGCATTGTCAAAGAGGGCGAAGAGATCGGCACCTTATCTAAAAAGGGTGAAATCTTCGGTGAAATGCGCATCATTGACGATCAGAGCCGCTCGGCTTCGGTCTTTGCCGTGGGTGACACCGTGTGCCTGGCAGTGGACACCTCAGCCGGCAAACGCATGGACAGTACCGATGAAAAAGAGGCCCGGCTGGACTTTCTGCTGCTGCTTTACCGCATTTTTTCCGAATATATCTCCGCGCGACTGCGGCTGACCAATGAAGAACTGGTCAAGGCCAAACGCGAAGCCAAAAAAGGGTCCGCACCCCAGGCAGTCGCCAAGCCAAAGGCTGCAGATCCCAAACCGGCTGGCCCCGCCCCCGCCGAAGCCAAACGACCCGATGCGGCCCCCACAACGCCTCCCAAGCGTTATATTGAAAAAGTGTGATGGCCAAGACCGTTCGCTTTAGCCGTAACGCCGCTAATGTATTTTTTCACATCCTGACCCAATGCAATCTGCGCTGCCGTCATTGCTACATCAACCCTGACCAGCACGGCACCCAAATGCTGGGCATCCAAACCATAACGGATTGGCTCACGCTGCTATCCCGTCGCAGCCCTGGCGCCAATCTGATTTTTTTAGGGGGTGAGCCCACCCTGCATCCGGATCTCCCATCCGCCGTGCGTATCGCCCGTCAGTTGGGCTACGGTTCCATCACCGTAGATACCAATGGCTATCTTTTTCACGACATCCTCAACCAGTTGACTCCAGCCGAAGTGGATGTGTTCAGTTTCAGCCTGGACGGCGCCAGCGCCGCCACCAACGACCCCATCCGGGGTGCGGGCTCGTTCGAGGTCTGCACCCGGGGAATTCACGAAGCGGTCGCCAAAGGATTCAAAACCAGCCTGATCTACACGGTCAGCCACCTGAATTTGACCGAGTTGGCGGCCGTTCCTGCTTTGTTGGCCCAACTCAAGATCGATCACTTCTTTATCCAGGTGATTGGATTGCGCGGCCGTTCAGCCGGATGCCCGGATAAATCCTCCCAAATGCAGGTGAGCCATGACGAGTGGCAACAATCTGTGCTCCCCGTGGCCCGCCAGGTGGCGGCGCAAGGCATCCCAGTCACTTATCCCAAAGTCTATCTCTACGCCGATGAAGTTTTTGAATGCGCCGGCCGTGTGGCTGACAATTACTTTATATTTCCCAATGGTCGGGTCTACCGCTGCCCGCTGTGTGAAGACCACCCGCTGCACAGCTTAGACTTCAAACAAGGCCAGCTCATACCGATGCCCCCGATTAATGAGACCGACCTGTTTCAGTTGGAGATTCCCGAAGGCTGCGTCATGAATAAACTCATCCAGCCCGGCAACATTGTTTATCAGCCCGATGGCACGCCAGCTTTCAAGATCGCCTGCTGCCTGTTGAAAGAGGCTCTTTTTCCCTCTTGAAAAAGCAAAACGGGCTTGATATGGCAAACGTCCAAGCTTCGCTATAATGAATCTATTTACCCAAAAGCGTCGCTCAGCATGGTTTGGCACCCACTGCTATGTAATTGTTGTAATACTAAGTATGTACCCATCTTCCGGACCATGACCGTTTTTCGTGTCCGAAGAGTGCCATCCTGCTGTCAACCAATTGATAAATATGCACAAAGGGGGGCATCTACTTTCCCGGCATACATTTTGCTCTAAAAGTGGTTAAGGCTTAGCGAGAGGTGAGTGATGATGGAACAGGGCGCAATTGTGACGTACAGGGAATTTAGTCGGAAGATAGCCGGATCATGTGGGATTGTGGAAGGTGTGGTGCAGGATAAACCCAATCATGTAATCGTTAGATGGGTGGGCAGTCCTTGCCAATGTGAAGAGTCCGTGACTGATTTAGAAGAAGTATAGAGCCAGACTCCAATTACCACAGGTCCACTACCATTTTCGACTCAACGAACGGTGCCATCAGTCTATTTTGACTTCCGCTTCGTAGGGTCCCAGTGAATCAAATGTAAGTTCGGCGGTTTGTGGTTTGAATCAAAGAGGGTTCCCACGAAACGAACCGCCCTGTGTATAGGGTCTTTATTGATGAAGAAGAGCCGGCTGCATGGTGCAGCCGGCTCTTCTGTTTTCTCAATAGCCCGATTATCCCATCATCGGCTTGTTTTTATCCGACGGATTATGAGGCCCACTAATCCTTATCCTTGTCCTTATCTTTGTCTTTAGGATGACAATCCTTGCACTGTTGCGGCGCTGCTTTACTGTTCTTCTCCTTGTTGAACTTCTTGTGACATCCGACACAGTTTTCATGCATCGCGTTGGCGTGATAAGCGAGCTTTTCTTTGTCAGATAGACCCTTGGCCTCTTTGCCTTTGATCTCGCCCGGCTTCTTGTGGCACTCAAAACACTTCTTTACGGCATCGCCGTCTTTAAGGTTGGTCAAAGGTTTGCCTTGATCATCGTGATGGCACTCACCGCAGCTAATTTTGTAATCGACATTGTGTTTTTTGTGGGAGAAAGTGACACCGCCCTTGGTGTGAGGATAGGGTGCCTCCAATTGGATCACATCCTGGGCCTTGGAGGCCATTGAGCCCGTCACGGTCACCATGCTCAACGCCAAAACCATTACCAGCACTCCTGCCATTACCCAGAGCTTCATCTTAAGTCTCCTTTCAAATTTGAGTAAAACAATTATTTGTAATTACAGCCATCCCCCGCCAAAAGGGAGGCTGCTTCAAATGCGAAGGAAATCACCGAACTTTAAGCGCCCGATCCATTGGGTTGCGTCTCATCCTCATCTTCCTCTTCTTCGCCTTGATCTTCCGACCGGTCTTCCGCCCCTTCTGGCTTACGGCCGAAGAGGCGCGCCCCGACGATGCTCACCTCGTAGAGAATGACCAGTGGAATCGCCATCATTATCTGAGTCATTACATCAGGCGGGGTTAATATTGCGGCCACCACGAACGAAAGCAATATCGCATATTTGCGGAAGCGTTTGAGGGTATCCACGGACACAATGCCCAGGCGGGTCAAAAAGGTGAGGACCAGGGGCAATTCAAAGATCAACCCAAACGCCAACAGCAGTTTGGATGAAAAATTCAAATACTCCTTCATGGATGGCATTGGCTGGATGATATCACTGGCAAAACCGAGAAAGAATTTGAAGCCAAATGGGAAAACGATAAAATAGCCGAAAAGGGCGCCGCCTATAAAAAAAAAGCTGGAGAGCAACACGATTGGCAAGGCCAAGCGCTTCTCCCGGTCGTAGAGTCCCGGCGCAACGAACATCCAAAATTGATAGAGGATCACCGGCGAAGCAAGTATCAAGCTGGCAATGAAAGCCGCCTTCAAATACGTAAAAAATGCTTCTGGCAGATTGGTGTAAATCAGATGATTGCCGGGTTCCATGACCCGCATCAAGGGCAAGGTGAGAACATCAAAGATCTTCTCTACAAAGTAATAGCAAACCAAGAAACAGATCCCCACCGCGATGGCGCTTTTAACCAACCGTGAGCGCAATTCTTCCAAGTGGGAAGTGAAGGGCATTTTTTCCGGTTCGGTCATGAGCGGCCGTTTTCCTTGGGGACAGTATGGTCATCAACGCGATTAAGGGCGGCGGTGTGATTGGCCATAGGATCGACCGGTTTGGAGGGCTCCCCCGCGGCGGCAACGGTATTGAATGGGGTTTCGGTGACCGTGGTGGCGGATTGGGCTTCCGCCGCTTCGCCGCTGTTTTTTTCGGCAGTGTCGGCCTCATTAAAGGTCCGCCGGGCATCTTGGCCGGCTTTGCGGATGGTGTCGCGGACTTCACTCATCCCGGCTTCCTGCTCAATACTCTGCTTGAGGTCATTGGTGGCGCGTTTGAACTCACCCAGGGCCTTGCCCAGGGAACGCGCCAGATCAGGTAGTTTTTTGGGGCCGATGACAATCAATGCCACTGCCAGAATCACCAGCAGCTCCGGCATGCCAATACCAAACATAGGTGACTCCTTCATCCAAATGGTGCAGGTTGCACAGCTCACTTCTTGTATGGTTTTTCATTCCTAAAGTCAAGGGTATGGCCCAGGCCCGTATCATAAATAACCAACTGAAATTATAACAAATGCTATTTCGACAACCCGTCGACGACATCGGGCTTAAGCACCAAGAAGTAAAGCCGACCCTCCTTTTTAAGATGCCCTGCGGCCACTTCCGCCCCAAGGCTGCCGCCCCAAAACAGGTCGACACGGCCTGGCCCGGTGATGGCGCTGCCGGTATCCTGGGTCAGACAAAAACCGCTCATGGGCGCAAACTCAGTGATAGCGCCATTTTCATCGACCATGGGCACCGGCACCTGGATAAAGGCCAAGGCGGCCTGGGGAAAGAAGGCACGATCCACCGCGATGGAGCGCAACGCCGTCAATGGCACGCCTAAGGCCCCAATGGGCCCATCATCGGCCAACTTGAAAAAGATATAGCGGGGGTTGTAGTTCATCACCGTCTGGGCTTCATCCGGGTGCTGGCGCAGGTACTCACGAATGGCTTGCATGGACATCCGTTCGGCGCTGACTTTGCCCTCATCAATCAACATGCGTCCGATGCTGCGGTAGGGACGGCCGTTGGAGCCATCGAACTGCACGGTCAGCATTTGGCCGTTTTCCAAATCCACTTTGCCCGAGCCTTGCACCATGAGATTGAATAGATCCACCTGATCTTTGACCCAGGCAATGGGAGGCGCCAACCGATCGAAGTCCGGCAGTTCGTCGATGGCCTGGCGGTCCGGGTAGGGTGTGACGGTGCGGTTGACGATGCGACCGACAATGTGGCGGCCCTTGAGATCTTCGGCGAATAACGACAGATCGATCTCCACCAGATCCGTTGGCCGGGAGTGAATCGCCACGGGGAACGCTGGCGAAGGATCGCGTCGGCCCTTGAGCACCGGCGTGTAGTATCCGGTAAAAAGCACCGAGTGCGTTTCGGCGCCGCCGGCCGCGGCATATACCACAAAGCGCTCTCTCAATTGACGGTTCAACGCCTCGGGAGTTGGATTTTCCGCGATCAGGGCCGCAAATACTTCCAGGGAGCGGATCAGGTGGGCCACGGGATAAGTGTCCGGGCCAAAGACGACCGCCTGATCGGCCGGCAACTTACGGAGAAAGCGCAGGCTCATCTCAATACCCCGGGATAGCTGGTCATATGCGCGACTGTCGTTGAAATCAGGGTAATCCGACGCAGATAGGCGTTTCAGCGCATTATCCCGGGTGATGGGTTTGGGCGCGCAAGAAACGAATAGAAGCAGAATGAAAAGAAGTAATAGACGAATCATGGAAGACATGAGAACTGCTTTCCTTGGAATGGTGGGTTTGTGGGTATAAGTATTCAGGAGTCAGAATACAGAATTCAGAATAGAGAACGATTCCTCCATTCTGACTCCTGAATTCTGACTTCTGACTCCTGGATTCTGAATACTTCCATGCAGCCGGAGAATAAGACTTCCGATCATATGTTGCGATCTTCCGCTTTGCCCAGATATCTCCCCGGCACCAGATGAATACGCGGGTAGTCCCCCAAGGGGCTTTTATCCACCAGGAGGGTGCAGCCGTACACCTGTTCCAGCAGCCCGAAATCCAGCACGGCCTGGGGGGCTCCCATGCCGGCGATGCGCCCCTTATCGAGCAGCACGAGCTGGTCGGCATACATGGCCGCCAGATTGAGATCATGGGAAACCATGACCACCGTGATGCCCTTTTCGACCTTGAGGTGCTCCATCAAATCCATGACCCGCACCTGATGGGCCAGATCCAGAGCCGCGGTGGGTTCATCCAGAACGATGAGTTGGGGCTGCTGGCAGATGGCCCGGGCAATGAAGACCCGCTGCTGCTCGCCGCCGCTGAGCTGATCCAAGCGCCTCTGGGCCAGATGCTCCACACCGGCCACGACCATGGCCCCGCGGGCGATTTCCAAATCAGCCGCGCCCTCCAGTCCCAGCATGCCCAGATGGGGCGCCCGGCCCATGAGCACCACTTCCCACACCGTAAACCCAAAGACCTGCTGGATGTTTTGGGGCACATAAGCCACGCGCCGGGCCATCTGTCGGGCTGAGTAGTCGCTAATGGCGCGCTGCATCACTCGAATGGCGCCTTGTTGCAGGGCCAGCAGCCGCATCACGAGTTTGAGCAAAGTGGTCTTGCCTGAGCCATTGGGACCAATGATGATACAGAATTGGCCGGCGGGAACCTGGAAGGTCACGCCGGTCAGCACGCTGCGCTCGCCAAAGGCGTGGCTGAGATGTTCTACTTCTATGGCTGGGGGCATCGTCATCTTCGCAACACAACAATTTTGTGAATGCCTTGTTCAACGCTGAGATGCAGAGGGCTCAGAAGAACGCAGAGAGGATATTCTTTTTGATTAAATCCTCTGCGATTCTCCGCGTCCTCTGCGCCTGCGTTGAACCTGTTCTTCTTGACTTCTATCTTCCACCTTCAATCTTCTACCGTCCACCGTCTACCTCTTTCCTATTTCCCCTGGCTCTTGCGCAGCAGATAGATAAACAGCGGCGCGCCGATGATGGCCGAAATGACGCCCACCGGCATTTCGCCCTGAGCCGGCAGGGTGCGGGCCAGCACATCGCACACCACCATAAAGGCAGCCCCGCCCAGAATGCAGGCCGGGGTCAGAACCCGATGGTCCGGCCCCAGCATCAGGCGCAGCATATGTGGGATGACCAGCCCCACAAAACCTATCAGGCCACAATAGCTCACCGTGGCGCTGACCATCAGGGAGGTCACCACCAGCAGCAACACCATGGTGGCGGTGAGATTGACCCCCATGCTGCGGGCCATGTCGCTGCCCAGGGCCAGCAGATTCATGGCGTGGGAGCGGGTGAAGATCAGCACGAAACAGGGCAGCACGGCCGCGGCCAGGGCCAGGACCATGTCCAGGGTGCTGGCGGCCAGATCGCCCATGAGCCAATAGATGATGTCATGCAGGCGGCTGTCCTGGGCCATGGAGACCAGAAACATGATCACCGCCGCGCAAAAGGCATTCACCATGACACCCGAGAGCAGCAATGGATAGGACCGGGCAAAAGCGCGGCCGCCGGCCATCACAAAAAGAACACCCAGCACGGCCAGGCTGCCGGCAAAGGAGGTGAGCCAGACTCCCGGAATGCGGCTCAAACCCATCAAAATGCCGACGATGGCGCCGATGGCCGAGCCGCCCGAAACGCCCAGGATATAAGGTTCAGCCAAAGGATTGCGCAGCAGCACCTGGAACACCATACCGCCCAGGCTCAGGGTGGCGCCCACCAGGCCCGCCATCAGGACCCGCGGCAAGCGCAGGCGCCAGATGATATCGCGCAGCAAGCGGGCCTGGGGATCTTCACCCAGACTTTTCCAGACATCCATGATGCCGCCGCTGGTGGAGCCGGCCGCCAGGCCGATGTAAGCCGCGATCAGCAGCACGCCGCCCAACACGGCTCCGGATAACAGCAGACGGCGCAACAAATGGGGCCGTTCAACGGTCATGGCCGGGCCTCCGAGAGTTCTGGATGGATATAGCCCGCCAAGAGCTCCAAGGCTTCGACCAGGCGAGGCGATGGCCGGTCAAACAGATCCGGGGGTGCAATAAAAATGCGCTGATCGCGGACAGCCGGTATGACCGGCCACTGCATCCAATCCGCCTTGACCCTTTCAAAAACCGCTTCCCTGGCCATGGAGGAGATCACAATCACTTCCGGCGCCGCGCCAATGACCTGCTCCACGGAAAAGCGCGGATAGGGGTTGTCGCCAGCCGCCACATTGACGCCGCCGGCCAGGCCGATCAGGGTATGAATGAAGGTGTGATCCCCCACGGAGACAATGGGAGAGATACCAATCTGGAAGAAGACCCTGGGACGGGTGCGGGCACCGGCCACGCGCGCCTCGACCCGCGCAATGCGCTGGCGCATGTCAGCTACCAGAGTCTGAGCAGTCTCCGTGGCCTGAAGCAGATCACCGATGGCCAGCACGCTCTGCATGACTGTTTCCAGATCCATGGGATTGACGGCGAATACCGCAATGCCCATGGCCTGGAGCTGTTCGACCACGGCCAGGGGATTGCCATCCTTGACCGCGATGCACACATCCGGCTGCAGGGCCACGATGCGCTCCACGTCCAGATGCACGTAGGTACCTACGTTGGGCAGTTTCTGCGCTTCCGGCGGGTAGTTGCAAAAGCGCGTCACGCCCACCAGGCGGTTGCCCCGCTTCAGGGCGAATACCGTTTCCGTGACGCTGGGCGCCAGGGACACCACCCGGCGCGGAGAGCGCGGCACCTGCACGGTTCGGCCGGTGGGGTCGATCATGGATCGCATGCCTTGCGCTTCGGCGCCCGCAAGCCCCGTGGAGTATAGAATCAATACCCCGGCCATGAGAAGATTTTGAAAAAATTTCACGCGTCCAACCATCCCAATCGATATGCACTGGTCGATTTCAAGGCCTTGAAACCGACGGCCCTTTGTTATCATTGACAAGGACGGGACGCAATGCGCCGATCATTCAAACTGCTTCTTGAAGATCTCAAACTGGCCCCTGAGCGCGGCCAGTTCTTCCTTCATGGCCGCCAGCTCCTGCTCCAGGCGCTCCAGGCGTTGACCATCGATGCGCTCGCTTGGAGGGGCCGGCTCCGTCAAACGTTCCGGCTCGGCCGCAATCGGCCCGCTTAACAAGTGGCCGTAGCGCGACTCCTTATGCCCCGGCAAGCGGGCCAGGCGTTGAACCAGCCCCATCTCTTCCAATTGGGCCAAAGTCTCCAGCACGCTCTCCAGGCTGTCAAAGGCAAACAACCGCTGGGTGCGGCTGCGCAGCTCGCCCGCGGTTTGGGGCCCGCGCAACAGCAACTCACACACGATGGCCGCCTCCTTGGGCACGAAATTGCGCTGGCGCACCAGCAGCTCCTCAAACTTGGGCACCCGGCCCACCACGCTTTTGTTCACCAGCTTCTTTTGAATCAGCCCATTGAGCACCTCTTCCAGCGCTATTTCGCTGTAATTGGTCACCGGATCACGGTTGGTCTTCTGGTTACAGGCATTGGTCAATGCATTCAATGACAGCGGGTAGTATTCGGGTGTGGCCATTTGCTTTTCCATGAGACAGCCGATTACCCTGGCCTCGTGGGCGTCAAGAATAATATCCATATAGCTCCTTTTGATGAATTTAAATTGGCATCAAGATAACCGGCTCCTCAGCCAGAACCACTGCCGCATAGTAAATTGGATAGCCCTGGGGTTGTCAATACACAGCCATGGGTGAGTTGCAAATCAAGAGTGTTGCACACCGCTGTTTTCCAAATCGTACTCGTACTCGTACGCGTACTCGTACTCGAATGATTTTAAAGATATTTCGAGTACGCGTACGAGTACGAGTACGCGTACGACCTGTGCGTGACTCACACCCGTCATGGCGTTGCCATGTTGACAATTCAACACCGCACCGGCATACTCAGCCCACAGATCAACCGGTTCTTTTCCAATCCAAGGCCATTTGCGCAGCCAACAGCTCAATGACGCAGCACCCCCCACGAACAAGGAGTGACCGCGGCCCGCATCCATTACGCCGTTTCATCCCATTCGCGTTGAATCTTTTTCAGGGAAAGGAGCCTCGCGCCATGATGAATACCACCTCAAACAACGTTGTTTGGCATGAGCACATCGTAACCCCATCGGACTTGGAGGCACTCCACCAACACAAAGGCCTGACCATCTGGTTCACCGGCTTGTCGGCCTCGGGCAAATCCACCCTGGCCAATGCCCTTGCAGCCGAGCTGCATCAAAGAAAAGTAAGTACTTTTGTACTGGATGGCGACAACATCCGGCACGGCCTGAACAAGGATCTGGGCTTTTCTCCCAAAGACCGCGAGGAGAACATCCGGCGCATCGGAGAAGTAGCCAAATTATTCACGGCCGCCGGCATTGTGAACATGACGGCCTTTATCAGCCCCTATGCCTCGGATCGCCTAATGGCCCGCAACCTTCAGCCCGAACGGTTTGCCGAAGTATTTTGCGACGCCAGTTTAGACGTGTGCGAACAGCGCGACCCCAAAGGCATGTACAAAAAGGCGCGCGCCGGCCTGATCAAACAGTTCACTGGACTGGACGCCCCTTACGAGCCGCCCCCAAACCCGGAGATCCATCTGCGCACCGACCGCCAATCCATTGATGAGTGTATCAAGATAGTCATCGATTGGCTTGAGGAGCACGGAATCATCTCATCCCTGCCGCAACAGAGGAAGGAGATGGCGATGGCGCTTTAGTACACGCGGTCGTAATTACGGTAACGCATTGTTCTCTGTGGTTATGAACGAACCGGCCGGTGATATGTTAGTGAATTTATGAACCAGTGTGCTTAGATTCATTATTACCCTACCCGCAGAGTAAGGGTCACGGCAAATGCGGCAAACAAATTTGCAAAATAGCGGGATTTAAATTATCAAAATAGCGATATCAAACTGGTTCAAACGAAAACCTATGGGCGACTCCCTTTAGGTATTCGTGGAGATAAACCGATTCGAATGGTGAGATCCTTTGAGTTCCATCAAATCCTATCAAGCGGTGTTATTCGATTTTGACGGCACCCTGCTCAACACCCTGGAAGACCTGGGTTCTGCGGTCAACCGGGTGCTTTACAGCCGGGGCTTTCCCACCCACCCCATGGAGGCCTTCCGCTGGTTCATCGGCGATGGTTCGGCGGTATTGATGGAACGTGCGCTGCCGCCTGATCAGCGCAACGCGGGGCAGGTCCATGAGTGCTTGCAAGAGTTGTTGGCGGACTACAGCCGCAATTGGCACCTCGCCACGCAACCTTATGACGGCATTCTGGCGCTCCTATCGGCCTTACAGGACCGCAAGATGGCCCTGGCCGTGGTCACCAACAAACCGCACCCCTTCACTCTGAAGATGATCGACCACTATTTCCCGCGGGTGCCCTTTGGCAGTGTCTGGGGACAACAACCGGATGTGCCCAAAAAGCCGGACCCTTTCATGGCACTAAAGGCCGCCGCCGAGATCGGGGTGGCGCCGGAGCACTGCGTCTTTCTGGGGGATAGCTGCAATGACATGCGGACCGCCCGGAGCGCGGGCATGCTGGCCGTGGGCGCGGGCTGGGGATTCCGCCCGGTTCAGGAGCTCTGGGATTCGGGCGCGGCTCACGTCATCCAACATCCGCTCATGCTGCTGGATCTTCTTTGAATACAACAAGAGAATAAAAGATGATGCCACCATCGCGATTGCGCTCACCCTGTATTTTGATTTTACTAGTCTTGGTTCTACCCCTGCTCTGGGCTGCGCCAGCACTGGCCGCCGAAGGAGCGCGCTTCTTTCATAGCGGCGACGGCCGCCTGTACCTGACCAGCGCTAAAAATCCCCATGTATTCAAAGGGGTCTACCGCAATGCCCAAGGGCAGTATGATCCCAAGGCCCTGCGGGCCATCCAGGCGGTGTTCGATGCGCCCGCGGATGAGCCCCAGGCCGCCATCTCCCTGCGGCTGATCGAATTTCTCGATTTTCTCCAGGATCGATTAAAACCCAATGCGCCCATCAAAATCTCTTCGGGCTGGCGCAGCCCCGCATACAATACTCACCTGCGCGAATCCGGCAAGCTCGCGGCCACGGCCAGCCTGCATCAGTACGGCATGGCGGCCGACATTGAGATCAAAGGGGTCTCTTCGCGCAAGGTGTGGCAGTATATGCGCAAACTGGGCTTTGGCGGCGCGGGGTTTTACCACGGTGAGCTGGTCCACGTTGATGTAGGGCCGGCGCGCTTTTGGGATGAAACCACTTCGGGCGTGGGAACCGGTATTTCGGATAACAATAAACTGATCGGCCTGGTGACCGATTTCGATATCTACCGCCCAGGCAACGAAGTAGTATTGCGCTTTATCCGCATGACTGCTTTTCCCATCGGCGTGGCGCCCCAATGGGAGCTGGTGCGCCAGAATGTTGAAGAGCAGAAGGCGATCCTTCCATTACAACCGGCATTTACTACCCGCACCGATCCCGATTGCCCCCAATTCGGTGACATCGTCCAAATGATGAACATCCGTTGGCGCCTTCCGGCTGATCTGCCCCCAGGCCGTTATTTTATCAAAGCCGCTTTCTGCCAGAAGCAATGGCCGGAAATGCCTGAAAACGTAAACACGCCCGTCTTCGAGCTTAAATAGTGCCTGAACGGGAATCCGGATGCCATGAACCTAATAGTCACCATGGAGAGCATGAAGTACATGAAGAGGCTGTAGGCCATAATGAGATTACAAGCTACCTCAAAATAATCTTTTGGCCCAAAATCTTTATTTTGAGATAGCTTGTAGAATCTTCATGTTCTTCATGCTCTTCATGGTAGATAATAATATCGGTTATTCACCCGGTTTTCGGTCAAGCACTAAATAGGCGCGTCTTTTCCAGAGAAGGCTTAAATCCGGATCAGCTCCGCCTGGGACAAGTGTCGGGTCACGCTCTGGCGCCAATTGGCGGGATCGCAGGCCTCGGCCAGGGCCACGGCCAGGTGCTGGGGCGGGATCAAGGCGTGGCGGGCCAGACCGTTCAAACAGGCCGGGCAATTGGTCAGCAGCCTGGGCTGTGGCGCCGGAACCAGGCGGGGGGCCAATTCGCCGCGCTTACGCGCCAGCATGGCGGCGGCGATATCGGGACGGCTCAGGGCCAGGGTGCCGGCTTCGGAGCAGCAATGGGGCACCATTTCCACGCCCTGGGGCGCAATGGTCCGCAGAAGTACTTCACCGCGGCCTTCCAAAGAGTCGTGGCAAGGGGGATGGTAGAGACAGCGCCCCTTCAGCTGCACACCCATACCTCGCCCCAGCACAAAGGCGGCCACATCCGCCACGGGCGCGCCGAAGATCTCGGTCACGCCGGTGCGCAGCAACGCTTCGCGACAGGTGCCGCAGCTGACGATACAGGCCGTGAAATCCAGATAACCCAGCATGGAGCGCAACTGACTGAAGATCATGGTGTTGCGCAGTTCCTGGCGGGAGTAAAGATCGCTCTTGGCATTGGCCCGGGCAGGATAGCCGCAGCACAAATGTTTGGGCGGCAGCACGACGTTGGCGCCGACGCGCAGCAACACGAAGAGGGTGGCCAGGGAGATTTCGGCATGCAACCGCTCCGAGCCGCAGCCCGGGAAGTAAAAGACCGTGGCGGCCGCAAGCCCCTCGGGGCTGATCAGCAGGGCCTGATCCAGATCGTGAGCCCGTGGAAACAGGGCCGGCAACGGCCGGGCGGCAATAGCGGGCGCGGGCGCGTAGAGCGGCGTCAGCATTCGGCTACGCCGCCATTGGCTCCCCACCAAGCGCGATCCCAGGCGTTGCAAGGCGCCCCCGCCTCTGAGCAGTACTCGGCGCATCACGGCATTGGGCAGAGAAGAACGGGTGGCCAAATACTTCAGGACCAACCGGGTGGGCAAAGCGGTGGATCGGGCGCCATGGTTGATAAGCACTTCGCGCTCCAGAATGGAGACTTCGGCCGTATCGATGTTGACCGGGCACGGCGCCAGGCACTTGTGGCACAGGGTGCAGTGATCGGCGATCTGGCCCAGCCAGCGCAAGGGCCGCAATCCCATGTTCTGGGAGCGCTGGGCATCGTAGAGCAAGGCCTCGATGATGCCGGTCAGGGCCAGGTTTTTGTTACGCGGATGGAAGAACAGATTGCCGGCCGGATAAAAGACGCAGCACGGGGTTTTGCATCGCCCGCAGCGCACGCACTGGGCGATCTTTTCAGCCAACTGCTCCAGGCGGCCGTAACGCAGGATGCGCGCTTCCAGCTCAATGAGATTGAACGACGGTGTGAAAATCCGCTCGGCCACGGAGCGGTCGGTCAGCTTGCCGGGGTTGATCAAATCGCGCGGGTCCGCGGCTTGCCGGTAAGCCTTGAACTCGGCCATGATTCCGGCGTCCAAATGCTTGATTTTGGTGAATCCGATGCCGTGCTCGCCGCTGACCACACCCTCCAGGTCCACGGCTTTTTCCATGATGAGATCGGCCACCTCGGCGGCCCGGCGCATCATGTCGCGGTCATTGGAGAAGACCGGAATATTGACGTGCACATTGCCGTCTCCGGCGTGCATGTGAGTGGCCACCACGATGCGGCGGCTGCGGATTTCCGCGATTTCGCGCTGAATTTCGGCCGTCACCTTGCTGTAGCCGCTTAACAGCTCGGCCAGAGCCTCTGCGACGACGCTCAGATGGGTTTCGGCCCGCAAATGATCGCGGCCGGCCAGCTTGATCTGCTCCCTGGCTTCGGTAAGCAATTGCCGCGCCCTGGGCAGTTTGGCCGTGAGCCACTCCGGGTCTTCGATGGGTACGGCTTTTTCAATGTAGGCCAGCAGTTGCCAAATGACTTCTTCTTGATTGTCGCGCTCTTCTTCCACATTGAGCTGATCCACGTAAGCGGCGAATTCGGCCAGAGCCTTCAAGGGCAGTACAATGTCTTCGTTGAGTTTAAAGGCGTTGGTGCGGGCCGCGATGGCCCCCAGACGCTTGCGGTCGCGCCAGAAGCGCTGGGCTTCGGCTTCGCTCTGGGCCACGGCCATGAAGGTGTTGGGGTAATCCGCCAGCAGATCGGTGAGCCGCGCCAGGCCGTTCTGGATCTGCTCCGGGGCGTGCCCTACGATATCGATGAGCAGCACGGCCTTGGGGCGTTCGCCGCGGGGCGCCTTGGCTTTGTATTGAATGGCGCGCACATACTCCTCGTCGAAATGCTCCAACGCCATCAGCGCTTCCCGGCCGTTATTCACAAAAATCGCGCTGATGCGGTCGATTACTTCGGCGGCCTCTTCCATATCCGCACCGAAGAACTCCAGACATACGGTGCGCTGGTGGGGATAGGCCCGGTGGAGAAGAAAAACAGCCGAAGTGATGATGCCGTCGGTGCCCTCTTTTTGCACGCCGGGCAACCCTTGCAGGGTCTTGTTGGTGATATCCTTGCCCAATCCCGGTTTGCGCAGTTGCGCGCCGTGAATCGCAATGCGCTGGAGAAGTTCGCCGCCGGCCGTATCGCTGACGGCGAAGTAAATGGTCTCATCCGGATCGATACGTTTTCCGCTGGGATGAAGGCGCCGCACCTCCAGCTGCCGGCCGTCGGCCACGGCAATGCGGAAGCTGATCAGATTGTCGATGGCCGTACCCCAGAGCACGGCCCGCTTGCCGCCCGCGTTTTCAGCGATATTGCCGCCGATGGTGCAGGCCCAGGCCGAGGTGGGGTCGGTGGCAAACACCAGACCCGCCGCTTCGGCGCTCTGCATGGCGGCTTCGGTAATGACGCCGGCTTCCAACTCGATGGTGGACAGTCTCAGCGGCGGCCCCTCGGCTTGTTCAACCAAAGTGGTCTGTATGGGGCCGATGCGGTTGAGCTTTTCGGTATTGATCATGATGCAGTTGGGCACCACCGGTACGGCCCCGCCGGTCAAGCCGGTGCCGCCGCCTCTGGGGATGGCCTTGAGCCCCAAGGCCGCGATGGCCTGCAGCAGGGGCGGCACCTGGGATTCGGTCTGGGGACAAACTACGGCCAGGGGCAGACACAAGCGCCAGTCAGTGGCGTCGGTGGCATGGGCCGCCAGGGTGAAGGGATCAAAATAGACATTGGCCGGGTCCACGATGGCGCCCAGGCGATCCCGGATGCGCCGGCGTTGATCCACTACTCCTTCCAATTCGAGGTGTAACGCCTCGAAAAGTCGACGGCACTTTTCCAGGACCAGCGCCAACTCCGGCTCCTGGTGACCGCGCGCCTCGATGAGGCCCAAGTCCCGTTGGCCGGCCGAGAAGAAACGCCGACGCCGCCGGGGATCATCCACCAGTTCCTGGTAAAGAAAAGGGTTGCGGCGGTGAATAAAAAGATCGCCGATCAGACGCATGAGCAAACGCCAGGAACGCCCGGTGCGGCGCGTGAACACCAGTCGTTCCAGGGCTGCCAGGGCCTCTGGCCCCAATAGGAGATTCCACACCCGCCGGTCATCGGCGGAGGTGTAGTTATATGGAATTTCACGATCCGTGGTGCGGCTCATGCGTTAGGCGCTTCCATTCTGCGGCATTTTCGCGCCCCCTCGCATTAGATCCTTATGGCGACGCGTTGCCGATATCCGCGTGTATATAGTCCGCCCCTCCTTTTTGGTCAATGCGCGCTGGAGACCGGGCGTGGGGCACGGCGATTGCCCGGCCTTGTTTTCGGTATCGGTATTGAAACACTACGATACCGATTCCGATTCCGATCAAAACAACAGTCCTGACTCGCGCCCGCCGCCGTTCTATGGCGCGCCAAGATTCCATATTGACTCATGAATCTACCTGAACTATCAAAGCGATTCATTTAGCCGTATGCTGCGCCCATTCGGGGTCAGGCCCCAATTACAGGCGGAAAGGGCACTATGAGCTACCTGTTTTTATCCGTGTCGATTGTTCTCTGCGGCGGCATCTTGCCTTTTCTTTTCATCCGGCAATTCAACCGCATGCGAGCGGTGGCAGCCTTCTTCACTGCCACCGGTTGTCTGCTGGGGCTGGTCAGCGCCGTTCTTCTTTTGGCCGGCAACGACCAGCCGACGATCTCGGTTGGATTCCTGAGTTCCTTTACGCTGGATTTCAAAGCAGACGGTTTGTCGGCCTTTTTCCTCATGGTCATTTTCTTGATCTCCTTTTTGGCCGCCATTTACGGTTACCATTATCTGGACAAGCCCGAGCGCGCCGTTCGCATCGCCGCCAGCCATCTTTTTTTCAGCCTCCTTATTGCCGCCATGGCCCTGGTGGTGACGGCCTACAACATCATCACCTTCCTGCTCTGCTGGGAAATCATGTCCCTGGCCTCCTTTTTCCTCGTGGTGCACGACCATGAAATCGAAGAAAACAGCAAGGCGGGATATCTCTACGCGGTTTACTCCCAGGTGGGCGCCCTGTTTTTGCTGGCGGCCTTCGGTATTATGTATGCCTCTACCGGCACCTTGGATTTTGCGGCCGCGGCCAGCTTATCTGAACCCACCAAGATCCTGGTGTTTGCCTTAGCCTTTGTGGGCTTCGGCTCCAAGGCCGGCGTTTTTCCCTTTCACGCCTGGTTGCCCCACGCCCATCCGGCCGCCCCCAGCCACATCTCAGCCCTGATGTCGGGCGTGATGATCAAAACAGGTGTCTACGGTATCGTGCGCCTCTATCACCTGCTGGCCTGGCACACGCCTCTGTTTGGGCAGATTGTGATCATTGCCGGCATGATCACCGGCATCCTGGGGGTGATTTATGCCCTGGGCCAGCAAGATATCAAACGCATGCTGGCTTACAGCAGCGTGGAAAATATCGGCATCATCCTCATCGCACTGGGTCTGGGCATGATCGGCGTGGCGGCCGGGCAGCCCCTCATCGCGGTATTGGGATTTGCCGGCGGGTTCTTGCATGTGCTCAATCACTCCCTTTTCAAATCCCTGCTCTTCATGGGCGCCGGCATGGTGCTGCACCAGACCGGAACCCGCGCCATGGACCAGTTGGGCGGATTGATTAAGCGCATGCCGGTGACCGGGAGCACTTTTCTGATCGGCTCCCTGGCCATTGCCGGTCTGCCGCCCTTCAATGGCTTTGTCAGCGAGTTTCTGATTTACATGGGAGGTTTCAGAGGAGCAGCCCTGGGCAAGAGCTATTTTGTGCTCAGCGTGTTGGCGATCATCAGCCTGGCTCTCATCGGCGGATTGGCCCTGGCCGCCTTTACCAAAGTAAATGGCGTGGTCTTCCAAGGCGAGCCGCGGGGTGTGCCAGCCCAGAATGCGGCCGAGCACGGCTCGGGCATGCTGGTTCCCATGGTCATCCTGGCAGCCGCCTGCCTGATCGTCGGCCTTTTCCCCACCTTCTTCATGGCCTTGGCCATTCGGGCCGTGGCCGCCTTGAACCTGGGCTATGGCCGCATTCCCCTGGCGCCCTTTGTACCGCTGACCGCCAATATCACCCGGGCCGCCGCGCTCTTTCTCGGCGTGTTGGTTCTGCTTTGGATATTGCGCTCCTTTTGCTACCGCGGCAAAACAATTACCCAGGCCGGCACCTGGGGCTGCGGCTTTACGCGCCCCACGGCCCGCATGCAGTACACCAGTTCTTCCTTTGCGGCCTCAATCCTGAATTTTTTCAGCACCGTGGCGCCCCTGAAGGAAGAACATCCGGCCATCAAGGGCCGGTTTCCGGCGCCGACCCATTATCACAGCCAGATCCAGGATATCGCCGAACTGCAAATCACGAGTCTTATCGTGCGGCCGGTGATTTTCTTATTCGATAAGTTGCGCTGGCTGCAGCATGGTGAAATCCATATGTACATCGGCTATATTCTGCTGGCCATCGTGGTGGCGTTGGTGTTTGTGTTTCAATAGATAAAAGGTATAAGGTGGAAGGTGGAAGGTGGAAGGTATAGAAAATAGTTTTAAGTTTAAAGTAGTAAAGTTTAAAGTTAAGGTATGATGCCATGAGAGGAGCAATTACTTTCAATAAAGGAAGACAATCAAATCGACAGAATTCCTCAACTTTAAGCTTAACACTTTAAACTCTTAGGTATCCCATGCAATCCATTTTACTTCTATTCATCGCCATGCTGCTTGCGCCGCTCTATGCCGCATGGATATTGAAAATCAAGGCCTTTTTCGGCGGCAAGAAGGGCCCGCCGCTGTTGATCCATTACTACACGCTGATCAAACTGTTGCGTAAAGGCTCGGTTTACAGCACCAGCACCACCTTTCTCTTTAAGATGGGCCCACTGGTCTCGCTGACCACGGCCGCCGTGGCGCTCATGTTCGTTCCGATTGGCGGATCGCCCTCGCTGTTTTCCTTTCACGGCGATGTCATCTTCGTGCTTTACCTTCTAGGGCTGGGCCGCTTCTTCACCATTGCGGCGGCCATGGATACGGCCTCGCCCTTCGAGGGCATGGGCGCGGCCCGGGAAGCCTACTTTCCCATCATCTGCGAAGCCACGCTGTTCGTGATGCTGATCTTGTTCTACCTTTTGACCGGGGAGTTGAAACTCAGCGCCTATTTTGAGGGGTTGCAGCCGCTGCGGTTCTGGCATACGGCCGGCGCCACATTGCTCTTCGTGGTGATCGCCCTGTTCATCGTGCTGCTGACGGAAAACGCCCGGGTGCCGGTGGATGACCCGGCCACGCACCTGGAACTGACCATGATCCATGAAGTCATGGTGCTGGATCACAGTGGCCCTGATTTCGCCATGATCGAGCTGGGCGCTTTTTTCAAACTCTTCTTTTACTCGGCGTTCATTGCGCGCTTAATATTTCCGTTCACCATGGGCCCGCTCGCGGCCGATGTCGCCCTTTTCTTCGCTATCCTGATCCTGATTTACGGGATCGTGGGCGTCACCGAATCGATCATGGCGCGCTACCGCATGGACAAAGTGCCCCAGTTTGTTCTGACTTCCTTTGCCCTGGCGGCCTTTGCCACGATCATCACCCTGGAGTACATCAAATGACCAACCCCGTTGAAACGTTGCTGGTGCTGGTGCTGTTGTCGGTGCTCTCCGCCCTGGGCTCCAGCCGGCTGCCGTCGTTGATCAAAGTTCTATCCTTTCAAGGGCTGGTGGTGTCCATTGTGCCGCTGTTCATGGGGCACGAAATGAACACCGGCAGTATCATTTTTACCCTGGTGACATTCTTGATCAGAGCCTTTGCCATACCGCTCTATATCTACGTGGCCATCCGCCGAGTGGCCATCCGGCGGGAAGCCAATCCCATCGTGGGCTACCATGCCTCCCTGCTGCTGGGGTTGGTTCTGATCGTGGCGGCCATCGCGGTAAGCCCCAAATTCAATCTGCCCATGCCCCAGGGCCGACCGTTGATGCTGCCGACCGCCGTCACGCTGGTAGTGGCCGGGATGTTTCTGATCATGTCCCGACGCAACGCCATCGCCATGGTGCTAGGCTATATGATGATGGAAAACGGCATCTATCTGGTGGGCACTGGTTTTTCACTCCGTGCCCAGCACATCGTGGAGTTCGGCATATTATTGGATGTACTGGCCGGAGTGATGATCATGGCTGTAATCCTGCAACACATTAAGCAAGCCTTTGACAGCCTGGATACGGCCCGGCTGACCACTTTAAAGGAATAGGCGGCCTCATGATTGAATTGATCATTATCGTGCCATTGGTTGCCGGTTTGGTGGCCTTCTTCCTGCCGCTCACCATGGCGCGCCCTTTGCTGGTGCTGATCGGCGCCGTGCATCTGCTGCTCAGTACCCTGTTGTGGCTGCAGCGGCCCCTGGCCCTGCTGCCGGACTATTTCGCCATCACCCCCGAAGGGTTGCTGTCGCTGATCGTCATCTCTTTACTCTTCTTTTTGATCTCCATTTATACCACGGCCTACCTCGACGCCACCCGGATTCATTCCGAGAATTTCTTTTCGGGCGCCTTGCTGGTCTTCCTGGCATCCATGACCATGGTGACCCTTTCGGATCACCTCATGGTGATGTGGATCGCCATCGAGGCCACCACCCTGGCCAGCGCGCCCCTGATCTACACCCACCGTTCGGCCGCCTCCTTCGAAGCCACCTGGAAGTATGTCCTGATCTGCTCGGTGGGCATCGCCCTGGCCCTGTTGGGCTCGCTGCTCATTGCCTTATCCATGGATGTGGGCGGCGTGGATGCGCCCGTGGCCTTTTCGGCGCTGGCCCAGGAGGCCCCGCGCCTGGCTCCCGTTTGGCTCAAGGCTGGCTTTGTCTTCATCCTGGTGGGCTACGGCACCAAAATGGGATTGGCCCCCATGCACACCTGGTTGCCCGACGCCCATAGCGAAGCGCCCAGCCCGGTATCGGCCCTGCTGTCGGGTGTGCTGCTCAACTGCGCCTTCCTGGGGATCTTCAAAACCCATAAAATCATGCATGCCGCTGGGCTGGGAGATTTCTCAGGCACGATCCTGATCTTTTTCGGGCTGGCCTCCATCATCGCCGCCGCCACATTCATCATCAAGCAGAGCGAATACAAACGGCTGCTGGCCTATTCAAGCATCGAGAACATGGGCATCATCGCCCTGGGCACCGGTATCGGCGGCCTGGGGGCTTACGGCGCCATGCTGTGCCTGATCCACCACAGCCTGATCAAATCTTCTCTTTTTCTATCGGCTGGCAATGTCCTGATCGGGTATGGTGAGCGTACCATTGCCGGCACCGGCCGCCTGGTCCGGATGATGCCCAAAACCTTTGTGGCCTTTATCAGCGGATTTGCCGGCATATCGGGGTTCCCGCCATTTGGTATCTTCATCGGCGAACTGTTGATCATCATGGCTGCCTTGCGGGGCGGCCATTTCGTGGCCGCGGCTGTGTTCATCCTGAGCATCGCCGTAATCTTCGCCGGTTTTTCCAGACACGTGATCCAAATCTCCTTTGGCGCCAACGCCGGGCCAGATCGGCTTGAAGAACATGCGGCCATGGTGTGGCCCCAATACATGTTGTTGTTTACTTCCCTGGTGCTGTTTATCTGGATGCCCGGCACCTTGAACCAAACCATTCGTCTTGCCGTGGCAGCCATCGGCGGGGGGTTCTAATGCTGACCGATTTTCTACCCATCGAAAACGGCAAAGCCATCGCCCTGGACCAGGTCCCGCAACTGAGGTTCGAGGATTTTCAGCGCCGGACCTTGCAGCTGGTGGAGCATGGCGCCAAAGTGGTCCAGTTCTTCGCCTATGCCGACCAAGGCGCCATCAAACTGCTGGCCGTGCTGCGCACCCGGCATCTGCTGGTCGCGGCCTGTCCGGCGCCCGAAGTATTTCCCAGTCTCACCCGCCACTGCGAGCCCTTTCATCTGTTCGAACGCGAAATCGCCGAACAGTATGGACTGCGCCCCGAAGGCCATCCCTGGCTCAAGATGGTGCGCTATCACGCCAATCAACGCGGCGTGGCCGACGTGTTCGGCAATGACTACGCCGAAGATATTCCTGGCCGGTACAAGTACTACCAGGTGGCTGGTGAAGAGATTCATGAAGTGGCCGTGGGTCCGGTACATGCCGGCGTCATTGAACCTGGCCATTTCCGCTTCAACTGCATCGGCGAGCGGGTTTTGCATTTGGAGATCCAGCTGGGATATCAGCACCGCGGCGTCGAGCCATTGATGATCTCCAGCCCCACGAAGCGCTGGCCGATCATCGTCGAAGGCATTGCCGGCGATACGGCCATCGGTCACAGCCTGTGCTTTGCCCAGGCCATGGAAGCCTTGAGCGGCCGCCCGGCGGACCAGGGCGCCCAACGCATCCGCAGCGTTGCCCTGGAACTGGAACGCCTGGCCAACCACATCGGCGATCTGGGGGCCTTGAGCGGCGATGTGGCCTTTTTACCGCCGGCCAATTACTGCGGCCGCATGCGCGGGGATTTTCTCAACTTGACTCTGCTGCTGTGCGGCAACCGCTTCGGCAAAGGGCTGGTGCGTCCCGGCGGTGTGCGCTTCAGCCTGACCGAAGAGATCCGCAAGACCCTGCTCCAGCGCCTGGCGGAACTCAAGCCCCAGGTTCTGCATACCCTGGATCTGCTCTTTGCCACGCCCAGCGTGCGGGCGCGGTTCGAAGAATGCGGCACGGTCAGCCGCGAGGATGCCGACCATCTGGGGATCGTGGGGCCGGCCGGCCGGGCCAGCGGCCTGGACTATGATGTGCGGCGCGCCTTTCCCACCGAAGCCTATGCCAAGCTGGATGTGCGCCGCATTGTAGTATCCACTGGCGACGTGTTCGCTCGGGCCAAAATTCGCGCCAACGAAGTACGTCAATCCATAGCACTGCTGGAAAATCTGCTGGCGGAACCCAGTGAAACCGCCACGATTCAACCCATGCCCTCAACTCTGGCGCCGGCTTCCCTTGCGGTCACGCTCAATGAGGCCTGGCGCGGCGAAGTCTCTCATTGCGTGCTGACCGACGCCCAGGGCCAGCTGCTGCGCTACAAAATCAAAGATCCCTCGTTCCACAACTGGAATGGCCTGGCCATGGCCCTGCGCAATACGGGCATATCGGATTTTCCGTTGAATAATAAGAGCTTTAATCTATCGTATTGCGGATTTGATTTATGAATATGACCGCCGAGCGAACAGAGGAGAATCTTTTTTCAAATCTTTTATCCGTGCCATCCGTGTAATCAGTGGTCAAATTTTTTTACCACGGATTACACGGATGGCACGGATCTTTACTTCTGTGATTTCTTGACGGACTGAAATGGATCGTTCAGAAAGAATATTTCAATGCTGAAAACACTCCGCAACCGCTTTGAACAAGGCTACCGCACCACCCGCTATCCCAAGACGCCCATTCAGCTGCCGGAGCGCTACCGGGGACTGCCCGGCGTCAATACCAGCGCGCCGATGGAGTTGGCGCGGCGATGTGCCGAGGCCTGTCCCCAAACGGCCATCGATGCCCAAAAGAAGCAAATCGATTTGGGCCGCTGCGTCTTTTGCGGCACCTGTGAAGAAATTTCGGAAGGCCGCTTCATTTCCTTCAGCCGCAATTTCGAACTGGCCACGGCCAGCAAAGAAGCATTGCTGACCCAAGGCAGCCTGCCGGCCCTGGCCGAGCACAGCAAGAAGCATTTCAAAAAACTCTTCGGCCGCTCGCTGCAACTGCGCCAGGTCTCGGCCGCGGGTTGCAATGCCTGCGAAGCCGACCTCAACGTGCTGGCTACTCCGTTCTTCGACCTGGCCCGCTTCGGCATCAATTTCGTGGCCTCGCCCCGCCACGCCGACGCCATCGTGGTCACCGGGCCCATCTCGCGCAACATGAAAACCGCCCTGCTGCAAACCTATGATGCGGTGCCGGCACCCAAGGCGGTCATTGCCGTGGGCAGTTGTACCCTCAGCGGTGGCCCCTTCCGCGGCAGCCCGGAGATTTCCGAAGGGCTGGACCAATTGCTGCCCGTGGATCTCTTCATCCCCGGATGTCCGCCCCATCCCTTGACCAATTTGCATGCGTTCTTGAATTTCTTCAAATAGCGTATTCGCGCCAACACTATCCGCCCGCAGGATATTTGAAAAATAAATCCCGAACCGCGATGATACGCGATTCGGGATTTGTCATTTAAAGCTCTGCCTAAATCCAGCCGGCGAGGGGTCGAAGCCGGCCGCTCAATTCCTTAGTTGCATCCGCTACTACTACTGCTGCTACTGCTGCTACTGCTGCTGCCGCTCTTATCCACCCACTCATGCCGGGCAGTACCGCTGGTGTTGGACAGGGTGCTGGCATATGAAGTCTGGCCGTCCAGATAGTATTTCATCCAGGCGATGATATCGCCGGAGATTCTATTGGCTACGGTCGCGTCGCTGGCAGCTTCTCCCGACACCCCGTCCCATGCCAAATGGGAGTAGCCAGTGTACTCCACATACATCCTGGAGATGCTGGTGGATAGTCCGCTGTACTCTCCACGGGTCATGGAATTAGTGGCAAGGGTGTCGCCGCCGCCCGCCTGGATAAATGTGGCGGCCGTGATGGAGCCAAGGGCGCTGTCGGCAAACCCTTCTTCATAGGGTGCCATGCCGATAGTGGTTTTCAGGGTGCTGCCCAGCTGGGCCGAGGCCCACAGCGAGCCGCCCCCGCCCTTGGAGTGGCCGCAAGTCTGCAATTTAGCCGTATTGATTTTGCCCTTGAGGACGCTGTGGTTATTATTGAGATCCTTAATTTTCTGGATGGCTGCTTTATGTAGATCGCGCCATTGGCTGACATAGCCCAGGGTGTTGTCGGGCGTAAAGGCCACAACCACATAGCCATTTTCAGCCAGCTTTTTAGACAACCATTCCACGTTGGCCAACCCCTGAGTATATCCCGCTGACATGGAAGTGGCACCGGTAACATTTGAAATGCCGGTAGGATAGTACAGTTGGGAATTGGTGGCGCCGCTGATACTCACGGCTTCCTGGGTAATGGTGCTAGTGTTACCCCCGTCACAGGCATACCCTAAAACTACAGCTACTGACAGCGCCAAAAGAAGTACTATTGCTTTCTTCATGTTTACTTTCCCTCCCAAAATTAGATCGTTGATCGTTAAAAGGACATGGAAACTGCTGGCGAACTAAATTCACCTCCTTTCTAAACAATCCAGATTAGTCCAGTATTCCAGGACACATCTCTCCTATGTGTCAGCAGGAAACAGGTAAATTCTAATAAAAGTTTGGGGGGGAATGAGTAATGAAAGAGCGAACAGGAAGTAAGGATGGTATGTACCGGATCAGAATCAATTATTTTAATAAGTTATACCCAAATCCGGTGGTATCTTCAATTAGCAGAACTACCAGAAATGGCCGACTTGAAAGCCTAATTTTCGCAGATGAATCGCCAAAATGATCGCTCATTCAACAGTCTTTATCATGTCTGAACGGAATTAAATCTTTCGATAATTTACAGTATCAGCAAAGCATTTCACTTTGGATTGGATGAGAAGATTGCTCGTCAATGACCATGGCCGGAATGGAATCGGAAGCCAGAAGGGTGTCGGGTCCACTCCCTATATGAATCATCCGGGGAGATCGCTATGTCCCGATCCCCCCGACGATATCGAACATTCCATCAGGAGCCCGCTTAAATTTTAAACCGGCCTACCGTTGCATCCAACAGACTTGAGAGCTTGGAGAGCTGTTCGGCGTTCAGTTTGACTTGACCGCTACTGTTGGACATTTCTCCGGCCGCCTGGGTCACATCGGCAATCTCGTGGGCAATGCTGGCGGCCACGGTATGACTCTGAGCGATATTGGCATTGACATCGCCGATTCCCCTGGAGGCCTGGGCCACATTGCCGGCGATCTCACGCGTGGTGGTGGACTGCTCCTCCACGGCCGCCGCGATTTTGGAGACAATCTCATTGACCTCGTCAACCACGTTGGCAATGTTGTTGATCTGGGTGACCGTCACCCCGGTGGAGCCCTGAATCGCTGACACCTTGCCCTTGATCTCGCCGGTGGCCTGGGCCGTTTGTTTGGCCAACTCCTTGATTTCGTTGGCCACCACGGCAAACCCTTTGCCGGCATCACCAGCGCGCGCCGCTTCAATGGTGGCATTCAACGCCAACAGATTCACCTGCTCGGAGATATCGGTGATGGTTTCCACCACCTTGCCAATATCCTGGGCCGAACGACCCAACTCGTTGACCTGGTCCGACGCTTCCTGGGCGTGCGTCACGGCGCTGCTGGTCACCTCGCGGGCCTTTTCCGTGCTTTGGGCGATCTCATGGATGGTCGTGCTCATCTCTTCGGCCGCCGAAGCCACCATGTTGATGTTGGTGGTGGCTTGTTCCATGGCCGCCGCCACCGAGCCCATGTTGGTGCTCATCTCTTCGGAAGCGGAGGCCACGGTCTGAGCGCGGCCGGTGGTCTGGTCCGCCCCGCTGCTGAGGGCCGCTGAAATTTCATACAAATCACCACCGGAGGTCTTCAGGCGGGCGGCATTCTCCGCCACCTCACGAATGATCTCCTGCATTTTTTCAACAAATCGATTGAACCAAATGGCCAGCTCACCCGCTTCGTCGTTGCTGTCGACGCTTAATCGCTTGGTAAGATCCCCTTCGCCCTGGGCAGCGTCCTTGAGTCCCGCCACCACGCTGTTGATGGGTTTAACCACGGAAATGGAAATGAGTAAAATGATCAAGCCGGCCACGATGACCGATATGACCGTCACGCCCATATTAATTCGGCTGAGATGACTGGCCGGCGCCAGCACCTCTTTTTCCTCCATGGTCACAGCCACTTTCCATGGCATTTCGGTCAATTCGTAAAAGGCCGCCCATTTCTTGATGCCTTTGAACTCATAAACATAGGTCCCCTTTTTAACGGCATTCAATTTGCTGAAGTTCGCGTTGGTGCTGAGATCATAGTTCAGCTCCATCTCTCTCACGGGGTGGGCGATAATTCGACCGGTCACCTCATAAAGATAGGCAAACCCGGTTTTCCCCACCTTGATTTTGTCCATGAAGAGCCGGTCGATGGTTTCGATCTCGATCACGCCCACGATGACTCCCGGGGTCTGATCCTCGCCGCTGATATAGGCGGCCAGGGTTAATGTCGGTTTTCCGGTTTCAGGGTGCTTGCTCAAGTCGATGGCCAGCCCCTTGGTCTGCATGGCTTCCGTGAAATAGGAGGCCTGCTGTTCGGCTTTGCCGACTGCTTTGACATTGGTGGAAGCCGTGACCTGGCCGCCTTGATTGATCAAATATATATCCTGATAATTTCCTGATATTTCTTTCAATTTTTCCAACTCGGAATTAGCGGCTTTGGCGGCGGCGCGCCCCATAAAGGTGTCTTGAACAGCTGAGCCATAAATTTTCTGGTGTGACCAGTTTTGCAGATCCTGTTTGCGGGTCTGGAGCCACAAGTCCATCATCTGAGCGGTGAGTTCGACCGTCAGGGTCATGTTCTCGGAAGAGGTGGTCTCCATGGTGGACTTCGCAAAGCGATAGGATATGGCCGAGGCGGCTCCCATGCCCAGCAGAATCAAAATAATGGTGGGGATCAAAAATTTGTTACGCAGTTTGAGCATGGACCAAAATTTTTTCATAACTCCAATCTCCGATATGCAATGAATGCAATGTCCTATATTGGGTCCGTGTGACCTTCCCGGGACGTTCTACCACCCGCAAGGCACTGGTATTATCCCTTAAACTCCCCTTTTCCCTGGAGCTGTCCTTAAATGTTTCGGCTGTTGGGGAAAAAAATTGAGTAGTTTGTGTCGTCCGGGATGAAAAAAGGTTAAAAAATCTGAAATAAGGCAACAGCCCTGACTCACACCCGGCAATGGATGCCCGGTTGACGCCTTTAGGGATTTATACTTAAATCGCGATACCGTGACTGTATTCACGCCTGGAGAGTGAGCCGGCCTTTGGCCAGCCACAGCCTCCACCGCCCCGTTCGCTGAAATCCTCAGGAGAGAAGGTATGCCGGATAAAGCGCCGTCCCATGGAATGCTGACCTTACGCAAAATTGAAGACAATATCGCCAAAGTGATCCGCGGCCAGTCCAGAGCTATCCGCCTGGTGCTGGCGGGCTTTGCCAGCGGCGGTCATATTTTGCTTGAAGATTTTCCAGGCACGGGCAAAACCACCCTTGCCAAGACTCTGGCCCTCTCCATTGCCACCACCTTCAAACGCATTCAATTCACGCCCGATCTGTTGCCTTCGGATATCATCGGAGTATCGATCTTTGATACCAAGGAGCAGCTCTTCCGTCTGCACAAAGGGCCGATCTTTACCAATATTCTGCTGGTCGATGAGATCAACCGCGCCTCCCCACGCACCCAATCGGCTTTACTGGAAGCCATGGCCGAAAAACAGGTGAGCATCGACGGCAAGTTGTACCGGCTGGAGACCCCCTTTTTTGTCATGGCCACTCAGAATCCTGTGGAGTCCCACGGCACCTATCCATTGCCGGAAGGGCAGATGGATCGCTTTGCGCTTCAATTCAGCCTTGGATATGTCTCGGCTGAAGAAGAAATGGCCATTATGACTTCCCAGAGCCATGGCCATCCCATTGATGCCCTCGGCGCCTGCGTGGACGTGGAAGAGGTTTCACGCCTGCGCGCCCAGGTGGACGCGATCCACATCAGCGATGAGCTCAAGCAATATATCGTAGCCCTTGTCCAGGCCACCCGCACCGCACCCGGCGTGTTGGTTGGCGCCAGTCCCAGGGCCTCTCTGGCGCTGATGAAAACGGCCAAGGCCCTAAGCCTGTTTGACGGCCATGATTTTGTAACCCCGGATCGTATCCAGGAGCTGGCGGTGGCGGTCATTGCCCATCGGTTGGTCCTCGATCCCCAGGCCCGGTTTTCAGGCCGCACCGCCCGTCAGGTGGTTGAAGATGTTCTGCATGCCATTGCAGTTCCCACCTGAGTCTTTGGATCGCGCCAGGACCAAGGCGCTGGTCACTTCCGGTGATTAGCCGAGGCCATCATGGATAATACCTTCCTATATAAGAGCTACCGCGTCCTGTATCGCTTTGACCAATGGCGCAAGCGCCGTTTCACGGTGCCGGGCCTGGCGGTTCTATATACCATCTTCATTACCGCGATAGTGGGCATGGACACCCATGTCAGCAGGGTGCATCAGGCCTTTACGCTGCTGCTGGCGGTTTTAGTGCTCGCCTTTATCTGGAGCAAATTCCGGCTCCGCGTTCATATCAATGTCACGCGCGACCTGCCCAGATATGCCACTGCCGGAAAGCCACTGGTCTATGACGTGGAATTCAGCAATTTGGCGCCCAAAAAGCTGCAGGACTTTTTCTTCTATGAAAACCTGAACGATCCGCGCCCCACGCTCGAAGAGTTGTCGACCATCTCCGAGCCGGGTGAAGAAAAACGCAATTTCTGGGATCGCAGAATATTATACTACCGGTGGCTGTGGATCATTTCCAAGAAGCGCATTCTGACAGAACAATTGCGGCCGGTGCCAGCCATTGCAGCCAATGGCAAGTTAAAGCTTCGCGTCGCGCAGACGCCCCAAAACAGAGGATTTTTGCGTTTCTACGGAGTGGACATCGTCCGGCCCGATCCGCTGGGCCTCTGCAATGCCCGCTGTTCAATTGCTTCGCCGCAGAAATTGGTGGTGCTGCCCAAACGCTATCCGGTGCCGTCCCTGCGCCTGCCGGGCGCCCGAAAGCATCACGCCCTGGGGGTATCGCTGGCCTCTTCCATCGGCAATCATGAAGAATTGTCTCCTTGCGGGAATACCGTCCCGGCGATTCTCTGCGGCATATACACTGGCGCAGCAGCGCCAAACGCGGGGAGTTGATCATAAAAGAGTACCAAGACGAATATTATGTGCGCCATGGTTTGCTACTGGATACTTTCACCGATATCGCTTTCAGCGATCTCTTTGAAGAAGCGGTAGCCATCGCGGCCTCCTTTGTGTGTGCGCTGCAAACCCAGGAAGCTCTGCTGGACCTCATCTTTGTCGGCGATCAAGCCTATCGCTTTTCTTCGGGCAGAGGCACCGCTTCGGTCGATCACCTGCTGGAAATTCTGGCGGCTGTCCAGGTTTGCCGCCACAAGCCTTTTGATGCCATTGTCCCGACCGTCATGGAAAATCTTCACCAGTTCAGCAGCTGCATCTGTGTGCTTTTGCAGTGGGATGAAGCGCGCCGGGCGTTCATCGGTGACTTGGTCCGCCGGGGTGTGCCGGTGTTGGTCCTCGTGGTGGCGGCGGACGACTTGAGCGGTCCCGTGGATCCGGGGCCGATGAAGCATTTTGAAAACCGGTTTCATGTTCTGAAAATCGGCGCCATCGAAAAAGGACTCGCCCAACTATGAAAGCACCGCCTTTACTCGTCAGCGCCGCCATCCTGCTGTGGGGCTGGCAAACCCAATGGCTCTTTGCGGCCGTGGCGATGGCGGCGGTTTGGGAGGGTGCGCGAATTGTCAAAGCCCGCTTGGAATTTTCCGAAACCGAGACGATTCATGTCTCCGATCTCTGCACCATTCTTCTGGCCATCGGTGTTTTGCTTGCATTTAGAAAGGATCCCAGCCGCGCGATCTTCCTGACGATTCAATGGATGCCTTTGGCGCTCTTTCCGCTCCTGGCCGCGCAGCAGTACAGTGAGCAGGCCGTAACCCATGGCAGCGCCTTACTGGTTGTCTTCCGACGCAAGCTGTCGGAAGAGGTCAAACGCAAACTGATTTTCGACATCTCCTATCCCTATGTCATCCTATGCTTGATTTCGGCGGCCAGTAACAATACTGGGAAGAGTTGGTTTTATGTCTTCCTCCTCCTCCTGGTCGGCTGGTCCTTGTGGTCGGTGCGCCCCAAGAAGTATTCGCTTTACCTCTGGATCATATCGCTCATGGCCTGCGGCTTGACCGGCTATGTGATCCAGGCCGGGCTTTACCGGCTGCAAACTTACATCGTGGAAATGGCCTATGAATATATCAGCAAAAGCGATGACCCCTTTAAAAGTACTACCTCCATAGGAGAAGTGGGCGCGCTGAAACCATCCAGCCGAATCGCTTTACGCATCGCGCCCGGCCCGCACACGCGGCTGCCAATGCTGCTGCGCCAAGCCAGTTATAGCGCGTATGAGCACGCCACCTGGTATGCCACCCATGCGGGTTTTGATGAGGTCGTGCCCGAAGGACCGCCGGGTTCTTGGACCATTGCACCGCCAAGCCGCGCCGCCGAAACCATTCAAGTCGCTGTCTATCTTCCCAAAGGCCGGAATCTTTTGAAGCTGCCGGGCGGCGCTTTCCGGCTCGACCATCTGAATGTTTTGAGAATAGAAAAGAATTCACTGGGGGCCTTGCGAAGTGAAAATGACAGCGGCCTGGCCTATTTTCAGGTTTCATACGATCCGGCCCAAGCCTTTAACCGCTTGCCGGAAGACATGGATCTGAGACTGCCCGCGGCGGAAGCACGGGTCATGGAGACCATTGCCGCTGAGCTGAAGCTGAAGTCCCAGACAGTGCCCGATGCCATTGCGACGGTTTACACCTACTTCCAGCAAGGGTTTCATTACTCCCTAAAACTAGAGCGCCCTGGATCCAATGAAGGCGCGCTGGCCGACTTCTTGCTGCACTCCCGGACGGGTCACTGCGAATATTTCGCCACCGCCACCGTACTTTTGCTGCGCGCGGCGGGCATCCCGGCCCGATATGTTACCGGGTATAGCGCCATGGAGTATGATTCGCTGGAAAAGATGATTCTTGTGCGCCAAAGGCACGCCCATGCCTGGGCCATGGCTTATGTGGCCGGCCGATGGCTGGATATCGATACCACGCCGCCGGATTGGTCGGCCATCGAGACCGCCAGGGTCTCCAGGCTGGTGCGGATTTCGGATTTCTTTTCCTTCTTGGGGTTCAGGTTCTCGATGTGGCGCCAACGAGTCAAACTCGAAGAGATTTCGATTTACTTCATGCTGCCCTTGTTGGTCCTGATGATCATTTATGTCAGAAGACTTTTACGCAATAAACGTAAGGCGCGCGTTGCGGTTACCAAAGATCAGGCGCGTTTGCCCGCCCATGGCCCCGCCTCCACTTCTGAATTCGAGGCCATCGAGGAATGGCTAAACAGACTCGGCCATCAGCGGCCGACATGGGAAACCTATCAACAATGGTTTGCCCGCCTGGCCTCCAGTGAGCCTGAACTCATGCCCCAGCAAGAGATACGACCGGTCCTCGACCTGCACTACCGGCGCCGGTTCGGGCCCGGTGAATTCAGCCAGGAAGATGTGGATATGTTAAACGCGGGCGTTAAAGCCTATTTGAATCGTCGTCAGGAGTGGCGGGCTTAAAAAATCTTTCCGGCCGAAAGCAAGATCCGCGAGACCGTGCAGGCCCTCTCAATGTCAGGGTTTTGGCCGCAGATCATATCATTATAGAATAGGGCCTCATTGGTGCGGATAATGATTTCAGCCAGCTTGTCGGCCGAGGCGGGCAGCTGGATATAGCCTTGGGCAGCCTGCTGGGCAATATGAAGGGCCGCGGCCTTGATGATGCGTTCATGGGTTCCAACAGCGCCCTTGGTGAGAACTCGCAGGGCATAGGCCGGATCATGATCGATAAATTGACGCAATGGTTTAAAGGAAATGATATCATTCATGAAGCGGCGATGGACGCTCACGATGTGATCAACCCCGTTGCCGGGGGTGTCTTTGACGGCCTGTTCGAAAGTCGGTTTGGCCAATGACCAGAGGATTTCATCCAGCAGCAAATCTTTGTGGCCGACCCAGCGGTAGACCTTGCCACGGCTCACGCCAAGCTCCTTGGCCAATTCGCCGACACTGACCCGTTTGCCTTGTAACCAGTGTTTCCGGGCCAATTTAAAAGCATCAAGAGGGGTTGCTTGCGGTCCTTTGCGCCCAGCCAGTGCAATCGCCAATGGAGTATTCACCAGAGAATTTTCTTTCACGGCCATTTCCACACCTCTGCATTTCGACCTGAACCATTCGTGTTATTCTGCCAATAAGCCCATAACCTGTCAATATCAAGATAAAAATCAGCAAAAAGGCGATCAAAATGAAAGCACTTTTATGGAACTCGATTTTAGAAATTTCAGAAACCGTTTTTACGGTTATCCCCAATTACGAGTTGCCAGTTGTTGCCAATAGCGGGCAGGTGCATGGCTAAACCGCCGAAGGGGCAGTAGACTTCTATTTTTGTTTGGTGGAACCCTGAACCAGCGATGGCGGGAAACTCTTGGCCGAAAGCAAAATTCGGGTCACCGCGCAGGCTTGCTCAATCGCGGGCGAACGCCCGCTAATGATATCGCTGTAAATTAATGATTCGTTGGTGCGCACGATGATCGTGGCCATATCGCGGGCCGCGATGGGCAACTGAATATGGCCACCGTCAATTTCTCCCTGGATATGATCCGCGATCATCTTGATGATACGTTCATGGGCGCTGCGGGCATCCCGCGTCAAAATCCGCAAGGCATACGAAGGATCATGATCCACAAATTGCTGCAAGGGCTTGGAAGATAATATGGCTGTGCAAAACCGGCGCTGCACATCCACGATATAATCGATACCGTTACCGGACGATCCCTTGATCGCCCGTTCATAGGTCGGCTTGGTCACGGACCAGATGATTTCATCCAGCAGCAGATCTTTATTGCCTACCCAGCGATAGAGGGTCCCGCGACTGACATCGAGTTCTTTGGCTAGGTCGCCGAGGCTGATACGCCTGCCCTCCAGCCAATATTTTCTTGCCAGCTTAAATGCTTCCAAGGGTGACGCCTGGGGCCGCACCGAATCGGAAAGAACCATTGCCAGTGGGGTGAGTGTGCTTTTTCTGCTCAATCGCTTTGTCTGCCTTGCTTTTTGATGGTGAATTGACTGCGGCGGAATATCGCAACACTTGACGAAACTGTCAACATTAAAATTACAAAATCTTGATTAGTATAATATATTAGCAAGGTATAAACTTAAAACAATGTGCCTCAGTTACCCAACCGCCGGGTCTGCACAAAAACGAAAACGGGTTAGCAAACCGAGCCACATCAGCTCAAATAAAAAACTGCGCGCCGAAATCAAGACAATTAATTAAATCGTTCATATGGATGATTAAGGAAGAGTTGGGCCGGGAGGAAGGGAGGGAGTGGCAGGCGTATTACCTTCTTTGATGGTATCACGTCCGCCCCCGGCCCAACTGGAGAGAGCTTGGGAGTTGGTTTAATCAGCCAACGGGAAGGCCACCTATACCGCCATACCTCGGACTGTAGCGGAATCCTGGTTTGCCTTCACTGGCTACCTCTGATGCGCGGTGTGGATTCAACAAGGGTGGAGAATGATCGGTTAGCGTTGCTTTCTCCCGGCCCTTTTACACCAACCACACTTGCCAATAATAATTACTAAATCTATTACATTAAAATATTTTTACATTTATTTATAATGTAACTTTTACCAAATCCATCAGATCAATGCAAGCAGAATTATCCTAAATTTTAATTTCGAATTTCCTGATTGGCGGTGAGCCATGGCGGGCGGCATCCACAGCGGAGCGGGTCCAGGATCAGCGGCATCCTCCAGCGGAATTCCCGCTCGGGGACAAGGGTGGCGCGTCCAAACGCGCATCGGTCATGTCGGGTTGCGGATGCGTCAAAAGCGTGGTGTAAGAGGTGTCATCTTCCAGCCAGTACTTCAGCCAGGCGATGATGTAGTCGTCGACGGAACCGGGATTGTCATTGCCGATCCAAAAAAAATGGGTAGCTGCCACCATGGCGGCATAAGCTTTGGGAGTCCTTGGGGCGAGAGCTTCATAAGCTGATATGCCCATCTCAGGTTTGGCAATGGAATCATCCGTGCCGGTGAGAATCAAAGTGGCGGCGGTAAGACCAGAAGTTGGCGCAGGGTCATAGGGTGCCAAGGCGATGCAGCTCTTCACTTGGCGGCCAAGCTCGGATGCGACGCCGATGGCCGCTGCCCCGCCGATGGAGTAACCGATCAAGCCGTATTGGCCGAGCTTGCCTTTCAGTGGGCTGGCGAGTCGGAGATTCTCGTGCTTAAGCAACCCCACGGCAGCTTTTTGAGCCACCTCATATCCGGCCTCAGAACTGCTATCGAGCGCATTGACGGTGCAAACAACCATGCCGGCCTGGGCAATGAGTTCGGCTAGCCAGTACATGCGTTCTTTGTCGCCGCCCCGGCCGTTGGACAAGGTTGTAGCCGGGACCTCTTTTTTGGACTCAAGGTCGCAGGGGAAAAATATCCGGGCCGACTCGCGAGCCCCCTGGGGATAGATGCCACTGTCCACATCATAGAAACAGCTATCGGAAGCTTCGCCATCGCCCGCCGCCAAAACCCCACACATCAACGCCAACAACAGAGCCAACCCCCGGTTCACGCCTTTCAATTGCCCCTCCCTTAACCCCGCGTGGAAATCCCGGCTTTGGGAGCCGGGATTCTCATGCGGCGTCAAACAATCAAAACCAGATGGCCGTGAAATTAACAAATCAAAATTTTGTTACACCAGATTAATCTGTGTCTCTGATTTTGCCAAGTAGGAAAGACCTAATTCCGGGAGGGGAATGTTTCTAACCGGAGAGCATGTACTATGTGAATTTCCACATCGCAACGATGTGAAGTTTAACTCTACTACACAAGGCTGGACAAGATCAGTGAAAGAGCCCCCTGGAATCCCAGGGGGCTCTTTTCTATTGGTTCTTTTTTACCGCGTTCGATCCCGGTATTGGAGCGTGGCTGCTAAGGTGTTGGTTGCGGTTCCGGAATCCGATTGCAATAGGGGATCAGATCAATGGCCGCCGACAGACAGCCCTCCGTTGGCGCGGTGATCGAGAATGGAACTGGATAGGCAGTGGCCTGCCGGGTCACCGTATTGATGGCATCATCCCGGGCCGGTGTGACCGGGTCCAGCGTGAACCCGCCCGCCCCGCTGGCCATGCCGCCAATGGGCAGGGTGAACTGGTAGGAAGCCCCTTTGTAGGTGATGGTCACATAGCCGTCATTGGTGGCGCTGGCCGTGATCGCCAAAGCCATGTAGGCAAACATCCGGGCATTGATCGCGCCAAAGCTGAGGTCGAAATTGCCGGAAGCCCTGATCGCGGTCATCGAAAACAGGGAGGCCTGAAGACCACCGAAGTATCCGTTGGCCCTGAAACTGGCCTCCGGGAACATAAACCAATCCGTGTAGTTTTCGTAGTAGATATCCAGCTGGAGCTGCAAGGCCAGGGGTGCATTCAACCGCGCCATCATCATGCCGCCGCCGGGGCCGCAGATATCCGCACCGCACCATTGCAGCGCAGCGGTGCCGCCAGGCAGCGTATCCATGCCTTCGGCCAACGGATAGAACCACAACGGAACCACCGCCTGGGCGACCTCGGAATATTGGGCCGTGTGGATAAACTCGGCCTGGCCGGCATCGGCAACGCTGCGTTGACCGCAGCCCTCGCTGTTGCAGGCTTCCACCGCGAAGAAGGCTGGTGCCTTGAAGTTGAAAATATAGGGCAGCGCCCGATCGTGGTACGTGGTCAGGTTTGTCAAGAAGTCACTGTCGGTCGGGAATCCGCCGATGGGATCAAGCACATCGGTCTGCCAATTCTGGGTGAAGGTAAACGACGTGCCGGTGATGCTGCTGCCGACCCGTTCATAGGTGGAGGTGGATTGCCAGATGGCGCGATAGACGTTGTAGTAAGTGGCGCCGGCAACCGCGCTCCAGTTGACCACCACATCGGTCAGACCGGAGGTGATGTCCGAAGCCACAACGTTCAACGGCGTGCCGGGAATCGTGACGCATGTAATTTCGGCGCCATCGATGAGTCCGTTGCAGTTGTCATCGATGTTGTTGCAGATCTCGGTGGCACCGGGATTGACCGCAACATTGGCATCATCGCAGTCGCCGCTTCGGGCCACATAGCCGGAAGGCGCGGCGCACGCTTGGGTGCTGACCGACGCATTGCCGTAGGTATCCCCGTCCGCATCGCGGTAGTAGGTGATCTGCACACCCTCGTCCACGGTGCCGTTGCAGTTGTCATCCACGCCGTTGCAGGTTTCGCTGGCGCCTGGATGGACCGAGGCCAGGGTGTCATTGCAGTCCGTGCTGTTGCTCACATACCCGCTGGGCACCGTACACGCCAGGGTGGTCGCGGCCGTGTTGCCGTAGCCGTCGCTGTCCGCATCGCGGTAGAAGGTCAATTGCACCCCTTCATCCACCGTGCCATCACAGTTGTCGTCGATGCCATTGCAGGTTTCGCTGGCGTCGGGGTGGACCAAGGCCAGGCTGTCATTACAGTCGGTACGATCGGCCGTATAGCCTGATGGTGCGGTGCACGCCAAAGTGGTCACATTGGGACTGCCATAGGTGTCGCCATCGGCATCGCGGTAGAAGGTGAGTTGCACGCCTTCGTCCACCGTGCCGTTGCAATTGTCATCAACCAGGTTGCAGGTTTCGCTGGCACCGGGGTGAATCGAAGCCAGGCTGTCATTGCAGTCGGTGCTATTGGTCACATAGCCACTGGGCGCGGTGCAGGCCTGGGTAGTGACGCCTGCGTTACCGTAGCTGTCGCCGTCGGCGTCGCGGTAGAAGGTGAGTTTTACGCCTTCATCCACCGTGCCGTTGCAGTTATCGTCCACAAGGTTACATGTCTCGGTGGCGCCGGGGTGCACGGCGGCCGCGTTGTCATTGCAGTCGGTGCTATTGGTCACATAGCCACTGGGCGCGGTGCAGGCCTGGGTAGTGACGCCTGCGTTACCGTAGCTGTCGCCGTCGGCGTCGCGGTAGTAGGTAATCTGCACGCCTTCGTCCACGGTGCCGTTGCAGTTGTCATCGATGCTGTTACAGGTCTCGGTGGCACCTGGATGTACCGCCGCCAAGGTGTCATTGCAGTCGCTGCTGTTGGTCACGTAGCCGCTGGGCGCTGAACAGGCCTGGGTCGTGACCGAGGTGTTGCCGTAGCCATCGCCGTCGGCATCGCGGTAATAGGTGATTTGTACGCCCTCATCCACTGTGCCGTTGCAGTTGTCGTCGATGCTGTTACAGGTCTCGGTGGCTCCTGGATGTACCGCCGCCAGGGTGTCATTGCAGTCCGTGCTGTTGGTCACATAGCCCGATGGCGCCGAACAGGCTTGGGTGCTGACCGTGGCGTTGCCGAAACCATCGCCGTCGGCATCGCGGTAGTAAGTGATTTGCACGCCTTCATCCACCGTGCCGTTGCAGTTGTCGTCGACGCCGTTACAGGTTTCGCTGGCGCCGGGGTGGACGGACGCCAGGGTGTCGTTGCAGTCCGTGCTGGTGCTGACATAGCCGGCGGGCGCGGAACAGGCCTGGACCGAAACCGCTGCATTGCCGTAGGTATCGTTATCCGCGTCGCCATAGAAGGTGAGTTGCACGCCTTCATCCGCGGTGCCGTTGCAGTTGTCGTCGATGCCGTTGCAAATCTCGGCGGTCGGCGTGCCGGGTTTGCAGGAATCGACCATGGCGCCGCTGACGCAGGCCAAAGTGCCGGTGCTGGCGCAAGCGCCCACGCCGCAGGTGGTCGCTTGGGTGGCGACACCGTTATCCACGAGGCCGTCACAATTGTTGTCGATACCGTCACACGCTTCGGCGGTAGGAGTACCGGGCACACAGGTATTGGAGGCCCACTGGCCGTTGACGCAGGTCTCGGTGCCGCTGGCCGCGCAGGCGCCCAGACCGCACTGGACGTCGCGGGTCTGGCCGTTGGTGCAGGCGCAGCTGATACCCTCATCGGTCTGGCCGTTGCAATTGTTGTCGATGCCGTCGCACACTTCGGCCGTGGCCCCGGCCGTGGGGTTGCATGAATCGACCATCTGGCCGTTGACGCAGGTCGCGCTGCCAGTTTGGCCGGCGCAGGCCCCTACGCCGCAAGTGGTGGCTACAGGGGCGATATTTTCATCCACCTGGCCGTTGCAGTTGTCGTCGATGCCGTTGCAGATCTCAGCCCCCGGCGTGCCGACATGACACGAATCAACCATGGCGCCATTGACGCAAGCCAATGTGCCGGTGCTGGCGCAGGCCCCCACGCCGCAGGTGGTGGCCTGGGTGGCGATGCCGTTATCCACCGCGCCATCGCAATTGTTGTCGATGCCATCGCAAATTTCGGCCGTCGGGGAGCCCGACACGCAGGTGCTGCCGCCCCACTGGCCATTGACGCAGGTCTCGGTGCCGGTAGCCGCGCAAGCGCCCGTGCCGCATGATACGCTGCGGGTCTGCCCGCTGACGCAGGTACACGTAATGCCGTCATCCACCTGGCCGTTGCAATTGTTGTCGATGCCATCACACACTTCGGCCGTGGCTCCGGCCGTGGGGTTACAGGAATCGACCATCTGGCCGTTGATGCAGGTGGAAGCGCCAGTCTGGCCGGCGCAGGCCCCCACGCCGCAAGTGGTGGCTACAGGCGCGATGCCATCGTCAATCTGTCCATTGCAGTTGTCGTCGATGCCGTTGCAAATCTCCGCGGATGGCGAACCGGCCACGCAGGTGCTTGTTCCCCACTGGCCGTTGACGCAAGTTTCAATGCCGTTTCTGGCGCAAGCGCCCACGCCGCATTGGACATTGCGTGTCTGGCCGTTGGTGCAGGCGCAGGTCAGGCCGTCATCGACTTGGCCGTCACAGTCGTTATCCACGCCGTCGCACACCTCCGCGGTGGCTCTGGCCGTTGGGTTGCATGAATCGACCATGGCGCCGTTGACGCAAGTGGAGCTACCGGTAGTGCCGGCACAGGCGCCCACGCCGCAAGTAGTGCCCACGGCGGCAATGCCGTCGTCGATCTGGCCATTGCAGTTGTCATCGATACCGTTGCACACTTCGGCGGCGCCCGGATGTACCGCGGCATTGCTATCGTTGCAATCGGTGGAGTTGGACACGCAATTGGACGGCGGCGTAGTGGATTCGATCCGCTTGTTGATGTCGCCATAACCGTCGTGGTCATCATCCATGTAGCAAGCCACCGTCGTGGGCGGCGCCACCCGGATGGTCCAGGTAATGGAGCTGGGTTTCAATCCCTTCAGCTTGTAGTACCAATCATAGAAGCTGCTCTCTTCACGCACCACCAGGGTGTGCTGGACAGGTTGATTGTTGGTGAGCTGTTCGGCCTTATACACATATTGGCCTTTGTCATAAGCCACGCGCCGTCCGTCCAAGTACCATACCAATCTGGCAACGGCATCATCACTGACCGCGGTGAAGGTTTGCGAGGCGCCCGGCGCCAGCGCAACGGTGGTTGTTTTAGGAGTGTATTCGGTGATACACCCGGTCAATAGAAACGTCAGCCCAATGATCCACAAAAATTTTCGCTTGCTTCCCATCTTCGCCCTCCTGCCCTTGCGCAACATATGATTTACACGGCCCTGCGCGGTCCACGCTGCTTGCCGAACCGGCATGCGCGTCCGCTGGCCATTTAGCCCCTCAAGTTCCGGCGCTTGATATGTGCTGACGATATAAAGATGGAACAATGTCACCGTCTAGCCCAGGACGATGACTTATCCGGGTACTTGGCCGATTTGTTCCAAACCGGCCTGCACCGCTGGATCGAGTCCTGCCTATCAGAGGCAACAGGCCCTAACTCATAAAAGCTGCTCTCCGGCGCCGTTTCAGCCGTTGGCCCCCGGTAGCGGTTCATTATGGATCTGTCATGGAAAAGGTGGCGCGGTATCTCTGGCCGTTTGCGTGTCGGTCGCGCCCTGCGGAGAGTCCACAGGGACGGCCAAAAATTGAACCGACATGTCAGTTCGTAACACGCCAGACAACATCATGCAACTAAAAATTACAATTTAGAAAACATTACATGTCTGGCATACATGATCCAACCCTGATACCGAATCCTCCTTTTAATAATCCGAACGATCAGCAGCGCATGGAGATCAGAAGAGCGCCAGACCCGCCTTAACTCGCCAAAGCCGATAGATGCTCCCTTTCAATCTTGGCGAACGCCAGCTCCAGTTTTTTCAGATACCCATCGGCCAGGGATATGGGTGCAGCATGGCCCGACTGGGATTGGCTTCGGGCCCGCGGAATCTGATACCCCTCCCATAGGGGCATCAACCGCCGCACCCGGTTTTCCTTAAAAAGTTCGGCCACGGCATTAACGAAAGTAAAGAGCGCCACGCCCTCTTTGCGGTGATCGGTGCTGATGGCCGCGTGGGGTTTGCCTTCGAGCGTCTGGCTCACCATATGGGTCAGGAGATCGGCCGGCCCCACTTCGAGGAAGATCCGCGCGCCGTCGCGATGCAATTGTTCGATCTGTTGGCCGAAGCGCACCGGTTTTTGAACATGGGCGTGTAGCAATTTACGGTAGATATCCGGATGGTTGCCGACTTTGTGGCCAAACAGATAGGAATAGACGTCGCATTGGGCGGGCGCGAAAGTAATCTCAGGAAGAAATTCGGCGAACATCTCCCCGGCATCATAAGACAAGGGGCAGTGGGCCGCGCCTGAAATGGGAATCAGGCGGCTGGCGATGCGCTGTTTGCGCATGATTTGATGGGTTTTGACAATACTTTCATTGACCCCGGTCAATGCGATTTGGCCGGGGGTGTTGTAATTGGCCATCCAGACGTTTTCAATCCCGTGAAGGGAGAGCACCGACTGAATCCGCTCGGATTTCTCCTGCACGATCAGAATGGAGCCGCGCTTGGCCTGGGGACAGGCCAAGGCACACTCGCCGCGTCGGCGGGCAATGCGGATCATGTCTTCGCCGGAGATCACCCCCGCGGCCCGCAAGGCGGCCACATCCCCAAAACTGTGGGCCGCCACGGCATCCGGGGCGACCCCCATCTCTTCCAACAAATTGAGAATCGATTGCGCCACCACGCCGATGGCCGCATTGGTCCAGTCAGCGCTGGAGAGTTTCAAAAACGCGGCCTCTGCTTCCGCGCTGGTGGCATGACCGGAAGAGAAAACAACTTCTCGAATGCTTTGATCGCCCCAGCGCATGGCGCCCAGCGTTTCCCAGGCCCGTTGCGCCGCGGGAAACGCGTCAGCCAAGGCTTTGCCCATGCCCAGGTACTGAGAACCTTGACCCGCGAAGAGGTAGGCGAGTTTGTTGCGAGTCTCGCCCAAGCCGTAAAACAGGCCCGCGGCCGGGAATGAAAAGGAGGTGTCCGGCCGCTGGACGATCAATTTGCGTAAATAGACGAGCTTGCGGCCAAGCTCGCCTTCACCAAAAGCAGTAATTGCCGTTCGGAAAGGGGCCGCGGCCGGCGTCTGATCCGAATCGAGTAAAGTATGATAAGAAAGATGCTTTAATAAACCGGACTCTTCGCCGGTGGCCTCCAGATCGCGTACCCATTGGTCGATACGCGCCACCAGGTCGCCGGCAGTAGCCGCGTTGAATACCACCAGCTCCGGAATTTGATATCCGCGTTCCCTGGAAGCCTCATCCCGATGGACTGCTTCGGTGCCACGCATAGCGATCTCCTCTCCTTTGCGGCGCCCCAGCCGCTTAGCCCAGATTCAGTGCGGGATCCCCGAATAGCTTTTCAGCTCTCTCTTTTGCTTCTCTTCCTCCGCCGATGATCTTTAATCTGCCAGAACTTATTCTTGCTTCACCTGAATCAACTCCCAGCCGCCGATGGGGTTGCCATTGCTATCTTGAGCGACGTTGGCCGGGTTGGCCGTGCCGAGATAAAGGCCGGTCCCGTCCGCTATGGCTGTACGGAAACCGTAGTTGGCGAAATTGCCATACCCATCGCGGGTCATATTTACGGCCGCGGCGCTGGTGGATGGAAAGCGCCACAAATCACCACCGAACTCGCCCTGATCCGGTGTGAGCAGCGCGGGAATGTTGATGTTCTGGCCATTGAACCAATCGGTCACCAGGTGAGTCCAATCCAGCCAGAGATAGGAGTTATCCATGGTTCCCACGAAGAGTTGATTTTTATAGATGGCCATGGACCAGGTGTAGTTGTTGAACTGATTGCCGAAGCCGGACTTGCCGTATTTGCCCCGCAACCCGCTCATCTTATTGGCGCGGTTGACCCAAGCGCCGCCCGCGGCCGTGGGCACGTAGACCGGCAGGCGCGCATCACCATAAAGCAATTCCACTTTGCCACCGTTTTCAAAATTACTGCCCCTGAAAATCGAGGTGGCGCGCCAGACATTAAAGAAGGCCGAAGGAATGTCGGCAATACCAATACCGTAGGCCTGGACGGCCAGCATGACCACATTAGCGTGATCGTGCATGGTGCCCCAATAGAGCTGGCCGCCATAGGAGATCATGGCTCCCATACCGTAGAGATTGGCGATGATCGGGTCGGGCTCAAACTGATCGGTCTGCCACACCTTGGTCCATCTGTTGGCGTCGGCCGCGGTCAAACCGCCGGAAGGCACGGCCGGGCTCATCCACAGTCCGGGCATAACGCCCTGGGCCGAAGGCCAGGTGCCCGCGTACAGACGGCCATTGTGGGGAGTAATTTCAGCGCCCTTGGCATCCAGTACGCCCACCTCTTCAAAGGAGAAGAGATTGCCGGCGCCGCCGGTCCAGCGCAGCACCCGGCCGCCGCCGTTGAGGGTGCTGACCGTGGTGTAGAGTAGATTATTCATGATGGTCCAGCGCCGGATGCTGTTATACTGGCTCAGGGTTTGGGCGCCCAGCAGTTGGCCCGAAAGAGCGTCAAAGACAAACATGTTGACCGCCGCATAATCGCCCATGGGACCGGCCAGGAAGATCAGATTGTTATAGGCAATACCGGAGCGAAATCCGTAGGTACTGTTTAGGAGTGACAGAGCCTGGGGATCGCTGATGGCCGCCGATTTGTCGGTCAGCGTTTTGGTGTTGAGATTGTAGGTGTAGATCTTGGGCGGCCGGTAGTCGCTGAAGATATTGCTGGGCGCCTCAATGCCCGCTTGGGTCAAATACTGCCCCTGGCTGTATTCGCACACCCACAGATTGCTTTCAAAGGGCTTGAGATCCAGATTGCCCATGTAGGCCGTGCCGGCGTTCATCAAACACAAAATATTGGCCGCCGTTCCGAACCACAGAGTGTCGCCGAATTTGGCCAGACTCCACAGATAGGCCTGATTGGCCTTGGGTTTCTGATCAGCGCCGCAGGTCGGCCCTGGAACATACGGCTGGCCGATGCCATTGTAGCACTCGTCAATATCGGCCTTGGCCAGCAGTTGATGGGTGTAAACCGGTGTGGGAGTCGGCGGCGGTGTGCCCATAGCGAAACAGGTTCCCGAAAGAGCCGCCACCAAGACCAATGCGAGTACGCCCAATGTTTTCTTTTCCATGCGCCCTCTCCTCTGTTCTCTTCTTCAAAAAGTATGTATTGGAAGCGGATCTATGATCAATGGATATGGAAGCTGACTAAGCGTGCTTTCTTTGCCGGTACAAATTGGGGTCCACCGCCTCCACCATGCGGCCCACATCCAATCGGTTTTGCAGAAATTCGTTCACGCGCCCGGCTTCGCGCCAGGGATCCTGAACCACTTCATGATAATGGACATAGAGCGCTTTAAAGTGGTTTTGCTTTTCGATCCAGCGGAAGGTGGCGGCCAGATACTTTTCATATTTAGCGGCCATGACCGCATCGGGGATCTCGTCATTGGTCACGCCCCGGCGCTGCAGCATCTTCTTCTGGGATGCTAATATCTCAGCCATGTTGCGGCGCATGAAGATCACATAGTAGAAAATGTCACTTGGCAGCATGGGCAGCAGGGCGGAGATGGCCTTGACGGCCTTGCCCTTCTCCTGCTGGAGCCAGGCGGCGTCCGCATCGAGCTGCTTGATCTTCTCCAGCTCGAAGTAGCCGTTGGGATTGTCTTCGTTGGCTTTGCGGATGTTATCGCTGCAAATGGGCATGCCGCCGGCATCGAGCATGCGCATCATCATGCTGGTGCCCGAGCGCGGCAAACCGGAGACCACGGTGATGGCGTCGGAAACCGGCGGCAGAACCGAAAAGTTATCGAGCGGCATACCGGGCCTCCTTCTGTTCTTCCATGGTCTGTTGGTATAAGAAATCGCTCAAGCCCTTAATGAAATTGTCGGGCATGCGCGCCGGGAATAAATGGCACGCCTCGGGAATCACCACCCGGGTGCAATGGGGCAGATGATCGTGCAGATAGTTGCAGACCGGAATCAGCGGAGAGAACTGGCCGTAAAGCGCCAGGGTCGGCTGGGACACGGTTTTGATGACCTCTTCGGTCAGGCCGGCGATTTCGCGGATTTCGGTTTTAACGGTGGTTTCATCGAGCAGGCGCAATACTTTCTTGGCTTTAAGCGACATACCCTTGCGCAAGCCGAATTGGGAGAGATCCGGGTCCGAGTTGCTGGCCTTGAGGTTTTTGAGCCGGTATTCCAGGTAGAAGATATCGCGGCCCTTGAGCAAATCGGGCAAATTGGGATCGATGTTGGCCAGCATCTGCTCCCTCTGCTGGCGGTACTTCCACTCGTCGAGATTGATCAGGTGGCGCAAAGCCGGGATGTTGCCTTCCACCAGCATCAGGCCGGCGACTTTGGCGGGAAAGAGATGGGCCGCATGCAGGGCCACCAGGCCGCCCAGGCTGTGACCGGCCACAAAGGCTTTTTGCACGCCGATGGCGTCCATCAAGGCCGCCAGATCGCCGGCCAGGTCCCGGGAAGTAAAGCCGCTGGTCACGAAATCGCTGTACCCGTGGGAGCGCATATCGTAAACCGTGACCCGGAAATCATTTTTCAGCGAGGCCAAGGCTTTATTGGCATGCCAGAAGGAGAGATTGCCGCCCATGCCGTGAATGAGCACCACATCCGGGCCGTGACCTTCTTGCAGGTAGTGATGTTTTATCCCGTTGACCGTGACGAATGGCATTTGGTTTACTCCCTCAATTCCAAAGTCGTACTCGTACTCGTACGCGTACGAGTACGAGTACGAATTAAACTATCCTGTAACGAACGACATCATCTTCTACCTTCCACCTTCAACCTTTTACCTCTTCTACGCCAGATACCCCAACCCCTTCAGCCGCTTGACGATCAGATCCATATCTTCTTCGTCCATTTCCAGGGATGAGGCGGTCTGCTGCTCGAAACTCCCGCTCTGGGCTTCAAAGCGCACCGGCCGCGCGGCCATAACCTCAGAGCGCCAGATCTGCTCGGGCACCCGGCCTTCATAGGCTTCGGGAATGGGCAATCCCAGGCTGTGGAGCATGGCCGGAGCCACATCCAGGATGCTCAAGGGTTCCAGCTTGAGCCCGGCTTCGATATCCGGCCCTTTGGCCATAAAAACGCCCATGGGGTAATGCACGCCGATGCACTCCTTGCGGGGTTTGACGATGTGATCGGACTTGACCGTGGAGACCAGGCCGTTGTCCCACAAGCGCACGGTCAGATCCGGCGCCAGCTCGCAGCCGCCAAAGGCTTCCTGCCGGGTCCAGACCTGTTCCACCACAGCCTTGCCGGTTTTGGGATGACGCAGCTCCAGCAGTTGCCGTTTCAAAGTATTCACAAAGGTATCGTAGAATTCGGGTTCGATGCCGTGGGCGCTGTTTTTGCCCCGCACATTGATGCTGATGCCGTTGCTGCTCGGCGTGGTCACATAGGCTTGGGTATTCTCCCAGTCCACGATGTTGCCGTGATTGCGCACCGCGTCCATGGAGACATCGCCGGTGTTGTCCTGGTCCTGGATGGCGCGCTCCGACCATTTCAGGTAGCCCAGTTGCGCCAAGTAGCTATCCAGATAGAAGTACTCCTCGCTGGGACCAAAGCCGTGATCCGAGACAATGAAGACATTGGCATTGGGGCCGGCCGCCTCAACCAGCCGGGCCATCATGCCGTCCAGGGCCTGGTAGTGATCTTCCAGGGCCGTGCGGATGCGCCGCTCTTCTTCGGTCCATTGGGAAGGAAAACAGTTCGGGTCCAAATACCGGTAGAAGACATGCTGCAACCGGTCCGGGCTGTCCAGCACCAGGGCGCCCAGGTCGAAGGGGTCCTTGGCATCCAGATGGGTGTGGACCAATACCCACTGCTGATCTTTATACGAATGGTACTTGATCCACTCTTCGGACTCTTCAAAGGAGCAGCCCTGCATCACTTTTTCTTCCAGGCCGAAGTCGTGGGCAATGACTTTCAGATCAAAACCGGGAATGGCTTTGAGGGTATCCATCAATCCAGCCGGGTGACAGGTATTGCGCAAATGGCGCCAGGTGACAAAGCCCGGCACACTGTACCCCTTGATGGGCAGAGGCGGCGCCATAACCGGGAAATTCAGACTCATGGAGACTTTGTCATGGCGAGTCAGACAGGCCCAGATGGTCTCGCAGATGATCTGTTTGGTGCTCACGAAGCGAAGGTAATGGCTGCCGGGCGCTTCGGGCCGGAAGAAATCCAAAATGCCGTGGTTGGCCGGGCTGCGACCGGTCATGATGGTGGTCCAGGCTGGCGGCGTGGTGGGCGGAATGGTGGAGGCCAATCCGGCGCGCACGCCCTGGCTCACGAAACTCTTCAGAAAAGGCATGCGCCCCGCTGCCATGAGCGGGTCCAGCACGGAAAAGGTGGCCCCGTCCAGACCGATCATCAATGTTTTTCTACCATTTTGGTTCATTGTGGACCTCAGTTGCTAACCCTTATTTACTTCCGTAGATCTGCTTTCATATGCAAAGCGTAGGAACCATGGGAAGGCACAAAGGCACAAAGGCGCAAAGGCACAAAGATTTTTATAGCCTTCGTGGCGACGTAGCTTTGTACGAAAAAATATGTCATCGTAATTACGCCCATCTACACTTAGTCCCTTAGTCCCTTTGTCCCTCAGTCCCTTTGTGCCTCTGTGCCTTTGCCCCTCAGCCCCTTCATCCCATCGACCGCGCTTGCCCCGCACCATCGGCAAAATGATCATAAATAAACTCCACCAGATCAACGATGCGGATATCGGCCTTGTTCTGCTGGGAGAGCTCGGTGTAGTATTCGGTGAACGGGAAGTTCTGGCCGTAGTGTTCTTCCAGAAACTCTCCCAGCACCACCACATCGATGGACTCCAGCCCCAGATCTTCCAGCAGGGTGGTGTCGGGGGTGATTTCGCCGGAATATTCCCAATCCTCGCCGACCCGTTCCAGGGTGGCCAGAATATCCTTGAAAATGGTTGCTTTGTCCGGTTTAGCCATTCTTGCGTTTCTCCTGTTCTCTGATTGCCGTGGATTCGAGCGCTTGGGCCGAAGCAAACTGTTCTACCGTGGTGATAGTCACGGACAGGCTCGGCGCCAGGCCGTCAATGGCCGGTCCCCTGGCAATTAAACGCCCGTTCTCTTCTTCTTTAATTTCGAAATCCGCTGGAAATACTTTCAGGGATTCAAATTGCGTCAAATAGAGCCGCACTGCGTCTTTGGCCACCACCCGCCCCATGAGCCATTGATCAGCCCTTTCTTCATCCTTGCCTAACATCTGCCGGTAAAGGGTTCGCTCGCTGCGGTTCAAATAGACATGGCCCACGGCCTTCTTCCATATGGTGCGCCGCAGCTCGGGATAGTAGGGTGCGCGGCACTGCACGCTCCGGGGCTCCCCCGCGGCCGGGCCGCTTGGCTGGGCCTGACTGATGGTCCTTTCCAGGGGTGCCTGGTTGAAACGGTAGTATTCGGCGGGCAAAGAAAAACAGTGGTGGGTCCAGCCCTGGATCACAACCCAAGTCCGGCCGTCGGCGCGGGTGATCTTCAGATTGGCGCGCACGAAATGGTCATCCACGTCGCGGATGCGCATGCGGGCGCGCAGCAGCTCGCCGCAACGGGGCGGGGCCGAGAAGAACTTGGCGCTTTCAATGCCGGCCGGGAAGGTGACATAGCGTTCCCGCAAGCTGATCTGGGCCCAATGGCCCACCAATTGGGCGCAACCATCGAGCAGCAAGGGATTGAGCAATAAACGGGGCGCCGGCCGGCCGGCAAAGAGATCGTGGTCCGCGGGCGCGCGTAGGAAGGCCTCCACTTCGCTGGGTGCAATTTGGGTCCAGCCCGCCAGCACCTGAAAGCGCGGTCCATGCAGCATATATTTCTGCTGGTAGATCTCCTGGGCCCGGCGGGCCGCTTCGGCTGAAATCGGCGCCGCCGTCAGCGGTTCGGCCAAGGCGGCGGGCGGATATTGGGCACCGAAGAGCGCGCTGAGTTCGGCCGAAGGCGCCTTGGAACCGGCCTCTATCAACCGCGCGTGAATTTCGCCGGCCGCGGTCTGGCGGGCTTCGGCCACGAGGGTGGCGCCGCCCTCCTCAGGCACCTCCACCCAGCGGCTGGCCCGGGCGTTTTTGATCTCCAGCAAAAACCCTTGGGGCTGCATCAAAGCGGCGGCTTCGGCCATCATTTCCAAATTGATGGTCATGGGTGTGACCACCAGGGAAAGCAAATGGGGATCGCGGCTGGAGATTTTGCCGCTGAAGGTGTGATCTTCCAGAAAGCGGTCTTCTTTGAGGCTGATCCGGCGCTCCACCACGCAGCTCTTGCCGGGTTCTAAGGATTTGACGCCGCCCACCAGCGGCCACTCGGAGAGTTTGGTCATCGGGGGCCGCGGAGTGCTCCAGGCTGCCATCATCTCTTTTTGCAGGGTCAGAAACTGGGACATGTTATCCATGTAGCGCTGCATGATCTGGGTCCGGATGGATGGCGCCGGTCTTTGTTGCGTGGCGCTGCCGACGGGGCCGCCAAGGGTAGATGGCGACGCCGATTCTACTTTTACTTCCTTTACTTCCGCGGCCGGTGCGGGGACGTTGAGCCGCTGCTGCAAATAGGCCAGCTCATCTTCTTTCAAGCGCGGCTCGCGCACGCCCAGTTCCATGTGCATGGTGGTTTTGGGCGCTGCTTTTAATTCGGCGGCTTGGGAGGGACGCTGCGATAACGGCGCATAAGCCTGCAACTCCACAGGCACATGCTGAGCCACCAGCATGCCCAGCAGATGGCAGAACTGGTTGATGCCCGAGCGTCGGCTGTTATTGGCGGGGACGGACATGAAGGGCTTGCCGCGCAACGTATCGTCGACAAAGCCGCACAAATTGTTGCCGGGCCCCACTTCAATAAAGATCCGCGCGCCGTCGCGATGCATGGCTTCCACGGTCTGGCGGAAATTCAACGGCTTGAGCCAGTAATCCACCATGAGCCGGTGCACCTGCTGGGCCTCGGCGGGATATGGCGTGGTCGTGATGGCGGAGTAGACCGGCACCTTGGGGCTGTTGATGCTCATGGCCCCGAAGGCCTGGAACAGGGCCTCGCCCTGGGTGGCGGCCATAGGCGTGTGGTGCACCTCCTGGGAGGGCAGATCGGTGCACAGAATGCTCTTGCCCTTTAACTTCTCCTTGAATTGCGCCACGGCGTCGACTTCTCCCACCACCACGACCTGGTGCGGGCAGTTGTCGTTGGAGATGAAGATCGGGCCGCCGACGCTTTCCAATATGGGCTGGACTTTATCTATCCTGCTGGACACCGCGGTCATGGCCGTTGGCTTGGGGTGGCGATGATCGCTGTAGATGGCGGCGATGCGTTCCTGGTGGCGGTAGAGCTCATGAATTTCTAGAATTCCCGAAGAGACCCAGGCGCAGTATTCACCCGCGCTGTGGCCCACGATCATGGCCGGCCGCACGCCAAAGCGGGCCAGCAGCGCCTGCATGGCGAAGCTGGCGGCCAGGATGGCCTGCAGCCCCGAATCGACTTTCCAGAATTCGGCGGCCAGGGCCTCCTTTTCGGCCGGACTCAGCAGGGTGGCCGGGAAGATGAACTGGCTGGGCAGAAAACGGCTCTTTTGCGTGCGCGAGCCGATAATGGCGTCCACCGCTTCGAACACGGCTTTTACTTCGGGGAAGTAAAGGCACAGATCCAGCAGCATATTGGTGTAAGGCGAGCCCTCGCCGGGGAACATGAAAGCCAGCTTGCCGGTGGCGCCCAGGGGATCGGCGAAGTAGTAAATGCCTTTGACATCCTTGATCTTCTTGCAGTCACCGGCGTGCAGCTTGTTGCGGGCATAGCGCAGTTTGTCGCCCAGGTCCTGGGGCGATTCGGCGATGATGGAGAGTTGCTGGGCCGCGGGCCGGAAGGCGCGCACCATCTCTTCGGACCAGGCCATAAAGTCCGCCTGGGGTTCGGCCGCCAGGCGCGCCAGGGCCGCGTCGCAGGCGCTGGCCAGATCCGCCTGGCTGCCGGCGCTGAAGAGGAACAGGGCCGCATCCCAGGCCGGGCCGCAGGCCGGCTGGACCGCCTCGGGCGCATACTCTTCCAGCACCACGTGGGCATTGACGCCGCCGAAGCCAAAGGCATTGACGCCCGCCCGCCGGGGCACGCCCGGGGCTGAGGGAAACCAGGGCCGGGTTTCGGTGTTGATGTAAAAAGGGCTCTGCTCCAGCTTGAACTTGGGGTTGGGCGTCTCGCAGTTCAAAGTGGGCGGCAGTACTTTGTGGTGCAGGGCCAGAATGGTCTTGATCAGTCCGGCGACGCCGGCCGCGGGCATGGCGTGGCCGATCATGGATTTGACGCTACCCAGGGCGCAATGCCGGGCCGCGCCATCCGCCTTAGCCCCAAACATCTGGGTCAAGGATTCCATCTCCACCCCATCGCCTACCAGGGTGGCGGTGCCGTGGGCTTCGATCAGCCCGATGGTGGCGGGCGATACGCCGGCTGTTTCATAGGCCCGGCGCAGGGCCAGCACTTCGCCGGCCACCTGGGGCGCGGCCACGCTGCCGCCCCGGCCGTCGCTGGAGGTGCCCACGCCGCGGATCAAGGCGTAGATGCGATTGCCGTCGCGCTCGGCGTCCGCGCGGCGCTTGAGCACCACAAACCCTACGCCCTCGCCGGGCAGCAGGCCGTCGGCATTCTGATCAAAGGACGAAATCTTTTCGCGGCGCGACATGGCGCCCAGGGCGCAGAAGACACTTAAAAACGGGGTCTGGTTGAAGATGTGCACCCCACCGGCCATGGCCAGATCGCAGCGGCGGTTGAGCAGATTGGCCACGGCAATGTCCACGGCGTACAACGACGAGGCGCAGGCCGCGTCGATGTTGTAGTTGGGGCCCATGAACCCCAGGCGGTTGGCCACGCGCCCGGCCGAAATATTGGGCATGACCGCCGGCGCCGTATCGGCCTCAAAGGGCAGCAGGGAAGAGAGCAAACCCTTGCGCAAATAGTCCAGATCATCGGCCGCCATCTGGGGATGCAGTTGTCCGACCAAACGCACGGCCTGGTCCACCACAAAGCTGCGCTGCAGCAGATTGAATCCGCCGGTGCCGAGATAAGCACCGCGCCCCAGAATAAAGTCGGCGCGTTCCAGACCCTGGCCGGCCTTGATGCCAGCATCGCGCAGGGCATCGGCCGCGGCCTTGAGCACCAGGAACTGATCGGGTTCGCCGCCGGTGACGGCCGCCGGCATGATGCCGAACTCGGCCGGATCAAAGGCCATGGGCGACGGCAGATACCCGCCGCGCTTGGCGTAGATCTGGGAGCAGTCTTTGGTTTGGGGATTGTAATAACGCCCTGCGTCCCAGCGCTGGGGCGGCACGTCCTCCACCGCATCCACTTTGTTGACGATGTTGTGCCAGAAGGTATTGAGATCCGGGGCCTTGGGAAAGACGCACGCCATGCCCACCACGGCCACGGATTCCTGCTCCGGGGCGGCCGCTGCTTTCTGAATGTCGATGGAAAGGTTCATGGCGGCCATCACTTTTCGGATAGGCGGTTAAGGGCTGGATTGTCGATGATTTCCAGCCCCCGGATCATGGCGAAGAGCCGGTGGTCGGGTTTGACGAAATAGAGATCCGCCAGTTTGATGCCTTTGTTGTCCGGGGCGGTAAACCGCACTTCGCAGCGCAGAGTACCGCTTTGCGGCGCGGGGCAGTACTGGGTGTACTTCTTCAACTGCGACGGCAAGGCGGTAGTATTCAGTTGCGTGCGCAGCCAAAAGCCCACCAGTTGCAGACCGCCGTCGATGATGAGCGGATCGATCAGCCAGCGCGCCTGGTCGGGCGCCCCCTGCATAAAGCTTTTGGGAGCACAGCCGCGCAGACGGCCGATGATGCCGTCCTTGCCCATGGCCTGAATCTCTTCCACTCCTTGCCAGAGCGGCCCGTGGAACATGTACTGCCGATAGGCGTCGGCCAAGGTGATGGCAAACGGCGCCGGCTCGGTCAGGTCAAGACCCACATGGGGGCGAAATACTACCGGATCACGGCCCATTTCCACCCGGGCTTCATAAAAGAGCCGCCCCTCCTTATCCGGGTCGCGGATGACCACCTTCAAGGCCACATGATCTTCGGATTTGATCAACGGCGTGGCCGCGATGCGCACCAGCTCGTGGCCGTTTTTCAAAATGATGCCGCGATAGACTTTGAGGTCCGACACGGCTTTGAGGTGCAGATCGGGATACCGATAGGCCGCGGCCTCGGCCATCAGCTCCATGGCCATGGCCATGGGCAGCACCGGCAGACCGTCCAGGCGGTGATGGTCGAGATAGATGTCGCGCTCAAGCTCCAGACGGCGCACCACCTCCACATTGCCGTCCAGCAGCGGCTTGAAATTGGCGTTGATGAAGAACAGCGGCAGCTGCTCGGCTTTTTTAGCCGGGGTGACGGCCCGCTTGCGGTCATCCCAGCCGCCGAAGATCACTTCGGCCTGGGAGGCAGCGCCGTGGCTGATCTCATCCAGGAAACAGCGCACGCCCACCTGGGGCGCGATCAGGCTGACCCCCATGGCTTCAAACTTCTGGCGCAATTCGGCGCTGACCATGCCCTGGCTCTCCCAGGGTCCCCACATGAGGGCGGCCACCCGGCCCGGCCAGCGACGGTTCAGCGCCAGCGCGGACTTGGTGTACACCTCGTTGGCCGCGGCGTAGTCCGCCTGGCCCACGTTGCCGAAGCGACCGGCCACTGAGGAGAAAAGGGCCAGGAAGCGCAGCGAGTCAGCGCGCAGCTTGCGGCTCAGGATGAACAGGCTGTCGGCCTTGGTGTCAAAGACCCTGGCAAAGGAGTGGATCTCTTTGTCGCGCACCAGTTTGTCTTCGATCAGGCCCGCGCCGTGCAGCACGCCGTCAATGTGACCGTACTCCTGGTAAATGGTATCGAGCACTGCTCCCAAGGAGGCTTCGTCCGTGACATCGGCCTCGAAATAACGCACCTGGGAGCCGGCGGCTTGCAGTTGGGCCAGGGTCTGGCGAACTTCACGTTGGCGAATCAGGCGGGTATAGGCTCGCTCCACATCCATGGGTTTGACCTTGGCCTGACCCGCCTTGAGGCGCTGGGTCAAAATGGCCTTCAACTGTTTATGATCCTCGATGCCGGCGGTCTCCGGGTCCTCGGCCGCGGTCAGCGGCGTGCGGCCCACCAGCAGCAGCGTGGGCTGGAAACGGCGCGCCAGTTCCAGGGCGATGGTGGCCGTAATGCCGCGCGCCCCGCCCGTGATCAACACCCGCCAGTTGGAATCCATGGCCATTGCCGGTGGCTGGCTTGCGTCCACTGGGGCCGGCACCGCATCCAAGATGAGGCGGCGGCCATTCACGTAAGCCACCTCCACATCGGCGCAGGCCGTGCGCCACTCATCCGCGATTTGGAGGATGCGCGTCTCCTCGGCAGCGGTGGGGTCCAGATCCAGGGCGCGCACATTGAGCCCGGGATTTTCCAAGGCCACGGTTTTCAAAAAGCCGGTGATGGCGCCGCTGCCGGGGAAGAATGGGGACTGGGTCCCGGGATCAGCGCTGGCATCCGTTAAACTGCCAAAAGCCGCGCCCATGGCAGTAACCGCCACCACACCGGCCCGTCCGGCTTCGATGGCCGCCGTGAGATCACCGCTGAGGTGTTTGGTCAGATAGAAAAGACTTTTTACTTCCAGGGCCAGGCGCTGGCGCCACTGGGACAAATTCATGCTTTCAAAGGGGATCGCGGCGGACAGGGGCGCCAGATGCAGCAACCCCGCAATGGGCCCGTGCTGGGTCCGGATTTGCGCCACGATGGCTTCGACTTGGTCGGCGGCGGTCAGATCGGCCGCAAATTCGTTATCAGCGCCGGCCTGGCCCGTTGGCCGGTGAACCAGGCGCACAGGCCGGGCCTGCAGACTGCGCAGCCGGGCCATGACGCCTTCGGCCAGGGAATCATCGGGCATCTGGGTGACCAGGATGGTTTTATCGACCCAGGCCATTTGGCCGGTGGGCAACAAAGGTTGCTCCCGGCTGGTCAGGATAAACCGGCGAATGGCGCGGGTGCCGGCCGCCTGGACCGGGTCAGGGCCTGCCAGGGATGTGGCCGCCATCCAGGCCAGCGTATCGGCCAGGCGCAGCGCTGCCGTGCCTTGAGACGCATCGATCATGGGCGCGGCGCCGACCTTCCGGGCCACGGCGGCGGCAAAAGCTTCCAGAAGCTGGCGCCGGCCTTCGGTGTCGAGATCCAGCAGCGACCATTCCAACTCGGGCAGGAGCGTCTCTTTGGGAAAACCAGTGTGCTGCTCTACCAGGTTGAAGAGCAGGGCCTGGAGCTGTTCGCTGCTCAGCAGTGTGCCAACGGCCTGGGCCGGCGGCTCGGCCGGGATCTGGGGCTCGTCAGCGGCGGACACCATGGGTGCGGACGCGGCGGCGACCGGCTCATTAGCGGCCGCAGCGGGTGCGGACCGGCCAATGAGACCGTTCAGTTTGGCGATGATCTCGCCCAGGGTGGCGCTGCTGGCAATGGCGGCCAGATCGTCGGTGGGCAGCGTGATTCCTTGGGCCTCCAGGGCCGCCACCAGCGATTCAGTGATCTGCACGCGTTTAATAGAGTCGATGCCCAGCTCCGACTCGATTTGCAGGTTGAGGTCCAGCATCTCGGCCGGATAGCCGGTGCGTTCGCTCACAATGCCCACCAGGGCCGCGGTCACGTCAAAGCCGGTGGCGGCCGGTGCGCTGACGGCGGGCTGGGCCGCTTGCGGCGAGGCCGCGGCCTGATTGATTAAACCTTGCAGCTTGGTGATGATTTCGCCCAGACTGACGCTGCTGGCAATGGCGGCCAGATCGTCGGTGGGCAGGGAGATGCCCTGTGCCTCAAGGGCTGTCACCAATGTTTCGGTGATCTGCACGCGCTTGATGGAGTCAATGCCCAGATCGGCCTCGATCTCCAGTTTCAGGTCCAGCATTTCAGCCGGATAGCCGGTGCGGTCGCTGACAATGCCGATCAACAAGCCCGCCACATCAATGCCGCGCTGGGCCGGGGTCACTTCGGGTTGGGCTGTTGGGGCCGGCTCAAGGGCTGCCGCAGGCGCGGGTTCCGTACGGGGGATGTCCACGCTTGGCATCGCGGCCTGGGTTACCCCTGATTGGAGCGCGGCCGCTTGGGGCAGGCCGGGCTGCACATTGAGGTTGGCCAGATTCATGGCCGGGCTATCGATCTGAGCGCCGTTTAAATAGGCGGTCATCACGGCCCGCTGGGTCTCTAAAAATTGGGACATCAGATCCTGGAATCTGGCCATGACATTGGCATCCACGGCGGAATGCGAGACATTGGAAGATGGTTTGGTATTTTCCATGGGCTCACCGTTCAACGGCAGTTGATTGGTTTCGCGGGGCAGTGGGTCAGTTTCGCAAAACAACACCGATGCAGGCCGGGCTTCATCGGCAAAGCACACCGGCCGGGGCGGACCGGCCGGCCATCGGGAGATGTGCCCCGCCGGGCGCACACCCTTTTGGCCAATAAGAAAAGCGGTTTTGGGCAGCGGCGCCGCGCTTTGGGCGGACAAGGATTCCAGATCCACCTGGCGGCAATGACGCTGCGCAAAAAGCCGGGCCGGATTGAAGGCCACGCCCAACACGGCCAACTGGGCCAGGGCGTGCAGCAATTGGGTCAGGGCCGGACGGCCCTTGATATCGGTGCACACCGCGTAATGGGGGCGTTGCTCCAGAATGCGGCCGATCAGATTGGTCAGCACATTGCCGGCGCCCACTTCGATGAAAAGCCGGGCCCCGGCGGCGTACATGGCTTCGATCTCGTCCACGAAACGCACCGGCCGCAGCAGTTGCTCGGCCAGCAAGGCCTGAATCTCTGCCACGCCGGCTGGAAAGAGCGCGGCGCTGGTGTTGGAGAAAACCGGCCGGCGGGCCGGTTGGAACTTGAATTGTCCGAAAAAGTCTTTCAGCCGCGCCTGGGCTCCCCCCACGATGGGGCTGTGGAAAGCGCAGGCCACGGCAATGGGCACGCTGGAAATGCCGCGTTCGCCCAATTTTTGGATGGCCGCGCGCACGCCGGCCTGGGTCCCGCTGATCACGGTCTGAAGGGGCGCATTGAGATTGGCGATCCAAACCTGCTCCAGTCCCTCAATGGCAGCCGCCACATCTTTTTCCGGCGCTTTGACCGCCGCCATGGTGCCGGGTTCGGGCTGGGACGCTTCGATGATGAAACGGCCGCGGGCCTCGGAAATCAGGGCCAGGGCCTGTTCATCCAACACTCCGGCGGCATGCAGGGCCGCGTACTCGCCGTAGCTGTGGCCGGCGCACATGGCCGGCTGAATCCCCAACTCGGTCAGCAGGGCATTCATGGCCACGTCCACGGCGCCCATGGCTGGTTGGGCAATGTAGGTCTGGGTCAAGTCGCGCTCGCTGTATTTGCGCTCTTCGGCCGAGAAGAAATCGGGCGGGTAGATGTAGCGGCTCAACGGTTTGGCCAGCTGCATTTCAAGATGGCGATCAAAGCGCTCCACCGTGGCGCGCACCGATTCAAACACCAGACCCAGTTCGCGCAGCATGCCGGCGTACTGGGAACCCTGGCCAGGGAAGACAAAGGCGATCTGGCCGGCATCAATGGGCGCGCCCTCGTGGAAGTAGATTCCGTTGGGCATCGGCGTCTGCTGAGACAGCGCTTTTTCCGCCTCGGCCAGCTTATCGCCAAGTTCCGCCATGGATTTGACCACCAGCGCCAGGCCCACGCCGCCTTCGGTGCGAGAAGTAAAACGCTCGGCCAGGGTATAGGCCAGATCCTTCAACGCCACCGGTGCTTCCGAACCCGTGGGTAGTATTTGCCGTTGCAAAGAAGCAATCTGATCCGACAGCGCTTGGCGCGTGGCAGCCTTGAAGAGCAGCAATTCGCTTTCCCAATCGGCCAGGGCCGGCACGCCCTGCTGAGCGGCTGCCGGGACTTGGGCCTCTTCCAGCACCACATGGAAATTGGTGCCGCCGAAACCAAAGGCGCTGACCCCGGCCCGGCGCGGCCGGCCGTCCGAGCTGATCCATGGACGCGCCTGGGTATTGAGATAGAGTGGGTTGTTGGGGCCATTAATTTCGGCAATGGGATTTTCCACGCCCCAGGTGGGTGGCAGCACTTTGTGGTGCAGGGCCAGGATGGTCTTGATCAAAGAGGCAATGCCGGCCGCGGTCTTGGCGTGGCCGATGAGGGACTTGACCGACCCTACGGCGCACGATTTGGCGGGCATGCCGCTTTGACTGAAAAACTGGCTCAAGGCCTCGGCTTCGGATTGATCGCCCACCTGGGTGCCCGTGCCGTGGGCCTCGATCAGGCCCACGCTGTCGGGGTCCACACCCGCGCTGGTGTAGGCGCGTTTTAAGGCCAGCAATTGGCCGTCCCGGCTGGGTGCGGTCAGGCTCTTGGCCCGGCCGTCGCTGGAAGCGCCGATGCCCTTGATCACGGCATAGATCCGGTCGCCATCCGCCTGGGCGTCGGCCAGACGTTTGAGGATGACCGAGGCCACCACTTCGCCCAGCACAATGCCGTCGGCCTTCTCATCAAAGGCCCGGCATTGGCCCTGGGGCGACAGGGCCCCCACTTTGGAGAAGCAACTGAAGGCAAAGGGGCTCATCAGCATATCGGCGCCGCCCACGATGACCAGGTCGCTCTCGCCAGCCCGCAGCTCCATGACGCCGGCGCGCAGGGCGGCCAGGGCCGAGGCGCAGGCCGCGTCGATGGTGCAATTGGTGCCGCCAAGATTAAAGCGGTTGGCCACCCGGCCGGCGGTGATGTTGGTGATCACGCCGGTAAAAGCGTCGGGATTCCAGTCGGGCACCGCGGATTTTAAACCGGCAATCAGGCCCTCGGCGCTGGCGCCGAAATAGTGGGGCAGCATACTGCGGAAACTGTACATCTGGCCCAGGTCGCCCTCGCCGGCACCCGTGCCGATGAACACCGAGGTGCGTTCGCGGTCAAAGGATCGCTCGCCATAGCCGGCATCGGCCAGGGCCTGACGGGTGCTTTCCAGAATCAGCAGCTGGGCGGATTCAATGTAATTCAGGGAGTTGGGCGGAATGCCGTATTGGAGGGGATCAAATACGATGTCCGGCAGGAAAGCTCCCCAGCGGGAAACGATCTTATCCGGCGCCGACAGATCGGCATCATAGTATAAGCGCCAATCCCACCGTTCAGCGGGGATCTCGGTGAAGGCCACCCGTTTGGCTACAATATTATGCCAATAGGCGCCCACATCCGCCGCCTGGGGGAAAAAACCAGCCATGCCGATGATAGCAATATCGGCGGCCGGCTTGGCTTTAAGCGGCCCATGAGTCAAATGATCACCATCTTGCTCTTCTGCTTGCCCTGGATTCCCCATGAGGACCGGCCCAGGGGCGCCGGCGGAGCTTATGCCACCCGGTCAAGGTCCGGGCATTGAAGCCGTAACTGTCTGCATCGAATGTTATTCAGCTGCTTGACGATTGTGGGCCTGACACCCACACATAAGGAACTCTCAACGTTCATCAACCAGTACCGCCCGCCAACACTCGAGCTCAACACAGCTTCAACCCTAAGCCAGACCAATTGACCCGAAACAGAAGAAATTTCATGTTCAGATGATTTACAGTTCCTTATGATGTAAAAGTAGTCCAACAGACTATAAAAATCCATTGGAGGAAACCCTATATCTAATTCACCAAAAACCTAAAAAATAAACAACAGTGTCAAATTATCATCGAGATAAGTCAAGCCTTTTCTGGTGCGGCTTTCAATGGTTGCAACAGGCAGGAATTGTTTGGTCTTTGAGATTTGCGGGGGAACTACACTTGAATTCTGAATTCAACTCTCCAAATTCTTGGGTGGCAGATTGTATATAGAATTCATCGGCGCTCGAAAAAGATGGATGCTTACTCATAGCGCAGCGCTTCGATGGGATCCAGACGGGCGGCCTTGCGGGCCGGGAAATAGCCGAAAACAATGCCCACGGCACCGGAAAAGAGAAAAGCGCCCACCACAACTCCGATATTGAGCACAAATGGCATTTCTAACAGGCGGGCCCCCAGCAGGGCGATACCCAGGCCCGAGGCGATGCCGATCAGACCGCCAAAGGAGGCCAGAACCACGGCTTCGACCAGAAATTGCATCAACACCTGGCGCTCCATGGCGCCGATGGCCAATCGAGTACCGATTTCACGGGTGCGCTCGGTGACCGATACCAGCATGATATTCATGATGCCGATGCCGCCCACCAGAAGGCTCACGGCCGCCACGGCGCCCAACAAGGCCGTGAGGATTTTGGTGGTGCTGGTCATGGTATCGATGATTTCCTTCATATCCCGGACATAGAAGTCATCGGCCTGGTTGGGGCCAATGTTCCGGCGTTCACGCATGAGCACTTCAATGTCCGCCTTGACCTTGGTGGTGGAGACGCCATCCTTGGCCGAAACCAGGATGCTGCCCACATCCAAATTGCCGGCCAGGCGGCGCTGGAAGGTGCGGATGGGGATCAGCACGAAATCATCCTGATCCGTGCCAAAACTGGATTGCCCCTTGGCTTCCAGCAGACCGATCACTTTGAAGGCTAATTTGCCGATGCGCACCGTTTCGTTGATACTGTCCTCACTGCCGAAAAGCGCCTTGCGCACGGTTTCACCCAGCAGGCATACCGATTGACCGGCGCGCTCCTCGCCTTCATTAAACCCACGCCCCTGAACCACCTTCCACTCCCTGATAGTGAGATACTCGGAAGTGGTACCCGTAATGCTGGTGGATTTGTTCTCGCTGCCATAGATGACTTGCATGGGTTTGATGGACATGGGGGCCGCGGCTTGCAAACCCGCGATTTGGGAGGCAATGGCTTGGGCATCCTCCAAATGGAAGGGGGGCGCATCAGAACTGACCCCGCCGGTCCGGCGAAGCGATTGGCCGACCCGGACCTGGAGCATGTTGCTGCCCAGCTTGGAGATGTCCTCGGCGACCTTGACGGTAGCCCCGTTGCCCAGCGTTACCATGATGATCACGGCCGCCACCCCGATCACAATGCCCAGCACCGTCAAAGAGGAGCGCAGGACATTGCGTCGGATGGCCCGTTGGGCCAACATGAAGGCTTCCCAGAGCATGGGGGGGGGTGCTCCTTGGATTAAAAATAGTTAGAAGTTTAAAGTTTAAAGTTAAGGTATTCTGCCGATTATATATTTGGTTCGGCAAACAACTCTTGTATCCAATCGCCCCTATTCCTCAACTTAAAACTTTACACTTAAAACTTTTCAACTTCCTTTAAAACGTCTGTACCCACTCGATCTGGCCATCCAGAAATTGAACCTGGCGCAAGGCATAGGCAGCCATATCGGGTTCATGGGTGACCATCACGATGGTCAGCCCGCGCTCGCGGTTGAGCTGCACAATCAACTCCATGATCTCCTTGCTGCGGGCCGAATCCAGGTTACCGGTGGGTTCGTCGGCCAGCAGCAATTGGGGGTTGGACACAATGGCCCGGGCAATGGCCACGCGCTGTTGCTGGCCACCGGACAGTTCACTGGGCGTATGCCCCTCCCAATTGCTCAATCCCACGGCCGCCAATGCTTCGCGCGCTTTTTCGCGCCGCTGCTTGATCGGCAGACCGCGGTAGATCAACGGCAGCTCCACATTTTCCAAGGCCGAGGTGCGCTGCAACAGATTGAACCCCTGAAAGACAAATCCCATATAGTGGCGCCGCAGCAGGGCGCGCTGGTCGCGGGAGAGTTTGCCCACGGCCACGCCCTCGAAGAAGTATTCGCCGGTGGTGGGAGTGTCCAGGCAGCCCAGGATATTCATGCAGGTGGATTTGCCGGAACCGCTATGGCCCATGACCGCCACAAAATCGCCCCTGGGCACCCGCAGGTCGATGCCCTTGAGGGCTTGCACGGCGGCTTGGCCTTTGCCATACACCTTGGACACGCCCCGCAGATCGATCAGGGCCGTGCTGGCAATCATCTGCGACGCATCTTCGTTTGTTTTTTCTTCAGCTACCTGGAGCATAGGGCTGGCTTTGAGAAGTATTAAGTTTTAAGTTTTAAGATTAAAGTTAATGTATTTTGTCTAAAACTCTTTTCTATCCCTCATAGGTCGCATCCACGATCACCTGCATCCCCGGCTGCAGATCCGTGTCTTTGACGACTGTCTGAGCGCCGTCGGTGGCGCCAGGGTCCACGCCGATGGCTTCGGGTTGACCATCCTTGAGCACCCACACCTTGCCCTGGCCGATTTTCCAGCGTTTTTCGCTCTGGCCGCTTTCCTCTTCGGGTTTCGACCGCTTCATCAGTATACCAAAAAGTCCCCGGCCGCCGCTGGTACCATCCATTTGCGGGGTGAATCGCAGGGCGGCATTGGGCACCAGCAAGGCATCGTTGATGTGCTTGGCCACGATCTTGGCGGTGGCTGTCATGCCCGGTCGCAGCACCAGGTCCGGATTGTCCACATTAAGCATGGTGGTATAGGTCACGACACCATTGGTAATCTGGGAACCATAGCGCAACTGGGCAATGGTGGCCGTGAACACTCGGCCCGGATAGGCCTCCACGCTGAAGGTGGCCGTCTGCCCCTCCTGCACCAGACCGACGTCGGCTTCGTCCACGTCCACCTGCAGCTCCATTTTAGACAGATCCTCGGCCAAGGTAAAGAGGATGGGGGTTTGCAGCTGGGCGGCCACGGTCTGACCAGGGTCCACGGCCCGCTTCAGCACAATGCCGTTGATGGGGGAGTAGATGACCGTCTTGGACAGATTGGACTGATCCATTTTCAGCCGGGCCTGGGCCTGTTCAATGGCGGCCTGGGCCGCGGTCACATCGGCCTTGGAGCGCTGTACATCGGCCTCGGCTAATTCCAGCTCGCCCAATGAGGGCGCTTTTCCGCCTGAAAGCTGGTGAGCCTGTTTGAGCCGTTTGAGATTTTGTTCCTTGAGCTGAAAGGTGGCCTCGGATTGCTTCAGGCGGGCCTGGGCTGAAGCCATGGCGGCTTTGGATTCCATCACCGCGGCTTCGAATTTGGTGTCATCCAGGCGCGCCAAGGGCTGCCCGACCTTGACATGGGCGTTGTAATCCACTTCCACGCTCTTGACGATGCCGGACAACTCGCAGCCCACATCCACTTTGTTGGTGGGGGCGAGATTGCCGGTGGCCGAGACGATGACCGACAGATCCCCACGCGTGACCTCTTCGGTCCTGTATTTTACGGTTTGCTCCGGTTTTCGTTTCAGGCTCACGACGGCCAGGAATAACACCGCTATAACAATCAAAACCAGCACCCACCAGCGCTTGCGCGCCTTGCGGCTGGTGGTGCTGGCGTCGAGTCCGAGTGTATTGACGATCTCTTTACTTTTTTTGCTTTGGGTTGTTGCCATGTTGCGGGCCGCCTTGTGAGAGATTGGTCTGGGCGGTCCAGCCGCCGCCTAAAGACTTGTAGAGCTTCACCAGGTTGGTGGTGACGGCGCCCTCGCTCAGGGCCAATTGATCTTCGTAGTTGAGCATCGATTGCTGAGCAATGAGCACCACACTGAAATCCACCAGTCCGGCCTGGTATTGATTGCGCGCCAGCTTGAAGGCCATGGACGCAGCCTGGGTGGCCGTCACCAATTGGTCCCGGCGCTCCTGTTCCCGGGCATAGGCCGCCAGGGCGCTTTCAGCCTCACCCAAGGCGCTCAGCACCGTGGATTTGTAGAATTTGAGCGCCTGCTCCTGGCGGGCGTTTTGGACCTCGATATTCTGAAACACCGCCCCACCACGGAAGATGGCCCAACTGACGCTGGGGCCATAGCGATAGGTCAGATTGCCGCTATCGAGCAAATTGTTGCTCGCGTTGCCGATATTCTGCAGATTTTGGGCTTCATAACCGATGGTCCCAACCAGGCTGAGTTTGGGATAGAGATCAGCTTTGGCCACACCGATGAGGGCGGTCTGGGCCGCCAATTGGCGCTCAGCCCGACGTACGTCCGGCCGATTTCGCAGCGTTTCGGCTGGAACCCCAACGGCGACGCTGGCGGGCGGCACCGGGATGGGAGCTTTGGCGCTCAATTGGGCGTGCACAGTGCCTGGCGTCAGCCCCAAAAGCACATCCAGGCTGTTCATGGAAGCCACCAGCCGGGCTTGCAAGGCGGGAATCTGGGCTCGCGTTCCAGCCAGAGCGTAGCTGGCGCCCTGCACGGCAAGCTCGTCGGTCAATCCGGCCTTGAATCGGGATTGGGTCAGCAGGTAGGTTTCCTGCTGGGCTTTGACGTTGGCTTCGGCCACCTCAACACGCTTCTGCAGGGTACGCACGTCCACATAGGTGAGCGCCGCCTCGGCCAGCAAGCTCACCAACACGTTATTGAGATCTTCCTGGGTGGCTGCCAAATCCGCATCAGCGGCCTCTACTGAGCGGCGGACGCCGCCAAACAAATCGATCTCCCAGGCAGCGTCCACACCAACGTTGTACATCTGATACTCTTTGCCTTGAGCGGTGGGGACAGTGCTTTCACTGGAGCGGTTGGTGGCGTAGTTCCCACTGGCATCCACAGCCGGATAATAACCGGCTTGGCTGATACCCCGGCGAGCGCGCGCTTCACGCACCCGGGCCTGGGCGCCTTGCAAATCCAGGTTGCCGGACATGGCGCGGGTCATCAGCTCGGAGAGCACTGGGTCGTTGAGGGTCGTCCACCAGCGAGCCAGAGCTTCGGTGGACATGGCGGTGGCGCTCAAACCATTATCCAGTTTGGAATGCCAGGCTTTGGGCTGCTCGACTTCCGGTTTCACATAATCAGGTCCCACGGCCGGGCAGCCACAAAGAGCGATCGCAGCCAAAATGAAGAATTTTTGGACGATACCTTTAAGGAAGTCAGGCCAGGAAAAGTTCACGCCGCAATGGGTTGGGTTCATCCACTCCTCCATTTTTACTGGGCATTAAATGGGTCTGTGCCGCGGGGGGTCATCCCAAAACAACATCCTCAACTGTTTGCCTGTAAACCGATTTCTGAATTGGATGCCCACCCGATTTTCGATGTTGGGGGCGATCCGGAATGGTCTGTAAAGAAAAGATAATCTGATCTTGCGACGTACCTGTCGCAGGTTTTCCTTCAGATTGGCCGAAAACTTAGTAAAAGCCGCCACGTGGTCGGGGTCGGGGGCCTCGGCGGTACCATCGAGCAATACCTCCAGGCGGCCGAAATCCGACGCCATCTCGCCGATCCAAAGTATTCCTTCTTTTCTAAATTGGGCGCCGCAAATTTCCATGAAATCGCTCCTAATCTGCCGGCCCTTGGCATTGGGTGTGTGCTCCAAGGACATTTAGTCCACATCGAATAGTGTCCCTGGTAACTTGCTTCCCAACGTCGCCGGTATCCGTACATAATGGGGAAGGATTCTGTCAACCTTTTGATAGTCCATCCAGAATACTTGCGGCTTGCCTGAACGCCATTGTCAAGCCCGCTTTTACCTCCACCACATCCAACATTATGAAATCATAGGTTAATATAACCTATTAATAATTAACAATTAAGTTAATTTACAGTCCTATTAATTGTAACATTTACTACGAATCTTTTCGGGTTTGCAATTAGGTCAACTACCAAATCAACCATTCTAAAACCCTAAATTTCAACCAGAATCAATTGCCATGACCGCCCAAAACCCTGATTGTCAAAGGCTGTTTGCATAGCAGGTTAGAGTCGCTAACTTGGATTGAATTAAGATGGTGGGCGGCGGCGGGGATGCCTCAGGAGCAGTTTGGCTATCGATTGCTCACGGGGGATTTACTTTTTCTTTCGGGCTGAGATACCGCGTCTATTCTTGCTTTCAAATTGGCCCGCCAACAGCGATCGGTCGATCATGCAGGCTTGTTCAATGACCGCTTCCGTATCGCGCCCCCCAAGTATGGCGCAGTAGACCAGGGCCCCATTGGTAAAAACGATTAACTCGGCAATTTTGGCCGCAACGTCGGGTAGCTCAATGTAACCCAACTTCTCCTGCTCAATCAACTGGGCCTCAACGGCTTGAATCAACCGGCCGTGGGAGCACGATGGGTCATTGGTTTGGATGCGGATGGCTTCAAAGGGATTGTCGATCAAAAACCGACGCATGGGCTCAAATCTGGCCAGATCGGTCATAAAGCGCCGGTGGGTTTCCAAGATGTGGTCCACGCCGGTTCCAGGCGCTGATTTTATAGCCTTTTCAAAGGTCGGCTTGGTATACGACCACAAGATTTCATCGACCAGCTTTTCACGGCTGCCCACCCACCGGTACAGCGTGACCCGACTGACACCCACGGCGTGCGCCAATTCGCCGATGGAGATGTGTTTGCACTGGGCCCACATCCTGCGAGCCACCTTAAACGCCTCCATGGGAGTCGGTTGGGGCTCTTCAACAGCCGAAAGGGCCTTCATCAGGGGGGTATCTTTCAGCAACGGCCGATCCAAATGGCACACTCCAGACTCAGGCAGAGATCGAGGTCCATGGAACTTCAAGCCCAAAGCTCGAGCAGCGTCGATTGGCGAAGGTCATAATAGTTCAGGATCCCACGATTTGAACGTCAAGGGTGGTGTTTGCTTTTGGTGCTCCGACCTGTTTTGATTTTCTCGGAAAGCTCGCCTTTCAGCAACAGTTCGCTGATAATGCAGGCCTGGTCAATGGCCGGGAGGGGATCGCGTCCGCCCACCAGCGCGCTGTACAATAAGGCCCCATTGGTGAAGGTGATCATCTCCGCCAGGCGCGCAACGGGCAAGGATACTTCCAAATGCCCCCCGGACACCTGCTGTCTCAGATGGTTGGCGCTGGCGGCAATGATCCGGCCATGGGCACTGTTGGGATCGTTGATTTGAATACGGATGGCTGCGGTCGGGTTTTCATAGACAAAACGCCGCATGGGTTCAAAGGTGCCCAAAGCGGTCATGAAACGGCGATGGACTTCTACGATATGCTCCACGCCGTTGCCTGGCGTGTCTCGAATGGCGTTTTCAAAGGTGGGTTTGGCAAAGGACCACAAAACTTCTTCGATCAGGCGATCTTTACTGCCCACCCAGCGATATAAAGTCACCCGGCTGACCCCCACGGCATTGGCCAAATCATTAATGCTGATCCTCTTACTCTCCAGCCACAATTTGCGGGCCAATTTAAAAACCTCCAGCGGTGTCGCCTGAGGGCGATTCGCATTGGCCAAGGCCTTTGCCAGGGGGATTCCTTTATCTATTCTTTCATTCAACGCCGCACACTCCATGCCCTTTTAAAAACCTAAAAGGATTATGTAATTTTGCGTTACCATAGAGGCAATGGTTACAGATGTCAATTATTGTCTCAAGGGTTGCGTCTATCCCGAAAAATTCCAACTCAATCATACATCGCTATCAAGCAGCCCATTTTTCCCAACACCCATTCGGCCTGGCGCCCGGCCAATAGCCCAACAGGTGGCTGACCAAAAGAGCCGCATCTTTTGGTGCTGCCCCTGCATAGGCAGGCGCGATAGTTTGGATGGGGGGGCATGGTTTGGAAAAGCGGAGTGTTAGCCGATCAATCGTTGGGCTTCTTTTTGCTGCTTCGGACGGCTGCCGGAGCAAGCTCCTGGAACTCGCCTTGCAACAGCAACCGAGTGATAATACATGCCTGCTCGATAGCCGGACGCGGGTCGCGGCCACCCACCAGTGCGCTGTAGAGCAAGGCCCCATTGGTGAAAATAATCATCTCCGCCATGCGCGCGGCCGGCATGGGCAGCCGCAAATGACCGGCCGAAGCCTGTTGGATCAAATGTTTGGTCAGGAGATCAATAATACGACTATGGGCGCTTTGGGCGTCTTTGGTTTGAATTCGGACAGCTACCGTAGGGTTTTCGTGGACAAAGCGCCGCATGGGCTCGAAGGTCGCCAGATCGTTGAGGAAGCGGCGTTGCACCCCCACAAAATGCTCCACACCATTGCCCGGCGTTTCCTTGACGGCATTTTCGTACGTCGGTTTGGCAAAGGACCAAAGAATCTCTTCGATCAAATGCTCCTTGCTGCCCACCCATCGGTAGAGGGTCACGCGGCTGACCCCGACCTCATTGGCCAGATCGCCGATACTGATGCGTTTGCTCTCCAGCCACTTCTTGCGGGCCAGCTTAAATACTTCCAGCGGTGTTGCCTGGGGACGATTCGCATTGGCCAAAGCCTTGGCCAACGGCATCCCTCTTTCTGATCGTTCGCTCAATGCTGCACACTCCATTTCCACTCAAAATGGTTAATTATTAAAAGTGCTCTGGGGTTGCTAAAAGGAAGTATCAACCTGCCAATTTGATACATGGATGTCAACAGCTAAATGAGAAGACATATGTGTAACATTATGGATCTTTGCAATTACTCCGAACGCGCTTGGGGGGAGGGGGGGAATCTGTAAAAAAACGCCGCGATCCGCGATAGGTCCAGTCCTTTTCGAGTTAAAGGGTTTGGTCAGCCATGCTGGCGTGGAGATGTTCGGGCGCCAGCTCCTCGGGTAGCGTTAGGTCAGGTGCATCCGCCAATTCTCCTTGCAACAACATCCGGGTCATGACGCCGCCCAAGTGGATGGCGGTAGAGACGGACCGTTTGCCCAAAATGGCACTATAAAGCAGGGCCGCATGGGTGCAGGTCATCATTTCAGCCAATTCATGAGCCGGCTTCGTAAGGGTGATGTTTCCCCGCAAAGCTTCCTGGGTGATGAGCTTGGCCTTGAAGGTGATGATGCGACCATGGCAGCTTTCGGGATTGTTGGTCTGGATACGCACGGCAAAAATCGGATTATCCAGGATAAAGCGTTGCATGGGCTCAAAATTGGCCATGTAGGTCATAAATCGTTGACATACTCCGACCACATAGTCCGCGCCGCTGCCATGGACCTCCTGGCAGGACTTTTCCAGGGTCGGCTTGGCAAATGACCATAGAATCTCATCGATCAGTCGATCTTTGCTGCCGATCCAACGGTAGAGGGTCACCCGGCTGACCCCCACGGCACTGGCCAGCTCGCCGATACAAATCCGCTTGCTTTCCAGCCAGAATCGGCGCGCCAATTTGAACACGCCCAAAGGGGTGGCCTCGGGCCGGTCCGCACGGGTCAAGGCAATGGCCAATGGAATATCTTTTTGTGAATCTGTCTTCATGGATCTCCCCTTATTCATCGTGGTTGAAGCGGTTTTCAGAGTATTGCAACAAGAAACCCTTGCTGTCAACTATCTTGTCGATTCATAAATTTGTAACACCCTTCAAACGATTTTGAACCACGGCCACGACAACCCAATTTTCCCTTGAGTATGACCGCCGGCGGCGATAGAACATCGGCCATGGGATCAACATGGCATTGGATTTCGAATCAAAGGAGCCGCAATGTCTTATTTACTTCAGGGAGAAAAAGGCGAAAGGCGTTTGTTCATGGGCAACGAGGCCATTGCCCGGGGCGCGCTGGAGGCGGGCATCGCGGTGGCCGCCGGCTATCCGGGCACGCCTTCGTCGGAGATCATCGAAAACCTGGCCAAAGTCTCCCAGCAGCGCCAGCTCTACGTGGAGTGGTCAGTTAACGAAAAGGTGGCCCTGGAAGTGGCCACGGCCGCTTCCCTGGCCGGTTTGCGGGCGCTTTGCGTGATGAAGCAAAACGGCGTCAATGTGGCTTCGGATTTTCTTCTCCATCTGGCGGGCTCGGGTACTCGCGGCGGCTTGGTGCTGGTGCCGTGCGATGATCCGGGCGCGCTGTCCAGCGTCAATGAAGGCGAATCACGCCATTTCGCCCGCATGATCGAAATCCCGCTGCTGGAGCCGGGCAATTTCCAGGACGCCCGGGAGATGATTCCTTACGCCTTCGAGCTCTCCGAGCAGTTGCGCACCCTGGTGATGGTGCGCAGCGTCACCCGCCTTTCCCACGCCAGCGGCGGGGTGACCCTGGGCGAACTGCCCACCGGCCAACCCAAAGCCTTCTTCAAGCACGACGGCTTTATTCTGGACCCCCTGGCAGGCGCCGTGCTCAGCGCGCCGGTGGAGTACAAGCACGCCCTGCAACAGGAGAAGATCCGCAATGCCGCCGAGCGCTTCGAGGATTGCCCTTTTAACACTTACACCGGCCCGCCAAAGCCCGAAGTACTGATCTTCACCAGCAGCGCCTGCAATCTCTACAGCCTGGAAGCGGTGCGCCTGCTCCAGGCCGAGTCTCGGGTGGGCATTGTCAAAATGGGCACCACCTGGCCCCTGCCGCCGCGCTTCGTGGAGAAGTATTTGCGCCTGGCCGGCAAAATCCTCATCGTGGAAGAAGTACTTCCCTTCCTGGAAGAAAACGTCAAGATCCTGGCCGCGGAACTTGCACCCACCATCGGCGCCAAGATCTTCTTCGGCAAGCGCGACGGCACCCTGCCGGCCACCGGCGAGATGAATCCCGACCGGGTCATCACCGGTCTGGCCAAGGTACTGGGCATCTCCTATGATCCCATGCCCGCGGCCTACGCCCAAAAGGCCGCTGCGGCCGTTGCCGGCGGCGCGCCCGACCGCGATCTGACCTTCTGTCCGGGCTGCCCCCACCGCGCCGCCTTCTGGACCATTCACAACGTGCTGCAGCTCGATCATCGCCAGGGTTTCGTGTGCGGCGACATCGGCTGCTACTCACTGGCCATGCGGCCCACCGGCTTCGAGACCCTTAAAACCCTGCACTCCATGGGCTCGGGCACCGGCCTGGCCAGCGGTTTCGGCATGCTCAAGCCCTTTGGCATGGACCAGCCGGTGCTGGCCGTCAGCGGCGACTCCACCTTTTTCCACGCCGTGCTGCCGGCCCTGGCCAACGCGGCCCATCATCGCGCCAACATCACCCTGGTGGTGCTGGACAACGGCGGCACGGCCATGACCGGGTTCCAGCCCCATCCCGGCCTGGAAGTGGATGCCGCCGGCCACACGGTTCAATCCCTGGACATCACCCGCATCTGCCAGGCCATGGGCGCCGAGGTGCATACCTGCGATCCTTTTGACCTCGAAACTACCCAGACCATCCTGCTGGAGCTGCTGCAATCCAAACAGGGCCTTAAGGTGCTGATCCTCAAACAGCGCTGCGCCTTGAGCCCGGAACGCAAGGGCCGGCGCATGTACGAAATGCGCATCGACGCCGCCAAGTGCCGGGGAGAAAATTGCGGCTGCAACCGGCTGTGCACCCGCGTATTCAAATGTCCGGGCCTGGTGTGGGACAAAGCCCAGGGGGTTTCGCGCATCGATGAAGTGATCTGCGCGGGCTGCGGCGTGTGCGCCTCGCTTTGCCCGGCCGGAGCCATTCAGAAGGAGGCCGTCCAATGAACCCAACCCGATCCATCCTGACGGCCGATCCGTACAACATCATCATCACCGGCGTAGGCGGCCAGGGCAATGTGCTGGCCTCCCGGGTCCTGGGCAACATGCTCATCGCCCTGGGCCTGCACATCACCATCGGCGAAACCTTTGGCGCCTCCCAGCGCGGCGGCTCGGTCATGAGCCACTTGCGGGTCTCCAGCCAACGCGATGTATCGCCCCAAATTCCCAGGGGCCAGGCCCATCTGGTGGTCTCCCTGGAACCCACCGAAGCCCTGCGCGTGCTCAAGGAGTACGGCAACGCCCAGGCCTTTGTGCTGTGCAACATGCGCCCCATCCACGCCATCAGCGTCATCAGCGGCGAAACCCAATACCCCGAAGCCGAACAACTCAAACAATGGGTGCGCGATCTCTCCCAGAAAGCCTGGTTTCTCAACGCCACCGACGCGGCTATGGCCATGGGCAACCCCATCTTCGGCAACATCATGCTGGTGGGGGCCCTCTCCGGCACCGGCCTGCTGCCCCTGGACCGCGAGCTCTTTGCCGCCGCCATCGGCCGCATGGTGCCCAAAGACAAGATCGACCTCAACCTCACGGCCTTTGACAAGGGCCGGGAGATGGTCAAAGAATGAAACTGAATCATAGCCAGAAGAAAAAGGTCTCCCTCTTCATTCCCTGCACGGTGGATCTGGTGCTGCCCGCTATCGGCGAGAGCACGGCGGCTCTGGTGCGTCATCTGGGATGCACGCCTGTCTACCATCGGGAGCAGACCTGCTGCGGCCTGATGGCGTTTAATTCCGGTTTCCGCCAGCAGGCCCGGCGGTTGGCCCGCCACTTTATCGAAGTCTTTGAAAATGATGAGGTGATCGTGTCGCCCTCCGGCTCCTGCGTGGCCATGGTCAAACAGCGCTACCCGGAGCTGTTTGAAGACCAGCCCGACTGGCAGCGGCGCGCCCTGGCCCTGGCGCCGCGGGTGTTCGAGCTCAGCCAGTTCATCGTAGATCATCTGGGCATCCGCGATCTGGGCGGGGCCTGCAACGCCAAGGTGGCCTTTCATGAATCGTGCAGCACCTTGAATGCCCTGGGGATCGGGCCACAGCCCAAGGCCCTGATCAGCGCGGTGCGCGGCGCCTCGCTGGTCTATTTCAAAGGCGCCGATGTGTGCTGCGGTTTCGGGGGCACCTTCTCCAATGCATTTCCAGATATCTCCACGGCCCTGGTGACGCAGAAGGTCAATGCTTATATTGAAAGCCAGGCCGATCTGCTGGTGATGTGCGACCCCGGCTGCCTGCTCAATATCCAGGGATTTTTGCACCGCCGCCATCCGGAAAGAAGAGCGCTGCACCTGGCGGAATTTTTGGCGGAAAGTATTCGAGAAGAATCAAAAACGTAAAATCCATTAAAACTTCTACCTTCAACCTTTACCAATGAAGCTAACCACCCGCCAATTCAAGCAAACCGCCCGGGCGGAACTCAACGACGCCCGCACCCAGAAGTTTCTGCAAATACTTCCCCAGCGATTGTCGGCGCTGCGGCAGGCAGCCTATCAAAGCTTTACCGATGCCGATGCCACCCATCGCTTTGGTCACGCCATCCGTGAGGAAGTTATTCAACGCCTGCCGGAACTGCTAGAAGACTTTGAAAAGAACGCTCTGGCCAACGGCGCTCAAATCTTCTGGGCCAGGGACAGCGCCGCGGCCAATCACTACATCGCCAGCTTGGCCAAAGCCAAAGGCGCGCGCTACGTGACCAAGGGCAAATCCATGGTCACTGAAGAGCTGGGGCTCAACGAGGCCCTGGCCCTGGAGGGCATCGAAGCCTGGGAAACCGACCTGGGGGAATTCATCGCTCAACTATTGGGCAAGCCGCCCTTTCACATCGTGGGCCCGGCCATCAATATTGCCGTGGAGCAGATCCGCGACATCTTCCTGCAAAAAGGAGTACTGCGTGAACCCACGCTGGACCCGGTGGCCCTGGGCAAAGCGGCGCGCCAGTTTCTCAGAAGCAAATTCCGCGATCTGCAAATGGGCATTACCGGGGTCAATATGGCCGTGGCCGCCACCGGCACGGTGATCAATGTGGAAAACGAGGGCAATATCCGCCTCAACAAATCCAGCCCGCGCACCCTGGTGTGCGTCATGAGCCTGGAAAAGGTGGTACCCACCCTGACCGATGCCCTGCACATGCTGCGGGTGCTGTGCCGCAGCGCCACCGGCCAGAAGGCCGGGGCCTATCTCTCCTTTGACAGCGGCCCCCGGCGACCGGGGGAGATCGATGGCCCCGAAGAGCTGCACATCGTCATCCTGGACAACGGCCGTTCGGCCATGTATGCCGATCCCCATACCCGCGAAGCATTGCGCTGCATCCGCTGCGGCGCCTGCCTCAACACCTGCCCGGTCTACGGCCAGGTGGGCGGTTATCCTTACGGCTGGGCCTACTCCGGCCCCATGGGCCAGGTGCTGACCCCGGCCCTGCAAGGGCTCACCGACACCGGCGACCTGGTGCGGGCCTGCACCTTGTGCCATCGCTGCAAGATCATCTGCCCGGCGGGCATCGATCATCCCAGTTTACTGCTGTACTACCGGCACCAGGATGTTCAAAAAAATCCAAGATTAGGCGGCCGGGGGGCAGCCCTGGGCGAATGGCTGGGCCACACCCTCTTCTCCCTGGCCGGCACCCGCTATGGCTATTGGCGCCTCTTCACCAAGCTGGCGCGCCTGGCCGCCAACCGCCAACGCCGGGGAGATTGGATTCACGGAATTTCGGCCTACACCCAGGGCTGGTTCCAGAGCCGCGATCTGCCGGCTTTGCCTGAAAAGAGTTTTCATGAACGGTGGGAAGAAAGCAAAAAGGCGGAAGATAAAAGGTAGAAGTCAATGGTTTCCGATCCGTGCCATCCGTGTAATCCGTGGTCAATTTTTTTACCACGGATTACACGGATGGCACGGATAAATCTCAGCCAGAATGATTGCGGCTGTACTACGATAGGCCGTTGGTGGTGAGAATATCCATGAAGGACTCATCTATAAATAGTAGAGAAGAAATTCTTACAAGGCTCAAGGCCGCCGCGCGCGCCCCGGTGGGGCCGCGACCGGTTCTGCCGCCCGCGCGCGAGTACGCCCTGGACGCGGCCCAGATGCAAAAGCTTTTCGTGGAGCAATTGAAAGCCCAGGGAGGCGTCGCCCACAGTGTTTCGGATTCGGCGGCGCTGCGGGCCAAGCTGGCCGAGATCTGTCGCCAGGAAGGAATAAGCCGGGCCATGGCCGCCACCGATGAGGTGGTGGAGACCCTGGATCTGAAAGCCTGGGGCGCGGCCGCCGGCGTGGAGATATTTCTGGCCTCGGATTTTCCCGAGCGCAATGCCTATACCCAAGCGGTTTTCGACCAGGTCCAGGCCGGCATCACGGGCGCCGATTTCGCCGTGGCCGAGTCCGGCACCCTAGTGCTGGTTCACAACTCCCGCCAGCCACGCTTGATCTCCCTGGCACCTCTGATTCACTTCGCGGTAGTGCCGGTGCAGCGCATCGTCCCCACCTACGAAGTGGCTCTGGAGAAGATTTTCAGCGCCGGCTCTTATCCTTCCCAGGTGAGCCTGATCACCGGCCCCAGCATGACGGCCGATATCCAGGCCACGCCCTTTCGGGGCATGCATGGGCCGCAAAAGCTGGTGGTGGTAATTGTGGAGACTTGGTAGAATTGCTGACGGGTTTATCAACACCAGGCACAAAGGCACAAAGGGGCAAAGGGACTGAGGGGCTGAGGGGCTGAGGGGCTGAGGAATTTTTGCTCAGCCGAGAGTAAAATGCAAGGAGGCTGTTATGATCTATGATTATTTCAACACCCACGTGATCGGCACCCTCACCCTGGTCGCCGATAGTGAAGGCTTGCGCCACATCGGCTTTGAGTCGGCCCGCAGGCCGGTTCCCATCCTGAGCGGCTGGAAGCATGACGCTGCTTTTTTCAAAGCCGCCAAAAATCAACTGCGGGCTTATTTTAATGGAGAACTACAACAATTCGATTTGCCGCTGGCGCCCCTGGGCACGGCCTTTCAGCAAAGTGTCTGGCGGGCGCTGCGCAAAATCCCCTATGGCGCGGTGGTCAGCTACCGCTGGGTGGCTGAACAGATCAATAACCCCAAAGCCGTGCGCGCCGTGGGCGGCGCCAATGCCCGCAACCCCCTGCCCATTGTCGTTCCCTGCCATCGGGTGATCGGCAGCGACGGCGAGCTGACCGGCTTTGGCGGCGGGCTGGATGTGAAACAGCGCTTAATCGAGTTGGAGAAAAGCAAAATGCCTGGCTAAAAGCATCCCTGCCAGCACAAAACAAAAGTCGCGTCGGCGCTCCGCCAACGCGACTTTGAACCTTCGATTTCAGTCTCTCCAGCTTACCGCAACACAATCCCCGAACGCGGCACCGTGGCCAGGGCCGGGCTGGCGTCGGCGCGAATGAAGGCCTCGGTCATCTCCCTGGCCCGTCCTTCATGCAGGTCGCGGTAGTGGGGATGGGTGAAGATGTAGAATTCGTTGTTGAGCAACCCTTCCAGGACCCGGTTGGCGGCGATATCCGTGTCGATGCCCTCCACCACGATTTTCTTGTTCATCTCCCGCGACGGCTTTACTTTGACCAGATCCTCATGGTGGATCGGGCCGCCGTAGCGCGCCTGGCGGTTGCGCATGCTGTCGTAAACCCGTGATTTGACAAAACCGGGGCAGAGTACCGATACTTCGATGCCGTCTTTTTCAAACTCCCTGCGATAACACTCGGACAGACTCACCACGGCCGCCTTGGTGGCGCAATAGGGACCGGAATACGACACGCCGTGTATACCGGCGATACTGGCCACGTTTAAAATGTGGCCGCCCTCGCCGTGGGCCTTGAGCAGCGGGAAAAAGACCTGGGTGCCGAACACGATGCTCATCAGATTGACATCGATGATCCAGCGCCAGTCCGACTCCTGAATATACTTCTGCGCTCCGGTGACCGCCACGCCGGCATTGCCGATGAGCAGGTGGACCTTGCCAAAGGTTTGAATGGTCTTTTCAGCGGCCACCTCCCAATCAGTTTTAAGGGCCACGTCCATGTAAACCCCTTCCACATTCAACCCCTCGCCCTTGAGGGTCTGAACCGCTTGCTCCAGCATCTTGGCGTCAATGTCGCCCAGCATCACCTTCATGCCCTGTCGCCCCAACACCCGGGCCACATAAAATCCAATTCCCTCGGCGCCGCCCGAAATAAAGGCGGTTTTACCCTTCAAATCCTTCATTTTTCTCTCCCTTCCCAATCCAGGCAATGAATTTCAAAAATAGATGACCCATCCCGTTATCAGACATGGGGAGCAACTGTCAATTTTGTCCGCTGCCTGGGGTGTGGATCACGGCCGTTGCATAATTTAGGCTTTTGCCCAAATCGTACTCGTGCGCGTACTCGTGCTCGACCGCTTTTAAAAGATCTTCGAGTATGTGTACGAGTACGGCAGGGAAGTGGATGGTACAAAACTACAAGCCATCTCAAAATAGTGATTTTGGGCCAAAAAAATATTTTGAGATGGCTTGTAATAATAGATCGTCTGGTAATTCTTCCTCTCCACCGTATCTTAAGCGGGGCAGAGGGTCGGAATAATATGCTCACCATAGACAAGAAGTTCCATTCCAATTCCCAAAAGAGTTCTGGCAATGGGCACGCCCACGCCAAATGGCTGGTGGCATTGAAAGCGATGGCCGTGAGCACCGCGCGCCGGGCCGGCAATATCCAGATGGCCCATTTCCGCGGGCCGGGCCTGCGAGGAGATCATCATCAACCCCATCTGCGAACGCTTCCCCCATCACGCCATTCCCACCGTAGAACACGGCTGGCGCGCGCTGGCCGGGGCTGCCGGCATGCATGCCCATTGACACCTAATTTTTTCTTTTGTTATGGCTTTAAGGAAGGCCACTGCCAACGCGCAGACAGTGGTGTATCATTCCCCCCTTGACCAAAACCCTTGCCGGCGGACAACTCCATTTGACGACTGGCAAAAATTAGGACTTCACCATGAGCGCCGTCGCGACCCCTAAATCCTGGCCCTCTTTTGCCACCAGTGCTCCGGGGCTGATCACCTTTCTGATCCTGCTGGAAGGGTTCAAAATTCGAAGATATCTACCGGCTTTCGAGGCGGGAATCGTTCTGCTGCTGGCCATTGCCATCCCTATCATTGCAGCCGAGGCCCTGGTCTTCAAATCGTACCAACACCCCGAGACCGGGCTGGATTTCAGCCGCGGCAGCCCGGCTGCGGCCGGCCGGGTGGCCGTCAAACTGCTGGGGCTTTACGCCTCCATGGCGTTGATCGGACTTTGCTACTACCTTATCCCCGAGTACCGCGACGCCCTGTATAAGGAGTACTGGCGGCTGCTGGAACACCTGCTGCCCGCCGCCTTGATCCTGGCCGTGCCTTATATCTGGCTGCTGGATAAGTACCTGGTAGACAAGCAAGACGCCAACTGGCAGGCCGGCATGCTGGTATTGGGCCGGATCAAGTCCGTGGATAAAGTGATTCTGAAGAACCACATCCTGGGATGGTGCGTGAAGGGATTTTTTCTACCCTTGATGTTTTGCTATTTGGTCCGCAACATGGATCATTTCCAGACTCAGAGCCTGGCTGGCAATTTCTGGACAATGATGATCGACCGCAATCCCTATCCTTTCTATCACACGGCGGTCACTTTGATTTTCACCATCGACCTGGCCTATGTGAGCATCGGATATTTGCTGACCTTCAAGCTGCTCAATTCCCACATTCGCTCGGTGGAGCCCACTGTTTTGGGATGGGCCGCGGCCCTGGCCTGCTACCATCCGTTTTGGGATTACATCGGTTCCAAATTTTTGCACTACAACAACGATGGATATAACTTCGATGCCTGGCTGGGGCCCCACCCCATCTTCCTGACAGCCTGGGGCGTGGCCATCCTCCTGCTGCTGGCGGTCTATGTCTGGGCCACGATCCAATTCGGCATTCGCTTCTCCAACCTGACCCACCGGGGCATCATCACCAATGGACCCTACAAATACTGCAAACACCCGGCCTATGTGTCCAAGAATCTCTCCTGGTGGCTGATCGCCGTGCCCTTCATCCCCAACGGACACTGGCTGGAAGCGCTCCAGAACTGTCTGATGCTGGCCGCGGTCAATCTGATTTACTACTTGCGGGCCAAGACCGAAGAGGCCCACCTGGGCAAAGACAAATGCTACCAGGAGTATATGGCTTATATGCGGGAACATTCGCTCTACAGTAAAATCAGACGAATGCTGCTGCCCAAACCCGTGATGGCGCGGACATGCGACCCATGATTTACAAGGTTCATCAACCAAGGCTTGACACGAAGCACTCCAGCAGCAGGCGCTCCTGGCCAGCCCTACTGAACGCCCTCGGCGTACTGCTTCTTCTCGTCCATTGCGCCTGGATGCCCCCAGGCCATGGCTTTGAGCCGCTGGCCGAACCGGCCGCTGATTTTGATCGCCTGTTCCAGCGCCTGGGTGATGGCTGGACCGGCGGGGACGGCACCTTGTCGATCCTGCTGCCCGATGGCCGCAGTGTCTGGCTCTTTGGCGATACGCTGCTGGGAACCATTGCCGCCAACAACACCCGCGCGGCCGATACCCCCTTCATCCACAATTGCCTGGTGGCGCAGGACCGGCAACAATTGACCACGCTTTACCGCAGCGATGGCGGAGTCCCCAGCGCTTTCTTTAGTCCGCCCATCGGTCCAGGATGGTTTTGGCCTGGCGACGGCCTGGTGACGGCGAATCAGCTTTTGCTCTTTCTCCATTACTTTGAGCCCCAGGGAAGTGATTTGTGGTCCTGGCGCTGGCGCGGCACCATGATCGCCACCTTGAGCCTGCCTGATCTGCAATGGATCGCCACTGATCCGGCGCCCGGCGCGGATCACATTCTTTATGGGGTGAGCATTCTTCAAACCGAAGAATTTACTTATATCTACGGTGCCGATGATCAACCTTTTCCCAAGCATGCCCATGTGGCCAAGGCGCTGCCCGGCCGGATCAAAGATCCGTGGCGCTATTTCAGCTCCCAGGGCTGGAGCGCGGACCCGCGCGCCACCAGCTCCATTCTGACGGGGGTCTCCGCTCAGTACAGCGTGATCCAACGCCAGGGTTTCTTCTTTCTCTTCACCATGGACGGCCGCGAGCCTTTTTCCAATTTGCTGGTGGCGTATCGCGCTCTATCCCCCAGCGGCCCCTGGCAGGGACCGGTGAAGCTCTATCAAGCGCCCGAAGCCAAGGGCGATATTGTGGCGTACAATCCATTCGCGCACACCCAATTCAGCGACCAAAACAAAATCTTGATTTCATACAATCTCAACCACATCAGCGATGCCACCAGCTTATTTCGCGATGCCAGCATCTACCGGCCGCGCTTTGTGCGCATCCGCATCCCGGCCATGGAGCAGCAATTCGATGCCATGGCCGGGGGCCCTACGCCAAAGTTCCAGGGGACTGAATAGACGCAAGCATTACGACAAACTTTTTTATTTACGGGAAGAGCCGGCATCACTATAATAGCTTTTGTCTCAAGAATTCCCCCAAAGAAAGGAGAAGCGCATGGGAAAATCAAAAGACACTAAGAAAGAGACCAAAAAGAAACCGGCCATGACCCCCAAAGAGAAGAAAAAGGCCAAACAAGAGAAGAAAAAGGAGCAGCAATAACCTCCCTCCGGCGGCATTGTTGCGCTACGGCGCAACGGGATTCCCTTTTAATACCAGGGGCGTCCCGTTGCGCCGTTGCAATGCTGCCATGATTTTTCCCGCCGCCACATAGTGCTTGAACGAAAAGCCCCTATTTCCCCAAGTTCAAGGCGGAGGCGAAATTTTAACCGCAGGAATGCACGTAGTATTTCGAGGATTAAAATTTTGCCCCAACGCAGAAATTGGAGAAATAGGGGCTTTTCGTTCAAGCACTACATCTTTCCTTGTGCTCCAAGACTTTTCTGGGTTATACTTAAATCATGCGAATCCTCTTGGAATGGTACTTCCCTAACCCAAGACCGCAGCCGCCGCACTGCCTCCCCACCTATTACCTACGGCCCCGCCAAACCCACCCTTCAGCGAATAAAGGAGGGCTATGAGCCAGAGCAAAAATTACATTGTGGACACCAATGTGTTGCTGGACGACCCCGCTGCGCTCATCAAGCTGCGCAACGGCAGTGAGAACCATATCTTCATTCCCTACCACGTCTTGCTCGAGCTGGATAAGTTGAAGCAGGATCCCCGTTTGGGCCATATCGTGGCCAAGGTCATTGAGTATTTGAGCGACCATCCCGACCATATAACCCTGTTGCGCACCGATGAAATCTCGCCCACCTTCAACCAGCAAGTCGACACCCACATTTTGCGCGAAATTCTGGCCAGCCACTTGGAAGCCCCCATCTTGGTCACCAATGACAAGATCATGCAGTTGCAGGCCGGCTTGCGGGGCATCCGCAGTGAAAGCTTCAAGGACTCTGCGCCGTTTAAATCCGAAGCTGAGCATGTGACCGGCTTTGTAACCTCGCCCCAGGAGGCCTTTCCCAACTGCTTCATGTGGAACGACACCGGCAAGCCGGTTTACTTCAGCAACAACGGCGAAAAGGTCATCGACTACCAGCATAAAATCTGGAACGTCACGCCCCGCAATGTGTATCAAAACCTGACCCTGGAATTGATGACCGATCCAAGCATCCACCTGGTTTCCATCCAAAGCGAAGCGGGCTACGGCAAAAGCTTTCTGGCCCTGGCCACGGCGCTTTACCTGATGCTGGAAAAGAAAAGCGTGGAAAAGATCTATGTGGTTAAGCCCATGATCGAGATCGGCCAGAAGATGGGCTATCTGCCCGGCACCGTGGAAGAAAAGATGGCTCCCTATACGCGCTATGTGGTGGACCTGATTTTGAAGCTGCATCAAATGCGGCCCGCCAACCGGCTGTTCATCGATGCCGAGCACAACCCGCCCGAGCTCAACCCCATGCGCCTGGAACTGCTGCCCCTGACCTATGTGCGCGGCATGAACATTGAGAACGCCGTGGTGATCATCGACGAAATCCAGAACATGTCGCGCAACGAATGCCGCACCTTGCTGTCGCGCATGGGCGAGGGCGTCAAATGTTTTTGCCTGGGCGACACGCGCCAGGTGGATCATCCCTATTTAAACACCGAGAACAACGGCCTGAACTGGCTGGTGAAAAAATTCAAGGGCAACCGCATCTATGCCCATCTGGTGCTCAAGGGGGATCGCTCCCGCGGGCCGATCACCGATTTGGTGATCAAATCAGGGTTGTAATCGACGCACCTTTGCCCTTGAAAAAAAAGTTGTTTGCGGTAGTAATGAAATTCATGAAGATGCGATCGATCATTATTGGAGCGATCATGAGCGGCCTGTTGGCCGCCACGGTGTTCAGCCACGCCCAGGATGGCATCACGAGCACGGACAGTCACCCCTTCAAACTGATCCGGGCGGTCATGTGTGAAACCATCGACGGGTTCGAGCCAAAATTCATTGCGGCGGCCTTCTCCATCAACACAGGCAAAATTTCGTGTTTCACCTCTTTTGATGGCATCACGGAAACCACCTATATCGATCACAAGTGGTTTCGCCGCGATGAATTGGTCACTTCCAAACGTTTAACCATTAAACCACCCACCTGGTCCACCTACAGCAGCATCCAGCTTCGCGAGGCGGATAAGGGGCCGTGGCGCGTGGAGATCTGGGACGCACAAAGTCAGCTGATCAAGACATTACGGTTCAGCGTGACCAACTGACCGCGGAAGCAAAAGCTTCCAACCCATAGTTCAACCCATGCCGGTGGCCGGCCCCGCCGCAATTATGCGGTACTCCAGCCGCCGGTAAATACTTATAGCAGCAGTTGATGAAAGCCTTAATCTCTTTTCTGCTCTCCATCCGATGGCAAGACATCGCCGATGTACTTCTCAACAGTTACATCCTCTTCCGGCTCTATGTCCTGTTTCGTGGCACCAATGTGATTCGCGTCATTGCAGGGCTGGCGCTGCTGTGGATGTTCCAGCGCGTGGCCGTGACCGTGGGCCTGATCGTCACCAGTTGGGCCTTGCAGGGTATCATCACGGTCGCGGCCCTGATCATTGTGATTGTCTTCCGCAATGAAATCCGCAACGTCTTGCAGGCCAAGAATTTGCGTGCCCTGTTGTGGGAATTCCCCCAGAAGGTGGTGCGCACTCCAGTGGATGCCATCGTGGAGGGCATCTATGAACTGACCCGTGGCCGCATCGGCGCGCTGCTGGTATTGCCGGGCAAGGAAGATTTGGATGAATCGGTTCAGGGCGGGGTGGCCTGGGACGGCATAGTCTCCAAGGAGATGTTGATCTCCATCTTCTGGAATGGCAACCCGGTGCACGACGGCGCCGCCATTCTCCAGGGCAATCGTATCGCCCGTGTGGGCGTGATCCTGCCCTTAAGCCAGCGCGATGATTTGCCCCAGTACTACGGGACACGGCACCGGGCCGCGGCCGGTTTGGCTGAAAAGACCGATGCCCTGGTGATCGTGGTATCGGAAGAGCGCCGAAAGGTGACCGCGGCCAAGGGCAATGACCTGATCCCCATTGAAGACAATCTCGCGCTGCGCCGCATCTTGCTGGATCATTGGGGCGCCGCGGCCCGCGCCAGCGATGGCTTCCGGCGCGAGCGCCGGGAATTGCTTTTCGCGGCCGTGATATGCCTGCTGTGCATGAGTGGCGTGTGGTTCAGTTTCGCCAAAGGCATGGAAACCATGACCAGCATCGAAGTGCCGCTGGAATATCTCAACCGCGATTCGCGCATGCAGATTGTCTCCACCTCCGACAACACCGTGCGGTTGTATCTCAGTGGTTCCAGCGCCTTGCTCAGCTCTTTGCGGCCGGACCAGGTCAGGGCCAAACTGGATTTGAGCAATGCGGTCAACGGCACCAATCACTTCTCCCTGGGAGCTGACAATGTGATTTTCCCACCCGGACTGCGCCTGAGCCGCATCGAGCCATCGGATATCAAGGTGGTCCTGGATGTGCCCGCCAAAAAGGCAGTCCCGGTTCAAGTGGATTGGGTGGGTGCGCTGCCCGAGGGCCTGATTCTGGAAAGCGTGGCCGTGGAGCCGGCCAAAATCACCGTCTCCGGCCCCCAGAGCGTCCTTGGCCGCACGGATACCATTTACACTGAAAAAGTCGATTTAAGCTCCCTGCATGCCACCGGCCGGATGACCGTTTCCGTGGTCATCGAGTCAGCGGCCCTGAAGCTGGCCGACGATCAGAAAGACAAGGTGGATGTGATTTATACGATTGGTAAGCGGCCGCTGTAATTACAACCCGCTTGGATTTCCATCTCGCCCATTATTCTTCCAGAAGCAAAGCAAATCGATGGAGAGTTGTTAGGCTGGCCCCCGGATAAAAGCCTCGGTCAGGCGATAGGCGTCATCATCGGAAAATTGCCGGGGGGGATGCTTGCAAAAGTAGGCCGATGGCCCTTCCAGGACGCCGCCCAGGCCGCGATCCAGGGCCAGCTTGACGCAGCGAATGGCGTCGATGGTCACCGCGGCCGAATTGGGCGAATCTTCCACCGACAACCGCAACTCCAGATTCATGGGCACATCGCCGAACAGGCGCCCTTCCATGCGGATAAAGCACACCTTGTTGTCGTTTTGCCAGGGCACATAGTCGCTGGGGCCGATGTGGATGTTCTCCTGATCTAAGCGCCGGGCCGCCACGGACTGCACAGCTTCGGTCTTGGATTTCTTCTTCGATGAAAGCCGCTTGCGGTTGAGCATGTTCAAAAAATCGGTGTTGCCGCCGGTGTTGAGCTGATAGGTGCGATCCAGGCTGACCCCTCTTTTTTTGAACAGATCGGTCAGAACCCGGTGGGTGATGGTGGCCCCGATCTGGGCCTTGATGTCGTCGCCGATGATGGGGATGCCCTTGGCGGCAAAACGCGCGGCCCACTGGGGGTCGCTGGCGATAAAGACCGGAATATTGTTGACCAGGGCCAGGCCGGCCTCCAGGGCGCATTCGGCGTAAAAGCGCGAAGCCTCTTCCGATCCCACCGGCAGGTAGTTGAGCAGGATTTCGGCCCGGCTCTCTTTAAGAAGTTGAACCACCTGGGCCTGGTCCGGCTCGCTCAGGCCGGCCCGCACAAAGGTGCGGTGGGGCTCGTACTCAGCCATGTGGTCGGCAATGCCGTCGAGCACCCGGCCCATCTGAACTGTAACGCCCGTGGAGGTGATGTCCTTACAAAAAACAGCAGTACAATTGGGTTCAGCGAAAATGGCTGCGCTCAAATCCTTGCCCACCTTACGCTGATCCACATCAAAGGCCGCCACCACTTTAATATCCCCCGGCGTGTAACCGCCGACTTGCCAGTGCATCAACCCACTGGCTTTTTCAGCGGGTTGGGATTTGTAGTAATATAGCCCTTGGACCAGCGCGCTGGCGCAGTTGCCCACGCCCACGATGGCGATTTTGATGGCGTTCATCCTGCTCGTGCCCCTCCTTCGCAGCGAATTGAATTTCCTATCAGGTCAGCGGGACCCTTGGCAAGCGTCATGATCCGCATCCGAATTAGTCAGCTACGGATCAAACACTGCTGCACCCAGGGCGCGGCCAAGGTTTGAAGCTGCTTCAACTCGCGAGGCGGGATGCTTGGATTGGCTTGTCCGAAAAAATCCGGCTGCAGCAGCAATGCCTTCCGGAAAGGTTGCAACACATAGCGGCGGGCGCCTTCAATGGCCTGGGCCATTGGAACGATGAGCTGCTCATCCACAAAGGGGCGTACGCAGGTGGTCCGGAACTCGTAATCCACGCGGCCAGTCTTGATCAGTTTGATGCTTTGGACAATCAGCGGCTTGACCGCATCAGCAACCAGCACCGGCGCATACCCTTCAATGGCGGTTTTCAGATCCATGGCGATGTAGTCCACCAGCCGCTCTTCCATCAATTGGGCCAGCACATCGGGTCGGCTGCCGTTGGTATCCAGCTTAATCTCCAGACCCAAGTTACGGATGGCGCGGCACAGCTCCGCCAACATAGGAGTCAACGTCGGTTCGCCGCCCGTGATGACCACGCCATCGAGCAGCAGGCGGCGGGGCTGCAGAAATCGGATCAGTTCGTCAACGCTGATGCGTTCGGGGTAGCGGCCTAAGGCCAAATCGGGATTGTGGCAGTAGGGACAGGCAAAGTTGCAGCCCGCCACAAACACCACGCAGGCCACCTTGCCTGGGTAATCGATCAGGGAATTTTTTTGAATGCCGGCCAGGATCATGAAAATTCAAGGAAATTATCAGGGAGAAGATATTAGGCTGAATTACGAGCCATCCCAAAACACTGATTTAGTTGAAAACCCTTTTTTGGAGATGGCTATCGATTAATCTGTATTTCGGAACCGTTCCAATTCCTCTTTGGCCTTGAGATACTTTTCGGTGGTGATGCTCAGACGTTTGGCCAGCACCTCGGCAATGCTGCGGAAAACGGCATAACGGAACACGAAGCGATTTTCACTGGGCAGGCCGTCCACCTTTGAGACGTTGATCTTGAGGCAGGTGGTTTCATCCAACGCATGCACCGACCCCAGCCGATCCCCGGCCCCCATGGGCCCCATGTCACCAAACACGTCGCCGGTGCGCCGCAACACCGCCGATTCAACGCCCTTTTTAGCGATGCGGATCCGGCCGGCGATCAGATAGTAGATCCAGCCAGAAGAAGCGTTTTCATCGGCGATTAGCTCGCCCGGAGCATAGCGGCTGATCTTGCTGATCCGCAACAGCTCCTTGAGGTCATTCTCATCAAAGCCCTCCAGCACCGGCAGGGTTTTGATCTTTTCCAGAAAATCGACGCTCTCTTTAAGCTTGTCCGCTGGTGGCATCTCAAAGGCCTCCTTGATTGAAACGGCCTCATCGGTTCCGTAAAACATAGCATCCCCTCTAAATCTAACGCAACGAGATTGTTAAACATCGATATTTGGAGGCTCTACCAGAGTTATCGGGTCTTTGGCGCCGAAACTTAAGCCGCCCAGGATTCCCAGGGCCGCGTCTTCCGGCCGCAGTCCCTGGCGTTTTTTATCGAATCTCCCACCGCATTGGTCCCTTTTAGCAACTTTGCGCACCGGACGGGCTTTTGTGGCCCCTTACATCACACACCACCCATTCATATTCCCAATGAAGCCACCTTAAAGCCATCGAACCTATCACTTTGACAGCCCGTATCAAACTGGGCTAAGCGGCTATCGCTTACAATACAACGAACCTGGAATTCAGCCTGCGGACACTTATTCCATGTCTTCACTCCTTTTTTCAAAAGGTTTCGCCTGAGGAAGTGCGACACCTGCCCGGGGCGGCAGGTCCAGTGCAACTCTAACGAACCGAAGAAAGGAGTACCAATGAAGCCTATCCAAAGAATTGTGGTAAACACCCTCGCCATCCTCCTGCTGAATATGATTACTGGGACAGGCCTGGCCGACAATGCCCAAGAGGCCGATCTGCTGCCCATGATCCAGCGCAACTGTGCACCCAATGGGTTCGAGGCCAGCCCGGAACTCTACCTTGTCTATTACCCGGATGTTCTGACCAGCACCAACCCGGACACTGCCTTTGCCTGTTCCCATGGTTTTCCCTGGCCCGAAGACACCCACGTTCCCCTGATCCTGTATGGAAGCGGGGTGCGCAAAGGCGCCCGGTCTGCCAACAGCCCCTCGCTGGAAGATATCTCGCCGACATTGGCTTATGCCCTGGGACAGGCCCCGCCCCGGAGTGTCAGCGGCCGCGTGCTGCGCGAAGCTTTATTGCCCCATGGCCCGAGATCTTGCGGCAATGCGCCCAGGGCCGCCATGGTGCTCGTCATGGACCAATGCCGGGCCGATTACCTTACCAATCCCCAAATCCGTCCGGCCCTGGCCTTTGCGCGTTCCGAGCTGATGCGGCATGGCGCCAGCTATGCCAACGCCCGGCTCAGCTACGCCGGAGCCCGCACCGCGGTGTCCCATGCCACCATCGGCACCGGCGCCATTCCGGGAATCCACGGCATCATTAACAACAACCTGCGCGTGGGCGATGCCTTTCCGCTGGCTTTCAATGACGAGCCGCGCCACAGCATGAATATGTTCAACCTGCTGGTGCCCACCCTGGCCGATGTCATGGACCTGGCCCTGGACAACAAACCCATCATCATCTCCATGAGCGCCTACGGCCGCGCGGCCCTGGGCATGGCCGGTCACGGCGCGGCCTTTGACGCGCGCAGCGACAAGGACATCGTTCTCAAAATGTCCAAGGATACAGGCCTGCCCTATACCAATGGCGACTACTTCCATCTGCCGGCCAGCCTGACCTATTCTTCTCAAAACCCCATCCGCATCGATCAGTGGCTGGCGGCCAACTACGGAATCGACATCCAGACCGCCCAATGGACCGAATCAACCGTCATTGTGGACAAAGGCCCCTATGCCGTGCGCCGCGACAATGTGATCCGTGGCCCCCAGGGGGCTTTCCCCGACGGCACAACCTTTACTTTCAGCCATCCCATCGTGACCGCGGGCAAAACCCCGCCGACTTCCACCAAACAGCTCTGGGATGGCAGCTACCCCGGCAACGCGTATTTCGATGAGACCCTGAAAACACCCTTTTACACCCTGTGGGATACGGATATGCTGCTGCGCGCCATGGAGAGCGAGGGGGTGGGCCAGGATCGCATCGCCGACCTGATTTACTACAACTTCAAGGTCCTGGATACCATCGGCCATGCGTATGGCGTCAACTCCCCGGAACTCTATGCCTATCTCTACACCGTGGATTACTGCCTGAAGAAGATCGTGCAGTTCCTGGATCGCCGGATCGGTTCCGACAAGTACCTCCTGGTCTTGACCGCGGACCACGGCGCCCACAACGCCTATGGTGACCGTATTCTGTATGCCTACGATCTCTTCGATGCCGTGGAAGAAAGGTTCGGCGAAAATGTAATTCTCAACGATCCCAATGACGGCGCGCCTTTCGATGACATGCTCTACCTCGATCGCCAGATACTGGGCGAACACACCCTGGCCGAGGTGGCTGATTTCATCAAATCGCGCTTCAAGGAGCATGTTTACCAAGTCTACACCAAGGATGAAATTTTTCAATCCACTCCTTGAGAATCCATAGGGCTTTTCGATTGGCCACAAGGGTGCCGGGTGTGATAGCTGCACGGGCACCCTTGAAAAGCCATTGACTTTACTACCGGCAGAGAAAGGAATTTTCCATGAAGATGAAACGGACTTGCATCAGTATACTTCTGCTATGGTTCGCCTGCGGCGCGGCCGCGGCCTGGGCCGGCGACCTGGACCCCTTCCGCGACGAAAGCGGCGCCATTAAGATTTCGGGCGGCACGGCCCATATTCCGGTCATGAAGGCGGCGGCCGACCTCATCATGCAGCTCAATCCCAAAATCCAAATCAGCATTGCCGGCGGCGGCAGCGGCGTGGGCATCAAGCAGGTGGGCGAAGGATTGGTGGATATCGGCAACTCCGGCCGCAAACCCACGGACGAAGAGATCCAGAAATACGGCCTGGTGCTGCACCAGTGGGCCATTGACGGCGTGGCGGTGGTGGTGCACCCCCAAAATCCGGTCAAAGCCCTCACCTCGGAACAGCTCAAGGCCATCTATGCTGGAACCATGACCAACTGGAAAGCACTGGGCGGGCCGGATAAGGCCATCAATATCTATACCCGCGACGAGGCCAGCGGCACCCGCGAAGTATTCTGGGAAAAGGCCCTGGCCAAAGGCGAGATCAGCCCCAAGGCGCTTTTTGTGGCCTCCAACGGTGCCATGAAGACTGCCGTGGCTCAGGACCCCAATGCCATCGGCTATGTGTCGGTGGGTCACATCGACGATAGCGTGGCGGCGGTGGCCCTGGACGGCGTGGCCCCGACCCTGGAGAATGTGAAGGACGGGAAGTATAAAATCGCCCGGGGTCTTTTCAGCAACACCAAAGGCGCACCCCAAGGGCTGACTAAGAAGTTCATTGATTTTATCTTCAGCTCACAAGGGCGAGCGCTGATCGTCGAGCAGGGGTTCATTCCGGTCAAATAACTGAGGGGTCGGGGAGTTTCTCAAGCAAAGGTGCGTCATTCCCGCGAAGGCGGGAATCCAGTTTTCTTGAATGCTATCGCGCTGGATGCCCGCCTGCGCGGGCATGACGGAAGTAACACCCCGAGTCCTGAAGTAACTAATAGATTTTCTTTTGATGGCGGCACCAGAAAAATGCGCAGCGAACGTTGCATGCAAAGCGCGCTGGCCGCGGCGGCCTGGATCAGCGCCGCCGCGGCCGTGTTGATCTTTCTCTTCATGGCGGTCCTGGGCTGGCCCCTCCTGGGAAACGGCGATCTCATGCAGGTCCTCTGCGGCCCGTGGTCGCCAATGCACCACCAGTACGGCATCCGGCCCATGATCCTGGGCACGCTTTGCATTGCCTCACTGGCATTGGCGCTGGCCGTGCCGGTCAGCCTGGGATGCGCCGTTTTCATCCAGGTCACAGCGCCCAAAGGCCTGGGCCGCGCGCTCCATCATCTCGTGCGGCTGATGACCGGCATCCCCACGGTGGTCTATGGTTTCGTGGGCATTTTTCTGCTGGTGCCGCTGGTGCGCAATCTCTCCGGCCACGGCGCGGGGTTGTCGATTCTGTCGGCCGGTCTCATGCTCAGCCTGTTGATTGCGCCCACCATGATCCTTTTCTTTGTTCAAGGTCTGGCCGCGGTGCCGCAAAGCCACCGCCAGGCGGCGTGTGCCCTGGGCGCCACGCCGGTCCAGCAATTGATCTATGTGCTGCTGCCCCAGGCCCGGCGCACCCTGCTGGCCGGCGTGGTGCTGGGACTGGGCCGGGCCATGGGCGACACCCTGATTGCCTTGATGCTGGCCGGCAACAGCGTGGCCACGCCCCAATCGATCCTGGACCCGACGCGCACCCTCACGGCGCACATCGCCCTGATCATTGCAGCCGACTTTGAAAGCCCTGAGTTTCGTACCCTTTTCATCTGCGCGCTGATTCTCTATTTGATGACCACCTTGGCCGTGGCGGTGATGCGCCGCCTGGCCGCCAAACCCGTGGAGATACCATGAGAGTCGCGGGCCAACGGGCCATTACCGCCTGGAGCTGGATCAGCAGCCTGTTGTTGACCGGCAGCGTTGTGACAGTGGTCGGTTTTGTGCTGATTAAAAGCCTACCGGTGCTCCATTGGCGCTTGATCTTCGGCCGCACCCCGCCCCTGGAGGCCTTGTGGCGGTGGGCGCCGGTGACCGGCGGCCTGTGGCCGGCCATAGGCGGGACCTTTTTTCTGGTAATCACGGCCGTGGGGCTGGCGCTGCCTTTTGGCCTCGGCGCGGGCATCTACCTGGCCGATTGCGCCGACGGCCGCCTCAAGCGCGGGCTAACGCTGCTGTTCGATGTGCTGGCCGGTGTTCCCTCCATTGTGGTGGGGCTATTCGGCTTTTCCCTGACCATCTTTTTGCACCGTTACCTCAGCGCCCGCATTTATCCTTCGTTGTTGATCTCGGCCTTGGCCCTGGCCTTTCTGGTCCTGCCCTATCTGATCCGCGGCACCCAGGAGGCCCTGGAAAATCTGCCGAACGCCCTCCGCCTCATCGCGCCGGCCCTGGGCGCCACCCGGATGCAAAATATCTTCCGGGTGCTGGTGCCCAAGGCCCTGGATGGCATTGCCGGCGGTGTTCTGCTCTCCATCGGCCGTTGCGCCGAGGACACGGCCGTAATCATGCTCACCGGCGCCGTGGCCAGCGCCGGATTGCCCAAATCGCTGTTGGGAAGCTTCGAGGCCCTGCCGTTCTATATCTACTACATCTCCTCCCAGTACCGGGACCCGCAGGAATTGCAGCAAGGATATGGCGCGGCCCTGATCCTGCTGCTGGTGTGCGCCGTGCTGTTGGCCACCAGCCTGATTCTTAAAAACCTGTTGGCCCGAAGGGTGCGGGGCTGGTGATCTCATGAACCCAAACACCGATTGCAAAATCCGGTTGACCGATCTCTCCTTTTACTACGGCCCGCGCCGGATTCTGGACCGCATCAACGCGAGCTTTTCCGAACATGCCCTGACGACCATCATCGGCCCTTCCGGCCAGGGCAAATCCACCCTGCTGACGATCCTCAACCGCTTGTGGGAAGAGATCGGCGGCGGTCGCATTCAAGGCAAGGTAGAGATCCGCCTGGATGGGCACATGGTGGATATCTACCGCGACCTACATCCGTTGGACCGGCTGCGGCGCAAGGTAGGCATGGTATTCCAGGAACCCAATCCGCTGCCCATGAGCATCTACAAAAACGTGGCCTTCCCCTTGAAGTTGATCGGCGCGACCAAAGACTGGCATGCCGTGGAGGCCAAGGTGCAATCCGCGCTCAGTCAGACTTTTCTCTGGAACGAGGTCAAGGACCGGCTCCACCACGACGCCCGCACCCTCTCCGGCGGCCAGCAGCAGCGCCTGTGCATCGCCCGGGCCCTGATGGCCCAACCCGAAGTACTTCTCCTGGACGAACCCACGGCTTCTTTGGATGCCCGGGCCGCCGAGGTTATCGAAGAACTTCTGACGCGCCTGAAATCCACCTGCACCCTGATCATGGTCTCCCACTACCTGGAGCAGGTGCGTCGCGTGGCCGATCAGGTCATGGAACTGACCCATGGCCGGCTGAACCATCAATAATTCCAATGGCAGATCACGGAAGCCATCGACCATTTCACTTTGACTTTCAACACCTGCCCATCTATATGTCGCCCTTGGTCCATTGAACGATAAAATACAGCAGTGCAGTATAAGCCATGCCCCAAGTTCACCGACATATCGGATTTACCTGAGCCAGCGGCTGCTCGCAGCCCGGGCCGGCGTGCGCAGGTATTGTCCGGGGATCGGTGCCCATCCACTGAATAATCGTTTTCAGTTCAGCCAGCATCGCCCTCGGGCCATGCTTCCCCATAACGCAACCTGAAGGTTGCGGCCTCTGATCTATTGCCAGCCCGGTTTTGAGCAGCTCGTTATTACACTGTAAAAAGGAGAACTGCTCATGACCCAGGCCATTGTCCTCAAAAAAGGCAAAACCGAACGATTTCTCGATAAAGTCCGCCACCTGATCCCCAAAGGGGAAAATCTCAACCTCTGCCTGACCTGCGGGGCCTGCGCCTCGGGCTGTCCGGCCACGGGCCTGGAGAACATGGACCCGCGCAAGTTCCTGCGCATGGTGATGCTGGGCATGGACCAAGAGATCACCAAACATCCCTGGGTGTGGATGTGTTCCATGTGCACCCGCTGCACGCATGTCTGCCCCATGGAGATCAACATCGCCGGCCTGGTGTACGAAGCGCGCAAGCTGTGGCCCAGGGAGGAGCGGCCCAAGGGCATCCTGGGCTCTTGCGATATGGCCCTGCGCAATGAGAGCGGCAGCGCCATGGGCACACCGCCGGAAGATTTTACTTTCGTGGTGGAAGATGTGGTGGCCGAGGTGCGCGAAAGCCAGCCCGGTTGGGAGAACCTCGAGGCGCCGCTGGAAAAACAGGGCGCTCACTTTTTCTTGAGCCAGAACTCCCGCGAGCCGGTCACCGAGCCGGATGAGCTGGTGCCGCTGTGGAAGATCCTGCATCTGGCCGGTGCGGACTGGACCTATAGCAACCAGGCCTGGGGCGGTGAAAACTACTGCATGTTCCTGGCCGACGATGAGAACTGGAAGAAAATCGCCAGCAACACCTTGAACCGGGCCGAAGAGCTGGGCTGCAAAGTCTATCTGAACACCGAGTGCGGCCACTCCACCTTTTCGGTGTGGCAGGGCAATCGGAAGTTCGGTCTCAAGTCGCCGCTGGAGATCGCACCCATGGTGGCCTACTACTACGAGTGGATCAAGGCCGGTAAACTCAAGGTCAGCTCCGACTGGAACAAAGACCTGAAGATCAAATTCACGGTCCAGGACCCCTGCAACCAGATCCGCAAGAGTTTCGGCGATGAACAGGCTGACAAGATGCGCTATGTGGTCAAGGCCTGCGTGGGTGAAGAAAACTTCGTGGAGATGTTCCCCAACAAGTCCAACAATTACTGCTGCGGCGGGGGTGGCGGCTATTTGCAATCGGGCTATACCGAAGCCCGTTTCAAATACGGCAAGATCAAGTTCGACCAGATCATGACCACCGGCGCCGACTACTGCCTGACTCCCTGCCATAATTGCCATGCCCAAATTCACGAATTGGCCAAGCACTTCGGCGGCAAATATCACGTCACCCACCTGTGGACCATCATCGCCCTCTCTTTGGGGGTGCTGGCCGAAAACGAGCGGGAGTATTTGGGCGACGACCTGAAGGAAGTATGGCTGCCGGGTGAGCCGGGAACTCCGGACCCCTTTGGGGAGCGTTAATTCGTTGAATGGTTGATTGGTTGATTCGTGAAATGCTTCACCCTTCCGAGCCCAACCCGTCAGCCATTCAACGAATCAACCAATAAACGAATCAACGAATCAACGACCATCAAGGAGCACATCAATGGAGCCGCAAACTCAAATTGCTTTCGAGCCCCAGATCCTGGCTTTCTGCTGCAAGTACTGCGCCTATGCGGCCGGTGATCTGGCCGGCAGCATGCGGCTAAACTATCCGGCCAATGTCAAAATCATCCAGGTGCCGTGCACCGGCCGGGTGGACATGCTGCATCTGCTCAAGGCCATCGAAGAAGGCGCGGACGGCGTCTATGTGGCCGGCTGCCTGGAAGGTGAATGCCACTTTCTGGAAGGCAATCTGAAGACCAAGCGCAAAGTCAAAGCGGTCCAGAAGGCTTTGGCCGAAGCGGGTCTGGAGCCTGAGCGGGTGAAGATGTTCAATCTGAGCTCGGCCATGGGCCCGCGCTTTGCCGAAATCGCCCAGGAGATGACGGATGCCATCCGGGAGCTTGGCCCGACGCCGATGGAAAAGCAGTGTTAAGTTTAAAGGTTAAAGTTTTAAGTAAAAGAATACTCTCCATTCAATGGACGAATGAATAGATTTCAATCTAAAAACGGCAGAATTCATTTGCTTTAAACTTTCTGCTTTAAACTTTGAACTTAGCGTATTGAACCAAACAAGCAGCATTATGGACATACGTATAAGCGCTCAAACCCAGGAGTAAAACCATGGACTGGCAACCCAAAATCATCGCATTCTTCTGCAACTGGTGCACCTACGGCGCGGCCGACCTGGCCGGCGTGAGCCGCCTGCAATATCCGCCCAATATCCGCGTAATCCGCGTGCCGTGCAGCGGCCGCATCAGCCCCAAATTCATCTTGAACGCCCTGCGCAATGGCGCTGACGGCATCTGGGTGTCGGGCTGTCATCCAGGCGACTGCCATTACATCGAAGGCAATTTCTACGCCCGGCGCAAGTTCGCCCTGCTTAAAAATCTACTGGAGTATATGGGGTTGGAGCCAGGCCGAATCCAGTTCTCCTGGATCTCTTCGGCCGAATCCACCAAATTCGCCGCCACGGCCCAGCAGGTGACGGAAGCAATTACGGCTCTCGGCCCAGCCGCTAATTTCGTCAAATCGTTCAGTGGTTTATTGGTTGAGGCGTAAGGGATGGAGAAAAATCCGATATTCCGTTTAATGGTGGTGCAGCCCCCTCACCCCGGTCTGTACACCCCCGGGGGAGAGGGAGCACTCGCTCGTGAGACCGATTTTATTAACGGTATATTGGCATACTCCGCTTCCCTAATCGTTGCCCAATCAACGAATCAACCAATCAACGAATTAAAGAATCAACGAACCAAGGAGTATACATGAAAACCCAACCCACAGGGGCCGTGCTCGTCGCCGGCGGCGGCATCGCCGGTATTCAGGCGGCCCTGGATCTGGCCAACTCTGGTTATAAAGTCTTCATGGTGGAGCAAAAAGCGGCCATCGGCGGGGTCATGGCCATGCTGGATAAAACCTTTCCCACCAACGACTGCGCCATGTGCATCATGAGCCCCAAGCTGGTGGAGGTGGGGCGCCATCCCAATATCGATATTCTCACCATGACCGATATCGAAGCCATCGAGGGAGTCCAGGGCGATTTCAAGGTCAGCGTGCGCCGGCGGCCGCGCTATGTGGATCTGGGCAAATGCATCGCCTGCGGCCTGTGTGCCGAGAAGTGCCCCAAAAAGGTGACCGATACTTACAACCAGGGCCTGATCAAGCGCAAGGCCGCCTATGTGCTCTACCCCCAAGCCGTACCGCTCAAATATGTCATTGATGAAGAAGCGTGCATCTACCTGCAAAAGGGCAAATGCGGGGCCTGCGCCAAGGTGTGCCCGGCCGGCGCCATTCGTCTGGACGAAAAAGAGACCCGGCAAACACTTCAGGTGGGCGCGGTGATTCTGGCGCCCGGCTACAAGGCGTTTGATCCGACGGGGCTGAATCATCTTGCCTATGGCCTTCATCCGGATGTGATGACCTCCCTGGAATTCGAACGCGTTCTGTCGGCCTCGGGCCCTTACGGCGGCCATCTGATGCGCCCTTCGGACCGACGTGAACCGCACCGCATTGCCTGGTTGCAGTGTGTGGGTTCGCGCGACCAGAATCGCTGCGCTAACTTCTACTGCTCGGCCGTATGCTGCATGTACGCCATCAAGCAGGCGATCATCGCCAAGGAGCATTCGGAGCACCCCCTGGAGTGCACCATCTTCTACATGGACATGCGCACCCACGGCAAAGGCTTCGAGGATTGCTACAACGAGGCGCGCCACAAGCACGGCGTACGCTTCCTGCGGACCCGCGTGCACACGGTTGTGCCCGACCAGGAGAGCGGTCTGCTGTCGCTGCGCTATCTCAGCGAGCAGGGCCATGTCCAGGTGGAGGACTTTGACATGGTGATCCTCTCGGTGGGATTGGAAACGCCACCAGACCTGCGCGGTTGGGCCGCAAACCTGGGCGTGGAGCTGAGTCCCGGCGGTTTTGCCCGCATCGACGATTTCAAGCCCACGGCCACCTCCCGGGAGGGCATCTATGTCTGCGGCGCCTTTGCCGGTCCCAAAGACATCCCCCAGTCGGTCATCGAGGCCGGCAGCGCGGCCTTGTGCGCCGGCGCCGATCTATCCGCCGGGCGCCATACGCTGACGGTGCGTGCTGAAGTGCCCCCCGAACGCGATGTGCGCGGCGAGCCGCCCCGGGTGGGGGTCTTTGTCTGCCACTGCGGCATCAACATCGGCGGCGTGGTGGATGTGCCCGCGGTGCGCGACTTTGCCCGCAGTCTGCCCAATGTGGCCTATGTGGCTGACAATATGTACTCCTGCTCCCAGGACACTCAAAACATCATCAGCAGCAAAATCCGGGAAGAGAACCTGAACCGGATCGTGGTGGCGGCCTGCTCGCCCAAGACCCACGAACCGCTTTTCCAGGAAACCCTGGCCGTTGCCGGGATCAACAAATACCTGCTGGAGTTTGTCAATATCCGCAACCAGGATTCCTGGGTGCACATGAACCAGCCTGAACTGGCCACAGCCAAGGCCAAGGATCTGGTGCGCATGGCCGTGGCCAAGGTGCTGCGGCTCTCCCCGCTGAGAGAAGAGCTGCTGAATATCTCCCAAGCCGCCATGGTGGTGGGCGGCGGAGTCTCCGGCATGGCCGCGGCCCTGGCGCTGGCCCGCCAGGGATATCCGGCTGTGATTGTGGAACGCGAGGGCACACTGGGCGGTCAGGCCCGCCATTTGTTTAAGACCGCCAAAGGGGACCCGATCGCAGCCCGCCTGGCCGGACTGATCGCCGAAGTTGAGGCGGACGCGCGCATCCGCGTGTATCTCAATGCCAAGCTGACCAAAGTGGAGGGCTTCGTGGGCAACTTCAAGTCCACGGTGGCCGCCAATGGAGTCGAAACCGTCATCGAGCACGGGGTCGCGGTCATCGCCAGCGGCGGCCAGGAGGCCCAGCCCACGGAATATCTCTTCGGCCGGGATGAGCGGGTTATCACCGGTCTGGAGTTGGACCGGCGCCTGAAAGCCGGCGATCCGGGACTGGCCAAAACCCGCACCGCGGTTTTTATTCAATGCGTGGGCTCGCGCGAACCCGAGCGGCCATACTGCTCGCGCATCTGCTGCACCCATTCAGTGCTTGCAGCGTTGCATTTGAAAGAACTCAACCCGGAAATGGAAGTATTTGTTCTTTACCGCGACATCCGCACCTATGGTGAACGGGAAGGGCTCTACCGCCGGGCACGTGAAAAGGGCGTAGTCTTCATCCGTTACGATTGTGAGCAAAAGCCCCAGGTCAAGGCCACCTCCGAGGCCCTGGAGATCACGATCATGGACCATGTGCTCAGGCGGCCGCTGCTGATTCCGGCCGATCTACTCACCCTGGCTTCGGCCATCGTGCCCCACCGGGACGAGCAATTGGCCCAATTCTTTAAGGTGCCCATGAATGCTGACGGCTTCTTCGTGGAAGCCCACGTCAAGCTCAACCCTTGCGCCTTTGCCACGGACGGTGTGTTCCTCTGCGGGCTGGCCCACTATCCCAAGCCCATCGACGAATCCATTGCCCAGGCCCAGGCCGCGGCTTCGGCCGCTACGGTCCTGCTCTCCCAGCAGACCATCCGCACCAGCGGCACCACGGCCCAGGCCGATGTGCGCATGTGCTCGGGTTGCGGCGTGTGCGTGAGCCTGTGCCCGTACAATGCCCCCTCTTTGAAAACCGACGGACCCCAGGCCGGTAAGGCTGAAATCAATCCGGCCCTGTGCAAGGGGTGCGGCCTGTGCGTGGCCTCGTGCCGGTCCGGGGCGCTACAGCTGCAGGGATTTAATGATGCCCAGATCATGGCCATGATCGAAGCGGCCTAAGTTCACGCTGGCGTGATTACAAGGAATTATCGTTTCAAGGAAATTTTCACGGAGTTGGGACGGGCCAACGGGCCAACCCCGCTAAAGAGCAGCGGGATCAAACATCTGATTGATAAAATTATGGTGTTTGACGGGCTAACCCCGCTAAAGAGCAGCGGGATCAAACATCTGATTGATTAAATTACGGTGTTTGACGGGCAAACGGGCTAACGAAAGAGGACAACCATGCTCCAATGCAACATCGACCCCAAGGTCAAAAAACGGTTGGACGCATTGCGCCGTTCCGGGAAAAAGGCCTGCCTGGCGGCCGAGCGGGCCGAGGAGATCATCGGCCGCCTGAAATCCGAAGGAGTCATCCCTGACCGGGTGGGCACCGTAACCAAACACGGAGAACTGCGCATCAAGGGCGTGATGAAGTACGACCTGGGCAGCGGTTACCGTCTGGTCACTTTTAAAAACGGCTGCCGTCTTTTTCTTCTCTACGTGGGGACCCACGATGACTGCCACCGTTGGATCGAAAACAACCGCGAACTGACCGTGGAGCAGATTCAGGAGCGTTGCGAATTGCTGCCGGTCCAGGAGATTGAAAGCGATCGCCCCGCGACTCGGCATGAAGCAGAGATCGAAGCAGATTTCGACCCCCTGGCATCGCTTTCCGAAAAGGAGCTGCGCCAGGTGTTTTGCGGCTTGGTGGACGCCGTGGCGCGTGGGATCGAGACTTGATGGATCACCATGATCATACCCTAAAATCTTGGAACCACCGAATCCCGCGAATGAGCGCGATGCAAATATTCGGCCGCTTTCATTCGTATTCAACGGCGGTTCCTCTACAAGGAGCAAACCCATGTTAACCGTAACTGAAAAAGCCCAAGAACAGATCGCCAAATACTTCGAAGTCAATGAAGTCAAACCCATCCGGATTTTCCTGACCAGCGGTTGCGGCGGCCGGCAGATTGCCCTGGCCCTGGACATGGTCCGACCCGATGATCGCACCTTTGAATTCGCCGGCATCCAATATGTGGTGGAAAAAGCATTTCTGACCGAGGCCCAGCCCATTGAAGTCGATTTCGCTGGCCACGGCTTCAAGGTCTCCTCTTCCCTGAAACTGGAGGGCGGCTGCGGCGGATGTGGATCATCGGAGGGGTGTTGCACATAGGAATCGAGAGGTGGGATTGGCAATGACCTGTTCTTCGGCCAACGACGATCCACGGCCCCTTGGTCCGATCCAAGGGCAACCCTGCCCCGAGGATACGCGGGCCGCTCGGATCGCCCAGCGCGCCCGTGACCTCTACGAAAAACACGGCCTGCTGTGCGCCGAAGCGGTGGTCGTGGCGCTCAACGATAGTCTGGATGGCGGATTGAGCCCCACCCAGGCCTTGGCCCTTTCGGCTCCTTTCTGCGCGGCCATGGGGGAAAGCGGCTGCCTGTGCGGCGCATTGAGCGGCGCGGTGATGATGTGCGGTCTTGTACTGGGCGGCCGTCATCCTATTCGCCGCCGGCGCCGGCTGCGGGCGTGGGGCCGTCAATTGCACGATGCCTTCAAGACCGCGCATGGGTCCACCTGCTGCCGGACACTGAGCCACAAGGTCAAGGGCGATCCCAAAGCCCAATTCAGGCAGTGCGCCGATCTGACGGCCCAAACCGCTGAAATGGCCGCGCGCTTGATTCTGGAACAGCGGCCCGAACTGGTCCTCAAGGAAAGCTCTTCGAGGAGCTCCTTCATCGGGGGAATGTGCTCGCGTTTAGCCTCCTATTGGTTGCGATAGAGGTGTGGGCCAAGCGGCTCGCGGCGATAGTAACCAGTACGTGACTTAAAAGCCCCTACTTTTCCAAGTTCAAGGCGGAAACAAAATTTTAACCGAAGCAATCCATGGAGTATTTCGAGAATAAAAATTTCGCCCCAACGCGGAAATTGAGAAAATAGTTGGTTTTCAGTCATGCACTAACAATCGCTATTCTTTTCGAAAGAAAAGCAAACACTCCTCAGAGGCGCCATGACAACCCATTTATTGCTCGTCATCAACGGCCGCGAATTCTCCTTCACCCGCGGCGAAACCATCCTCGATGTGGCCCAGCGCCACGCTATCGACATCCCCACCCTGTGCCACCTTAAGGCAGCCACGCCCACGGGCGCTTGCCGCGTCTGCCTGGTCGAAGTAGAGGGGGCGCGCACCTTGCTGGCCGCCTGCGCCACGCCGGCAACGGCTGGCATGCGCGTGCGCACCGAATCGCCGGCCGTGGTGGCGGCGCGCAAACAGATTATCCAACTGATGCTCGGCTCGGGCAACCATAACTGCGCCGCGCGCGGTGGCGACGCCGGCCAATGGACCGACTTTCAAATCAAAGTCCAAAGCGAAGACAACGGCGCGGACCTGTGCCCGGCGTGGGGCGACTGCCGCTTGCAGGAGTTGGCCTATCGCTATCAAGTGTCGGCCCCACAATTTAATCCCACCCCGGCGCGCTACCCCATGGAGACGGTCAATCCCCTGATCCTGCGCGATTTCTCGCGCTGCATTCTCTGTGGCCGCTGCGTGCAGGCGTGCAATGAAGTGCAGGTCAACAACGCCATTGCGTTCGGCTATCGCGGCGCGCGGGCGAAAATTGTCGCCGCCGGGGACCGTCCCTTGAAGGATTCCGATTGCGTCTTTTGTGGCGAGTGCGTTCAGGCCTGCCCGGTGGGGGCACTGGTGGAGAAGAAGGCGCGTGACCTATGGCGGCCCTGGAAAGAGAGCACGGTGCGCACCACCTGCCCCTATTGCGGGGTGGGCTGCCAGCAGTTGCTGCACGTTCAGGACGGCCGCATCGTCAAGGTGACCGGCGTTGCGGGGGCCGAGCCCAACCAGGGCCGGCTGTGCGTCAAGGGCCGCTTCGGCTACGACTTCATCTATTCCGCAGAGCGCCTGAAGACCCCCTTGATCCGGGAGAAAAACGGCTTCCGCGAAGCCTCCTGGGACGAGGCCCTGGACCTTGTGGCCGACAAGTTCAAGCAGATCATCGAAGAGAGCGGGCCCGACGCCCTGGCCGGCGTGAGCTGCGCCCGCAGCATCAACGAAGACTCCTACAACATGCAGAAACTCTTCCGGGCCGTGTTCAAGACCAACAACATCGACCATTGCGCCCGTTCGTGCCATGCGCCCAGCGTGGCCGGCCTGGCGGCCACCTTCGGCTCGGGGGCCATGACCAATTCGCTCAACGAACTGGCCCGGGCCAAGATGATCGTGGCCATCGGCTCCAACATGACCGAGGCCCATCCAGTGGCGGCCACCTTCGTCAAAAATGCCGTCCGCAAGGGAGCGCCGCTGATCGTGGTGGACCCCCGTCGCCACAAACTGGCCGAGATGGCCGACCTGCACGTGCCCATCCGGGTGGGCAGCGATGTCGCTTTCCTCAACGCCCTGATGCGGGAGATCATCGCCCAAGGGTGGCACGACCGCAAGTTCATTCAATCCTGTACCGTGGATTTCGATAAGCTGGCGGCCACGGTGGCGCGCTACACCCCTGAATACGCGGCCGACATCTGCGGCGTGCCGGCCGACATGATCCGGGATGTGGCCCGGCGCATGGCCTCGGTCAAGCCCGTGATGGTGTGCTACACCTTGGGCATCACCGAGCACACCTGCGGCACCCACAACGTCATGAGCATCGCCAACCTGCAAATGCTGCTGGGCAACGTGGGGATCGAATGCGGCGGGGTCAACCCGCTGCGCGGCCAGAACAACGTCCAGGGGGCCTGCGATATGGGGGCCCTGCCCAATGTCTTGCCCGGCTATCAAAAGGTGAGCGATGCCGCCATTCGGGAGAAATTCGAACGCGCCTGGGGCGTGGAAAACCTATCCTATGCCAACGGCCTGTTGACTCCCCAGATGCTCGAAGGCCTGGTGAGCCGCAAAATCCGGGGGTTCTATATCTTCGGCGAAAACCTGGCCAACGTGGAACCGGATATCCGCAAGGTGGAGCACGAATTGGCCGCGGCCGAGTTCCTCGTGTGCCAGGATATCTTCCCCACCGAGACCACGCGCTTCGCCCATGTGGTGCTGCCGGCGGCGGCCTGGAGCGAAAACGACGGCACGTTCGCCAACTGCGAGCGGCGCGTCAGCCGGGTGCGCGCGGCCAGCGTACCGCCGGGCGCGGCCAGGCCCAACTGGTGGATCTTCAAGCAGATCGCCCGGCGTTTCGGCCACGCGTGGGCAGCCGACAGCGCCCAGGAGATCTGGGACAACGAGGTCTCGGTGCTCGCGCCGCCTTTTAGCGGCATCAAATACTACCGCCTGGAGGGCGACGGCCTGCAATGGCCCTGTCCGGAAGAAGATCATCCCGGTACCTGCATCATGCACAAGGAGGGCCGATTCACCTGCGGCCTGGGCATCTTCAAACCGTGCGAATGGACGCCGCCGGCCGAAGTGCCCGACGCTAAATACCCCCTGGTGCTCAGCACCGGCCGGCGGCTCTATCACTACCATACCCGCACCCAGACCGGCCGTTGCGAAGGCTTGAACGATCTGCTGGGGGAGGAGACCGCCGACATCTCGCCGGCCGACGCCCAAGCGTTGGGTATCGTTCACAATGAGTTCATCCGGGTCAGTTCCCGGCGCGGAGAAGTAAAGGTCAAGGCCAACGTCACCGCCCAGGTGCCCCAGGGTATGGTCTGGATGGCCTTTCACTTCCGCCAGGCGTGCGCCAACTGGCTGACCAACACGGCCTACGACACCATCACCATGACCGCCGAATACAAGGCGTGCGCGGTGGCGATTGCCCCGCTGGCGAAAACATCCAAGGAGAAGGCCTTATGAAGAAAGCCATCATTCTTTTATTGCTGCTGGTCATCGTCACCGGGCGCATCAATGATAAGCGCTCTTGAAGCCATATTCTTCTTTAGGGGCAATGGTGCTGGGCACCCCGCGGTCTTCAAAACCGTCGGCCTCGTCTAAGCAACGAGGAGGAGGTTCGATTCCCCTTGCCCCCTCCATTATTCGCGAGGGCACTGGATGAATGCTGCCTATACCATCGGTGTCGCCGGTCATGTGGACCATGGCAAAACCACTCTGGTCAGAACCCTGACCGGTGTTGATACGGACCGCCGGGCCGAAGAGAAAGCCCGTGGGCTTTCCATCGAGGCCGGCGTGGCCGAATTGAAGCTGCCCGATGGCCGCGGCGCGGCCCTGATCGATGTGCCCGGCCACACTGATTTTCTGAAAAATACCATCCGGGGTTTGAACGGTATCGACATGGCTATTCTGGTGATCGCGGCGGACGATGGCGTCATGCCCCAAACCAGGGAGCACCTGGAAATTTTAAAATTCTTTAAGGTAGCCGCGGCAATGGTGGTGTTGACCAAGATCGATCTGGTGGATGAGGAAACACTTGAATTGGCCGAGCTGGAAGTAAGCGAACTGCTCAACAGTACTCTTCTCCACAACGCCCCCATTTTCAAATTCACGCCGACCAAGCCGGAACTTTGCGCGGACATCCTAAAAGGAATCGATAGCGCCTTGGCCCGCCTGCCGGTTAAAAAAACCGATAGACCCTTGCGTCTCTGGATCGACCAGGTCAGAAGCATTGCCGGCCACGGTACGGTGGTCAGCGGCACCGTATCTTCCGGGAAAATTTGCTGCAATGACGAAATCGAACTTCTGCCCGCTGAAACCAAGATTCGCGTGCGATCACTGCAAATTCACGCTTGCTCGGTTGACCAAGCCGTGGCCGGTCAAAGGGTCGGCATCAATCTGCATCGGGTCCCTTTGGGCCAAGTGCTGCGCGGCATGAGCCTGTCGGCGCCTGGGGCCATTAGGCCGACCTATTTGCTCAATGCGCAAATCCGGGTTTTGCCGGGGGCCAAAAAAGGGATCAAAAACCGGCAGAAGGTCAAAGTCCACCTGGGCACCTCCATGACCACCGCCATGATTGTTTTTATGAACGGCGATCGCCTTGATCCGGGGGATTGCGGCCTGGTTCAAATCCGATTGCTGAGACCAACGGCCGCCCAGCCCCAGGATGCGTTTGTGATATCCCTGCTGAACATCAACACGGTGATTGCGGGCGGCCTCGTGTTGGAGATCCCGCGCGAAAAATTCCGGATCGCTAAAACCCAATCCGTTCTTCCGTTGTTGACGGCACTTCAAAAAACAGATGCCGAAGCATATGTTGAGACTTTATTTGAGCATACCAGCGGCAGCCCGATCACCGCAAAAAAACTTGCCGAAAAGACCGGCTGGCCGCCGGCGGTGTTCGAACGAACCATCAATTCCAAAGTACAAAAGGGGGAGTTGCTCTATCTTAAAGGCCATGGCGCCATCAAAAAGAGTCATCTGTCTACCCTTGAAAAGCAATTCAAGACGGTCATCGCGGAAGCATTCGTAAAAGACCCGCTGAAAAAAAATGTCGCTCTGTCCGAAGTAGCCGAACACCTGGATTGCCGTGTTGATGCTGCCTTGCTTGACTTCATCGCCGAGACGCTGTGCAAAAACGGCGTAATCGCCCGCCTGGACGGCGGCTATCGCCTGACCCGCAATGAGCCATCATTGGATGCGCGGCAAGAATCCCTGGTTTCCCATGTATTGGACTATATGCATGCTTCGGGACTGACACCCATCAATCCTAACTTTTTTTGGAAGCAGCACCCGTCGCGATACAGCCAGGCAAAAGCCGTCCGGCTGTTCAATTATTTGTATTCCCAAAAAAGACTGATACGGCTGGACGACGGGCGTTTCTTATCCCTGCAAGCGCTTGCGGAGATCAAAAAGAGGGTGAGCCAGGCCATCATGGACAGAGGATTTATCTCTCTGTACGACTGCAAGAAACTATTCGGATATGGACGCACGGGTGGGGCTCATGTGCTGGACTATCTGAATCAAATCGGCTTCACCGTGCGCCAGGAAGACAAGCACTACTTGAAAAAGGACGGCTTTTGATGGCGATCCGCATCTTCGATACCCTTACCCGCGCCAAGAAGCCTTTCATCCCGATCGTTCCAGGCAAGGTGAGTATTTATGTGTGCGGCCCTACCGTATATGACGAACCCCATCCGGGCCACGCCCGCTCGGCGGTAATCTACGATGTCATCCGGCGCTATCTGACGGCCGCTGGATACTCGGTCACCTATGTGCGCAATGTCACGGATATCGATGATAAGATCATTGAAAAAGCGCGCGATCAAAACCGGAATTTCCAAAATATAAGCGCTCATTTCCTCCAGCGCTATCATCGGGCCATGGCGCGTCTGAACGTTCTGAGCCCCGACGCTGAACCCAGGGCCACTGATTTTATTCTTCCCATGCATGCTTTGATTTCAAGGTTGATCCAAGGCGGGCATGCTTACCAAGCCGGCGGCAATGTGTACTTTTCAGTAAAATCCTTCGGCGGCTACGGAAAATTATCGGGTCGCGCCATTTCAACACTATCCGAAGAAAACATCGTCCCACCTGAACCGAATAAAAAGCATCCCGCTGATTTTGCCCTATGGAAGGCAAGTCCATCGCAAGAGCCCTTCTGGCCCAGCCCCTGGGGGCCCGGCCGGCCTGGCTGGCACATTGAGTGCTCGGCCATGAGCACCGGATTGCTGAGCGAAGTTTTCGATATCCATGGCGGCGGGTCGGATTTGATCTTCCCCCATCATGAAAATGAAATCGCCCAGTCGGAAAGCATATCCGGGAAAAACCCCGCCAATCATTGGGTGCATAACGGACTGGTCCATGTCAATGGCGCGAAAATGTCCAAGTCGTTGGCCAACAGTCCGACGCTCAATGAACTGCTGGATACTTACGCCCCGGAGATCGTGCGGCTGTTTTTACTTTCAAAGCGCTATGGGCGCCCCATGGAGTTCTCGCGCCATTCAATGCTCATGGCAGCCAGGAGCTTTGCCCGGCTGCAACGCTTTTTTTCGCGGTTTTCGGCGCCGGCCGCCGCGCCAAAAAAAACCGGAATGCGCCAAGGCAACTTATGGGAGCGATTTTGCGACGCCATGGATGATGACTTCAATTTTCCCATGGCGCTCTCCGTTGTATTCGAAGGGGTCAGGCGCATCAATCGGCAACTGGTGATGGATTCAAATCCATCTTCCATGGAAGATTTGGGTGTTCTGAAAACGACCCTCTCCAACCTTGCCTTCATGTGCCGGGAGATACTTGGATTTAACTTTGAAAGGAGAAGAAAAGGAGAATCAACATGAGTGAAGACTATCGTTTGATGTGGAAGAATTTGGGCTTGAACCTCGAGGCCCATGACATGTTGCTGGGGGTTCTGGGCAACGCTTACAAGGATATTTATCTGAGCCAAAAGGAGCGGCCCGAGGGCATGGCCTATTTTGACTTTGTCATGAGCGAGGTCCACGGCCTGCGCATCAAGGAGCTGCTCGACGAAAAGGCCGCCGGCCGCAAGATCGTCGGCGCCTACTGCGTCTTTGTGCCCGAGGAGATCGTGCTGGCCGCCAACGCCACCTTGGTGGGATTGTGCTCGGGCGCTGATTTTGCCATTGAAGAGGTGGAAAAATTGCTGCCGCGCAACACCTGCGCCCTGATCAAATCCGCGTTCGGCTTCAAGCTGGGCAAGGTGTGCCCCTACCTGGAAAGCGCGGACATGATCGTGGGCGAAAACACCTGCGACGGCAAGAAGAAAGCCTATGAAACCCTGGGCCAACTGGTGAGCAATCTCTATGTCATGGATCTGCCCCAGGTCAAAACGCAAAACGGCCGGGCCCTGTTGAAAGCGGAGTATTTTCAGTTCAAGGCGGCCGTGGAAAAGCTCACCGGCAAGGCCATCACCGCCGACTCATTGAAGGCCGCCATCCAGACGGTCAATGCCAAGCGCAAGGCCATTCACCGTCTGTCGGCCCTGCGCCAGGCCGATCCCGCCCCCATCTCGGGCCTGGATGCGCTTTTGGCCAACCAGGTGTTCTTCTACGACAACCCGGCGCGCTTTACCGCCTCGGTCAACAAAATCTGCGATGAACTGGAAAAACGAGTCGAGGAGAAAAAAGGCGCCTTCCCCGCCAGAACCCCGCGCCTGCTCATCTCCGGCTGCCCCCAGGCCGTGCCCAACTGGAAGCTGCCCTTTATCATCGAGACTTCAGGGGCCGTCATCGTGGGCGAGGAGTCGTGCGTGGGCGAGCGCGGCACCCGCAACCTGACCGCCGAAACAGGGAATACGGTTGAAACTATGATGGAGGCCATCGTGGATCGTTACTTTCAGGTGGATTGCGCCATCTTCACCCCCAACCCGGATCGCCTGGCCCACATCGAGCAGATGGCGGCCCAGTACAAAGCTGACGGCGTGATTCATTACGGCTTGCAGTTCTGCCAACCCTATCTAATGGAAGCGATTCCGGTGGAAAAGGCCCTGGAGAAGAAGAATATCCCCTGCCTGCGCATCGAGACCGACTACAGCATGGAGGATGCGGGGCAGCTGAAGACCCGCATTGAAGCGTTCATCGAGCAGATTAAGGGATAAAGAAAATGCTCTTGCAAAGGCGCAAAGCTCGCCAAGGAAGCACACTCCTTGTGAATCCATCTTTGCGCTCTTAGCGCCTTGGCGAGAGAGTTAAAATTGATATTATTTTCGTGCAAGCAGCAGATTGGAAGTTTCAGATGGCTCATCGTTTCGCCGGCATCGACATCGGCTCGCGCACCATCGAGCTGGTAGTGGTGAATCAATCGGGGCAAGCGATACATACCCTCAAGGCTGATACCGGTTTCGATCCCATGGCTGAGGCCAAACAGATGATCGGCGCGGTGGTCTATGAAGGCATCATGGCCACCGGTTACGGGCGTAACCTGTTCGAGATTGCCTTTGAGGCGCCGACCGTCACCGAAATCAAGGCTCACGCCCGGGGGGCGCGGGCCTTTTTTCCGGAAGCCCTCAATGTGCTGGACATCGGCGGCCAGGACAGCAAGGCCATCGCGCTGTCTGACAACGGCAAGGTGAAGAAGTTTGAAATGAACGACCGTTGCGCTGCCGGCACCGGCAAGTTCCTGGAGATCATGGCCCGCACGCTGGGCTACGCCATCGAGCAGTTCGGCAACGAAGCCCTGCTGGCCGAACAGGAAACCACCATTTCCAGCATGTGCACGGTTTTCGCCGAATCCGAAGTCACCTCCCTCATCGCCAAAGGCCAGGACCGCCGGGAGATCGCCCTGGGCGTGCACGCCAGCGTCATGCGCCGGGTGGCAGCCATGCTCCAGCGCGTCGCGCCGGAGGGAGATATTGTCTTTACCGGCGGTGTGGCCAACAACGCCTGCCTGCGCGCCCTGCTGGCCCAAAAGCTGGGGCGCCGGATTCTATATGCGCCCCAGGCCCAGTTTGCAGGCGCCTTGGGTGCGGCATTGCTGGCGCTGGAGGCGGCCTAACGGAGTTTACCCGTTTGCCCGTTTGCCCGTTCGCCCGTTCGCCCGTTGGGCCATTGCTCCCCGCGATCTGGCCCAAAGCACAGACTACCGCGGTTTGTGCTCTTTCTCACGTATTAACGGGCGCACGGGCCAACGGGTTCACACGCAAACGATTAGATTGGAGAAAATAATGTTGACGATACCGCCTCTGATGGATGACGGCTTTGCCGGCGAGCCGGCCAAGCGGGTATTGCAATACATGCAGGCCCACAAAGCCAAGGGCGATCCCATTGTCGGGATTTACTGTGGCTATGCGCCCATCGAACTGATTCAGGCCATGGGTCTTGTGCCCGCGGTGCTGTGCGCATTTTCCAAGGTGCCCATCCCAGCGGCTGAAACCGTGCTGCCGGCCAACCTCTGCCCACTGATCAAATCGAGTTTCGGGTTCATCATCGAAGGCACCTGCCCCTTTTACGCCATGTCCCAGGCGGTCATCGCCGAGACCACCTGTGATGGCAAGAAGAAGATGTTCGAGCTGATCGCCGACATCAAACCCACCCATGTCATGGATCTGCCCCAGGTGCCGGATCAGCGCGAGGCCCTGCCCAACTGGAAGCAGATGATCCTGAGACTGCAGGAATTTCTGGAGAAGACTTTTGATCGAAAGGCGGACGAAAACAAAATCGAGGCCTCGCTGCAAGCCGCCAACCGCAGGAACGCCTTGATGCAGAAAATCTTTGACTATGCCGCGTTGCGGCCTTCGGCCCTGCACTGGTCCGAGATGTACGATGTGGGGTTTTTGGCCCTGCCCGCCACCGGGGCAGAGATGGCACCCAGGCTGGAAGCTCTGCTGGAGCGGCTGGAAAAGCGGGTCCGGGACGGTTTGCACTTCGGCCGGCCCGACGCGCCCAGGGTGCTGGTCACCGGCTGTCCGGTGGGCGGTGATGCTACGAAAATCTTCAAGGTGATCGAGGCCGCCGGCGGGGCGGTAGTGGCGCCGGATGCCTGCACCGGCATGAAGGCATTTGCCGGGACCTTTCAGGAAAACAGCGGTGATCCCATCGGCGCCATGGCCGAGCGGTATCTAAAAATCCCATGCGCCTGCATGACCCCCAACGAGCGGCGCCTGACGGATTTGTCGATCATGATCGATCGATTTAAGCCTGACGCGGTGATCGACGTGGTGCTGCAGGCCTGCCATGCTTATAATATAGAATCGCACAAGGTGGGCCGACATGTTCAGGAGGCCCATGGGCTGCCGTTTCTGAAGGTGGAGATTGATTATTCGGAGGGCGATATCGGTCAACTGCGCACGCGGGTCGAAGCACTGTTTGAAAGCATATAAGGTTATGCCCGAGGATAGGAAAATACGCCTGACTGCCACGGTCAGCGGCGCCGGTTGAGCCTCCAAACTGGCTCCGGGGGACCTGGACAAGGCGCTGTGCGGCCTGATAATCCCTGCCGATGAGAATGTGCTGGTGGGTTTGGATCGGGCCGACGACGCGGGTGTGTATAAAATCACCGATGATCTGGCGCTGATTCAGACCGTGGATTTTTTCACTCCCATCGTTGATGATCCCTATTGGTTCGGCCGCATCGCCGCCGCCAACGCGTTGAGCGATGTCTATGCCATGGGCGGCATTCCCAAAACCGCCATGAACATAGTGGCTTTCCCTGCCCAAACTATGGATTTGGCGGTTCTGCGCCAGATCATTCAAGGTGGGCTGGATGCCTTGACCGAAGCCGACGCCGTGTTGGTCGGCGGCCACAGCATCGAGGACAAAGAGCTCAAATACGGTCTGTCGATAACCGGCGTCATTCATCCAGCGCGGGTTTTGACCAAGAAGCATCTGCAACCCGGCGACCGGCTGATTCTGACCAAACCGCTGGGTAGCGGCATCGTCAATACCGCCGTCAAGGCCGAAATGGCGCCTGCGGCCCTGGTCGAACGGGTGACCCGTCTGATGGCCGCGCTCAACCGCACGGCGGCCGAAGTCATGCAACGCTTCAAAGTCCATGCCTGCACCGATATCACCGGGTTCGGTTTGCTGGGCCACCTGTCCGAGATGGTGGCCGGATCGGGCCGGGGGGTGCGGCTCTTTTCCACCCAAATACCGATCATCGCCGAGTCCGTGGAGTATGCCGCCATGGGTTTGATCCCGGCTGGCGCCTATAAAAACAGAGAGTTCCGGCAGGCCATGATCACCTTTGAGGCGTCGGTGGCGCGGGTGCTGCAGGACATCTTCTTCGATCCTCAGACCTCGGGTGGCCTGCTAATTAGCGTGGCCGCCGGCCAGGCCGAAGAAATATTAAGCGCTCTTAAATCCGAGGGCCTGGAGGATGCGGCGCTGATTGGAGAAGTAATGGAAGCGCCCGAAGAAAAGATTCTGGTGAAATAAATAGGAGAGCCCTTATGAAAGAAATTGATGCCCGTGGATTGGCGTGTCCAGCGCCTGTTCTTCAAACCAAAGCCGCCCTGCGGGAAGAGAGTCCAGGCCAGGTGCAGGTGGTGGTGGACAACAGCGCCGCCCAGCAGAATGTGCAGCGTTTTCTGGAGTCCCAGGGATTTGAAACCACCCTGGAACAAAAGGGCGCCGATTTTTTAGTGATCGGACGCTGTGCGGCGGCCCCGGCCGAGCGGAGCCGACCGGCCGCGGCGCCGGAGACGGGGAGCCAGAAAATTCTCATCCTGTGCGCCACCGACCGCATGGGTTATGGCGATGACGAGCTGGGGTTGAAGCTGATGGTCAACTACCTGCGCACCCTCAAGGAGATGGGACCCGACCTGTGGCGGCTGATTTTCGTCAACAACGGCGTCAAGCTCGCCATCGATGGTTCGGAAGTCTTGCCGGACCTGCAGGGCTATGAGCAGGCGGGGCTGAAGATCCTGGTGTGCGGCACCTGTCTGAACCACTTCAATTTATTGGCGCGCAAGCAGGTGGGCGAAACCACCAACATGCTCGACATCGTCACGGCCATGCAGCTGGCGGACAAGGTGATTTCTCTTTAGCTGCTCTGCAATCAATGTCGAATGGGCGTTCAGACCAACCACGTGAAATGCCCGTGCACACAGCAACCTTCAGTGGCATTCCGATAATATTTATGTTATTGTATTGTTTACATAACGCCGGGACAGGAGGACGTTATGGCCCCATCAACAATTTGCTTTACATGCTGGAAAAGATTGTGTTACTGAATTTTTTTTGTATTGGCCCTTAATCCCTGCTCAAAGAGAGTTGCCTATGAAAAAGAAAGATTTGAAGTTTTTCGAGGATCTTCTGCACGAACAACTCCGGGAGCTGCTGCACCAGGCCGATAACACCGTATCGGGAATGACCGAGCAAAAAGAGAACTTTCCCGACCCCACCGACCGCGCCTCACTGGAATCCGACCGCAATTTCTTGCTCCGCATCCGGGATAGGGAACACAAGCTGATCAAAAAAATCAAAAAGGCGTTGGAACGGATCGATAACGGTACTTTCGGCATTTGTGAGTCGTGCGGCGAAGAGATCTCCATTGAACGGCTCAAGGCCCGTCCGGTCACCACTCAATGCATTGAGTGCAAAACCAAAGAGGAGGCTTTTGAAAAAGCCCTTGGACTCTAATTTACACGGGGGCATTGATCTCCACATCCACTCCACGGCATCGGATGGCACCTTCACCCCATCCGAACTGATTTCGATGGCTGCCCAACTCGGGTTGCAAGCCATTGCCATTACCGACCATGACACTTTAGAAGGGGGCCGCCAGGCCCAAAACTGCGCGATTCCGGATCACCTGCGCCTGCTCTCGGGCGTTGAGATCAGCGCCGCGCCGCCAGAGGGCTTCTCCATGAGCGGTAGCCTGCACATCCTGGGCTACGGCATAGATCTCAATTTTGTACCGCTACAGCAGGCACTGGCTGATCTGCAGCACGCCCGCGACATGCGTATTCCCAGAATCGTCGAACTTCTCAATCGGCTCGGCATTGACATCACCATGCCAGAGGTATTGGAGCAGGTGGGCCAAGGCAGTGCCGGACGGCCCCATGTGGCCCGGGTGTTGATCAACAAAGGGGTGGCCACTGATGTCAACGATGCCTTTGACCGGTTCCTGGCCAAGGGCCAGCCAGCCTATGTGGACAAATACCGGATTCCCTGCCGCCGCGCCCTGGATCTAATCCACATGGCCAAGGGCGTGTCCGTGCTGGCCCATCCCTACTTGGTGCCAGGCGGATCATCCCAGCTGCACATGCTCGTCAAGACCTTAAAAGGCATGGGATTAATGGGGATCGAAGCATTTTATCCCCACCACACGCCCGAAGGGGTCAAACTCTACACGGATCTGGCCCGCCAATTCAATTTGCTGGTCACGGGCGGTACCGATTTCCACGGCACTCTGACACCGGACATCCGCATGGGCTCCGGTCGGGGTGATCTCAAGGTGCCTTTTTCCGTGTACGAAACTCTGGTCGCCCATTTGCCCAACCCGAAGCAGTAGCTTACCATGGAATCAGCCACCAGCCATTTAGCGCTCATAGAATCCATGGCGTACCGGTTCTCAGATCCGTCTTTGTTGGAAGAGGCCTTGCGGCACAGCTCCTTTGTCAATGAGCAGGGCGCTGCCGAATTGCGTGATAATGAACGTCTGGAATTTCTAGGCGACGCGGTGTTGAACCTGGCCATCGGCCGACTCCTGATGGATGCCTATCCCCAGTTGCGCGAAGGGGACCTTTCCCGTATCCGCGCCAACCTGGTCAATGAGACCCAGCTGGCCAATTTGGCGCGTGGCCTTGCTTTAGGCCAATACATTCAGCTGGGCAAGGGTGAATCCCAAACCGGGGGCCATGAAAAAAACTCCATCCTGGCCAATGCCATGGAGGCGGTCATTGCCGCCATTTACATCGACGGCGGGTTTGATGAGGCCTTTGCCTTCATTCATCATCATTTCAGGGAGTTGATCTTGGGGGCGCAGGACCTCAACGCGGCTCAGGATTTTAAGAGCCGGTTGCAGGAAGCGGTCCAGGGCCGCTCCCGGGAAGTGCCGCGCTACCGGGTGATCGAAGAGCAGGGGCCGGATCACGACAAAATCTTTTGTGTGGTGGTCACCATTGGTGACCTCGAGGCCCAGGGCCAAGGCAAAAGCAAAAAGCTGGCTGAACAGGATGCGGCGCGCAATGCCTTGACGGCCATGAGTCTTCCCGACGCATCGTTATCACCGAAATGATATAGTGGATGAACCCAGCAGCCTCCCATGACAAGCCATTTATTGTTCCGGTGTTCATCCCCCACGCCGGTTGCCCCCAGCGTTGCATTTTCTGTAATCAACATAGCACTACGGGCCAGCGCCAATCCCTGCCCTCCCTCAAAAACGTCCAAAAAACCATTCATGATTTTCTGGCTCATCGCCGCGATAGCGGCCGGCGGACTGAAATCTCATTTTATGGGGGCAGTTTCCTGGGCTTGCCCACCGGCCTGATCCAATTGCTGTTGGCCACGGCCACCCATTTTGTTCGCCAAGGTCTGGCCCACGGCATCCGCTTCTCCACCCGGCCCGACACCATTGATTCAGCCCGCCTGGCCCTGCTGGATAAATTTCCCGTGACCACCGTTGAAATCGGGGTTCAATCCATGAGCGATCCCGTACTCGAACGCTGCCTGCGCGGTCACAACGTCCAAGACACCTTGCGGGCCCTGGCCCTGCTCAAATCCCGCAGCTATTCCATCGGGGTCCAAGTCATGCTGGGATTGCCCGGCGACAGCCCGACCGCGGCCAAGGCCACGGCGCGGCAGTTGGCGGGTTTGGGGCCCCATTTTGCGCGTATCTATCCCACCGTGGTGCTCAGGGGCAGCGCGCTGGCGCAACTGTATGCCAAAGGGCAATATGAACCCCTGGCATTGGACGAGGCCGTGGCCCTGGCCGCAGAGGTGCACCAAATCTTTGCCCTCAATGATATTCCCGTGATCCGCATGGGGTTGCAGGACGCCGACGAGCTATCGCCGGACGCGGACCTGGTGGCCGGCCCCCATCATCCGGCTTTTGGCGAATTGGTCTACTCCAAACTCTGGCAGGATGCCATCTGCAAACACATCGAAAAAGAAGGGCTGCTGCGCTCGGACGTGATGCTGGCCTTTCATCCGCACCTGCAGTCGCAGATCAAGGGCCCCAAAGATGCCAACATCTTCGAGATCCTGCAACGCTGCGCTTTGTCTTCCCTGGAAATTCAGACCAACGAAACCATTGAGATGGATCGGGTAACCATCAACGGCCAAGAGTGCCGGCGATAATCGTTTGCCCATCACCCCGTTTGCCCGTGGGCCCGTGGCCCGTTTTACCGCGCAACGGTGTTGTTGGAACGGGTAAACGGGCGGACGGGCTCACGGGCCAACGATTGCTATTTCAACCCAATCTCCCAATTCCATTTGCCGGGCCGTTTTTTGATCTGGACCGATTTGGGAATCGGTTCTTCCAGATGGACCAAGAGGCGATAGCCGGCTTTGGTCAGAGTGTTCTGGGCCGATTGCAATTGGATGGGCCAGTTGGGAAAAATCCAATACAGTTCGCCGTAGCGTTGCACCCAGCCCTCTTCGCCCTTGGGACTGACAAAGGTCTGACCGGGTTTGAGATCTTCAGCCAATACCCGCGACACACAAAAAGGCCACTGGCCGGAAACCACCGCCCCCAGGGGCAGCACGCTCTTGGCCGCCAAATTCTCCATATCCTGGCGTCCCAGCTCCGGACTGACAATGGCGCCGTGGAAGCCCAACAGTTTCAGCGCGCGCACGGCCAGGGGGTTGGCGATATTGCAAAACGGGCCTGCCCAGAGACTCAACTCACTGCTGCGATGAAAAAAAGCCACTTGCCATGGCGCATTGAGCACGAAGCGCTGGGCCTCCTTGGCCAGCAGATCCTTGATCAACTGCTGCCAGAGGGCCTCCTCCCCAGGCCAGATCACGGGCGGCAGCCACCACCAAGTGGTGCTCACCTGTCCGGCGGGCAGGCGGCGGACGATATCGGCGGTAAGCCACAAGGCCAGGCTGGTCTTGGGAATGCGCGCCCCGGCGTGACGCATCACGTGCATCAGGCGCACATTGGGATTGCGGGGACCGCCGGGCGCCAGACGCAGGTTAAAACTCGATTGATCCTCGGGCGGGGTGGCCACCGTACGAATCTGGCGCTCCAGGCGCTGGATCTCATCCGCCAGATAAGATTCTCTCCGATCGATGAGAAAGACCGGCAGACTTTTGCCGGCCGCGCCGCCCTTGGCGGTCTTGAAGAAGTATTTGCCGCCCTTGGGCACGCTCTGATTCAGATCCAGGGTCTGGTGCCCCTCTTCGTCTTCGTAACCGATGCGCAACTTGTCACCGCTAAACAGATCGAGGCGCGGTTCGATGTATGGCTTTTCCCGCCCCCCGCGTATGGTTCCCACTAACAGACCGGAGGCGGAATCGGTGCTGGTGTCAATGGGGTTCTGGGGCCGCTGGGGCAGAAAATGATAATGGGTCCCTGGCCGGCCCAGGGATTGTTCCAGCAGCCCTACGGCCGAGCGCTTGGCCTGGGCATCCTGGCCTTCGTCGCGCAACATTTTATACGCCGCCACCGTGTAGTACACATAATGGGGACCTTTTTTACGGCCTTCGATTTTCCAGGCCCGCACCTGGGGAATCTCGGCCAGCACCTTGACCAGCACATCCAGGCTCAGATCCTGGCAGGCGAAAAAGCGCTTTTCATCACGCTCATGGGTATAGCGGCGGCGGCAGGGTTGCACGCAGCGGCCCCGCAAGCCGCTTTTGCCGCCCATGTAGCTGCTCCAGTAGCAGCGCCCCGACACGCCGTAGCACAGCGCGCCATGCACGAAAAGCTCCAGCCCCAGCTCGGGCGGACAGGCTGCGGCCATCAGCTTGATCTCTTCAATGTTGAGTTCCCGGGGCAGCACCACGCGCTGCACGCCCAGGGTCTTGACCAGATGGGGCAATGCCGCCGGCTGGGAGACATTGGCCAGCGTGGAGAGATGGAATTCGCCGTTGTAGCCTACCTGTTTGGCCAGGCCCATGACCGCCAGATCCTGCACGATGAGGGCATCGGGCTTGGCGTGCTGGGTAATCCAGTCCAATTGCCGGCCCAGGGGCAACAGCTCATTGGGTTTGATCAGGGTGTTGACCGTCAAATAGACTTTAGCGTTTTGGCGGTGGGCCAGATCCACCAGCTCGGCCAATTCCTTGGGTTGGAAATTGGTGGCCGCCATGCGGGCTGAATAGGACTTCAGGCCGCAATAGACTGCATCGGCTCCGGCGGCCAAAGCCGCCAGAAAGCTTTCCCGATTGCCGGCCGGCGCCAGAATCTCGGGTTTGGGGCCTTTAAAATCGCCGGCCTTGCGTCGTACGATATTTTGCATCTGCTTTCACTACTATTCCGCTCCCGAGTTCTTTCAAAACGCCAGGCGTTTTTACGGGAAGTTGGTCGATTTAATTCCGGTGCCATACTTGAAATCAAGGTCGTCTCAAATTCGCAGCATCCGATACCCGTCACCATTTCATCACCGATATCCACCGGCAAAGGCTTCCTTCTACCCTTGCACCCTTGGAGCGTCAAGGCTTTTGAATCCATTTCATCCAGATCTTGCGCGCGTAACCTACCCACTCGACCCGGTCTGTGCGCAAATGCTCATTGGACTGCTTTCAGCGCCCCTTGCCAGCGGCCGGCGATCCACAGCAATGCGCCAAGCATGACCAGCCCGCTGCCCGCCGCCAGCCAAGCGATCACGCCAATGCGCTCGGCCCAGGGCAATGAAATCATGGCCATGGCCCCGGCCCCGACCAGAAAATAGAGAAAAATCAACAGGGATGAAGCGGTTCCGACATCCTGGCTCACCTGTTCCAGCACCAGGTTGTTGCTCAAGGGGCGGGTCATACCGATGCAGAAGGTCACCAGGAACATGGAGACCGCAAAGGGCAAAGGGCCTTTAGGACCAATCATCCCCATGCTCAGGCCGCCAAGGGCAATGCCCCCAAAGCCGGCCAGCATCATGGGCCATCCCGCCCGGCGACGGGTCCACCGGCTGCAGGTGAACGCGCCGATCATGATGCCGGTGGCGTTGCCGCCGAAAAACAGGCCGAATTGTTGGGCATCCAGGTGAAAATGGGAAATGTAGATGGCCGGTGAACCGGCGATGAAGGCAAATACCGGCGCGGTGCTTAAAGCCATCAACGCATTGAGAATCATGAAGCGCCGGTTTCGGAAGAGTTTCAGGTAACGCCCCACGATTTGAAAAAAGGCAGCCGGCACTTTTTCCCGCAAAGGTTCGGCCATGCGCAGCACGCCAAACCAGGCCCAAATTCCCCAGGCCGCCTGGATGAAGAATATCCAGCGCCAACTCAACCCCTTGAGCACCCAGCTGCCTGCCACCGGAGCCAACATGGGCGCCAGGGCCACGATCACGCCCACATGGGCCAGCAACTGCTGCCGTTCCCGGGCTTGAAACAGATCCTTGGCAATGGCCAGCGAAAGGGCCGAAGCCGAGGCCGCGCCAATGGCCTGTAAAATGCGCGACCCGATCAGGCTTTTGACGCCGCTGGCCGCGCCGCAGGTGAAGCTGGCCAGGACATAAAGGGCAATCCCGAACAGCAGCAGGGGCCGGCGGCCATAACTATCCGACACCGGGCCATAGGCCAGCAGCGAAATGCTGAAAAAAACAAAAAAGAGCACCAGGGTTAAATTAATGGTGGCCAGATCCGTTCCCCAAGCCGCTTGCAGCATGGGCAGAGCCGGCAGATACATATCCGTGGAGACCGGCGGAAAAGCGGTCAATAGGGCCAACAGGAGCAGAATTTGACGATAGGACATACTACCCGATTCCGTTTCAGTGCTTGATTACAGGCGAACTCAAAAAGCGATCCATACCGTGATTATCCCACCTTCACAAGACCGATGGTCGCCCTTTGCTTTGGGCCGTTTTTCCGACCCATTTCTTTATTGCTGCCATCCTCCGCCCTCTTTGGCCTATTTACTGGGCATTATTCAAGACCTGGCACACCCTGTCCCCGCCCGCCATGCAGGCTTGAAAGGCCCATTGCCGGGTGCCAGTTTTGACATCAATGATTTGGTGCCTAAGTTTTCTGTCAACTTATTGAGAATGATCCTTTGATCCTTGGAGGTGGCATATGAAAAACCCGGTAGAAATCCTCAAGGCAAAAGAAGAGATACCAAGAGAAGAGAAACCGCAAGAAAAGCATATTGATGTGCAAGAACTCAACTTTGAATGCGACGCCGAAGACCATGACTTTTTGTGTGCCTTGCGCATCGCGGGATAATTATTAAGAAGATAAGTAAAAAATTAGGGGTGCTCCTGGTAACTGGGCGCACCCCTTTTGCATTGTTTTTTCTTTCCACCAACTAATATTTCCGGATGGGAAGCATACCCGATTCGCGCCCGCTGTTACACTGCTGGTGACATTTTTTTACTTTTGCTGGTTAGCCAAGAAAATTGTACTTTATAATGCAGTAAAAAGCCCGCAAGCCATCTTTCCAACCGATTTTCTTTCCTTCTTCATAAGTGCGGCCGAAGTAGGAAATGCCGACCTCGTAAATTCTGCACCGCAGTTTGGATATTTTGGCGATGATCTCCGGTTCAAAACCGAAGCGGTCCTCCTCAATACGAATTCGCTGGATGATTTCCCGCCGGAAAACCTTGTAGCAGCTTTCCATGTCGGTGAGATTGAGATTGGTGAACATGTTGGACAGCAGCGTCAGCAGGCCGTTGCCGATGCGATGCCAGAAATATAACACCCGGTGGGGTTGACCGCCCATAAAGCGTGAACCGATCACAACGTCTGCCTTGTTTTGCAGAATCGGCGCCAGCAAGTTTGGGTACTCGCTGGGATCATACTCAAGGTCAGCATCCTGGATCAGAACAATGTCCCCCGTGGCCGCTTGGATACCCGTGCGCAAAGCAGCGCCTTTGCCCTTATTGATGTCATGCAAAAGTGATCGACGGATGACCGCAGATCTCCCTGCAACAGATCCCGCGTACCATCCCTTGAACAATCATCAACAATGATGATTTCTTTGGGTTCGTAGGGTGCTTTACGAACCGCATCAATGATTAACCCAATCGTTTTCAGTTCGTTGTAACAGGGAATAATGACACTCAACTTCACGATGTCAGCGCCTCCTTAAGACAGTCGAATCGGGTTGCCAGTTGAAGAAGGGCTTTTATACACCATTGCAATCGATTTTCCACTCAAATCCGATCGGCGCGTTGCGTCCTTTGCCCTGGTTCTTCAGCGCCCCGGTGATCCTTTACCGTTTCGACTCCCTGCGCGGCCATTGGCGCAACCCTGCCGGTGCGTATCCGCAACAGATCAGCGCACTCCCTTTCCAGGGGAGCGAAAACCCTTTGGTAAAGCAAAACATAGACGCCTTGCAGGCCAGCGGCGATCAGAAAGGGCATGACAAACCAGCCGGCGCCGATCAACGCTCCGGCCGCGGCCGGACCCAGGGACTGGGGTAGTTGCATGGAAAGGGCATTCAGACTCGCCGCGAAGCCTCGCCGTTCTTCGCGGACCGCCGATATCACCAGAGCCTGCCTGGCGCCGGTGGTCCCCCGGTTCAAGGCCGTGCGCAGAATATAGACCAGGGATGCGAGCCCATAAACCGGCATGAAGGGCAGAATCAGCAGCAGAATCAGCCCGCCGCTTCGCCCCCAAACCACCGAGCGCACCAGTCCCGCCCGTTGGGTCAGCCGGCCTACCATCAGAGCGGCCAGGCCGGTTATCAGGAAGGATAGGGCCAGGATGGGGCCGATCACCAACGGTCCTATCAAAAAGCGCCTGGCGAACCAGTAGGAAATGAGCGGGCCGGTGAGACCGATGGCCAGGCCGTTGAAAGCGTTCAGACCCATCAGATGCCACAGAAAACGCCTTTCCCGCGTCGGGGCGCCGACCGACGGGGCGGTGGCGGGCCACACCGGTTGGCGCGGCCGGAATTCGGGCGCCGTTGCCAACAGGAGCAGGTTTACGGCGTTGCCCAGCAGGACCAACCCAAAGAGTGGCCGGAAACTTCCGGCTTGACCCAAATAGGGCCTTAGAAGCCGGGGCAGGACCGCCGCCAACGCCCCCAGCGTCATTCCAAAAAAGCCGATGGCGGTGTTGAGACTGTAAACGACACCCCGCCTTTCGGGTGCGACGGTTTCGGCCAGCCAGGCCTGCTCGGCGGGAGCAAAGGGACCGGCGGCGCCATTGGCTCCCCGGCCGAACCCGGCCAGGATGATCGCCACGCATAGAAGGACGGGATCGCTGGAAAGCATGGCCAGCAAGGCGCAGGCGCAGGATAACACTTCATAAGCGATGAGAAAGGGCTTGCGGCTGGAGCGGTCGCTGAACACCCCGACCAGGATGTTCAATGCGGCCCCGGCGATGCCCGCCGCGCTCAGCACCAGGCCGATGGCCGCCCCCCGCCAGTCGAGGGCGTGCAGAAAGAGCGCCAGATCCACGACCAACGCGCCCTGGCTGATGCTGCGCCAGAAACGGGCGCTCAGCAGGCGCCGCGTTGTAAGGGCCAGGCTGTTCCAGTTTCTCATGAGGCCGCGAAAGGAGGGCCGATCTTCAAAATACAATGGTTTGATCTCCATCACGCTTCAGTTCCGGGCATAATGATGGCCTTGGGCGCAAAAGGAGGAAATGGGGTCCAGCCCTTAATCGGGGTAGAGAAAAAATGTATGGCGTCCTGGGACAGTGGGACTGCGAATGGATCGCATGCTGTCGGTGCCTACTTGAACTAAAAAGCAACCATGCTATTGTTTGAAAATAAGAGACGGGCCATGTGCGCCGATGCCCGTTGTTTATAACGGATTGGCGGCGTTTTCTAGTAGTAGCCACGGCCACCAGCAATTCCATGGTGGGCATTACCGCGGCCATGAACGAAAACTCACATGACCTTTGACAAAGAATAGGTGAAACCCATGGGAATGTTGAGACTTCTTGTTGAAAACCCGGTGGCATTCATACTGATCGCCGTGCCGCTTTTATATGCCATAATCTTCCATGAGCTGGCCCACGGCTGGGTGGCCTACCGTTTGGGTGACCCCACCGCCAAGATGCTGGGCCGGTTGAGCCTGAATCCCATCAAGCACATCGATCCCATCGGCACCCTCATGCTGTTTCTGTTCGGCTTCGGCTGGGCCAAGCCGGTCCCTGTGAATTTCAGCCGGCTCAAGGGCGGCGCCACCGGCATGATCATGGTCTCCGCGGCCGGCATTATCGCCAATATGCTGCTGGCGTTCATCGCTTTCCTTTTGCAGCGCCTGGGGTCGTTCGCACCTGGCAGTCTTCCGGGGGTGATGCTTTACTACATGGCCCAGATCAACATCATTTTAGCGGCCTTCAACCTCATTCCGTTGCCGCCCCTGGACGGCTCCAAAATCGTCATGGGGTTTGCCCCGCCCGATGTGCGCAACTTTCTGCTGCGCATCGAACCCTACGGGTTTTTCATCATCATCGGCCTGCTCTACCTGGGCTGGCTCAACCCGGTGATTGAATTCTTCCGCTCGGCGATCCTTGCCTTGATCAATCTTTTGCTTCCGTGAAAGGATGAACCGGCGCGGATTGTTTTTGGCCTCCAGGCATCGCCGCAATCTAACTCCATCCGATCACGATCCCTCGACACGCTCATTACGGCGGGCTTCGGCTTTTGCTTTCCTGCGCGCAAAATGAGCTGCCAGGGAGACAATCAAGTCCGATGGATAACGGGTCAAGAGCCCATTGCTGAGGCGATGGTTGAAGTAAAGAAATTTGGCCGCCAGTCCGGGAATCACCAGGAACTTCTTCTGGCGCAAGGCTTTGACAATGGCCCTGGCCACAATATCAGGGTCCAGCAGGCCGGCCATGCTTTTGACGGGCCGGGCTTCCGGGGGTAAAGTTTTGGCTTCCTGCTCGATTAAGGGCGTGCGCACTTCGGGCGGACAGACCAGGGTCACGCGGATATGGTGGCGATTGAGTTCGCTGCGCAAACATTCGCTGAAGCCCACCAGGGCATATTTGGTAGTGCCGTAGGCCGTATAACCGAACATGCCGATCAACCCGGCCACCGAGGCGATGTTGACGATGCGCCCGGCGCCTTTGGCCTTCATGGACGGCAGCACGGCGCCGACGGTGTTGCGTGTGCCGTAGACGTTGGTCTTCATGGCCTGATCGAACTGCTCGTAGCTGATGTTTTCGAAGTAATCGCCGGAGCCCACGCCGGCGCTGTTGATCAGGATATCGGGCGCGCCGCAGCGTGTGACAGCCTGCCCGATTTTCTGCTGCACATCGGCGTTGTCGGCCACATCCATGACAAAGGAGTGGATGCGCTGGGTTGGCAGAACAGCCAGGGTTCTCAAGGCCGCACAGATCGCCTCCAAACGAGCCTGGCCGCGAGCGAAGAGCACCAGATCACACCCCTGCCGCGCCAGCAATTGGGCCGTGGCCAGGCCGATGCCGCTGGAGCCGCCGGTGATAAACGCCAGCTTCCCGCCGAATGCTGGCGCGGGGGCGGACGCCCCATAGCTCCCTCCTCGAGCCATGGCTTCCTTGATCCGCCGGAGCCCTTCGGCATAGGCGACCCGGGGTTCATAGCCCAACTCCTTTTTGGCGCGCTCAATGGGAATACGGTTATCCGAGCCCACTAAATTCAATGCTTCAGCCGTGATGGGCGGGCGTTTTTGAATATGGAAGAACTTCCAGAGCACTTCGCAGGTCGATGCCGCCAATACAGCCAGAAACCACGGAATGGATTTGGGCGGTTTGGCGTCAACTATTGTGGCGATGTCTTCGAAGTACTTCTTCCAGGTAACCGGCAAATCATCGCAGGCGTTGTATACTCTTCCCAGGGCCGTTTCCTTGGACGCGGCCAACAGAAGTAGATCGGCCACATTATCTACAAAGGCGAGCCCCGCGTTCATCTCGCCGCCGGCCACCAGTCCAGGCGAACCGCTCTTCAGAACGTCCACCACGTCGCGCAGCCAGGGGCCGGAACCCGGACCATAAACATTGGCCGGTCGCACCACCACAAGCTTCATGCCCCGTTGATGGTATTCCCAGGCCATTTTCTCCTGGGCCTGCTTGGCCCGACCGTAGGGCCCGAAGGTTTTGCCGTAACCAGCGTCCTCGAAGCATTCCTGGCGGCGGATCTTGTCACCGTAGACCACGATGCTGGAGGCCAGCACCACCCGCGCTCCGGTCTGCAGGGCCTGTTCAAAAACATGGCGGCTGCCCTCCACGGTAACTGCCTGGTACAAGCGCTCGTCGCCCCAATCGCCCACCACGGCGGCCAGATGGATGATGACGGCCGCCCCCTGGGCCGCGCGGGCCACGGCCGACGGGTCCGTGATGCTGCCCCGCACGACCTCCACTTTATCACCCCAGGCCGGGGGCATTGCTTCATGGGGTAGAACCAATGCCTTGACGGCGATGCCCGCCGCGAGAAGTTTTTCTACCACCGAGCGTCCGATAAATCCCGTGGCGCCGGTAACCAGAACCGGTTGAGCCATTTCTGCCATTGCGTTATTCATGTCTAGTTTCCTTCTAAATTTTTTTTATGATCGGGTCATTCGGACAGTTCGATGCCCATTTCCCGGTAAATGGCCCGGCAGCGTTCTAGGCGGGTGGTATCCGCGAATGAAGTCATGGCGGGATCATGTGCATAAGGGGTCTCATGTCCCAGCTTCCGATTTTTTTCGTGCCAGAGGGGGTTGTAGGCCAGTAGGGCCGCCCGCTTTACACCCAGGCCGCTTAGAAATTCGGCCATGGCGCGCAGGTTTTCTTCGCCGTCGGTGATGCCCGGCACCAGGGGCGTGCGCGGCAGTAGTATTTTTCCATCTCTATGTGTCGCAATTATTAGCTGCTTGAAATTAGCGATGATCCGTTCGTTGCTCAGGCCGCAGTACTTCTTATGCGCCGCGCGATCCATGAGCTTAAGGTCGAAGTAAATTGCATCCAAGTATGGATAAAGTAATTCCATGAAGCGCGGCAATTCAAAGCCCCCACAAGTTTCCAGCAGGGTATGCAATCCATGGACTTTGGCCATGCGAAGCAAGTCGGAAACAAAATCCATGTAGAGCGTGGGCTCGCCGCCGGAAAGGGTGAGCCCGCCCCCCGAGGTGTCGAAGAAGGGCTTGTCCGGCAGCACTTGGGTTAGAATTTCTTCCACGCTCATCTGCTTTCCCACCCGTTCTAAAGCGCCCGAGGGGCAAACCTCAGTGCAGGCGAAGCAAAGACGACACTTGCCGCGATCCACATAAACACGATGACTTTTGGAAAGTGCTTCATCCGGGCAGATCTTGCGGCACTCGCCGCAATCCACGCACCTATCAGAGTCAAAGGCGATCTCCGCCGCCGGGCTGCGGCTTTCGGGGTTGTGACACCAGACGCAGGCCAGGGGGCAGCCCTTGAAGAAGACCACCGAGCGGATGCCCGGCCCGTCATCCAAGCTGTTGCCTTTGATCTCCAGGATCAGCGGCAGTTTGGGGGCAGCGTTGGCCATCATCCCACTCCGAATTGGGCGCGCTCGATCAACTCAATCTGCATGTTGCGGTTCAAGGTCACGAAATAAGCGTTATAGCCGGAGATGCGCACCATCAGGTTCTGGTAGTTTTCAGGGTGTTCCATGGCAGCGCGCAGGGTGTCGGACGACACCACGTTGAGCTGCATCTGCATGCCGCCCAGGTCGCAGTAGGCCTGAGCGTAAGAGGCGATGGTATCCACGGTCTGCTGATGGCTTTCGCCCGGCGCCGGCACCACCTTGACGTTGAAGGCGATATTGTTGTTCAGGTTGGCGAAGTCGAGGGCCGCCACGTCGCGCAGGTTGGAGAGGATGTTCTTGGACGCATGGGGTTCGGGGGTCAGACCAGGCGTAAAGGCCTTGCCGGCCAGGCGGCCCGAAGGCAGCGCGCCAGTCAGGGTGCCGAAGGCCACGTGGTTGGACATGGACCAGAAGCCTGTGGTGTAGCGGCCGCCCCGGTAGTTGAGGTGTTGCCAGAAGAGATCGTGGGCCAGCTTGGACACCCGGTTGGCCATGGCCAAGGCTTGCGCATCGCCGGAACCGAACAGGGGCACCTTGGTCTTGATCATGGCCAGCAGGGCCGCATGGTCGGCGAAATTGGCGTTCACGGCCGCCAGGAGTTCGGCAAAGGAGATTTTCTTCTGGTCGAACACCAGGGTCTTGATGGCCATGAGGGAGTCGGTAATGTCAGCCAATCCGATACACGCGGTGCCGGAAGAATTATAGAGCGCGCCGCCATGGGTGACGTCCTTGCCCGTCTTCAGGGGACCTTGCATCAAAGCTGAAATGTAGGGCGTGGGCCGAAGCATTTGGTGGGCCTCGCCCAGGTAGTTGTTGTATTCACAGGTCAGATCCGCCAGCAGTTGCAACTGGGCAGCGAAGGCATTGAAGAACGCATCAAACTCTTTGAAAGCACCGGCCGCAATATCTCCCGTGGCCGGGCCCAACTGCCAGCGCATCAGGGGATGGCGACCATTATTGAGGGCCATCTCCAGGGCCGCCACCATGTTGAACATCATGCAGTTGGTGTGGCCCAGATGGCGGCCCGAGAGGGTCGGCTCCACGCAGCCCGTGGCTGACCAGTCGCGCAGGTGCTCGGCCGGATAATTGAAATCGGCCAGCGAGGCCATGACCCGCTCGTCGTTGTGAATGGAGGGCGTGGCCAGGGTGTTCACATTGACTTCACACAGCCGCCGCAGATAGGCGCGGCTGTTCTTCTCCTTGTGGTAGCGGGCGTTGACGTTGGGGTCGCGGATGCCAAGCATCTCCGTGACCTTGAGGAAGATGTAGGTCATATCATTGACCGCGTCTTCGCCCTGGGGCGTGACGCCGCCCAGGGTGATGGCCTGGTCCGAAGAGCTGCCGCCGAAGAGATGGTTGCCGATGTCCGGGATCAGGGGCAGATGGTCAGTGCAGCGCATGTAGAGACAACCGATCAGTTCCACGGCGTGGCGGATGTAGGCCGCGCGCGCCGTCTCATTTTCCAGCCGTTCCATATCCGCCTTGAAATAGGGCTGCAGCCACTGGTCCAGGCGGCCCAGGGAGAAGCCGGCGTTGGTGTTCTCCATGTGCACGCCGATCCAGATGATCCACAAGGCGTTGACCGCTTCGTCCAAGGTGGCGCAGGGATTGGCTGGCACCCGGCGGCAGATCTGCGCCAGCTTCGCAAGCTCGGCTCGGCGCGCTGTGTCTGCTTCGACGCCCGCCAGCCGGTCGGCTTCCACTGCCAGGTTGCGGGCATAGGCTTCGATCCCCTCCAGGCAGATGGCCATGGCCTGCAATGTGTCGCGCTTTTCCTGCATGGACGGCGGTGTGTGCGCCAGTTCGCGCGCGATGTCGGCCCGGATGCCGCCGGTGCCCTGGGCCAGGATTCTGGGATAATCGAGAATGGTGTGGGACAGGGCCACGGTCTTCCACAAAAAGCAGGCCGCGAAGCGCTCGTCCAGCTCCTGGCAGATGGGGTAGTGCTTGTGGTCGCGCACCCATTCCCGGAAGTTGCGCTTGAGCCAGAAGGGAAAGATGCGCTGGTGCAGGGCCTCCACTGTTTCCGGGGAGACCTCGTAAGGGTTCAGCGGACGGTAGGGCGCGGTCAGCAGCTCGCCCCAGATCATGGTGCCGTGGGCGTCCGGGTAGAGCACCACCCCGATCTCCTGGGTGGTCGTGGTGCCGGCGATCAAGTCTTTGGAGCGGATCAGGGGCTTTTTATGGGTCATGAGGTAGTTGAACGCCTGGGCCTGGCGCAGCACGGGGATATGCGGCCGGCCGTTGGAATCGGTTTCAAATCCGTTTTGTTTGAACCAGCGCGTCAAAATCTCCGGCCGCTCTGGGCAGAGGGCGGGTTTGGTTTTCAGATGAATGCCCAGAAATTCTTTCAGGCGCGGAAAATCTTCGAGCCCGAAATCGGAGAGGTAAGGATCTTTGAGGAACCGCACGCCGGTATCAACGGCGGCCGGCTTGAGCTGGCGCAGCCGTCGGCCGCCGATGGAGGTCTGCGTGGCCTTTTCAGCATCATAGGCCCGTCCTTCGGCCCGGGTCTCTTTTTTGAGCTTGGCGATCTGCACGGGCTTCAACAGCAAGGAGAGATAAAAGTTGATGAGCTGCAGGTAGCCGATATTGCCCCTGGTGGCCATCTTGTTTTGCATCAGGGCGATCATCAGTTTGTTGGGCGGTTCCGTGGCGGCCGCCTTCAAGGCCTGCTCATCCTTGAAGATCAGCATGGCATCCGGCGGGTCGGGAATCGGTGAACAGACCCGCACCCGGCCGGCCTTGAAAATCAGGGCCTGCTCCACGCTGCCGGTTTCGGTGCGCACCCCGAAGGTGAAATCCAGCCAGCCGTCTTCGGATTTCAAATATTGGTTGAGCTTCCTGCGCTGGTTGAAGTTCATGGCAAAGAAGCGCAGGAAAAGATGGGTCAACGTGTTGCTCAGCGTCCAAGGGCGCATACTACACCTCTCCTTATTAATTGCATGAGACTAGTGCGTGAGCGAAAACCCTCTATTTCTTCCCTTTGATATCAAATGATATCGAATCAACTTCAATACAACGGCTCGCCCCGGTCGCTGTGCTGTTTCATGGCCATGATCTGGCCGATCAGGTCGTTGAGCCGTTTTTCCACAAATGCCTCCACATCCTCCAAGACCTCATGAAACAGCCGGCTGTTGCACAGCGTCACCAGGCCGTGCAGATCAGACCAGAAGCGCACCACCTGATAGAGCACGAATTGCTCTTTGTCCGGACCGGCCGTGGGCAGATAAGCGGAGATGGGCTCCACAAACAAAGCCAGGCATTTGAGGGCGTTCTGCTTTTCATGCAACGCCAGGGGTTCGATGTTGCTGCCCACATAGTCCAGGTATTTGGGCGTGTGCAGGTTGAACATGATGTCGTAGTAGCTGGGAAAGGCGCGGCCGAACTCCACATAGGCCCGGGTCATGGCCTGGATGCGCTCTCCCAGATCAGCGCAATCCGCTGAGCGGCGGGTCAGCAGCTCGTGCAGCTTTTCAAAGCCCCGCACCCGGATCATGAGGTTGAGTTCGTCGCGACCCGCGTAATAGTTATAGATCGTGGTGGCGGTGATCCCCAGCCGGCCGGCGATTTTGCGCACGCTCAGATTGACAAAGCCCTCATCGATGATGATGGCCAGGGCGGTATCGAGGATCTTCTGGCGGGTTTGTTCGACCTCTTCCGCGGTCATGGGAGTTTTGGGCATCCATTTTCTCCTTCGAAGGATAACAGTGTTATATTAACGGCGTTATTTTGAGTCAAGACCTTGTTGTCTGGTTGGTAGGCCGCTTGAATAGAGTAGAGTAGCTATGAAAGAAAGACGTGTTCAAAAATTGGAATGAGAACCATCATATTGATCTCAAAGGATGAAACTGATACTTTACAATTTATGGACAGAAAAGCGACTACCCTTTCCCGCATGCTCGATCATCGGAATGATGACTTTGTTCCAGGTAAGCCTGAAGAGCGTATCGGCCTTGTTTGGCCACTGACCCAGGAAATCGTATCTTTAAGCGTCAAGCACAATGCTGAACGAAGATTACAAAGACATGTTACAAGCCTTGTCCGACGAAAAGGTTAAATTCCTTTTGGTCGGGGCTTACGCGCTGGCGGCTCACGGATACCCAAGGGCTACGATGGATATCGACATTTGGGTCATGCCGTCACCGCGCAACGCCGATGCCGTCTTAAGAGCTTTGAAGCGTTTCGGCGCTCCTTTGCACAACCTGACCAAAGACGACCTTCAGGTAGATGGCACTATTTTCCAAATCGGGGTCGCCCCAAGGCGTATTGATATCATCACCACAGCAACAGGGCTTGAGTTCGAAAAAACCTATCAGCGATCCATCTCCATGATTTTAGAAGGAATCGAAGTCCACATCCCTTCCCTCGAAGATATGATTCAAAACAAACGGGCATCAGGCAGAACCAAGGATCTGGCCGATGCTGAAGCCTTGGAATTCCTGAAAAGCACTTCCGGCAACCAATAACCAACCTTTAAATTTGATCTATTAACGATGCCGGGAATTCAATGGCATGGTTGTCAGCGTTTTTGGCGTATGCTTCCTTGCTGAATGCCGATTCTTTGTTATATTGAAGCTTCATTTTGCATGATGAAAGGATTCGCCATGAAATTAGCAGTCAGCGGCAAAGGCGGGGTGGGCAAGACCACCTTTTCGGCCTTATTGATACGGACCCTCAGCGACATGGGCAAAAAGGTGCTGGCCATCGATGCCGACCCGGACGCCAATCTGGCATCGGCCCTGGGCATACCCAACGCCGATCAGATCACGCCCATCGCCGAGATGAAGGATATGATCTTTGAACGCACCGGCGCCCAGCCCGGCACCGTGGGCGGCTTTTTCCGGCTCAACCCCCAGGTGGACGATCTGCCCGACTCCCTCTCGGTGAAGAAGGACAACATCAAGCTGATGCGCCTGGGCAGCGTCAAAAAGGGCGGCGGCGGCTGCCTGTGCCCGGAAAGCACGCTGCTCAAGAGCCTGGTGATGCACATCGTGCTGGCCCGGGATGAAGTGGTGGTCATGGACATGGAGGCCGGCATCGAGCACCTGGGCCGGGCCACGGCCAGCGCGGTGGACAAGCTCATCGTGGTGGTGGAGCCGGGCCGCCGCAGCATTGATACCGCCGAGCACATCCGCAAGCTGGCCAAGGAGATCCGCCTGGAACGTATCGCCGTGGTGGGCAACAAAATCCGCTCGCCCAAAGATGAAGAGTTTATCCGCCGGCATCTCAGCGATTTTGAAATCCTGGGCTTCATGCCCTATGGCAATGAATTGGTGGAGGCGGATCTTAACGGCCAATCGCCATATGAGATCAATTCTCCTGCCAAGACGCGAGTCAAGGAGATGATAGAAAAACTGTAATTCTGATTATTAATTCTCACACAAAGCCACGAAGCCATGAAGGAGCTCTTCACCTTTGTGGCTTTGTAGCTTTGTGCGAGAATTGTATTGTTCTGGGCATTAGGCCTGGTTTAAGTATTCAGAAGTCAGAATTCAGGAGCCAGAAAATGCTGTTTGCTGTTGCAGATCTTTTATTCTGACTCCTGAATGCCTGTATAGCAAATGAATTTCTATGAGAACAACGCCCGCCACCCATGTCTAACCACCGCCGATATTCGGCCCGCGCACCCCGCGGGAATCGACGCCAACCGCGCGGCAAAGCACGCGAGGTGGCCTTGCGCCCCGGCGCCGATTCACGCCTCAAGCAGATCTTTACCCAGATCGGCATTCCCGAGCCCAAGCCCATTGTGCCCGATCCATTTCAGCTCCAGGCTCTGGAGGCGGTGCGGCAGGCCGACTGCCTGGTCACCGCGCCCACTGGCGCCGGCAAAACCTGGATCGCTGTCCAAGCCATTGCCCGGATCTTTGAACAAGGCGGCCGGGCCTGGTATGCTTCTCCTCTCAAGGCCCTGACCAACGCCAAGATGGCGGAGTTTTCAGCCCATTTCGGACCGGAGAAGGTCGGCATCCTCACCGGCGACCGCAAGGAGAATGTGGATGCGCCCATCATCGTGGGCACCACCGAAATCCTGCGCAATCAGCTCTACGATGCCATGCACCACGGCAAAACCCTGGAAACCGATTTCGTGGTGCTGGACGAGGCCCATTATCTGGGCGACGAAGAGCGCGGCGTGGTGTGGGAGGAGACCATCATCTACCTGCCCCAGCGCATCCCGCTGCTGATGCTCTCGGCCACGGTGGGCAATGCCCAGCAGATCGCCCTCTGGCTGGAGGCCATCCGGGGCCGGCCTTGTGAGGTGGTCCAGGAAACACATCGGCCCGTGCCTCTGTATCCCATGCTGTTGCACCCTGGCGGCATGTTGCTGCCGCTGCTGGTGACCGGTGAAAAAGGCGGCAGCCGCCTCTACAAAAAAGTGGCCGATTTCATCACGGCCCGCCATGCGCCCATGCTGGCGCCGCCGGGCAAACTGCCGCCCTTTGGACAGATCCTGGCCGTGCTGCGCAAATACAATCTGTTGCCAGCCATCTTCTTCTTGAAATCGCGAGCCGATTGCGACCAGGCCCTGCAACTGTGTCTGGAAAACCGCATCCAGGATGATGAGCAGGCCGAGCGGCTCAACGCGCGTCTGGAGGAACTCACCGAGCGCTTTCCCCACGTGCGGCGTCACCGCCAGCGCTGGCTGGCCGAGCATTTCGCGGTGGGCTCCCACCACAGCGGCCAGTTGCCGGCCTGGAAGCTGATCCTGGAATCCTTGATGAGCGAAGGGTTGCTGGATGCCATCTTTGCCACCTCCACGGTGGCCGCGGGCGTGGATTTCCCGGCCCGCACCGTGGCCTTCCTAAATTCCGACCGCTTCAACGGCCGCGATTTCGTGCCCCTGGATGCCACCGAACTGCACCAGATGACCGGCCGGGCCGGGCGGCGCGGCAAAGACCAGGTGGGCTTTGCCCTGGTAGTGCCCGGCAAATACATGGATGTACGCCAGGTGGCGCGGCTGCTCAAGGCCACGGCCGCCGACGTGCACAGCCAGATCCGCATCAACTTCTCCATGGCGCTGAATCTGCTCCTCTCCCACACCCCGGCCGAAGTGGACAATCTGCTGCATCGCTCCCTGGCCGCCTTTCAGCGCCACGGTGCGGCCTTTGGCGACGAACAGGCCGCCCACACCCATCTGTGGAACGCTTTCCAGCGCCACCTGGAGTTTCTGGAAGAGACCGGTTTTGCCGATGATCAGGGACGGCTCACCGAAGACGGTCTGTGGGCTTCCCAACTGCGCATCGATCAACCCCTGCTGGTGGCCGAAGGGCTGCGCGCCGATCTCTTTCCCCGCAACGATCCAGCCTTGCTGGCCGGCGTCATGGCCGGGCTGGTCAATGACAAAGAGACCGACGAGCATCTGGACAAAAAAACCCTTCCCGAAGAGCTGACCAAAGCGGTAAAGCACCTGTTGCGCGGGCTCTTCGGTCTGATGGGCCATATGGAGGCCCGGGGTTTTGAGGTGCGCATGATCTACTTCCGCCCCATGCTGGCGGTGTGGCTCTGGGCCTTGGGCCGGCCCTGGGAGAAGACTTATCAGGCTGGCCAGATGGCCGAGGGCGATCTGGCCATGCTGGTGCTGCGCACGGCTGACAACCTGCGCCATGTGGCCGGGCTGCGCGCTGTGTTTCCCGAAATGGCCGACACGGCCCGGCGAGCCATTGAGTTGATTTTGCGCGATCCAGTGATGCCGGGTTTGGAAAATTCGTTGACTGGTTGATTCGTTTATTGGTTGATGGGTTGATTCGTTGATTGGTGGTGGGGTCGAGTGGTAAAGAAAGGTGAATAGACTGAAGACTGAAGGCTGAAGGTGGAAGGAAGAAGATTGATGGCACCGCAAAAGTCGCTCGATGTTTGTAACGTCATCCCCGCGAAGGCGGGGAACCAGTAATTCAATTACTTCTGGATTCCCGCCTTCACGGGAATGACGCCCTTACGGACTTTTTGCGAACTCGTCCAGATTGATGGTGGAAGAAATTATCACTGCTCTCAGACACCGGACGGACCGCACCACTTCCTGTCCCCGTTGGGGAGAGGGCTGGGGTGAGGGGCAGCCTCAAGAGCAGAACATGATTGTCTCTATGGAGAGCAGATACGCGCTTTGAAACCGAATCAACCAATTAACGAATCAACGAATCAACTAACCCAGGGGAGATTATGGGAAAAAGAAGCCGCAAGGGATTAATTCGTCTGGTCGATGCCACGCGTTTCTCCATCTATGGTTTCAAAGCCGCCTGGCGGGATGAGGCCGCCTTCCGCCAGGAGGTGGTCGCGGTGGCGATCTTGGTGCCGCTGGCCTTCTGGCTGGGCACCACGGCGGTTGAGCGCGCGCTGCTGATCTTTTCAGCCCTGTTGATGCTCATCGTGGAGTTGCTCAACTCCGCCATCGAAGCAGTAGTGGACCGCATCGGCCTAGAAGATCATCCGCTCTCCGGCCAGGCCAAGGACATGGGGTCGGCGGCCATCCTGGTCACGCTGATCGCCGGCGGCGCGGTGTGGCTTTTTATTGCGTGGAAGCGGTTTGTTGCTTGAGGGAGTGAGGAGAAGAAGAATGCTCAATTTGACTGCCGTTGCGCTGGATCGCACCCGAGTTGAAACCCTTGCCGTACCGGTATGCGAGGACGCCGAAATCCACCTGGATGACCAGGTGCGCCAACTGATCGCCAAAGCCAAAGCCATGGAAGAATTCTCCGGCGAGAAGGGACAAAGGCTCGTGCTCTATGACCCGGCCCAGACCCTGGTGCACCGGGCTATTTTCATTGGCGTGGGACCGCGCAAGAAAATCGATGCCGAAACGCTGCGCGCCTTCGCCGGCCAGGCCGTGAAGAAAGCCATGGCCCTCAAGGCCGCGGACCTGGTGCTGGCCGTGCCCTTGGCCGAAACATCTCCCGTACCCGCCCAGACATGCGCCAAAACGCTGCTGGAAGGCGCCCGGCTGGCCAACCACAGCTTCCAACGCTATAAAGAAAAATCCAAGAACCATCTGCTGAAGAAGATCTCCCTGCTGGTGCCGCCTGCCCTGATCAAAACCTTCAAGCCGTTGCTGGCGCCTGTCGACGCGGTCTGCCAGGGCGCTCTCCATGCGCGCGAATGGGTGAGCACTCCTTCCAATGACAAACTGCCCGTGCAACTGGCTAAAGAGTTTGTTGAAACTTTTAAAGGCAGCGGCGTGACGGTGCGGGTGCTGGACGAATCCCAGCTCAAGCGCCAGAAGATGAATGCCCTGCTGGCCGTGGCCGCGGGCAGCAGCCATCCGCCCTGCCTGGTGGAGATGATCTATGCCCCCGCCAATGCCCGCCAAACCGTGGTGCTGGTGGGCAAAGGCATTACCTTTGACACCGGCGGCGTCAACCTCAAACCCTCGGCCGGCCTGGAGACCATGAAGGCCGACATGTCCGGCGCCGCGGCCGTGGCCGGCGCCGTCCTGGCCATTTCCAAGCTCAAACCCCGGCAGCGCATCATCGGCATCACCCCCATTGTGGAGAACATGATCTCCGGCTCAGCCACCCGGCCCGGCGACGTGGTCACCAGTCTGGCCGGTAAAACCGTAGAGATCGGCAACACCGATGCCGAAGGCCGCCTGATCCTCATCGATGCCATGGCCTATGCCCAGAAGCGCTTCAAACCCGATGTGATGATCGATCTGGCCACCTTGACCGGCGCCTGTGTCATCGCCCTGGGAGAGAAAATGGCCGGCGTTTTCTCTCCGGACAACGCCTTGCGGCAAACCATCGTGGAGGCCGGCCAGGCCGTGCATGAGCGCTGCTGGCCCATGCCCATGCCGGACGATTATATGGAGCTGCTTAAAAGCGACATCGCCGACATCAGCAACATGTCCAGCTCGCGCTATGGCGGCGCCATCGCGGCCGCGCTTTTTCTCTCCGAATTTGTCAACGGCACCCCCTGGGCCCACATCGACATCGCCGGCCCGGCTTTTTCCAAAAAAGGCTCTGACTACTGCGGCCCCGGCGGCACGGGCTTTGGCGTGCGGTTGTTGTGTGAAGTAATTGAACGCTTGGATCAGGACAAGTAGATCATTCTATCCGAACAACATTTTTCTCGCAAAGACGCCAAGATCGCAAAGACTATCAAGAGATGATCGTTTCTTGGCGTCCTTTGCGTCTTTGCGAGAATCAAAAAAATCAAAGACGGAGGCAACTATGACTGCACCCTTCGTGGTAGAAAACACGAAAGAGCGAAATCGTCTGAAAGATCTGGTGGGGCGCCTCAGCGACGCCCAATTAACCCGCACTTTTGATTATGGCTGGACCGTGGCCGCGGCCCTGGCCCACCTGGCCTTCTGGGACCATCGTTCCTTCATTGCCTTGCAGAAGATCAAGGCCACCCACAAGGCACCCGAACCATTCGATTTTGACACCATCAACGACGCCCTGCTGCCTCTGTGCATGGCCATTGCGCCCCATGAAGCGGCCCGTCTGGCCATAGCCGCGGCCGAGAAGGTTGATAAAGATCTGGAATCCCTGACGCCGGAGCAAGCCGCGGCGGTTGAAGCCATGGGCGAGCGCTCGCGCCTTTACCGCTGCGTGCATCGCAAAATGCATCTGGATGAGATCGATCAGTTGATCGCTAAAGAGTAGTTGTTTTTTAACGCAGCGGCCGACTATAGCGCAAAGGCTCACAGAGGAATCCTTTCAATTTATTACTGCCGAATTCTTCACTATCCGCCATTTACACCCCGCGGCCAAGCGGGTATAATATCCGAAAACTCTGCAACAAAGGAGGCTTACAATACCCATGACGGATGAAGATAAAACCCCTGAGTCGGATAAAGAGTGGGACAACCGGGTATTGTGCAGTGACGGAAACTGCATTGGCACGGTGGGACCCGACGGCCGCTGCAAAGAGTGCGGCATGATTTATACAGGTGACCAGCCCTTGCCCAAAGGCGAAGGCAACGATGATCTGTTTTCCCTTGACGAAGAGCCCGATTCCTCCCAGCCCGAAAATAAGGATGCGTCCGCCGACGTGTCCGATGATGAATGGTCCCAGCGCAAGCTCTGCCCGGATGAAAACTGCATCGGCGTCATCGGCCCCGACGGCCGCTGCAAAGAGTGCGGAAAACCCGGATGAGCACCCCTTTGGAGAAGAAGTCCACGGTCGCCGAAATCCAGGCGCGCTTTGACCAGGATGTGGAACGGTTCTCCAATCTTGAAACCGGTCAAACCGCCACCATGGACGCGCCGCTGGCCATGGAGCTGATCACCCAAGCCGCCTTTCGGGCCACCCCAAAAATTCAGCGCGTACTGGATATCGGCTGCGGCGCGGGCAACAATACCATCAAGCTGGCGCAATTCACTTCCCCGTTTGATTGCGACCTGGTGGATCTGAGCCGTCCCATGCTGGAGCGGGCCCATGAGCGCGTCGCGGAAGTCAACACTGGCCGCATTCGCCTGTTTCAAGGCGATATTCGTGAGTTGCCCTTTCCTGATGAATACTATGATGTGATTCTGGCCGCTGCGGTATTGCACCATTTGCGCGATGACCGCGATTGGGAGTCAACCTTCGCTAAAATCTTCCACTTGACCGCGCCGGGCGGCAGCGTCTGGATTACCGATCTGGTTAGCCATGAACACGCCGCGGTACAGGCCATGATGTGGCAACGATATGGCGACTATCTTCTTTCAGTGGGCCGTGAGGCGTATCGCAATAGAGTCTTTGATTATATCGACAAGGAAGATACGCCGCGGCCGGTGACCTACCAACTGGAATTGCTGCGCAAGGTGGGGTTTGAGCAAGTCGAACTTCTACATAAGAATACTTGTTTTGCCGCCTTTGGCGCCATTAAATCCAAATAGCCGGCAAATAAAGATATCAGCAATTATCCCCTTAACTTTATTCTAATCCATGCTGGATTGCGTCTACAATCAAGAACGGCATAAACAAATGCAGTATCTTTTTCAACGCGATAGTATATGGCAAATGGAAATCTCTTCGAAAGTAATCGTTGGTATTTTTCGTAATGCATAGAATGAATTCCGGCACAAATTTTCAATGATTCAACGTCTGAAAATAATGATTCTACAAGCTATCTCAAAATAAAGATTTTGGGCCAAAATCGCGGCGGAGGCAAATTTTAAACCGCAGACATACTGAAGTATTTCGAGGATTTAAAATTTGCCTCCAACAAAGAGTTTGGGCCAAAAGATTATTTTGAGATAGCTTGTAAAAAATATTCACCAAGACCTTCCTCCTGCTTTTCATAAAAGTAAAATCCGTCAACCAGGTCTTGGTTCGCGGATTTAAGAATTTTTATTTTCATGACACTGAATTCCTAATGCCCTTCTTGGCACTCTCCCAATCAATGAATTCGTCTGTGCCATCCTTTATCGCCTTTTCTCTTTCCTGCAATATGTCTCCGTGCCATTGCGGGGACTCCAAACTCCCCGCGTTTTTACACAGATCATCCCAGAGTGTTTCCATGGTCTGAATTTTTTCTTCAACTGACATATCTTTTAACGGCAAGGTGATAAGCATCTGGCACCTCCAAATTGATTTGAACAAGGTCTCCAATAGATATGTTATATGTATACCACCATCGTGTGGCAAATCAATGATCCCCAAAGAGCGTCACCGATACTGCCGATAATCCACATTATACCGCTTGGCCTTGTAAGCAAAGATGCGCACCGTGGTTTTCAGGATCTGAGCCGCCAGGGTGATATTGCCGCGCGTATTCTTCAAACTGTCGATGATCATCTCCCGCTCCAGGTTGGCCACGGCATCGTCTAAGGAGAGTTCGGGCAGGGTGCCGCTCTCCTGGCCGGTTTGCAAGGTGGGCGGCAGGTGATAGCTGTGGATGACGCCGCCGTCGCACAGCAGCACGGCGCGCTCAATGCAGTTTTCCAGTTCGCGCACGTTGCCCGGCCAGTGATAGGCCATCAGCATGTCGATGGCGGGCGTGGAAAAGCGCTTGATCTCTTTGTTATTCTCCTTGCTGTAATTTTCAAGGAAGTAATCGGCCAGCAGTAGAATATCGTCTTTGCGCTCGCGCAGGGGCGGCATGTAGATGGGAAAGACATTGAGACGGTAGTAGAGATCGCCACGAAAGGTGCCTTCCTCCACGGCCTGCTCCAGGTTCTTGTTAGTGGCGGCGATGACGCGCACATCGGCCTTGAGGGTCTTCTGACCGCCCACGCGCTCAAACTCTTTTTCCTGCAGCACGCGCAGCAGATTGCCCTGCACATCCAGACCGATGGAGCCGATCTCATCCAGGAAGATGGTGCCCTTGTTGGCCAGCTCGAACTTGCCCAGCTTCTGCTTGATGGCGCCGGTAAAGGCGCCCTTCTCATGACCAAAGAGTTCGCTTTCGATGAGATTGGCCGGGATGGCGGCGCAGTTGACCTTGATAAAAGGCCCCTTGGCCCGGTGACTGTTGTAGTGCACCGAGTTGGCCACCAGCTCCTTGCCCGTGCCGCTTTCGCCGCGCACCAGAACCGTGGCGTTGCTTTTGCAGACCTGGGAGATCATCTGAAATACTTCGCGCATCTTGTTGCTGTTGCCCACGATATTGGTGATGCGATACTTGTTCTCCAGCTCGTCGCGCAACCGCTGGTTTTCGGCGTAGAGCTGCTCTTTCTCGCGCCGGATGATCTCCAGATTGACCACATGATGGGCGATCATGGTGGCCACCACCGAAAGCCATTTCTGGCCTTCCTTCAGTGAATAGCTTTCATCATAGAGCCGGTCCACGCTCAAGGCGCCGATGACCTGACTGCCTTTCTTAATGGGCACGCAGATAAAGGACAGCTCTTCAAAATCGGTGCGCTTGCGGCGCACGGCGGTGCGATCCAGAAACAGCGGCTCCTCGCTGATCTTGGGGATGGTAATGGCCTTACCCGTTTGGATCACCCGGCCGGTGATGCCTTCGCCCAGCTTGTACTTGACCCGTTCGATGGTGCTGGCCGACAGGCTGTGGGCCACTTCAATATTGATTTCGTTGGTCACGGGATCGAGAATCGACACCGTGCCGCGCACCATCTGCATGGAACTGGACAGGATATCCAGGACTTTATATAACGATTTTTTCAGATCCAGGTACTCGCTCAGCGCCTGGCTGATTTCATAGAATAGGGTTAGCTCTTCGATGCGTTTCATGCAATTAGCCTCAGTGCTCTATGGCTTCATTCGGTGATGTATCGCTGGTCAGTCTATTTATTACCACAAGGCACAAGGTTGCAAAGGGGGCAGAGTTGCGAAGACGCAAAGGCACGGAGAAGCAAAGATCATGCAATTCACTCTTTTTAGTTTTCGGGTGGCCGAGGTTCTGGATTCGATGATATTTCTGATTGCAACATGCCATGAAAAATCGCTTCTATTTTGTCCCTTAGCCCCTTAGTCCCTTTGTCCCTTAGTCCCTTAGTCCCTTTGTCCCTTTGTGCCTTTGCCCCTTTGCCCCTTTGTGCCTTTGTCCCTTGAGCTTGTGGTGAAACAATACGTCATCGTAATTACGGCTGTGTGTACTCAGTGAAAACATTTTTGGCGACAACGGCGCGCACTATAACAAAATTGTAATAAATGACAAGCCCAACCATCATTCATTTGGACATGGATGCATTTTTTGCCTCCGTGGAGCAGCTGGACCGGCCGGAACTCAAAGGCCAATGTCTGGTGGTGGGAGGTGCGCACCGAGGCGTGGTGGCGGCCGCCAGTTATGAGGCCCGCAAATTCGGTATCCATTCGGCCATGCCGATCTTCCAGGCCAAACAGCGCTGTCCCCATCTGGTCATCGTGCCGCCGCGCCATGGCCGCTACGCCGAAATCTCCGACCAGATCATGGCCATTCTGAGGACCTTTTCGCCCTTGGTGGAACCCATCTCCATCGACGAGGCCTATGTGGATATCACCGGCTGCCGGCGTTTGCATGGCGCGACCCGCGAGCTGGCCCAGGCCATGAAGGACAAAATCAAATCCCAGACCCGCTTGACCTGCTCGGTGGGCATCGCGCCCAACAAGTTTTTGGCCAAAATCGCTTCGGATTTCAACAAACCCGACGGCCTGACTGAAATCCGGCCCGATCAGGTGACGGCCTTTATCGAAACCCTGCCCGTGGCCAAGGTACCTGGTGTTGGGGCCCAGGCCCAGAAGGCCCTGGCCGCCATGGGCATCCAGACCCTGGGGCAGGTCAGGCAATATTCGGAAAGGCAGATCGTCGGCCGCCTGGGCAAGTTCGGCCACCGGCTGATGGAACTGGCCGACGGTCATGACGACTCCCCGGTGGTCCCTGAAAGCGAGCCCAAATCCATGAGCAGTGAGATCACCCTGGATCGCGATACCCGTGACCGGGCCCAGCTTGTTACCCACCTGTTGTCCCAGGCCGAAAGTGTGGCCAGGGATCTGCGGCGCCACCAGGTGCGGTCCCGCACCATCACACTGAAGGTGCGCACCGCCGATTTCAAGCGCCACACCCGCAGCCAGACCCTGGAGCGACCGGTACAGTCCGCGGACGCGATCTATAAGACAGCCGTGGAGCTGCTCAACGCCTTTGCCATGAGCCAGCCGGTGCGGCTCATCGGCGTGGCCGCCGGCAATTTGCTTTCCGAGGACACGCCGGTCCAGCAGGAGCTGTTCGAGGCGGATGAGGGCCGGCGCAACGAACACTGGGAAAAGGTGGGACGCGCCATGGATGTCATTGCACGGCGTTATGGCGGAAAGACGGTGGTACGAGGCACGCTGGCGGAAAAGAAGAAGAATGAAAAGACAGTAGAGAAAAACAAAGGGCGGACCTAAGCCCGCCCATCTATTCTTCCAAACTATCGTCACCGGCTGAACAAAACAATCTCTTCCCTTCAGCCTTCAGTTTTTTTCTTCAGCCTATTCTACTCCCCCCTCTGCCTCATCAGACTCCTGGCTCGCGCTCTGCAACAACAGCAACCGGATCTCCTTGATCTGGGTGTTGATCATGGCGCTGACCCAGAAGAATGCAAATCCCAGCACGCCCGTGGCCAAATAGGCAAAGCCCAGCAACAAGGCCACGGGCAGACGGTTGGCCATGGTCGTATCCGCGCTGCTGATGCCGGCTTGGACATCGTTAAGGGTGGTCCAGGAGAGAATGGCTCCCACCACGCCGGCCACCAGGATCAGCCAGGCGGCCAGCGGCAGCAGACGCATCAGACTGCTGCCGGCGCTTCGCGCGGCCTGTTGATTGGAGGCGGAGATGGCCGCAATGGTTGCGGCGGAGTAAACCGAAGAGGGGGTCTCGCTGGATGCTGGCTCAGCTTCGGCCGCTGCTTCAACCGAAACAGGCTCCGCCTCCGAGACCGGAGGAGCCTCCTCGGCCCCCATCTGGAAGGCCGGTTCGGGCTCGGCCTCGCTCACCGCCGCCTCGGCCGGCTCCACGGGAGCAGGGGCCTGGGCCTCTTCGATATTTTCTTGATCCAGGGACAAAACGACCGGGGCATCGGTTTGCGGGGCATCGGTATGGATCACGTCCATTTCATCCTTGGCCGCCGCTGAAGATTCAGCTTCGGGTTCGGCTTCAAACATGCGTTCGAGTTCGGCCGCCAGGTTGCTCGATGCCGGCGCGGCCTCATCCACGGCCTCGGGCAGGAGCTCCTGTTGAGCCTCTTGAGGCGCGGCCTGCGCCTCCGCCTGATCCGTCCCTTTGCCGAGCTGCGCCTCTTCACGGCGCTTTTTGATCCCCTCGGTCACAAACATCTTGGCCCGCTGCAAGGTCTGTTCACGCAGCTCGTCTTTTTCAACGGGATAGAACTTCTTGCGCAAGCGCCGCTCCACCCGTTCCCGGGCTTGTTTCAGGGTTTCCTCATGCACCGGACTGCTTTTCTTGGTCCCGGTCAAACCCTCCACGGGCATGGACTCGGTAGTCGTGGTCAGGTGCTTGGCGTACACCACGCCGCAGGCCGGGCATTCCGTTGGCGGAGCAAACACATTGTCTCTGTTTTGACGGACATAGCCGCATTTTGGGCACTTCATTTTGGCCTCATCATCTAAGGTTAGAATTGATCGGTCACCAAGAACTTAGCAATAACCATGCCTTTAACAAAGTGTTGAAATCAGAAGCGGATTCCAGCATACTGATCCCGGGCGGCCTCAAGCAAGCACCCTTTGAGAGCAATACGGTGTGGCCCCGCGACACCCTTGGGCATTGGCACCTGTTTGATGAGTTCAAAGGCCCTGCGCCCAAATCCAAAAGGAATTCCCCGACACATCATCCTTCAACTGCACTGGATATGGAATGAGTTTAATGGCTTTGGGGTACCGGGTGCAAATGAAAAATAAGCAGGACATCCACTGTGTCGAACCGCAGGCGCCCGGAACTGCTGTCAGTAAAATGGCAAAGGGTGACAATTTGCGGCCCCCAGCCTGGTGATACCAAAACGATCCGTTCATTAACCATGGGAGAAAAAATAGATGGCCAAGGTTTTAAGAGACACCCGTTCCTATCGCGGCATGCTGCAATCCGATGATGGCCTGATTATAAAGGTGCTCAACCACAGCGGCAACAAGATCACCTTTCAAAGCGCGTTCGGATTGTCCCACCACATGATCGAGCGCCTCAAGAGCCAGCCCGAGCACATCATGTTCAGCGAGCGCTCCCGCATCGCGCGGTTAGGAATTCAGATCACCTGCGAGCCGCCATCCATCGATCAATTGAACGGCGATATGCTGATCGTCACCCTGACCGCCACCTCGGCCATGATCCCCGGCTACCCGAGCCTCGATCAATTGCGCCCCTTTTTTGACGAAGGCCTGCCCGTCGGGCGCATGGTCTTTTGCGATCCCGAAGCCCTGCTCTCCTCCGAAGAGGTGATGGCCGCCATCGAACGCGCCGACCTGAAGCTGCCGGCCTCCACGGCCATCTCCAGCGACGGCAGCATCGTCATCGCCCCCCACCGGGTGGTGTGCCATTTGCGGGAAAAAATCAGCGAAGAGACCTTTGGCCGCATTCTGCTGTGCGAAGACGGCCGGGAGATGCTCAACCGCTATCAAATTCCGGCCGGCGTGCCCCATCTGATCATCCCGCCGGGCGAAGGGGTCATCACCACCTGCTCCATGTATCTCAACGAACATTACGTGGTGCTGCAAAGCGGATTTTCCCTGGGGCGCAACCTGCCGGCCACGGTGCTCGACCCCATCAAGACCCGCGGCATCCGCATCTATCTGGAGATCATCAACGGCACGCGTCACACCATCATCAACCCGCTCATCAGCGCCCGGGTCTACGGCGCGCCGCGCTCCCGCACCACCGAACGGCGCAAAACCGGCCTCAACCTGGGCCGCATGAGCGGAACGGACCTTAAATCCCTGCAAAAAAGGCTCAACGGCAAACGCCGGCGCACCTGCCACTTCATCGACCGCTCCGTGGCGGTCATCGACACGGCCCAGGAGATCAAGTCCGCCCAGATCCTCACCAACGGACCGGAGCGAGCATGTGAAATTTCCAAAGCCCAATGCGCCGTGGCCCGCATGGAGTTCTCCTGGCGCAGCCACTGCCCCCATGAATACGCCACGGCCCATATCAAGACCGATGACGAGCAGGGACAAATGATTCTGGCCATGAAGTACTTCCCCAACCTGATGGAGCACCTGGACATCATGAACCTGGTGGCCCAGAACAAGATCCGGGCCATTTACTTCTATGAGGCCTCCTGCGAACACGGCCCTTTTCTCTCCCAGGAAGACCATTCGCGCCTGCAGGAGTATCATGCTTTCGGCGTGGATGTATATTGGATGTGCAGCTTGAACCAGCGCCTGATGGTGCACACCATGCGCGACGGCAAAGGCTACTTCGTGGCCATTGAGCGCCTGGCCGATTTTCACAAATCCATGCTCTTCGCATTTTACGGCTCCAACCTGCCCCTGTCCAAGACGGGCGCGAATCGCCTGGGCGGGCTGATGGATGCCCTGGTGGCCTTTTGGGGCCACAACATCGGCATTGTGACCGGCGGCGGCAGCGGCGTAATGGAAGTAGCCAACACCATGGCCCGCCAGCGCGGCATTCTTTCCGGCGCCAACTATCTGGACATCACCGACCAGGCCATGACCACCAACGTGGACTTTTGCCAGGTGTTCCAAGCCACCTGCCGCCACAGCCGGCAGAAGTGGTTCGAGATTGCTTCTTTTCCCATCTTCAACGTCGGCGGGCTGGGTTCGCTGGAAGAGCTGGGCATCACCTTGTGCAACATGAAACTCTCCATCATGGAGCGCGTGCCCATCATCCTCTTCGACACCGAAGGCCAGCGCGACTTCTGGTGCGGCATGCGCCAGCAGCTCGCCGATATGGTGCGCCACCAGCGCGCCCCCGCCTGGATCGAAGAGTACGTCATCATCACCGATGATCCCAAGGTGGTGACGGAAGTATATCGCAAGCAGCTGCATCTGTTTTAGTGGAATGTGAGTCACGAATACTGCATGAAAACCAATGAACCTCTCTTTATCGTACTCGTACGCGTACTCGTACTCGAATAATTTCCTCATATTTTTCGAGTACGCGTACGAGTACGAGTACGACCTGCGCGGAAGCTTTTAACGTGCTACAGCCAGGATCTGCACCCGTTTTATCGGGCCAGATTGATCCTTAATAAGAACATGCGCACGTCCAGCGAATATTAATATTGACCATTGAAAGATAAATGGAATGATAAATCTGCTTACCAGAGATCAAACTTTCCTTGTTCCCGCGCTCTGCGTGGGAACATTTTGGACAGATGAAAACCATTCCCACGCAGAGCGTGGGAACGAGGAAAGCATTAATGCTCGTAGCAAACAATAAAGAGGGAAATGGGAAAAAACTAATCCATAGACCAAAGGAATGGCAAAAATATCTTCATGCCATGTATTTTGGAAAGCTCTATTTTTGGCAAGAAGAGGCGTTAGTTTGCCCTATACATATGGAGCCTTATGAATGTTACGTTGAACACGGAAATTGGGTAGATGATTTTTATGATGATATTGGGGAAAGTCTCGAAGGAACGTATTGGCATGATGAGCATTATGATGGTGCCGATTATGGTGGATACCACAGAACTTCTAAAACAATAAAGGAAGTGCGGTATCCGAAAAGAGAAAAGCAAGTTTTGCATCTAGTTGAAGACTTTGTTTCGTCGAAGAGGAAGCCATTCAATCCCACAAATTGGAGTATCCCTGAGTCTTTATTATGGATCGATACTCTGAAAAAATGGTGGTAATTGCATAACGTGTGTGTCCAGAGGGCGGCGAGGAGCATACCGCTCCTGACACACTGTGTTATTATCTTTCAGGGCAAGGAGTAATTATGTTTGGCAAAAAATCCAATCGCGGATACACTGAAATTTTATGCGGAATAAAAATCAAGACTCTGGCTTATGGCGAAGACACCTTGATGACGGAATTTGTGCTGTCAAAAGATTCGCTGTTACCGGAGCATCACCATAGGCATGAGCAAACAGGATACCTGATCAAAGGGAAAATAAAGCTCACCATTGAATCAAAATCACAAATTATTAATCCGGGAGATAGTTGGTGCATACCATCCAATGCGAAACACAAAGCAGAGATAATTGAAGACTCAATCGCAATCGAAGTATTTTCCCCTTGCCGGGAAGAATACAAACAATATGCTGTTTCAGATGATTTGAATGAACACCACCAGTGAAATAGTGGTATTCATATCAGCACATTTGGCTATTGGCCCCCTTCATGTCGTGCGCCCAACCGGCGCTAACCGCCGCCAACCATTTTCGGTTGAGTCGATTATGGGATATAATCGCCTCAAATTTTGAGTCGAAAAGGAACCCAAAATGGTTGGCCTAATTCCAATCCTGCCACCCCAGAATCACAGTATCGTTGAAGCGTCGCCAAAGATCATTGCCCGGCGGCCTCTGCCTATCATGGATTTGGATTACAGGCACGGCGCCCATCAAAGCATTGGCCACCAGCACTTGTTCGGCGGATAGAAGTTCTTCGACCCGCACCGGACGCTCTACTATCGAATACCCCCACTCCTGCAGCTTGCGGCTCAGGGAGCTGGCCATCACGCCGGGCAGCACGGCCTTGGACGCCGGTCGCACGACCTCGTAGCCGTTAATGACCAACAGATTGGCGGTATTGGTCTCGGAGACCGTGTCGTCCGGATTGAGAATCAGGGCCTCGTCATACCCCTCCCGCTGGGCCCATTGGCCGGCCAGCAGGTAGTAAAGATAGTTTAAAGTCTTGTGGCCCGCCAGGGGCGTCTGGCGCGCTTCAGGGTAGATCCCCAAACGCAGTCCGGCAGCGGGCTCGCCCGACAAACGGTGGGTATAGGGTCGTGCGGTTACAACCAAAGTGTGATCCCACGGGGGCTGGGTGCGGCTGCCGCGCGTGGCCATGATCTTTACCGCCGCGCACTGATGTTGCAGTCCATTGGCGCTCACCACTTGAGCAATAATTGCTTCCCAGCTTAGATCAGGCGGCGCGGCGGGCATCAGGGCCCGCCAGGTGGCCTCAAACCGCACCCGGTGATCTCCCAGCAGGGGCGCGACGCCCCGATCCACGCGGATGGTTTCAAAAAAGCCGAAACCGTACTGCACGCCCTGATCCATGACCGGCACGGCGGCCGCCGCCGCAGGCACAATCTTTCCATTGAACCAAACCATGGGTTCCATAAGCTTTACTTCCTGTTGCCGTCCTGCTTCCATCAGCGTCCGGCCTTTGTGCAACGTCTCTTCATACTCCTTGCGGGGCATGGAATCATAGACAATGCCGCCGCCCACCGAGAAGCACAATGTGTCGTTAACCACCGTGGCCGTGCGGATGGCGATGGAGAGATCCATGGTGTCGTGAAAGCTGATATAGCCGATGCTGCCACAGTAGAGATGGCGGCGGCAAGGCTCCAGTTCATCGATGATCTCCATGGCGCGCACCTTGGGACAGCCGGTGATGGAGCCGCCCGGAAACGCGGCCCGCACGAGATCCACGCTGGTTTGCTTTTCTTCCAGTTCTCCTTCCACGATGGAGACCAGATGATAGACGTTCTGATAGGCTTCGATGCGCTTATGTTCGGCCACGCGCACCGTGCCGGGCCGGCACACCTTGCCCAAATCATTGCGCAGCAGATCGACGATCATGGAGAGTTCGGCCCCATCCTTGGCGCTGGTCGCGAGCTTTTGGCGCAATTCAATATCTTCTTCGGGGGTCCGGCCCCTGGGCCGGGTGCCTTTGATGGGGCGGGTTTCCACTTGCCGGCCGCGTTGCAGCAAAAACCGCTCCGGCGAAGTGGAAATAATCTGATGATCGCCGCCCTGGATAAATGCGAAAAAGGGCGCCGGATTTAATTCGAAGAGCTGCCGGAACAAGGCAAAGGCGCTGCCGGCAAAGGGGGCGCAAAAGCGCTGGGAAAGATTGACCTGATAGACATCGCCGGCCGCGATATAGTCAATGATGCGCTGGACCGCGGCCTCATACTCCGGCTGGGAGAAATTGGCCTTCATGCTGGAGGTGCAGAGATCATAGGCTGATTTCTCCGGCGGCCGACCGGATGCCTGTTGATGAAATCGGCGCAGTACATCATCGCTTTGATCTTTTTGGCCCTGACGCAACGGCAAAAATAGCTGAGAGGTCTGAGCCTGACGATCATGCACGACCGTCAGGGCGTGGCCGTGGAGCAGCATATGGGGCAGAAGCAGATCATCCACGCTGGTGCGGGGCAGTACTTCCAGTTGATCTTTCAAATCATAGGCCAGGTAGCCCATCAGGCCGGCTATGAAGGGCGAGGAGTTGTTCGGCCAAGGCAGATACAAGGCGCGCTGAATCCGGCTCAGAACCTCAAACGGATTTTCCATGATTATCCGCGAGTCTCCATCGACGCTCAGCACCACTTGCCGCGACCGGGCGCGCAAGGTCAGCCAGGGCCAGATTCCCAACAGATGATAGCGGGCGCAATCCAGCTCCCCGCCGCTGAGCAGCAGCACGGTGCCAGGCAGATGGGCAAAGCGGGCCGCCAGATCCAGGAACGGCTCATCCAGGGTTAAAGGCTCCACCCGAACCCCGGCCAACGGCTGGAGTTCCAGATCCAGACTAGCTGTAAATTCTTTGGTCATGGGGATTGTCCATGGGCCCGAGTTTTAGGAAGTTCTCCACTATCTCAAAGCCAAAGTCGGTTAAAAAACTCTCCGGGTGAAACTGGACGCCGCACAGCGGATACTGGCGGTGGGCCAGGCCCATGATGATACCGTCTTCGCAGCGAGCCGTGATAGCCAGTTCCGCGTCCAGGGCCGCTTCGGCTGGAACCACGGCCAGGCTGTGGTAGCGCGCGGCGGCAAAAGGCGAGGGCAGGCCCTGGAACAACCCCTGGCCTTCATGAAATACTTCGCTGGTTTTGCCATGGCGGGGCTGGCGAAACCGAATGGTTTGGCCGCCGAATACTTCATTGAGGCACTGCAGGCCCAGGCAGACGCCCAGGATAGGCACACGCCGGTGCCAGTGGCGGATCAATTCCATGGAGATGCCGGCATGGGCCGGGTCCTTGGGGCCGGGGCTGATCAAGATGTAGTCCGGGGCCAAGGCCGTCACCTGTTCCAGGCTAATCTTATCGCTGCGAAACACTTTGACTGTCAGCGGATATTGGCGAAACATCTGCACCAGATTGTAGGTGAAGGAGTCGTAGTTGTCGATGACGAGAAGTTTCATTCATGCACCAAATAAAACAGCCACCCTTTGAGTCTGGGTGGCTGAGCCTGTTTCATAACTCAATCATGCCGGGCGCTGCAGCCCGAACGCTGTGTTGGAGCGATCAATAAACTGAAATCCCCGTGACGTCAAGTTATCGTTAGTCCCGCACACCCGTCACGATTGACTTTGCGGCGCTACTCGTATAGGTCTTTAAGCAGATTGCTGACCGGCGCTGGGCCAAACCGATGCTCTCAAAAACCGATGGCCTCCCATGCGGCGGAACCCATGAAGTTGCTCTGAACGACCGATTTTTGTGACCCACGATGCCGGATAAAACGCTAGTTACCACCATCGCCAGCCAGGAAAACCTGGTCCGTATTCTGGACAATCTCAAAGAAGGAATCATTGCCCACGACTTGCGGCGGCGCATTTTTTTCTTCAATGCCGAGGCCGAACGCATCACCGGCTACTCACGCGACGAAGTGTTGGGCCGCGATTGTCACGACGTGTTCGATGCCCCCTTCTGCGGCCAGCGCTGCTCGTTTTGCGATGGGGGCCCCATCGTACGAGACCACGCTACCTATCCGTTAAATATTACCAATAAGAGAGGCGAACCGCGCCGGCTGGAGTTCCGCGCCACCATGATGCGCGGCGACGATGAACAATTTGTCGGCGTGCTGGCCGCTTTCACGGATGTCACCGAACTGCTGGAGCTGCAGCAGCACAGCGACAAGACCAACCGCTTTGCCAATATCATCGGCGGCGACAGCAAAATGCGGGCCGTCTATCAGCAGATCGTGGATGTCTCCCAATACGATTTCCCGGTCCACCTCTACGGCGAGACCGGCACCGGCAAAGAGCTGGTGGCCAACGCGGTTCACAATGAAAGCCGGCGGGGCGGCGCGCCCTTTGTGCCCATCAACTGCGGGGCCTTGCCAGAAGGGTTGATTGAAAGCGAACTATTCGGCCACGTCAAAGGCGCCTTTTCAGGGGCCATCCGTGAGAAAAAAGGCCGTTTCGAGCTGGCCGACGGCGGCACCGTGTTTCTGGACGAAGTGGCGGATCTGCCCAAACCCCTGCAGGTCAAATTGCTACGATTCTTACAGGAGGGCACCTTTGAGAAAGTGGGTGGCGAGCGCACCATCAGCGTCAATGTGCGCGTGATCAGCGCCACCAACAAAGATCTCAAACAAGAGGTGCAAAGAGGCGCTTTCCGTGAGGATCTCTTTTACCGCCTCAATGTGATTCCCATCCATATCCCGCCCCTGCGGGAGCGCAAGACCGATATCCCGTTGCTGGCCGGCCATTTTTTACAGCAGGTGGCCGAACGCAATCACCAAACAGTCCCCGAAATCGCCGAAGAGGCCCTGGCCGTGATGATGGATTATGCCTGGCCGGGCAATGTGCGCGAATTGCAGAATGCCGTGCAATTCGCCATTGTCAAATGCAATAATAAAATCATTACGCTCAATGATCTGCCCCTGGAGTTGCGCCAGACCACATGCCTGCCCAACCGGATTGTACGGGCCCGCAAACTTGATGTGCTTTCGGTGCGCGAAGCCCTGGTCAAAACCGGCGGCAACAAGGCCAATGCGGCCCGCAAACTGGGGGTGGGACGCGCCACCCTGTACCGCTTTCTGGACGAACATCACGAATTGGCCGGCAGCGACTGATCGCTCACCCTCCACTGCTTCTTGCCTTTGCGCTCTCATTGACCTCTCGGTGCTTTTAAGCCTGAATTGTTTGTTTGCGTGACTGGATTCTGCACTATCCAACAAGCGACTTAATTCATCCGTGCCATCCGTGTAATCCGTGGTCATTTTTTTACCACGGATTACACGGATGGCACGGATGAGGGTTTAAAATCGTATGAAGCTCAGAAAACGCACGTGAAGAGGTATTGATAAGGTGATTTCAAAATCGGTATTTTAGCCCAGAACCCCAACGGCCGATAATGGTAAAGATGAGCGCTCGCAGAGGGCCGTGCCCATGGTTGGAACGCAAAAAAGATCCAAATGGAGATAGGGAGCCATGACGCGTACCCCCATACGCATGCTGGTGGTGGAAGATTCCGACGAAGACCGCTCGACCTATCGGCGCCTGCTCCAGGCCGATCCTGATCACGATTTTGTGATCCAGGAGACGTGCAACGCAGCCGAAGGCCGGGCTGCCTTGGAGTCGACCCCCCTGGATTGCGTGCTGCTGGACAACACCTTGCCCGACATGGATGGGCTCGCGTTTTTACAAAGCATCACCGCATGTGTCAGCGCCCAATGCACGCCGGTCATTCTGCTGACCGCCATGGGCAGCGAAGCCGTGGCCGTCCAAGCCATGAAAAACGGGGCCGCCGACTATCTGAATAAAAACACCCTGACCACCGAACTGCTGGTGCGCGCCATCCGCCACGCCCTGGAGCGCCGGGATGACCGCCAGGCCCTGCTGGAGCACAACGCCCGGCTGCAAGCGGCCAACCGCCAGATTGTCGAGCAGCAAAAGGCGCTGATTGAAGAAGAACGCCTCAAGGTGATGCTGCAGATGGCCGGCGCCACGGCCCATGAGCTCAACCAGCCCCTGGCGACCCTGATGGGCTACATCGATCTGTTTGAACTGGACCGTGACGACCCGGCCAAAGTGGCGGCCTATATGGAAAAGATCCGCGAGGCCGGGCAGCGGATCGCCAACATCGCCCATAAGATCCAAAGCATTCGGCCCGAACAAGCCCCGGCTCTGCCGGGCGGCGGGCATCTGATCACTTTTGACCGCGACATTCGCCTGCTGGTCGTGGAAGACCGCGATCAGGACTTTGGCGCCATCGTGCGGGCCCTGGCCAATCAACCGCGCATCCAGTTGCTGCGGGCCTCGGATTTTGCCGAAGCCCTCCGACTGCTGGCCCAGCAACCTATTGAGGCCATTATCCTGGATTATCTGCTGCCTTCTGGCAATGGGCTCGACTTCTTAGCCCAGCTCGAAAAGCAGGGCATTGAAACCCCCGTGATCTTCAGCACCGGTCACGGCGATGAGATGGTCGCGGCCAAGGCCATCCAGTCCGGGGCCTACGATTACCTGCCCAAAACCAAAATCAATGCCGACAACCTGGTGCGCATGGTGGCCAACACCCTTGAAAAGCACCGCCTGAAAAACGAAGTGCGCCAGGCCATGCAGGCCATGGCCGAGATGTCGGTGCGCGACGATCTGACCGGTCTCTACAATCGCCGCTATATGAACGAACTGCTGGAGCGGGAGTTCTCCCGGGCCAAACGCTACAACCACGATCTCTCCTGTTTGCTGCTGGATGTGGATTTCTTCAAGCAGGTCAACGACGCCTTTGGCCATATCTTCGGCGATCAAGTGCTCAAGGAGTTTGCCAGCCATCTGAAGGCCAATGTGCGCGACAGCGACTACTGTTTCCGTTACGGCGGCGAAGAGTTCATGGTGCTGCTGCCCAATACTTCCATTGAGGGAGCCAACCAGACCGCCGAGAAACTGCGCGCCTTTGTGGAAAGCCATATCTTCCGCGACGGCGCCACCGCGACCCACATCACCATCAGCATTGGCAGCGTTTGCCTCAAAAAACACCGGCCGTCCGATGAACGCACCCTGCTGGCCTACGCGGACAAAGCCTTGTATCGCGCCAAAACCGAGGGACGCAATCGCCTAAAGGAGTATTTGGAGATATCGGAACCGCCATCCACCAGCCGGCTGTACGCCGACGTCGACCTGGCCTACTTCCGCGAACGGCTGGCCTCCATTTTGGAGAAGACCCGCAGCGCTTCCTTAAACTCTCTGTCGTTGCTGATGAATCAATTGGGCGCGGACCTGTACAAGGAACATCATCGCAAAGCCTTGATCCAGATCGAGCTGCTGGGCGCCCGCATGCGGTTGCCGGGCGCCGTAGTGGAGACCATCAAGCGCGCCGCCTCCATCCATGACTATCTCAAAGCCTTGCTGCCCCAGTCGGTGCTTTCCAAAAAAGACCCCTTGGACCCGCAGGAACGCGCCTGCATCCAAAGCCACGCGGCCATGCTGGCCGAACTGACCCGTATGTTCGAAGTATTTCGCGCCGAACGCGAAATACTGCTCTACCATCAGGAGCATTATGACGGCACCGGCTATCCTACCGGGTTGAAGGGCGAGCAAATTCCCCTGGGCGCGCGCATCTACGCCATCGCCGATGCCGTGGCGGCCATGATGTTTGATCGTCCCTATCGCCAGGCCCTGACCAGCCGCCAGATCGTAGAAGAATTGATCAACAATGCCGGCACCCAGTTCGATCCAACGCTGGTGAACTATTTTTTACAAGCCGTGGAAGAGAATCCAACGTTACCCCTCTCTGGCGAAGAACTCGCCCTACGAACCCAATGGCTAAACACTCAAGCAGAACCAGCAAAAGGAATCGCGCATGCAAACTCGTCTACAGGCACTGATTAACAGTCACATTGAAGGGTTGCCCACGCTGCCCACCGTGGCCACCCGAGTTTTGGAAATCACGGCCGATGTAGAAAATTCCACCAAAGTATTATGGGAAGTCATCGCGTCGGACCAAGCCCTGGCCGGCAATGTGATGCGAATCGCCAACTCGGTTTTCTATGGGCTGCCCAAGCAGGTCACATCCTTGGAACAGGCTCTGAACCTGCTGGGCTATGTGGAGATTCGCAATCTGGTGATCGCCCAGGTGGTCTTCAACAGCTTTAAGCACGTAGACCAAAATGGCCCCCTGGATCTGCGACCCCTGTGGGCCCATGCCTTCACCTGCGCCCTGGCCTCCAAACTGATCACGCGGCACACCAGCCTGCGGGATCAGGACACCTATATAGCTTGCCTGGTACATGACATCGGCAAGCTGGTGATCTACACGGCCCTGCCTGAAGCCTATGCTGAAATGACCAAGGAAGTGGGCGCGGCCAATTACACCGTCTTCGAAATGGAAGAGCGCTTTTTCGGCATCACCCATGAGCAGGTGACGGCCCGCATCCTTGAAACCTGGCTCTTCCCGGACCCGGTGGTGGCGGCCGTGGCCAACCATCACCACCCGGAAAAGGCCGCGCCCAATGATCTCTTCACCTGGGTGGTGCACGCCGCGGATCTGCTGACCCATTGGAGCGACGCGGTTTCTTGCCAGGATCAGGCCAAACGCGAGAAGTATCAGCGCATCCTGCTGCGGCCGGAGATGGGGGTCGTTTTCAATCTCTTTGGCAACTGGCACGCGGATACCCTGGAGAACACCCGCCGTCAACTGATGGAGCTTAAAGGCCAGCAACAAGGGATGTTGGCGCTGTTTACGGCTTAACCTATTGACTACCGAGAACACAGAGAGCGCAGAGGGACTAAGGGACTGAGGGGCAAAGGCACAGAGGTACAAAGGCGCTAAGACACTAGTGGAAGTAGAATATACCAGTATGCTGTTTATGCCATCGGCCTCACGAGCAAGGGCTCCCTCTCCCCTGGGGAGAGGGCCGGGGTGAGGGGCCACCTCACCTTTTAGACGACATATAGGATTCCTCTCCATCCCCAAGCGCTTCACGCTAAATCCATGACCAAACCCATCACCGTGCTGATCGTTGGCGCCGGGCGCTTTGGCGCCAATTATGTGAAGGTCCTGAGTCAGATCGCGGCCCAAAGAAAGCCACCACTGCCCCCCATCGGCCATCTGGTGGTCAGCCGCACCGCGGGTCCAGCGGCCCAAGCGCTGGCGGCTCAAATCGCGGCCCAGGCACAATGCCCGATCGATAAAGTCACGGGCGTTGAAATCAGCAATATCCAGCAGCTCGAAGAAGTAATCGACCAACATGCGCCCGTCCTGACCTTCATTACGGCCCGGGATGCAACCATCGGCGACGACATCCACGCCCCTTACGCCCTAACGGCCTTAAACCACAGCGCCGTGCTATGCGAGAAGCCTTTTGGCCAAGCCCGCGGAGACAGTGCCACGCTCACGACCGCGGCTCGGTTGACAGCTCACCCCCAGGCCGCGCGCTTTGGTCTGGAACTGCCCATGGCGGTGGTGGCCATAGCCATGGCCGCTGATGCGTATTTGAACTCTTTACTTTCCCAGGCAGGCGCGATCGAATTTCTCTGGCAGCGGGCCAACCAGCACGCGGAGCTGATCAATGATCTGGCATTGCACCCCTGGTCGCTGTTGCCGGAGCGGGATCGCCTGAAAATCGAAGCAGCCCTGGCGGGGCGCCCCCTGGTGGGCGCGGTTCATACTCACCGCTCCCAACAATTTTTGGAAGCACTCCAAGAGTTGAAGCAATAATCTAAGGATCAATAACTGATCTACAGCTTAAATTTAGAGAGCTGTTGGCCGAGTTGCTCGGATATTTTGAGCAGACTGCGAGCGCCCTCATCCACTTGAGCGCTGTTGGTTAATATGTTGTCGGCCTTTTGATGGAAGCTTTGCATTTGTGAAGAGAGGTGTTGGGAGGATTCGGCGTTTTTCGCCACGCTCTTGTTGACATCGGCAATACCGACGGATACGTGCGCGATGTTGGAAGCAATCTCCCGCGTGGTTTCAGACTGCTCTTCCACCGCTCCGGCGATGGAGAAGACAAATTCGCTGATCGACCCTATTACTTGCGAAATGGAAGACATATCCTGGACGGTATCATCGGTTGATCTTTGCATGCCGGTGATGCGTTCCTTGATTTCATTGGTGGCCTGGGCGGTCTGCCTGGCCAGTTCCTTTATTTCATTGGCCACCACCGCAAAGCCTTTGCCGGCCTCGCCAGCCCGGGCCGATTCAATGGTGGCATTCAGGGCCAGAAGATTGATCTGCTCGGATATTTCCGTGATTGCTTCCGTCACCTTGTCGATGTCCTTGGCAGCGGACCCCAGTTTGAGAATTCTCTCCGAGGCATTCTTCGAAACAGCCACGGCGTTTTTCGTGATTTGCCGCGCGTCTTCGGATCTTTTGGCCACTTCTCCCACGCTGGCCGCCATTTCCTCGGCCGCCACCGACACGTGGTTCACATTGGTGTTGGTATCGTCGCATGAGGCCGAGACCCCTTTGAGCTCTTCGCTCGCGCCCGCCACCACTTGCAACATATGGGCGGTGTCTTGTTGAAGAACTTCAATATCCGCGGACATGCTGTGGGACAACCCGGAAAAATTTTGGGACGAAGATTGAATCGCTTTGGCTTTTTCGACAATGCTTTGGACGATCTGGTAGAGTTTGTCCACAAAGGTATTAAATCGCCGGGCGAGATCGCCCACTTCATCTTCGCTGATGACGGCCAGACGGGTTTTGAGATCGCCTTCACCCCCGGCAAGGTCGCCAAGCGCAAGGGCCGCCCGCTGAATCGACCGGGCGGTCGCCAGCACGTTGGTGATTCCGAGGGCCATGCCCACCACAAATCCCACGACGATGAAAATAGCGCTCCAGATGAAGAATGAAGTGTAGCGCGAAAGACGTGGACTCAAAGAAGAAATCACACCGATCCGGCTGTTTTTGTCGATGGGAATCCACGATATCACCCGTTCATTCACATTATCATACAGCGTACCCGCCTTTGCCGATGCCAACCCTTCCGACAGTTCCTGGGCCAGCCCTTGCCATCGCGGGATGGTTAAATCTTCCGAACGGGAACCGGCGCTCAAATGCCCGGCCGGGTCCGTTAAAAAGAACTGGCGGTCCGGATATGAAGAAGACACGGTCTTAAAAAGGGCTTCGGGTTGAAGGCCGGCCGCACCGTTTTCCGAGCGAAGAATAATGGCCTTGAGAAATTGACCATCCCCATATTTGATTTCTTCTATAGTCTGATTAATCCCGGTATAAAAAGCGGCCGAACCCAGCCAGATGGCCAGGCCGACGGCAAACCCGATAAAACAGCAAAGCAGTTTCGGGAAGACTTTTAGACGGGCGGTGTCACACGCCAGATTTCTTCTCCGCAGCTGATCGGCCAAATATTCGGTGTTGGCCCCAAGAATCAGGCTCGTTGCGCCCAACACCATAAACGGGCAGGCCATGGTGCCGGCCAGGGCGCCTCCCCAGATGCCAAAGGCCGAAATGGCGCCTATTTCATAGCTATGGTAGACTAAGAAATTCGCGCCGCAGGCGATAAACATCGACAACCCGTATAAAATGCTCAAGTGAATGGGCAGGGCGCTGTTTTGCTTTGCCGCAATGATTAACTTTTCATCCGAAAAGTCCTTGGCATCAATACTCCGGGAGACCACTTCGCCCACGGGTTTGTAGAGCCCCAACACAATCAGCAGTTGAATGCCTACACAAACCGCGAAGATAAGACCAGCCCACGCCATGAATGTCGTCGCCTGCTCGGCGGTTGCGGACATGCAGTAAAACACCGCGACCAATGGGCCTGCGAGCTGGACGCAAAAGAGCCCCGTATGGGCAAGAAGCAGATGCATGGGCGTCTTGCACATTGTTTCATCAAATATGCTTCTATCGATCATGTCTCTTAATTGCTTTTAACCGTGCGTTTATATCGAGCGCCTTACCGGCGCGCAGCGGGCTTCCGCGCGTCCGCGTACAGACGAAGGTTATGATAAGAAATTATCTTATCTCAGGTTCAAAAAGAAAAGCTCCATTATTTATGAGTATTTGGTAAAGTTGCTCATTTCTTTCGGCGCCGCACTTCATGCCCTCACAATGCCCCTCACGCGATAGTTTAACTAGAAACCACGCTGCGAAAAATGCACCAAGAATCCACCACGCGCTGAAGTCCATGAAAAAGTAGGCTATTAATGTCGCTGGAAAGATGAGAAACCCTGTCCATAATGTAATAACGTCATAAAGTATGAAATAAGCTTTAGGAATTCCTCGCAGGTTAATAGCCTGTGCCGCAACTGTTTTATTAGCTCTCACTCTTCCACTATTGTAAGCTTTTTTGTATTCATCCCAAGAAGGAAGATTGCCACCCCAAATATCCTTCATATCCTGGACGGCTGATTGTGCTATCTGCTCATTCATTCCCATTTGATACCTCCTCACAATTCATTATGGATCTTAAGCATGAAATCTCAACCACCCGACTTGCTCTACAAACCAAAAATGATGGAGGTCCAACCCATCTGCATGCTGCCGGGTCTATGTTTTGAACCGCTTCATCAACCCATTGAGCTGATCGGCCAGGCCTTTGAGTTCCACGGCGCTGGCATTGACCTGGGAACAGCGGCCGGAGATGTCCGTCACGCCCTGGCTGATGCCAGCCACATCCTGGGCGATATCGGTGGAGGCGGTTGAGCTGTGGGCGACATTCTGATTGACTTCCTGCAATCCGGCAGCTGCCTGGCCGACGTTGGCGGCAATCTCTTTGGTGGCCACCGATTGCTCCTCGGCCGCCGATGAGATGGTGGTCACGATTTCATTGATATCATTGATCACTTTGGAAATTTCGCCGATTTGCCGCACGGTCTCCTCGGTAGAGCCCTGAATCCCATTGATCTGAGCCTTGATCTCCTGGGTGGCGGCGGCGGTCTGGCGGGCCAGTTCTTTGATCTCGTTGGCCACTACGGCAAATCCTTTGCCGGCCTCGCCGGCCCGGGCCGCTTCAATTGTAGCATTAAGTGCCAGCAGATTGGTTTGTTCCGAAATCTCGGTGATCACTTCAGTCACCTTGCTGATGGCCCGGGCAGCTTCGCCCAGTTGATCCACCTTTTCAGTGGTGTTTTTGGTCTGACTGACAGCGCCGCTGGTAATGGTGCGGGCGGTCTCGGTGTGTTTGGCGATTTCGGCAATGGTGTTGTTCATTTCGCTGGCCGAAGCCGAGACCGACTCAATGTTGGTGGCCGCTTGTTCCATGGCCGCGGCCACGGAGTTGATGTTGGTGCTCATCTCTTCGGCGGCGGCCGCCACGTTATTGGTGTTGCCGGACATGGCATTGGCACCCTGGGTCATGTCATCTGAAATCGTGGTCAGGGTTTGGGCTGAGCGGCCCAACTGGTCGGCGTTGGCCTTGATGCGCCGGACCATCTCGCCCATCTTCTCCACAAAAGCATTGAACCATTTGGAAAGCTCGCCCACTTCGTCATCCGAGGTCTGCGCCAGGCGCTTGGTCAGATTGCCTTCGCCTTCGGCAATATCCTTCAACCCAGCCACGGCCGCGTTGATGGGACGCGTGATGGCCCCGCTGAGAAGCCCGACCATTATCAGCGCCACGCCCGCCGCAATCGCAATAAAGATCACCAGCCAAAGGATAGTGCTATGATATGTGGCCGCGGCATGCTGGCTGGCCTTCTCGGCCAAGCCCGCGTTCACCTCCGTGAGCTTGTCGAGCTTGTCACGCATCCGCTCGAATTTTTCCGCCGCCGCGCCCAGACAGAGGTCCATGGCCAGACGCCGGCCTTCGCGGGTGTCGGCCTTGCGGCCCTCCACAATCTGGCGCGACGCCTCTTTCCAATCTTCACGGGCCTTTTCAAATTGAGCGATAAGCGACTGCTCCTCGTCCGTGGCAGCCAAAGCCTTGTACTTGTCCCAACGCTGCTGGGACTGTTTCAAGTTGGTCTCATATTCATCGAGCAGCTTTTTAAAGGTGTCTGACTCTGTGGCGGCAAACAGCATGGAGCGTTCCGCCACCAGCAACTGCTGCAGATCACGGTCCGCCTCCACCAGCAAATCCAGGGCCGGCATCCGCACCGCACTGATCTCATGCACATTCTGGTTCATATGGTTGACGCTGAGATACCCGGACAATCCCACGGCCGCGATAAAAAGCAGCATGACACCGTAGCCCACCGTCAGCTTCGAGCCGATTCGCAGATTTTTAAACCACCCCATCATTTCACCTTATCCACATCAATGCCAAAGGTGATGGCACCAATGGCCTTATCGCCGTCGATGACCGGAACCGAGACCTGCACCAGATAAACCTTGGTGCTGTCATCGAACTTGACTTGGTCCACGAAGACCGCGCCGGCGCCGTTATTAAAGGATTTCTGCCATTTGGCTTCGTCGCCCTGCCAGTAGTCCGAGGTCTTGTCGCTCATAGCCACATTGGCGCCAAGGTTATCCATGACAAAGATCTCAGCATAAAATGGCTCCGATTTCTGGATGTCGCGCAGATATTTGCCGCACTCCGAATCCATGAGGGCCTGCATGTAATCCGCAATGCCGGCCGTGGCCATCCACTTGGCATCCAGAGCCTTGATCTGCTCCAGGGTTTTGCCCTTGGCGTTCTCGGCTTTGACCGCGGCCACGATCACCGGGTCCTTGCCATAAGCGGCCAGTTTGGTCTGGGCCAGATCTTTGATTTTCTGGGGAGCTTCCTCAGCCAGCGCCATGGCGGCCGGGCAGATAAACAAACATAGGACCATCAAAACGATTACACTTTTTTTCATGGGTTACTCTCCTGAGGGGCGGCGCAATGGAAATGCCGCGCGGCTTTGCAATGAATAGTACTTCGATATATGGCCTGTGGTTCTGAAACCGTATTAAGGTTTCATCTCAGAAGCGGACCTCTAAAGGTGTATCCCCTTGAATGTGAGACCCATAAGAATGGCGGCCATCGGAGCGGTCAACGGGCAGTGGTCTGCTTCGCTTGATATATCGGTGGGGATTAAAAAAACTTGAGACGAAAAAGGCGGGCGCCCCGCCTTCTTTTGGTGATTTCGGCGGCTTGGGCCCGATAGGCATCGGCGGGCACCCACTGAGTGGATTGCTGGTACCTGGACACGGTTTCAGGCAATTCCCGGCCGGTATCTTTGAGCGGCTCGATCTTGCGACTCTTCAAATCCACATGAAACCGCAAGGCCAACTGGGGCGCGGGTTGCTTGTTCCACTCCGCATGGAGGTAAACCGCCTCTGATATCGGATCGCGGTAAATCCCCGCGGCGGTTTGATTGCCATCGATTCGCACCGCGCCGATGGTCTGATAAGAATCGGAGAGCGGGTAGGGATCTCCGTCTGGCGCTGGGGGACTACAAACGGCAGGTGTTGGCAAGGAGGGCGCAAAAGCAAAATCGGTGGTTGCGATGCTCACCGCTTGATAAAGCCGGTTGCATTGGCTGGTATACCGGGACACTTTCGCCCTGCAGACTGAAATCAAAGCCCTGGGTAAAAGTGCTTCGGTTAAGCCTTCTTGTCTTCTTCGATCTTATCCGGAGCTTTGGCGTCCTGCTCTTTGGTGGCCCTGCGGAAATTACTGATGGCTTTGCCCAGGCCGCCGCCGATTTCGGGCAGCTTGCCCGCGCCGAAGATGATCAGGATGATCACCAGGATGATAATCAGTTCCGGGATGCCGATTCCAAACATAACTCCTCCGCTTCATCTTCCGAATAATTAGACTGACATGCTTCCAGCCGAATTTTGAATGGATCTCATTTACAGGGCGGATCCATTGGACCCAGTTCGCTGAGCAGTCCGCGAAACTCCTTTGAACGCAGGTATTGGTCCACGGCGCCCTGATACTCGATCCAGGTTTGCCATACCCGCAGCCACTGGTGATTATGCCAGGTGATGTCCGGATCGGCCATCCCCTGCAGGCAATGAATATAGTCGCGGTACTCTTCGGCGCAGCTGTCGCAAAAATGGTATGGTATCTTCTGGGCCGCAGACCGCTCAGCCTGGTGGCCTTCGATGGTCGCGCCGCAACGTTCGCACTTGGATGCGCACTGGGTGCATTGAAACACCCGGTACAGCGCGCGCACTTTGCGTTTGCGCAACTCCAGAGCTTTCTGGGCCGCGGTCACTTTTAGCTTTTCATTGAGCGCGATCACATTGCTCATGCGGGTTCCCCAAAAATATTTGAAATAATTACCAAGAACGTGGCGGAATATAGCACCCTGCCCAAGGCGGTGTCAACGCAAGGCAACGGCGCGCAGAGGCCCATTACCTGACCTGCTGGGCATTTGAGCGCCAGGCCTGCACCCCCAAGAAAGGATAATGGAAGAATAGCAGCAGCATACAAGAGTCCAAACCCTCGCCTGACAAAATGCGCGTCTGAAAAGGCACACCATCAACTATTTTTACTTGGCACTTTTTCATTTGTCTATAAGGCTTTTTATTCAAATTGACCCTTGGCTTATGCCAAATTCGGGGAGCGCGGCTTACAAATTTTGTCAAAATTCGACCCTGAATGGCTGTTTCAAAACCTGGCCCGCAGGATGGACTTTTCTATCTCTCTGAATTTTCGTGAATAATGCTTTTATTGAACTTATTGGCTTGGAACTTGCGTCTGGACCCATTTCGTTAGGCTGAAAAAACACCATCACAATCTGAACTGAAACGGACCTGGTGACCTGGTTGTTGGGCGGGGCGGTGCACATGATGTTTTTTTTATGAACCACGCAGAGAAGCAATTTCTTCCCAATCGCCATTTCTTCCAGTGTTCCTTAAGTTCAGAGGCACCCAACGCGCGTTTTGGATCACGCTTGCACCCGCGCGCGGACGGTCGCGATGGCGCCTATCGCAATTATTTCCACACAAACAACAACGCCAGCTCCATGTTCAGCGGCATTGAATAGAGAGTGCGGTTTTAATCTTTAACGGTTTGCGAAGCAAAATTGCGGTATTCAAACAGGGAGGAAAAATGAGAAGCAAAACAGTGACGTTTCTGAAACAGACGGTTTGGCTGGGGATTGCGGTCTTGCTGGTACTCGGCGTGGGCATTGGCAACAGCTTGGCTTGCAAAGAAAAAGAGAAGAAGCATTTTCCATTGACCGTTCACACCAAGTACGGCGTGGTCAAAGGTTATTATAATACAGAAGAAACCGCCGCCTGGAAAAGCGTGCCCTTTGCCAAACCGCCGGTGGGCGACCTGCGCTGGAAAGCACCCCAGGACCCCCAGCACTGGAGAGGCGTGCTGGATGCCACCCAGGAGTGCGAACCGTGCGCCCAGCTTAAGACCGACACCAATTGGGGCAAAGAACCAGTCATGGTGGGCAGCGAAGATTGTCTCTATCTGGATATCTACCGTCCCAAACATATGACTGGTTTTCTACCGGTCTATGTTTACTTCCATGGCGGCGCCAACCACTTCGGCGGCAAAAGCGATTATGATGGTTCAGTGATCGCGGCCAAATCCCAGATGGTGGTGGTCATTGTGCAGCAGCGCCTGGGGCCATTGGGCTGGTTCACCCACGCCGCTTTGCGCCATGGCGAATCGGATCTGGACGACTCGGGCAATTACGGCACCTTAGACAACATCAAAGCTCTGGAATGGATCCATAAGAACATTTGGGCGTTTGGCGGCAATCCCTTTAACGTCACCATCACCGGCGAGTCGGCCGGCGCCCATAACGTCATGAACATGGTCATCTCTCCTCTGGCCAAAAACCTTTTCCATAAAGCCATGAGCGAGAGCGGCGGCATGGTCACCAAGACCGTGGAAGAGGGCGAGGCCATGGCCGAGCTGATCATCGACCGCATTCTGACCATGGCCGGATTGAGCCGGGAAGCCTGGAACAACATGACCCTGGAAGAACAAGAAGCATTTTTGCGCGGGCTGGATGCGGGCCAGATCTGGCTGCCGATCATCTATGATGTGCCCTTGATGACCTTTGACGCCTTTGAAGACGGCGTGGTGGTGCCCGGCAGCGTGACCGCCACCATCCGTTCGGGCAACTATAACAAAGTGCCCATCATCCTGGGCGCCAACAAAAGTGAGATGAAGGCTTTTATGCCACTGTACGGGCCGCTGCTGACCCAGCAGTCGGGCATCAACATTCCCTGGATTAACCTCATCGGCGTACTGCAAGGTTACTTTCCGCTGGATTATGTACTGCCTACCGAGTTTGACAAAAAACTCTACCAAGTTTCCGGTTACTACGGCAGCCGAAACTGGCGCGCCAAATTCGTGGACGAACGCGCCCGCGCCCTGGCCGATCAGCAAAGCAATGTCTACGCCTACCAGTTCAACTGGGGCGAGCCCGGCTCCGGCCCCACGCCCTTTGACTTCATCTACGGCGCGCTGCACACCCTGGATATTCCCTTCTTCTTCGGCGCGGACAGCGACATCTGGGGTTATGCCTTTACTCCTGACACCGACACCGCCGGCCGCCAGGCCCTGCGCGATGCCATGATGAAGTATTTGGCCAACTTCGCCCGCACCGGCAACCCCAACGGCAAGGGGATGCCCCAGTGGGAGCAATGGTCCAACTCTAACGGCGCGGCCAAGGCCATTGTGCTGGACGCCGACATGACCCAGGCCAAAATCGGCATGAGCAGCGAAGAAGTCTCCATTGCCGCCGAGCAGTATAAACTGGCCATGGAGATCGCCACCTGGACCCAGTTGCAACAGGCCATGTACGGCTGGGTGCCCTGGGCTTTCCAGTGGCAGACCGCCGAATAGGCCGCACATAGGAAGTAAAATATACAATCCTTGTCTTCCATTTCCAACCCAGGGGAGGTTTCGGCCTCCCCTGAGACTTTTTGCTTCGCAGCCGGATGATGTGATCGAATTCTTCTTTAATAAAGGCACAGAGGGGCAAAGGCACAGAGGCACAAAGGGACAAAGTTTATAGTTGAATAGCGGCAGTTAGAGTTTAGGTTGTGTTAAGTGATTTTTAATGCCCTCGTCCTTCATATTTTCCCATTTTTGGCCCCTCACCCCGACCCTCTCCCCGCACGGGGAGAGGGAGTACTTCTTCGAACGTCCAGCGAGCAAAGACATTTTATCCCCCCTCCAAGACCACAAAAATACTTCTTAGTCCCTTAGTCCCTTTGTCCCTCAGTCCCTCAGTCCCTTAGTCCCTTTGTCCCTCAGTCCCTTTGCGCCTCTGTGCCTTTGCCCCTCTGTGCCTATTTTACTCCTCACTCATTTCACGCTCCGCGTGCTAATAATTATCTTCTTTCCATCAAAATAATAGCCAAAATTAGTAGAATTTGGCGATAGAATTAGGGGGTTCCCCAATTGCCAAACTTTCACCTCCTAAATAGAATGGAATTGTTGGAGCTTGTGAAATATCAAGCTTCGGCAAGGAGATGAAGAGAGTACGGGAAACTCGCGGTGATGAAAAAAGTTTGCTTCTTCTTTAGCGAAATCGGATCTCGATGACACCTCGGACACGGAACGCAACAGCAGAGAAAGGAGCAAAAGATGAAAAAGCTAACCAAACACCTCATTGGAACCTTGACGGCGCTCTCCCTGGCGGGGGCCGTCGCCCTGGGCGGCACGGCCTGGGCGGGTCAAGATTTCAAAACCACGGTCAACACCAAGTATGGCAAGGTCGAAGGCTTCTATAACACCGACCAGACCGTGGCCTGGACGGGCGTGCCTTTTGCCAAACCGCCGGTGGGCGAGTTGCGCTGGAAAGCGCCCCAGGAGCCTGAGAAATGGAAAGGGGTCCTGGACGCCACCCAGCCCTGTGTGCCCTGTTCTCAAATCTACACCACACCGGATTGGTTCAAGACCGGCACCATGACCGGCAGCGAAGACTGCCTCTACCTGAACATCTATCGGCCCAAAGATAAAAAGGACAAAGATCTCCCTGTGTATGTCTATTTCCATGGCGGCGCCAACCATTTTGGCTCGGCCAGTGACTATGATGGTTCCAAAATCGCGGCCAAGGGCGACCTGGTGGTGGTAGTGGTGCAGCAACGCCTGGGCCCCTTGGGTTGGCTGACCCTGCCGGCCCTGCGCCACGGCCAGTCGGCCCTGGATGATTCCGGCAACTTCGGTACCCTGGACAACCTTCAGGCCCTCAAATGGATCAATGAAAATATCAAGCGTTTTGGCGGCGACTCGGACCGCGTGACCATCACCGGCGAATCGGCCGGCTCTCACAACGTCATGAACATGGTGATCTCGCCATTGGCCAAGGGCCTCTTCCATGGCGCCATGAGCGAAAGCGGCGGCATGAATCCCAAAACCGTGGCCCAGGGCGAAGCCATGGCCAATGAAATTCTATCCTATGTCTTGGCCGCCGACGGCCTCAGCTTGGCGGAGTACAACACCTGGACCCTGGAAGAACAGGAAGCCTATCTGCGCGGCCTGGATGCGGCCGATCTGTGGCTGCCCCTCAACGACCACATCGGCACCATGACCTTTGACGCCTTCCAGGACGGCACGGTGGTGCCCGGCAGTGTGACCGCCACCATCCGCTCGGGTAACTACAACAAAGTGCCCATCATTCTGGGTGCCAACAAAAGCGAAACCAAAGCCTTTATGCCGCTCTATGGTCCGGCCTTATCGGCCCAGTCCGGCTTGAACATTCCCTGGCTGAACCTGATCGGCTGTTTGAAATACGGAATTCCCCTCGACTATGTGCTGAAGACTGATTTTGACAAAAAGCTCTACCAGGTGACCGGCTATTACGGCAGCCGCAACTGGCGCGGCAAGTTTGTGGACGAACGCGCCCGGGCCCTGGCCGACCAGCAGGACAATGTTTACGCCTACCAGCTCAACTGGGGCGAACCCGCTTCCGGCCCCACGCCCTTTAACTTTATCTATGGCGCCATGCACACCCTGGACATCCCCTTCTTCTTCGGTGATGACAGCGATATCTGGGGCTACGCCTTTACTCCGAGCAAGGACACCGCCGGACGCAAAGCCCTCTCCGATGACATGATGAAGTATTTGGCCAACTTCGCCTACACCGGCAATCCCAACGGTGGTTCTCTGCCACAGTGGGATAAATGGTCCAACCAGGCCGGCGCGCCCAAGGCCATCCTGTTCGACGCCAATGCCGATCAAGCCCTGCTGGCCATGAGCACCGAAGAGGTCTCCATCCCGGCTGAGCAGTATAAACTGGCCATGGAAATCGCCACCTGGACTCCGCTGCAGCAAGCCTACTACAAGTGGGTCCCCTGGGTCTTCCAGTGGCAAACCGCGGAGTAAAATAGAGAAGCGAGAAAGCAGAGCAAGCGCCCAAAAAAATGGATGAGGCGCTTGATAAAAACAGAAAACCCGCCCCGGTCTTTAGCTACCGGGGCGGGTTTGTTATATTATAAAATCTTAGGTGGCTATACTACTCTATTTAAGGCAGCCGCCTGGACATCCAAAAAATTTACTTCTTATCTCCTTTGACTTCCTCGAAGTCGGCGTCCACCACATCGTCGTCGCTGCGATTGCCGGAGGCGGCCTGGCCGTTGGCTTCGCCGTTGGCGGCCTGCTCCTGCTGGGCGGTCTGCTTGTAAATGGCTTCGGCCAGCTTATGGGAGGATTGGGTCAGCTCCTCGGTCAGGCGCTTGATCTCGGCCACATCATCGCCCTCCAGGGCTTTCTTGAGGGCCGCGGCGGCCGATTCCACCTTGCCGCGCGTGCCGGCATCCACTTTGTCGCCCAAATCCTTCAACGATTTTTCGGTGGAGTAAATCAGGCTATCGGCGTGGTTGCGGGCTTCCACCAGCTCCTTTTTCTTCTTGTCTTCTTCGGAGTGCAGTTCGGCGTCCTTGACGGCCCGCTCGATCTCCTCCTTGCTCATGCCGCTGGAGGCCGTGATGCGGATGGATTGCTCCTTGGCCGTGGCGAGATCCTTGGCCGAGACATTGACAATGCCGTTGGCGTCGATGTCAAAGGTGACCTCGATCTGGGGCACGCCGCGCGGGGCCGGTGGAATACCCATCAGCTCAAAGCGGCCCAGGGTCTTGTTGTTGGCCGCCATCTCGCGCTCGCCTTGCAGCACATGGATGGAGACCGCGGGCTGGCTATCGGCGGCGGTGGAGAAAACCTGGCTCTTACGGGTGGGGATAGTGGTATTCTTCTCGATCAGCTTGGTCATGACACCGCCCAAGGTCTCGATGCCCAAAGAAAGCGGGGTCACGTCCAGCAGCAGCACATCCTTAACATCACCTTTGAGCACACCGCCTTGGATGGCCGCGCCCAGGGCCACCACTTCGTCGGGATTGACGCTGCGGTTGGGTTCTTTGTTGAAGAGCCGCCGCACGCGCTCCTGCACGGCCGGCATGCGGGTCATGCCGCCCACCAGAATAACTTCATTAATGTCGGAAGCACTCAGGCCCGCATCCTTCAAAGCGGTGCGCACCGGGCCTTCCAGATTGTCCAACAAATCGGCCACCAAAGCTTCCAGTTTGGCGCGGCTGATTTTCATGTTCAGGTGCTTGGGACCACTGGCATCGGCGGTGATAAAGGGCAGGTTGACGTCGGTTTCCATGGAGGTGGAGAGTTCCATTTTGGCTTTTTCGGCCGCTTCCTTTAGGCGCTGCAGGGCCATCTTGTCGTTGCGCAGGTCGATGCCTTGTTCGCGCTTGAATTCGCTGGCCAGGTAGTCGATGACGCGCAGGTCGAAATCTTCGCCACCCAGGTGGGTGTCGCCGTTGGTGGCCTTGACTTCAAACACGCCTTCACCGATCTCCAGCACGGAGATATCAAAGGTGCCACCGCCCAGGTCAAAAACCGCGATTTTTTCTTCGCGCCGCTTGTCCAGGCCATAGGCCAAGGAAGCAGCCGTGGGTTCGTTGATGATGCGCAGCACATTCAGGCCGGCGATCTTACCCGCGTCCTTGGTGGCCTGGCGCTGGCTGTCGTTAAAGTAGGCCGGCACCGTGATCACGGCGTCAACCACCGGTTCGCCCAGGTAGTCTTCGGCATATTTCTTCACATAAGAAAGGATGAATGAAGAGATCTCGGCCGGGCTATAGAGCTTGCCGCGCAGGTCGATGCGCACATCGCTGTTTTCAGCGCGTTTAATATGATACGGCAGAATCTTCATGTCCTTCTGCACTTCGGCGGATTCGAATTTGCGACCGATGAGACGTTTGACACCGAACACCGTATTCTCCGGATTGGTGATGGCCTGACGCTTGGCGATCTGGCCCACCAAGCGTTCGCCGCTGTCGGAAATGGCCACAATGGAGGGCGTGGTGCGCGCCCCATCGGGGTTGGTGATCACTTTGCTGTCCTTGCCCTCCATGATCGCCACGCACGAGTTGGTTGTTCCCAAGTCAATTCCAATGATCTTGCCCATTTGATCTCTCCTCCTTAAAGAGTCATCTACTGACGATTATCTTCAATCCTTTGAAAATCTATTCGGTGGTATCGGTCTTCGCATTACCGGCTTTGGAGACACTGACCAGGGCCGGCCGCAACAGCCGATCGTGAATTTTGTAACCTTTTTGCAGCTCTTTGACGACGGTATTGGGGGGCTGATCATCGGCCGCTTCCTGCATCATGGCCTGGTGAAAATTGGGATCAAACGGCTCCCCGATGGCTTTGATGGGGCTGACTTGGTGACGGTCCAGAATCTTGAGAGTTTCGTTGAGGGTCAGGTCCACCCCTTTGAGCAACGGGTCATCGGCGCAACGGCTGCCGGCGGCCGATTCAATGGCCCGTTCCAGATTATCCACCACGGCCAGCAGTTCCTTTAAAATGCGCTCATTGGCGTACTTGACCAGATCCTGCATTTCCCGGGCGGTTCTTTTCTTGTAGTTTTCAAAATCCGCGGTCGCACGCAACAGCCGGTCATAATTGTTTTGCGCTTCCTGGCGAGCCGCGGCCAGCTGAGCCGCGGTATCATCCTTGGGTTTGTCCTCAGCGGCGGCATCATCGGATTGCTCCTGGCCACTGCCGGCCACTTCCTGCACTATCTCTTCTCCATCGACCGGTGCTGTCTCCATGTCGTCCTGTATCTCGATCCTTTTGCTCATTCCTCCTTCAGCTCCTTTGTTCAATTCGATATCTATTTTGAATGCCCGCAAATATATAAGGTCGGAATATCATCTAAGCGATTAGAAGCGCCTAAAAATAAGACGACTTGGTGTGATGTCAAGAAGGGCCGGAAGGGTAAAAAATACTTGATATGATGAGAGAATACGACAAAAAAAGAGACGGTCGGGAAGAAAGAACCGGCCCTGGAAACCCAGGGCCGGGGGAAATGAAAGAGGATTGTACGCCGTTATTGAAGTTAGATCTCGGAAAATCGGCCGGCATGACCGGGAACGATCCGCGACACAGACCGCATCACTTATCGCTGCTTCCTTCCGGACCTGACGAGGTTCGCGACCGTCTGTTGCGCGGCGGCCGGCCCGCCGGCCGATCATCTTTTGACCCAACCCTGGCAAGGGCGTTCAGCCCCGCTCGGTGGTTTCGGGGAATGGCACCGCAATCTCCCCACCGATCACAATCAAGGGGCGGATTATAAAGAGGGTGGAAGGGTTTTTCAAGGTAAAAGATTTGGGTGTGAGGGAATGCTGCATGCCACCTTAATCCATCCAGTTGAGCGTTCTCTCCACGGCCTTCTTCCATCCGGTAATGCCGGATTGGCGCTGGGCCGCCGCCATTTTGGGCTCCCAGCGTTTGTCCTGGGCCCAATTCTTTTTCAATTCGTCAAAGCCACTGGCCTGGCCGATGGCCAAGGCCGCGGCCGAGGCCGCGCCCAGGGCCGTGGTTTCGGTGATCTGGGGACGAATCACCGGCACGGATAGAATGTCCGCCTGAAATTGCATCAGCAGCTCATTGGCCACCATGCCGCCGTCCACCCTCAGCGAGTTGAGCCCCACGCCCGAATCTTTGTGCATGGCCTCTACTACATCCAAGGTCTGGTAGGCCACGGCTTCAAGTACTGCGCGGGCGATATGGCTTTTATTGATGTAGCGCGTCAGGCCCACGATCACGCCGCGGGCATCCGAGCGCCAGTAGGGGGCGAAAAGACCGGAAAAGGCCGGCACGATATAGGCTCCGCCGTTGTCGGCCACTTGTCTGGCCAGGGTCTCAACCTCAGCGGCGGTTTTAAAAAATCCCAAATTGTCCCGCAGCCATTGCACCAGGGCGCCGGCAATGGCCACTGACCCTTCCAGGCAGTAGATCGGTTTTTGGCCGCGCATCTGATAACCGACCGTGGTGAGCAGGCCGTGGGCGCTGGCCTTGGCCTGGGCGCCGGTGTTGAGCAGTAAAAAGCAACCGGTGCCGTAAGTATTCTTGGCTTCGCCGATTTCAAAACAGGTTTGGCCCACCAGAGCCGCTTGCTGGTCGCCCAGGGCCCCGCACACCGGCACGGCCGCGCCCAGAGGGCCGTCGGCCCTGGTGGCGCCCCAGGTTTGAGGATCAATGGAGGGCACGATGCGCGGCAGCATCGAAGAAGGGATATCCAGAATCTTCAGAATCTCTTCATCCCAGGCCAAAGTATGCAGATTCATCAGCAGGGTGCGGCTGGCGTTGGAGACATCGCTGACATGGGCGCCGCCGTTGGGACCGCCCGTGAGCCACCAGATGATCCAGGATTCAATGGTGCCGAAAAGAGCCTCGCCCTTTTGGGCGCTTTGGCGGGCCGCCGGCACATGGTCCAGAATCCAGCGCAGCTTGGGGCCGGAGAAGTAGGTCGCAATGGGCAGGCCGGTCTTTGCCCGGAAACGGTCCTGGCCACCCTCCTGGGACAAACGGCGGCACAGCTCGTCGCTGCGCGTGCATTGCCACACAATGGCATTCATGAAGGGTTGGCCGGTACGCCGATCCCACACCACCGTGGTTTCCCGTTGATTGGTGACGCCGATGGCCGCGATCTGCCGGCCGGATAAATGGGTTTTGGCCAGGGCCCCGCGGATTACTTCCTCTGTGTTGCGCCAAATCTCCATGGGGTCGTGCTCCACCCAGCCAGGCTGGGGGAAGATCTGGCGATGCTCCTTTTGATCCAGACCCACAATTCTTCCCTGGCGGTCGAAGATGATGAAGCGGTTGGAGGTGGTGCCGAGGTCGAGGGCGCCGATGTAGCTATTCATGGGGGCTCCTTGCCAAGAGAGGTTGTTTGTTTCAACGGTTGGTCGGTTTGGTTAAGTAATAGTTTAAAGTAGAAAGTATGAAAGTTTAAAGTGAAGGTGTTCCGTCTGATTATAGCTCTTCGGCTTATCCATTAAAAATGATAGATTTCCATAACTTTACACTTTCATACTTTAAACTTAAAACTCCTCTTTACTTCCTCCACCGCCGCATAGGCCGAAGCAATCGCCAGCCCCGAGCCGCACTTCTGGCGGACCCAATCCTGATATGCCAGAATGGAGCCGGCCGCGAATAGATTAGCATGAATCAGGCGGCCGTGGCCATCCACGGGCCGGAATTGCTGATCCACGGCCAGGCCAGCCCGGTTGATGGGGTGGCCGCCGGTGTGCAGCAGATCCTTATGATGCCAGGCCGCGCGATCCGCGGGCTGGACTACGGGCAGATTAAAGATGGTCTCCCGGATGCCCTGGCGGTCGGCGTGCAGCCCTTTGCCGAAAAATCGGCCGCTGCACAGGACTACAGCCCGGGCGATCACCTGCTGGGCACCAGTTTCGTCACCCACAGTCAAGGCCCAGCGGCCGTCGCCTTGCCGAACCGCGGCCAGCACGCGCTGCTGGCGCAGGCTCCGCACCCCAGCCGCGGGCAGGTGTTGTTCGAAGATCTCCTGCAACCGCAGCCCCGTGACCGCCGGCAGCATGGTGGGAATCTCAAACACCGGCACGCCCAGTCCTTGCTGCAGTTCCTTTAGAATTTGAACCGTGTGGTAGACCCCCATGACGGCCGGCAAAGCCACGGCCCGAGCGTCGCCGAGGTGCGGTTTGATAGCGGCGATGATTTGGGCGCGCACCTCGGAAGACTCCATGGCCCTGGCCATACGCTCGGGATAAAGTTCTCCTTCGGGCTGCTCTGGAAAGCGCAGCCGGGTGGTCCGCAGGTTCGGCCAACGCGCGGTCAGACTCAACACAATCTGGCGGCCGCTGAAGCCCCGCAATCGCTTGAAATCCACCAGCAGGCAAGGGGTCTTGGCCGCCAGGGCGCGCGCGCCATGCGCCATGGTGTGGGGCACGGCGTACGTGGGTTTGATAGTGCCGGTGGGGGTAAGAATCAGGGTGTTTTTTTCAAGCGCCGCTTCATATGGGTATCCGTTTTGCCCGAAAAATTTCAAGATCTTCTCCAGGGCCGCGCGAATTACTTCATTACTCAACTTGGCGTAAGGATGCAGCGGCTCGTCCTGCCGCAGTTGCGCGATGCCTTGCCAGGGGTCGTGAAGTACTTTTCCTTCGGCCGCCGGATGCACCCCTAGTAAATCGATTAATCCGCTGGCAAAACCGATCTCCGAAGTCTGTCCCGCCTGAATGGTGTCGATGCCGTGCTCGACGGCAAACAGGGCCGCCGCGTTGCCGGCCATGCCGGCACCGATGATTAGTAAATCGCAACTTAATTTATTACTACCCATTTTCTACTCTTATTGCACCTTTGTTGGATCAAGCATAGGGGTTAGTTTAAAGTATAAAGTATGAAAGTTTAAAGTTAAGGAATTCCACCGATTGGATAAAAAATTCTCCCAAAAGCACATATATAAATTCGATAGAATACCTCTGCTTAAATCTTAACACTTTACACTTTAAACTCTTCTCTTTATCCAGGGTAGTACTTAAATACTGCTTGGTTGCCCATACTACTCAATTTCTAAGCAGAATAACCCACAATGCATTGCCTCCAGCAGCTCAGCCTGGGCCAGGGCCGTATCCCACAGCAGGGGCTGCTGGCCGCGCCAGCGCTCTCTTAGGAAGGCCCGCAATTCTTCGACGCCGTTGGGATCTGCCAAATGGCCGCGGTTGTAGAGATGGGCCGCCAGCCGCAGGCTGCAGAAGGTGCCCTGGCAAGGGCCTTTGCCGATACGGCTGCGCAGGCCGATGGCCTTGAGACTGGGCCGGCCGCCCTGGCGCCGAATACTGGCCACCAGGTCATCGGCCACGCTCTGGGGCACCATTTCACATTCGCACAGCAGGATATCTTTTAGATCGTGCTTTTGCAGCCACATGTCGGGCGCCAGACCCGGCTGCGTCCAACGGGCGTCGGTAGTATTGGCCAATGGTTCCGTGCGCGTACGACCCGCTGCTTTAACGCCTAATTTGGCGCACACCAGATCAGCGGTCTTTTCGGCCATCAGTCGATAGGTGGTCAGTTTGCCGCCGGTGATGGAGATGAAATTGGCGATGGGCGCCGGACCTTCGCCGTGGTCGATGAGCACAAAGCCCCGGCTGACGGCCCGGTCGTCCTGCGCCTGGCCCGAACCGGCCACCAGGGGCCGCACGCCGCAGTAGGCCCGGATATAGCGCGTGTCGGCCAGGGCCGGCACCATGGTCCGGCCGTCATCGATCATGGCATCCACCTCATGGATTTCAGGGTAGATCACATCGGGCGAATCGACCCGTTCCGAGCTGGTTCCCAGAATTGAGACCGTACCGGCCGGCACCAGAATATCGCCGCTGGCGGCCAGGCGCAGCCGGTTGATCACCCGCTGGGCCAGACGCTGCTGGGTGACCAGCAGTGTGCCCTTGGAGTAACGCATGGGAATATTAGCCCCGGCCAAAGCCGCCACCACGCCGGCCCAGGCGCCGGCGGCATTGACCACCACCTCGGCTTCGATAACGCTGATCTGGCCGGTGAGGTTATCGCGCACCCGCACGCGCTGGATGCAGCCGTTGCAGCTGTCCACCCCCACCACGCAGCTGTGGCGCAGCAACCGGGCGCCATGCTGCTGGGCATAGGCCATGTTGTCCAGGGAGAGTTTGAAGGGATCGATGGTGGCATCTTCCACCGCAAAGGCCGCAATGATCCGCGGCGAAAGCGAGGGCTCCATTTCCAGGGCATCTTTGAGATCCACGGGCCGCGCGGGAATCCGGCAACGGCCGCAAGCTTCGGCGAAGCCGGTGATATACTGCTCGTCATCGCCGGGGATGGCCACGAAAAGGCCGCCGGTGGATTCGATGCAATGGGGGGCCATCTGCTTCAAGATCTGGTTTTCGCGGCTGCATTCCAACGCCGACGAAGGGTCGGACACCACATAGCGCGCGCCGCTGTGCAGCAGGCCGTGGTTGCCGCCCGAGGCGCCGGCATTGATATCCTGTTTTTCCACCACGATACTGGTCACGCCGCGCATGGCCAGGTCCCGGGCCAAGCCCGTGCCGGTCACACCAGCGCCAATGATGAGAACTTGGGTTTGCATACATGAGTCCCTTATGCTGTCTGGTTTTGGCTTGTGAAAGCCAAGACCGGGTGTTAATGTCACACCCATGTCATTTGGTTAACATATCGGCTGCTTTGTTGAAATAATTACCAGAAATACAATTGAATGTCAGCAATGATTTTCATTATTGAAATTATAATGTTCACATTATTACATTTTTAATGCGGATTACGCTTTGCCCCACGGAGATGGCATGATCATTCATAAGGGCCAGCCCCCGATTCAACCTAAAGGTGCGACCGATGTCGCCACTGCCAAAACCAACCAGCCGGAGCGACACAGCCAGATCCGGCAGATGGTGCAGAACAAGGGGTTTATCACCATTGATCAGCTGGCGCGGGAATTCGGTGTCACCCCCCAAACCATCCGCCGCGATATCAATGCCCTGAGCAAAGCCGGCCTGATCCAGCGCTACCACGGCGGCGCTGGTATAGGCAGCAGTACGGAAAATGTAGCCTACAATGAACGCAAAGTGCTGTGCTACGAAGAAAAGCGCCAAATCGCCCAGGCCGTGGCCGCCCAGATTCCGGACAATGCTTCTCTTTTTATCAACATCGGCACCACCACCGAGGCCATTGCCCAGGCCCTCATCCAGCACAAGCGCCTGCGCATCATCACCAACAACCTGAACGTGGCCACGATTCTCTCAGCCAACCAGGATTTTGAAGTAATTGTGGCCGGCGGACTGGTGCGTCACCGCGACGGTGGCATCATCGGCGAAGCCACCATCGATTTCATACAGCAGTTCAGGGTGGATTACGGCATCATCGGCATCAGCGGCATTGATCTGGACGGCACGCTGCTGGATTTTGATTACCGCGAGGTGCGCGCCGCGCGCGCCATCATCGACAGCTCCCGCAAGGTTTTCCTGGCCGCCGACCACACCAAGATCGGACGCAATGCCATGGTCCGCCTGGGCAACATCGCGGAAATCAATACCCTGTTTACCGATCAGGCCCTACCCCAGGCCCTGCTGGAGGTCGTAAACCAGGCTGAAGTAAAGCTGGTCGTGGCCTAACCCACACCCCCAAAATGCGACTTCCAAATCCGGGCCTGCCTGCCCATCAGGCCTTTTTTCGATGTTTATTGTCGGGCATGGTCCCTCCGATTTGAAACTATCCCCAAACATCAACATTTAACACTATAACAGATAATTACTGTGAAATATGGACAAGAGTTCGCCCAACCGCCATACCTATTAATGTTTTCTCACGAAAATCTATTTTCGAAATCGAAAAAAAGATGGTAAGAACCAATCCCATCCAGATCCAAACAGCTTCGCAAATTGGTTCGCTGCGTCCCAGGTGGCATTCGCCATCATTCGCTCGCGTCGGGCCGTCCTTAACATACGCCGAAGGAGGCATGCTATGGGCTCCACATTGAAAACAAATTCCACCCGCTACTTGCTGATTCTGGCCTTGGTACTGATTTTGGGGGGCGGTTTTCTGGCGCATAAAATCCAGACCAGTGGCGGCATCCAGATTCGCGACGTGCGCTTTACGGGCTCGGGCGGCAAGCAGATGAGCGCCCTGCTTTACATCCCGCCCAATGTCAGCGGCACGAGCCGCGCGCCGGGCATCGTGGCCATCCATGGCTATATCAACTCACGGGAAACCCAGGACGGCTTTGCCATCGAATTCGCCCGGCGGGGCTATGTGGTGCTGGCCGTGGATCAAACCGGCCACGGCTATTCAGACCCGCCGGCCATGGCCAATGGCTTCGGCGGACCGGACGCCTTAAATTACTTGCGCTCCCTGGATTTCGTCGATCCGGACAACGTGGCCCTGGAAGGCCACTCCATGGGCGGCTGGGCCAGCGTGATAGCCGCGGCCAAGAATCCCCAGGGCTATAAATCCATCCTCCTGGCCAGCTCTTCCACCGGCAGTGCCGGCGCGCCCCAGGGCACGGCGGCCTTTCCGCGCAACCTTGGGCTGATCTTCAGCACCTATGACGAATTCTCCGCCCTGATGTGGGGCGTGCCCATTCCGGTTAATATCGTCAGCGCACCCAAGGCCAAAAAGGTTTTCAATACCGAGGAGAACATCGTACCCGGCCAGCTCTATGGCTCCATTGAGGAGGGCACCGCGCGCAGACTCTTCCAACCACGCATGATTCATCCCTGGGTCCACTTTTCCAGCGAGGCCATCGGTTACGCCGTGGATTGGATGCAGGCCACCTTGAAGGGCGGCAACGGTCTGCCGTCATCGGACCAGATCTGGATCTGGAAAGAGATCGGCACCCTCAGCGCCCTGATCGGCATGGTGCTGCTTTTACTGCCGCTGGGCGCCTATTTGCTGCGGACCCCATTCTTCAAGGATCTCGAAGAGAACGCCGCCCCGGCCAAATCAATGCGCGGCCTTGGCTGGTGGATCGGCGCGCTCATCATGGCCGCAATGCCGGTGGCGATCTACATGCAGGTCTGGAAGTACCAGGGCCGGGGCATCCTCAAGGCCAACTTCATCTGGGGACAGCAAATTACTTCGGTGATCATGGTGTGGGCCCTGGTGACGGCAGCCATTTCCATGATGCTATTTTTCCTTTGGCACGGGCTGATCAATCGAAGATCAGGAGCGGTCATGTCCGATTATGGCCTGGCCTGGAAAGGCGGAGCATCCTGGATCAAGATCGCCAAATCATTGCTCATGGCAGCAGTAATTATTGGTACCGCCTATCTGTCCCTGGTGTTCTCGGATTGGGCCTTTAAAACCGATTATCGCTTCCGGGTCTTTGCCATCAAACCCATGTCCAGGCTCCAGTTCGGCATCTTCCTGGGGTATCTGATTCCCTTCATGTTTTACTTCCTGGTGCTCGGCGCCGTGCTGCACGGCCAGATGCGCAAAACGCGCGCCGACGAACAACCGCCGGCCCTGTGGCGGGAAATGGGGATCAATATCGTTTTACTCCTGGCTGGACTGATCGGATTTCTTCTCTACCAATATGTGCCGCTCTTCATGGGAAGGCCCATGCCGCGACCGGATCTCAATCTGGCCGCCATCGTGCTCTTCCAGTTCGTGGTCATATTCATCATCGTGGGAGTAGTTATGACCTATTTCCACCGCAAAACCGGGCATATCTATGTGGGCGCCTTCATCAGCGCCCTGCTCGTCACCTGGGCGCTCACGGCGGGCCAGGCGATTCACTATCCTTATTGATGCATTCCGCCATCTATTTACTACGAACTTTTTTCTAAACGCATTTGAATGAAATAAGCTCTCGCAAAGATGCGAAGAACGCCAAGAAACGCTAACCCTCTTGGCGAACTTTGCGCATTTGTGAGAGCTATTTTGTTCTGGCGGCCGTGGTTTCCCAAGGCGCCCGGATTAGAGGAGCGCGAAGTTCCTCGCCAAATCATGAATTTAAAGACAGGCCAAATGAAAGATGGCCAGCCGGAGATTCGAAATTGTCAAACGTTGGGTTTGGTTTGACGCTGTCCAGTTCCAAGTGGTATGCAGTGAGCCGCTGTTAAGCACACCGTGATAGGGAGGGCATCATGAGCAAAACTACCGTAACGATCCCCCCCAAAGGTACACAAGGCTCTGGGAATTCTCCCGGTATGGAAGTTAAAGTTGTTAACAATTTGGAGGCATAAATGACGGAACTTAAGGCGCTGTTGTCCCCCATCCGGATCCGCAAACTTGAAATTCCCAACCGCGCGGTGATGCCGCCCATGGGCACGGCATTGGCCGAGCGCGGCGGTATGGTCAGTCCGGCGTTGCTGGCCTATATGCGGCACATGGCCGCCGGCGGCGCGGGGCTGCTGATCTCCGAGATCACAGCAGTCCATCCCACGGCCGCGGTGACGCCCCACGAGGTGGGCTCCTGGGACGACCGCTTTATTCCCGGCCTGAAGAAGTTGGCCGAGGTCATGCACAGCGCCGGTAGTAAAGCGGCGTTGCAGTTGCACCACACGGGCCGCGAAAGTCTTTACCAAATCAAAAAGGGGCAAGCGCTCGGCCCATCGGCCGCGCCCAGCCTGGTATACGGCCAAGCCGCCAAGGAGATGACCCTGGAGCAGATCCAAGAGATCATCGCTTCCTTTGGCGCGGCGGCCGCCCGGGCCCAGGAGGCGGGCTTTGACGCTGTGGAGATCCACGGGGCCCATGGATATCTGCTCACCCAGTTCCTTTCGGCCATCTCCAATCATCGCACCGATGAATATGGCGGCAGTTTTGCCAACCGGGCGCGCTTCACCGTGGAAGTGGTGCGCGAGGTGCGCCGCCGCGTGGGTTCCGATTTCCCCGTGCTGCTGCGCATTTCGGCCGAAGAGTTCATCAAGGGCGGCTACACGGTGGAGGATGTGTTGACCATTGTGCCGAATCTCATTACGGCGGGCATGGATGTGCTGCACGCTTCCCTGGGCACGCATGGCAGCCCGGCCGGCATCACCAGCGCACCGCCCGAATATGAGCCGGGCTTTAATGTCTGGCGGGCCGAAAAAATTAAAGAAAACTTCAAGATCCCGGTGATTGCCGTGGGCCGTTTCAATGATCCGCGCCAGGCCGATGCGGTCATTGCCAAGGGTCAGGCCGATCTGGTCTCCTTTGGCCGCCAGCAGTTGTGCGATCCTGATTATCTTCTCAAGGCCAGGGCCGGCCGCTACGATGAGATCCGCAAGTGCATCGCCTGCAACCAGGGCTGCATCGAACGCGAGATGTACGAAGGCAAATCGGTGCGCTGCGCCATCAATCCTGAAACCGGCCAGGAGCTTATTTATCCGAGAAGTAAAACCAGTACTCCTAAGAAGGTCTGGATCATCGGCGCGGGCCCGGCCGGCTTGATTGCGGCCCAGGAGGCCCAACGCCTGGGCCATGAAGTGCGACTGTTCGAGAAAGAAGCAATTGCCGGCGGCAATATTCTCTATGCTTGCAAGGCGCCCCACAAGGAGATCTACCTGGATTGGATTCAATGGCAAATCCGCCAGGTAGAGAAAGCGGGGGTTGCCATTGAGACCGAGACCATGGTCACACCCGAAATGCTTTCGGTGGGCAAACCCGATGCCGTGCTGCTTTGCGTGGGCGGGGAAAAGATCGTGCCGCCCATTGCCGGCATCGATTGTGCGCATGTTTTTGACGCCTGGCAAATCCTGGGAGAAGAGATTCCGCCCGGCAAAAACGCGCTGGTGGTGGGCGGCGGCCTTATCGGCATGGAGACGGCCTGCTTCCTGGCGGCTCGGGACTGCGTCGTGACGCTCATCGAACAACTGCCCTCTTCGCCAGTGCTCAAAGCCACCTCCCATGGCTACAGCCTGCACAAATATCTGCGCGAAAAGCATTGTGTGCTGCGCTTCGGTTGCGCCCTTAAGGCGATCCGCCCGGAATCGGTCACGATCGCCGTGGACGGCAAAGAAGAAAAGCTGGAAAGATTTGACCAGGTGGTGATTGCCGTGGGCATGCGGCCCCGCGCTGACTTAAAAGCATTTCTGGAGCAAAGCAATATCCGCCACGCCGTTGTGGGCGACGCCCTCAAAGTGCGCCGCATCATGGAAGCCGTCGAAGAGGGGGCCAAAGCGGCCTGGGAGTTGTAGACCCATAAAAGGGCCACGGTCCTAATGCGCACCGCGCTCCAAAAGGAGGGCGGTGTTTGCTTTCAGTGACCATTGCAATGAAAATCCTTTTCTAATAGGAGTTTTAGCCTCATATCTGGAGCGATCCAAAATCACATTCACATAAAAACCAAATAATATCATATCTTTAAATTTTTTGAACGAGCGGGAATTCGCTGAGCTGTTGCGCCGCATCTTGAGCCAAAACCGCATTCCGAGGCGGTTTGTAGCCATTGATCCATCCAAACTCTTGATTTTTTCAGTTGTTTTGGGATGATAGAGACAGATTCCATCATCCGCGGCGGCACCAGGGTATCTGCAATTCCATATTGGAAGGATGTTTCCCCATGGAACTCGACCTCAACTCACCAGACCATGTTGTCTCCATCTCCGAGCGGCGGCGGACGGAAATCGAATATCACCGCAAACTCAATGTACGCATCGCCTTGGCGGGCATCCCGATATTCCTTTTCTTTTCCGTCTTCTTCTATCTGCGTCACTCCTTTTTCCAAGCCACCCTTCATCTCCTGATGATGCTCAATGCCGCCTCCGTGGTTGCCACCGTGCCGCGGGTTCATGACTTAATCCACCTCATGCGCCTCAAAAAGATCGGGTCATCGGTGGCCTTTTGGCTGCTGGGGATCAGCATGGTCACGGCACTGTTCGGACAGGACCTACATATTCTTTTTCCCTATTTTTTCATTTATCCCATGGCCGTGCTGCTCTTTTTCGGAGAACGGGCCGGCCGGTATTATGCCGTCATTTTTTGCCTGATCACCATCAGTCTGGTGCTGTTTTTTGACTCTTACCCCTGGAGCCCCAACCATATTAAGCTTTTTAAGCTAAACGCTGCTTTTGCATTGATCATTATGGTGATCATCGGGCTGATATCCGAACGGGCCCGGGTCCAGATGCGCGACCAGCTCATCAAGGCCCGCAATCAGGCTGAGGCGGCCGAAGACCGCCAGCTCCAAACCAATTTTGAGCTGAAAAAGGAGATCGAACGGCGTATTCAGTCGGAAGCAGCACTCTCCCAAAGCGAAAAACACTACCGGGCCCTGTTCGAGGAATCGGCGGTGTCGTTGTGGGAGGAGGACTGGTCCAAACTGAAAATCTACTTGGATGGCTTGCCCCAGGAGGCGGCCAATGATCTTCAATCGTATGGTCGCAACACTGCCGGCGAAATCGATCGCTGGTTGCGCCTGATGCGGGTGACGGCCGCTAACCGGGCCGCGCTGGCCTTGTACGAGGCGGATACCCAAGCAGCGCTCTTTAAAAATATTCGGAGCACGGTGACCCCCGAATTCGATATTCAGAAATTTATTGGGAACCGGGTGGTGGCCCTCTACCACACCGGCAAACATCAAACCGATATGCAGGCCCAGACCTTTAGCGGCCGCAAATTGCAGGTCATGGTCAGCACCACCATTCCCACGGGATACGAATTCTCGTGGGAGAAAGTCTACACCTCTATTTTTGATATCACCGAAAAGCTCGCCATGGAGGAAGAGAAAAAACGCATCGATCTGCAACTCCAGAACTCGCGCCATTTTCAAGCCTTGGCCACCTTGGCCGGCGGCATCGCCCACCAGTTCAACAATGCGTTAGGCGGCATCTACGGCAACCTTGACCTGCTTGAGCTGAAGCTCAGACTGGACCAAAAAAGCAAACGGTTTATCGATGCCCTGCGCCTGGCGTCCGGCCGCATTGCCCGCTTGACCGAACAGCTGCTGGCCTATGCCCGTGGCGGCAAATTCCAACCCAAAGCTCTCTCCATCAACGTCTTGATCCAGGAGATGGTGGAAATTGAGATCAACCCCCAATTCCCCCAAGTCCGAACCCTCTTGAACTTAAGCCCTGAGCTAAAGGAGACCGTTGGCGATCTAACCCAGATCCGCGCCTCCCTGGCCGCTGTTTTAACCAATGCCATGGAAGCCATGAGCCAGGGCGGAGAAGTGGCGGTCAGCACCGAAAATCGTCACATGACCAAAGATCTCCTTGGGCCGGACACCGATCTGGCGCCCGGCGATTTTGTGGTGACCACCATCGAGGACCATGGCATGGGCATGGACGAGCAAACCCGCCAACATATTTTCGAACCCTTTTTCTCCACCAAATTCTTCGGCCGCGGCCTGGGCATGTCCGCCACCTTCGGTATCATTAAGAATCATGACGGTGATATCCGGGTGGCTTCTGAGCCGGGCAAAGGCACCACGGTCACCATCTATTTGCCCGCAGCGCCCCCGACTTCCGCGGCTTGAGGTCGGGATCAAAAAAATGCTGGGATTTTAACACCAAACGAAACGACGGTGGATCAAGCGGTTTCGGGTGGCTCGGGGGTGGTGGAGGGCTGATCGCAAGCGCGCGAATGGGAATCATTTTTTAAGAAATCGTAGAGGCGGCCGTTGTAGCGGCATTGAATCATGTCGCGGATTTTGCGCATCAGATAGTCACGGGTGTCGCCTTCACCGTCCGTACGCAACCGAAATGCCAGCAGTCGTTGCAAAGCCAGATCTGATTTGTCTTTTTCAGGCACCATGCGCAACATGCTCTGCAGCAGGCTATCCAGCGGTCCGCCGAGAGTTTCAATGGCAACGATCTTTTTTTCGGACATGTGCTGTGCTCCCTTGTTGAATGAAAAAATCATGTGAAAGGGGGCATTGTCAAGCGTGATGGCGTCGATAACGCAGCGACTGTCAAGGCTTCATACAACCTGGAGAATAGAAGAGAAGGGCAATAACCAAAATCTTCAAAGCTGTTGCGGATACTTGTATTGTGTCTGCTGACTCCTGAATACTTCATCTTTTTCTCCGCCCCAACTGGCGATCCCAAATAAGGGGCGGCTGAGTCGTTAGGCCAAACTCTTCACCCGCTCCTTACGGCTGACCACCTCAACGATCCGAATGCCGTATTTTTCCTTTTCTACTACTACCTCGCCTTTGGCGATCAAAGTTTCATTCACCAGAATATCCACGGGTTCGCCATCCACCTGGGCCAGCTCGACCACCGAACCCTGACCCATTCTGAGCAAATCGGCAATTCGTTTTTGGGACCTCCCGAGCTCCACAGTCAGCTCAATGGGGATCTCCATGATCAGGTCCAGATTGCGCAGGTCCGGATCGCCGGTTTCTTCTTCCGAGCCTCCCTGCTTGCCTTTGCCCTCCTCCGCCGCGGCTTTCTGTCCGCCCAGGGCATTGGCCGCATCGAACTCTTCGCGCTTGATACCGGCATCCACGATAATCGTGCTGCCGCCGCAGGAGAAAAGGAAGCGCTGGGTCTTGATGATGTTCAATGCTTCCACGCGGAAATCGCGACCATTGGTAATGGCCGGCGTGGAAAGCACGCAGGCCAAACCCACGTCCACGAAGGCCGATTTGAGGTTGCCGCCGATGATATTGCTCAGCTCGCGCAACACATCGTAAACCTCTTCATCGCTGCCGATCTCCTCTTCCTTCATGCTCAGCATGGCTGCGGTCATTTTACGGGCAAAATCATCGTTGACCTGAATGTTGAACAATCCCTGGACATCACCGGCAAAGGTAACCGTGCCCACGGTGCGTTTATCTTCGATAAAGCCTTCCGGGACCTCCGGGATATTCTCGGTCTCCATGGAAAGCATGGTGTAAAACACATCGATGACGCTGTTGATTACGGTGGTGGGGATGTCCACGGAATTGATCTTGGCCAGGATCTCGGCCGCGCCCAACTGGGAGATGCCGGCGATTTCCGCCTTGGCGCCGATATCCTCCTTCAGGCTGATTTCGATCAGCAATTCATGTTTTTTATGTCGGAAAATCCATTTGTGCAGATCCCCCATCTTGCTGGCTTCGATCTTGAAATCCGAGCCGCGGGTGATGGAGGGGGTGGTAATGACGCAGGCCAGATCGTTATCCAGGAATTCGCTTTTAAGCGTGCCGCAGATAATGTTGGCCAGTTCACCCAGAACATCCTTGATCTCCTCCTCGCTGTCGATCTGGGCCTCCTCGACGCCCAGCATGGAGGTGGTGATCAGGGTGGCGAACTCCTTGCTGACATGCAGGCTCAGTGTGCCCACCACCTCGCCGGCATAGTTGACGGCAGCCACCAGGCGCTGGTCATTGAGCCCGGGATCTGTGACCATGCCCACTTTGGTCATGGGCATGGAGAGCATGGTATCGAAGGTCTCGATTACACAGTTGTTGATGTTCTTTTCAACGGCTGTGATGCGGATCTTTTCCATGGTGATTTAGACCGACTCCTGCTTCACGGTTGGCACGCAACGAACCATTGTCAGATATTTGACGGGGTCCTCGGCTGACTACCCGCCGGTTTCAGGCACGAGGGTCGCGCTATTAAAGGTGCCGCAGTGCCTTGAAATCGACCGAAGGCAGCTTCCCTGCGCCAAAGATAATCGCCGGGCCCACCAGGAATTATGCAAATGGCTGGCCAACCCTGAAAGCCAGCAGTCGCAATCCAAAAGTTGATCTTTAGGAAGATTTAACTGTGGTTCTTTTTTGGTGGAAATTTCTGGCGCAGGCCACCAACGCCGGTGCCCACTGGGGGGTGCCCAAGGCGTGGATGTGGGTATAGGTCGCCAGCACGTTGCGGTAACACAACCCGTCGCGACCATTCACGACACCGCTGCCGCGCTCCACATCAAAGGCCAGGCTCTCGGGATTGGCAGTGCAGTTTTGCACCGTTGAGTAGTGGAACTCGTGCCCTTTGATGGCTTGTCCCAATTTAAAGAAGGGATTGGGGCGGGCTACGGAAAGCATGGTATAGCCATGGCCCTGGGGCCGTTTGGCAAAACCAAAGCAGAGGGGCAGCACACCGGCCATGGGGAAAGTGCCCTCTTCCAGGGTTAATTGCTGGCCCAGATACATCAGCCCGCCGCACTCGGCGTAAATGGGCAGCCCCTGGTCCGCCAGCAGTTTGATTTGCTCCCGATAGGTAATGTTTTTAGCCAACCGGCCAGCGTGGGTTTCGGGAAACCCACCACCGATGTAAAGTGCATCCACATCGGGCAGATTGTCCTCAAATAAAGGGCTGGTGACTACAAGATCGGCCCCCGCCTGGACCAAGGCGTCCAAATTTTCAGGATAATAAAATTGAAAGGCTGAGTCACGCAGAACGCCGATCCGGGGTCGGAAATGATCCGGGCTTGATACAGCTTGGACCTGGACCAGGGTTTCAGCAGGCGATGGGTTAACCGTCGATGTCAGAGTGGGTGACGTTTGGCGCCTGTGGCGGGCAATGGCGCCGAGGGCTGAGAGATCCAAATACTTCTCGGCCAGCTCCGCAATGGCACCGACTGCCTCCTGGGCCCATTGGTGCTCATAGGTGGGCACCAACCCCATGTGCCTTTCGGGAAACAGCTGCTTGCGCTGCTTGGGGATGGCCCCTACCACGGGGATGCCGCAATGCTGTTCAATGCTGTCGCGTACGATTTTTTCATGCCGCGCGCCAGCCACATGGTTGAGCACTACTCCCTCGATGCGCAGGCCGGAGTCAAATTGGGCGCAGCCTGCCACCACGGCCGCCATGGTGCGGGTGGTCTTGGTGACATCCAGACAGAGGATCACCGGTAGGTCAAGCAATTTGGCCAGTTCCGCCGTAGAGGTCTGGCCTTCGGTGTTGATACAGTCGAAAAGGCCCCGGTTGCCTTCGATGACGGCCACATCGGTGCCCTGGGTGTGGGCAAAGTAGGAATTTTGAATGATGGGTGTAGCGATCAAGAAGGTGTCGAGATTATAACAAGGCCGGCCGGCAGCCAAGGCCAGCCAGCCGGCATCGATATAATCAGGACCTTTTTTAAAGGGCGCAACGGTAGAACCCCGGTTTCGCAGCGCTGCGATAATGCCGACGGAGGTGATGGTTTTACCTGATCCGCCACGCAGGGCCGCAATGACGATACCAGGGCAATTAACGGGTGAGTGCACCAGAGGAACCCTTAAAAGGCAGGCCGTGGTATTGAAGACGACGAGATTACTCTTCGCCCTCGGCGCTGGCTTGTTTGCCAGTCCCCGGCAGGCCATACATGGAGGTGCTGCCGCTGGACCAGTACTCCAATATGCCTTCGGTCACCATCTGGTTAACGATTTTCTTGGCGTCGCGCGGCTTGGTTTCAATGATTTTGGCAAGATCGTTGAAGTAGAACTTGGATTTGGTTTTGAGCTTCTTGGTAAGCTCCTCAACGATTTTGTCTTTTGCCTCTTGGTATTCCATGGAGACATCCTTTCAGAGCATTGCGGGAGGCTTTTGCCCCCCGCAAGCTATCAGTTATTTAGAACTTGAATTGTGTGGTCTGGCGCCAAGTGTAGTACGCCGGGTCACGGAAATCATCGATCAAGTGATGGGTGAAGTCAAGTTCGCATTTTTCAAAGAAACGCTCCCAGCCGATTCTCTCAGCCCAATCGCCCAGGCGTTCGTACTTTTGGGCGTCTTTGGCGTAAGCTTCGATCATGCCTTTGATGACCTTGGCAGTTTGCGGCCAGCGCGGCGCTTCATTGGGAATAAAAGCCACGACAACCTTGGAGAACTTGGGCGCGCTGATGCGGTTGGAGACCTTGCCGCCAGCCATGATGACAATGCCGTCGCCTTCGGTATCGGCCAAGGGCATGGAGGGGCACATGGTGTAGCAGTTGCCGCAGTACATGCAGCGCTCATTATTCACGGCTACCGAGTTCAGCTTCTCACCTTTGACTTCCACTTTGGCCGGTTTGATGGCGGCGGTGGGGCAGGCCGCGATGGCCAGAGGAATTTCGCACATCTTGTCGAGATATTCATGGTCCAACATGGGCGGCTTGCGATGGTAGCCCAGGATGGCAATGTCCGAGCAGTGCACGGCGCCGCACATATTCAAGCAGCAGGCCAGAGAGACGCGCACGTGGGCCGGCATACGGTGCTGCTGGAAATCAGCAAACAGCTCATCCATGACGGCCTTAACCGGACCAGAAGCATCGGTGGCCGGAGTGTGGCAGTGAATCCAGCCCTGGGTGTGCACGATGTTGGAGACACCGGCGCCAGTGCCGCCCACGGGGAACTTGAAGGAGCCGCCCTTGAACTTGCGGCCAGCCAGGTCGTCCAGCAACGGCTTTACTTTGGCCTTGCTGTCCAGCAGGAACTCGATGTTATTGCGGGTGGTAAAGCGGAAATATCCGCCGCAGTGCTTATCGGCGATCTCGCAAATCTCGCGGATGTGGGTGGTTGTCATCAAACGGGCACCGCCGCAACGCACGGTGTACAATTCGTCGCCCGATTCGGCCACATGGACCAACACGCCCGGTTGCAGGTATTCATGATAGAGCCATTTGCCTTTGTTTTTGGCGATGACGGGCGGATAAAACTCATCATATTTGCGCGGACCGATGTCGGTGATGCGGTTCTCCATCGGTTTTTCGGGATTGTATCCTGAAGAAATAAAAGCCATGGTGTCGCCTCCTATCTCAAGTGATGTTTTCTGAACTCGTTGATGTCGCGCTCAAAACCGCCGGGAACTTCATCTTCCTTCCAGAAGATGTACGGGTTGGAGCGGGGCTCTTGCACCATGCGCGGATCGGGATCCACACCGAGAACTTCGATCACCTTCTGCAGACCCTGGCGTTTCATCAATTCGCCCAGGCGTTCACGGTTCTTGCCTTCTTCCATCCACCAATCCCAGATCGGTTCGATGACCGTTTCTTTAATTTTGGTGTAGGGGGCTTCGGCTTCGATGAAGGGTACGATCAGAGTGCCCATCTGGGCGCCGTCAAGGATCGGAGCTTTGGCGCCGGCCAGAATCGACAGGCCGCGCTCATTGCCGATGCGCAGAGCGCGCGGCATGACGTTGATGCAGTGCATGCAGCGGGTGCACTCACGGTTATTAATCTTCAGGGTTTTGCCATCCATGACCATGCAGCCAGTGGGGCACAGGCCGATGACTTCCTTCTGGATGTCGAACTTGCCCCAGTCGCGGCCGGAGTGGGCGCCGCCATTGGGCACCAGTTCGCCGCCGATGTACGCCTGCACGGCCTTCTGGTCGATCTTGATATCGTCTTTCCAGGTGCCGATGAAGGACATATCCGCGCGGGCGATGGAGGCCACGCAGCAGTTGGGGCAGCCGTCGAACTTGAATTTAAACTTGTAGGGGAAGGCCGGACGATGCAGTTCGTCCTGGTATTCGTTGGTCAGGTCGTAGCACAGATCCTGGGTATCGTAGCAGGCGTATTCGCAGCGCGCCTGGCCAATGCAATCCGCCGGGGTGCGCAGGTTGGAGCCCGAACCGCCCAGGTCCTGATTCATGTTGTGGGTCAATTCAAAAAAGATCTCCTCCAACTGGGGCGTGGTAGTGCCCAGGAAGATGATGTCGCCGGTGGAGCCGTGCATATTGGTGATGCCGCTGCCGCGTAAATCCCAGATATCGCACAGCTGACGCAGGTATTCGCTGGTGTAGAACTTGCCGCCCGGTTGGGCCACGCGCATGGTATGGAAATGGGCCACGCCCGGGAACATCTGGGGCTGGTCGCAGTAACGGCCGATAACGCCGCCGCCGTAACCGAAAACACCGACGATGCCGCCGTGTTTCCAGTGAGTCCGGCCTTGTTTGAAAGAGAGCTCGAGCAGTCCCAGAAGGTCGTCCACGACATCCACGGGAATCTGAAACTCAATGCCTTCGACATTCTTAGCCCTTTTTTCGGCTTGCTGCTTCAAGTCAGACACAAAGCTCGGCCACGGTCCGGATTCAAGCTGGTCCAACAACGGGGTTTTGTGTTTTGCCATCTTTTTACCTCCATTTAAGTATTAAACAGGTCTTCACACAGTACAAAAAAACGAGCTGGAATCGAAAAACTTTCACCTCCTCTCGGTATATGGGTCGTTTATCATCTATGAAAAAGATCCAAATTGAATCGTCTGATAAAGGCATTAAAGCATTGATCAAAGAGAGGTCATATAAAGAGATTCACCAGCCTTGTCAATAAAAAAGCCCGGTGGTTCGGGCGCAATTGGCGCTCAGAAAAGGTACGGTTGCCCGTGGCATTGAAGCGGCCGAATGCCCATCGGCGTCAGAAGAGATGATCAATACTTCTCGACATGGGCGTGGATGGCCGCGACAAGTGATTGGACGTGGGCCGATAGATGCCGGCGGATGAGTTTGGCCTCGGCCAGCTCCGGGTGCATGGTAACCAGGAGGTTGGCTCCGACCTCCAACAGATCGCTGAAAGAATAAGTTCGAAGATAACGGGCGACCTCGGTGGCGAAATCGTCCGGAAAACCATTGGCGGCGGCCATCTGTCCAATCCCCTGCATAAATCCCCGCCACATGGGGGTGGCCACATCGCCTTCCGCCCACGATAGTTCCCCAACGCCATCAATGCGGTCCAGGCGCATCCACAGCGTAGTCTTGAGCAGGAAGATGGTTAAGGCGTTCAGCAGCATCCGCAGATCTAAGCGGTGTTCCTCGATGGTGAGCAATGGATCATAGCGGCGCACTGTAATCAGGCGTACAGCTATATCGTCGCCCTGCTTGCCCACAATGAAGTCTCCGGCCGCATGGTGCCACTCCATAATGGCGCTTAAGGTGTGGGGATCAAAATAGCGGGTCAAGATACAGACCGCTTGCCGAAAAAAAGTGGCGGTCTGCTTTGGGCTCAGATACCAAGGTGGCCCATCCGTGTCCCACACCGACCATTGTTGGGATTGGGATGATCCTTGGCGGCTGAGGTGCAATTCATAAAAGCCCTCGAACCACTGGGCCGCGAACATGGGCAAGGAGTCGCCGCCGGCCGCAGATCCAGCACCCGAGCCAAATACGCGCGGAACATAACTTTGCGCCCAGCGGCCATGGAGATCATCAAGGAGGACGGCTTCGGCCGCCAACCGCGCGCGACCCGCGGCACTCACCGCCACATTGAGAATAAAGGCAATCTTGCGGGGACCCATCCATGCGGTCACCAAGGCGGGATGGTAAAAGGCGCCATGTTTAATCAGATGGACCTGGACTCGATCGAGAGTCCCATTGGCGATGGAAGTACTGCTTTCCAGTTCCGCCACCCTTCTTAACAAGGCCATCTCTTCCTTTGACAGAAAATCCTGCACCGCCATGAAATACTGCCCGTAGGTCAAGGTCGGCGTGCAAATACTCCCCCCAGCGCCCGCCCGATCCAAGGGCAGCGGCATTGGCCACTGGGGGTCATGACGCGTTACTGCGGTGGGGGGGTGTCCCACGTACCATGTGAAAATGGAGGAATGGCTTACCGTCATAACAATTATTCCATCACCGCTTTCTTTTTCAGCTCAGCATGGATCTCTTCCAGGGTTTGGCGGTAGATGGCGATGTGGGGGCCGCCCAGCAGAACCGCCTTTTGGGCGGCGGTCTGGGCAGCTTCCAAGGCGCCCTGCTCGGCCAGAAGGTGGGCCATATTGTTCAGCGGGGCGCCATTGCCCGGATCGAGTTGGGCGGCCCGTTGAAAGGCCGACAATGCCTGCGCCTTATCTTCAACATCGTAAAATGCGTTTCCCATGGCCATCCAGACCGCCCCGCTCGCGGGCCAACGCTCAGCCGCTGCCTGCAAGGCGATAATGGCTTCATCCCGCTGCCCGGCCTGGGACAAACCCTGCACTGCCTGCAGATAAGGATACTCCTGCGCGCTGGCCGGCATTTGTCCAGGGGACAGTACCAGCAAGCCCCATTGATCGGCGCGTTGCCAGGTCCGCAAAAAGGTTGCTAGCCCAACACTGCGATCCGCGGTTTGCCCTGTATGCAGCCAAATCACTTCCTGATTCAGATCATAGCCCAGCGCCACGGCATAGTGCCAGCGCGGCAGCCAGCTCAAGCCCAGGTTCTGGAGCACGATCACCGGCTGACCAGCGGCCAGGCAGGCCATCAGATCGTTCCATCCCTGGATCGGATAGGCCAACCGTTGGTGCCGGCGGGCACCGGCGATCAACCCGGATTGCAGGCTGCCTTCCCGGCCTGGCGTGTAAACTTCAGGTGTCAGATCTTCAGGCCGGGCGTGCGCCCCGCTCCATTGGAGCACCATGGCCAACGAAGCTGGACCGCATTGCAGGGCGGCCTGGGCAAAAAAAGGGACGGTGGTCAGGTGAACCTGGGGGGGCAATTGGGGTGGCAGGGGCTGGTGCAGCAAATGGCGGTAACCGGCGCAGCCGGTCAGCCACCAGAGCACCCAAAAGAGAAGCAGGACCCGTTGCAGACCGCTCCGGGTCCTGTGAAAGCAATGGTCACTACTTCTTTTTGATGAAGGTGAAGACGTCGGTGACTCCCATGATATCGGTGATGACTAGAACAATAAAGACAACCACGCCGACCAGGAGGATGAATCCCAAGGCGTCGCCGCCGGCCGGCAACTGGTCGATTTTTTTGGACACCATGGCGATCTCGGCATCGGTCATGGCGTCGACCCGCAGCTTTGCTTCATCGGGATCCACGCCCAAGGCGTGAAGCTGTTGGACCACCTCCTGGCGCTCCAGGAAAATCTTGACTTTCTGCCGGGCCAGATCATGGCCTTGGGCCTGAAGCATATCGTCAGTGCCCACCATGGCGGCTTTGGCTGGCGCCACAATCAGGGATAAAAAGCCGAACGCTAAAATCAGAATACTTGCCACGGATTTCTGCAGAGAACGGGATAACTTCATCTTCTTATCCTTCCTTTGGTTGTTGGGGGCGGGAGGCTGACCACTGGGGAGTTTGCATATGATTGCGACCTTTTTGCGAACTTTATTATCAATAATCTTTGCGGAGTCAACCTAAAATCATTTAACCATGGTATAGGAACGCCTAAGGAGGCAAACGCCATGCTATTCTTCCTGAAAAAGAGCATCACGCCCTTTCTGCTGCCACCGGGCATTTTTATCGTGGTCTTTCTGGTGAGCGGTTGGATTCTCGGAGGCAAAAAAAATAAGGCGGCCTGGCTCTGCCTGGGGATGGCCGGATTCATCTGGATCTTCTCCGTAGGCCCTACGGCCGATTTTCTGATGCGCCGACTGGAAGCTGGCTTTCCCATCCCCAACAATCCCAAAGCGGATGTCATCATCATGCTGGGCGGGTCTACCTTTGACAAGGCCCCGGATCTCTCCGGCATTGGCGCGCCCGGCCCGGGCACCATGGAACGTATGGTGACGGCCGCGCGTTTGCAACGCCGCTTGGGCGTGCCCATTCTGGCCTCCGGCGGCAATGTGTTCGCCCATGACGGGTCCAGCGCTCGCTTGGCCAAACGCTTTTTAGTGGATCTGGGAATCGACGACGAAAAAATCATAGTAGAGGATCGCAGCCGCGACACCTTTGAAAATGCCCGTTACAGCAAAGCCATCTGCGATCATTACGGGTTTAAGGCCCCCGTGCTGGTAACTTCGGGCTATCACCTGAAACGGGCCATGCATTGCTTCAATCAAGTCGGTTTGAAAGTCGTCCCCTTCCCTTGCGGCCTCACCACTTGGCCGCACAAGGAACTCACCTGGCGCAGTTTTTTGCCCAATGCAGCCTCACTGGAGACCACCGCGGAGGCTCTGCATGAGTGGCTGGGCTTGCTTTTCTACCAAATTGCGCCCTCTTCTTGACTTATACTCCACATCCAGCGTGTATTTGCTTTTTCAGGTCCAACCATGCTATAGAACTACATATTCTTCTTGTCATGCCAAGCAATTATCAATTCTGGACGCTATTGGAACTAAACAAAATCCAAAACAGGTCGATCTAATCAAAAGTGCGGCTCGTCGATGAGAGGGATTTTCGGCGGGTCCGGCAAAGCGGCGGTTGGTACGAGCATAATTGAGACAAAGGCCAGCGGGATCGCCCCGCTGGAAAAGGAGCAACCCCATGCGCATGCGCCATATTCTGTTGGTCCATCCCACCCGATCCATTCGTGCCCTGATTAAAAAATTCGTATTTGCGGAGTTGGGCGATGTGGAGTTTGTGGAGGCGGATAACGGCGAAGGGGCCATCGCCGAGCTCAACATGAATGCCTTTGACACAGTGGTAGCCACCGCGGAACTGGCCGACATGCGTACCACGGCGCTCAGAGCCAAAATGGCCGAAACCACTCACAATGCCAAAACACCATTTATCGTCCTATCCGAAGACGAAGGCGGCTCTGACCGCCAGACCCTGGCCCAGCAGGGATTTGAACACGTGGTGCATATCCGCCTGCGTCCGGCGGAGTTGATTCAACAGATCAACACGGTGTGCAACCCGCGCCAGTGGCGCAAGGATAAACGCTACTATATCCCCAAAACCAAGGTGATCATCGAATCCGGCACGGCTCAGCTGGATGGCGCTCTGGTCAATATCAGCCGGGGCGGCCTTCTGATGGAGCTCATCACCTATGAACCCGAAGCGCTCATGCGGGAAGAGATCCAGCTGACCGTGCGCATCCCCGGTCCCACCGACTTTTATGACATCGCCATGCTGCCCGCCAAGCTGTCGCGGCTCAATATCACCGAATGGCACCTCAACAGCGCCCCGGCCGCCATGCGCGCCACTTTTATTTTTCGGGAGCTGCCCCAGGAAAAGGCCGAGCAGCTCGATCAGGTGCTGCAACTGGCCGTGGAAGACAAGCTGGCAGAAGACAACTAATTTGCGTGTACTTCTCGTTGCGGTTTTAAAAACAGAGGCGCAACGCCCGCGGAGAGACGCAGAGATTTTTATGATAAATTCTCCTCTGCGTTCCTCCGCGGGCGCTGCGCCTCCGCGTTGAATAAAAGAATAAAAACTATTCTTCCAGTTCTTTAAGGATCTGGGGCGCTACCTGATATCCCAGTTCGACTGCTCGCCGGGCGTGAATTTTGGCTTGGTCGCGATCCCCTTTTTCAAGATAGGCAATGGCCAGATTATTGTGGGCCACCGCAAAGTCGGGTTCGGCCTTGAGCGCGTTTTGGCAGGCCTCAATGGCCTCATCCACTTGACCATTCATGAGATAGGCGGCGGCCAGGGTAGTAAAGCCTTGGATAAAACGGAAGTTAAAGGCCGTGGCCTTTTTGAGATTCTTGATGGCTTCCTCGACCTCCCCCTTTTGCATGTGAACAAAACCGATGTTGCCGTAGCCCTCGGAAAAACCGGGACGCGCCTTGACCGCGCGCTTGTTCCAATCCAGGCAGCCGTCCAGATCGCCGCGCTTGAGGCACAGCCCGCCTAACTGCACATAGGCTTCGGCCAGGGAAGGACTGCACTCGATGGCCGCCATAAAGCATTTTTCCGCTTCCGCATCCTGGCTTTTGCCCATCAGTGCCACACCCAGATTGAAGTGCGTGGTGCCGCACTCTGGATTGCCGGCCAATGACTGGCGCTGCTGGATAATAAAATCGTCTACATTCTTTGCTTTATCCATTTTGTCTGAACCTCACCTCGTATTCGCAGGGTGACGTCCTCGGCCACCCGTCGCAATCTTTCGCGGGCAAAAAATCTCAAAATCCGCTCAATTTTTTTCGCTTCTCAAAAGCGAATTATGGTTATGTCGCGCTGCCCCCCTTGTCAAGGCATTTCCTCGGGGCTCAGCCTGTGCCAACGCCGGCCCTATCCCAACTCCCCTTCGAGCTCCTTCATGGCGCGCTTAATCTGACGCAGGGCCTGGCGAATGCGATGCTCATTTTCCACCAGGGCGATACGCAGATAGCCTTCGCCCTCCTCGCCGAAGCCGATACCCGGCGCCAGGGCCACATTGGCGCGCTTCATCATCTGGATGGAGAATTCCATGGAGCCGATGCGGTCCAGGGGCGGTGGGATCTTGGCCCATACGAACATGCCGGCCTTGGGGCTGGTGATCTCCCAGCCCATGCGCTCCAGTCCTTCGCACATCACATCGCGGCGGTTCTGGTAGATCTGGGCCTGGTGGATCACATCTTCATCGCAATGACGCAAGGCCACGATGCCGGCGATCTGAATGGCGGAGAAGATGCCATAATCATAGTAGCCCTTGATGCGGCGCAGGCCGTTGACCATCTCAGCGTTGCCCAGACAATAGCCCAGGCGCCAGCCAGCCATATTGTAAGATTTGGAGAAGGAGCCGAACTCCACCCCCACCTCCATGGCGCCTGGCACCTGCAAAAAGCTCGGGGCCACGTAGCCGTCAAAAGTGATCTTGTTGTATGCAAAATCGTGGATCACGAGAAAGCCGTACTTTTTAGCCAGCCACACCACCCGCTCATAGAGCTCCATGCTGCCCAGAGCGCCGGTAGGGTTGTGGGGATAGTTGAGAATCAGCACCTTGGGCCGGGGATAGACATTGGCGCACATGGCTTCCAGGCGCTGCAGAAAGACCGATTCTTCTGCCAGGGGGATGCGCAATACGCTGCCCCCGGCAATGATGGCCGCATAGATATGCACAGGAAAGGCCGGGGTGGGCACCAGCACGGTATCGCCGGGGCCGATCATGGCCAGACATAGATGGGAGATGCCCTCCTTGGAGCCGATGGTGACCAGCACTTCCTTGTCCGGGTCCAGGGTCACGCCATAATCCTTGGCATAGGTCTTGGCCAATTCAATGCGCAGGTTGCGCATGCCGTAGGCCACGGGATAGCGGTGGGTTTTGGGGTCCGTGGCCACCTCCATGAGTTTGGAGATCACCGGCTGAGGCGTGGGATCCACGGGATTGCCCATGCCCAGGTCGATGACATCGTCGCCATTCCAGCGCTTTTCCATCTTCATCTGATTGATCATACCGAAGAGATAGGGCGGCAACTGAGACATGCGCTGGGCGTATTGAATGGATTGTTTTTTGGGTTCTTCCATGACTTGGCTCCTTTGTTGAATCGGGCATGAAGAAAAAGCTCATATTTTTTCAAGTTCTCCCGCTAAAGATCAGGCGGGACGACACATCGATATAACTTTAATATGTGTGTCGAAAGCAGAGGTAAAATTTTAACCGCAGCAATACTCGGAGTATTTCGAGGATTAAAATTTTGCCCCAACGCGGAAATTGGGAAAATAGGGGCTTTTCCTCCATGCACGAAATACAAACCCCGGATCTTTGGTTCTGATCCGGGGCCTGAACTCAAACGCCACGGACCGACCGCTACAGCCCGTGGCGTGGTTTATCGACGAAGGTTGATTCTATTCGCCGCCTTCCGCCCGAGCTGTGCTGCGCGCGGCGGCCGCGGCGTTGATCTTGGGTGTCAGTTTCATGACCGCCTGCCTTAAAAAGTTGAGGGCAATATAAGGATCGCGGTGCTTTATTGTCAAATGAAATTTCCAGTGCCCTTGACTAATTCAAATATGTATTTTAATTATTCGATTGAATTAGAGAGGGGGCCATGAGAAAACCTCGCATCGATGGGCAAGAGACCCGCAAACAACTGCTGCTGGCCGGTGGCGAAGTATTCGCGGCCCGAGGGTTTTATCATGCCACCCTGGCCGAGATCTGCCGCAAGGCCGGCGCCAACATCGCCGCCGCCAACTACCATTTCGGCAACAAAGAAACGCTCTATGTGGAGTGTTGGCGCTTCTCCTTTGATCACTCCCTGAAGACCTATCCGCCCGACGGCGGCGTGGCCGAGGATGCGCCCGTGGAAGAGCGCCTGCGGGGCCGCATTCTGGCCATCATGCGCCGCATCATCGATCCCCGCAACCATGATCTGGACATTGTCTACAAGGAGACGGCCAACCCCACCGGGCTGTTGGCGGAAGCAATCCAAAAATCCCTGGAACCCGTATTTCGCGGGTTGATGCTGGTGATCCGCGAATTGCTGGGGCCCAGGGCCAGCGACCAGCAGGTGTTGCTCTGTTTGATGAGCATCCGGTCCCAGTGCTTCGGCCCCTTGATGCAGGAGCGCCGCCGCAAATCCGGCTCGCCAGGGCCGCCGCTGCCCTTGCGGGACTTAATCATGGACGATGTGGAAGCCCTGGCCGAACATGTAACCAGCTTCAGTCTGGCCGGCATTCGAGCCATGCGCGCCCAGATCGAGAAGCCCAAGTGGACCAGAAGCAATTAGACCATGACTCCAGCTTTTGAGGAATTTTTCAATTTCGTCTTTTGCGGCCATTTACGGTCAACCAAATGACGGCAAGCCGCGTCTTAATCCATCTTAAATGGATGCACGCCAATCAAGCGGCTGCTCTGAGAACTCAACCATCATCTGGAAATGAGCAATAGAGGCACCCCATGAAACGACCTGTACCAAAAAGGATCATCGCCATCGCGGCGCTTGCCTTAATCGCAGCGGCTGCGATCTGGCACTTCAGCCGCGGCAAGCAAAATGCCGCCACCTTTCAAACCGCGGCGGTCACGCGCGGGGATTTGACCATCACCATCAGTGCCACCGGCACGGTGGAACCTGAGGAGGTCATCGATGTGGGTGCCCAGGTGGCCGGCCAGATTCTCTCCTTTGGCAAAGATGTGGACGGCCGCACCGTGGATTACGGTTCCCATATAGCCGCGGGCACGGTATTGGCCCGCATTGACGACTCGCTCTATGTGGCCGAACTGGCCAATGCCCAGGCCCAGGTCAAAGCCGGCCAGGCTGGTTTGCAGCGCGCCCAGGCAGACCTGGAGCAGTACAAGGCCAAGCTGCTCCAAGCCGAGCTGGATTGGAAGCGGGCCGAGCGGCTCGGTCCTTCCGAGGCTTTGGCCCAATCCAGCTACGATGCCTACCGATCCGGTTATGAAACGGCCAAAGCCAATGTGGCCGTGGGCCAGGCCGCTATTCTGCAGGCCCAGGCCGACCTCGCGCAGGCCCAGGCCAACCTGGACCGCGCCAAGCGCAACCTCGGCTATTGCACCATCACATCGCCGGTCAAAGGGGTGATCATCGACCGCCGGGTCAACATTGGCCAGACCGTGGTGGCCAGCCTCAATGCGCCCAGCCTGTTCCTGATCGCCAAGGACCTGACCCGCATGCAGGTGTGGGTGGCGGTCAATGAGGCTGACATCGGCAAGATCAAGCCAGGCCAGGCCGTGACTTTTACCGTGGATGCCTTTCCCGGCGAAACCTTTCGCGGCTCGGTGGGCAAGATCCGTCTGAATGCCTCCATGACTCAAAATGTGGTCACCTATACCGTGGAGATCATCACCGACAACAAAGACGGCCGGTTGCTGCCCTACCTGACCGCCAATGTGCAGTTCGAGCTGGAGCGCCTGACCGGCGTGTTGCAAGTGCCCAACGCGGCTTTGCGCTGGACCCCCCAGGCCGATCAGATCGATGCGCGATTCCGGAACAGCGCACTATCAAAGGAGAAAGGGGGGGCCATGGCGGCCCAAAACGCCGGCTCGAATCAAGGCCCTAAAAATGCGGCCAAAGAGGGTGGGCGACACATGTTGTGGACGCCGGAAGGGTCCTTGGTGAAACCCATTTGGGTCCAAACCGGCGCCACGGATGGGCTCATGACGGCTGTGTCGGGCGATGACCTGACCGAAGGCTTGCCCATTGTGACCGGCATCAAAACCAGCGGCGAGTCCGGTGACACCCGCAGTCCCTTTGCTCCGCAGTTCCCAGGCCGCGGCCGCGGCCAGGGCGGTCAAGGCGGGCGTTGATCCGCAGGGGCCGGAAAGAGTGGTTAGATCATGGACAAAATCATTGAAATTCAAGATATCCACAAAACCTATCGCATGGGCGATATCGCCGTGCCCGTGCTCAAAGGCATTTCCCTGTTCGTGGGACGCGGGGAGATGGTGGCCCTGATGGGCAGTTCTGGCTCGGGTAAGAGCACCCTGATGAATATCCTGGGGTGCCTGGATCGCCCCACTTCGGGCGTCTATAAGCTTGACGGCGAGCTGATGTCCAATCTCTCGGCCGACCAGCGCGCCATGGTACGCAACCGCAAACTGGGCTTCGTGTTTCAAAGCTTCAACCTGCTGCCCCGCACCAGTGCACTGGATAACGTGGCCATGCCCCTGACCTACACGGCCGGCCACCTGTCTGAAAAAGAGGCCCGGCGCCGCGCGGCCGAGATGCTGGCACGCGTTGGCCTGGGCGAGCGTCTGGACCATGAGCCCTCCCAGCTGTCGGGTGGCCAGCAGCAACGCGTGGCCATTGCCCGGGCCCTGATCAATCAGCCGCCCCTGATTCTGGCGGACGAGCCCACCGGCAACCTCGATTCGCGCACCAGCGAAGAGGTGCTGGCCATGTTCCAGACCCTGCATCAGCAAGAGGGCATCACCATCATCATGGTCACCCACGATCCCCAGGTGGCCCGCCACGCCCAGCGGGTGATCTATATTCATGACGGTCTGATCGTGGACCGGCTTCCCGGCCAGGACGACAACCAAGCGGAGGTGCGGCCATGAGATACGCTCAGAAGAGCTGGCGCACCTTTCGCACGGCCCTCAAGGCCCTGTTGCGCAATCCCATGCGGGCCATGCTGACCACCCTGGGCATCGTGATCGGCGTGGCCGCGGTCATCGCCATGATGGAGATCGGCGCAGGATCATCGGCCAGCATTCAAAAGACCATCGCCAAAATGGGCGCCAATGTGCTGGACGTGCGCCCCGGCGCGGCAGCCAGCGGCGGCGTGACCTTTGGTTCGGGCAGCACCACCACTCTGACTCCGGAAGACGCCGACGCCATCATGCGAGAGTGTTCGGCCGTGCGCGCTGTGGCGCCCCTGGTGCACACTCGCGCCCAGGTGGTGTACGGCAACCGCAACTGGGTGCCCACCTTCATTTATGGCTCCACCCCTTCCTACCTGGATGTGCAGAACTGGACCATCGGCTCGGGGGTTTCCCTGACCAACCGTGACGTGGCCAACGGAAATAAGGTCTGTTTGCTGGGTGAGACTCTGGTGCGCGAGCTGTTTCAAGGCGAGAACCCCCTGGGTAAGGAGATCCGCATCAAGAATATCTCCTTTCGCGTGGTGGGCGTACTGGGCCGCAAAGGCGCCAACATGATGGGCATGGATCAGGACGACGTAATTATCGCGCCCTGGACCACCATCAAATACCGCGTCACCGGCGCCACCCTTAGTGATGCCAATCAAAGCGCCAGCAGCAGTTCGAGCAGCTCCGTCAACACCCTGAGCAACCTATATCCCAGCGATCAGCCGTCGCTCTATCCGGAACGCTCCGATGTCCAGGCGGCCGACAACCCCATGCCGGTGCGCTTTACCAACATCGACCACATCCTGGTTTCGGCCCGCAGCGCAGGCCAGATCCCGGCCGCCATCGACCAGATCACCAAGGTACTGCGCGAGCGCCATCGCATCCGGCCGGGAGAGGCCGATGACTTCAGCATTCGCGACATGGCCCAGATGACCGAGGCCCTGACCTCCACCACCACCCAGATGACCAACTTGCTGCTGGCCGTGGCCATGATCTCGCTGGTGGTGGGCGGCGTGGGCATCATGAACATCATGCTGGTCTCGGTGACCGAGCGCACGCGCGAAATCGGCCTGCGCATGGCCGTGGGGGCCCGGGCCAAGGATATCCTGCAGCAATTCCTGGTGGAAGCCGTGGTGTTGTGCCTGGTGGGCGGCTCGCTGGGCATTGGCCTGGGCCATGGCGGCTCGCTGCTGGTGCGCATGCTGCTGCGCTGGCCGGTGGAGACTTCGCCGGCGGCCATTGCCGCGGCCGTGATCGTCTCGGCCAGCGTGGGCATGATCTTCGGCTTTTATCCGGCCTGGAAAGCGTCGCGGTTGGATCCTATTGAGGCGTTGCGGTATGAGTGAGGTGGGGGACTGAGGGACTAAGGGACTAAGGGACTTAGAGTGATGGTCTTGTAAAAAACCGCACAACGGCCGTTAACGTCATCCCCGCGAAGGCGGGGAACCAGTAAAGAGATTAAGGAAGCATGGCAATCATTCAACGCAGAGGCCGCGGAGGGCGCGGAGGTGCGCAGAGATTATTAGAGGAAGAACAATCAGCGGCCACACTCCTTTCAGTTCCCATTCTCCTCTGCGTTCCTCAGCGCTCTCTGCGCCTTTGCGTTTTAAAAAATGGCTTGTCTCCTTATCCCGGCAAATCAACTAGAAATGAAGGACAATTGCGTTGCGAAGTAAAATCTTCACAGGAGTAATTCTGCTGGCCGCGCTGCTATTCATCGGCTGCGCCGTGGGGCCGGATTTCAAGCGACCGGAACCTGATGTGCCCGCGAAGTATAGCGGTACCGCGCCGACCGTTCCCGCGGCATCCCCGGCCGCCGCCGATGAGGCTTTGGCGAACTGGTGGCTGGTCTTCAACGATGCCACCCTGAACAGCTTGATGCAGCAGGCCACGGCAGCCAATCTGAATCTCAAACTGGCCGAAGCCCGCGTGCGCCAGGCCCGCGCGGCGCGCGGCATTGCGGCCGGCGGCCTGGGGCCTACCCTGGATGCGACCGCCGGCTACCAGCGTAGCGAGGCTAACCTGACCACCACCGCCGGCACCAGCGCCCAAGTCAGCGCCGATCAGTATCAGGCTGGTTTCGATGCTGGCTGGGAGATCGATATCTTTGGCGGCCAGCGGCGCGCGTTGGAGGCGGCCGATGCTGATTTGTTGGCGGCCGTGGAATCCCTCCACGATGTGCTGGTGAGCCTGACGGCCGAAGTGGCGCGCAACTACATTCAATTGCGCGCCTATCAGCAGCAGATCCTCATCACCCAGAAAAACCTGGCGGCCCAGCAGCACAGCGCCAAACTGACCCGCGAACGCTTCGAGGGCGGGTTCGTCAGCGGCCTGGACGTGGCCAATGCCGAAGCCCTGACCGCCAACACCTCGGCCCAGCTGCCCTTGCTGGAATCATCGGCCCAGCAGACCATTTACAACCTCAGCATCCTGCTCGGCGAAGCACCGGCCACCTTGAATGACGAACTTACGCCCACGGCCGCTATTCCCGATGGACCGCCTGAAGTACCCGCCGGCATACCCTCCGATCTGCTGCGCCGGCGGCCCGATATCCGCGTGGCCGAAGCCCGCATCCACGGGGCCACGGCCCGCATCGGCGTGGCCACGGCCGATTTTTTCCCCAAATTCACCATCACCGGGTCCATCGGCTACCGCTCCAATGATTTCGGTTCGCTCTTTGACTGGTCCAATCACTTCTGGTCCTTCGGCCCCTCGGCGGTCTGGCATCTTTTCCAGAGCGGCCAGATCCGGGCCAATGTGGAAGTACAAAAAGCCCTGCAGGAGCAGGAGATGCTCACCTACCGCCAGACCGTGCTGGGCGCGCTGCAAGAGGTGGAAAACAGCCTCGTGGCCGCCACCAAGGAACAGCAGCACCGCGAAGCCCTGATCACGGCGGTCAATGCCAACCGCAAAGCCGTGGGCCTGGCGGAAAAGCTCTATACCGAAGGTCTGACCGACTATATCAATGTGCTCCAGACCCAGTTGGCGCTGCTCAACACCGAAAACGCCCTGGTCCAAAGCACGGCCACGGTCTCCACCAATCTGGTGGCGTTGTACAAGGCCCTGGGCGGCGGCTGGCAGAGCCAGGCCCCGGCAGGCCCAGGCCCCGGCGCGCCCGAACCCGCCCAGGCGGATGCGAGCAGGACGGCAGAGAAGTAAAAGCGGCGCGCGGAATTGTTCAAATGATCGGATGGGCTCAACCACCAAACGCAAAAATTGGAATTAACGCAAGATGGTCCAACATTTTGAAGATATCGAAAGAAGTAAAGTAATTTCCCCGACAACCTGGATCACGGCCTTGGTGATCCTTGTGGCCCTGACCGCCTGTTCGGGCAACGCCGCGGACAAGGCCCAACGGCCCAAAAGCGCCATGCCGGTCACGGTGGCCACGGCCGTATCCAAAGCCGTGCCCCTTGAACTGCCGGCCGTGGGCACGGTGGAAGCCTACGCCACCGTGACCGTTAAAGCCCAAGTGGAAGGCGAACTGTCGGCGGTGCTTTTGAAAGAGGGTCAGTGCGTGCAATCCGGCGATCTGCTCTTCAACATCGATCCCCGGACCTTCGAAGTACAACTCAAGCAGGCCCAGGCCAACCTGGAAAGGGACAAGGCCCAACTGGCCAATGCCCGGACCGTGCTCGAACGCAACGCCGCGGTCGTAGAAAAAGGCTATGTCTCCCAGGAGAAGTACGGCCAGGCCGTGGCCGATGCCGCGGCCCTGACCGCCACGGTACGGGCCGATGAAGCGGCCGTGGAAAAGGCCCAGATCCAGTTGGCCTACTGCGCCATCCGTTCGCCCATCACGGGATGCGCCGGCGAAGTATTTGTGGACCGCGGCAATGTGGTCAAGGCCAACGATGCCGACCATCCCCTGGCCGTGATCCGCCAGATCCAGCCCATCTATGTCGCCTTTTCCGTGCCGGAACGCTACCTGCCGGAAGTAAAGAAGTATTCGGCCAAAGCGCCGTTGAAGGCGCTGGCCGCGCCTGCCGGCCAAGGCCAGGCCCCCATGACCGGTGAGTTGACCTTTGTGGACAACAGCGTCAATGCCGCCACCGGCACTATTTTACTCAAAGCCACCTTTGCCAACCCGGACCAGACCCTGTGGCCGGGCCAGTTCGTCAATGTCACCCTGCAACTGGCCAACGAGCCGGACGCCGTGGTGGTACCGACCCAGGCCATTCAGACCGGTCAGCAGGGCCAGTATGTCTTTGCCTTGAAACCGGATAACACCGTGGAGGTCCGCAATGTGACGGTGGCGCGCACCGCCGGCGGGGAAGCGGTGATCACCTCAGGGATTCAGCCCGGCGATCAGGTGGTCACCGACGGCCAGTTGCGGTTGTTTCCCGGCGCATCGGTCAAAATCGTGGCCGGCCTGGAAGAGCAAAAGGGGGCCTCCCAGCCATGAACATTAGTGAACCCTTCATCCGCCGGCCGGTGATGACCACCCTGGTGATGGCCGGGCTGCTGATCTTCGGGGTGCTGGCCTACCGCATGTTGCCGGTCAGCGAGTTGCCCAATGTGGATTTTCCCACACTGCAGGTGAGCGCTGCCCTGCCCGGCGCCAGCCCGGAGACCATGGCCTCGTCCGTGGCCACGCCCCTGGAGCGGGAATTCTCCACCATTGCCGGCCTGGACTCCATGACCTCCACCAGCGCCCAGGGCATTACCCAAATTACCTTGCAGTTTTCCCTGGACCGGGAGCTGGACGGCGCGGCCCAGGATGTCATGGCCGCCATTTCGCGCGCCCAGAAGCTGCTGCCGCCGGAGATGCCCAACCCGCCTTCCTTCCAGAAGGTCAACCCGGCTGACCAGCCGATTCTTTATGTCGCCCTGAGTTCCAAGCTCCTGCCCCTTTCGGCGGTGGATGAGTATGCCGAAACCCTCATGGCCCAGCGCATCTCCATGATCAGCGGCGTGGCCCAGGTGCAGGTCTTCGGCTCCCAGAAGTATGCGGTGCGGGTGCAGATCAACCCCAACGCCCTCAATGCCCTGGGCATCGGTATTGATACGGTGGAGAAAGCCATTGCCGGCGCCAATGTCAACCTGCCCACAGGCACACTTTACGGTCGACACCAATCCTTCACGGTCAAAGCCACCGGTCAGTTGAACGATGCCAAAGACTTTCGTCCCCTGATCATCGCCTATCGCAACGGCGCGCCCATCTACCTGGAGCAATTGGGCCGGATCATCGACAGCGTGGAAGACGATAAATCCGTCAGCTGGTACAACAACACCCAGGCCATTGTGCTGGCCATCCAGCGCCAGCCCGGCACCAACACGGTGCAAGTCGTAGACAACGTCAAGGCCCTGCTGCCTGCCTTCCGGGCCCAGATTCCCGGCTCGGTGGATCTCAATATTCTCTACGACCGCTCCGAATCGATCCGCGAATCCATCAACGATCTGCAGCTCACCCTGCTGATCAGCATCGCCCTGGTGATCCTGGTGATCTTTCTCTTCCTGCGCAAGTTGTCGGCCACCATCATTCCCAGTCTGGCCATCCCCCTGTCGCTGATCGGGACCTTCGCGGTGATGCATCTGATGGGCTACAGCCTAGACAACTTGTCGCTCATGGCCCTGACCCTGTGCGTGGGCTTCGTGGTGGACGACGCCATCGTCATGCTGGAAAACATCGTACGGCACTTGGAGATGGGCAAGGGTAAACTGCAAGCCGCATTGGACGGGGCCCGGGAGATCGGCTTCACCATTGTCTCCATGACCCTTTCGCTGATGGCGGTCTTCATTCCGCTGCTCTTCATGGGTGGTATCATGGGGCGGCTGCTGCACGAGTTCGCCGTGACCATCGGTGTGGCCATTCTGGTGTCGGGCATTGTGTCGCTGAGCCTGTCCCCCATGCTGTGCAGCCGCTTTCTCAAAGCCCATGGCGAAGAAAAGAGGCAGGGCCGGTTCTATGTGGCGTCGGAGCGGCTCTTTGAAGGCATGCTCAAGTTCTACCACAAGAGCCTGACCCGCACCATGCGCCACGGCCGGGCCATGATGGTGCTCTTCTTCCTGCTGCTGGCGGCCACGGTCTATCTCTTTGGCATCATCTCCAAAGACTTCATTCCAGCCCAGGATACCAGCCGCATCTTTGGCTTTACCGAAGCAGCCCAGGATATCTCCTTTGACAGCATGGTGGCCCATCAGAAGGCCGTGGCCAAAATCATCGGCGACGAGCCCGCGGTGCAGGAGTTCATGTCCAGCGTGGGCGCCGGCGGACGGCGGGCGGCGGGCGCCAACACCGGCCGGGTCTTCATGCACTTGAAGCCGCGCTCCCAGCGGCCGGACGTCAACCACATCATTCAGGGCTTGCGGGCCAAGCTGGCGCAGATTCCGGGCATCAATGTCTACTTGCAAAACCCGCCGGTCATCCGCGTGGGCGGCCAGCTCACCAAGAGCCTCTATCAGTACACCCTCCAGGGGCCGGACATCGATGAACTCTACCGCTGGGCCCCGAAGGTGGAAGCGACCATGAAAGCCTTGCCCGGCTTGCTGGATGTGACTAGTGATCTGCAGATCGCCAGCCCCCAGGTGAAGATCGCCATTGACCGCAATAAAGCCACGGTGCTGGGGGTGACGGCCGATCAGATCGAAAACGCGCTATACAGCGCCTATGGTTCCCGGCAAGTCTCCACCATCTATGCGCCCAATAATGAATATCAGGTGATCCTGGAAGTGGAACCGCGATACCAGCGCGATCCCGCGGCCCTGGCCCTGCTGCATGTCCAATCCAGCAGCGGTCGCCTGATCCCCCTGGACACCGTGGCCCACGTGGTGCCGCAGTTGGGGCCCATGACCGTCAACCATACCGGCCAGCTGCCCTCGGTAACCCTCTCCTTTAACCTGCGGCCCGACGTGGCCCTGGGCGATGCCATCAACCGCATCAGCGCGGCCATGATCAATCTCGGCGCGCCGGCCACCCTCACCGGCACCTTCCAGGGCACGGCCCAGGAGTTCCAGAAATCCCTCACCGGCATGTGGCTGCTGCTGGCCATGGCCATTGTAGTGATCTACATCGTGCTGGGCATTCTCTACGAAAGCTTCATCCACCCGCTGACCATTCTCTCCGGCCTGCCCTCGGCCGGCGTGGGCGCGTTGCTGACATTGCTGCTTTTTAAAACCGTTTTGAGTATCTACGCCTTCGTGGGGGTCATCATGCTCATCGGCATTGTCAAGAAGAATGCCATCATGATGATCGATTTCGCCCTGGCGGCCCAGCGCGAAGCCGGACTAAGCCCGGAAGAAGCCATCTTCAAGGGATGTATGCTGCGCTTCCGGCCCATCATGATGACCACCATGGCGGCCCTGATGGGCACCCTGCCCATTGCCCTGGGCCTGGGCGCGGGCGCCGAGGCGCGCCAACCCCTGGGCCTGGCCGTGGTGGGCGGGCTGGTGGTTTCCCAGTTCCTGACCCTCTACATCACACCTGTGATCTATCTCTACCTGGATTCTTTTCAGCGTCGGGTTCGACAAATCTTTGCCAAGTCGCAGCCCAAGGACTCCATCCTGAATTAGGCCGCCTTATTTCCGAATTTGGTTACGCTGGAAGCCGGGCGGTGCGGTCTTCCAAACCATGGGCAGTTCCGATATAACCAACCCTATCTACCCGCCCAAACAACGGCCCATACATAAAAGGAGGAGATGGTATGAAAGCAATGAAACAGATCATTGTCGGGGTACTCGTTCTTCTACTGGTTACGCTTGGGGGCTGCGCCACGGCCAAACCCAAAACAGCCCAAGGGGCTGAAGCGGTGGTGATGGTGGACTCGCAGTACCAGGTCGAACGGCTGGCCGCCGACACCCCCTTTCCCGGCGCCAATGGTGCCACGATTGCCGCTGACGGCAACCTGTACGTGACTCACACCGGCAACGGCACTATCACCAAGATCGATCTGACCACCATGAAGCCCTCACTGTTCGTACCGCCTTCCGGGGGCATCTTCATCGTGGACGACATTGCCGCCGACGATAAAGGAAATCTCTTTGCCACCGGCACCACCCCGCTGGTGGGAGAAGTATATCGCATCACTGCCAAGGGCGTTAAAACCGTCATCGCCAGCGGTCTATCCGCCCCCAACGGGATCGAATTCAACAAACGCACCGGCCGGCTTTTTGTCAGCGACTGCTTCCAGGGCAACCAGGTCTATGAAGTGGACCCCAACGGCCAGAAGCCGGTCCGAATCCTGGTCGGTAAAGACAAGATCGCCGTGCCCGAGGGGTTTGACTTTGATCCGGATACCAACGACTTGATCATTCCGGACCTGGGCACCGGCAAGATTCTGCGGGTCAACCCCGACAGCGGCGCCATCACCACCATTGCTGAAAAATTCGTCGCCCCGGTGGCCCTGACCATCGGCGCGGATAAGATGATCTATCTGGTGGAGCTGGCCACCGGAGCGGTTTACAAAGTCCACCTGGATGGCAGCCAGCGCCAGAAGATCGCCCAGATCGCGCCTGGTCTGGATAATCTGGCCATCACAGCCCAGGGCCGCCTTTTTGTCACCAGCTACTGGAATGCCACCATTTACGAAGTATCCACCGACGGCAGCGGCACCTTCAAGCAACTCTTCCCGGACGGGCCCAATCAGCCCCTGGGCATCGTAGTCAAAGGCGATCAGATCCTGGTGGCTGATGCCATCATGGTGCGGGATGTCAAAGAGGGCAAATACACCTACACCAAACTCAACGCCTGGGCCGCCCATGGCATGCCCCTGCCCCTGAGTCTGGCGGATGGACCGGGCGAGCAACTCTTCTGGACCGATTGCATCCATGGGGCCGTGGCCATCGGCAATCCGGCCACCGGTGACTTCAAACCCGTGGCCGGCGATCTCAACCTGCCCATGGCCGCGCTCATGAGCCCTTCGGCGCCCAAGCTCTTCGTGGCCGAATACGGCGCGGGCCAAATTACTACCGTAAGTTTGAGCGATGGCGCCAAAGCGGTGCTGGCCAAAGGCCTGGAAGGACCGCTGGCCATGAGCCTGATCGGCAAGACCCTCTATGTGGCTGAAACCAAAATCGGCCGCATCAGCGCGGTGGATGTGGATTCCGGCAGGAAAGAAGTATTTCTATCGTCGCTGGCCGCCAAACCCGGCGCGCTGGCGGATGATGGCCAGGGCCGCTTGCTGATCCTGGACGGCGCCGGCCAGAAATTGCTGCGCATCGATCCGGCCACCCGCGCCATTGACATTGTGGCCGGGCATCTGCCGGTGCAATACGCCACGGTGGGCAGTTATCCGCCGGTGGAATTTCCCATGACCATGACGGTGGCCAAAAACGGGGATATCTACCTGACCACTGACGGGCGCGGCCTGCTGCGATTGAAAAAGGTCAAATAGATTCGGACGGTGATTCCACACTACAAGCCATCTCAATCAGGCTTTTAGTCCAAAGTCCTTTTTGAGATGGCTTGTAGTAGAAGTACTATTTCCATCCAATGGCATTTCCAGTGCTGAATTTAATCTCTTCGCAGTACATTTCGGCTTTCAAACGGCGAATCTGGTCGCCACCGGCTTCTGCTTTTTCCGGAGCCAATCTAAAAATCCCCAATTTGTTTAAATTCAGAATGAACAAGACTTCCTTCAGGTCCGGTGTTAAAAATTCAAGGGTGCCATTCTTTTCAGCATTGTTGCCACGAAGAATAAAATCATCTCTCCATTTCTCTACCGATTCGCTGTTTGCTTCCGGAAAAGTGACCCCGATATTGGGAATTTCAATGTTTGAGGCTTGTTTGGCCGAATCCCTGGCATCTCCCACGGCATTTGCAAACACCTTTTGTTTGATGACGATGGCGTCGACCTTGTTGACCCGGCTCATGGCATCATCCAGGCCGTCAATTTTTAAACGGAAATTGGCGGGCAGCCATTTTTTCTGCATCTGAGGCACGGCAGCCGCGCCGACGATCGGCTCATTGGTTTTGGTTTTGGTCGAAGACTCAACGGCGATCTTCACCGTCAGCTTGGCCGGATCCTTGCTGGCCGCATCCAAAGCCGGAAAGCCGACTTCTGAAATCAGGGCATTCTTGAAGTTCAACCGGTAGAGCGCTTTGTAATTAAAATCCAAGGCCACAATGGCGCCGTTCTTTCTCGGGCTTTTGCGTTCGAGGGTGGCCTTGATCCACTCGTAAAAAGCCTGAGACATGCCAGGGCCGCAGGTAATGGTGATGTCTTCATATTTTACCCCGGCAATATGCTTGTGCTGAATATTGTCCGATCCCACCGGCTCAGCCACCACATCGGCGAAGACCTCGCCACCTTCGACGGAGCCAAGATACCCCGCCATGACGCCATCCAATTCCAAAGCGAATTTACCGCCGACAGCGGCCCGTTCCTGGGCAATCGGCGCGGCAATAAACGGCACTGCCAACAATAAAAACACCAGTGATCTTAACTGCCATACGCGGTTTTTACTCATCGTTTTCTCCTTTAAGAAAAATGTAAAAAATAGAGGTTGGAAGATTTTGTCGAAGATCCCGCTTGATCCTGGCTGGGAAACTGGAATCCTTTTTTTAAAATGGCTTGCAATGCTCCTATAAAAGCCCACGTTTATGCCGGCTGTCAATCTCTTTCCGCTAAGTCCACAAAAACTGGCAGTATGATTCACAATTGCAACTGCAAGCCATTGCAAAAAAATCTATGCGACCAAAATCCGCATTTTGAAGTGGTCTGTAAAAGGCGGTCAGAGAGAAGTACATTTCATTGACTCATACGAAACGACATTTAGAATGCCCGGCCAAATTAAAAAGCCACCCGTGTCACGAGTGGCTTTGCTGGTCGTGATCTTCCGAATCTGCCGGGAGCCTGACCAGCGCTCAGCGCTTCAGTTCGGCCTTCAATTGAATGGACGCTCCCGCCAGCACCTTTGACACCGGGCAGTTCTTTTTGGTGATCTCAGCCAATTTTTGAAATTCATCGGCGCTGACACCCGGCACCTGTGCCATGGTTGAGAGTAAAATATTGGTGATGCTGAAGCCCTCGCCGACCTTCTGGATCTGGACATCGGCGCGCGTCTGGATGTCGGTGGGCGAATAGCCAGCATGTTCGAGGGTTACGGCCAACGCCATCGAAAAACAACCGGCGTGGGCCGCGGCGATCAACTCCTCTGGATTGGTCCCTTCGGCATTTTCGAAGCGCGAGCCGGCCGAATAGCGCCCTTCATAAGCGCCGTTGCCGAATTTCATGGTACCTGACCCGTTTTTGAACTTTCCTTCCCAGCGTGCCTGGGCTGTGCGTGTGGGCATGGCCATCTCCTTTTCTGCGAAAGCTCGCCGGTCGATCAAAGCGCCGGCCGAGGTTGGGGGTGAAAATCAAACCGGCCTGCATAGAGTGCTCGATGGCGCGGAGCCTTGATGGATGGCTGAGGTCCGATCCATGAGAGGAGCGAATGAGGAGGGTGAGGCTGCACGCGACCAGCATTGCTCTCGGAGCCGATGATTTTTTAACCGTAAGACGCGAACGCTCTTAATCAAGCCGGAGGCGTGAATTTTCCAGATTGCGCGCGGGCGTGGTTGTCTTCACGCGGTTAGAGGGTCATTGGAAAGTGTGCCCAATCATTGACCAAAGGTTCACATCCGCGGCCTCCCTGGGCGCGATCTGTGGCGGCCATCGCCCCATGACCCCTCACCTGGCCACAAAATAGCCATACTCTTCGGCATTGACATTGTTGCGCTTTTCCCAGCCGAGGGTAGACGAGGGCGTTGGGCCGTAGTCGTGGCCCGGCCACACCACGGTCGCGTCAGGCAACTGCATCAGCCGGCGGATGGAAACTCCCAGGGTGAGACGGTGGCCGCCGGGCAGATCGGTGCGGCCGCTATCCCCCACAAAAAGGGTATCACCCGTAAAAAGATTGCCGTGGGAGTAAAGACAGATGCCGCCTGGCGTGTGGCCTGGGGTGTGGATGATCTCAAAAACGACCTCACCCACCTGGAGCGACGTCTCATCTTTGAGAAAATAGTCGGCAAGGGGATATCGGTCGCCATCCAGGGTATGAATATAGACCGGCGCCCCTGTGAGCCGTTTCAACTCCGCATTGCCAGCCGTGTGATCTCCATGACCGTGGGTGTTGACGATGATCTCGATTTTCAAGCCGGCCTTATCCGCCTCCAAAAGAATGCGATCGACGGCCGGGGCCGGATCGATGACCAACCCCTTGCGGGTGGCTTCGCAACCCACCACATAACTGAAATTATCCATATATCCCATCGGGATTTGTTTGATGATCATGGCATTCTCCTTTGCCGGCGCGGTTTTGCGCGGCGCCCTTACTCAAGTATTACTTTCAACACAAACCAAAATCTAGTGGAAGGTAATAATAGATGAGAAATGTTCAACCGGGCTCGACGCGAGGGCAAGGAGGAACCGCTTTTCATGTGTTCGGATGGTCCTTTAAGAAATCGAACATATCGGTCTCGCGATCAACGCCTGTAGTCGGGTAATTATTATAGTCACCGTCCGGCCAGCGCTCATGATTCACCAGGCTGAGACAACCGTCGGTGGGCGGCCAGGTGCACTCGGTGGTTGTACAACCACTGCTGAAATCCGTGCAAGTGACCGCGGCTTGATCCAAGCCAACTACGGACCCGCTTTCGAGCCCGCCGATCATCAACCCGGTGATATTCAGGCCGGCAGCTACGCTGTCCGCCAGCCACTGCGTTGTGATATAGCCGGGTTCGGTTGCAAAACAGGCGGCCTGGACCGTATCGCAAGCCACGGCCGCATCCGCCGTGCGATGGACGATGAAAATGGGCACATTGGAGGCTGGAATGGAAATCGCGCAGCTCTGATCCGCTGGAAGCGCTGCCTCTTGAAAAGAGTCCCACTCGATATTCTCAAACGGATTGGCCGCCGCAAATACCGCGGCCGAAGCCACCCGATGCCCACCTGGCGTAGCCGTCCCGTGTCGGGCGATGGCATACAATTGACTAAAAAATCCGCCGTTGGACCAGCCCATCACATAGATCCGATTCAGATCCACGCTGCCGCTGGCGACCAGATCGTCGATCAAGGCATCGGCATTGGCGATGTCCGGGTTCGTAGACGGTGAGGCCAGATCTCGGAAGTAGAAGTCATGATGCAAGCCGTCCCGGTAGGCATTGGTTGGAAAATGGAGGTTTCGGCCCTGCACGGCCGCCAGAATAAACCCGGGCCGGGACGAATCGCCACTTAAGTCAAAAGAATCGGCCTTTGCGATCAGGCTGGTCTCAGAGCCGGCCAAATCAGCACCGCCGGTGCCGCCTGGATGAAACCACACCACCAGCGGCCGGGGCGAGCCGGCCGATATGCCCGGGGGCCGATGAATGCAGGCATAGCGCGTAAAGCCAAGCACATCTTTCGTCCACCGATCATCCCATACCGCTGCATCGCACTCCGGGACCACCACTGGAGAATCAATCTGGGAAAGCCCCACTTCCGGCGCCACCCGGGTGCAAACTGTGTCCGGCGAGCAGGCCGGAAGCGGTTCCCTCAAACCGGTCAAGGGGTCGCAAGGGGATTCCGCCACCACGGGCGGATTCTCGGGCGGCCGCGTGTCCCCGCCACCACTGTTGCAACCGGCCAACATTAGAATTAAGAAAAGAAGAGTAACCAATCGTCGCATAAGAGTACCTGCCATCAAAGATCCGTTTTGGGGTAATGGTTAGAGCTAACCTCTTGTGGCCATTTTATTGCTTTTGAATAAATTAAGCCCCTTTCTCCCAAATGAAAGAGACGATGGGTTTTAACTTTTTTGAATTTTTCTTTCTCCAGAATACGCCCCTATAGACCATTAATAACATCGATCAACACCCTGAGACGTGGAAAGCTTTTCATGTCAAAATCAATGACCAGCCTGGGAAGGTCCGCGATGTTCATCTCATTGTGCTCTTCCGGCAGTGCTTTTGATGGGGTCATTGCGCCGCCGGGTAGAAGTATATCCGCGAACTCCCGCTCAAGCATCCGGGCCTGCCCTGGCGTCGGTGTCCGGGTCAGACGCAGCACTAACCGCTTATCAACAAACCTGAGGCTGTGGTAGTTATTGTAAAAATCGGTGATATGGCCGATGGCCTCGTCAGGGCTGGTGAAGATCTTGAAAAAACGCAGATCCGTTTCGCCAATATAGCCGTCTTGCAAAAGAACTTCCGAAACAAAGGAAGACCAGCGATGCCAATAGGTCCCGCCGGGTTCATCCAGGAGCAACATGGGCAAAGGCTTGAGTTTGCCGGTCTGTAGTAAAGTCAATGTCTCCATGGCTTCATCGTGGGTGCCGAAACCGCCGGGGAAGACGGCCACGGCATGGGCCTCTTTTAGAAAGGCCAGTTTGCGGTTGAAGAAGTATTTGTAGTTGATGCTTTTCGGGTTTCCTTGGACAACCCGGTTGGGCGCATCCTCCCACGGCAGTCTGATATTCACACCGAAGGAGTTTTCACGGCCCGCCCCTTCATTGACCGCCTGCATGATACCAGCCCCGCCGCCGGTGATAACCATGTGCCCGGCCGCCGCCGCCTTTTGGCCAAACCGGAGGGCCAGTTGATATACCGGGTGGTCGGGTGCGGTTCGGGCGGAGCCGAAAATCGTTATCTTTTTCCTGTCCGGGTAAGCTGAAAACACCTTGGATGTATAACGCATCTCTTTTAAGGTGGTATTCATTATTTTCAAATCCACGCCTTGGCTATCTTCCCTGCCGGCCTTGAGCGCCGCTAAAATCATGCTGCGGATCAGACCGGGTCGTTGGATGTCGCCGGACATTTTCAATAGCGCGTCAATGGCGCCGTCAATTGGGCCATTGGATTGCCCGAATCGAAGCTGGGGTGCCGCCGCTGCCGTCATTTCTAAGTTTTCCATGGAACCTCCATACAGATTTTAAACTTGTGCCTTCCGCCGGTGCCTCCCACCCGTGCCTCCCAATAGATCATGGGAAAAAGTATCCCGGCACTTAAGTTTTTTGCATGATGAGGTTCGAATATTAGGCGGGTGTGCGATTGGTGTTAAAAATTGGTGAGTGACCCGGCAATGTCATTAACTTAGCATTTTCGTGGTGCGCAAGGCGCACCCTACGCCATATGCGCAGAGCGTAGGGTGCGCTTTGCGCACCGCATCGTTAGGGAGGAGGGTCAAGTCTGCTCTTGATAACAGGGCGTTGAAAAACGAGAATCAGACCATCAGATCAGGCGCGCGGTTTTTGAAAGCGCAGCATACATGGAGTATGTGAGCATTTTCAAAAACCGCGCAACACCGCATGACAGCCTCAGATGACGTTTTTAGACTGCTTGTTAAGGGACAATCCGGATGGTCGTCGGGCCCGATTCCGATACTTCCCAAGGCACTGTGAAGGCCGTCCCGCTAGCCAGGTCGATTACCCCCACGAAGTGTTCACCTGGCACCGCCACCAGCACGCGCCCGCTGGGATCGGTCACCGCGCCATAGGCGATCTTTTCCACGGCCCCAACAGTGATCGACTGCACCTGCTGGGCGGTAGTGCCGTTTAGCTTCATTTCAACGAGCGAGAGCGTGCCATTTTTGACTGCGGGTATGGCGACGGTCTTGCGGCTAGGCAGCGGCGTGACAGGATACCAATTCGGCGATTGCATGCTCGAAACGTGGTTGGAAGTAGTCGGCGCGCTGACATTGGTCACTTTCACGAGGACATGGCCGCCCGCGTTCAAGGTCAATGGTGTAGGCGACTCAACAACATAGGCCACTTTTGTCCCCGGAAAAAACGCAACGCCCGCGGCGTCACCTGAAATACCGGTAGTCTTTCCCAAGGTGGACGGGTTGGCGACCGAAAAGGTCCGGCAGTTGCCAGAGGTGCCATAGCTTAGAATCCCCACTGTTTCAGTGTCGTCCAATGCGATCTCTTCGTTGTATTGAGCACCTGTCTGTATCTTCGTGTAGGTGCGGGCCGCGATATCGACGACCGCGAAGTAGCTCTCGGCATAGTGGCCGACAAAGGCGCGTTTGCCGTCCTTGGTAATGGCGATGCCCATCGGACTCTTGCCGGTGAAAAGCTCAGCCACCACCTTGCGGCTGGGGATATCGACAAAGAGCAGCGTTCCGTTTCCAGCGGGAACCGTGGTGAAGGAGCCCAGCCAGCCGCCTGAAATCGAGACGAGAGCAGTTTTGCCATCCGGGGTGATGGCCAAGTCGAGCGGGCCAGGGGAGTAGTTGCTCAGGTCGACCGTCCCAACCAGCGCATCGGCGCGGGTGGCGCCCTTGGTGAGTTTGTCAATGTCAACGATTGAGAGCGTCTGGTTTAAGAAGTCGGCTGTTATAGCCAGCCCTTGGCCGGTCGCAGAAGTGTCATCTGTCCCAGAGGAGTTGTCACTATCATCCGGTTGGCACGACAATAATACGGCAGTAATCAACATCAGCAGTATTGCGCCAGCAAGCCTACAAACTTTTTTCATGAAATTTCCCTCCCTTTACCTTGTTTTTGTTTTGCGGCCGTCTTTCCGCGCGGCGGATTCGGCCAAACCACGGTTAAGGTGGGCAGAGCATGATATGTGCCAATTACGGCCGCTGCTGCAGAATCGGAATTGTAATTTATATCGATGCGTAAATGGTTTTAAAAACGAGGGCTGGAGGTGTGCCGTGGCGCACAATGGCAGACCGCAAATATGCGCCACGGCGCACTTTTATTAGATATTCGCACGGAAGATTCGTGAGATCATAATGCGATGGGCGATTACTACCTCAATTCAAAAAAGGTCTCAAAGGGGTCAAGTTTCTGGTCAACGAGAATTCTCGAACAAAGCCACGAAGATACGAATTTTATGGAAGCATCTTCGTGGTTTTGTGTGAGGATCATTGTAATCAAGGCAGGCAGCGATTATGAGCATCCTTCCAAAATGCTTCAGTAAAGAATAAAACGACGTTTTAAGTAGAAATTGATCATAGTAAACCATGTCCCATAAAGGTTTGGCAAACAAGTTAATAAGCTTAGGGGGTCCCCATCCCCCCTTAAAGGATTAAATGAGTCAAGAGAAGACTTGATACCCCTCACTTTACTCCTTTATCTATCCCCTATTTGGCTGCCTCGGTGCCAAGAAGCTGTTTGGCCAGGATTTGCATGTTCTTCTCGGTGCGTTCGCCCAGCCAGATGCCGAAGAGGGCCGTTTTGATGGGCATGCCGGCGATGGTGACAGTGGCGGTTTTGCTGCCGTTCTTGAAGACTTGGACGCCGGTGCCGGGGGTGTAGACGATGTCAAAGAGGTCGCCGTTGCTGATTTTGTCGGCGAAAGCGCTGGTAAAGGTGTCGATCTCCTTCTGGATGGGCGCGGTGTTGCCTTTGGTGGATTCCTGGAAGCCTTCCTTGGTGGCTTCGTTGAAGCGCTCGGAAGTAATCAGCGAGCTGACGATCTTGATGCGCAAGGCCATGGGTTCGTCAGCCTGGATGATTTTCTGGGCATCGCTGCTCTTGGCCTTAAGATAGAGACCCGCCACATACAATTTCTTGTCCACGAAGACGATCTTCTTTGCCCTGACGCCGGCGCCATTGAGCACGAGCTGCTCGCCGCCGATAGACAAGGTGTCCGGCAAATCCACGCCATCGACTGTGACCGCCAACGAAGGGGATACGAAAACAACTACCGCGAAAATGGCCACCATCAATTGCTTCAACATTTTTCACCTCTCCTCTCTGATTGATTAACGATTTTGACCCATGTCCAATTATGCATCAATTTGGCATCTCGTGCGGCGCCGAAAAAATCGGTGTTGACCACAAAAAGGCCCGTAATGCCAAGATCCATATTTTGCTTTCTTTCTAAGGAGCTTTCACCACAGAGGGTACAGAGAGCACAGAGAATGCTGGTGATCTACTTCTCCGTGCTCTCTGTACCCTCTGTGGTGATTCTCTTTAATCAAAACAAACAAGAATAACTCCATTTGAATGCTTTTATGCTCTATGATACGGCCAAGCCTGCGCTGCGAGAGCCGTAAAGAGTACTTTTAGTGATACGAATCTGATATACCCCTCACCCCAACCCTCTCCCCATGGGGAGAGGGAACTCCTCTACGTACGATTACCGCTACATCCAGAAGATTTGCTTACCTCAGTCCCTTAGTCCCTTTGTGCCTTTGTGCCCCCTCCCCCTAATCCATTTTTCTATCTTCTATTTGGCTGTCTCGGTCCCGAGAAGCTGTTTGGCCAGGATTTGCAAGTTCTTCTCAGTGCGTTCACCCAGCCAGATGCCGAAGAGGGCGGTTTTGATGGGCAGGCCTTTGATGGCGACGGGTGAGGTTTTGCTGTCGTTTTTGAAAACCTGGATGCCGATGCCGGGAGTGTAGACGATTTCAAAGAGGTCGCCTTTTTTGATCTCGTCGGAGAAGACCTTTATGAAGGTGTCGATCTCCTTCTGGATGGGCGCGGTGTTGCCTTTGGTGGATTCCTGGAAGCCTTCCTTGGTGGCTTCGATGAAGCGTTCGGAAGTAATCAGGGAGCTGATGATCTGGATGCGCAGGGCCATGGGTTCATCGGCCTGGATGATTTTCTGGGCGTCGCTGCTCTTGGCCTTTAGATAGAGGCCCGCCACGTACACATTTTTGTTCACAAAGGCGATCTTCTTGGCCCTGACCCCAGCGCCATTGAGCAAGAGCAGTTCGCTGCCGACGCTCATGGTGTAGGGCAGGTCCACGCCTTCCACTGTGAGCGCCAACGAAGGGGATACGAAAAGAACTACCGCGAAAATGGCCACCATCAATTGCTTCAACATTGTTCACCTCTCCTCACTTAATGACTAACGATTTTGACTCCTGTCCAATTATGCATCATTTTGGCACTGCGTGCGGCGCCGAAAAGATCAGTGTTGGCCGCAACATGGCCTGAAATGCCAAGATCCACGTTTTACTTTCTTTCTAAGAAGCCTTGACACAGAGGTCACAGAGAGCGCAGAGATAGATGGCGTTCTACTTCTCTATGCTCTCTGTGCCCTCTGTGGTAATATTTATTGATCAACATAAATATTCCCGGCTCGCATGTTTTCATTCTCTATCAAACGGCTTTAGCGATTGCGCTGCAAGAGCCGCAAAAAGTACTTTTAGTGATACGAAATCGGATATACTCCTCACCCCGACCCTCTCCCAAAGGGAGAGGGAGCACCTTTGCGGGCGATTGTGGCACATAAGCAAATTCTACCTCCCTCAGCAGCTTCATTTCTCCGCCCCTTTGTCCCTCAGTCCCTTTGTCCCTCAGCCCCTTAGTCCCTTACCACCCCATCAAGGCGCCATATTCTGCAACAGCCGCACCAGCGGCTCAGGCGCCGTGCCCAACCAAATCAGCAAAACCGTGCTGATGGTCAACACCAGGGCCCCGGAAAAGACTACTGGACGGGGCGTCAGATCCACAGGTACCGAAGTGCTGAACATGGTCACCACCACCCGCAGGTAGTAAAACAGGCCGACGCCGCTGGTCAGTACCAGGGTGATGATCAGCCACCAGAGGTGGTTTTGGGCGCCGGCGCTGATGACGTAGAATTTGCCCACAAAGCCAGCGGTCAGGGGAATGCCGGCGAGCGACAGCAGCATGGCGGTAAATACGGTGGCCAGCCAAGGCTGGCGGAAGAAGAGCCCGCTGAAACTCTCCAGGGCATCGGCCTCGGTCAGCCGGGAGGAGCGCACGGCGATCACGCCGAAACTGCCCAACTGGGCCAGAGTGTAAGCCGCCATATAGAACATTACGGCCGGCACGGCGGCCGGGCCCGCGGCCAGAACCGCCACCAGCACATACCCCAGGTGGGCGATGGAAGAGTAGGCCAGCAGGCGCTTGACGCTTTGCTGGCGCAGGGCCAGCAGGTTGCCGCCCACCATGGAGGCCGCGGCCAGAACCGCCAGGATTTGGCTGAATGCCGCCCCGCTCTGTGCTCCCATAGGTGCCAGCAGGCGCAGCAGCAAAGCCACCACGGCGGTTTTGGAGACCGTGGCCACGAAGGCCGTTACCGGCGCGGGCGCGCCCTGGTATACGTCTGCGGTCCACATGTGAAAGGGCACCAGGGCCAGCTTAAAGCCCACGCCCACGAGAAGCAGAGAGAGGCCCGTCAGCAACATAACCTGGGACTGCAGTGTCGCCGGCACGCCACCCGCGGCGGCCAAAGCAGTAAAATCCAGGGTGCCGCGCTCAGCATAAATCAGGGCCATGCCGAAAAGCAGAAATCCAGCCGAACCCGCGGCCAACACCAGGTATTTGATGCCCGCCTCCAGGCTTTCGGCCCGGTGGCGCGGGTAGGCGATCAGGGCGTAAAGGGCGATGCTGAGAATTTCCAGGCCCACGAAGAAAGCCGTAAAATGGCTGCTCACCACCAGCACGCAGGCCCCCAGGGCCGCGCACAGCAGCAGTAAATAGAACTCTTCGCGATGCCCGCTCCAGGAGCGAAAATAGGCGTAACCCAGCAGAGCCACGGCGGCCGTGGCCAGCAAGACCAAGGCCATGAAGAAAAGACCATAACCATCGATGGTCAGCAGGGCCGTGACCCGGATGGGGGCGCGCGCAGCGGCCACGGGCAGCGCGGCCACGGCCGCGGCCAGGCCGGCCAGCGTCAAGAGGGCGGTCAAGCCGTGGTGGCGGCCGATGGCGATAAGCAACATCACGGCACCCAAGGCTCCGGACAGGACCAGCAGCGGCAACAAGGCCATATAATCAGCGGATTGCATGCATTTCTCCTTGGGGATCGGCCGGTGCGGCCGGCAGGCTGGCGGTGCTTTCCGGCGCCGGAAAGCTGTGCGGTACTTGAATTTGACGCATATGGGCCAACGCGGGTCGGGCCATCTGAATGACGGGTTGTGGATAAAGGCCCAGCCAGAGCAGGGCCGCGGCCAGCACTCCCAAGGTGACTGCTTCACGGCCGTTCAGATCTGAAATGCGCCAGGTCTCGCGGGCTTGGCCATGGAAGGCTTGCTGCACGATCCACAGCGAGTAAATCGAAGCCGCCACCAGACCGCCGGCCGCGACCACGGTCAACAGCGGGGCCTGGGGAAAGACGCCGATGAGGATCAAGAACTCGCCCACGAAATTGCCCAGGCCGGGCAGCCCAAGCGAAGCCAGGGCAAAAAACATGGCAAAGCCGCCCAGGCGCGGAACCTCTTTCCACAGACCGCCCATGCGGCGCAGATCGCGCGTGTGCATGCGCTCCTGAAGCATGCCCACGATCACGAACAGCGCGCCGGTGCTCAGGCCGTGGCAGATGATCTGGATCAAGGCGCCCTGCAGGGCCATCTCGTTCCAGGCGAAAACCGCCAGCATGACGAATCCCATGTGACTGACGCTGGTGTAGGCCACCAGGCGTTTGAGATCGGTTTGGGAAAAGGCCAGCACCGCGCCGTAGATAATGCCGGCCACGGCCAGGGCCATGGCCCAGGGCGCAAAGGCGCGGGCCGCTTCGGGGAAGAGCGGCACCACAAAACGCAACAGGCCGTAAGCGCCGGTCTTGAGGAGCAATCCGGCCAGCACCACGCTGCCGGCCGTGGGCGCTTCAGTGTGGGCATCGGGCAGCCAGACATGCACGGGAAAAGCCGGCAGTTTGACGGCAAAGGCCGCGAAGAAGCCCAGCATCAGGAACATCCCCGTGCCGGCCGCCAGGGGCGTGCCCAGCAAGGCGGAGTAATCAAAGGAGTAGTTGCCGCTGATTTGGCCGTGGATGAAGTAAAGGCCGATGATGGCCGCCAGCATGAGCAGACCGGCGATCTGCGTGAAGAGGAAGAATTTGATGGCGGCGTAAACGCGGTTTTCATGGCCCCAGAGAATGATGAGGAAGAACATGGGCACCATCATCAATTCCCAGAAGAAATAGAAGAGGAAAAGATCCAGGGCCGTAAAGACGCCCAGGATACCGGCCAGCACCCACATCAGGTTAAAGAAGAAAAAGCCGGTGCGCTCGTGGATTTCGCTCCACGAGCAGGCCACGGCCGCCAGACCCAGAAGCAGAGTGAGCAGAATCAACACCACGCTCAAGCCGTCGGCCGCCAGATGAAAGCTGATGCCCAGGGTGGAAATCCACGGCAGGCGCAGCTCCACCAGCCAGGGGCCGGCGGTTGGCGCCAGCGGCCGGGTGGCCACGGGCAGCAGCCAGACCAGGGCCAAAATCAAATCGAGCAGTAATGCGGCCAGGGAGATCCAGCGGGCCGCGCCGGCATTCCGGCGGCCCAAGATCCCGGCCAATATGCCGCCGGCCAGCGGCACGGCGATCAAGATGATCAGCATCATAACCACACCACCCAGGCGATGATCGCGGCCGCGCCCACGGTGAGGCCCGCCGCATAGGTCCGCACCCGTCCGGTCTGAGCGGCGCCGGCCAATGCATTGAGCGCCAGGCCAAACCGGGCCAGGAGAGTAAAGCAGCCATCCACGATGTCGGCGCGATTGATCTGCGCCAGGAAGATATACGGCCGCTCGAAGAGCAACCCGTAAAGCCAATCAAAACCCCAGCCGTTCAGCCAGAAACGGCTCAGTTTCATCGCCAGGGGCTGGCGGGTCAGGGCCGCGCCGGCTTGGGGCGAACGCAGCATGAGCCACCAGACCAACCCAAGGCCCCCAAGGGCCGCCGCGGCTGAAGCCAGTTGGCAAAGGATTTCATTGGATTCGCGGGCAGGCAGCAATTGCGTGGCCGGCAAGGCACTCTGAATGAAATGGGAGAAGATCTGCACCCCGCCGCCAAAGGAATGGGGTATCTCCAAGAAGCCGGCCACCAGGGAAAGCACCGCCAGCACGGCCAGGGGCAAAGACATGTTCCAACCGGGCTTGTGCGCCACCGGAGTGCGCAAGGGGCCCTCGAAGCAGAGGAAAAACATGCGGAAGGTATAGATGGAGGTCAGCAACGCGCCGGCCAGGGCCGCGGCCCACAACAGCGTGCCGCCGCGATTGGAAGCAAATACTTCCCAGATGATCATGTCCTTGCTGTAAAATCCGGCCGTGACCAGCGGAATAGCCGACAAGGACGCGGCCCCGGCCAGAAAGACCAGGTAGACCAGGGGCAATTCTCGGCGCAGGCCGCCCATTTTGAAGAGATCCTGTTCTCCGCTCAAAGCGTGGATCACGGCGCCTGCGGCCAGGAAGAGCAGGGCTTTGAAAAAGGCGTGAATCATGAAGTGAAAGGTGGCCGCGGCCCAGGCGCCCACGCCCAAGGCCAGGAACATGTAGCCGATCTGGCTGACCGTGGAATAGGCCAGCACGCGCTTGATGTCCGTCTGACACAGGCCGCTGAAGCCGGCCAGAAGTAAAGTGGCGGCGCCCACTATGGCCACAATGCTCATGGCCAGGGGCGACAGCTCAAAGATCAGATGGGTGCGGGCAATGAGATAAAACCCGGCCGTCACCATGGTGGCAGCATGGATCAGGGCGCTGACCGGCGTGGGACCGGCCATGGCGTCGGGCAACCAGGTTTGCAGGGGCAGTTGGGCCGATTTGCCCACGGCGCCGCCCAGCAGCAGTAAAGCGACCACGGTGGGCAGAATGGTGCCCACACCCCACTGCGCGCCGGCGCGCTGCATCAGCTCCTGGATCTGCAGGCTGCCCAGGCGGTCAAAGAGCAGAAACAGGGCCACGGCCATGGCGGTATCGCCCACGCGGGTCACCACAAAGGCTTTGCGGGCCGCGTAGCCATTGGCCGGATCACGGTACCAGAAGCCGATCAGCAGATAGGAGCAGGCGCCCACCCCTTCCCAGCCCAGGTAGAGCAGCATCAGATTGTCGGCCATCACCAGGATCAGCATAGCGCCAACGAAGAGATTCATGTAGGCGAAGAAGCGGCTGAAGCCATCGTCGTGGGCCATGTAGCCCACGGAGTAGAGATGGATCAGAAAGCCCACGCCGGTGATCACGGCCATCATGGTCAGGGCCAAGGCGTCTAAATAAAAGGAGACGCCGATGTTGAGACCCGCCACGTCGAACCAGGTCCAGACCTGGCGGATGTGAGCCGGAATCGCGGGCAGGCCGCGCAAGAAGGCCACGGCCAAAGCCAGGGTCAGCAGGGCCGAAATGCCCACGCTGCCCACACCGATCCAGGCCGCGGCCCGGCGGGACAAACGGGCGCCGCCCAGGGCCAGAATCACGAATCCGGCCAGGGGCAAGGCCGGTATCAGCCAAAGCAGTTGTATCATATCAACCTCGCAACCTGCTGGCCTGGTCCACGTCCAGGGAGTGCATGCGGTGATACCATTCCAGCACCAGGGCCAGGCCCACCGACACTTCGGCCGCGGCCATGGCCAGCACGATCAGAAACATAATCTGGCCGTCGGGCTGCCCCCAGCGCGCGCCGGCAACCACAAAGGCCAGACCCGCGGCATTGAGCATAATCTCCAGGCCGAGCAGCATGAAGATGATGTTGCGCCGGGTCAGCACGCAAATCACGCCCAGCAGAAAAAGAGCGGCGGCGAGCAGTAATCCATGGGAGAAGGGAATCGTCACCATTTATGCTTCTCCTTCTGCTTCTTTTTGGGGTCGGGCCAGATGATAGGCGCCCACTAATCCGGCCAGCAGCATGACCGAGGCCAACTCAACGGCCAGCACGTAGGGCCCGAAGAGGGCCAGGCCGACCTCACGGGGGCCTATGGCGGCAGGCGTTGTCGCCGGTGCACTCCAACCTCCCAATACGTAGACCAGCTCGGCCAGCAACACGGCCGCCAGCAGGCCGGGACCGACCCAGGCAGCGGGCCGCAGCCACTGGCGCTCGCCCCGGACCGAATGGGTCCCCAGGTTGAGCATCATGACCACGAAGACAAAGAGTACCATGATGGCGCCGGCATAGACAATTACTTCCAGGGCCGCGGCGAACGGCGCGCCCAGGAGAAAGAAGGCCAGGGCTGCGGCCAGCAGCGACACGATCAGGTAGAGCAAAGCGTGCACGGCGTGGGCGCGCGTGATCACCAGGAGGGTGGCGAGGATGGCCACGGCGGCGGCGAGGTAGAATAGAGTATTCATTGTTGGACCTTTGTTGATTCGTTATTCGTTAATTCGTTATTCGTTGATTGGTAGGGTTGGCGAGGACACGAATCAACCAATCAACGAATAACGACTCAACGAACAAACGGGCTACGGCATTAGACTCCTGACATCCACCGGCGGCGACTCGTTCTCGGCCTGGCCTTTATCTTTGCCCTCAATGGCCAATCCGGCCACATTATAGAAATTGTAGCCGGGATACTTGCCTGGCCCGCTGATGAGAAGATCTTCTTTTTCGTACACCAGTTTGCTGCGGTCGTATTCGCACATCTCATAGTCGGGCGTGAGCTGGATGGCCAACGTGGGACAGGCCTCTTCGCAGAACCCGCACAAAATGCAGCGCGAAAAATTGATGCGGAAAAAGGCCGGGTAGCGCCGCCCGTCTTCACCCTGGGCGGCCTGCAACGCGATGCAATCCACCGGACAGGCGGCCGAACACAGGTAGCAGGCCACGCAGCGCTCCCTGCCGTCCGGATCGCGCGCCAAAATGATCCGGCCCCGGAAGCGCGGCGCCAGATAAGGCTTCTCTTCCGGGTACTGGATGGTTTCGCGCGGCGCCAGCGTATGGCGTAGTACTTCGCCTATGGTGCGTAGAATGCTGAACAAATCACCTTCTCCTTGTTAAGCCGCAATCTGTGACCACGGCTTGATTTTCTTCAACTCCGGTCCGAGGGTGCGCTCCGCGACTTCAGTATCGTGAGCTGCCTGAGCTCTCAGCCAATAGCCGCTGGAAAGGCCGAAGAACCGACACAACCGTAAATCCGTATCCGCGGTGATTGACCGCTTGCCCGCAATAATTTCGCTGATGCGCTGCGCGGGGACCCCAATTTCTTTGGCCAAACGATATTGACTAAGCCCCATGGGAAGTAAAAATTCCTCCAAGAGAATCTCTCCTGGCGTAATAGGTGAAAGTTTGCTCATACATGATCTCCCTTCAGTGGTAATCAACGATTTCCACTCTATACCCCCTTAGCCAGCATCACCGCCCCGGTCACCAGCAGATTGACCAGCGCCACGGGCAGCAGCACTTTCCAGCCAAAGGCCATCAGCTGGTCGTAGCGCGGCCGGGGCAGGGAGGCCCGCACCAGAATGAACCCGCTGATGAAGATTAACGTCTTGAGCAAAAACCATACAATGGGTGGCAGCAGAGGGCCGTGCCAGCCGCCGAAGAACAGGGTGACGATCATGGCCGATATCATGGTCACGCCCAGATACTCTCCCACGAAGAAGAGTCCGAACTTGATGCCCGAGTATTCGGTGTGAAAACCGGCGATCAGCTCGCTCTCGGCTTCGGGCAGGTCAAAGGGCATGCGGTGGGTTTCGGCAAAGCCCGCGATGATAAAGACCACCATGGCCGGGAACTGACTGATGCAGAACCACATCTTCTCCTGAGCGACCACGATCCGGCCCAGGTTGAACGAGCCTGAAATCATGACGACGCCCATGAGGGCCAGGCCCATGAACACTTCGTAGCTCAACATCTGGGCCGTGGCGCGGATGGCGCCCAGCAGGGCGTACTTGTTGTTGGAGGCCCAGCCGCCCAGGGCAATGCCGTAGACGCCAAGGGAAGACATGCCCAGGAAGAAAAGTAAACCCACGTTGAGATCGGAGACCGCGATGCCCGGCATCACGGGCAGCACCGCGAAGGACATCAGCACGCTGACCACCAGCATGGCCGGCGCGACCACGAAGACCATGCGATCGGCAAAGGGTGGAATCCAATCTTCCTTGAAGAAGATCTTGATCATATCAGCCACCACCTGCATCAGGCCGAAGGGGCCGACCCGGTTGGGGCCGTAGCGGTCCTGCCAGAGGCTGAGCAGCCGCCGCTCCAGCCAGATCAGGCCGGCGCTGGCGCTCATGGCGCCGCCGAAGATGACGACAATGATCAGCAATTGCTTTACTATGGGGTTCATACACCTGCCTTAAAATAGACTTTCACTTACCCAATAATGCTTCCTTGCTCTCGCACGAAGCCACAAATCCGCGGTTGCCCCTCACCCTGATCCTCTCCCCATCGGGGAGAGGGAGTTCTTCTCCGAACAACCTGCTCTCCCAAGCATGAAAAATACTTCTCAGTCCCTCAGTCCCTTCGTCCCTTTGTGTCTCTGTGCCTTTGTCCCTTAGTCCCTCAGTCCCTTTGTGCCTTTGTGCCTCTGTCCCTCAGTCCCTTTGGCCCTCCCCTTAATCCCTCATCCCCTACTGCTCCACTTTCGCCACCGCCGGCAGCGTGATGGTCGGCATACCCGGCAGGCCCACTGGCCAGGCCAGCAGACCCGGCGCCAGGCCCGGAACAATGCGCACGATCTGCTCGGTGAGCAGATCGCCGATGCGCAGCCAGACGGCCTGACCTTCCACGGCGAACCCGTTGTCCGGACCCAACCCCACATGGGGTCCGGGCGCCCGCTGGGCCACGGCGGGCGCGACTATGCTCAGTTCTTCGCTGCCGAAGATAATCGTCATGGGCACCACTTGAAACTCTGCGTCAGCCAGGGATTTTACCGGCGCTGCAGAAGAAATGGGTGCTGGCCCCGCACTGGCCGCAGGTGTAATCAAGCGCCGGCCCGAATCGGCGTTTTGCAGGGGACCGCTGATTTCCCCCTGAAATTTGTGCAGGGCCTGCTCGGAATTCCAACCAGGTGCCCATTCCCGCATAGTCAGGGCCGGCGGTTGGGGACCGTCAAAGCCTTCCATGCTGTAGGCCAACGGCGCGTCGGGATCAGCCGGCGGCTTGGGTTCGTGCACGCTCAAATGGGCCCGCATGGCCGTGCGGCCAGAATAACGATGGGATTGACGCGGCAGCTTGCCGTCCAAAGTGGGCACGCTCACGGTCGGAGACAGCTCTGTTATCGGCTTGAATACCGGCAGAGCCTTGGCCAGATCCACGGCCACATCGTCGATACTCTTCCAATTCTCCAAGCCCTTGCGGTCCATGGCTTGGGCCATGGCTTGCAGCCAGCGCCAGGAAGCGCGCGCAGTACCCGAAGGCGGCATCACGGCATAGGCGCGCTGGGCCCGGCCTTCATTGTTGACCAGCGTGCCGGCCGCTTCAGCCAAAGGGGCAGCGGGAAAAACCAAGTCAGCCTTGACCGTGGTGGCGGTGGTCAAGTGATCGAGCGCGACTACTTGGCGCGCCTTGGCCAGCAATGCTTCCACGGTCGCGGGTTGGGCCCGGCGGAAGAGATCGTTTTCCAGGATGATCACGGTCTCGGCCGTGCCCTGGGCCACGGCTGCCAAGGCTTTTTCAAGGCTGTGGGGCTGCATGAGGGCCAAGCCCATACTGTTAGCTTCGGGCAGACAGAAGAAAAGCTGGGCGTCGCGGCCCTTGGCTTTAAGATGCGCCGCAATGGCTGCGGCCGCTTGCAGCAGGCCCGGCTCACATAGCGAAAACCCTGTGGCGACCAAGGGGCGCTGGGCCTTGAGCAGGGCCTGGGCCGTTTCCCAGGCCATGGCGGTGACGGCGTCGACATCCTCGGCGGGTGGTGCCGTTGCTTCCAGGGCCGCCAGCACCGCTGAACCAAAACGGACCAGTTCCTGGGGCGATGCCTGCAAGGTGCGCCAGGCTTCATCATCCAGGCGCGTGGCATGGGTGGCGGCAATGAACAGGTTGGGTAAATTCAGTTGGGCCAGTTCGCGCACACCGGAGTCATTCCAGGCCGGCAATTGAAATCCCGCGGCCATCACGGCCGCCTTGCGAAAGCGCATGCGGCGCAGATTCAGGGCCAGCAGGGGCGCGCTCTGGGTCACATCTTCGCCCAGCACCAGGGCCGCATCACTTAAGCCCGCGCCTTGCAGGGTGGTTGCCGGCACTGAGCCATCGGCCAGGATGGCCCGTACAATCTCCAAACCGCGTTGATCGTCGGCCGATACGCCGGCATAGAAGTTATCAGGTCCCACCAGGGCGCGCAGGGCAAAGTTGGTTTCCGAAGAGGCGCGGGGCGAGCCGATGCCGATCACTTTTCCTTTGGCGGCCATGGCGGTCCACTTGGACAGAGCTGCCTCGACCGTCAGCGGTACTGCCGGAGCTTGACCGCGCTGGAAGTGCAATGGCTGGCGGATGCGCCGCTCGCTGTTAACGTAATCATAGCCATAGCGGCCCCGGTCGCACAAAAAATAGCCGTTGATCTGGTGATGGTAGCGATTGCGCACCCGCCGCAGCTCGCCGTAGCGCTCGCCCAGAATAGTGTTGCAGCCCAGGCTGCAGTGGGGGCAGATGGAAGGCGCGGTTTGCAGATCCCATTTGCGCGTGTGATTGCGCTTGAAGGGGCGGTCCGTGTAGACGCCCGTGGGGCAGATCTCCACCAAATTGCCGCTGAATTCACTCTCCAGGGCACCGTCCTCGAAGCGGCCGAAGTAAAGACGGTCATGGCAGGCAAAGACATTGAGGTCCGTACCGCCCGCATAATCATGGTAGAAACGTACGCAGCGATAGCACTGGATGCAGCGATTCATTTCGTGATTGATGAAAGGCCCCAGGTCCTGATTGCGATGGGTGCGTTTGGGAAAGCGGTTGCGGCGGTAATTGTGGCCGCTCATCACGGTCATGTCCTGCAGATGGCACTCGCCGCCTTCGTCGCACACCGGGCAGTCATGGGGATGGTTGAGCATCAGCCACTCGATGATGCTGGCCCGGAACTGCACGGCTTCGGGATCATCGATGGCAATGCGCGTGCCTTGGTCGGCCGGGGTCAGGCAGGCCATGACCAATTCGCCGCGCGTATCTTTTTCGTCCTTGAAGCGTTTGACCGCGCACTGGCGGCAGGCGCCCACCGAACCCAGGGCCGGATGCCAGCAGAAATAGGGCAGATCAAAACCCAGCTCCAGGCAGGCTTGCAGCAGGTTGAGGCCCGGGGCGACGGTGTACGGTTGATTATCAATATAGATGGTCGGCATCAACTTCTCCACGGGCAGCGCTTTTCGCGGATGTGGCGCTGAAAATCTTCTTCGAAGTACTTCAAGGCGCTTTGTAGCGGTTCCATGGCGCCGGGCGCCAGGGCGCAGTAGGTGCGGCCCGGCCCCAGCAGCCGGGTGTGTTCCTTGAGTATGGCGATATCTTCGGGCGCGCCCTGACCCTGCTCGATGGCGGTCAGGATCTTGGCCAGCCAGGGCAGCCCTTCCCGGCACGGCGTGCACCAGCCGCACGACTCCTGGGCGAAAAAGCGCATCAGGTTGGCCACCAGACCCACGATGCAGGTTTTGTCATCCACCACCACCATGGTGCCAGTGCCCAGGCGGCTGCCGGCGGCCGCCACGCCGTTGAAATCCATGACCACATCCAGATGGTCGGCCGTGAGCAAATCCGTGGAGGCGCCGCCGGGTAGAATGGCCCGCAAAGCCAGACCTGGGCGCAATCCGCCGGCATGTTCTTCCAGCAGTTCCCGGATCGTGACCCCCAGAGGCAGCTCCCAGGCGCCGGGGCGTTTTACTTTGCCGCTCACGCCGTAGATCTTGGTGCCGCCGTCGGCCACGCGGCTCAAGCCCCGGAACCAGGCCGCGCCATGGTTGATGATGTGGGGCACGTTGCAGATGGTCTCCACATTGTTGGCCACCGTGGGTTTGCCCCACAAGCCGATGACCGGCGGAAAGGGCGGCTTGGCGCGCGGGTTGGCGCGTTTGCCTTCCAGGGCATTGAGCAGAGCGGTCTCTTCGCCGCAGATATAGCGGCCGGCGCTGGCGTGCAGGTGCAGCTCCACGCTGAAGGGTGAGCCCAGAATGTTATGCCCCAGATAGCCTTGGGCCTGGGCTTCGGCAATAGCCTTATCTATGCGGCGGAATGCTTCGGTGTAAGTGGTCCGCAAGAAGATATAAGCAACAGGCGCCTGGATGGCGTAGGCCCCGATGATGATGCCTTCAATGAGCTGATGGGGATCGCCCTCCAGCAGCACGCGGTCCTTGAAAGTGGCCGGCTCCATCTCGTCGGCATTGATCACCAAATACTTCAATCGGGGCGCGTCGTCGCCCATGGGCACGAAGCTCCATTTGCGGCCCGTGGGAAATCCGGCGCCGCCGCGGCCGCGCAGATTGGCTTCCAACACTGCCGTCGTCACCTGCTGGGGCGTCATGCTGGAAAGCACTTTGCGCAGGGCCTGGTACCCGCCGGCTTTTTCATACTCGGCCAGGCTCAGGGGCGGCTGGTTGGGGCGGATATTTTGGGTGAGAGGACGTTGCATGGTTTGTCAATTCGTTATTCGTTGATTGGCTGAATCGCTATTCTTCAATGGTGCGCAAAGCGCACCCTACGGTATACGCTCGGTTCGTAGGGTGCGCTTTGCGCGCCAACGGCCTTGACTATTCATTTGTAACTCTCCAGGATCGCGTCGATCTTCTCCGCGTCCAGACAGCCATAGAGCTCGTCATCGATCATCATGGCCGGCGCCTTGTCGCAGGCGCCTAGGCAGACATGGGGCAGTAAAGTAAACCGGCCGTCGCGAGTGGTCTGGCCCATACCAATGCCCAGCCGGCGCTGCAAATGCTCCAGCAGATTTTCGTAGCCCATGACCCAGCAGCTCACGCTGTCGCAGATCAGGATCACGTGACGGCCCACGGGCTGGCGGAAGATGAGATTATAAAAGGTGGCCACCGAATCCAGCTCGGCCGGGTCCATGGCCAGGGCCGCGGCCACGTCGCGCAGGGTATCGTCCGACACCCAGCCGCGGTGGCGCTGTACGATGCGCAGGGCGTCGATGCCGGCCGCCTTCTTAAGATCGTAATGGGCCATGGCAGCGACGATTTCTTCTTTTTCCGTGGGGCTTAACATATTACTTCGATCCTGATTCTGTTTTATATGGCTAAAAGAAAAGCTTCTGAGATTTCGTTCACCCCTGCTTCATCCTCAGTCCCTTAGCCCCTTTGTCCCTCATCGATCCACATCCGCCATCACATAATCCAGATTGCCGATGATGGCCAGCAGGTCCGGCACCATCAATCCCCGGCACAGTTCGGGCAACTGCTGCAAATGGGCAAACGAAGGCGTGCGGATGCGCGTGCGGTAGGAATGGATGCCGCCGTCGCTGATCAAATAGTAGCTGGTGTTGCCCTTGGTGGCTTCAATGCCCACGCTGACTTCTCCCGGCGGCAACACCGGTCCCCAGGTCACGCCCAGGAAGTGGTTGATCAAGGTTTCGATATCTTTCAGGGTGCGCTCCTTGCGCGGCGGCGTAGTCAGGGGATGATCCGCCTTGTAGGGTCCGGCCGGCATATTCTTCCAGCACTGCTCGATGATACGCAGGCTCTGGCGAATCTCTTCGATACGCACCAGGGAGCGATCATAACAGTCGCCGCACTGGGCCGTGGGGATCTCAAATTCGAATTGCTCGTAGCCGCTGTAGGGCCGCTTCTTGCGCCAATCCCACTCCAGTCCGCAGGCGCGCAGATTGGGACCGGTCACGCCCCAGTCAATGGCCTCGTCCAGGCTCATGCGGCCGATGCCCTGGGTGCGCGCCTTGAGAATGCTGTTCTCCATCATGGCCTTGTTATAACTCTGGAGGTGTTCCGGCATGGGGCGCAGAAAATCTTCCACCAGTTTCTCCCACCCCTGGGGAAGATCCTGGGCCACGCCGCCGATGCGAAACCAGCTGGGATGCATGCGGCCACCGGTGATGGCCGTAATGATGTCAAAGATGCGCTCGCGGTCGTTGAACATGTAGAAGACCGGCGACATGGCGCCCACATCCTGCACAAAGGTGCCGTACCACACCAGATGGCTGGCAATGCGGAAGAGTTCCACCAGCATGACGCGGATCACCTTGGCGCGGTCGGGCACCGTGATGCCGGCCAATTTCTCCACGGCCAGCACATAGGGCAGGTTGTTCATCACGCCGCCCAGGTAGTCGATGCGGTCGGTGTAGGGGATGTAGGTGTGCCAAGTCTGGCGTTCGGCCATCTTCTCCGCGCCGCGGTGGTGAAAGCCGATCTCGGGCACGGTCTGCACAATCTCTTCGCCGTCGAGAAGTAAAGCGATGCGGAAGACGCCATGGGTGCCCGGATGCTGGGGACCCAGGTTGAGCAACATCAAATCAGTGTTGCCGCCTTTGGCATCGAGGCCCCACTCCTGGGGATTGAGGCGCAAGGCATCTTCTTCGCGGATCTGCTTCTCTTCGGGCAACTGAAAAGGCCCCATCTCCGTGGCCCGGGCCGGATGCTCCTTGCGCAGGGGATGGCCCTGCCAGGTGGCCGGCAGTAAAATACGCCGCAGGCCGGGGTGGCCATCGAAGGTGATACCGAACATGTCCCACACTTCGCGCTCGTACCAGTTGGCCGCGGACCAGATGCCGGTGGCCGTGGGCAGGCGGGGAAACTCGCCGGTCAGCGGCACTTTGATGCGCAGGTCGGCGTTGCGCTCATGGGAGAGCAGATGGTAGACCACGGTGAAATCCGCGGCCGGCTGGCCGTCGCGGTGGGTGCGCCAGCGCTCGTCAATGGCGGTCAGATCGTAGAGCTGGCGAAAGGGTTGGGCCACGCCGGTCTTGGCATATCGCAGCAGTTCGCCAATGCGCTCGGGGCGACACCACAGGGTGGGAATATTGTCTTTGGTTTGCTGCTGGGCGAGGATTGCGTCGGCAAACCGTGCGCGCAACTGGTCGATGATGGGTTCCTGGATGGCCTCGGGCTGGTCGGTCATATCGCTTCGGTCTGCCTTTAGGTTGCTTATCTTCTCAATTGAACATTCGCGCTATCAGCATTCATCCACAACTGATGAAACAGAGACATGGATAAACGCAATTGGACCTCCTGTGGAATCAAATGGTGTCCGGGGTGCGAAGAGTAGTTACCTTGCGCCGCTCTTCGCGCCGGGTGTCGCGGGTGGAGGGCGGCACGTAGCGCTCCACGCCCTGGGGGCCCACCACCCAGCTTAATGGTCTTTTTTCGCGGCCCACGGCCTCCTGGAGTAATGTCAGGCCGTGCATGAACGCCATGGGGCTGGGCGGGCAGCCCGGCACATAGACATCCACGGGTAGAATTTTATCCACTCCTTGCACCACGCTGTAGATATCGTACATGCCGCCGGAGTTGGCGCACGAGCCCATGGAGATCACCCAGCGCGGCTCCATCATCTGCTCGTACAGCCGCACGATGATGGGCGCCATCTTCACAAAGGGCGTGCCGGCAATGATCATCAGATCCGCTTCGCGTGGCGTGCCGCGGATGACTTCGGCGCCAAAGCGCGCGATGTCATAGCGGCTGGTGATGCTGGTGGCCATCTCCACATAGCAGCACGACAAGCCGAAGTTAAAAGGCCAGATGGAATTCTTGCGCCCCCAGGCCACCAGGGATTGCAGTTTGGAGAAGAAGAGATTGCGTCCCACGGCCTCTTCGATGGGATCGGCTTGGGGACCGCCCGTCTTAGGGCGGCTCAGAGACCACTGCATGACTGGACTACTCCTTTCCTACCGATGCCCTTTAATATACTTTTCCAATTGCTGGATCGTCTCTTCCTTGTGTTCAATAATGGTTTTGACGATATCACCGATGGAGATCAGACCAATGAGGCGTTCGTTCTCAAACACCGGCAAGTGGCGGATGTGCTTGTGGGTCATCAGGGTCATGCACCCCTCCACATCCTCCTCGGGACCGATGCGCACGATCTCGCTGCTCATGATTTCCTGGACGGGCACATCCCTGGAGAAGCGGCCCTTGAGGACCACCTTGCGAGCGTAATCGCGCTCCGAAATCAGGCCAACGACTTTGCTGCCCGTCAGGACCATCAACGCGCCGACGTTCTTGTCAGCCATGAGCTGAAGGGCTTGATAAACGCTGGCCTCGGGCGTGATGGCAAACACTTCAGACCCTTTTTCGTTCAAAATATCACGGACGGTACGCATGGTTGGACCTCGCTGTTAGGGGGATAACGTGCACCGCGGCCGCCGGAGCAAAAATGTTGGCGACCACCGGCTATAACCGGCATTCCATCCGGTGCTTGGCGGTGCCCCACTCCAGGGCCTTGACCCGCCATAAGTAAAACAATGCCAAAACCAGAAAGCCAATAAATGTGGCCATGGCTGCATATCCGGTCCATCCCAACTGGCGCGCGCTGACGGCCCAGGCAAAGATAAAAACCGTTTCCAGATCGAAAATCACAAAGAACATGGCCATAAGGTAGAACTTCACATCAAAGCGGATGCGGGCCGAGCCGGTGGGGATGATGCCCGATTCGTAAGGGGTGTCGGTGGCGCGCTCCTTGTGGCGCTGGCCCAGCAGGGCGGACAGGCCGATCATTACCACAACCAGCCCCACGGCGGCCCCGAAGAAGACCAGCAGCGGCCATAAGGTCAGATCAGTGGCTGCGGGTTCGTGCATTGGCGCTCTCATCGAAGTTTGTTAAGGGTTTGGAAGCCATCCAACATCAAATGCCGACTCGCCCGCGCGGTAAGGTGGGGTGAGCAGTGATGACCGCCCGGTACGATTGCCTAAATATATTAGAGCAAATGCGTCATTGTAAATAGTGGGGAGTGATTTTTTTGGATCAAATTTCAATCCTGCATGAAGCCACCCACAACCGCTTCGGCCAGGGCGGTATCCATTCAACCCTCTGGATATGGGCCTGCTGGCGGTTTGTGCCACGATACACGGATGTAACAGGACAAATTGTAACAACAGCATTGGGGCTGGGCCGGCTCGCCTGGGCTGGGTGTTGATGTCCGTAGTCGCGCGATCAAACTGATTTTGCACATGGAGCCGCGAATCGACTACCTATCGCCCCCCCTGATCATCCCCTGGCCGCAGCCAGTCATTTTAATGGCATATGATTTGCTCTTCGTTTGAAGAATCAACGGACGAAGGAATTAAGCCCCCCACCGATCGCGGTCGTGCTACCAGGCTCGCAAGTATTCAACTTTTAATCCATAACTTCTTTAAAAAAGGAACTGCCAATGATGAAAACCACCCAATCTCCCTTCTCCAAATGGCCGCTGATCATGTGCGCGTTGATGTTTTGCGCGCTCTGCGGTTTCGTGATCGATAGCAATATCACGGATGCCAGCGCAGCCACGGTGCCAGACACCCAGACCATGATCCCCCATGCCTCCTGGGACTGTGGCCGACCCCAGGGAATCCCCGCCCCGGCCAACGGGACGCTGGTCTTCGAGGCCACCATGAGCGTCGGAAAAATTTATGACCTGGGCCAAACCCAATATGGGCAGCGCCTGCTGGTTGAAATCACGGGCGGCAGCGTGAGCGGGCCGCGCATCACGGCCCAAATCATGACCGGCGGCCTGGATTACCAGTTGACCCTGTCCAACGGCACCTTGGAAATCGAGCAGATCTTGGTGTTTAAAACCAATGACGGGAAGTATATCAATGTGCGCATTCCCGGAACGGCCACCAGCCAGAGCGAAGTCCGCATCGTACCTGATTTCGAAGCTGCCAGCTCCGGTTCCTATGCCTGGCTCAACACGGGCCAATTCGCCGGCATCCGTCAATTCAACGCCAGCGCCAAGACGCTCAAAATCACGGTCTACGATGTCGCCAACATCACCCTTCAACCCAATGCGGCCAACGTAATCCGGGTGACCGAGCCGGCCGGCGTGCCTGATCAAAGCTACCAGTGTCGCGCCGCTTCGTCTTCGGAAACACGCGGTGCAACGCTGTACCAGGAGACCGTCAACATTGGCTCCAGCCAGGCCGTGGGTTCGAGCAAACGCGGGTATCGCAACATCATCCCCATCACGGGCGGCACGGCCACCGGCAAGATCGCCGGCAAAGTATTGGCCGGCGGCGCTGATTTTCAGATTCTTTCTTCTTCCATGACCATTGATGCGCGCTATACCCTTCAAACCAGTGACGGCGAGCTGATCATCGTGCGCAACTGCGGTCCGGCCAGCGCGCCGGTGCCGGTGTTTGAAGCACGCGCGGCCGGCAAGTACGGCTATCTCAACAATCAGCTCTGGCTGAGCTCCGCGCCTTCCACGGGCGTGGGCAATGTCAGCCTGACCATCTATGAAAGCAGCGGCGGCAGTACGTCGAGTTCGAGCAGCGGCGCCTCCAGCAGCGGCGGCTGCAATACCGGCTCAAGCAGCAGCACAAGCAGTACTTCCAGCGGTTCTACTTCCAGCAGTAGCAGCAGCGGCTGCAATTAAGGCAGGCCGTTTCAAAAAAGAAGGCGGTTCATGAACAGTACTCCTTCATGAACCGCCGTTGTTTTTTTATTCGAGGTTACGAATCCTATTTCGCCGCCGGAGCGCTGGTGGCCGCTTCGGCCGGGTTGGCTGGCGCTTCGATGGTGCGATTGGCTTCTAGGGACTTTTTGTGAGGCGCATGGGGATTCCAACCCACAATGCCCCACATGATAAAGAAGCTCAACACGTAAGCCAAGGTGACATGCCAGCCGTGTTTCAGATATTTGAAGGTATCCTTGGCTTCGGGGAATTTATTGGAGAGGGCCACGCCGGCTGATGAGCCAAACCAGATCATGGAGCCGCCGAATCCCACGGTATAGGCCAAGATCCCCCAATCATAGCCACCCTGGTCCAGGCAGAGCTTGGTTAGAGGGATATTGTCAAACACGGCCGAGACAAAACCCAAACCAAAAGCGGTCCAGGGGGTGGCGGGCGGCAACTCCTCCACCGGCATCAGGGATGCACTGGCGATCAGGGCCATCAGAAATACCGTGCCGCGCCAGGCATTTTTAAGCTCTCCCCACGGGGTTTTGGAAAACGAGGCGCCGATCAGGATGGCCGCCCAAACCCCCAGGGCCGGAAAATCAAACAGGTAGTTGGTGGCAATGGCGCTCACCAGGATTAAAAACACGATCCCAAGGCGGCGCCACTCCACTTTTACTTCCACCCGGCCTTGTACAATGGGCTGATAGGCGTGCTGCTGCCGGGCGCCTAATATACCCACGATGAGCAGGGAGGACACCGCCGCCACGGCGGCGTGCGTGACATCCAACGGGTTGACGCCGTCGATCCACATGAGAGTGGTGGTGGTGTCGCCCACCACGCTGGGCGCACCGCCCGCATTGCTGGCCGCCACTATGGCCGCCAGAAAGCCGAGATGGACTTTTCCTTTGAAAACGGCCAGGGCAATGGTGCCGCCGATCATGGCCGCGGCAATATTGTCTAAAAATGAGGACATGATGCAGATCAGGGCCAGGAGCACTAAGCCGCCTTTCCAGTCGTCCGGCAGGAAGTTGGGCATCAGGTCAGGCAGCTTGGACTCCTCGAAGTGTTTGGCCAGAATAGCAAAGCCAAACAGCAATCCCAGCAGGTTCAACAGCACGCGCCACTCGCCCTCGGCGCCATTGCCGCCAATGATGTGGTGCAGTAGTGAAAAATCACCGACAAATATGTATTTAATCGAGACGATGGCGACAAATCCCGTCAAGGCCACATACATGGTCTGTTTATGGAAGGTGGCCACGCCGACCAGCGTCAACGCGAATAAAATAAACTCCAGGCGCACCGGCCCGATGGACGGCATTCCGGAACTGGCCAGGGCTACGCCGGGAAACAAGGAAAAAAGAACCGTAAGAACCCATTTCATAAGTAAACCTCGATCTGTTGGATGGCCGCGGCCCACCAACTTGAGTAATTGTGGCCATTCATACAGGAACGACCGATTGAAATATGAAATCGTCCCGCCCAGGACGGCGCGGAAATATGCCCTCAAAAACAGCGGGAGTCAATAGTAATATCGCCTCGCTTAGGCCTCCGCTTAATACCCGAAAGACACGCAAAAAGAGCTCCCTGGCGCATCCCGACTCCAGGCTAGGTAGAACAACCAATTGACCTGGCTATTGGGTGTGTGAGTCCAGAGTGTTGCACCCCGGTGTTTTCCAAAATCGTACGCGTACTCGTACTCGAATGATTTTAAAAGTTTTTCGAGTAAGAGTACGAATACCTGTGCGATGCAACAATCGTGACTCACACACCGGCCATTTGAATAGCTTGTATTTCCCAACGATTCTGATAATAGCGGGGCCACAATTTTAAAGGATTGATTCATTGCACCGCGGCAGCCCTGATTTATAGCGAAGAACGCACGGCGGGGTGCAGATGATCGCAAGCCAAAGGGAGGGTCCATGCCTTTCCGTCTATTACCCAAATCGTCGAAATTTTTCGACTATTTTCGAGAGCAAAATCGCATTATCACGGAAGCGGCCTCGGCCCTGGGAGCCATCGCCCAGGGTTCGGCGGAGCGTGAAGCCCAATATCACCTGATCAACCGGTTGGAGTCCGAGGGCGACGCCATCAATCGCGCCATTTCCCACGAACTCTCCAGCACTTTCATCACACCCATTGACCGCGAAGACATTCACGATATCAATGTGGCCCAGGAGATGATCCTTAACCATATCCAGGCGATTACTTCGCGCGTCGGAGTTTACGAATTCCCCCATATCCGCTTTCCAGCTAAACGCATGATCTCCAATTTGAAGGCTATGGTGACCGAAATCGGCTCTATGCTGGCCAACATGAGCGGGAAAAAAGAGGTGTCGCAAAACATCAAGCAGGTCAAGGATCTAAAGAATGAGTGCGAGATGCTGCTGCTCAGCGGCCTGGCCGAGCTCTATGATAACCAGGAACCGGATAATGCCGCCATTTTGGAAGCGATGAAGTGGACACATGTGTACGACCGCATCGACAAGGCGGTCATGCGTACCTGGGGCTTGGCCAAGTCCATCGAAGGAATTGTGATAAAAAATGCCTGATTCGCCGCTTTTCCTCTGATTGCCAGAAAACCCATGACTTCAAGCGATCGGCGTGTAACCTCTTTCATCCGGCCGGCTCCATAATACTGCGCCAGGTTCGAAATGCTGCCATGGAACCTGCGGCAGCCCATGGGGGTTTGCTTTCATGGCAAAATGAAAGAGAGGGAGGTGAAGCCATGCCCTGCTGCGATGAACATGATAAGGATGCCGTGCTTTACGATTGTTTAAAACATCAGACCAAAGTGTGCGCGGCCTGTGCCGAATGCAAAGATCCGGAACTCTATTGCAAGTTCCGCCCCTCCTGTATGATTCACTTCACCGCCAAGGAACGCGCCAGGGAGAAAAAAGGGCAAGGGCCGGCACAATAACGCGTGCATCTTGGCCCGTTCAGTGGTAGTAAAGTTTTATTCTGGCCTTCATCTCAATGCATGCAAAATAACTTGGAAATCACGTTCGCCGGAATTTGGCTCTCTGTGATGTTCAAAGAGCTGGCAACGGTCGGTGTTGGTCTTCATTCTGACGCTTGATCAGGGTAAACGTCGAAATGGGGACCCGGCCGGTCGCTGAGCCATTTTGATTTTATGGGATTGAATCTTCAACTCCTGAGGTTCAGGTGTTAAACAACGCGCCCAACAGCAACCATGGAACTCCGCCTGAGTCGGGCGTCGGGCCCAACCAATCCCAAATATTGATTGCCGATGATGATCCCGGTGCTTGCAAAGCCTACCAGCGGATGCTGGAGCTGGAAGGCCACCGCGTGCTGGCGGCCAGTGATTTTGCCGCTGCGGCCGCACAGCTCCAATCTCAAACCTTTGATGTGGTCCTATGCGATATTGTCCTGGGCGATGATGACGGCATCTCCTTGCTGGCCCACATCCAGCAACAGAACACCGGCACCCCGGTCATCCTCATCACCGGCCAGCCCACCGTGGAAACCGCCACCGCTGCGGTACGCATGGGCGCCTATGATTACCTCTCCAAGCCCATTCCCAGGGATCGCCTGTGTCACACGGTGTCCAAGGCCATTGAGTTCAACCACCTTACGGCCGCCAAAAAGCGCATCGAAGCCGAAAACCTCAGATACCAGCGCAACCTGGAAGCCCTGGTGACGGCCCGCACCGAAAAGCTGGTCCAGAGCAAGCACCGTTTCCAGCTCCTGTTTGAGAACTCCATGGATGCCATCTTCATCGCCTCACGGGAGGGGCGTTTCGTGGAGCTTAACCGTGCCGCCGTCCAGTTGTTTGGCTACCGCCGGGATGAACTGGAGCAGATGGACCCGGCCGCCTTGTGCACGGACAAACATGTCTTTGAACGCTTCCAGCGTGAAATGCGCACCAAAGGCTTTATCAAAGATTTCGCCATCAAATTTGTAAGACAGGACAGGTCGATTATCGATGCCCTGCTTTCCGCCAACCTATTGGACCCCATCGAAGGCGACGTTGCTGGGTATCAAGGCATTGTGCGCGACATTACCCCCCAGAAGCAGGCCGAAGAAAAAATCCGGGCACAGAACACCTTTCTCACCAACGTGATTGAGTCCTTGGCCCATCCCTTTATGGTGATCGATGCCGCCGACTATTCGGTTAAAATCGCCAATGCAGCGGCCCGGCGCAAGCAGCGCGGCCAGGGTGAGACCTGCTACGCCCTCAATCAGGGTTTGGCGCAGCCGTGCGGCCAGACCGGGCGCCGATGCGCCGTGGATGAGGTGGTGCGCACCCACCGGCCGGCCCACATGGAGTATCAATATGTGGATGAGGACGGCATCGAAACCGAGTACGAAGATGTGCACGCCTTTCCGCTTTTCAGCGATGACGGCCATGTGCGCCAGGTGATCCAATACCGGCTGGATATCACTCACCGCAAACGGCTGGAAGCCGTCGCCGAAGCAGCCAACCTCATGGAGAACCTGGGCTTTATCTTCTCCGGCATTCGCCATGAAATCGGCAACCCCATCAACTCCATCAAAATGGCGCTCACGATCCTCGCCAAGCATCTGCACAGCTATCCGCCGGAGACCGTCAAAGAGTTCGTGGACCGGGCCATGGGCGAAATCGGCCGGGTGGAGTATTTGCTCAAAGCCCTGAAGAATTTCAGCATGTATGACCGGCCTGAAATCGAACCCGTGGACATGGAGAAATTCATGACCCATTTCCTGGCCCTGGTGGAGAACGATTTCATGCAGAAGGGTATCCGGATCGAACTGCGGGCCGCCAAAAAGCGCTTGGCCGCCCTGGCCGACCAGCGCATCCTGCATCAAGTCATGCTCAATCTGCTGACCAATGCCGCCGATGCCCTGGACAAACAGGAAGCCCCGCGTATCGAGATCGCCCTCAATGCCCTGGGCGCCTATGTTCAGGTTCAGATCATGGATAACGGCCACGGCATGTCGGGCGAGGAGCTGCGCAACCTCTTCCGGCCGTTTTATACTTCCAAGGCCCACGGCACGGGTCTGGGCCTGGTCATCGTCAAAAAAATGTTGGCCCAGATGAATGGTTCTATCGCGGTTAAATCCCAACGCGACCTTGGCACCACGATCACGATGATGCTGCCCCATGAAAAATAAGACCACGCCATCCACCCACGCCCGCACCCTGCTGATCATCGACGATGACCGGCTGTTGTGCGACTCCGTTCAATTCACCTTCAAGGCCGCACCCTTCAACGTGTTCACGGCCCACAGCGGCGCCGAAGGGCTGCGCCTGTGCGCCGATCAGACCGTGGATGTGATCCTGCTGGATCAGAAACTGCCTGATGGCGACGGCGTTGATTTCTGCGCCCCCCTCATGGAGCACAACGAAAGCGCCAAGATTATCTTCATCACTGCCTTTCCAAGTTTTGAAAACGCGGTCCAGGCCATCAAAGCCGGGGCCCACGATTATCTTTCCAAGCCTTTTGAATTGGGGGAACTGGAACTGACGATCCAGCAGGCCTTGCGGACCTTGGACCTGGAGCATATGGAACAGGTGCAGCACTTTCAGCGCAAACAGGAAAGCGACCGCACCGTGCTGGTGGGCGCCGCCAACGGCCTGAGCGAGATCGAACGACTGGTGACCCTGGCAGCCGCCAATTCCGCGCCGGTCCTGATCACCGGCGAAACCGGCACGGGCAAGACCCTAGTGGCCAAGACCATCCATTTTCGCAGCCCCCACGCGGGCAATGCCTTTATCAGCGTCAATTGCGCGGCTATTCCTGAAAATTTAATGGAGGCCGAACTCTTCGGCCATGAAAAAGGGGCCTTTACCGGTGCGGTGGCGGCCGGCAAGGGATTGTTCGAAATGGCCGAGGACGGCACTTTGTTTTTGGATGAAATTGGTGAAATGCCTTTTCATCTGCAATCCAAACTGCTGGGCGTGCTGGACGACCATCAGATCCGGCGCCTGGGCGGCCAGAGCTTTAAGCCCGTGCATGTGCGCGTCATTGCCGCCACCAATGCGGATCTGGCCCAGGCCGTCAAAGAAAAACGGTTCAGGGAAGATCTCTACTACCGCCTGGGCGTGATGCATATCCATGTGCCGCCGTTGCGCGGCCGGCCGGCCGACATTGCCGGCCTGGTGCGCCATTTTATAGCCCAGATTGCGCCGGACCGCACCATTCGCGTCAGCGAAGAAGAACTCCACCGTTTGGGGCAATATGCCTGGCCAGGCAATGTCCGCGAGCTGCGCAATGTGATTGAGCGCGCCATATTGCTCAGCGACAGCGCCGATATCTTTCCCTCGCGGCTGCTGGTCCAATCACAGAGCGCATCAGCCCCAATGGCCGAAACCAGCCATACGGACCCCATCCAGTCCCTGATGGCCGCCGAAGGCGACCACATCCGCAAGGCCTTGGCCCACTTTCAACACAACCACACCCACGCGGCCAAAGCCTTGGGAATCTCGCGCTCCACCTTGGTGCGCAAAATTAAAACCCATCGGCTGGAATAGCGCTAGCCCAGCTCAGACCAAGCAGCGATTGTTGCCGGAAGCGACATTGCGAATTCTGACCTCTACTCAGCGGAAGAAAAGAGAACCGCACTAGGGCGGTGGGCCCCAGATAAGGGTCGGCATGTTCATCGGTTTAGTAGAAATTTAAATGCATAAAGACATGCCATGGAAACCAGGGCGGACATGGGAATCGTCAACACCCAGGCCCACACGATGCTGCGGGCCACGCCCCAGCGGATGGTGGAGAACTTGGTAGTAGACCCCACGCCAATGATGGAGCCGGTGATGGTGTGGGTGGTGGAGACCGGAATGCCTAGATGGGTGGCCATGAAGAGTGTTGCGGCGCCGGCCGTCTCCGCGCAAAATCCGCCCACGGGTTTTAGCTTGGTGATCTTCATGCCCATGGTCCGGACAATGCGCCAGCCGCCGAAGGCCGTGCCCAAGGCCATGGCCAGTTGGCAGGTGAGAATGATCCAAAGGGTGCGCCACTCGGTCATGGATAGGGTGATGTCCGGTGTGAAATAGCCGCTGGCCACCAGGAGCGCCACGATGATGCCCATGGTCTTCTGGGCATCGTTACCGCCGTGCCCCAGAGAGTACATGGCCGCGGAAAATAATTGGCCGACCCTGAAAAGACGGTCCACTGAAGCCGGCCGCCATTTGCGGAAAATCCAATACACGGCCACCATAATGATAAACCCCAGGACAAATCCCATCAGCGGGGCGATGGGAATATAGGTGGCCGTGAGCATTACTTTATGCCACCGGATCACGGAGAAGCCTTGATGGGCGATGCCGGCGCCCACAAAACCGCCGATGATGGCATGCGAGGAGCTGGTGGGCAGCCCGAACCACCAGGTGATCAGGTCCCAGACAATGGCGCCGATGAGCCCGGCCAGAACCACGTACACATAGATCGGATCATTGGATTTGATAATAACGATCTTGGATACCGTGTCCGCCACCTTGGGCGCGAAGATGAACATGGCCACGAAGTTGAAAAAGGCCGCCCAATACACCGCCATGCGCGGGCTCAGCACCCGGGTCGAGACCACCGTGGCAATGGAGTTGGCGGCATCATGAAATCCATTAATGGCGTCAAACACCAACGCCATCACGACCGTGAATATCACTATTGCAAAAAGGCTCATGACCCACACCTATGAGTTTTCGATAATGATACCTTCGATGATATCCGCCACCCTGGCGCACGCATCGGTGGCTCTCTCAATGTGCTCCAGGATGCTGCGGACCTTGATCACCTCCTTGGCATCCTCCTCTTCCCGGAATAGGTGTGCGATTCCCTGGCGCCGTTTATCATCCGCTTCGGTTTCAAAGTGGTGCACATCCACTGCCAGATCGCTAATTTCATTTGAATTCTTCTTCATCCGATTCAACAGGCCCATCATTTTATCGATGCGTTCCACACATATCACCAGGATGCCCGCCAAATCACGAGCCTCCTGCATCATCTGCTTGGGCCGGTACAACTCGATGCGGGTCGAGGTGCCTTCGGTCAGATCGAGAATATCGTCCAGTTTTTTGGTGAGCCGCAGGATGTCCTGACGGTCAAAAGGAGTGATAAATGTTTTAAACAGGTGCTGAAGCGTTGCATGCACCAAGGTGTCCGAGCGGCGTTCGAGAGCTTTGATTTCCCTGGCGTGGGTCTCATAGGAGCCGCCCTCATCCACCATGGATTTGAGCCGATGGGCCGCCTGCACCAAAAGGATACTGATTTCCTTGAATTTATCAAAAATGACATCGTCCTTGGGAAGAAAGAAACGAAACATGGCTGGCCTCCCGGAACAAAATTGCCGCATAGCGGGTTTAAATAACTGTTTTTTGAAGGGGTCGGGTATGGCATGAATCGGCACATGAATCAAGTTATATGTTAGAGAGCTTTTAGCGAATCCGGCCTAGAAGCCCAGCTCCCCCCCTTTTTCCGACTCAAAATAGAACGCTGTCGCATTTTAACCCACTCAAGTCGCAACACCCGCCTGCGTAACTGTCGCCCCCCATTGGCTATAACCATCTGATAATATGCAACTGTATTTCGTTGCGTCCTCTTGGCACGCGGGTTGCTCAATCTGGAGCGTCCCAAAGGAAAGAGGCCCTGATGAAATATGTGTTGATTGTGGATGATGAAGAACAATTGCTGCTCACCATGCAGGCGGGGTTCGAACCCTACCGCGAGCGCTTTCAGGTCTTGACGGCCCGCAACGGCCGCGAAGCCACGGCCCTGCTGAGCAGCACCCGCATCAATCTGCTGGTCACCGACATCAAGATGCCGGAGATGGATGGCTTTGAGTTGCTGGCCTTCGTGAAGAACAACTTCCCGGAAATCCCGGCCATCGTCATGACCGCCTTTGCTACTCCGGAAATGGAGACCCAACTGGCCCAATCGGGCCTGATCCGCATGCTGGAAAAGCCGGTGGAATTTGAGGAGCTGGTCCAGTTGATCCTCAGCGTTCTGGAGCATGACACCACCGGTGGCGTAGTGACCGGCATCTCTCTGCCCAGTTTTCTCCAGCTCATTGAAATGGAGCGCAGCACTTGCCTGATGGACATCAAGGGGCCCAATGGCGTCCAGGGGCTGCTCTACTTCAACCAGGGCGTGTTGTACGACGCGGTACTGGGAAAGCTCTCGGGCAAAGAAGCAGCCTTGAAGATCCTGGCACTGGATGATGTCAAGATCAGTTTTCGCACCTTGCCCACTAAAAAGCTCAAGCAACGCATTGACGTTCATCTGATGAACTTATTGATGGAAAGCGCGCGCCTCAAAGATGAACTGGCGATGGCGCAAAATGAACAAGCCGGCGCCGATGACCCGGCCGCGAAAAAAGCCGCGCTGAATAACGATTTGATGGCAACGAAAGGAGACGACCCAATGGCAGACATTAAAGAAGTATTGGAGAAGTTCAAAACCGTGGATGGATTTCAGGCCGTAGGAGCCTTTTCGCCCAACGGCGAAATGGTGGCCGAGTGCAACTCCGCCGGTATCAATCTGGCGGAGCTGGGCGCGCTGGCCAATGACGTGCTGCTCAAGGCCCAGAAGACCACCGAGCTCATGAACGTGGGCCGGGGGCAACTGGTGCACGTGGAAGCACCCAAGGCCCATGTGATCTGCCGCTGTCTCAATGAGGCCACGGATTTTGCCGCCACCTCCTCGGGCCGGGCTCATGTGCATATGGTGCTCATTTTGGGCAAGGACGGCAACCTGGCCATGGGCAAAATGAAGATATCTTCCTTGATTCAGGATGTGGCCGAGTTCTTCCGCTAATCCAGGCGCGCCGCGGCGTGGGTTAGCCCGCGCCGCGGCGCGGTCCCCGATTTGATGAATTTTTGGGAAGCAATTCGCGTGTTCAACGCGACCGTCAAATGAATGATCTCCATTGCAACATTCAGCGGTCGCGTTATTTTCTTTTCCAACGCGGAGGCGCAGATGTGATCCTCATTCCCGGAATTCTTGAGTCCCCGCAAGCATTGTAAAAGGCAACGCCCGTGGCATCCTGGCAATATTGCATCGATCTGCACGTCCACACGCGCCGTTTTTCTCCCTGCGCCGAAGCGCTGGACCCCGAGCAGTTGATCGCGCTGATGCATCAACGCAACCTGCACGGTATTGTCATCACCGAACATGATCACCTCTGGCCGGCCGAAGAGGTTCGCGCCCTCAACCGCCAATTGGATTCCGGCCGGGTCTATCGCGGCGTGGAGGTCAGCAGCCGCAACGGCCACTTTCTGGTGATCGGCCTGGATGATCTGGACGGCGTCCGGCCGGGCATAGCGGCCGCGGACTTGATCCGCAAAGCCCGGCAACAAGAGGCGGCGGTGATTTGGGCCCACCCGTTTTTGTGCTACGGCAATGTGGCCGAACCTTTGCCCTTGGAGAAAATGCCGTCCATATTGGATGCGATAGAAATCGCCAGCAGTGTCACACGAGGCGCCGAGACACTTAAAGCGCTGGCCTATGCCCAGCGGATGAAATGGACGGCCGTGGGCGGCAGCGACGCCCATGCGCCGAGCCAAGTGGGCTATGCCTATACCCGCTTTGCCCGCTTGCCCAAAAACGAGAAGCGCCTGGCCGCGGCCATCCGCGCGGGGCGCTGTCGATTGACCCTGGGAAGTAAAAATAAGTAATGACTTCTTCGAGGACCCAATGTTACTGGTCATGGAACCCGGCCAAGCCCTGGTGATGATCGATACCCCCCGGTTGGCGCGGGAAGACACCATCATCCCCAATCAGCTTTCCGAACAACCCGACTCGCCCTACCAGCCGGAATATAACTGGCTGTATGTGTACGAGCGCCAGCTTTTTGGCTTCCTGGAGCAGTGGTTGCGGCCCTATCGCCATGAACTGATCGGCGAAAAGGGCATTCTGTGCGAGGCGTTGTCCAACGCCTTCTGCCATGGCCATGGCAAAGATCCCCAAAAACCCATTGTTATTTATATCTTTGAAGGCAAAAAGGGATTGCTGATACGCATCAAGGACAACGGCCGAGGATTTGATGTCCAAAAGGTATTCCAGCAATTCTGTGGCAACAAGCAGTACTACTCAACCGCCGGTAACGGCATCCGCCGCATGGCCGAATCGCCCCGCTTCGGCATTTTCTATGACTCCTCGGGGAGCGCCTTCCATCTACTCTACTTCTATGATGGCGCGTTGGAGTGCGTGCCGCCCAACGCGATGATCGCTCCGGAGTCTTCCCGCTGAAGTTTATGCGCTGCCATCAATGCTTTCTGAGGTGGCTTGTAATCCCCTTCAAGCACGCGTGCAAATACAGCTTCGCTGAGCACGAGTCCGATTTAGGCTTTTATTTAAGATTCTTAAGCTAACGGCATTGGTAAAAAAAGATCTTCTACCACCTTCTGACCGCCATGGCATAAACACCAAGTCTAAATCATATAGGTCTGGCCCCGCATGGGCACCAGGGCGTCAAAGCCATTTTGCCCCAACAGTTGGGCAAAAGCCATACTTTGCTCTTCTTCGCCGTGCACCACGGCGATCTTCTTCACCTTCAGATTGGAAGACTTCAGAAAGCGCAGCATTTCGTTGCGATCCGCATGGGCCGAAAAGCCGCCGATCTTCTCCACGCGGGCTTTGAGGGGATACTCTTTGTTCAATATCTTCACGATGGGCGCTTCGCCCGCGCGGCCCGCGGCCGCATAGGCCTCGCCCTGATCCAGAATGCGGCGGCCCAGGGTGTTTTGGGCCATGAAGCCCACGATGAGAATGGTGTTATTGGGATTATGAATTTTATAACGCAAATGGTGCAGGATGCGGCCCGCTTCACACATGCCCGAGGCGGAGATGACGATGTGCGGGGTAGTGTCGCGCATCAGGGCCATGGATTGCTCCACGCTCTCGATGAAATGAACCTGCTTGAAGTCAAAGGGATTCTTACCGTTGCGCAGAAAGGTTTCATGGGTCTCTTGATTGTAGACTTCCGGATGTTCGGCAAACACCTTGGTGATATTGGTGGCCAGGGGGCTGTCTACATATACCGGCCGGCGCTCCACGGCGCCTTCATCATAGAGCTCGTGAATCATATACAACAGCTCCTGGGTGCGGCCGTAAGCAAAGGAGGGAATCAGCACACAACCGTTGCGCCGGAAGGTTTCGCTGAGCGCCTGCCGCAGATGCGGCTTCAGATCAACCACGGGTTCATGGTCGCGGTCTCCGTAGGTGCTCTCCATGATCAGCAGGTCAATGGAACGATCCCGCTCTTCGAAATTGAAACAGGGGTTGCGCAGAATCGGTTTGTCGAACCGGCCGATGTCGCCGGTGAAGGCCACGGTTTTGGCCTGACCATTGGCCGAGTGGCGGATAATGCTCATGGCCGAGCCCAGGATGTGGCCGGCCTCGTAGAAGGTGCAGGTGAGATCCTTTCCAATGGTAATGGTCTGGCGGTAGGGCACGCCGTGGATCTGGCTCAGGGATTTCTCGGCGTCAGCCGCGGTATACAGCGGCTCAACGCTTCGCAGGCCGTACTGGGCCATGACGTCGGCGATCACGGCCGTGTTGATCTGATGGTTCTTTTTAAGCATCTTGATCAGGGCATCGGATTTGCGTTTGCCCTTAAATTTGCCGTCCGGGGCCGAGCCTTGGGAAAGAGCGCCGCGCACGGTTTTATAATTGAGATACTGAGCGTCCTGTTCCTGAATATGGGCCGAATCCGGCAGCAGATAGCCGCAGGCATCGGCCGTACCCCGAGTGCACACCACCTGGCCGGCAAAGCCCTTCTTGGTCAGATAGGGAATGCGGCCCGAGTGATCGATATGGGCATGGGAGAGCACCATGTTGCTGATCATGGCGGCTTTGAAGGGCAGCACGCGGTTTTTTTCCGTCGTCTCCTTGCGCCGGCCCTGGAACATGCCGCAATCGAGTAAAATATTGTCCTGATCGGTTCCCATGAGATGCATGGAGCCGGTGACTTCCCGTACCGCGCCGTAGAAGGTGATGTGCATGAGGTGAGGTCCTTTCTGAAATCGAGATTTGTATAAACGTTGGCCCGTCAAACACCTTAATTTTATCAATCAGATGTTTGATCCCGCCGGGCGTTGGCGGGGTTGGCCCGTTGGCCCGTTGGCCCGTTGGCCCGTTGGCCCGTTGGCCCGTTGGCCCGTTGGCCCGTTGGCCCGTTGGCCCGTTGGCCCGTTGGCCCGTTGGCCCGTTGGCCCGTTGGCCCGTTGGCC
>JAKALP010000048.1 GCA_021824175.1 Deltaproteobacteria bacterium
TTATTATTGATTACAATTGGTTACAATGATCGCACCTTTTTCCCATCATCGTTATCCTACCAAATCAGTTCTATGAAAACTCAAATGCGGTTACCCTGCAAATGTACTGCGCAACCCAGTTCCCTTATGGTCACATTCGCGGGGTTGGCTGCGCGCTGCGAATCGATTTCGGGCAAGTGATTTCAAGCCATTATCGGAATGAGCAGAAAATACCAGGATGGAGAGCGCGCCGCCGCCTGATGGGAGGCGGCGGCGCTTTTGGGGATGGATGCTATGTCAGGGGGGGGGTGCATAGGTCATTGACCTAATTGCAGCCACCACTGGAGCTGGAAGAGGAGCAGGAGTTGGTCTGTTCGATGCCGTTGTTCACCATGGTATTCCAAACCAGGTTGGCCAAGGTCGCTGAAGAGGCGGCGGTCGGATGAATGCCGTCGGCAATGGTGTAAGAGGCTGGAGCGCCGCTGAAGGAAGGCCGCACATCGATATAGATGACCTTCATCTCAGGATGCTTGGCCTGGAAGCTGGCGATGCCTTCGATGGCGCGCTCGGTGGAGATATCCGCCACAGTGTGCAGGCCGGCATTGGTGGTATGATAATATCCCTGCCAGATGACGTTTTGAACGCCATCCGTAGCCATCTGGTTAAGCATCTTTTCGGTCGCGTTTTTCACATCGGATAAAATGGTCTCGCAAGATGCGCTGAGGGTGTTGGTGTAACTGGTGCACGCGCTCTGGCCGCCGATGAGCACATCATTGCCGCCGCCGTCCAGAATTACGGTGCGGATGTTGCTGTTGGCGTTTTTGGCCTGGGTATACTGCTGAGGTATGGTGCGGACGGTGCCGCCCGTCATCTGGGCGCCGCTGACATAGTAGGTGCGCCACTTCTGACCTGAAAGATCTTGCAGTACATTGGTCTCTTCGCCGGAAAGCGCAAATATGGAATCGCCCAGCATCACCACGCAGTCCTTTTGCGCCAGGCTGGTGGGGGTGCAGCTGACCGCCACAAAGATACTGGCGGTCACAAGAAAAAAAATACTTACCCATAATTTGTGTTTCATGTTTTCTCCCTCCCTAATGATTTGTGAGTCATCCCGAAGTTCTTTTTCTTTTAGGCCGAATCACCATGCTGGGTTTTAGCGCAGGCGATATTGGCCGATTCCAGTAATTATCAAAAAATGACCATTTTTGGACAATTATATGATTTGACCGAACTTGTTACTATTGAACTCGGAATTTGGCAATTAGGAGAACTCCTGAAAAATGCGTGCCTAAAACCCTATTGGAAAAATAGAGGCTTTGCGTCCATGTACGATGTATCAGAAGGTCTCTTCCCGGTCTGTCAGCCAGGGTAGGGGAGGCAGCAGTGATTGAACGGAGAAGATGGTGAGCCTATTTGCCGGCTTTATTTTGGTAGGATGATAACCGATTGCGAAAGGATTCTATTTGGATCGGACTTTGGCGCTCCTTCTCCGCGGCTGCAATGGCCTTGGCCATATTTTCTGCAGCCAGGGCGTATTGCCCCGCGGCGGCATTGGCGGTTGCAAGGGCATTCAGTGCTTTGGAGGCCCCATTGACGTCCACCGCCTTTTGGGCCAGCGCCAAGGCTTTTTCAACATCAATATATTTAGGGTCTGACCCGCTGGAATGGAGCAGTGAAAGTTTTGAATAGGCATTGTCCATTTGAGGACACTTTTCGATGGCAGAATTGTAGTCCGTGACAGCCAAGTCCAAACGACCGGCCTCCTGCCACACTTCCGCTTTCATGGATATGAAAGCGGACTGGCTGCAGCTACCGCTGCTTTTCATCACAAAGGCGAACTGTTTATCAAAAAGCGCATTGACTTCTTCGGTTTTTCCATGGCGTGCCAATACTTCCGCCCTATAGAGCAGCGGCATGATGCGGGCAGCACCAATGGTTTGCTTAGAAGACAGCAACCGCTGGGAGACCTCCAGCATGGTGGCCTCATCGCCATTCTCTTTGGCCTTGAAGAGCCGGTCCAGATCTTGCTGAATCTCGGCCCGTCCCGCGTAATCCTTGGGTGTATCGCCGCAGGCCGTCAACGCGGCCACCAGAATAATTAATAAGAATCTGAAGAATAGTTGTTTCATGTGATCAGCGCTTCATGAAATAGCAAGAAGTCCTCTATCCTGCCGCGGTTCATACCCAACCGACTGAATCTTGTCAATTATGCTTCTGCTAAATAAAAGCGCCACCGCGACTGCGGTGGCGCTTGGCTTGACTTTATATGCGCGTTGCCTTGAACCCGGCAACAACTCAACTTGGGTTAGTTGCAGCCGCCGCTGGAGCTGGTGCTCGAGGAGGAGCTGGAGCAAGAGGTGGTCTGCTCGATGTTGTTGTTGACCATGGCGTTCCACAGCAGATTGGCCAGTTCGCCGGAAGCCGCGGTGGTGGGATGAATGCCGTCGGCGATGGTGTAGCTGGCGACTTTGCTTTTGTCAAAGTAGGGATCGTCTTTGGGATCGATGAAGACCATTTTGATGCTGGGGTTTTTGGCGGCCATATTGGCAAACTCTTGTTTGGTGCGGCCCTGGAAAACATCGGAGACCACCCAGAGTTGACGATTGGAGGAGTAGTAGTAGCCCTGGTCGATGATATTTTTAACGCCGTCGTTAATCATATCCTGCCACAGGGTATTGTTAACGGCTTCGACCTTGTTGATGATGTTATAGCAGGCCTGCGACAGCGTGCCGTTCGGATAAGTGGCGTTGCAGGAGGTGCCAGCGCCGATGAGCACATCGTTGCCGCCGCCGTCCATGATGACGGTGCGGATATTGCGATCGGCATTTTTAGCCTGGGTATACTGCGCGGGAATGGTCCGGACCGTGCCGCCATCCATCTGGGCGCCGCTGACATAATACGTGCGATAGGTTTGGTTGGACAATTTGGTCAACGCGGTGGCCTCTTCGCCGGAGAGCGCGAAAATGGAGTCGCCGATCCACACCACGCAATTCTTCTGCACCGGGTTGGTGGGCGTACAGCTGATGGCGATGAACAGCCCCGCTACCATGAGTCCCAGTAATGCTACCATGCCCAATGATTTGCTTCTTTTCATTTCTTTTCCCTTCCTTCCAGTGGATGATTGCGCACGTCCCTCAGAAGCACCCATCTGCCTCGTCAAAAATTTGTTTTGGGAGTTGTGCCGCTATAATTTTAAAACGATGAGAAAACCTGCTGCGCAGAATCGTCTGAAACCCAGGCTTTTATTGGGGGGGAGCCTAATGAAGCTATCACCAACATGGTCGCCGCTTTTTTAGGCATGTCCTTGGATCAGACATTCAATTCCTTCCTGATCGGGATTTACTACATGGGTTTTTGTTCCACAATTGGTGGAAACCCTAAATATAGAATCCCAAATGCCTAATTCTGGATCATGACTTGGAGGCTGTAAAATGAATCCCAATATAAGCCATCGGATCCATGTATGATAGCTTGTAACCAACTTTAGAATCTGCATGCAGCATCTATGAAATTCAGGAGGGAAGAACAGGCAAACCCACCACAACGGTTACTTTTTGGTTGGGCGGGAAGTAATATTAGTTCTTTCTGTAAAGAAGGGAACAGGGCGCAGATCTGTCCGTGTCCGGCGCTGAAAGAAGCTGTGTGCTGGAGTGGTATCAATATCGCGCCCGCCGCTATGGAAAGTTAATTGAGGAAGGCGTCCAGCACGCCGGCCTGCAGGTCCATGATCTGCTTGAGTTCTTTGCCGCGCGCCTTGACGGCCTCCAAATGCCAGTCAATGCCGTAGTTTTTGGCCAGGGAAGCGGTTTCGGCCGAGAAACAGCCTTCGGGGAATATGATCTGTTCGTCCAGATCCGGTGACATGGCTACAATGTGCGCCAGAAAGTCGGACAGTTGAACCACGAGGGGATACACCCGGAGTGAATCATCGGTGGCGGGCTGGTGGTGGAAGCCGGTGGCGACCACCAGGTGATTGGGAAACATCCAGCGTTTGAGAACACGCATGCCCACATCGGTGTGAGACAATCCCAGCACATGCTTTTCCGCGATGAGGCCTTCCAGACCGTAATTACCGCTCATTTTCATGGTCCGGACGAACTCCAGGGGCAGCGCCGTCAGCAGGGCCAGTTTGCCGATGTCATGGATGAGCCCGGCGATGAACATCTCACCCGCGGCGAGCTTCAACGGCCCGGCCATGCCTTTAGCGGCCAGCCCGGTGATGAAGGAGTGGCGCCAGAAGGCACGGGCGTCAAACTCCTTGACCTTCCTGATTTTCTGAAAATTGTTAAACACGGCCGAGGCCAACACCAGGTTGCGCACCTCTTGAAATCCCAGCACCATCAAGGCTTGCTTCAGGTCGGCGACCTTGCGGACGCGGCTGTAAAAGGCGGAGTTGGCCACTTTGAGGATCTTGACGGTCATGGATTGGTCCGGTTCGATGGCCTGCAGCAAATCATCCGCTGAACTGTTGGGATCGGAGGTGATGGTCAGGACCCGTCCCACCAGGGTGGGCAGGGTGGGCATGGCGTCGATTTTGGCGATGAGCTGAGCTATCTTTTCATTGTCCATGGTTGATTACTCCGGATTGCCGGGTGATTGCGTGGCCGGGGCTCGCTTTTTTTCAGAAACGTTCAGCAGGTTGTTCTCCTTGATCACATCCAAAAGAATATCCACCAACATGGGATCGAACTGGGAACCGGCATTGGACACCAATTCCTGAATCGCTTCCTGGGCGGTGTTGGTTTTGCGATGCGGCCGCTGGGAAGTCATGGCCACCAGGGCATCCACAATGCAGAAAATACGCGCCCCCAGAGGAATTTCATCGCCCTTGAGACCGTCGGGATAACCGGAGCCATCGAAGTTTTCGTGGTGCCACAGCATCACCGTGCGTTCGTCGGCGAAAAAGTCAAACGGTTCGATCAAGGCCGCCATCAGGAAAGGATGATTTTCGATATCCATGCGTTCATTGGAGGTCAACTGGGTTTTGTCATAGAAATCACCGAGCAGCACCTTGGTGAAATCGTGCAGCACGGCCGCGCGCTGCATGGACTTGATGACCGCCGGATCAAAATTGAGCCTGGCGCCGATCAGTCCCAGATAATCGATCACTCGCTGATTATGGGCCTTGAAGCGTTCGCCTCCCATATCCTTGGTCATGACCTCCAGTGATTCCAGGGCCGCCTTCTTGGCCTTTTCCAGAATGGCGGTCAGGCGCTCGCGCAGATGCTGAAACTTCTGGTCCGAATCGGAGAACAAACGCGACTGGCGGTAGACGATGATGCGGTTGCGACCTTCGGCCTTGGCCTGGTAGAGCGCCTTGTCGGCAAAGGCCACCAATTCGGTGGCACTGGAAATCGGCGGTTTGCCCACCGCGGCAATGCCGATGCTGACCGTCACCGTGGTGCTCGCGCGGCCATCATTGTAAGGATTTTGTTCGCACCAGGCGCGGATTTTTTCAGCCATTTCCTGGGCCCCGGCCAGATCGGTCTGGGGTAGCAGCACCATGAACTCTTCGCCGCCGTAGCGGAAGCAAATATCGGTTTCCCGGCTGTTGGCCTTGAGTCGTTCGGCGAATTTTTGCAACACAAAGTCGCCGAAACGATGGCCGTGGGTATCATTGACCTCCTTGAAGAAATCCAGATCAAGCAGCAGGCAGGCCAAATCCGAGCCATAGCGCAAGGCACGGCCGAATTCCTTTTCCAGGGCGTCGTTCATGTAGAAGCGGTTGTACAGACCGGTGAGCGGATCGCGGGTGGCCATGTGCACCATCTTTTCGTTAGCGCGCTCCACCTCTTTCTTAAGCTGGAATTTCTCCAGGGCATTGGAGATGCAATGGGTCAGGGTCTCATGCCGGATGCTGGCCTTGGGAAGATAATCCAAAGCCCCGGCCTTGATCATGCGCGCGGCCACCAGCTCGTCGCCATGCCCGGTCACGGCAATCACCGGCACATCGATTTTCTCTTTGGCCAGCCAGCGCAACAGGTCCAACCCCTTGCCGTCGGGGAGCAGATAGTCGAGAAAGACCAAATTGAATTTCTTCTTCTCCAGCATGTGCATGGCCTCGGCCTTGTTAGCGGCGCGGGCCACCTCGACGCGGTCTTGCATGGCCAGATGCCCTTTGAAGAATTCATAATCCGCGTCATTATCTTCCACCACCAGCACCTGGATGCGCTGGTCCAGATTGATAATGCTCGTGCCACCGGGATAGGGCTTTTGGTCCGCATGGCGGATGGTGCTCATCTTTTTGACAATATCAGCGATGCGCCGGCCCGCGGTCTCGATGCGGGCCACATGATTTTCCCATCCAGCAGGAATGGGGTCGTCCATGCGCATGATCTCGATGGTGCCCAGCAGGGTCATGATGGGCTGGTTGAGTTCATGGGCCGTGGCCCCGGCCATCTGGAGCAAGACTTTCAGGCGTTCTTCTTCGATGACCGACTTTTGCTGCGCCAGTATTTGTCGGTTGGCTTCCTGCAGGGCCGCGATGGTCTGGGTGAGTTTCAGTTCGGACTGCTTGCGTTCGATGGCATAGTGGATTGCCCGGATCAAAACCCCGGCCGGGGTTTCGCCCTTGATCAGGTGGTCCTGGGCCCCGAGCCGCACTGCCTCCATGGCCGCGGACTCATTTTGAGCGCCCGACAAAACTATCACCGGCAGTTCGGGTGCCATCTGCAGCACCATTTCCATGGTGCCAGGGTCTTCGAAATCGGGCAGCGAGAGATCCAGCAGCAGCAAATCGGCGCTCTGGCTGCTCAAGTGTTCCAGGGCCGTGGCCAGCCGCGTCACATTATTGACCTGGAATTTGGCGCTTCCGCCGTTGCGCAAGTGTTCGTTGATCAACCGGACATCCGCGGGATCGTCTTCGACCAAAAGAATTCGGGTTTGACTGTTATGATCCATCTTTAAGATCGTCACCTGTTTGCACCGGCCAACTGGCCAGTGAAATCCGGCCACACCACCCCAAGCAAGCGTGGGCCTCCTGATATTCGTCTCCGCCCTGATTATTGCATCTTTGATGCCATGGCATGTCGCCAGGGCCTTCATTGATAGTGAATGGCACGCCAGGCCTCATCGGTAAAGGATTTGCGCGGAAATGGTCTTCATGGCCGATTCGCGGTGGGCCCCGGCCGTCCTCACCGCAGTGACGGGAAATCGACGCATGACAAGGATGGCCCGGTGTCCCGATTCATACTTTTCTGATATACTTATCTGGAATTATTTAAAAATATTCATCAAGAATTCAACAAACATTGAAACCGGTCTTCAATTGGCATATAGAATTTTTTATCAATCAATGCATCCACTTCCGACCGATTCCAATGCAGTTATCGGATGCGCCGCCGGTAGACGGAACCATGTGCCTGTAACCTTTTGCACCCAAGTCGCTCTTTGGAACAAAACCATCAGGAGAGTGCTATGAAACTTGTCGTTCGCAACCTGTTTATCTTTTTAGGAATCCTTGCCATGATGGCTGTGGGCCCGTCGGTGAAGACGGCCCGGGCCGGTGCCCCCCCTGGGCCGCTGAGTTTACCCGAGGCCATCACCGCGGCCTTGAAGCACAATCCCCAGGTTCAGGCCGCGCGCTATGAGGTGGAGGCCGCCGACGCCCAAACCATCCAGGCCCGTTCGGGATTGTTGCCCCAGATTGACGCCTCGGAAACCTACAGCAATACCAACAGCCCTTTGTGGGCCTTTGGCACCAAGTTGAATCAGGGGGCGATTACCGCCCAGGATTTCGACCCCAACCGGCTCAATGATCCGGATGCCATCAACAACTTCAAAACCGCCCTGACCTTGACTTGGCGTCTCTTTGACGGTGGCCAGACCTGGATCGCCTGGCGCCAGGCCCAGCAAAATCAGGAAGCCGGCCAGCTGGCGCTGCGGCGCAGCGAGCAATCCATTATCGCCCAGGCCGCCATGGCCTATGCCGGCTGCCTGCTGGCCCAGGAAAATCGACTGGTCATTGGCCAGGCCCTTGATACCGCCCGGGCCCATTTGAAGGTGGTGCAGGACCGTGAGCGCAGCGGTTTGGCCGTCAAAAGCGATGTGCTGCGCGCCCAAGTGCGCATCGCGGATTTGGAACTGCAGCGCCTGCAGGCCGACAGCCAGCTTCAGGTGGCCATAGCCAGGCTGGGCGCGGTCATGGGCCGGTCCGACCAAGAGAGCGGGGCAGTAACCTTGTCCAGCACTTTTGAAAAACGCTCGCCGCTCGAGGGCGAACTGGCGGATTGGATCAAACAGGCGCTGGATCAGCGTCCGGACCTGAAGCAACTGCAGCTTCAGGAGGAGATCGCCAAACGTCAGATTGAGCGCGCCCGAGCGGGGCACTATCCAACCCTGGCCTTGCAGAGCAATTACGAAATCAATTCGGAAAACTTCGGCGATTCCAAAGATAGCTACAATGTCGGCGCCGTGCTTCAGTTCAACCTCTACAGCGGGCAGCGCATTTCGGCCCAATCGGCCGAAGCTGCGGCCACGCTGGCTAAGCTGAGCGCCATGCGCCAGGGGTTGGCCCTGGGGGTGCAGGTGGAAACCCAGAAGGCGTTTTACGAGGCCCAGAGCACCTGGCAGAGCATCCAGGTGGCCCAGAGCGCCGTGGATCAGGCCGAAGAGGGCTTGCGCATCGTGGCCAACCGCTATGAGAACGGACTGCTGGCACTGATCAATCTGCTCGACGCCCAGGTGGCTTTGCAGCAGACCCAGACCCAGCATTTCAAAGCCCTTCATGACTACCAGGTCGCCCGCATTTCGCTGGCTTTGGCGAGCGGGAAGATAAATAAGGACTTTGAATAGGCGTTAGCCCCTTAACCCGTTTGCCCGTTGCCCGTGAGCCCGCTGGCCCGTTGGTCGTGGGGCGTGGGGGGCGGGGCGAAGACGAAGGAAGAGCAGCATTTTATATTTTAGGAAATATGGGCCTTGCGTGCTTTTTAGGTGGTTGGATTTAACCGTAAGAAATAGTCAGGTATCACCTGATTAACTGCACCGCCGAAACTACAGCCATACAAGTCAACGAGTTATCGAGCCAACGGGCCAACGGGCTCACGGGCCAACGGGCTCACGGGCAAACGGGCAACGGGCAACGGGCAAACGGGCCAACGGGCCAACGAACAACAAAAAATGGAGATCACAATGAAACTCAAAGACACCTTCATTCTTCTTTTGGCAATTCTCCCCTTGACGGCCTGTGGCGGCGCCATCGAACCCGGAAATACCGCCCCCGGCGCGGGCCAGACCATCCAGGCGCCGGTGGCCGAAGCGCATGTGAGCCAGGAGCCGTTTCTCTACGAAGCCGTGGCCACCATCAATGCGCGCACGGCCAGCACCATTTCCGCCAAGTTGATGGGCGCCGTGCAAAGCGTGAATGTTCAGGAGGGCGATATGGTCAAAAAAGGGGATCTGCTGGTGACCATCGATCCGCGCACGGTTTCGGCGCAATTGGACCAGGCTGAAGCCGGCCTGCGTGAAGCCGGCCGGGCCCAGACTTCGGCCATCTCTTCCAGGGACGCGGCCAAAGCAGCCGCGGATCTGGCCGTGGCGACCTATAAACGCTATCAGGAGCTGCTCAAGGAGAATTCGGTCTCCAAGCAGGAGTATGATGAAGTCGAATCGCGCAGCCGCCAGGCCCAGGCGGCTTTGGCCCAGGCCGAAGCCATGGTGGAAGCCTCCCATTCCCGCGTCCAACAGGCCCAGGCCGCGGTAGAACAAGCCACCCTGGCCAAGCGCGACGCCCATGTGAATGCCCCATACGATGGTCTGGTGGTAGCCAAGCTGGTCGCCCAGGGCGATCTGGCTTCGCCCGGCACGCCCCTGCTCACCATCGAGCAGGAGGGGCTCTTCTGCGCTGACCTGGTGCTGCCCGAGCGCTACATCCAGTCCATATCCATAGGCCAGCCGGTCAAGGTCAAAGTGCCGGCCCTAAACGATCTGGAAGCCACTGGAAATGTGGGCCGCATCGTGCCGGCGGCCGATACCCAGAGCCGCAGCTTTGAAATCAAGGTGGCCATGCCCGAAGGTCTTGAGCTGAAATCGGGCATGTTCGCCCGGGTGTTCATCCCCGTGGGCGGCGCCGGCATCATGCTGCTGCCGGAAACCGCGGTAAAAAGCGAAGGCCAGCTTACCGGTGTCTACATCGTGGATGAAAAGCAGATCGCTCATTTCCGCCTGGTGCGCACCGGCAAATCGTACGGCGATCGCATTGAGATCATCTCCGGCCTGAGCGACGGGCAACGCTATGTGCCCGCCATCCCGGTCACCCTTAAAGATGGCATGAAGGTGGAGGCCGCCCAATGACACCATCGACGAAACCCACCATTGGAACCGCCGGCAAAATCGCTCATTTCTTCATCAATTCCAAGCTGACGCCCCTGGTGATCATCGCCTCGATTCTATTGGGTCTGGCCGCCGTGGTGGCCCTGCCCAGGGAAGAAGAGCCCCAGATTATCGTGCCCATGATCGACATCTTTGTCCAGATGCCCGGCGCCGACGCCAAGGAAGTAGAACAGCGCATCACCGGTCCCATGGAACGATTGCTTTGGGAAATCCCGGGCGTGGAATATGTTTATACTACTTCCATGCCGGGCGCCTCCATGGCCGTGGTGCGTTTCTTGGTGGGCGAAGATGAAGAAAAAGCCATCGTGCGCCTGCAATCCAAACTCATGGCCAATTACGACCGCATCCCCTGGGCCGCCTCACCGCCCTTGATCAAACCGCGCTACATCGACGACGTGCCCATTCTGGCGCTTACCTTCTGGGGTGAAGATCCGAGCGTCGATCACTACACCCTGCGCCGGGTGGCGGCAGAGATTGAAACCGAAGTCAAGAGGGTGCCCGATGTCTCCATCACCACCCTTATCGGCGGCACGCCACGCCAGGTGCGGGTGCTCTTCGATCCTGTGCGTTTGGCCGCCGTGGGCATCGATCTGAACCAGGCCGCGGGCATGATCCAGGCCGCCAACCAGGCGGCCCAGGCCGGCACCTACCCCTCCCAGCAGGGTGAAGTGACCGTGCATGTGGGCGGCTTCCTGAAAAACCGCGAAGACGTGCAGCGCGTGGTCTTGGGCAACTACCGCGGCCGCCCCGTCTATCTTCAAGATGTGGCCGAAGTCCTCGACGGACCGGGCGAACCCAACCAATACACCTTCTTTGGTACCGGACCAGCGGCGCAGGAGAAGCACATCCAGGCCAAGGGGCTCTTTCCCGCCGTGACCTTGTCTTTGGCCAAACGCAAAGGCACCAACGCCATCGACGTGGCCGATCGCGTGCTGCGCCGCATCGACACGGTGCGCGGCAGCAAACTGCCCAGCAATATTCATCTGACCGTCACCCGAAATTACGGCGAGACCGCGGAAGAAAAGTCCAACGAACTGCTCTACCACATGGCTATTGCCGTGGTCTCCGTCACCCTGCTCATCTGGCTGGCCCTGGGCCGCCGGGAGTCGGGCGTGGTGGCCCTGGCCATTCCCGTGACCCTGGCCCTGACCATGGCCATCTTTTACTTCTATGGGTACACCCTCAACCGCATTACTCTTTTCGCGCTGATCTTCTCCATCGGCATATTGGTGGATGATGCTATTGTGGTGGTGGAAAACGTGGTGCGTCATTTTCATCTGCCGGAGAACAAGGGGCGCAATCCCTTCCAGGTGACCATCGAAGCCGTGGACGAGGTGGGCAACCCCACCATCCTGGCCACCTTGACCGTCATCGCCGCCATCCTGCCCATGGCCTTCGTGGGCGGGTTGATGGGGCCCTACATGCGGCCCATTCCCGTGGGGGCCTCGGCCGCCATGGTCTTCTCCCTCATCGTGGCCTTCATCGTCACGCCCTGGGCCTCCGAGCGCCTGCTGAAGAAAAACGCGGCCGGCGGCAGCGGACACGATCATGGCAGTGAAGATTGGAGTACGCGCCTGTACCGCCGGGTCATGGATCCCCTGATTCACAATGCCCGCCAGCGTTGGATTTTCCTGGCCAGCGTGGTGGGTTTGCTGCTGCTCGCCTGCGCCCTGGTGGGCGTGGGGCTGGTAAAGGTTAAAATGCTGCCCTTTGACAACAAAAGCGAATTCCAGGTGATCATCGACATGCCCGAGTCCGCCACCCTGGAGACCACGGCCGCCGCAGCCCGGCAGATGGGCGATTATCTTGCCACGGTCAACGAAGTCACCGATTACCAACTGCATGTGGGCACCAGCGGGCCCTTTAATTTCAACGGTCTGGTGCGCCATTACTACCTGCGCAAGTCCCCCTTCATGGCCGATATCCAGGTCAACCTGGTGGGCAAAAGCCGCCGGGCCAAACAAAGCCATGGCATTGCCAAGCGCGTGCGGCCAGCCCTGGTGGAGATCGCCAAACGCTACGGCGCCCGGATCCAAGTGGCCGAAGTGCCGCCCGGCCCGCCGGTGCTCTCCACTCTGGTGGCGGAAGTCTATGGTCCGGACTACGACCGGCAACGCGACATCGCGACCCAGATTATGAAGATCTTCGAAGAGACCAAGGGCGTGGTGGATGTGGACTGGTACATGGAAGAAGACTACCCCCACTACCAGATGATGGTGGATCGCGAGCAGGCGGCCATGCACGGCATCAGCGTCATGCAGATCGCCGAAACCCTGAAGCTGGCCCTGGACGGCCGGCAGGTGGGAATTCTGCATCAACCCCTGGAGCGCGAGGATGTGCCGGTAATCTTGCGACTGCCCCTGGCCGACCGCGCCGACATTCAACGCCTGCAGGCCATCAAGATGCGCTCGGCCAGCGGGGAGCTGGTGCCGTTGTCTTCCCTGGTTCAGGTGAAGCGGACCGCCGACGACAAGAGCATCTACCATAAAAATCTCATGCCCGTGGTCTATGTGCTGGCCGATGTGGCCGGCGCCAAGGAGAGCCCGGTCTACGCCATTCTGGACATGAGCAAGAAGATCAGCGCCATCCAGTTGCCCGAAGGTTACAAGCTCGCCCAGTATACGGCCAAGATTCCCGACAATGACCGCAAGTTCGCCATGAAGTGGGATGGCGAGTGGCACATCACCTATGAAGTATTTCGCGATTTGGGTCTGGCGTTTGGCGTGGTGCTGATTCTGATTTTCGTGCTAGTGGTGGGTTGGTTCCAATCCTTTACGACGCCCCTGGTGATCATGGTGGCCATTCCTTTCTCCCTGATTGGCATTCTGCCGGCCCACTGGATCATGGGCGCCTTTTTCACGGCCACTTCCATGATCGGCTTTATTGCCGGCGCGGGCATCGTGGTGCGCAACTCCATTATACTCGTGGACTTCATCGAATTGCGCGTGCGCCAGGGCATGCCCCTGGATCAGGCCGTGGTGGATGCCGGCGCCGTGCGTTTCCGGCCCATGCTGCTCACCGCCGCGGCCGTGGTGGTGGGCGCCTCGGTGATTCTCTTCGATCCCATTTTCCAGGGATTGGCCATTTCACTGATGGCCGGCGAAGTGGCCTCCCTGCTCTTCTCCCGCATGACCGTACCAATACTTTACTTCCTGGACAAGCGCTGGGAGTTTGCCCACGGGCATGGTCTGGCCCCCAAGACTGATCCAGCGGCGCAGGGGTAGAAGTAATTCAATAGAAAGGGTAAAGGCGCCATGCGAAAAAGCCGGCTGAAAAAGCCCATCATCGTTGCCTTTTTAATATTGGCAACCATCTACTTGCTATTGCTGATCCCAGAAGGTGAGCCGCCATTACCATCGCAGCCGACCGCTGTCCCCCAAAGGCAGCCCTTTGCCTGGAATCAGGATGCATACTGGCAAGCCCTGGAGGCGAAGTATCAGGAGTTGCAGCGGACCGGTTGCGGAGATGCCCAGCATCAGCTCGCCGCCGACTTGGCCGCGGCCGGCCGGCTGCTCGCCCAAATATCCCAGAAAGAGCTCGCTCCGGAAGCTTCCGAGTTTGCGGATCTTGAGCAAAAGATGTTTGAGGCCGCGCCCCTTGTGAGCAGTTGCAACATGCGCATTACCGAATATATCCGGTTTGTCACGGATATGCGCGGTGTGGTCAAGAGACAATCCCGGCATTGGGATATGAACACTGATGAGGCGCGGAATACCCTGTACCGGCTCCTTTACGGCGGTCGTACGGCCATAGAGGAGATCATGCTGCAGAAGCCGGAAGAGGATTACCCGGTCATGATTCAGGGCGAGGAGGTGGCGTCGCAAACACCGGCAACCAATGTCCACAATGTCCTGTTGCATAGCGGCGACATTCTTGTTTCGCGCGGCGGCGCCTCAACGTCCGCGCTGATTGCACGGGGCAGCGACTTTCCCGGCAATTTTTCCCATATCGCCTTTGTTTACATCGATCCGCGAACCCATGTGGCCAATATCGTCGAATCCCACATTGAGGTCGGCGTGGTGGTATCCACGGTGGAGCAGTATTTGAAAGACAAGAAATTGCGCGTGATGCTCCTGCGGCCCAGACCGGATCTTCCGCCGATCGTAAAAGACCCCATGCTTCCACACAAGGCCGCGGAAGCAGCGTATAAACGGGCCAGCGAAGAACATGTCCCCTATGATTTTGCCATGGATTATAAAGACCATTCAAAACTCTTCTGTTCGGAAGTGGCCTCTTCGGCCTACGAGCAGTTCGGTGTTCATTTGTGGGCCGGTATCTCCCACCTCTCTTCGCCGGGGCTGCGAAAATGGTTGTCCGCCCTTGGCGTGCGTCATTTTACTACCCAGGAGCCTTCGGATCTCGAATACGATCCGCAGCTCGCAGTGGTGGCTGAATGGCGGGATCAGGCAACGCTCAGAAAAGACCACTTTGACAATGCGGTCACGGAAGTAATGCTCGAAGGCGCGGATAAAGGCGAAGAACTCCATTATCAATGGTACCTTCTGCCCCTTGCCCGTGTGGTCAAGGGGTATAGCATGGCGAAGAATTATTTCGGTAAGGCCGGACCGGTCCCCGAAGGCATGTCCGCCACCGCGGCCCTGCGCAGCAAGTATTATGATTGCCGACACGAAGCGATCATGAACCGGCTTTTGCCAAAGGCTGATAAATTCAAAGCCGATCACGGGTATGCGCCACTTTACTGGGAGCTGATGAAGCTTGCCCGGTCAGCAAAGGAAGAATTGGATGGTCCGCCAAAATGACTTTTATCCCAACAAGCCAAGCCGAGAGTGACCATAAGGGCTTGTATTGAAAGGTATATCGGAGGGCGCTATACGTTAAAATATTACTTCGGTTAACCGCGGTCGATTGATTCGCAAAGCCTGGTTGCGGGGCGAGGCCCAATAATCCTGCAAGGAGTCTTCGTGAAAAGAGTAAAAAGTGGGTTATTTTTCGGTGTAGCATTGTTGGCGGCGCTGGCATTTGCCGATTTGGGCGCGGCGGATGAAATTTCGCGCGAGGCACGGATCGCCGCGGTCAAGGCTACGGCCACCTCCGCGCAAGAGTGTCAGGTGCTCGGCGATTTCTATTGGGAAATGGGGGATACTAAAGGCGCGCTCGGCAGCGGCCAGATCGGCAACCAATATAGCGCGGGGCGCGTGATCCCCATCGCATCGGCCTCCAAGTGGATCTTCGGCAGCTATGTGCTCGAAAAGATCGGCCGGGACAAGCAGCCCAGCCGCGAGCAAGTTCAGGCCCTGGAAATGACTTCAGGCTACACGGGATTGAAGTTCATGCGCTGCATTTTCCCCCGCACGGTAGGCGAGTGCTTTCACAATCGGGGCAATGACCAATTCGTGGCCGCCAATGTTGGCAAGTTTTATTACAACGGCGGCCACGATCAAAAACTGGCCATCGATTTGGGACTGGGCCATTTCACGGCCAAAGAGTTCGGCGAAGAAATCCGCAAGTACATCGGCTCCGACCTCGATATTGACTTCAACACCCCACAGCCGGCGGGCGGCATGAAGGCCAGCCCGGCCGACTATGGCAAATTTCTGCGCAAAATCATGAGCGGCGCTCTGCGCATGCACGATTATCTCGGGTTTCAGCCCGTGTGCACAGATCCCAAAACCTGCCCCCAGGCCCTCTTCAGCCCGGTGCCGGCGGCCTGGCATTACAGTTTGAACCACTGGGTGGAAGACAGCCCTGATGATGACGGCGCCTTCAGCAGCCCTGGCGCTTTTGGCTTCTATCCCTGGATCTCCGCCAATAAAAAATGGTACGGCATTCTCGCCCGTGAAAGCCGCATGCCGAATGCGGCCAAAGAGAGCATGTACTGCGGCGTCAAGCTGCGACGCGCCTGGGTAAGCGGCAAGCCGCAGCATTGATCGGCATTTATAGCTCCAAATCTGAAAAACCGTTAAATGATCTTGCATATAGGTATATAGGCCAGCCTTTGGCAGGTCGAATCTTTTGTATTCATTATTTTCAAAAACTATAAAATCTATAAAAATAGAAATATCGAATCATCGAGTTGTCCCTGGCTTTGCCGTCGGACTATGCGCTCGGAAGTAATGCGATTTTCATATATTAATTTGAATTAAAAAGAATTTTTGCGCATTTTTTCTGCCAATATTAGGAAGGTTAAGGGTGTTGGCGTCGAACGCTAATGGCTAACTTTTAGTATAGGAATTTTAGTTTTTATAATTTTTTCTATTGACACTTAAATTTTCATTGCTTATGTATAATCCAGGACAGCCAACAAAGGGGGTGCTTAGATGGAAGACACTTTAACGGTCTATAAAGCCAGCCAATTGTGCAAGGTATCCTCCAAATCCATTATTAACTGGATCGAGGCCGGCCATATCAAGGCCTACAAAACGGTAGGCGGTCATCGGCGCATTCGCCGCGAAGATCTTGAGGAGTTCATGCGGCGCCAGGGAATTCCCATTTCCGATCACGAGCCGGCCAATGCACGCAAGCGTATCCTGGTGGTGGATGATGACCCCATCATCGTGGAGACCATTGTTCAGGCCCTGGAAGAAGATGAATATGACTACGAGGTGATCTCGGCGGCCGATGGCTTTGAGGCCGGCCTGCAGGTCAATCACTTCCGGCCGGATCTGCTGATCCTGGACATCATGATGCCCGACATCAAGGGCAACGAGGTGTGCCGTAAGATCAAATCCAACCCCGACACCAAACACACCAAGATCATTGTGCTGTCGGCCTATCTGGATGATGACAAATTCAAGGAGATGAAGGAGCATGGCGCGGACGTGTGCTTCTCCAAACCGCTGCCCCTGCCCCAGCTCAAAGAAGAGGTGGCCCGGCTGCTGGAGGTGTGCTGATGGACGCTCTAATGCCTAAACCAACGAAAGGAGGCCAACCATGAAATTAAAAGAAGCATTGCAGAGTAGAAAATTCGTGGTCACCTCCGAGGTGCAAACACCTTTAGGAGAGGACTCTCCGGAACAACTCGTGGACCGGCTCAAAAGAATTCGGGGCCGGGTGGACGGCGTGTCCGTGACCGACGTGGATCTGGAAGGCGTGGTGGGAGACACCATTCATACCTGCGAGCTGCTGCAGCAAAATCGCTTCAACGCCATCTATCAGACCACCACAAGGGATAAAAACCGGATTCAATTGCAAAAAGATTTTACCCATGCCCATCAGTCGGGCATCGAAAACCTGCTGGTCTTCACCGAAGACTACCGCATCACGGGCGACAGCCTGCAGGAGCAGATGTTCTTCCACGTGGATGCGGGCAAACTCAGCTCGGTGTTGCAGCACATCCGCGAAGGCCGTTCCATTGACGGCGAGCCGCTGCCCCAAGCCTTTGACTTCACTCTGGGCTCAGGAGTCGAATCGTTGTGGGGCAAAAAGGTGCCCAAGCTAGGGATGCAAGGTATGGAAACCATGAAGATCATGGGCGCCGGCTTCTTCCTCACCACGCCGATTTTTGACCTGGATCAGTTCGATAAGTTCCTAAAGCAGATCAAAACAATGGATGTGCCGGTGATCGCCGAAGTACTGCTGCTGCGCAATGCGGCCATGGCGCGCTTCATCAACCGGCACTTCAAGCCGGGACTGGTTCCCGAGTGGGTCATCCAGAAACTGGACAAAGCCCCGGACAAGCGCAAGGCGAGCATTGAGCTGTTCGGCGACCTGGCCAGGGGACTGAAAGATCTTTGCAACGGACTGCACATCATCACCCTGGGCGGCGAAGACAAACTGCAACCCTATTTGGATGCCGCCAATTTGCGATAGTAAAGTACTCGCGAAAAAGCGGCATGCCCTTGAGGCGCAATGATGGTGTCGTTCATCACACCACGGAGGACGCAGAGAATACCGGGAGAAAAATGGATCTCTGTGCCCTCGGCGTTCTCTGTAGTCTATTGAAAGGCAGCCCAAAATAATCCAGCGTATAGTCAATTTCTTAGCGTAGAGCATTAAGGAGGTTGGAAAGTATTCTATTTTTGTTGTGGGCGAAAGCGGCCCCGGCCGGTCTGACCCACAAACATATTCTCCCCTCGGCTGTCTTTGCATCCGGTACCCCCCAGCCGTTCCCCTGCTGCCGCAACACGCTCCATGAGTAAGACGGCCGATACAAACCGTTGCCAATACCAATGGAGGTCTTGCCATGGCACCACCCATCGAACTCAATGAGATGGAGCCGGAATTCAAGGAGATGGTCAAGGAGCGTGTTCCCAACGCTAACTTCGACCTCTGCCTGACTTGCGGTACGTGCACCGCCGGCTGCCCTGCCTCGGAACTCTTCGACATGGACCCGCGCAAGTTGGTGCGCATGCTGGTCCTGGGGCTGGATGAAGAGATCCGCAAAACCGAATGGGCCTGGGTGTGCACCATGTGCGGCCGGTGCTCCAACGCCTGCCCCATGAAGGTGGATATCCCCAAGCTGGTATTCAATATGCGCGGCTCCTGGCCCAGGGACAAGCGGCCCAAGGGCATTTTGGGTTCGTGCGACAAGCATATCAAAACCGGTAATGCCATGGGCGTGCCCACCGATGATTTCATCTGGACGGTTGAGGATGTGGCCGAAGAGATCCGCAACGCCCAGCCCCAGTTTAAGGACATGCAAGTCACTGTGGACCGCAAAGGCGCCTACATGGCCATCAACCAGAATTCGCGCGAACCGGTGACCGAACCCGATGAATTGGGTCCGCTTTGGAAGATTTTGCACACAGTGGGTGTCGATTGGACCTACCCATCGGTCATGTGGGCCGGTGAGAACTACTGCCTATTCCTGGCGGATGATGAAGGCTGGCGCTACATTCTGGAGGAGTTTGTCGACCATATCGACAACACCCTCAAGTGTCCGATGGTCGTCAATACGGAGTGAGGGCACTCCTTCTTTGCAATCCTGGAAGGATTGAAAAAGTTCAAGATTCCCCACAAATTCCAGTTCACCAGCATTATCGCGCTGTATGCCCAATGGATGCGCGAGGGTAAGCTCAAGGTCAGCAGCGATTGGAATAAGGATCTCAAAATCAAATTCACGGTGCAGGACCCCTGCAACATCGTACGCAAGACCTGGCGCCAGCAGGCGGCCGATGATCTGCGCTACGTGGTAAAGACCATCGTGGGCGAAGAGAACTTCATCGATATGGTGCCCAACGGTATCAACAACTACTGCTGCGGCGGCGGGGGCGGCGCCTTGCAGGCCGGCTACACCGAACAACGCCGGGCTTATGGCAAAATCAAGTTTGATCAGATCATGGCCACGGGAGCTCAATATGTGCTGGCCCCCTGCCACAACTGTCACGCCCAGATCCACGATATCGGCCACCATTACGGCGGTCACTATCAGGTGTCCCACATTTGGACCCTGATGTGTCTGGCCATGGGCATTCTCGGGGAGAACGAGCGTACCTATCTGGCGGAGGATCTGAAGGAGTTTGGGTTGTAGAAGAGTTTTAAGTTTAAAGTGTTAAGTTTTAAGTTGAGGTATTCTATCTATTAAAAATCAAATGGAAGAATTCCTTAACTTTAAACTTTAAACTTTCATACTTTAAACTTATTTCGATTTTCCACTTTCGGTGTGGATGTTGCGATAAAGGAGAAGAGAAGATGGAAAAAACAACGACCGGCGCGGTTCTCGTGGTCGGCGGCGGCATCGCCGGCATACAGGCCTCCCTGGATCTGGCTGAAGCAGGCTACAAAGTCTACCTGGTGGAGAAAGGCTCGGCCATCGGCGGCAAGATGGCCCAGTTGGACAAGACCTTTCCCACCAATGACTGCTCCATGTGCATTATATCACCCAAGCTGGTGGAGGCCGGGCGTCACCTCAACATCGATTTGCTGCCCCTGACCGAAGTAGAGAGCATTGAAGGCCAGGTTGGCGATTTCACGGTGCGCCTCGTTGAACAGCCCCGCTTCATTGACATGTCCAAATGCACGGCCTGCGGTGAGTGCGCCAAGGTGTGCCCCATCGAGGTGCCCAACCGCTTCGATGAGGGCCTGCGCAGCCGCAAGGCGGCTTTTAAACTCTATCCCCAGGCCATGCCCGGTGCTTACGCCATCGAGAAAAAAGGCACGGCGCCCTGCAAGGCCACCTGCCCGGCCAACGTCAGCGTGCAAGGCTGGATCGCCTTGATGAACCAGGGCAATTACGCCGACGCCGTGGCCCTATTTAAAAAGGATCATCCTTTCCCCGGCGTCTGCGGCCGGGTGTGCCATCACCCCTGCGAAGGTGCCTGCACGCGGCGCCAGCTCGACCAGCCCCTGGGCATTCAGTATCTGCACCGCTATCTGGGCGATTGGGATCTGCAAGCGGAGAAAAGATTTCTACCCGAGAAGAAGGTGCCGAAAAATCAAAAGGTCGCGATTATCGGCTCGGGGCCGGCCGGCCTGACCTGTGCCTATTTTCTGGCCATTGAAGGCTACGAGGTAACGGTCTTCGAAAAACACGAGGTTCTCGGCGGTATGCTGGTGCTGGGCATTCCCGAATACCGACTGCCCAGAAGTATTGTGGAAGCCGAAATTCAGACCATCCGCGACCTGGGCGTCGAATTCAAGACCGGCGTGGAGATCGGCAAGACCATCACCATCGGTGAACTGCGCAAGCAAGGATACAAAGCCTTTTTCATGGGCATTGGCTCCCAGGAGTGCAAATCCTTGGGCATCGAAGGCGAAGAGTTCAAAGGGGTCTTTCCGGGCATGGACTATCTGCGCCGCACCAATCTGGGCGAGAAAGTCAAACTGGGCCAGCGTGTGGCGGTCATCGGCGGCGGCAACGTGGCCATGGACGCGGTGCGCACGGCCCTGCGCCACGGCTCGGAAAAGCCCTTCATCATCTACCGCCGCAGCGAGGCCGAGATGCCGGCCAGCGCCGATGAAATCGCCGAATGCCGCGACGAGGGTATCGAGATCCTGACCTTGACCAACCCGGTGCGCGTCATCGCCACCAAGGGTAAAGTCACGGGCATCGAGTGCGTGCGCATGCAGTTGGGCGAAGCGGACCAGAGCGGCCGGCGCCGGCCCGAACCCATTGCCGGCTCTGAGTTTGTCATTGAAGCGGACGCGGTCATTCCGGCCATCGGCCAGGAGAGTGACTGGGCCTGCCTCACCGATGAGTGCGCCTGCACGCTGAGCGACTGGGGCACCATGAACGTGAACCCGGTGACGCTGCAAACCGGCGATCCGGATATCTTTGCCGGTGGCGATGCAGTCACCGGCCCGGCCACGGTGGTGGAAGCCATCGAAGCCGGCAAACAGGCCGCCATCTCCATGGATCGCTTTATCCAAGGCGCGGATCTTCACGCCGATCGCGAGAAGCATTTGGAAGCGGTCACCGACGTCCCGCTGGAAGGCCGCAAGCACAAGCCGCGCACGCCCATGCCCCATATGGACCCGGTCAAGCGGGTGAAGGGATTCCAGGAAGTACAACTGGGATATGCCGAAAGTACTTCGCGCACCGAGGCCGAGCGCTGTCTGGCTTGCGGTGTCTGCTCCGAGTGCTACCAGTGCGTCAAGGCCTGCCTGGCCGGCGCCGTGGATCATGAAATGCGGCGCCATACGCGCGAGATCAAGGTGGGCGCCGTCATTTTAGCGCCGGGCTTCAAACCCTATGATCCCACCCAGTATGAAATCTACAGTTACGCCAATCATCCCAATGTGGTCACCAGCCTGGAGTTCGAGCGCATGCTTTCGGCGTCGGGACCTTATGCCGGCCATTTGATCCGGCCCTCGGATCACCAGGAGCCCAAGCGCATCGCCTGGCTGCAGTGCGTGGGCTCGCGGGACATCAATCATTGCGACAACGCCTACTGCTCTTCGGTGTGCTGCATGTATGCCAACAAGCAGGCCGTGATCGCCAAGGAGCACAGCAAAGAGCCCATGGATGCCGTGATCTTCTACATGGATATGCGCACCTTCGGCAAGGATTTCGACAAGTACAACCTGCGGGCCGAAGATGACCATGGCGTGCGCTTCGTGCGCTCGCGCATCCACTCGGTCTATCCGGCGCCCAACGAGCAGTTGCGCATTGTCTACGCCACCGAAGCCGGTCACACGGCCGAAGAAATTTTCGATCTGGTCGTACTCTCTGTGGGTCTGACCGCGGACCCCGAGGCCGTCAAACTGGCCCAGCGCATAGGGGTCGAGCTCAATCCCTTTGGCTTTGCCAAGACCAGCGGCACCGCGCCGGTGCAGACCAGCCGGGAGGGCATCTACGTATGCGGCGCCTTCCAGGAACCCAAAGACATTCCCCACTCGGTCATGGAGGCTTCGGCCGCCGCGGCCTGCGCCGGCGAACGGCTGGCCACGGCCCGCTGGAGCCTGACCCAGACCAAGGAGTTGCCGCCGGAGACCGATATCAGCGGCCAGGCGCCGCGCATCGGAGTGTTCGTGTGCAACTGCGGCATCAATATCGGCGGCATCGCCGATGTGCCGGCCGTGCGCGATTATGCCCGCAACCTGCCCTACGTGGTGCATGTGGAAGACAATCTCTTCACCTGTTCCCAGGACAACCAGGTACATATAAAAGAAGTAATAAAGGAGAAGCAGATCAACCGCGTGGTGGTGGCCTCGTGCTCACCGCGCACCCATGAACCGCTTTTTCAGGAGACCATTCGCGAGGCGGGGCTCAATAAATATCTCTTCGAGATGGCCAACATCCGCGACCAGAACACCTGGGTGCACATGAACAATCCGGAAAAAGCCACGGAAAAGGCCAAGGACCTGGTGCGCATGGCCGTGGCCAAGGCCGCCCACATCGAACCACTCTACCACGTGTCGGTGCCTATCACCAAAGCCGCTCTGGTGGTGGGCGGCGGCGTGGCCGGCATGGAAGCGGCCCTGGGCGTGGCCCAGCAAGGCTGCGACGTTCATCTGGTGGAGCGCGACAGCCGCCTGGGCGGCAATGCCCGTCAGTTGCGTTCCACCTGGCAGGGCGATAGTCTGCCAGCTTATCTGGACGGACTCATTAAGCAGGTGGAGAAGCATCCGCGCATCCGGCTGCATCTCAATACGGAAGTCATTGCCACCCACGGTACGGTGGGCAACGTCACCTCCACCTTGAAAGACAGCAATAATCGCACCATGGATATCGCCCATGGCGCCACTATTCTGGCCGTGGGCGCCAAGGAGTATAAGCCCACCGAATTTCTCTACGGCAAGCATCCCAATGTGATGACCCATCTGGAAATGGATGCGGCTCTGACCCGCAATGATGAGCGCATGGCCAAAGCAGGCTGCGCGGTTTTCATCCAATGCGTGGGTTCGCGCACCAACGAGCGGCCTTATTGCAGTAAAATCTGCTGCACCCACAGCCTCAAGGGGGCCCTGGCGCTGAAGTCAAAAAATCCGAACATGAAAGTATTCATTCTCTACCGCGATATCCGCGCATATGGCTTCCGCGAACAGCTCTACCAGGAAGCCCGCGCCAAGGGCGTGATCTTTATCCGCTATGACCTGGACAATCAGCCCAGCGTGGCCATGTCCGGCGATGATCAACTGCTGCTCACGGTCACCGACCACGTGCTGCGGCGGGCGATCCGCATCAAGCCCGATCTGCTGATTCTGGCCGCCGGCATCGTAGCCGTCGGCAACAATAAACTCTTCGAGCTGTTCAAGGTGCCGGTCAACAGCGACGGCTTCCTGGTGGAAGCCCACGCCAAACTGCGGCCGGTGGACTTTGCTTCCGAAGGCATCTTTTTGGCCGGCCTGGCCCACTACCCCAAACCCATGGAAGAGAGCGTGGCCCAGGCCAAGGCCGCGGCGTCGCGGGCCATGACCCTGTTGGCCAAGGAGTCGTTGCTGGTGGGCGGCGTGGTGGCTGTGGTGGACAGCGGCCGTTGCGCGGCCTGTCTGACCTGCGTGCGGGCCTGCCCATACCACATTCCCGAGGTGCGGGAGCACTCCCATGCGGTGATCGATCAGTCCTTGTGCCACGGTTGCGGCACTTGCGTTTCGGAGTGCCCCGGCAAGGCCATCACCCTGAAGCATTTCACCGACGAGCAGCTCATCGCCAAGGCCCACGCGCTGTTTGTCGAGGCGTAAGCGCGAAGAACTTCTACTTTCAAACGCGTAAGTGCAGAAGAGTATTTCCAGGAAATATATATTCGGGATAAGCTGCGGCGGAAGTCCAGAAGCGATTGGATTTACTGGATCCCCGCCTGCGCGGGGATGACGTTAAGAAATATCGAGGGGCTCGTTACGGTTCTTTCGACTTGATCAATGCCCGGATGAACCACCTTGTTCTTCACTGGCGAACAGGCCATCTTCTTCGGCCATTTGCAGGATTTGGGTCAATTCGGATCTGGCCTCTTCTTTGAGCTCCAAAAAGCTATAGGCCAGTCGCATGAGGGTGGGTTTATAGTTCTCATTCCAGGCAACCACATTTAAGCGGGACAACTTCACCGGCAATGTTTTGATATGGTAGTTGCACCCCATGATGTTGGTCTTAATCGCCAGTCTGGGGTCGTCTTGCAGCAACAGGTCCGAGCGGTCGCCGGAAACTTCCACCAGTACGCCGCCTTGGCTGATATTGATCAGGACCGCCTCGGCTTCCATGCCCCAAACACTGATAACGACCTTGGAATTGGGAATGTGATATCGATGGGCGTTGCGCATCTTGCGCGGATTGCAGACCTGATTAATCGTATCGACAAATTCAACGGGCTTAAACGGCAAGGCGACAATGTGCTCAAAGTTTTTCTGCGCTAAATGCCCCGCATCGTCAACGCTGCCGGCCAGCGCGATAATCGTGATCGCCCTTTTCTGGAAAGCGGCTTCAGTCATCTCCTGCCGGAAAGCGGTAATCGGCATATCTTCCAAATCGCCATCACAAATGACGAGATCAAAGGGCTTGGCGCACAACTCCCGCAGGGCCTCTTGGCCGTTGCTGGCCTCCACGATTTCCACGTCATCCAGGTCGGCCAAAATATGTCTTTTGACCATGGATCTGATGGAACGTGAGGAATGAATCACCAGGAAATTTCGGATACGCATAGGGCTTCATCTTTTATTGGGTTCAATCATTTAGATTATCGACCTATTTCATAAAATCATTAGAACCTTTTTCATATGGCTGTGATTCAGATAGATCATTGTATGCTGGAGCAATCCGGTATAGGAGAGGAGCCATGTAACCGGAGATTGAAAGTGGAATAGCCCCAATGTCGTTGAGCCAGACCATCCATCCCGTTATCGGGCCCGTGCCTTTAGCCGAGCAACAGCTGAAAATGCGCGCCAAAGTTGAAGCGTTGCGCCGGTTGGCGCGTTTGGCGCTGCAACGCTCGGCTCAGTTCAGCGGGTTTCAAATGGGCGTGCTTAAGCAGGCTGAAAACGGGGCCCCATTGCCCAGCAACGGCATCCATTGGTCTTTAAGCCACAAAAATATTTATGTGGCCGCCGTCGCTTCCTGGACGCCGGTGGGTATCGATATTGAACAGATCGCGCCATACAGTGAAGGCGTGGCCAGGCGCTTGGCCGGCCCCAGCGAGTGGGCGCTTGCGCCGGAACCGGATATCAAGCTCTTTTACCGGTATTGGACCGCCAAGGAGGCGGTGCTCAAGGCCGTGGGCGCCGGGCTGGCCGGCCTTGGGCGCTGCCGGGTCGAAGCCATCCCTGATGATTTTCATCTGCGCCTCTCCTTTGAAGGCAGGCCCTGGACCGTGACTCATCACTGGATCGGCAGCGATCATCTGGTGGCGGTCACTTCGGACGCGGTGGCGATTGAATGGCATGTTATCCGTTAGCCCGTTGGCCCGTGTGCCCGTGCGTAGGTCAGTTTTAATAGTTTCAAGTTGACAAAGGCCCCGCTCCTGTGAAACCCGCTATTACGGGCCAACGGGCCAACGGGCCAACGGGCCAACGGGCCAACGGGCCAACGGGCCAACGGGCCAACGGGCCAACGGGCCAACGGGCCAACGGGCCAACGGGCCAACGGGC
>JAKALP010000049.1 GCA_021824175.1 Deltaproteobacteria bacterium
CGGTGGTCGCCGGAACAGTCGAGGCCTTGGCTCTGTTCAACCGCAATGGCCGGGTGCAAACCGTGGTTACCCGAGACGGCGACGTGGTTTCCCACCAAGGAATGTTGATCGGCGGCAGCCAGGAACAACTCACCGGCATTCTGGCCAAGAAGAATGAGCTTAAGGAGCTGGCCAATCGATGCGAGCAAATTGAAAAGGAGTTGGAAGAAGCTACAAGGCGCCAACATGGCCTGGAAGAACAGGTGCGTCAACTGGAAAGTGGACTTCAGCAGGCCATTGCCGGCAAGAGCAGCGCCGCTCAGGAAGCACTCGATGCCGAGAAAAATCTCTACCGCTTGGGCGAAGATCTGAAAAACGCCAAACGTAATTATGAAATTTTGCAGCTGGAACAAGAGCAGCTCCTCGGTGAAGAGAGCGATTTGGATGAGGAGATGGGCAAATACAATCAAGCCCTGGCCAAGATCGCCGCCGAAGTGCAAAAAGTTCAGGATCAGGCCGCCGAAAGTACGCGCCGGATTGCCGAAGTATCCAACCAATTGGATACACATAACCAGAAGGTCGTGGATCACAAACTTAAACTCACCACGGTGCAAGCCAAACTGGAAAACGGGATCCAAACGCTCAATCGGCTGAGAGAATTTGAGCGGGACAGCCGATCGCGGCTGGACCAGCTGAAGATCGAAATCCAGCAAAAAGAGGAAAAGAAACAAATCGCGCTGCAGAAAGCTCAATCCAATGAAAAGGCGCTGCAGCAATTCTACGACGCCTTGAAACAGATTGAAGATCAGCTATCCGCCAACGAAACCGAGTACCACAGCATCGACACCACCCTGCAACAAAGCGATGAACAGCAGGCCGCGATCCAGACGGAACGCGAAAAGACATTGGAGAAAATGCGCCTGCTGGAGCTGGATCTTTCCGAAAAACGCATCATGCGCGACAATGTGGCCGGCAAAGTCCAGGAACGTTACCATACGTCGGTTAGTGCGCTGCGGGCGGAAATCGCCCAAGAGTCCGCCTTAGAGATGTCCAGCGCAGAAATGGCCAAAGAACTGGAAAGATTGCGGGCGCAAATGGCCGGCATCGGCGATGTCAACATGGGCGCCATCAAGGAGTACGAAGAACTCAAGGAACGCTTCGATTTCTTGAGCGCCCAGCGCGACGACCTGGTCAAGGCCATCGACGACCTGCAAAAAGTCATCCGCAAGATTAACCGCATCACCCAAGAGCGCTTCATGGAGACTTATGAACAGGTCAATTTAAAGCTCCAGGAAGTGTTTCCCAGACTCTTTGAAGGCGGATCGGCGCGCCTGGAATTAACCGACCCGGCCAAGCCGCTGGAAACCGGCGTGGAATACATGGTCCATCCGCCGGGAAAAAAACTGACCCGCATGAGTTTACTATCTGGTGGCGAGAAGGCCTTGTCAGCCATCGCCTTCATTTTCGCTATCTTTTTGATCCGGCCGACTTCTTTCTGTCTTCTGGACGAAATCGACGCGCCTCTGGATGAAGCCAATGTGGTGCGCTTCAACAATCTCATGCAGGTCATCGGCCAGAAATCCCAGATCATCATGATTACTCACAACAAAAAGAGCATGGAGTTCGCCGAAACTCTGTTTGGTGTTACCATGGAGCACAAAGGCATATCCAAAGTGGTTTCGGTGAATCTGCAGCAGAGCAAGGCCGCCTAACGCGGATACAAACATGGCACTGAATTGGTTTAAAAAGAAAAACAAAGGCGAATCAGACTACAAAAGCGAGCCCCCGAAGCACGATTCGCGGAGCGGATTGGATCCTGCCGGAGAAGCGCCCGAGCCCACCGGGCCAATGGCAGAAGCAAAACTCGAGCAGCGGAGCGAGCCCGCAGCCCATGCGCCTAAAACGAGCAACGGCCTCTTTGCCCGCCTCAAGCGTGGACTGGCTAAAACCCGCGAAATCCTTAACACCGACATTGAAGATCTCTTCAAGGGCAAACGGCAAATCGACGATGAGATGCTCGAAGAGATCGAGGAGCTGCTGATCACCTCCGACATCGGCGTCCAGACCGCCATGGATCTGATGAAGATCATTACCCGCAAGGCTTCCAAAATCGATAACCCCGAAACCTTGAAACAGATTCTCAAGGAAGAGATCCTGAGCTTAATCAGTGCTTCGGCTCCGCTGGAAGAAGCGCCTAAAAAAGAAAAACCCCATGTGGTCATGGTAATCGGCGTCAACGGGGTCGGCAAAACCACCACCATAGGAAAGCTATCTGCACGCAAAGTACAGGAAGGCCAAAAGGTGATGATCGCCGCGGCCGACACCTTCCGGGCGGCTGCATGTGAGCAGCTATCCATCTGGGCCCAACGCGCGGGCGCCGACCTGATCCGGCACAAAGACAATGCCGATCCGGCGGCCGTGGCCTTTGACAGCATCGAAGCCGCTATGGCCAGGGGAGTGGATACGGTCTTTATCGACACCGCCGGACGCCTGCATACCAAAGTCAATCTGATGGAAGAGTTAAAAAAGATCCACCGGACCATCAGTAAAAAAATGCCCCAGGCGCCCCACGAAATTCTGCTGGTCCTCGATGCCACCACAGGGCAAAACGCCATTTCCCAAGCCACACTGTTTCATGAAAGCCTGGGCATTACCGGCTTGATTCTGACCAAGCTGGACGGCACCGCCAAAGGCGGTATTGCTATCAGCATTTGCCGCCAGTTGAAGTTGCCCATACACTATATTGGCGTGGGAGAAGCCATCGAAGATTTGCAGCCCTTTGACGCGGTGCAATTTGTCAACGCCTTGTTTTAAGTTCACCTTAATTTCTTCGCCGCAAAGGCTTGGCTGGCGGGTGTTTTTCACGGAACTTGTGTTTAAATTTACACACCGTGCGCAGTTTGACATCCAAAAGCGAAAAAACCACGTGTTTTATGGCTTTTTTGTGTTGACACACTAAAAGGCCTACTATAATAGGCAATTATTGGGCAATCGGTTGGCAATCACACTAACAAGGGGAGAACAGAGTCATGACAAAAGCAGAGATCATCGATCAAATGGCGAGTGATGCAGGTATCTCCAAGACCGCGGCCGCCGCGGCGCTGAACTCCTTCGTGGATTCAGTTTCAAAAACGCTCAAGAAAAAAGACGGCAAGGTCACCTTGGTTGGATTCGGGACCTTCTCCAAATCCAAACGCAAAGCCAGAAAAGGCCGCAACCCCCAAACCGGCGAAGTGATCAAAATCAAAGCCAGCAATTCCGTGAAGTTCAAAGCCGGCAAAAAACTCAAAGAGTCCCTTTAATTCGCCAATCCGCAAGCAGTGATCCAAAACAAAGCGGCTGAGGGTTTCCCTCAGCCGCTTTTCTTTTGCGAAGGTTAAAAGCTGAAGAATAAGGAATTGGGGCTGTTCAGGTATTCAGGAGTAAGAATTCAGAATGGTCTGGGAAAAAGTATTTAACAGTGGCAGCAGCAACGATAACGCGGGCCGACGGAAGTGGCCCAGCAGGCCGAAAATTCAGGTTCTACCATTCTGACTACTGACAACGGGTTTCTGAATTTTAAACGCTTGGCGCATCATCACCGTCGAATCGAAAACCCCGGCGGTTCACCGAGGAACTGCTCCCAGGACAATTTCACTCCGGCCACCCGTGCTGACGGGGGGCCATGCTGGCACCAGGCCACAGCGTCATCCACGGCCTGCTTCAGGCCTTCAAACACTGCTTCCACCGACCCGTCGGGCAAGTTGCGCACCCATCCGTTGACGCCGAAACGTTCAGCCGCGTGCTTGGTTTCGGCGCGAAAGAAAACCCCTTGAACCCGGCCGGAGACGATCACATGGGCTCTAACTTGCTCGGTCATGGGTCACCTTCCTTTCATCCCTTAAGCAACTGGTAGTAATCCTCTTCAGATAAAATTTGTACGCCCAGTTGGGTGGCCTTAGCCAGTTTGGTCGGCCCCACTTTTTCTCCGCAAATCAAATAATCGGTCGTACCGCTGACCGCTGATTGGACATTAGCGCCCAAGCGCCGGGCATCCTCCTGCATGGTTTCACGGCTGCCGCGAAGCATCTTGCCGGTGAAGACCAAATTTTTCCCGGCAATGGAGCTGTCCACGACTGTGGCTTGGGCGGCCGGCACACTCTTTTCCAAGGCAAATCCTAACGCCAGCAGGTGCCGTAGCGTATCCTTAAGCACAATCAAGTCTGCCACAATACGTTCGCTGGTCTTCTCTCCAAAACCATGGATGCGTTGAATTTGAGCCTTCTCAACGGAGAGCAGATCTTCGAGGGGCACATGTTGAAGCAATTTGCGGCTATCCCCCACCCCCAAATACGAAATACCCAGTGCCGCCAGGAAGCGCCAGTCCTCCACCGGCTTGGTCCGGCTAATCAGCAGAGCCTGAGCCAAATTCCTCGACTGCACCGGCCCAAAGCCCAAAGCGGCAAAATCACTTTCCTGCATGGTGTAGATCTTTTCAAGGGTGTCATAACCGGCCGCAACCAGCTTTTGTACAGTCTTGATACCGAACCAATCGGCATTGCCCAGGGTGCGGAACCAGTGCACGATGCGCCGTTCAGTCTGGGCCGGACAGGCCAGATGGGTGCAGCGTAGAAAATCTTTTTCCCAGACCAACTCCTGCCCGCAAGCCGGGCATTGCTGGGGTAGATTCACTTCCTGGGAGGGCGCCAGCACCTTTTCCAGCTTGGGTATTACTTCTCCGCTGCGGATGATTTCAATGCGAGCGCCGGGGCCAATCATCAGTTTAGCCACCATACCAGCGTGGTGGGCCGTGACTCGGCGGATAGTAGCGCCTGAAAGCGGCACGGGCGATACTTCCAGCACCGGCGTGATGTTGCCGGTGCGCCCCACTTGCCATTGAATATTCTCCACCTGGGTGACGGCGGTTTCACCTTTGCGCTTGACCGCGATCTGCCAGCGGTAGTGATGGGTGGTGGCGCCCATGCGATCCTTGAGCCGCGCGTCCACGACCTCCACCACCACGCCGTCCAAGGGATAATCACAGCCCGCCACCAATCCGTCGCTAATGGCATCGATCTGCTGAAGTAATTGGCGGCCATCGCCCTGCCAATGGGGTAACTGGGAGTAAGGCACAAAGCGCACCATGCCCTCTTCCAGGGCTTGGACCGCGTCCTTGTTCAATGTATCCGAGGAGACAATGCCCACCACCATGTTGCGCGGATGTTCGAATTTGTCGGCCAAATACTCCTGGAAGTAGGATTGGACCACCACGATCTCCCCCAGCCCTTGCCCACGACCGCCCAGCGCCACTACTCCTTTGGCAAAGGCATTGGTGATATCATAGCCGACCAGGCCGTTACCCCGGCTGGCAAAGACGGTACCGTCATCCCGGCCGGCCAGTCCGTCGAGTTTGGGCGTGACGCGGTACAGCACTTCCTGGATGCCAATGGCCTGAGCCTCTTTTTCCACTCGGGCCACAAAGCGCGCCAGTTGATCGACCGTATAGGCTTTCTCGGTGGAGAGCATGGCCATGGGGTGGCGCACTTCGGTGCGCCCGGCAAACGTCTCCGGCTCCACGGCCTGCAAGAACGGGTGGCCGGGGTCCAGGGCGCGCAATTTTTCCACCAGGCGGTCATAGACCGCATCTTCCACCTGGGGCCGCCCGTTGCGATAGGCCGTATTGTAGACCTCCAGTTGGGCGACTAATTGATCAATGTCGGCATCCGCCATGGCTTATTATCCTGGACCCGCCAGATGGCTCATCTCATCTTTGATTTCATCGATGATATCGTAAAGCCAGAGCAGATCTTCCATGGTGAGTCGGCCGGCTTTGGCCGGAGTCCGGTCGCTGCCGTCCTTGCGTTTCAACAAGCGCGGGCCGATTTGCAGCTTGGCTTCGCCACCCGCGTAGCGTTGAATGGACACCATCAATCCGGTCTCCTCGCAGCGCCATTGCTTCAGTATTTCGTCTTTTTCCGGTTCGTAAGGCATAGTAATTTCTCTCCTCAAAGTTATGTATTACTTCTTTATCTAACGCAGAGACGCAGAGCACGCTGAGGTGCGCAGAGGTTTTCGATAAATATAATCATCACACGGTAAGGCCCCCTGCTGTTTCTTGCAAGGCGTGGCATCGGCATCCCAAACGTGAATGTTTATCTTTTACCCTCTCTGCGTTCCTCCGCGAACTCTGCGCCTCTGCATTGAAACAGAACTGCTGCAATATCTCCGCTTCTGGTCAGATTCTCGCACAAAGCCACGAAGAATACTTCCTGCTTCTTTGTGTCTTAGTGTCTTCGTGCGAGAACAATTTAGGTCCCAATTTTGGAAAAATCAGCAATACTGCTGAACAGCGAAGCGATGGCATTGAGCAACGCCAACCGGTTGCGGCGCAAGGCCGCATCTTCGGCCATCACCATCACGTTATCGAAAAAGCGATCCACCGGCTCGCGCAAGGTGGCGATCACACGCAGGGCCTGGGAGGTATCGCCGGCCGCCAGCAATCCATCCACCTGGGCCTTGACCGCTTCATAGGCCTGAAACAGGGCGCCTTCGGAAGGATCTTGAAACAAACTGGCTTGGGGAGCAGCGGTCAATGTCTCCTCGGCTTTACGCAAGATATTGACCGCCCGCTTGAAGGCAATGGCCAGGGGTTCGAAATCAGGCGCGCCCTTGAGTTGCTGCAGCGCGGCCACGCGCTGCCACACATTGGGAATATGGTCAATGGAGACGCTCACCACGGCCGCCACCACATCCTTGGCAAAACCCTCATCGGCCAGCATGTTGGCCACGCGCTGCTGAATAAATCCATATACCGCCTCGGCCGTGGCCTTGGGATCGGCTGGAGAGAAGAGTTTCAGAGTATCTTCAATGGCCTGGCGCAAAGAGAAGGTCAACTGATGGGCCTGCATGATCTGCACAATGCCGATGCTCTGACGCCGCAGGGCGTATGGGTCGGAAGCACCTGTAGGAATCAATCCCACCGAGAAGCAGCCGCACAGCGTGTCCAGCTTGTCGGCAATGGCGAGCAGCGCCCCTGTCAGGTTCTGAGGCAAGGGACCGCCCGAATAGGTGGGCCGATAGTGCTCTTCAATGGCCGCGGCCACATCGGCTGGCTCGCCGGCTACCGCGGCATAGGCCCGGCCCATAATCCCTTGCAAGTTGGGAAACTCATACACCACTTGGCTGACCAGATCGGCCTTGCACAGTTGCGCGGCGCGCGTCACCAGGGTCTTGAGCTGGGGCGCGGCTTTGTCCGCCAACAGCCCCGCGATCTGCTGCACCCGCAGCACCTTGGCGTGCATGGTGCCCAATTGGGCCTGAAAAAGTACTCCTTTCAAACGCTCCACCCAACTCTCCATCTTCTGCTGACGATCGGAACGGAAGAAGAACTGGGCATCGGACAAACGGGCCCGCAACACGCGCTCGTGGCCCTTGGTCACCAGGGCCATATCCTTGGTACGGGTGTTGTTGACCGCGATGAAACAGGGCATGAGTTTGCCCTGACTGTCGGTGACTGCGAAATACTTCTGGTGGGTACGCATGGCAGTGATGAGAATCTCTTTGGGCAGCTCCAGAAACTCTTCGCTGAAGCGGCCGGCCGTGGCAACCGGAATCTCCACCAGGTGGGTGACCGTATCCAGAAGGCCTTCGTCGGGGATGATCTTTCCGCCGACGCGGGCCGCGGCCGCCTCGATCTCCTGCTGAACCATCTGTTTGCGGGCCGCGATATCGGCGATCACCTGGGCCTGCTTCATTTGCTCCAAATAGCTTTCGGCCGTATCGATCTTAACTTTCTTATGGTGCATGAACATATGGCCCCAGGCGGTGCGGCCGCTCTGGATGCGATCTCCCAAAGAAAAGGAGATTACACTTTTGCCCAGCAGAGCCACCACAGACTGGATGGGCCGGGCAAAAGCGATTTTCAGATCCGACCAGCGCATGGTCTTGGGAAAGGGCAGCCCCAGAATGATCTCGGGCAGCATTTGCTTCAACACCGCCGCTGTGGTGGTGCCTTTGTCCGAAATGGTGGCGCACAGATAGCGCCCCTTTTCCGTGTCGGCAAAGGTCAACCGTTCAAGGGCCACACCCACCTTTTCGGCAAACTTCTGGGCCGCCAGGGTATACTGCCCCTGGCCGTCCCGGGCCACCCGCTCCGGCGGCCCCATCACCTTTTCGGTCACGGCCTTCTGGCGCGGCGCCACATCGTCCACCATGGCCACCAACCGCCGGGGCGTGCCGTGGGTTTGTACTTTGCCATGATCGATGCGGGCATCGGTCAATTTCTTATCCAAATTGGCCGCCAAGGCATCCAGCGCGGGCTGGATATATCCGGCCGGGATCTCTTCGGTTCCGACTTCAAGAAGTAATTGTTGCATATGCTCCTCAACAGAGGTGATTTCAAAACGACCCCTCGGTCCAATATCGACGTTGGGGCATAGATATTATTGCTTAAGCAGCGGAAATCCCATGCGCTCGCGTTGGGCCAGATACGCTTCCGAACACGCCCGGGCCATGTTACGTATGCGACCGATGTAGCCGGTCCGCTCGGTGACACTGATGGCGCCCCGGGCATCGAGCAAGTTAAAAGCATGGGAACACTTCAGGCAGTATTCATAGGCCGGCAGCACCAACCCTTTGGCAGTGATACGCTGGGACTCGGCCTCGTAGTGTTTGAACAGCTCCAGCAGCATGGGGACATCCGCCACCTCGAAGTTGTAGGTGGAGCCTTCAACCTCCTGCTGGTGATGCACCACACCGTACTTGGTGGTCTCGTTCCATTGCAGGTCATAGACATTGTCTACACCTTGCAAATACATGGTGATGCGCTCCAGGCCATAGGTGAGTTCCACCGAGATGGGCGCCAGCTCAATGCTTCCGGCCTGCTGGAAGTAGGTGAACTGTGTGATCTCCATGCCGTCCAGCCATACCTCCCAACCCAGCCCCGATGCACCCAAGGTGGGCGATTCCCAGTCATCTTCCACAAAGCGAATATCGTGTTCCAGGGGATCGATGCCCAAGACCTTCAAGCTATCCAGATAGATCTGCTGCACATCCTGGGGCGAAGGTTTGATCAGCACCTGATACTGGTAGTAATGCTGCAAGCGGTTTGGGTTTTCGCCATAGCGGCCGTCGGTCGGACGCCGCGAAGGCTGAACATAGGCCACCCGCCACGGTTCAGGCCCAATGGCGCGCAATAACGTAGTGGGATGAAAAGTGCCGGCCCCCACCTCCATGTCAAAGGGCTGAACCAGCAAACACCCCTTGCGCGCCCAAAACTTGTGCAAGGCCAAAATCACATCCTGAAAATACATAATCGATTCCTCTTATTCCAAAAAATACATAATCGATTCCTCTTATTCCAATGCATTGATCAGCTGACAAAAGAGCTGGGGGTATCTATCACTATCCCGGCGGAATCACAAGACACCGGTGGGGTCCACCTGCGTCATCAATATCATCGCTTCCTCTCTTTTGGAAAGCACCTGGGCCCATGCTGAACGCAAGGTGGCAATTTGGGCAAGGTCGCCCAAAGCCCAGATGCAGCCGCCGCCGCCGGCGCCGGTGAAGCGGGCGCCGCAGTGGTTTTGGCGGGCGGTGGCAACGAGTTGGCCACCCACTTCGTCCAGCACTTCGGGGGTCAGTTGAACGCGGATATCGGTTTCGCGGTTCATCAACGCCTGGGCGGTTTCATATTGGCCGTTGGCAATGGCTTGGATGAAGCCCCGGCTGTAATCCACTATTTGGCGCCACTGGCCGCGGTGGCGGCCGGCTACGAATTCACGTACCCAGGTGCCGTTGATGTCCTTGGAAATGTGGGGCACGCCGCAATAGGCCACCAGCAGACGGCGAGAGAAGTCTAAACATTGGGCCGGGCTCACCAGCACCTGGCGCTGAAACAGGGATCCGCCGGGTTGGGCCGTCCAGAACCAGCCGTTGACGCCGCCGTACACAGCGGCCAGTTGATCCTGCACGCCGCAAGGCACGCCGGCTACGCTCTGCTCCACGGCGTGGGCCAGGCCGGCCACGGCTTCAGGTGCGGGCATGGGCTGGCCGGCGCGATTGAGCACTTTGGCAAAGGCCCAGACCAGGGCCACGGCCGCCACCGAAGAGCCACCCAGGGCGCTGCGGGGGGGAGAAGAAGAGTCGATCTGGATGTGAACCCCGTCGGCCGCGAAATACGTGGCCAGGGCCAGCATCAACCCCAGGGGGTGGGCAAAGGGGGCCTGGTCGCTGTCCACTTCAAGGGGATCGAAACCACGGGAAGTAATTTTAAGTTTGCCTTTGGTGTGGGGGCTGAGTTTGACCCTGGTGCGCAGATTCAGCGCCGCGTTGAAGGTGCAGGGGCCGAAACGGCGCAGGGGCAAATAAAAGGTGCTCAGATCCAGGGTGCCGCCCATGTCGATGCGGCAGGGGGCGGAAGTCTCCACTTCTTCTTTTTCAAGCAGTGCGCGGATATTGTTCATGGTTGGAATGCTTCCCTTCTTTTGTTCAGGATATGAGGTGAAAGGCTGAAGGATGAAGGTCAAAGGTTAAACGCTTCCCCTCACCCCGACCCTCTCACACCCCCAAGGGGAGAGGGAGTTTTTCTCCGAACGGCTTATGAATCTGTAGCGATGCGCATAGCCTTAAATGAAAGCGGTAATATCATACGAAGCCATAATTGCCGCGTAAAGGGAATTGAGAAGATTTTCTTTAGTTGAAGAATACTTCCTAATCCCTTAACCCCCTCAGCTCCTTTGTGCCTTTGTCCCTTTGTGCCTTTGTGCCTTAGTACCTATGTCCCTCAGTCCCTTTGTCCCTCATCCCCTGCCCCCCTCCTTCCTCACCTGCCGCAAAAATCCCAAACTCTTGGGCGTCCGGCCGATATGGAAAGGCACAAATGCTTCCAGAAAATCATTGGCTTCAGCCAAGGCCCAGGGAGTAAAACGCACGCGTAAGGCGGTAGGCAGATCGCCGTCGGCCATCCATAACAATTGTTTCAACGTTCCTTTGCCGAGCCGGAGTTGGGTGGATTCGGGGCCTGGGCACTCGTGGCAGACAATTCCGCCTTGTTTGAGATCGATGCAGAAATGCTGTTGCGCCAACTGGTCCACTTCGATGTGGCAGCAGGCGCAGCGCTCCAGCACGGGGCGCAATCCTTCCTGACCCACAAAACGCATTTGAAATAAAAGGCTGAGCAGCGCCGCGGGCACGTCATCCCGGACCAAATGTTCCAGGACAAATACCATCAGCCGGTAGATATCGGGCCGGGTCTGACCTTCTTCCAACCATAGGGCCACCAGTTCGGCCCAGTAGCTGGCGTAAGCGGTTTTGAGAATATCCGAACGCAAGGTCCCGAAAGTACTTTCCAGACTGGCTTCTTCCAGGACCATCATGCCTTTACCGCGGCCCTGGTTATAAACAATGTTCAGACCTGCAAAGGGTTCCAAGATGCCTGGGAAACGTTTGACACTCTTCTTGGCGGATTTGGCGATCAGGCTTACCACACCATGGTCGAGGGTCAGTACGGTCAGGATCAGGTCGAAATCACCATAATCCCTGCGGCGAAGCACGATGGCGGGTGTGGTGAAATGGGTCATGGCAGTTTCAAGTGAACCACCTTGCCGCTGGGGCCTTTGACCGGCACCGGCTGGCCATTCAACTTCAACCGGATGCCGGCGGCATTGCCGATGAGCAACTGAAATCCGTTTTTGGCTTCAAAGGTCATTTGCTGCTCTGGTCGCATCATCAACTCCTTGGGCGCGGCATCATCAGAAGTAATTTTCAAGTAGGTCAGTTCGACGGCGCTTACCTGGAGCACCAGTTTGGGTGCGGGCTGTTCAGGCGCGGGGGCTTCGGCCTCCGGCTTCTCTTTCTGTTCCACATCCGATTTTGCGATTTGATCCTGGACTGGAGCTACGCCCCCGGTTTCGGCCACGCCTATGGGTGACGCGCCCGGAGTACTTTTATCCGCCGCGGTCACCGGCGCCTCGTAACCTCTTTCAGGCGCCGGGATCTGGGCTTCCTGGCGGGCGGGTTCACTATTGGTTTTTGCTTCGCTCGCGTTCTGGTCATACTTCACGGCCGGGGCCGGTACATCGGTTTTAGTGGCGGAGTGCTCCTCTGTTTGGGCGCTTCCCATGTTTTTCGACACGGCGGATTGGTTGTGCCGGTTGGCGAAAATCAAGGTCAAAGCGATCAGAAGCGCGATGAGGATGATGGCCAAAAGCAATCGGCCCCATACGGGTTTAGAGGTCACTTGAAGTGCCTGATTTTGAGTTTTCTGAGAACGGGAATAGCCGGCCAGGACGGCTTCATAGCGTTTAAGTGCTTCGGCTTTATCGGCGCCCACGGCGTCGGCATAAGCGCGCAGAAAACCTTTGGTGATCGTAGGAGTGGGCAGCGCCTTGAGATCTTCGTTTTCAATTTGCTGCAAAACGATCAAACGTATTTTGGTCGCCTGGGAGACCTCTTCCAGGGTGATCTCCTTGTCACGGCGGTATTGCTGAAGATAACGGCCGAAATCATTGGCCTCGTCCAATGTGCTCATACGCTAATCCAATATCTGTATATGTGCCCGCTGGCGTAGCTCCGAAAGCCATGACTTGAACTTTTCTTCGACCTTCTCCGAATAGATCTTGTCCTGGATCTCCGGGGTAGCCTCTTCCAGGGTTTTGCCTCCAGCGCGTCGAATTTCTTCTACAAGGAAAATCTGATATCCTTGGTCAGTATCCAATACATCGGTGAATTGACCGTTGCTAAGGGGCTCCAGGGCCTTGCGGATAGGTTCGGCCAGAACGCGGCTCTCGAAGAAACCTAAATCTCCGCCATCTCGGGCCGAAGAGGACTGGGAGTACACTTTGGCCAAGTCAGCGAAAGACGCTCCTGCCTTGAGCTGCCCGAGCAATTGCTGCATCTGTTGCAGCACTCTGGTACGGGCCTCTTGGTCTCCCTGGGGGGCTTTCATCAGGATATGCCGCAGATGATATTCGGTCTTGATGACGTAGCGGCCCTTGTTGGCTTCGTAGTACTCCTGCACTTCCTGATCAGTAACGACGATCTTGGAGCGAACTTCGCGGTTGACCAGTCTGGATTGCAGCATTTGCTCGCGCATCTGATCCCGCAGCATGGCCAGCGTCATACCATCGAGCGCCAAGGCCCGGACCATATCGTCCTCGCTCATCCCATTGGCCTTTTTGATGCGCTCGATGTTGGCATTGATCTCCTCATCACTGACCGCAATGTTATCCTTCTTGGCTTGCTGTTCGGTTAACTTCTCATCGATCATTTGATTGAGGATCACGTTTTGCTGATCGGCCAATTGAATGCGGATGCGCGCGTCTGATTGGCCCTCCTTTTTCATCTTCTCCCGATAGGATAGGGTGAATTTGTCAAAATCAGACAATAAAATGACGTCATCGTTGATTACGGCCAGGATGCGATCAACCAGTTCAGCCCGGCAAGGGGCAATGGTCAGCAGGCCCAAAAACAGTGCCACGCATATTCGGATCAACCATTTCAGAGCCGAAGGGGTAGCTTGAAAATCAAAAGCAATAAAACATTTCAGCAACGATTATCTCCTTGCTCGATGCCTGACGCCGCTGGCGATTATGGGGTTGTGCCGGTCAACCGCTCCCATGCGGCGCGGTTGATTTCGACGGGATACGACTGGCGCAGGGTATCGACCCAATCTTTATAGGCCTTTTCCGCTTTTTGCTGGCGCAAGTGGTTGACGATTCTTTGATTGACCTCGTCGGCTTTTTCACCTTCGGGAAGACCTTTGGGGTAGTTGTTTTTGTAGTACTCCGCAATATCATCGGAGGAGATCTGGACCTGTTGGACGAGCTCCTTGGAAATCACTTTTTCCACGAGCATCCGGGTGGCCAATCGTTTTTTCCAGTATTGGAAGGAGACCGCGTTTTCCAACAGCGTCTCTTCGAAGGTATTGTCAGGGTAATCGGCTTTAATAGCGGCTATGGCCTGATCTACTTCCGCGTCGGAGATTTGAATCCCGGTTTCCATGGCAAAGGCGGTGATCACCATCTCTTCGGTGGCTTGATTCAACACCCGCATGCGCAGATCGTTCAAGGCCGCTTTTTCGATGTTCTTTTGCCCAGAAAAGGCTTCGATGCCGGCGGCATCCACGGCCTGATTGAACTCGGCCAGCGTCAAAACCTGGTTCTTAACGCGCAGCAGATAGTCATCTTCCGCTTTTTTTTTGGTGCAGCCCTGCCCTATGAACAATCCGACCATGAGCAGCACAATGATGAAGATGAAATGGTACTCCAGGAAATGCCAGCGGGTTTTGGTGGACCATTTTGTTGTTGATTTATCTTCTTGCGGCGCCATCAGCGGCCTAACCCTTACCTTTCCAGCGTTCAATATGGCAAACGCCAATGCCATCTAATTCTTTAAAAATCTACTAGTTAACACTTCGAGCAATCTCTATCAAGATGTTTTTGACCTGAGCCAGAAGGGACTTGGGCGAGCCTGCGGTGAGGGCGGCCTTAAAGAGATGGTCGGGTGTATAGCGATAGCGTCCTTTTTCCAGGGCCACTAAGGCCACGATACCGAAGGGTTTCATCTGATGGACTTCGGAGAATTGCAGTTGCAGCTGGGTTTCAGTGAGATCCAGCCGCTTGCAGCCGGCCCTCACGGCCAGGACCTTGAGCATGATTTTCAGAAGCAGATTGCCGGCCTCATCGGGCAACCGTCCGAAGCGGTCCTCCAGTTCGGCCTTGAGCGCGCTGATCTCTTTCAAATCGCCCATGCGCGCCAGGCGCCGGTAAATGGAAAGCCGCTGGTCGATGTCGCTAATATAAGTTTCGGGCAAAAAGGCTGATACCGGCAAATTGATCTCCGGTTCCAGGGCCTCCTGGATTGGCTCGCCCTTGAGTTCGGCAATGGAGCTCTCCATAAGTTTCAGGTACATGTCGTATCCCACCGATGCGATGTGACCGGATTGGGAAGCGCCTAGTATTGTACCACCCCCGCGGATTTTCAGATCGCTCATGGCGATCTGGAAGCCCGACCCCAGGTCGCTGTGTTCCATGAGCACTTTGAGCCTTTTCTGGGCATCGCGGGTCAGAGTGGTCTCGTTGGGGATGAAAAGATAGGCGTAAGCCTGCTCGTCGCCGCGCCCCACCCGGCCCCGCAACTGGTAGATCTGGGCCAGGCCGAAATGATCGGCGCGATTAATGAAGATGGTATTGGCGGCGGTGACATCCAGGCCCGATTCGATGATGGTGGTGCATACCAACAAATCAATGCGGCGCTGCATGAAGTCGAGCATCACTTTTTCCAGCTCATCTTCATCCATGCGCCCGTGCCCCACGGCCATGCGCACTTCGGGCACCAGCTTTTGCAGGTGGGCGGTCATACGGTCAATGGAGTTGATGTTGTTGTGCACGAAGAAGATCTGACCGTTGCGCGCCATTTCCTTGCGGATGGCATCCACCACCAGAGTATCGTCGAATTCAGTGACATAGGTAATGACGGGACGTCGCTGTTCCGGCGGGGTGGAGATCAGGCTGATATCCCGGATGCCCAGCAAAGAAAGATGCAGGGTTCTGGGGATGGGCGTGGCCGTGAGAGTGAGCACATCCACACTGGCCCGTATGGCCTTGATTCTCTCCTTATGGCGCACCCCGAAGCGATGCTCCTCGTCCAGGATCAGCAGGCCCAGCTCTTTGAACTCAATATCTTTTTGCAGCAGCCGGTGGGTGCCGATGACAATGTCGATGCGCCCTTCTTTGAGCTCGGCGGCAATCTCTTTTTGCTCCTTGGGCGAGCGGAATCGGCTCATGGAGGCGATGCGCACCGGAAAGCGCTTGAATCGTTCCTTGAAGGTGGCAAAGTGCTGCTCGGCCAAAACCGTAGTGGGCACAAGCACCGCTATTTGTTTGGCTTCGCTGACCGCCAAAAATGCGGCCCGCAGAGCCACTTCGGTCTTGCCATACCCCACATCACCGCACACCAAGCGGTCCATGGGGGTCGTTTGGCGCATGTCATGAAGCACATCTTCAATGGCTTTATGCTGGTCCACCGTCTCCTCAAAGGGAAACCCGTCTTCAAAATCACGGAAATAGGTGTCCACCGAGCCAAAGGCATGGCCGTGCCGGACTTTTCGTTCCGCATAGAGCTTGAGCAGCTCGCCGGCGATCTTTTCAGTGGAGCGTTTGACCTTATCTTTCACCCGCTCCCAAGTGAGCCCGCCCATCTTGTCCAGAACCGGGTTCTGGCCTTCCATGCCCATGTACTTCTGCACCAGATTCATGCGCTCCACGGGCAGATAAAGCTTATCCCCATCGCGGTAAACGATGAGCAGGTAGTCGTTGTAGGTGCGCTCCACACCCAACTTGACCAGGCCTTCGTATCGGCCGATGCCGTGCTCGGCGTGCACCACCAGATCACCGATAGCCATGTCGGCGATATTGAGCAGTTCGGTGGCTGGTTTGGGGCGGTCGGCAGCCTTGCGCGGGCGATACGTGGTGCCGAAGATCTCTTCGTCGGCGATCAAGGCAAAAGAGGCTTCGGGCCACACAAAGCCCTGGGAGATCGTGCCAGTGGTGAGGTAGATGCGCCCGGGTTGCTCCAGCATATCGGCCAGAGCTTCAATGGCGTTAGCCTGGATGCCATAGTCGGCGATCATCTCTATAAGCCGCGGGACATGGGAAGGCCGACGGCACACCACCAGCGCAGTGAGCTGGTTGTGTTTCTGCTCTGTAAGCCAGTCGGCCAGGGGCTGCAAGGGACGCTCCTGGGTGGCGGCGATTTGCAATGCCTGGCGCAAATCGGCCGTATCGTTGACCGTCGTGCGGCAAATCAGCGGCGTGATCTTATCTCCAGCCGGCTCCACCGGCCTGGCGGCAAATGGTTTGAAAGCAATGGATGCATAGGCGCTTAGGCGCTCCTGGATTTGGGGCCAATCCAGGTAGAGCGTCTCAGGCGGCACACACAGATGCTGACGCTCCTTTGCTTGTTGCAGGCTTATGGCGGCGTGAGTGTCAATCTCCAGGGCCGTGGCCTCCAGGTGGCCAGGATCGACCAGCAAGGTCAGGGTTTGGGCGGACAGATAATCAAATAGGGTTCCCAGCTCCGGGTAGATCAGCGGCAGCAGGCTTTCAATACCGGGGAAAATTCCTTCGGCTTTGATCCGTTGGACCACCTCCCGCAACTGGGTCACGGGCAATCCCTGCTCGGCGGCTCTGGCGCGCGTGCGCCCCAAAAGGGCATTGAGTTCTCCGGGAGTAATGACCGCTTCTCTGGCCGGCAAGACGACCAACTCCTCCAGATTGCCCCGGGTGCGCTGAGTGTCAGCCGCAAAGCGGCGGATGGATTCCACGGTGTCGCCAAAGAACTCGATGCGCAACGGATCTTCCTGCAGGGGTGGGAACAGGTCCAATATCCCGCCGCGCACGGAGAAATCGCCCGGCTCCTCCACGATGGCGGAGCGGGTATACCCGCCGGAGATCAGCTTTTGCACCAGTCCATCGCGGTCTGTTTCCTGCCCCACCATGAGCAATTCGGCAAAGCCAGTCAGAGCGCTTTTGGGGATCAAGCGCTGCTTCACCCCCCCGACCGTGGTGATCACAATAGGCGGCAGTGTGCTCTCCACCATCTGGTAGAGCGTGCCGACGCGCCGGGCAGCCGTCTCGTTGTGGTAAGACATGAATTTGGAGGGCAGGATGTTATATGGCGGGAAATAAAGGATCTGCGGCTGGAGGTCCCGCACGAACAACGAAAGCGCCTCCGCAAAGCGTTCCGCGGTTTTGGGCATGGACAAAAGCACCAGCATGGGCCGGCGGTGCAGGCGATACAATTGCGCCGCGGCAAACACCACAGCCGACTCTGGCAACCCTACCACATCAATGATGCTTCCGCGGCCATTCAGCCCCGTCAGTACTTGCTGCCAGGAAATTTCTTCTTGATTTTGTAGCATAAACACAGTAGTTGGATCTCGTTTTGTTGGCCGGCGTAGCTCAGCAGGTAGAGCAGCTGATTCGTAATCAGCAGGTCAGCGGTTCGACTCCGCTCGCCGGCTCCAACAAAAATCCAAAGCCGACCCCAGATCTCCGGGATAGCCTACCTCAATTAGACCCTTTGCCGGTATTTATCATAGCGTCCATCGGACCGGGCCGCCATGCGGCAAGGCCAATCCGCTCTTACATATTTGATATTTAAATGAATCGGCGGCCATTGATCACTTGACACCAGGAGCCTATGCGTATATCTTGCCATCTATATGAATTTATTCCCAAACAAACAATATTGACACCGTAGGAACCCAAACCCAACAAGCATCGCGGATCAAGGCCATATAGCGGGTTTTGCATGAGGTTTCAATGAAATGCATCGATGCCATTGAGGGAACCGTGAAGCATATCCTCCAGCAGCTCCATGCCGTATGCGTTGAGGAGAACCTGGATGATACCGAATATGTACGCAACATCAAGGCAGTACTCGAAGGGGCCGACCTTTTCACTCGCGCCAATCCAGAAATCGTGGAAGATCCCGATCTGCTCACCCAAGTGTTATATACCTATTCGCGCAACCTTTGGCTGACACACCAGCAGCTGCCTTCCCCAGAAACCGCCGGCAAGGCCACAGATTCCATATCGGAGAATGAAGAATACCAAACCTATTATTTTGACTACCTATACCATCGCGGTATCTACCCCCTCTGATCTTTAGTCAGAAGATCGGTGGTAAATAATAAAGCGAAAGAGGTTACTGTCCATGAACGAGATTGATGACCTGGAATTAAAAGCAGAGATCGATCAAATTTCAAAAAGAATTGATGCGATTGTCCAGCAGGTGGAAAAACTTGATCCCGCCGCAAAGGAGAACCCCAGCGTGGACCACGAATAGGCCGGCGATTCGTCTGAATTGACCGAAGATTAACCATCTTGATGGAGGAGGCCCTATGGCATTAACCAAAAATGACATTGTCACCAAGGTCAACGACTTGGGCTTTACCAAGAAGCAGTCCGTTGACGTGGTGGAATCGCTGCTCGAAATCATCAAGAGCACCCTGGCTTCAGGCAGCGATGTCCTGGTTTCAGGCTTTGGTAAATTCTGCGTCAAGGCCAAACGTCCCCGACGCGGGCGCAATCCAGCCACGGGCGAAGATTTGATGCTCAAGGAACGCAAAGTAGTGACCTTCAAATGCTCAGGCAAGCTGCGGGAACGAATTAATGATGGAATTGACTGAAGCGCGAAGGATTCGATTTTAAATCAACCCAGAAACTCGCGCTTAAACTCTTCAAGGCAGGCCGGAAGCAGCCTCCGGATAAACACCTGCTGGTCCTGACGGATCAGACCTTTGTACTCTTCGTATCCGGGATGGGTGGCGGATAGCTGCGGCGGGTCCTGGTGACAAAGGGCGCGGACATGCTCAAACTCCAGAACCATGTCCAGGAGGTGGTATTGGGTAGCGCTGAAACGGGACAGCCAACCCATGCGGCGCATCATCTCAAAGCGGACCTGATCGGCCAAAAAGAGATGGATATCCACCACCAAAATTCGAGTGGTGTTTTCTAAAAGTTCAAAGACGGCATTCTCTCCATATCCCAAAAAACCCAGGATTAACGAATAAAAGAAACGGGTGCTTGCCTCGGCTGGTTCCGCCAGGCGGCAAAGCACTTCCGGACTCAAATCATTGAGCCGCATGGTAGCGTCGAAATCGTGATCGAAGGTGCGGCGCCAGAGCTTGAAACCGGCCTGCGCCCGGTTTCGCTGGCGATACTCCGTCAATCGTACAATTTGCGCCATGGCTGCGTCCTTATTTGTTTATACACATGATAACAAGGATCAAAGCCTGTGAACAGACGGTATTTAATTTTGGCTGATCGATCTTGCTTCAAGATTCAAGCTTCAGATTTTAGATTTCTTTTTATTTGCGCTTCCTGGGTATCCACCTGAATCCATTGCCGGACAGCCCGAATGAACGCGGCCCGGCATCGATTGGCAAGACTAAGAGCAGAGTTAGGGCGTATACCAGATGGGTGAAGCGTAAGCCCGTTCCTGAAGGGTCATGGTGGTTCCCGGCAACGGCTTGATACCAAAGCGGCGAGCATCGTAGGCGGTCCAGCGCGGGGTCGGGATTTCGAGCACGCGAACATAGTAGAACGCCCGCGATGCCGGATTAAACTCCGGGTCCTTCCAGACAGCGATTAATTCCGGCGCGCCGATGGTGTTGGTCCAGGTCGCGTTTTCCACGTCCACGGTGTTGCCTACCGGTGTCTTACAGCGTCCGTCGGACTCTATCTTGCGGCCGCCGGACACGGCCACATCGTAAATGCGTTCCTGGGTCTTGCCGTCTTTATCTACCCAACCCTTGATAATCTGAATTCGATCAAGGTTCGCACCGATGGGATCTTTCAACGCTGCGGCCAGGAAGGTGGGCGAGGAGTTTTTGGGGGCGTTGCTGAGATCGCCGCCCATGGGTACGCCCTTGGCGTAGCCGATAGCCGCGGGCATGCGGTTGTTGGCATCCGCCGGCTCGAACTCCCAGCCGCCGAAAAAGCGCACGGCCATGCGTGGGCCTGTGGTGGCATAGGTCTCGCGACGTTGCATGGCATCGAAGATCGCTTCACGCGTGTTCTCCAGGGCCCACACGGCCGCATAACCGGAAGCGGAAACCTCCCAGTCTGTGACCGTTACGCCCGTCTTGGGATGATGGAAAAAAGTCTTGGTCATACGTTCCGGGATAGGCTCCTGGGGCGCGGTTTTACCAAAAAAATTCTCTTCTTCCATAGCAGCCAGGCCCGTATGGGCATCGCTGCTGCCGATGAGGCCGAACTTGTAAGGATTTACGCCAAGTTTAGCTTCGAGCGTCAGGCCATTTTTATAAGCAGCACGCGCATACTCGAATTCGAGCATATCTTTGGTCTTGGCCGTACTGCCGGCAAGATTGCCCTTGTCCCAGATCTCGAAATTGGCGAACTCGTCATTGGGTGAAAGGTAAGGGTAGCCTCGCCAGTGCCCTTGGTCTGGGTGACCTCAAGGGGAAGAAACCCATGCCATCGCAGTGGTCCGCCACCACGAGGAAGTCCAGTGGTCGAGAGAGTTTGACTGGCTGGCCGGTGTTGGAGATCAATTCTTCTCCCCTGGCGAATCGGTATGCATCGCGAGGGGTGAGACGCGCGCCGAAGGCGCCTGCGTCCATGGAGAAACCGGTGTGCAGATGGGTATCGCCAAAGAGCGGCCGAGTGGGAAAATTACGGCCCGCGTAAGGAGAATATGGTGGCTTTGTGGGAAGGACCTTTTCGAGCATCTCCTTATCGGCAGTGCCTAAACAGGGATCGTTCACACCATTGCCATGCTGGTGGTCATCGGCGGCAAAGGCCGCAAACGCCATGCACCCCATCACCGTGACGACAAAAAATAAATCGCGGAATATTTCTTTCATCCTCATGTTGTACCCTCTCCGTTTTGGGTTGAGTTGAAAAGATGCTAAATATCTTTACTACTTTCGATAGCCTGCTTGCGGTCATCCAGAATTTAGGTTTTTTCTCTCCTCATCGCATTGCCCACCCGATCATCAACATCCCCGTGGCCACGATCCAACTACCGGCCACCCGAACAGCGACACGAGTCCAAGGCCTTTTCAGCGAGACTACCGATGCCGAAACCAATGTGACGAGGATAAAAAGCATGGTCGTAATGCCGATCAGACCGAGCAGGCCGGCGCCTTCATTCAATGCAACACCGTTGAGAAATCCATGAACCAAGCCAACCAAAATCGACAGAAGCGTGAAAGCCGCGGCCGGCATGTAAAGGTCCGCCGCGATGAGTCCACCAAGAAGTAGAAAAGATAGGGCTGGTATGGGGAACGCACTCGTCACGTTGAGCTTCGAGCCAACGACTCCGCCCATTATCCAGGCCAGCGGCAGCAGGAACATGGCTCTTCTTCCGGCTACGGCCCCCCGCAGTCCTGCAAAGAGTGCTAGGGCCAGCGCCGGCACCAGGTCTTCGGGTGTCAGCAGCAGATGGCCGATGCCGTCATACACCGGCCCCATGCCTGTGGTCACGAGATGGGCACTTGCGGGGCCGGGAAGTATCAGCGAAGCAACCGTCAAGAAGGAAGAAATACGGATGATGGAGATTTCTCTCATAGGATAGCTCTCCACAAAAACATCACCCCTGCCATGGCGATGCATGCGCCGGCCAGTCGCAAGGCCATGCGACCGGCCAACCAACGATGAATCAGTCCAATCAATATGCCAGTGGCGTGGAGCGTTCCGGTCATCATGACAAATCCAATACTGTAGAGCAATCCGTTTCCTCCGGGCGGCAGCTCCGTGCCGTGGGCATAACCATGATAGATTGCATAGGAAGCGACGATCAGCACCGCCAGCCATAGCTTCGGCCGGGCTTCGATTAAAACCATAACTCCCAACACCATGGCCGAGACCGCGATGGCGATTTCAATACTGGGCACTGGCACGCCCATCAGCCCGAGCATTCCACCCAGGGCCATTACCATCGGCAAGGTCACCGGGAGCAGCCAGATGGCAGGCGGACCAAGCTGGGCGCCCCACAATCCGACTGCGATCATGGCCAGCACGTGGTCCAGGCCGGAAATGGGATGTTTAAGGCCACTGATCAGGCCAATTACTTCGCCACCCTTCACATGAGCAAAGGCGGTCACAGGGCAAAACAATAGCGTCCAAACCAAAAAAATCTGAAAAAATCTTTTCTTCTCTCCCTTCATTTCAAATACCCCAGCAGCATCACCGTTCTTTGAATCGTCCAGTACGCCCCGAGGCCACCGACCGTATAGCCCGGCAATGCCTCGACCAAACGCGGCCAGCGAACCCCTAACACCTTGAATGATCTCACCAGGGATAGCGCCGTGAAGACAAACACAAGCTGACCCAATTCGACGCCCACATTGAAAAAAAGCAGCGCCAGGGGCAGTTCTGCCTTGGGCATACCGGTCGTGGACAGCCCGCTCGCAAAACCGAAGCCATGCAACAGTCCGAACAGAAAGGCCACGACCCAGGGAGCGCGGATGGTCCAACTGGTCTCACCCCGCCAGGAGCGGACGATTTCCGGCCCGAGAAAGAGGATACTTAGGGCGATGGCCGCATTCAGCGGCGGCAACGGCGCGTGTGCATACCCCAGGGTGGCGATCGCCAGCGTAATGCTGTGCGCGATCGTGAATGCGGTAATGGTCTTCAGAAGCAGCATCCTTCCCCTGACGATCAGCAGCAATCCCAGGACAAACAGCAGGTGATCGACGCCCTGAAGGATATGGTGGAATCCAAGCCCGATATACTCCACGGCTGTGGTGGACCATGTTCGCTCGCCGCGAAGCTGGGCATAGGGTTTGGACGGCCGGGCCACCGCTGTCATGGTGGTGCCATCAAGCCTATTCAACCGCACAAAAATATCGGTAATCGTATGCTCCAATCCGGGGAAGCGTATAATACTTCCCTCCACGCCCTGCCCGCCGACGGTTACGATACGGCGAAACACCTGTGAATCGGGCAGCAGGCGCATGGTGGGCTCCACGACCGTATTCCAATGGCCCGGCAGTTCAATTCGAGCTGGATGGGGTTGGCCGAAATAGATCGGCGCGCGCCAGGTGACCTCATACCTGTCATTACTGACCTGTCTAAGTTCAAGCGTGCCGGGTTGCGATTCGTGGGCCCAGGCGGTTGCCCCAGTAGCGAGAACAAATACGCCGGTCAGAAGAATTAGCCAAAAGCATCTCATGGCGTCGCCGCCTTGCCTTCTGGCGCTGCTGGAATGGATTCAACCTTCGGCTGCTCCACGATCACGGAATAGCGTTCCCTGATCTTTGCGTAAGCCGCATCTTATAAGACTTTCTGCCGCTCAGCCATCCAGTCCCGCCGCACCGCTGCCCGAGCCTTCGCCATTTCGGGCAGCGGCGTGTTGATCCGTGTTTTCACCAAGACCAGATGCAGGCCATCGGCCCTTCCCACGCACCGGGCTCCAACTCGAGAAGACTTTTACTAAATGACTCACCGAACTGTTTGGTAATGTCCCACAGGGCGGTTATCGGGACCTCGGACGATAGCAGAAATGGGTCGCCGGTTGTTTCCGGGTCAGTCCCTTGCTTGAGTCTTGCAAGAATTTGTCGCGCATCAGACTCGGCGTGTTGGCCCCGCTTACTGACATCAATATAAACCTGGCGGAATGAAATCTGTGGATCGATTCGATACTTCTCGGAATGCTTTTGCATATACACCTGGAGCTCTTCTTCCGTCGGTTCCTCACCGGAGGAGATGTCCTCGAAGATAAATTCCATTCGCTGGCGCAATCGCCGCTTAAGCACCTCGTCGTCTTTATCCAGACCCATGGCGATTGCCTCACGATAATAAATCTCATTGCGCACAAAGTCTTCGACCAGACCTTTTAATTCTTCTTCCGCGGGAGGCCGCTGCCACGTTTTTGTATACACGGCCTTCATCCGATCGATATCTTCCTGGCTGACAAAGACCTGTGCAGACGGAGATCCAAGCTGCCCGCCTTGTAAGAGCGCGGGGTTGCCTCTCCATCCAAAGATGAGAAAGAGGACCGCGCCAATCACCAGAAAATGGAGCAGCGGTTCTCTAAAGAGGTTTGCTATTCTTTTTCTATGATCACTCAACTTTATAAGAAGCCCTAAAAGTCGAAAAAAGAAGAAAATGAATACGAATTTAAGGATTTTAATTCGGAGCACTGATCACATCAGCCCTAACTTTTACACGAATAATAGAGGTAAGTCCAGGCACGGGAAGAGCGCCCTAAGCACCCAAGCTGCACAGCATTCCTTCTTTAGGTGCTTTGGCCACGCCCAAAGGGTTCGCCCCTTGTCGTCCTCCATGATATGCGGGATATCCTGGAATCGCCCCCTCGAAAAACGAAAAGGGTTCAGTAATTTCCGGATAGGAAATTGCATAGAAAAATATTTAAAAAATCAGCACATTATGTGATTTTTCGCTTGACAAAGGGCCAAAAATAAAAATTTCGGCTTGTATAACCTATAATTTCAAGGAGTTATACATGCCACGCACATTCAGCCCTTGTCGAAAACCACGGTCCATCTCTTTCTACGAATTTTGGAAACCAATTTTGAAGGCCATGAAAAATATGCCCAAGCTTCAATCCAAAGCAAATCGAAAGCTACAAATGACTTTCGAGGAACATCTTCGGGCCTTGGTCTTTTTCCACCTTGAAGAACACACCTCCGCGCAACACCTTTTACAAACACTCAAAGAAGACAATTTCGCCAGAGAAAACATCGCACCAGCCAACGGTATTGAAAAAAGCAGCTTCGGCGAAGCCACCAACAGTCGGGGGCTCGAACAATTCATCCACGTCTTTGAACAGCTGCAAGCTCAGGCCTCTAAGTTATTGCCCATGTCGCACAAAGAACTCGGGCAACTAACCGGTGTTGACGGCTCTTTAATTGATGGTACTCTTTCCATGCTCTGGGCTGACTACCGTAAAGGCTCCAAGAAAGCCAAGGTTCATGTCGGTTTTGATTTGAACCGATCGATTCCCCGAAAGGTTTACTTAAGCGACGGCAAAGCACCGGAGCGGCCCTTTGTCTCCAAGATTGTAGACGATGGTCAAACAGCGGTTCTGGATCGAGGCTATCAATGCCACGAGCTGTTTGATCAATGGCAGCAAAATAAGCAATTGTTTATCTGCCGTATCAAAGCCAGTACCCAAAAGAAAATCTTGTCCCAAAATTCAATACCGGCCGACAGCATTATCTTTTTTGATGCCATGGTGCTTTTGGGCACTGCCGGCGTTAATCAAAGCAAACAACCATTGCGCTTGGTGGGCTATGAAATCGAAGGCGTGCAATATTGGATTGCCACCAACCGCTACGATTTGACGGCGCAACAGGTGGCCCAGGCCTACAAACTGCGCTGGAACATCGAAAACTTCTTTGCCTGGTGGAAAAGACATCTGAAGGTCTATCACTTGATTGCTCGCAGCCCTTATGGCCTCATGGTCCAAATCTTGTCCGGCCTGATCACATATTTGCTGTTGGCCATATACTGCCACAGCAACTTTGGCGAGAAAGTTTCCATCATGCGAGTAAGACAATTGCGCACTCAGATCGAAAACGAACTGCGAGGTTGGCCAATGGACGTCGATGAAAGCCGAGAATATGTAAAAGAACAAGCCCTACAAAGCGTTAATGCAAAAACTTAACCGGAAATTACTGA
>JAKALP010000017.1 GCA_021824175.1 Deltaproteobacteria bacterium
GATCTACAATTGGTTACAATGATCGCACTTTTTTCCCATCATCGTTATCCTACCAAATCAGTTCTATGAAAACTCAAATGCGGTTACCCTGCCTTCAAATCGCTTGCAGATTCACAGGAGGGTTGCTAAAAAGATCACCATAAACATACAAACTTTTTAGAAGGGCTACCATTGGTTGGGGGCGGAAAGGGAGAATAAGCTACAATCATGATCGACTTAGGCTTTCTTGGCGAGATTCATTTGAATTGGAAGTTTTTCAGCGCGTTGTTGAGCATTGTGCTCATCGACTTGATCCTGGCCGGCGACAATGCCGTGGTGATCGCAATGGCGGTTAAAAATCTGCATGGCAAATCCCGCACCTGGGGCATTACCCTAGGCGCCGCCGGCGCGGTTGTGGTACGGGTGGTGTGCACTTTTTTCGTGGCAAAGTTGCTGACCATCTCTTTTATCAAGCTGGTGGGCGGCGCGGTGATTCTGTGGATCGCCGTCAAACTGCTAGTGGAGGGTTCGGAGGAGCACGAACACAAGGAGGCCACCGGCATATTACAGGCTTTGTGGATCATCATCGTGGCCGATATGAGCATGGGTATCGACAATATGCTGGCCGTGGGCGGCGCCTCCCACGGCAATTTTTTTCTGCTGATGTTCGGGCTGGCTTTGAGCATCCCCTTCGTCGTCTTCATGAGTTCCTTGCTGGCCAAACTGATGGACCGCTTTCCCATCATCCTTTACATTGGCGCGGCAGTACTGGGCAAGGTGGGCGGTGAAATGATGATCACCGATCCAATTATGCACGAGCTGTTACAGCCCACCAAATTCGTTGAATACGGCGTGATGATATTCTTTGCCGTCGCTGTGGTGAGCTTAGGCAGATATCTGCTGATCGTTAACCGTAGAAAAGAGCCCGAGGCGGTCGCGCAGTAAAGACAATCCACCTCCCTCCAATGGCAAGCAAAAAGGTTTTGCCCCACACGGTGAATCTCACCATGGCCCGGGCTTCATTGAAAGCCGCTTCTTCCGATAGGCGCACTTGGTTTTTTTTGAATGGTAAAAGAGCCGTTTGCCGGACCATGGGAGGTCCGGCAGCGGCTTTAAAAAATACAACGAATCAGTGCAAATCAGCGCGGGATGTCGTCCCACTGCACAAAATCGTTGAACTGCACCGAAATGCGATGGCTCGTGGAGGACCAGTTGGGCACGTTGATCACCTGCATCAGGCCATTGCCGCCCCGATCCATGAGCGTGAGCCGGATGCGGTTATCCGGCGGATCAGCGGCCGGAATGAACAGATCCACGCCGGTGATAAAAGCCAGGCTGTGGAAGTAGGCAATGGGCGGCTCCACGCTGCTGGCCCCGTCCGATCCCAGGTCATAGACAAAGAACGAGGTGGTGCGTTTGGCAATCGGACAGGTGGCGGCATTGACAATGTTGACGCCGTTGATGGCCAGAATGGTGTTCTGCACACCCTGGTCGCCCCAGGACTCTTTGTCCCGGCTCACCACCAGATTGCTCTGCCCGTCGGCGAAATCCATGTTGGCCCCCACGCCGCCGCCCAGGGGCGATGCGTTCAAGCGCACGAATTGGTCGTCCCGGATAAAGGGTTCCTTGTAGAAATGGTGGTCCTGCCCTTCGCGTACCAGCACGAACTCATAATTGCGTCCGCCTTGGATCTTGAAGGGTCCCCAGTGTCCGTCGGCCGTGATGGCGGCCTGGGCCGCGGGTTTTTTGTTTATCCGCATACCGGTAGCGCCGCTGATTTCGTACATTTGCAGCAAAGCCCCCTCCACGCCGATGTTCTGGGGAAAAATCACGGCCCGGCCGGAAACAGCGAGATGACCGCGTAAATCAGGCACCACTGACGTGGTTTTGGGCGCGCTGCCGGTCAGGAATTGGTACATGTGAGCAAATGCTTCGGCTGATGTGGCGGCCTGCACATGGGTCTGATTCTCCAGAATCACATTTTCAGCGCCCACGATGGCGCGGCCGGCCGTGCCGCGACCGGCCCACAACGCCAGGGTAGGCACTCCGCCCGGCAGGGACGCGGCCACCTGACCATCGATGCTGACATAATGGGCCACCCGGGCGGCCCGTTCAGGAGTCAACAAATACCCGGCCCGCGGCGGCGTCACATTGCCCATCATCACCACCGTTCCCAGGGAGTGGGCCATGATGTCCACCTGCTCGGCGCCGGTGGCGGCCAACACCTGGTCGATCAAGGCATCGAGGCGGGTGTGAACATCATCCCACGTGTTGATCGTGAAGGTGGAATCATACTCATGGGCATATAAATACTCCTTTGGATACCCGTTGGAAGTAAACCGCATGGCCTGAGATTCAAACTGGCTGGCCGAACCGGAGCTGCCATGCACGAAAATGATCGGATTGTATGGAATAGGGACCTTGGGTGTGCACTCTTTGGCCATGGTCGGGGCTGCCCAAAAAAGCAGGATGGCCCCCAGGATCAACCAAGTAGAATATTGCTTGAATTTCATCGGACACCTCCATAGTCATGCTTGAATGTATGGCTGCCGCATCATCTGCCGGGGATGCGGCGGCACTGTTTTGGACCGATCATTTGGGCGGCACATCAGAGGTGGCCGCCTCCACGATGATCTCGTTGGCCGCTTCCTTGAGGATATAGCCCGCCTTGACGTTCTTCATGGCCGATTGGGAAGCGCCCACGGCCAGAATCAGCTTGGTTTTCAACCCGCCCATGATGGGATCGACTCCCTGGGGCGTGCGGATGGCCTGGCCTTCAATAAAATACTCCTCTTCCACATAGCCATATTGAGCGAGATCAAACTCGGGCGTGAAGAAGACATAGTTAGGAACTTTTGGACAAATTATTTACAGCGGTGCCGGCAAGTCTTAGGCGAAAAGAGCTCCCGGGCCGCGGCGTGGATCTTGACCCAACGTATGGTATGGACCTTAAAATGAGGTTCGGACGCCTCAATTTTATCAAACAGCCTAACTGGACTACTGCGGTTGGAAAAGCAATTCTGTCGCACAGCCCTGTGCGATGTCAACAGAAATATTAATTATGAAAACGTTCTTTCTTTTGTGCAAAATGGAATTGTGTCCGACGCTATCCGGTCACTAAACGCAACACCCATTCGGCGCCATACTTGAACTGGATTTTACGCCATCCCTTTGCCGCCACAGCAAATCCAATCAGCAGCAAGGCTACCAAAATCAAAGTGATCGGGGCTGACATGGTTTTCCAGAAGCCGAAATATTGGGCCGACTCGCGGATTGCGGCCACATGAAAGATAAGGAGGGTAAGTGACACCCGGCCTAGGCAGACCAGCATGTTGGAGACGTCAAATGAAAGCCGCTCATCGATACGCACAAAGGTGTAGACGAACAGCAGGGCCGTCGCGATTAGAAAAAGCGTTATGGGCGTAAGCGCGGGGTAGAAATTGGTTTTAAACAGAAAAAAGCGAATCCACCTGGAATCATGGGTGAACGCCAGCCCTGAAGCAAACAGGCCGGACAATACTGCCAGGGCCGCCACCAGCACCGCGGCCATCTGCCATATCTTCTGGATCGTGCCCGCCAGCAGCCAGCGCCCGGCCGCGATGCCGGCCAAAAAAAAGGCCAGCCAGGGAAAGATGGGAAAAAAACCTTCGGCCAGGGCAAATCGCAGGGCGCCACCTGGTTTGGTGGGTGCAGACATGTCGTTATTGTAAAGCCTGAAGGGCGTATCCAACCAGGTCTGAATTCCGATGGTGATCACCAGCACCGCTGCCAGCAACGTCAGCACCCCTGAAGTGGATAACCGGCGCAGCATGGGGGCCATCATCATGGCCGCCCCGATGAGATGGAGCACATACCACGATCCCATGGTGAACCAGTGCGGCGTCAAGAAATTCATCAAGTAGCCGAACCCCATGATCATGGCGCCCCGGATCACCAACAACCGGTCACAGTCATCGTGGCGCTGGGCGCTGAAGGTAACCCCCACGCCGGCAAGCAGCACGAAGATGGGCGCGGCCAATCCCCCCAGGGCGCCGGTGAAAAGCACAACCCATTCATTGTGCTGCTCAATGCCCACCAGCCAGTAGGAAACGTGCTGGGTGATCATTAATAATACCGCCAGCCCGCGCAGGGCATCGATGGCCAGCCAGCGGGAACCGGCAGTGCGCGATAGAGCTGAAGCGTTCATTACATTCTCAACATGGGCATGCCGATGCAGCCGATATCGATGATAAAGTGGCAAATGATGGCCGGCGTGATGCTGCGGTTGCGATCCGCCACCAACCCCAGGACAATGCCGTAAATCAAGGAGAAGATCCCCAGAATGGCGCCGGCGATCATGAAATGGATGATCGAATAAATCGCCGCCTGCGCCGGAATAGCAATCCATTTTGAATAGTCCGCCCGCCGCAGCAGGCCATATAGTGCCTGGCGGTACATAATCTCTTCGGCGAAAGCATTCATGAGGCTCAGCATAATGGCCGGCGGCCAGAATATCAATCCGCGCAGCGCCATCGGGCGCTTGAAGACCAACAGCTCCAGCGAGTAGTAAATGCTCATGGCCAAGCCCACTAAAAAATAAGGAGAGAATTGGGTCCAGCGGTACTGAGACCAGATGGGCAAGCCGTTGCGTTTCATCCAGGTCAAGGCAAACCATGGCAGCAGCATCATGGGCAGATAAGCTCCCACGCGCAAATAGGCATCGGCCAATGATTCCACCCGTGAAAATGGCCATGGCCAGACCCGGATTTTTCGGGTCAGATAAAAGATCAAAAAGGTCAACAACACATAGGAAACAACGAGGATGGCCAATGAAAAGAGCTTGCGGATCTCTCCGGTGCTCTGGAGCGCGATAGGACCAGGCGAATCTGCACTGGCGCTTGGCGCGGCCTGATAGCGCCACCAAATGACCACGAAGAGGCTGAAGGCAAACAGCAAATAGGCAATCATGGCCAATTGAGCCTGGGTGAGCTCCAGAGAAATGAGGTGCTCCGTGCGGAATACTTCAAACACCATGCGGCCAGCGGCGTAAATCACAAAATAGAATGCAAATACTGAACCCTGATAGCGTTGCCGGGGCCAGGGATCAGCATAAATAGTGGCGTAAAGGCGTCGGAGGAATAAAAAGATACATAGATTGACCGCCATATCGTATATGGGAACTGGGTTTTGGAAGGCGATATCCAGACCGTAAAGATTGAAGGCAATGCGATTGCCCCAGCAGCATCCGATCAAAAAGCAGGCCGAGCGCCCAAAGAAATGGGCCATGGGCACATAGAGATAGATGGTGTCGAACACTTCTAGAAAGTGCAACCGCAGAAAATAACAGAAGATAGCGCCGAACACGAGCGGCCCGATCAGGCTGGCGTGGTAGGTGTGAGAGGCGCCGTGGAACATGTTTTCAAAGAAAAATGCAATACTCCACTGACTGAATGGTTTATAAAACATGGTGGCCGCGCGGGAACCGAGATACCCGGCCGGAAATGACATCAGGATGGAAAGGACCGTGAAGAGGATCACTCGTTTTTTAGGATAGCCCAAAGCCAGCAACCGCTTGCCCACCAGTATCAAAAAAACAACTATGACACCGATGATTGTTCCGTAATAGTAGACCTCGCCAAGGGTTCTCACCCAGGGGTATTTAGCCCCCCAACCGAGATAAGTGATCATAAACAACCTTCACTGGCCAAATAGGTCACTTGCCGCTAGCGGCTCCAATCAAATCAATAGGCGCTATAATATGTCCTACGATGTCACCACCGAGGGTCTATATTAAAAGCCAACTCCAAAGGAAAGGCCTTTTTGCCTTAGAAAGCGGGCATCGAGTGTTTCCAATGGTCGTTTTGAATTCCCACTATGGCAGGAGCGATAATTTCGGATTTGCTGAGAATAGATCTAAGGATGGATGGCATTTAAAAGGAGACCGGCGGTTTCAAATATCGAAAAATTCAGAATCCGTTTCAACCCAGTTTCAGGCCCGATAACTTCCAGCTTCCGCGCCGCTTCTCCGATCCGCCCCAGTGGAGCCCCCCTGAAACCGCCGGCAAAGGTTAAATCCTTTTGCTCCTTTTATATACCAAGCACATTATTGAAATCCCTCTCATTTGCCCTTTTAGTATCAGCATATCCACTCGTTATAAGACCGGCAATCGGGAAAACTCTATTTATGGACCCAAAAAATACTAAAATCGCACCCCAAAAGTTAGTGGATTTTGCCCTGAAAACCCCCGTTGAAATTGATTTTTGCCCTGGCCATTTGTCTATCCAGATGAATTTTGTATCTTTTCCATGCTTCCGGGTCTACCGCGAATTTTGATGCGCATCCACCGTGCCCCAGCTCGGCGCCTTAGCCATTCCCGCCCATGGATAAACGAACAGATCCCGAACCGCCGGGCAGGCGATTCGGGATCTATTTAGAACAGTATGGTTGGGGATTGTAAGGTCAGACCTTTAGCCGGTCTGTTTACATCCTCTAATTGCAGCCGCTGCTGCTAGTGCTGCTGGTGCTGGAGCTGCTAGAGCTGCTGGAGCTGGAGCCGCCGCTCTTATCCACCCACTCGAAGCGGGAGGTGCCGGATTGATCGGCGATGGCGCTCTTCTGGGAAGTGTCGCCATCCAGGTAGTACTTCATCCAGGCGATCACATCGCCAGCCATTTTGTCGGCGGCGGAGCCGCTAGCGTTGGCCCAGGCCATATGGGAATAACCAGTATATTCCACATACTTCCTGGAGATGCTGGTAGACAATCCGCTATACTCGCCGCGGGTCATGGAATTGGTGGCCAGGGTGTCGCCCGAGCCGGCCTCGATGAAAGTGGCGGCCGTGATGGTGCGCAGGGCGCTGTCGGCGAAGCCTTCTTCATACGGGGCCAAGCCAACGGTGGTCTTCAACTGGTTGGTCAACTGGGAAGAGGCCCACAAAGAGCCGCCGCCGCCCTTGGAATGACCGCAGGTGGAGAGTTTGCTGGTGTTGATTTTGCCTTTTACATTGGCGTCGCTGGTGTTCAGGCTCTTGAGTTTGGAGATGCAGTTTTTATGGGCATCGCGCCACAGGCTGACCATACCATAAGTATTGGAAGGCGTGAAAGCCAGAACCACGTAACCGGCAGCCGCCACTCTTTGGGACATCCATTCGATGGCGCTTAAAGTACCGGTATAGCCGCTGGACATGGAAGTTGCTCCAACGGTGCCCGAGATCGTACAGGGATAATAGAGTTTGGCTGCCGAAGTACTGCCGATGCCTGAAATGGATTTGGTACAAACACTGGCCCCCAGAGTAGGAGTACTACTGCCGGTATCGCAAGCATAGCTGATCAACCCGATTACGCTTAGAACTACGAACAACATAACAGTCTTCTTCATGATAACCTTCCCTCCCATTTTTATTCGACGGTAAAAGCAAGCATAAGTATTAATTTGGATCATCTCCAATCACACCTTGGTTAAATACACCTCCTATGCATTGGGGATTCATTCCAAAATCTGAGATCATGACCACCACCTCAACAGCCATTATTCTCAGTTCCCAGAGCTCTTCGCAAAATGAACCGCACGGCCGTACATTGCGTTTAGCTGATCCACAATTGCCCCGACATCGGGGTTTCTTTCTTCTGGTGTCAAAGGGGGGGGGACTTTGACGGGACGCATAATGAATACGCTTCAGGGAATCTAACAGCTTGCAAACCGCATGACAATTGGGGAAACTATTATTATTTGATCTCTGAAAAGCCTAAATCTATTTTGCATTTTGTAAATTCGCCAACCGGCTTTAACATTATCAGAGTAAATTAAATAATATAATTATAATAGATAATATAATATTTAATTACAATTTAGATTTTGATACTTCACCGGCCGTCTTCGTATTTGAATACTTCTATCCTGAAACCTTTAAGTATCAAAATTTGTTTTGTAAGTATTTTTTACTTCTTCGCACGCAATTAACTATGTAAAACAAATTTATCCATATTATTTTGTTAACTTGCGGGACAGACAAATGATTTTGAGTAGAATATTAGGCTTTTTAGAACTTAAATAATAATAGTTTCCCCAATTGTCATGCGGTTTGCAAACTGTTAGATTCTCTGAAGCATATTCATTGGTTTTATTGTCAAAGCCTCCCCCCCCTCTTTGGCACCAGTAACAACTGACCATTCAAATGAAGCTCGTACGTGCAAGCATCGCAAGAAATGTGTGAGAAGGCGCTGAAGATATCACTATAAACGCCCATATACTTGGAACTAACGGGCATGAAGAACTCCGCCCGTAATTTCAGCGAGAGAAAATCTTCACGATCCAAGGAGGTGACATAGCCAAGCTTAAGAGGACGTCATTTAGAAGTAAAATTGTGTGGGTCAATCAACAAACCGAAAAGGGAGGGAAACTGGTCATGAAAAAAACAGTCATTTTGTTGTTGGTTTTAAGCGTAATCGGGTTGATCAGCTATGCTTGCGATACGGGCACCAGTGAAACGCCTACTCTTGGGGCCAGCGTTTGCACCAAGTCCATTTCAGGCATCGGCAGCACCTCAGCGGCCAAACTTTATTATCCCTGTACCATTAACGGTACTGTGGGCGCCACCACTTTGGCCGGCGGTTATACAGAGACCTTGAACAACGTCGACTGGTTGTCCCAGGCCGTAGCGTCCGCCGGCTATGTAGTGTTGGCTTATACGCCCACCAATACCCTCGGCATGGTCAGTCAGTGGCGCGATGCCCATAAAAACTGCATCTCCAAACTCAAGAGCCTCAATACGAGCGACGCCAACGTCAAAGGCAAAATCAACACCAGCAAACTCCAGGTAAGCGGTCACTCCAAGGGCGGTGGCGGTGCTTTGTGGGCCGCAGCCCAATTGACCACCCAGTTGAGAACCGCTGTCCCCTTGGCCCCCTATCAAGAACAATTCGCCAATAGCGCGCTGAGCACCATCAAGGCCGCCACCTTTATCGAAGCCGGCGGCGGCGATACCCTGGCCACCAATGCCATGACTCGCGGCGAATATAACGCGTTGCCCACCAGCATTTCACGTAAGTACTTAGAATATAACGGTTATGGACACATGGCCTGGTCATATGCCACGGGAGCTGATGCGGCCAGAATGTCCGGCGACATGATTGCCTGGATGAAATATTATATGGATGGTGATACCTCTCAAAAGAGCATCATTGCCAACCAGTCCGGCACCACCAATTTCAACTGGGTGGATAAAGGCGCTCCCAGCTCCAGCAGCTCGAGCACCAGCAGCACCACCAGCAGCACAAGCAGCACAAGCTCGAGCAGCGGATGCAATTAATAACAGATAACCATTAGATTGCCTTTGTGGCTTTCGTTTGAAAAACGATAAGACCCGAACCGGCTGCAAGCGCGGTTCGGGTCTCCCTTTTTTTTGAATTCATGGACTGCCCGTTATTAAATAGCTCGGGGCACCACACGCCGACCAATTTTATATTTTACTGTTATGCAACGAAATACATTTTGACAAAAGGTCCGTCAACCTACTCGCAACCTGCCTCCATAAATGCGGCAAGTCCCTTAATAAGGTTTTGAACACATCAATTTTGGGATTTTCCCCAATTGATACCTCGCGGCCCAAATTGTATATTGCGGACAAAAGCTATTATTTGTTCGCGCCGAAACAATATAGCATTTTAGATCGATAGCACCACCAATAGCACTTCAAGCACTCTTTGGCGCCTGATTTAATTGATGGTGATCTCGCACTCAAAATGCAAGGACAGGGGGGAAATGCCGTTGGAAGGGTGGCATGTTCCTCGGATTGGAGTTAACCAATTAGGCAAAGGAGGATAAAACATCATTATCATTCATGTTTTTGGCCGCGATCCATTCGATCTTACTTCATTCATCTAATCATTCATCGTAATTACGGGAGGGAGGCAAACGTATCATGAAAAAAGCATTTACTTTGGCATTGGCTATTTGTGTGATCGGTTTAATTGCTTACGCGTGCGACGGCGGCAGCACCGGCACCCTGTGCACCAGGAACATTTCCGGCGTGAGCAGCACTTCGGAAGCCAAGCTCTATTATCCCTGCACCATCACAGGTTCGGTGGGCGCAACCTCTATGTCCAGCGGCTATACCGGCACCTTAAGCGCCATCGAGTGGATGTCCAACCAAGTTGCAAACGCCGGTTTCGTTGTTCTGGCCTTTACGCCATCCAACACCCTAGGCATGGTGAGTCTGTGGCGGGATGCGCACAAGGCATGTATCTCCAAGCTGAAGGACCTCAACAGCAATGACGCCACTTTGCGAGGAAAAATCAATACCAGCAAACTCTCCACCTGCGGTCATTCCAAAGGTGGTGGCGGTTCATTATGGGCCTCTTCCCAGTTGACCACCCAATTAAAGACCACCATCGGCCTGGCGCCCTATGAAGAAGGATTCTCAGACAGCGCTCTGCGCACCATCACGGCCGCCACTTTCATCGAGGCCGGTGCCGGCGACACCCTGGCCAACAACTCCATGACCCGTGGTGAGTACAGTGGGTTGTCTACCAGCATCTCCCGGAAATATGTGGAGTACACCGGTTATGACCACATGGCATGGGCCAGTGCCACGGGCGCACGCGCGGACAAAATGGCTGGCGACGCCATCGCCTGGATGAAATATTACCTGAACGGAGATACTTCTCAAAAAAGCATCATCGCCGATCAATCCGGCACCTCCCGTTTTGAGTGGGTGGATATGAGCGGCGGCAGCTCCAGCAGCAGCTCCAGCAGCAGCTCCAGCAGTGGCTGCAACTAGCCAACTTTATTAAATAACCTGCTTAATAGAAGCAGAGCCAACCGTTACAACCTGTTAGTAAATTGACAAACCCGGACCGCAAATCCAAGCGGTTCGGGTTTTTTTGGTGGGCAATCTTTCCGGCCTATCGACTTGAATTGGGGATATGACTGACTCATAATTAGGGGTTTTACTAATTGACCAATTTTAAATAATGTCTTATTCAACTTCATACATCACAATTTGTCCTGTTTTATACTTTTTTAGAATTTTACCAATAATCGATCATGATAACGATTTTTTATTTGCTCTATTGAACACCAATAATGCGCGCTCATTGTTTCGTGTCATAAATTGAAACAGACCTCAGAGGAAAAAGACAAAACATGGCTTGCGACCCGAGCCACCGCCGCTGCTATTGTGGGTGCGCCTTTAAAGACAATAGGGGGTGAAGCCGAGTCAATTCGAGGCTCCAAGCACTAGGATTGATCCTCGGTTCGATATTTTATCAAGCACCTATTCAAACCAGGGAGGGAGAAAATCATGAAGAAAGCTATTACTTTATTGATGGCATTAACTGTGATCGCGTTAATCGGTTATGCTTGCGACAGTGGCTCCGGCAGCGGTGTTTGCACCGCCTCCGGCGGAAGCGTGAGTGGCACCTCCGATACACGGCTCTATTACCCCTGCAATATCTCGGCGCCCACTGGTGCCACCACCATGACCAGCGGCTATACGGGAACCTTAAGCCAAGTGAGTTGGCTGTCCGAACGACTTGCGGCCGAAGGTTTTGTAGTTCTGGCCTTTACACCCAGCAACACTCTTGGCATGGTGAGCGGCTGGCGCGATGCGCATAAAAACTCCATTGCCCGGCTCAAGACCATCAATAGCGGCAGCGGGACCTTGCAGGGCAAAATCAACACCTCCAAGCTCCAGACCTGCGGCCACTCCAAGGGCGGCGGTGGCTCGTTGTGGGCTTCATCCCAGTTGACCACCCAGCTCAGAACCACGGTGGGCATGGCCCCGTGGCAGGAAGAATTCTCCGACAGCACCCTGCGCTCCATCACCGCCGCCACGCTGATTCAGGCCGGCTCCGGCGACACCCTGGCCACCGGCAGCATGACGCGCGGGGAGTATAACGCCCTGGGCAACATCTCCAAGGCCTATTTTGTTTATAGTGGTTTGAGCCATATGGCTTGGGCTTCGGCCAGCGGCAGCACGGCCACCACCTTGGCCAACGGCATTATCGCTTGGATGCGCTACTATATGGACGGCAACACTTCCTACAAGAGCACTATCTCGAGTTCTTCGGGCAAGACCACCAACATCTGGGTGGATCTGGGCCCTGGCGGCGGCTCAAGCAGCAGCTCCTCCACCTCCAGCAGCACCAGCAGCAGTGGCGGATGCAACTAAAGTGATTAAGACACGGTTGGAGATATGATCGCCAACGTCTTTTGATCTTGCACTGCCTTATAAAAATCCCGACCTGGTGATGATCCCGGTTCGGGATTTTTATTTGAATGCGTAGATCAAACCATCTACATATGGCCATTCTTAATTTGGATTATAAAACCGAAGCATTCAAATTATCTCAAAATATAGATTTTGGTTCAAAATCGTTCCGGTGTAACCGCCAGCTGAAATCGGAAGTCGGAGACAGATTTTGAACCGGAGATACACTATGGATTGATCCGAAAGACGCCGTCTTCCGCAATCCATGTTTTGGGATAATCTGGGCCATAAATTTCTTCCGGAGGAACTTCTGTAGAGCCTCCCGAGTCCTTTAAATCTTTGCTGACCGAGTAGACAATCCCCTTGGCTGGGTTATAGCGGAAAGGCTTGCCGTCGAAGGGATCTATTGGCACACTTGAGAGATAAGTGGGGCATAGCTCGTCCAGCTGCGAAGGCAGTTTTCCATTTTCCTTCTCAAATAGCTTCAGAGCTACAATTAATTGCGTGGCTCTTATTGAGCCATCCATTTGGCACTTGCCTTCGAGGTATGTGTCGATTTCCGGTGTGGTAAAAGCGTAAAAAATTCGTCCGACCACATTGGGCCGGCAATAGTAATACCACATGCTTTGTTTTTGCAGTCCGAAGTAATCGGTTAAATCATAGATCTTCATCTCAGCATAGTTCAAAGAGGCATTGTGGATGGTATCCCGGTATAGTCCGGCCAGCTTTTGCTTAGTCTCATTCTCTTTGAAGATGTAAGCAGGGAACCAGGTGGTTTTGCGGATGAAGTAAATCATCAGAGAAGTATCAGGGAAAGCCTGTTCGACATTCTTGCCGCTGGCTCTGAACCCGTCAATTTGATGGGCGACCTTCTGGAACTTAAATTGAAATGCCCGCTTAAGCCCTGGCGCCAAGGGCTTTAAGGCGGCCAGCGCTTTGGCCAACAGGAGTAAATCATCTTTTGAGATCGCTTCCGTACGTGCCAAGTCGCCAGCCTGGTTAAGCCCGAGCTGCAATATTTTTAGGCTGGGACTGAAGTCCGCAATATTTTGCGTATTTGGATGCAATAGATCTCCAAAGCGCAGTAGTGAAACGGTTGCGTGAACACTTTGGCTAAGCTGGCCGACATGCCGGCTATGCACTGCCTGCACCCCTAGTAATACCGCTATCTGATACCACTGCTGAATGTACGCTGGTTCTTCCAATAATGGGGGTTGACATTGGTCGAGGGCCAGTGCTTGATCGATCAATGGAAAGGCCTGTTCGTTTTTCTGCAATAGTTCGGCAATTAATGTATCATAGATCATCTTGCCTTCGATGTAGTCAACGATGATGTTAAAATCCGACGGCAAGGTGATCGCGCCAGCGGCGGCGGATAAACGACCGAAAGCGTTTTGATCTTCGGGAATCAGCTGCTTTTCAGGCATGAGATCCGAAATGTCGGGTGCGGCGATATCGCGCCCACCGATCGTCAACGTCAGCAAAAGGGCGGCCAAGCCAAGAACCAGAAGGATGCATAGAATCTTTACTGTCTTTTTCATGGTGCGCCAAAGTCTCCAAATAATAGTAAATAGCAATCGGAACAAGCCATACAGATGATTTGTGGCACGGTCATGCGCAATATCTCCAATGAATCATTGCGATTGTCAAATACTTTAAACCAGCAGGACATTTTCATACTACGGGTTCCACGACAGGCAGGGATTTCACTCCATGGGACACAGGAATTCCCCCAAAAATCTCTTGGAGTTTTCATGCTTTAATACACGATGTTTGATTCTTAGGCCCAAAGATTGTATAGCATCGCATTAACTCGCGCCACTTGAGGGGCCGGCACAGAGGACCCAACGAGCGCTTGAGTGGATGCTTCAAGAACCAACCGCGAAGGATTAAGCTGAGCCTAATGGGGACGCGGCGGCTATGAAAACGATTTTGTTTATCTACAAATATGAATACTTGGAACCGCTGGGGATCATGTCTCTGGCGGCATTTCTCCAGGCCCACGGGCATCGCTGTGAATTTTTAGATCTTGCGTTTGAAAAGGATCTACTGCGCGCGGTGCAACCGATTAACCCCGATATTATCGCATATTCAATAACCACCGGCCGTCACCCATTTTATCAAAAACTAAACCTCCAGCTTAAAAAAAATTTCAATTTTCTTTCGGTCTTTGGCGGTCCGCATGCCACCTTTTTCCCCGATTTTATCCAAGAGCAGGGCGTGGATGTGATCTGCCGAGGGGAAGGTGAAGGTGCTTTGCTCGACCTGGCCAATGCCCTGGATTCGGGAAACAATTTTCACGCTATCCCCAACCTGTGGATCAAGTCCGGTTCAATGATTCATAAGAATCCCCTGAGGCCATTAATCGCAGACCTGGACGCCCTCCCGTTTGCGGCGCGTGACCTGGTCAACAAGTACGAACCATATGCCAAACTGCACCGGCGCATGATTTTGACGGGCCGGGGGTGCCCCTTCAAATGCAGCTATTGCTTCAATCATTCGTTTCACGATCTCTATAAAGGCAAGGGACGCCTGGTGCGCAAACGGAGCGTGGACCATGTAATCCGGGAACTCCAGCAAGTACGAGATCAGGATAGGCCCAGACGCTTTCAATTCGTGGATGACACATTTATTCTCGATCACGATTGGTGCTTTGAATTCCTTGAGCGCTATAAAACTGAAATCGGATTGCCTTTCATTGTCTATTCGCGGGTTAATTTGGTTAACGATGAAATAGTGCGTCGCCTCAAAGATGCGGGCTGTGTCACCATTTTATATGCCATTGAAAGCGGCAATGACCACATCCGCAACGACATACTCAAACGCAATATCAGCCGTGAGCAGATCCTCGGAGCCGCGAAAATCTTCAGAAAGTATGGGTTAAGAACATATGCCCAAAACATGGTGGGGCTGCCCGGCGAAAGTATGCCCGCGGCCATGGATACGCTGGAGCTGAACATCGCCTGCCGTCCGGACTATGCCTGGAATTCAATTTTTCAGCCCTATCCGATGACCGATCTATATCAATACTGCAAAGACAATGGCTACTTGACCAACGAAACAATTGACGAAACCTTTTATAAAAAAAGCGTTCTCAATATCCCCCATCGCAAGTACGTGCCCAGGTTTCACCATTTGTTTCCATTGGCTGTCTCCATGCCCATCATCAAGTTCCTTCTGCCTGTTCTGCTAAGACTGCCCCTGACTACGCTATATTACTACCTTTGGCATGCACACCGGGCTTATGCTTACTTCTTCAAGGTGAACTGGATCGACTGGTCGGAATTGCTCATCCGTAAAAGAAAACGGTAAGGAAAGACGAATGGGCGATCGAATCCAAATGCTTCGCGATGAATACCGGATTCGCTTTGCGAAAATGACAACGTATCGCAATGCGGTGTGGAAAATACTTTGCGATTACTATTTCAGCAGATTTATCCCCACCGACGCCCAGGTGTTGGACCTGGGTTCGGGCTGGGGCGAATTTATCAACCACATCCAGGCCGCCCAAAAATATGCCATGGATCTGAACCCTGATTCGGCTAAATATCTGAACGCTGGAATTCAGTTTCTGCAGCAGGATTGCTCACAACCCTGGGAACTGCCGGCACAGACCGTAGATATAGTCTTTACTAGCAATTTCATTGAACACCTCTCGGACAAAGGACAGGTGGAGCGCGCCATTGCGGAAGCATATCGATGTTTGAAACCAAACGGCCGTTTGATTGCCATGGGTCCAAATATCAAATACGCCCCTGGGGCCTATTGGGACTTTTGGGATCATTTTATTCCGATTACCGAATTGTCTCTATGTGAATTGCTCAAAATGCAAAGGTTTGATATTCAAATGAGCATTGGGCGCTTTGTGCCCTACTCCATGTCCACCGGAATAGCCCCGCCGCTGTTTATGCTGAAATGGTATTTAAATTTGCCGCTGCTCTGGCCATTGTTCGGAAAACAGTTTCTGGTTGTTGGCCGAAAAAGTAGGCCCTCGGCATCTTAGAAAATTGTAGCGGGCTTCATTGACTTACTTTTCAAAACCGGTCAGATCAAATTTTCACTTTTGATGGTAAAAACCCTAATATCAATATTCCGATTTTACCAAGGCGCCATCCGGCGTTTTCTGTTACGATAGAAGAACTCCTAATAGCAAAAGCGCTTCTCTCCCTACCATTGTAAATCCCCATTGCGGCCAAGGAAAAACTTGAGATTCTGTGGGCTTTTGATATAATGAATTCACATCCTGAGGCGCCGAAAAAGTAGACGCCCACTGCATCTATGCTTTGTTGAACGGCATCAGGATAGCGGGAGAAATGATCCAAAATCCCGCGCACTGGAGAGAGAGTAAAACGCATCCCCCCCGCGGTTTTGGTATCCGATGGCCCATGATCCAACCATTAGGGTGCCGGATTTTAAAAGAGCCGTTCTCCCTGAAGCAGCCATACGGGAGGCTCTGCAAAAGTACTTTTGCGTTTTACCGCGACCACACCAGCGACCGTTAAACAATTGGAAGGGGCAGGCAGATTTTACTGAATACGATCTGCCCTGGCCTGACACATTTTGAATTTGTTGTCTTCGTTTCGAAGGATTGAACGGGATGCGTCACCGCAAAATACTTTTAATCTACCCTAAAACAGGTAAATACGATGCTCTTGTCAAAGATTTGCCTTTAGGGGTGCTTTGCGCCGGACGGTCATCCCTGGCCGCCGGCTATGATGTAGAAATAATTGACCAGCGTGTCGACTCGTCATGGCAAAAACGGTTGCTCGAAGTATTACATAAAGAAGATCCACTTCTGGTGGGTGTTTCGGTAATGACCGGTAAGCCCATATTTTATGCGCTCGAAGTTTCACGCCTGGTTAAAAAGCACTCCCGCACACCGGTGGTCTGGGGGGGCATTCATCCCACTATTTTGCCCGATGCCACCTTAAGACATGAGGCCATTGATTTTCTGATCCGCGGCCAAGGAGAACTCCCATTGCTGGAGCTGGCCAAAGCCCTGGAGCGCCATCCATCGCCCTTACAAGAAGTCGCTTCCCTGAGCTACAAAATCAATGGTCAAGTGATTCATAACCCCATGGCAAGAGCGCCGGAATTCGAAGAACTTACCGATATCCCCTATCATCTCGTGGATATCGACAAGTATCTACGCTTTGACGCTGGCGAAAGAGTATTTTCCATCATCACCAGCTTGGGATGCCCCCATCAGTGCGCCTTTTGCTACAGCCCTTTATACAGCGGGCGGTTGTGGAAACCTGAAAAGGTGGAACAGACCATAGCTCGGATGGAAGCCATTCTGAAGCAATATCGGCCTGACCATTTCTCTGTCATTGACAATGACTTCTTCGTGGATTTACGCCGGGCCAGATCTTTTTTCGAAGCATTGGAAAAGAAACGCTGGCCCATCAAGATCGGTTTCCGGGGAGCCAGAATCGACGAGCTTCATCGCATGGACGAAGATTTCCTGGCGCTCATGCAACGAGTGGGGGTTCGATATCTGCACATCGGCGCTGAGTCCGGATCACAGAAAATATTGGATCTGATGTTAAAAAAAGTCAAAACGGAGCAGATCTTTGAGGTCAATCGCAAACTCGCCAAATTTCCACGCCTGCTGCCGACCTATAATTTCTTCTCTGGGGTGCCCACGGAAACGGCGGAAGACATTCAAGCCACCATCGAAATGATTTTTAGATTGCTTAATGAAAACCCACATTGTCAAATTTCGGGGTTCAATCAGTTTACTCCGTATCCTGGCACCGAGCTGTTCAATCTTTCAGTCAAACATGGATTCAAACCGCCCCAGGACCTTGAAGGCTGGATCGAATTTGATGAGTCGGATTGCGCTAAAAACAATCCTTGGATTGATTCGAAACGCAAGCGCCTGCTCGATACATTGTACTTCACCGGCTTTTTTATCGATCATAAATTCAGCGAGCATTTTGCCGGCCCCTCCTGGAGAAGTAGGCTGATTCGATCCTTAGTCACCTTGTACCGCCCCATTGCGACATTCCGTTTTAAAAACCGTCTAACGGCCTTGCCCATTGAGCTGGCGGTCAAACGGGTGGTGGAAAATATGTTCGAAAAAAATCAAATTCCAATGATTGCACATCAATCTGCGACGGAGAGGTAGTCGAAATGTGGAAAGGCAAAAGTGTATCGGTGATTTTCCCGACCTACAATGAAAAAGACTCTATCAAAGATGTGATCTGGGATTTTCATAACACAGGCTACATTGATGAAATCGTGGTGGTCAATAACAATGCGGCTGAGGGCACCGATGAGCGGGTCCGCCAGACAACGGCCATCAATGTCCATGAACCCAAACAAGGCTATGGCCACGCTATTCGAAAAGGGCTAAACGTGGCATCAGGGGAGCTGATCATCATTGCCGAGCCGGACGGGACATTTGTTGGGAAAGATGTCATCAAGCTGCTGGTTTTCTCGGAAGAATATGATGCCGTATGGGGAACTCGCACCGATGTCCGGCTGATCGGGGCCGGCGCCAACATGAAATTCTACATGCGGGTGGGTAACTACACGGTAGCCAAATACCTACAATTTCTGTTCAACACCACGCGATTGTCTGACGTGGGCTGCACCTTGCGCTTATTTCATCGGCGCGTCATCGATCGCATTAAAGAGAATTTCGAGGTAGGCGGTTCACACTTTGGCCCCGAACTCATGGTGCTCACAGAAGTCCACGGTTTTCAGGCCGTCGAGCTGCCCGTGAACTATTTAGAACGGGTGGGGGTGTCATCAGTGACCGGCAGCTTCAAAAAGACCGCTGTTCTGGCCACCATCATGGTTCTGTATATTACCAAGCAATTCTTCAGATTCAAGATTATTAAACCTCTTTGGATGATGACCTCACGCACTTTACGATGGATAGCCAAGACTATTTCTTTACAAGCGGAATAGTCCGATTCTGTATTTTAAAGCCGATGACTTTCCTTTCGGGTTTCAGTCACGGCAAAGTTGGTTCCCCATGATTTCACGGTTTCGCCCCATCGCTTTTCTACCGACAGGAGACCCCCTATGAATTTCGTCGCGCGCCACAAGATTCACTTGCTCTTGTTTTTGTTTGGCATCCTCTTATACGCCGGCACCATGAACGCGGAGCGGCTATTTAGTTGGGACGACAATCGCTACCTGGAAGAAAATGAGCTGGTGCGCAATTTCCAGGTGGTGCGGATTTTCACCGAGCCCTACTTTGGTTCCTATATCCCTGTCACGCTCGTTTCCTTTGCATTCGAACACCGGCTATGGGGACTGAACCCTGTGGGCTATCATGCCGTGAATGCCTTGCTCCACGCCCTCAATGGGGTTTTGGTTTTCACCTTTCTCTTGTTGCTGAGCGGGAGGAGATCCGCGGCCTGCATTGGGGCCATACTCTTTATCGTACATCCATATCAGGTCGAAGCCGTCGCGTGGATCTCAGAACGCAAAAGCGTATTGAGCATGTTCTTTTTTCTTTTGGCGTTCATCAACCACATCCGCAGCCGCCAAGAGAATTCCATGGACGGCCAATATGTGGCCTGGATTTTTTATCTGCTGGCGGTCTTATCCAAACCCATTGTCGTGGGAGCGCCCATCCTTTTCATGGCCTATGATTATTTTTGGGCCCGGCGCCCGTTGGGCCGCACCATTTTAAGCGCTATTCCAACCGGCGCCATCGCTCTTTTCGGTGCCATCGCCATCGTGGTTACTAGCTCGAAAGTCGGCGGCATCAAGCAATATTGGGGGGGAAGTCATTGGAGCGCCCTCCAACTTACTTTTTTGACGGTGTGGGACTATCTCATCGGCCTGATCAATCCCTCCACGCTGAGCCCGCACTATCTCTACGCCGCGGATGTAATTAGAGGCAACTGGCGGGTGTGGGCGGGATTGCTTTTGCTGATTGGCTTTTTTACCATGGGATTGCGCTCCCTGAGTCGTTTTGTTCGCGATCATAGCCACCCCCCGATTACTTTTTTCTTCGTTTTATGGGTGACCCTTTTCATGCTGCCGGTATCCAATATCATACCGCTTTCCATCCAACGGGCCGACCGGTTTATCTACTTTCCATCGGTAATGCTCTTTTTCATGGTGGGATGGATATGGGAACGATTATGGCAGCGCTATCCAGAGGGCAACAAGCGTTATGTTATGGTTGGAGCGATAGTGGCGGCGATATTCTTTTTATCTTCCGCGACCTATCGTTATAGCAAAATTTGGCAAAACTCAGGCGCGCTCTGGAACTATCAACTGACCAAGTTCACCAGGGATGATATCGCCGTGAACAATCTGGCCATGTATTACTACCGGACAAAACAATATCCTCTGGCCACCCAGGTATATGGAGAGTTGGCACGTATGACTCCAGAAAATTTTCGCCCTTATTTATTCCTAGGCCTCATCGCCTATGAGCAAGAAGACTATAGTGACGCGATCCGGCAGCTGCGCCAGGCCTTGCCCTTGGCGGATGCCAAGTTAGGCGAAAGCATTCGCAGTCAGCTTCTGGCCGCCTACTCCAAGGCCATCGCCCAGGCCCAACGCGATGGGCGGCTGGACGAAGCGGTGGATTACTACTACGATGTCATTGAAATCCTGCCGAACAATCGCAGTGTCTATTTCGATTTAGGCAAGGTTTACCGAGAGATGGGAAAACTCGATGCGGCAGCGGCAGCCTTCAAACAAGCCATGGCACTTTCGCCAGTCTACTTCGCCGCGGCCCATTCAAATTTAGGGCTTGTATTGGTGGAACAAGGGGCCCTGGATGCAGCCCAATCGATTTTCGTTGAAAGCATGACCAAGGAGCCCTCCGCCTTGGCGGCCATGGGCCAATACAAGGTGCTGGCGGCCAAAGGCCAGCCTGAAAAAGCATTGGAAGCCTGTTTCATGGCGGTGGCGCTGGCACCGGATTCGGCTGAATATTCCGAACAACTGGTGGCGGCCCTATTGCGTTATCATCAACCGGAAGAAGCATCGGCCCTGGCCGCCAAGCAGCTGTCTGCCTATCCCGATATCAAATATGTCGTGTTGGGCCAGATAGAAGAGAAACGTGGGCATTACGAGCAGGCGATTGAAATTTATCAAAAATCCACCTCCAGTCTTTCCCAGATTCGCCTGGGACGCGCCTATTTGCACCTGAAGGAGTATAAAAAAGCCGACGAGGCTTTTCAAAAAGCACTGGACGAAAGTTCTGAACTCATTGATGCCATTGGCGGACGCTGTCTGGCCTTAAGCGGTTCTGGGGAAACGAACGCGGCCATGCCTCTTTGCCGCACCGCCATGACCGGCACCTCTCCAAACACAAGTTATCTCCTGGCGTATGCGGATTTGCTCACTTCGGCCAACCGATCCCATGAAGCACTCGAGTATTACCAAAAAGCCCTGAAAAAAGGTGAGGCCGCGGCCGCGCCTAAATTGGCTGCCGCGTATTTTAACCTCGGTAAGTCGGCCGAGTCGAGCGGATTGACTGGGGATGCCATTAAATTTTACCAGAGTGCCATCGCGCTGGATGCCAAGGAGAAGAACTATCTTCTCCATCTGAGCAATTTACTGCTCAAGCAACGACGCTACTCCGAGGCCTTGACGGCATCGAATGCGGCCATCGCACTGGATTCACACTCAGCATTGGGATTTGCCAACAAGGGCATTGCGGCCCATGGGCTCGGCGACCAAACCGCGGCCCAAGCCTCTTTCGAGCGAGCCCTCGAACTGGATGCCGTCTTACCCCAGGCGCTCAATGGCTATTGTCAATTCTTGCGCGACATTGGCGGGGATGCCGAGGTGATCTGTCACAGGGCGCAAAATCCTTCATCTTAGATGCGAGCGCAATTTTGATAAAAGCAAATGCCAACTAGTCGCGGCCCTTATCTCCAGTTTCAATATTAGTCAGCTTGCCGTTTTGAAAGTAGAGATAATGGATTAAGCGGTTGGAGCCGAAATTATAGGTCCAGCGTTCTATGTGAAGAGGACCGTAAATGAGATGGGGCGCGATGTAGCGCCCGGTCTCCTCATCATAGAATTGTGAGATGGCGCTGTTATAGCCTTCTTCCCATTGCTCGACGTGATCCGGTGTGCCGCATTTCTGCTCCACCTCTTCTCTAAAGGCGCCGATGGACACGATGCGTCCTTCACAGCGCACACTGCGGTCCGCCCAAACTTCGCCCGCCGCGACGACGGTCCATAGCGCCGCCATATAAAATAGCGGCCGAATCAAGCGCAGACTTCTCTTCATAGTTTGCTTCCTTGAACTGGTCCGCGTGCTGCTTTTTCCCTTTGAATACACTTCAGCCGTACTGAATATAGCTGCCTGCCACAGGCAACACACTAAGCTTCCCTTCACCAGCGACTTTCAAATCATACCATCTCTTATACCAGATAGGAAGGCAACCGCCGCACTAAGGCGTCCCATGAGTGATATCTGAGGAATCAGCGTAAAGACCAATAAATCTTCAAGTGAGCATAGGGCGAATTATAGGGGTGACTCACGTTGCGCCGCTTTTGGCTGCGAACGACAACCAAAAAAGAAAGGCCTGCCATAAGGCCGGCCCTTTCAAAAAAGTCGCTCCATCCCTGGGTGGCCTGTATTAGTGTCTGAATTGAATCAGAGCCTTGGATGTCCACGCATCAGCGATGAAACATAATATATGGCGGAGAGACCGGGATTCGAACCCGGGATGCAGGTTTCCCCACATACTCGCTTAGCAGGCGAGCGCCTTCGGCCTCTCGGCCATCTCTCCGTGACTTTCATTTAACCATTTCACGAAAATGGCGGAGGGAGTAGGATTCGAACCCACGGAGCTTTCGCTCAACGGTTTTCAAGACCGCCGCCTTAAACCACTCGGCCATCCCTCCTGAAAAAGTACTGTGGCTTTTAACACCGTGCAAACACTGGGTCAATAGGTTTTACCGCGATGGCGTTGGAAAGGAAAGCGCTTATGAGTGTTGGGCTCGCAGCTGCCCACAGGCGGCCATGATATCCAGGCCCTTGCTGTAGCGAACCACGCTGGTGAAGTGCTTTGCGATCAACACCGCTTGAAACGCTTGGATGCGCTCCTCTGATGGTCTTTGAAATTCGCTCCCCGGATAGGGATTAAAGGGAATCAAATTGATTTTGGCTTTCAGTGGCGCCAGCAACTTCGCCAGTTTGCGGGCCTGATCCGGATGGTCATTGAGCCCCTGGAAGAGAATATATTCAAAGGTGAGTTTGCGCCCCTTGACCAGGGGATAGCGCCGGCAGGTGTCCAGCAATTGCTCAATGGGATATTTGCGGTTAATGGGCATCAATTCGGAGCGCATATCATCGGTCACGGCATTGAAGGAGATGGCTGGATTGACGCGCGTATCGCGACCCAGATCCAGCAGACGCGGCGCTAAACCTGCCGTGGAGATCGTGACCCGGCGGGTGGCGAATTTCATACCCCAGTCGCTGTTGGTGAGCACTTGGATGGCCTGCACCAGGGCGTTGTAATTGGCCAGGGGCTCGCCCATACCCATGAACACCAGATTGGTAAGATAGGTCGGGTGAACCAGATGCTTGCGCACTTCCCACACCTGGCCCACGATTTCACTGCTGGTGAGGTTGCGGATCAACCCGCCCTGGCCGGTGAGGCAAAAACGGCATCCTTGGGCACACCCCACTTGGCTAGAGACACACAAGGTGTAATGGTCCCTTTCGGGGATAAGCACGCTTTCTACCGTGTGGCCATCCTCCAAACGAAATAGAAATTTGCGGGTCGCATCAGCAGAGACCATCTCCTGAGCCACCGCGAGACGGCCAATGTAAAAATGCTCGGCCAGAACCTGGCGAAAAGGTTTGCTCAGATCGCTCATTTGGTCAAAATCATCAGCCATGCGCACATAGATCCAATTCAGAATCTGATGGGCACGAAAAGGTTTCTCGCCGTGCAGGTCCAGCCACTGCAGCAGTTCCTCTCTGGTCAACGATTGAAGTTTCTGGCGCATTGATTACTTGCCACTACTAAAATTTGATGTTATAGGACGCCCGCCTGATCATCGTTTTATCGAACGGCAACCCCCTGGTGTTGCCGTTTTTGTTTTGCTTGACTTATCACTTTTATCAGTTTAGTTTCAAGGTTTTACTGGAGCAGTAGGCAGGCGTTGGACCATGTTTGACAGTTTGAGTGAAAAACTGGAATCGGCCTTCAAGCGGCTCAGGGGGCACGGCACCCTTACGGAAAATAATATTTCCGAAGGACTGCGTGATGTTCGCATGGCCCTCCTTGAGGCGGATGTGCACTTCAAAGTGGTCAAGCAATTCATCGCCGACATCAAAGAGCGCTCCATGGGCCAGGAAGTGATGTCTAGCCTGACGCCGGGCCAGCAGGTGGTCAAGATCGTCAATGACGAACTGACCCGACTGATGGGAGGCCGCCACGAAGGGTTGAATCTTTCCGGAACCCATCCGGTGCCCATCATGATGGTGGGCCTGCAAGGCTCGGGCAAAACCACCACATCCGGCAAGCTGGCGGTGCTGCTGCGCAAGCAGGGCCGCAAGCCCTATCTGGTACCGGCCGACGTCTACCGGCCGGCGGCCATCGATCAGCTTCAAAAACTGGGGACCCAACTGGGCGTGCCGGTGTTCGAATCGCGCACCGACATGGACCCGGTCATGATCTGCCAGCAGGCACGGGTGGCGGCCCAAAAGGCCGGTTGCGATACCGTGCTGCTGGATACGGCCGGTCGACTGCACATTGACGAAGCATTGATGGCGGAACTCAAATCCATCAAGGAGGCGGTACGCCCCACGGATATCTTATTGGTGGCGGACGCCATGACCGGCCAGGATGCGGTCAACATGGCCCAAGCCTTCAATGACGCCCTGGATATCGGCGGCGTGGTCTTGACCAAAATGGATGGCGACGCCCGCGGCGGCGCGGCGCTATCCATCAAATCCATTACCGGCAAGCCTATCAAGTTCATCGGCGTGGGGGAAAAGCTCAACGATCTTGAGGCATTTCATCCGGACCGCATGGCCTCGCGCATCCTCGGCATGGGCGACGTGCTCACCATGATCGAAAGAGCGCAATCTGTGGTGGACGCCAAACAGGCCGCCGAGCTCGAGAAAAAGCTGCGCAAAAATCAGTTTACCTTGGAGGATTTCCGCAATCAGATGGTCCAGGTGCGCAAGATGGGTTCATTGACCGATCTGCTGGGCATGATCCCCGGTCTGGGCAAACTGAAGCAAATGAAAAACCTGGAAGTGGATGAAAAGGAACTGGTGCATATCGAAGCCATCATTAATTCCATGACCCCCCAGGAACGGCGCCAGTACAATATTATTAACGGTTCAAGGCGACGTCGCATTGCCGCCGGCAGCGGCACCACGGTGCAGGATGTGAATCGCCTACTGAAGAATTACACCCAGGTCATGAAAATGATGAAACAATTTACCAAGGGCGGCATGCGCGGTCTGGGCCGCGGCATGATGCCTTTCTAAAGGAGAAAGAGGCAATGGCAGTACGAATGAGATTGGCCAGACATGGCGCAAAGAAGAAACCGTTTTACCGCATCGTCGTAGCGGATACCGATAGTCCGCGCGATGGCAAGTTCCTTGAAAACGTAGGGACCTACAATCCATTGCGGGAACCAGCCGAAGTGACCTTGAAGACGGAGCGCGTGCAGTATTGGCTCAAGCAAGGGGCGACGCCCACGGATACGGTGCGCAGCCTTCTGAAGAAACAAGGGGTTTCTGATCAAGCCGCACAATAAGGGCGGCACGGCGGTTCGGCGCAACCGACGATTCGAGGGGGTGCTATGAAAGATCTGGTAAAGTACATAGCGCAGGCTCTGGTGGATTATCCGGAGAAGGTCACAGTGACGGAGATCGAAGGCAATCAGACGTCGGTTCTGGAACTGAAAGTCGCTAAAGAGGATTTAGGCAAAGTCATCGGCAAACAAGGCCGCACCGCCCAGGCGATGCGCACCCTCTTGAGCGCGGCATCGTCCAAACTAAAAAAACGCACGGTCCTTGAAATCATCGAATAGCCCCATCGTCCCAGGCGAGTTGCTCGAAATCGGCAAGGTGGTCGGCGCCCATGGTATTGCTGGCGTCATCAGAATTCTCTTCTATTCTGAATCAGTCGAATGCCTTGCTCCTGGACGCACCCTGACCCTGATGGATTCCCAAGGTCAACTATTGCGCAAAGAAATCACCTGGTCCCAGGCCCATAAAAAAGTGATGCGCGTGGCCTTGCAAGGCGTAAGCACCCGTGATGAAGCCGAAGCGTTGGCCGGCTGGCCGGTATTCACAGCCAAAGCCGATCTGCCGCCACTGGAACCGGAAACCTATTACTGGAGCGATGTCATCGGTATGGCCGTATACACCGTTTCCGGTGAATATTTGGGAGAGATCGAACAGATCATTCCCACCGGCGCCAATGATGTGTATGTAATCAAAACACCGCCGGATCACCCAGCCGGGGAGATTCTGATTCCAGCCATCGCCTCCGTGATCATCGAGTTCGACGTGGATCAGCGCCAGATGCAAGTCGCGCTGCCCGAAGGACTAATATAGTGCCTGGCCGAAAAGTCCATATTTTTCCAAGTTCAAGGCGGAGGCAAAATTTTAACCGCAGACATACACATAGTATTTCGAGGATTAAAATTTTGCCCCAACGCCGAAATTGGGAAAATAGGGGCTTTTCGGTCGGGCACTAATATAGGTCGCGGCCATGAAATTCGTGGTCCTCACCATATTCCCAGAGCTGATCGAAGCCTTCTGGAGCAGCGGGATCATGCGGCGGGCCAGAGAGAGCGGCGCGGCCATCGCGAAAGTAATCAACATTCGCGATCATGCCCAAGGACGCCACCAGGTAACCGATGATCGACCCTATGGCGGCGGTTGCGGCATGGTGATGAAGCCCGAGCCCTTAAGTGCCGCCATTAGGGCCGCAAAACAAGGGGCACCCCAAGCGCCGGTCATCCTGCTGTCGCCCCAGGGCCGACGGTTCGATCAAGCCCTGGCCCAGGAGCTTTCCACGCGACCTGAACTGATTTTGCTCTGCGGCCGATACGAAGGCGTGGACGAACGGGTGAGTGAGACCCTGGTGGATTTTGAAATTTCGCTGGGCGACTTTGTCTTAACCGGCGGCGAAGTAGCGGCCATGGCCGTAATGGATGCCACGGTGCGATTATTGCCCGGAGTACTCGGCAATGAAGATTCGGCCGACCAAGACTCTTTTTGCAATCAACGGCTGGATCACGCTCACTTTACACGGCCACCGGAGTTTGAGGGTCGCCAGGTACCCGAAGTACTGCTCTCGGGCCACCACGACCTGATCGCCCAGTGGCGGCGGACCGACGCGCTGCTGCGAACATTTGCCAAACGGCCCGATCTGTTACGCCAGGGTCGGTTGAGTGATGAGGAGAGTGCGCTGTTACGCGCCTGGCACCGTGAAATTGAATGCATCTTACGCGGCCAAGCTGGCGGTGGCTCTGATCCATCACCCGGTGGTCGATAAAAATGGTCAACCCATCACCGCCGCGGTGACTTCTCTGGATCTTCACGATATTGCCAGGGCCGCTAGAACCTACGGACTGGATGCGTTCTATGTGGTCACGCCCCTGCAGGATCAGCAGGAGTTGGTCACAGCCCTCACGGCTCACTGGGTCAAAGGCGCGGGAGCCAAGTATAACCCCGATCGTCAAGCAGCCCTGGCCCTGATCCAACTGCAACCGGATCTTCAGGGCGCCTTGGACGACATGAAACGTCGGCACGGACAAAAGCCCCAAACCGTGGTCACCAGCGCCCGGATGGCCGACAGCGACCTCACTTTCGAGGGATTGCGGGCAATGCAGCAAAATGGGCGCCCGGTGATGCTGCTCTTCGGTACGGCCTGGGGCATGGCCCCGGAGCTTTTGGCCCAGGCCGATTTCAGACTGACGCCCATCGAAGGCGCGGATGGCTATAACCATCTGTCGGTACGTTCGGCGGTTTCAATTATTTTGGACCGAACCCTTGCTTTTCGTTAAGAAGACGGGTATTAACGCCGATTGCATTTTGTTGAAAAGCCATATGGGGCACGCCAAGATCGCTGATTTGACGAGTTAACCCATCGACAAATCAACGTTTTACGAAACATGAAGGGGGAACAGAACCATGCAAGCCATCAAACTACTAGAAATGGAACAGATGCGGATGGATGTGCCCGATTTTCTGCCGGGCGACACCGTGCGCGTACATGTGAAAATCAAAGAAGGTGACAAAGAGCGCCTGCAGGTGTTCCAGGGCGTGGTGATCTCCAAGCGCAAAGGCGGCATCTGCTCCACCTTTACCGTGCGCAAAGTCTCCTACGGCGTGGGCGTGGAACGCGTCTTCCCCTTCCATTCGCCGATTATCGACCGGGTCGAGATCGTCACCCGCGGCCGGGTGCGGCGCGCTAAGATTTACTACCTGCGCCGGTTGCGCGGCAAAGCGGCCCGTATTCGTGAGAAGCGCGTAAACTAAGCTCCTCCAATAGGTGATTGACCACCACGGAGAACACGGAGTACACAGAGAAAGAGACTGGTCTATTTTCTCTGGCTTCTCCGCGTTCTCCGTGTTTTTTTGGTGGCATATCCGACATTAACCTACAGCTCGTTCTTCTTTCATGGAGAGGGTTTGGCAATGGGCATCGATCTGTGGACCATTGAACGAGCGGTCATGGCTAAGGGGTATACCCGCATTGCCGGCGTAGATGAAGCTGGCCGGGGACCACTGGCCGGCCCGGTCGTATCCGCAGCCGTTATTTTACCCCCCACCTTTAACTCACCGGAAGTCAACGACTCCAAACAACTCAGCGAGCGCCAGCGTGAACGGCTCTTTGACCTGATTCAGGCCGAAGCTGAAACCGTCGGCGTCGGTCTGATCGAAGCCGCTGAAATCGACGGGATCAACATCTTCCAGGCCGCCCGGCGGTCCATGGCCATGGCCGTGGCCAACCTCACGGTGCCGCCCGATTACCTGCTCATCGACGGCAAATTCGGCATCCCCAGCGACCTGCCCCAAGAAGCCATCATCAAAGGAGACAGCCGCAGCATTTCCATCGCGGCCGCCTCCATCATCGCCAAAGTCACTCGAGATCGGTTGATGCTGGACTACCATGATGCCTTTCCCCAGTATGGTTTTGACCGCCACAAAGGCTATCCCACCAAAGCTCATAAGGAAGCCGTGGCCCGTCACGGCCCCAGCGCCATTCACCGACTGACCTTTCGCGGCGTTAAAGAGCATCTGGCGGGCGGTACTCCATAAGCCATCTGTGATATCTGCGGTCAATTTCTTTTACCACGGATATCACGGATGACACTGATGACGCTGATCAAGCTTGCCTAAAAAGCGCCGGCACAATCGTTATTTATCTCTGTGCTCCCAGTGCCCTCTGTGGTAATCATAATCTCCGTGATAATCATCATCTTGCAAAGAGAGTAAAAGCAAACCTAAAGGTGACCCGTGTCCGATGATCGCAAGAACTTTGGCCGGCAGAGCGAAGAGGCGGCCGCGCGCTTTCTCAAGCGCCAGGGCTATGAGATCATCGAGCGCAATGCCCGCAACACTTTGGGCGAGATCGACATCGTCGCCAAACATAAAAACGTGATTGTATTTGTGGAAGTCAAGGCCCGCCGTTCCCAATCCTTTGGCCATCCCAAATATGCGGTGACGCCGGCCAAGCAGCGCAAGCTCTCCATGGTGGCCCTGGCCTATTTGAAAAAACTCGGCACCACCCGTATGCCGGCCCGATTCGATGTGGTTACGGTGCAGCCGACTCAAGAAGGGCCGCACATCGAGGTTATCACCAATGCCTTTGAACTTGCCTACCCCTGAGCCCCTGGCGCCGGGACTCTACGTGGTTACCACCCCCATCGGCAACCGCTCCGATATCACGATGCGCGCCTTGTCAGTGCTGGCCCAGGTGGAACTCATCGCCGCCGAAGATACGCGCCACACCCGGCGCCTGCTGGCAGCCCACGGTATCGAAAATCAATTGATCTCCTATCATGAGCACAATGAAGTCCAGCGCGCTGAGATGCTGGCCGAACGTCTGAGCCAGGGCGCGGCCATCGCCGTGGTATCCAATGCCGGCACACCCACGGTTTCCGATCCCGGCTATCGCCTGGTCTGCGCGGCCGTGGCGCGGGGCGTCCCGGTCTACCCCATTCCGGGCGTCTCGGCCGCGGTTACAGCGCTTTCGGTTTCCGGCCTGCCCAGTGATCAATTTACTTTCGTCGGCTTTCCGGCCCGTAAAAAGAACAGGCGGGCTGAACAGCTCAAGGCTCTGGCCCAGGTGCCGCACACCTTAATCTTCTACCAATCGCCCCAACGACTGTTGGAATTTGTGGAAGAAGTAAAAGAGATTTTCGGCGATCGCGCCGCGGTGCTGGCCAGGGAGATGACCAAGGTGCACGAAGAGTTTATCCGCGGCGCACTGTCGGAACTTCTTCGCGCCTTGAAGCAAAAGAATGCCATCAAGGGGGAGTGCACCCTGCTGGTGGCCGGGGCCTCCCCGGCCGATCCCGATGCGATGGAAGAAGAGGATTTGGACCAGGCCATCCTGACTGGCCTGGGGGACGAAGAACTCTCCTTGAAAGACCTGTCTAAAAATTTGGCCCAGCGCTTTAACCTCGGGCGCAAACAAATCTACGACCGCGCCTTGATGCTGCAAAAATCAGCGTCGAAATCGGAATCATGACCGGGGAGAAATGCGGCCGAAAAAACCCAATCCAGTATTGGCGAAATAGAAACCGGTCGGGGGCGACCTTCCCCGGCCGGTCTGTTTTTACTGCTGGATTAAGCAGCGCCTATTAGAAATTCTTCTTTTCTACGGTCCAGTTGGGGTTGTTGCAGATTTCACAGCTGCCCGTAAAGGCTTGGGCCGCGCGGGCATCGGCCCGCAGCTGATACATAAACCAGGCGGTGAGATACCCTCTGGCCATACCGGCATTGCCCAAAAAGTCCATGTGCCCCATGCCCGAGGCAATGCCGAAGATGGTGGGCGCCTTGGCCAGGGCATAACTCATGGAGCGCACCAGGCTGGCCGAGACAATCGTGTCGGCCGAACCCGCGATCAGGAAAATGGGGCACTTGACCTGCCCAATCTGGCCCGGCGATGGCGCAATGGGAGCCGTGCATTTCACCCGGGCATCGATGGCCGCATTGATGGCGCCGCCACCGCCCTGGGAGTGGCCGGTGGTGCCAATCAGCTGGGTGTTGAGCTTGCCGTAGAAAATGCTGCCGGCGGTGGCATTCTGCTGAATTAAGTAGTCGATGCCCGCGATCATCTCTTCACCGCTTTGGGTCATGGTGCTGCTGGAAGCCATTACCACAAAGCCCCACGAGGCCAGATGGGTGAGCAGTCCGGTATAAGAAAGGGTGGGTGCGCCGGTGCCATTGCCCCAGGTGATGATGGGATGTCCACTGGTCATCGTCCGGGGGTAGTAGATCGTATAACCGCTGACGCTGGTGCTGGTGGTGGCGTAAGGACCGGTGGCGGCATACGCCGATTCAATGGCATTGGCGCCGCCGCCGCTGCTACTGGTGCTGGTGCTACTACTGCTACTGCTGCTGGTACCGCACCCGCCGCCATCCGACGGCACGCAGCCCGAAAAGGCCATTGTCAAGGCGGCCAAAACAAATACCGCCGATACCCATGGTCTGACTCTCTTCATCATCATTCTCCCTTCTCTTTCTTTGGTTCCTAGATTTACTACCTGAACGCGATGCGTTCTGGGTACAATGGATTCTTCCCGCCCAAAACCCTGAAATGCTCTCTCCCCAGCATGGTCTCACAGAATCAGAAGCAGGAAGGATCGAAACGAATTTGTGGGAATAGTATGATTGCGGCTGGAGGGGGGCGCCGCAAATTCACTGGGAAATCTCGCCTAAAGCCATTAAGCGAGGCCGTTATTACCTTGCCTGTAGGGTGTTGTAAAGGCTTTGTTACATCGCCTTTCTAAGAGCAATCGCTGGATTTGGGCCGACCATCGCCATGGTGGTGGACGCCATGCCTTAGCATTATGGACCGGGGGCCAAGGCGCTCTTCCCTATTCTGGATGCCTTGATTGAAGCCAAAGAGAAGTACAAGGTCCTGTTGATGACCGGCGGCGGCACCAGGGCCAGGCATGTGTATAACATCGGCGTGGACCTGGGCATGCCCACCGGCGTATTGTCCAAGCTGCGGCCGGGCCCGTCGGCGCTGACCAGCAGCACCGGCTGATGCCCCAGCAATCGCGGCCGCAGCCAGCCGTTGGTGCCGACCCGATCAGCCGGCAATAAGCCCTGAATCCAGCGCCCTATCGAGCGCCCCCATGGTTAAGTCAAATTTGACATAATGCCCTGCCCATGGTAATGGCACCACTTGTTCTTTATCGTAATTATCGAGCCGAAATTAAATCGAAGCCAACCCGTGATGACCCTGAATACCTCAAATGCCGTGTCGTTACCCGTGGCGCCCGCGGAGCGCCTTTGGCCGTATCTGCGGAGCGCCTCTGCGCATGCGGCGTGGCGCGGAGCTGATTTCAACAGAGGAGAAAAGTGGCCATGGCAGACAACCAATTATTGATCAACGGCCGCCAAGTGGCGTTTAAGCCCGGGCAGACCATCCTGGAGGCGGCCCAGGCGGCCAAGATCTGGATTCCGACCTTGTGCTATCTGAAGGGTGCCACCCCCACCGGCACCTGCCGCATCTGCGTGGTGGAAGTGGCCGGCATGCGCACCTTGCTGACGGCCTGTAACACACCGGCCGCCGCCGGCATGCAGGTGCAGACTGAATCGCTGAAGGTGGTTGAAGCACGGCGCACCGTACTAGAACTGCTGTTGGCTTCTGGACACCACAACTGCGCCGTGCAAAGTGAAGGCAGTGGGGATTGGACCGATTACCAGCTTAAAGTGCAACAGCACGACGGCTCGAACGAGCTCTGCCCGGCCTGGGGCGACTGCCAACTGCAGGATCTGGCCTTCCGCTATCAGGTGAAGAGCGGCCGCTTTGCCACCCTGCCCGGCGCCTATCCCACCGAAATGGCCAATCCGCTGATCATCCGGGACTTCTCCCGCTGCATTCTCTGCGGCCGCTGTGTGCAGGCCTGCAATGAAGTACAAGTCAACCGGGCCATCCAGTTCGGCAACCATGGGGCCCAGGCCAAAATCGTGACGCCCGGCGACAAGCCGCTCAAAGAGTCCGACTGCGTCTTTTGTGGCGAGTGCATTCAAGCCTGCCCGGTAGGCGCCCTGGTGGAAAAAAAGGCGCGCTATCAGTGGCGTCCCTGGAAGGAAACCACGGTGCGCACCACCTGTCCCTATTGCGGGGTGGGGTGCCAGCAACTGCTGCATGTGCAGGACGGCCGCATCGTCAAGGTGACCGGCGTGGAAGGGGCCGAGCCCAACCAGGGCCGGCTGTGCGTGAAAGGCCGCTTCGGCTACGACTTCATCTACTCCGAGGAGCGCCTGAAGACCCCCTTGATCAGGGAAAAGGACGGCTTCCGCGAAGCGTCATGGGATGAGGCCCTGGATCTGGTGGCCAGCAAATTCAAGCAGATCATCGCCGAAAGCGGTCCCGATGCCGTGGCCGGCGTGAGTTGCGCCCGCAGTATCAACGAAGACTCGTACAACATGCAGAAGCTATTCCGGGCGGCCTTCAAGACCAACAATATTGACCATTGTGCCCGTACTTGACATGCGCCGACGGTCGCCGGGCTGGCGACCACGTTCGGTTCCGGGGCCATGACCAACTCCTTCAACGAATTTTCCCGGGCCAAGATGTTCTTGATTATCGGGTCCAACATGACCGAGGCCCATCCAGTGGCCTCCACCTTTGTTAAGAACGCCGTCATCAAGGGGGCCAAGATGATCGTGGTAGATCCCCGACGCCACAAGCTGGCCGAAATGGCCGATCTGCACGTGCCTGTCCGGGTGGGCAGCGACATCGCCTTCTTGAACGCCCTGATGCACGTGCTCATTGCCGAGAAGCGCTACGATCAACCATTTGTCAGCTCTTTTACCAAGGACTTCGACAAACTGGCCGCCGGGGTCACGCGCTATACGCCCGAATACGCGGCCGAGATCTGCGGCATTTCGGCCGAAATGATCCGGAATGTGGCCCGGCGACTCTCTTCGGTCAAGCCGGTGATGGTGTGCTACACTCTGGGCATCACCGAGCACACCTGCGGCACCCGCAACGTGATGAGCATCGCCAACCTGCAAATGCTGCTGGGCAATATGGGCTTGGAATGCGGCGGCGTGAACCCCCTGCGCGGCCAGAACAATGTCCAGGGTGCCTGCGACATGGGCGCGTTGCCCAATGTCTTCCCCGGTTACCAGCGGGTGGGCGACATGGCGTTACGCGCCAAATTTGAAAATGCCTGGGGCGTGGACAACCTGCCCTTTGCCAATGGCCTAATGATCCCCCAAATGATGGAGGGGCTGGTCAGTAAAAAAATTCGCGGCTTCTATATTTTTGGTGAGAATCTGGCCAACACCGAGCCCGACATTCACAAAGTCGAACATGAGCTGGCTTCGGCTGAATTCCTGGTGGTCCAAGACATCTTCCCCAACGAGACCACCCGCTTTGCCCATGTGGTGTTTCCAGCCGCGGCCTGGAGCGAAAACGACGGCACCTTCACCAACAGCGAACGCCGCGTCAGCCGGGTGCGCGCCGCCAGCCCGGCGCCAGGTATTGCCAAGCCCAACTGGTGGATCTTCCAGCAGGTCGCCAAACGCTTTGGCCAGCAGTGGCCCTCCAACAGCGCTCAGGAGATCTGGGACAACGAGATCTCCGTGCTGGCGCCCAACCTGGGCGGCGTCAAATACTACCGCATCGAAGGCAACGGCCTGCAATGGCCCTGCCCCACCGAAGAGCACCCCGGCACTGCTTATCTCCACAAGGAGGGCCGCTTCACCAGCGGGTTGGGAACATTCATGCCGGCCGAATGGACGCCGCCGGCCGAAGTAGCGGATAAGGAGTATCCGTGGGTGCTCAGCACCGGCCGACGCCTGGCGCACTACCATACGCGCACCCAGACCGGCCGCTGTGAAGGACTCAACGATATCCTGGGAGAAGAGACGGCCGACATCTCTCCCCTGGATGCCCAAAACCTGGGCATCGACCACGGTGAGATGATCCGGGTCAGCTCCCGGCGGGGAGAAGTAAAAGTAAAAGCCAAGGTGACTCCGGAAGTACCCAAAGGCATGGTCTGGATGGCCTTCCACTTCCGTGAGAACAACGCCAACTGGCTGACCAACGCGGTCTTCGACGAGATCACCATGACCGCCGAATACAAGGCGTGCGCGGTGCGCATCGAAAAGATCTGATAATGCTGTGCTGAAGTAATCGAGGCGGCCCGCTCCACGCAGCGGGTCGCCTTTTTTTGCCATGAAGAACTTGAAGAACATGAAAGTTGAACCGGACGTCCTCTTGTGCTCTTCATGTGCTTCATGGTGGTTAAAAAGAATTCAATCTTCGCAACCCGCCGCCAGACAACGATCAATCGAAAAAATGAATCCCGGTCCGACGCGCCGCATCGGACCGGGATTCATTCTGAAGAAGTAAATCGGTCGGCCGCATTCACATCCATGTTCTGGGCGCCTTTATCGCGGTGCCCGGATATCCACGGATTTGCCGATCTGTGGGAAGCTTTTTGGGCGCGTGGCCCTTTACTTCAAGTAGCGATTCATCCAGGACACCACGTCCGCGCTGATGGCGGCGTGATTGGTGCCTATAGAGGCCCAAGACATGTGATCGGCCGTCGGGAAAACGCGATAGGCTTTCACGATGCCGATGGGCAGCAGATTGAATTCGTTCATGGTCATGAGAGCGGTGGCCAGGGTATCCAACCCGCCGGCCTGGATCAAGGTGGCGGCCCGGATGCCGGACAGCGTCAGAAACTCTTCCTGCCAGGGGGCCATGCCGATGGTGGTTTTCAGTTGGGCGCCCAGTGTAGAAGAGGCCCACAGCGCGCCGCCGCCGCCCTTGGAGTGACCGCAGGTTTGAAGAGCGCTGGTGTTGATTTTGCCCTTCAGGGTACCGCTGGTATTCAGGCTTTTAAGCTTGGAAATGCCGTTGACGTGAGCGGTCCGCCAGCCGCTGACCATCCCGTAGGGGTTTAACGGCGTCATGGCCAGGACCACATAACCGTTGCCGGCCACATCCCGGGCCAGCCACTCCACCTCCCTGTAGGTACCCATGAAACCACTGGTCATGGTCGTTGCGGGTACCGCCGAGGAAATGTTGCAGGGATAGTACAGCACCGCGGCCGATGCGCCGCTGACCGAGGTGGAGGAGGTGCATACGGAGCCGCCGATGCCACCGCTATCACACCCATAGCTGATCAACGTTGCCAGGAAGAGAACCAATACCAAAGCCGCCAGTCTGTTTCTTTTTTTCATGATAACCTCCCTTATGTTTGATTACTGTCCAGGATCAAATTACTTCCCCTGTTAGCCGTGCTTGCCAAAAAACACTTTAAAAAATGAGCGCGGAGCGGCACTCCTTTTGCTCTCAGAATAATTTTTTAACAGCCCGACTTGTTAAAATGGGGGGAAAACAACTTTAGTTCACATTATCTTTTGCGGGACATTTCGGCAATTAGGTAAACTACCACAAGCCCAGGAGGGATATCCTAATTTCGCGCGACCGGATAGCGGAACCCATTCAATTAATCGTTGTCATGGACTATTTCAGCCGCAAGGATGAATCACTCAGTCAGGGCTTGATTTCGGCGATCAACTGGCCCGTGACCGAGCCGTCATAGCCTGGCAGGGTGGATAGTTCTCTGCGCAGGGCCGCGGATTGGAGCACATCCAGTAAGATCCTGATCGTGGGGTGGCCGTCCAGGTCGCTGGGGATGACCAAGTCGCAACGGGCGCTCATGATCGGAATGAAATCCAACCCGTAGGCTTCGGCAATGGCCCGCAGCCCCAAGGCCGCGTCGGCCACGTTACAGGCGATGCGATAGGCACCGGCGCGATGGGAGGCTACTTCATTGCGATAACCGTTGATGGCTTGAGCGCCCACCCCCGCGCGTTGCAGGCAATCATCCAGCAGCACGCGCAGGGCCGCGCCCGAATCGCGATTGACGAAACGCACCATGGGCTGGGCCAGATCGGCCACCATGCGGATGCCCAAGGGGTTGTTTTTAGCCACCATCAAACCTTCTTCCAGCAGCGAAAAACCAAAAACCCGGCCGGGCTGGCCCTTTGATCGCTTTTCGGCCATGACCACGTTGGCTTCGCCCTTGTCCGTATTGTGCAAGTGGGTGCCGGCCACGTGGGTCAAGCCGTGGGCCAGAGCGTCAATGGCCCGCCGGCTGGAGGCGAAACGGCAATGGACGCGGGCCTCGGGCGACATGCGGGCGACATGCTGGCCCAGAATTTCAAAGGCCGGATCACATCCCATCAGCATAATGGTGCTTTCCAAGCGGTTACGGCCGATAAAAATTTGGGCCCGCTTACCGTCCTGGGTCAGACAGCCATCCGCCGAACGCAGGCCAAAGGGCATGGATTCGGCACCTTGCAACGGGAAAGCCACCAGCCGATCCCGCACCTTGCCCAGAGCCAATCGGCCGGATGGGCTCGTTTCGCCGTCCACAACCTGGACCGCTTGAAGGTCCGGCTTTTCCTGTTCGACAAACAGCTCCTCCACCCGGCAACCAAACAGCCGGGCCAGGCGCAACGCGATGGCCGTGTTTGGGAGGTAGCGTCCGGACTCGATGTCATACACCGCCTGGCGCCGGATGCGGACCTTCTCGGCTAGCTCCTCCTGGGACCACCCCCGGGCCACCCGGTATTGTTTGACATTGCATAGGATAACGTTCTCGTCACCCGCCATTCCGGTCCGTCGCTCCTTTCAAAACTTGTTGACCTTCTTCATAACAAATGTAATCAAAGCCAGTCAAATACCATTTTTACACGTCACCAACACCTCGCTTCATAGGAGATGCTCAAATGATTTGTATGAAACGCATATGGCAATTGTGGGCCATGGTCCTGCTGGTTTGCTTTGGTCCGGGGCTGGGCAGTTCTGCCGCCGGTGCCGCCGAAAACAATCTGGTGGTTTTCGCCGCCGCCTCCACCACCAACGCCCTCAACGACATCGGGACGCTCTACGAGGCGCGCGGCATGGGCCAGGTCACCTTTTCTTTCGCTTCTTCTTCCACCCTGGCCAAGCAGATCGCGAGCGGGGCCCCGGCCGATGTGTTTGTTTCGGCCGATCTGGATTGGATGAATTATCTCGAAGAAAAGAAGCGCGTGGCTCCGGAAAACCGTCTGGATCTGCTGGGCAACCAGCTCGTGCTGATCGTGCCGGCCGACAGCGCCATAAAAAGCATTGACCTCAAACCCGGGGCTTCACTGGCTGACGCCCTTGGCAAGGAAGGACGCCTGGCTTTGGGCGACCCCGAGCATACGCCGGCCGGCAAGTATGGCCGCCAGGCCCTGACCCATCTGGGCCTTTGGGATCAGGTCAAGGATCGGCTGGCCCCCATGAAGGATGTGCGCGCCGCCCTGGTGATGGTTGAGCGCGCCGAGGCGCCTGTGGGAGTGGTTTACGCCACCGATGCCGCAATCAGCCAAAAGGTGCGGGTGGTAGGCTCTTTCCCGGCCGACAGCCATCCGCCCATTGTCTATCCGGTGGCGACGCTTTCCGGCGCCAAGGTCGAGGCCGCCAAACGCTTTGTGACCCTACTGAAATCACCGGAAGCCCGCGCCATTTTTACCAAGTTCGGGTTCACGGTGCGCTGATGGGTTGGTTGCGTATGACGCCGGCGGAGCTGGCCGCGTTGAAGCTGAGCCTGTGGGTTTCGGCCTGGGCCGTGGCCGCCAGTTTGCCGGTGGGTATCTTTACGGCCTGGGTCTTGGCCCGAACGCGCTTTCCAGGCAAACCGCTGCTGGATGGTCTGGTGCATCTGCCCCTGGTGCTGCCGCCGGTGGTGATCGGTTATCTGCTGCTGGTGTTGATGGGCCGCCATGGGTTGATCGGCGCGTTGCTGGATCGCTATTTGGGCGTGGTCGTGGCCTTTAATTGGAAAGGGGCCGTACTGGCGGCCGCGGTCATGGCCTTTCCCCTCATGGTGCGGGCCGTACGCCTATCGCTTGAAGCGGTGGACCCCGGCCTGGAGGCGGCCGCGCGCACTCTGGGCGCCGGTCCGGTGCGTGTCTTTATCACCATCACCTTGCCGCTGATGACCCCGGGGATCATCACCGGCGCCATCCTGGCCTTTGCCCGCAGCCTGGGCGAATTCGGGGCCACGATCACCTTTGTCTCCAACATTCCAGGCCAAACCCAGACCCTGCCCCTGGCGCTCTACGCCTTGACCCAGGTGCCGGAGGGCGAAGCCGGGGCCGCGCGACTGTGTCTTCTCTCCATTGTCATTGCCATGGCGGCCCTGCTGGTCTCCGAAGGGTTGTCGCGCCGCTTCACCCGGCGCTTGAGAGGGCAGCGATGATCACGGTGCAGGTGGAGAAGAAGCTGGACGCTTTCATGATCCAGGCTGGTTTCCAGGCCCCGGCCAAAGGGGTGACGGCCCTGTTCGGACCCTCGGGGGCCGGCAAAACCTCCATCATCAACATGGTGGCGGGTCTGCTGCGGCCCGATGGTGGCCTGATCCAAGTCAACGGCCGCCCGCTATTCGACAGCCAAAACGGCATCGATCTGCCCCCCGAGCAGCGGCGCGTCGGCTATGTGTTTCAAGACGGCCGCCTCTTTCCCCATCTGTCGGTGCGCGCCAATCTGGCCTACGGCATGCGGCTGGTTCCCAAAGAGCGGCGCTATGTGGAACTGGAACGGGTGGTGGCCCTGCTGGGCATTGCTCATCTGCTGGAGCGTCGGCCGGCCACCCTCTCCGGCGGTGAAAAGCAGCGCGTGGCCATCGGCCGGGCCCTGTTGACCAGCCCATCCCTGCTGCTCATGGACGAGCCCCTGGCGTCGCTGGATGCACTACGCAAAGCTGAAGTACTACCATTTATCCGCCGGTTGGCCGATGCGTTCTCCCTGCCCATCCTCTATGTCAGTCATGACTGGGAGGAGATTGAAGCCCTGGCCGCAAACTGGGTGGTGGTGGAGGCGGGACGGGTGGTTACACCCATGGGATCGGTTTGAGCGCGGATGATTGAGAGCCGTGGAACGCCTGCCGCATCGCCGGGCCTTTTGCCGACCGCGCCTCCTGCGTTCTCACGCGGACGGACCGGCATCATGGATGGCGCCGGCAAACAGGTTTTCAAAAAAAGTGTCCGACTGGCGGTTCACCTCGGCCTTGAGCTGTTCAAAACGCGCCATCAGCTGCTCGGCAAAAGGAGTCAGGCGCGAACCGTTACCGTCTGGTTCAACCAGCCGCTTTCCCAATCGCTCTTCGGAGGTGCGAATGCGCATCCACACTGCCCGGTAGCTCATTTTCAAGGCCTTGGCCGTGGCATTGAGCGAACCGGTTTCACGGATGACCACCAACATGCGGTAACGCCCCATTCCAAAAACGACGTTGCCCTGGGCATCTTCGATCCAGACCTTTGAACGCACGGCAAATTTCTTTTGTGCCTTTGACATGGCCACTCCTCCTAGCTGCATGGTTGGCGTAAACAGATAGCAGTAAATTTTGGATTTTGCACCTCACCCGCTGGGTTATCCCGCAAGATGGTCTTTTCCGGTTATTTATAGTTATTTGAACATTAATATCGTCATTAAAGCACCCGATTATTTCCAATCCAAACTATATCAATATTGACATAAGACACCTTTTGTTTATAGAGGAACGGGCTGCGGGCTTTTTTCCCGAGCCGGCCGGCGCCGCCCGTGGGACCTTGCGGCGCTTCCGCTGATTTCAAACCAGGTAAAGACGAAATGGTCATGACGCTGCGCGCTCAAATAGAACCCCTGGAATCGGTCCTGGAAAAAAACAGCGAACCTTTTATAACCATACACCGCTGCTTGGACCAAATCATAATCCCCCAGGGGATCAACGAACCCTTCCTCGAAGCACTTCTGGTCTGTTTGCAAAAGACTGACCCGCCCCATGACGCCATCTATTGGCTGACCCTGGCGCGGCTCGCCGAGGCAGCCATCCTCTGCGCCGGGCACTATGCCGACAATTGTGAATTCCAGGCCGTCGGCGACCTGCTGGTCAACCCCCGCAAAATCCGGGTCCAGGTTCAAGGTCAGGGGCGCTCCTTTATTAAAAAGCGCCACGGCCGACTCACCGACCAGCTGGCCCAACGCTTTTCAGGCGCCCATGCGCCCGCCAATGCTCCAATTGATCCGCGCGACGCCCATTGCGATGTTCTGGCGCCAGCCCTGCTGCCCGATCTCTATCGCCGGCTGGCCACTTCGGGTTTTTTTACCGAAGAGTATCTTGACCATCTGCAAGAGCGCCTCACGGCCATTGCCGACACCATCGCCTTTCTATCCGCCTGGCAGGTGGATGCCAATGAAGAGCTGCACCGGCGACTGCAATTGGTGGGGCCGGCACAGAAAGCATTCATTCAGGAACATCTGTGCCGCTTTGACGCGCAATGGTTCTGGTTGTTGGGGCAGCGCGTTCGAATGATTAAAACACCAAGACCGGCCATGGATCGGCGTTGGGGCGGGGGCACACCTCAGCAAGACCGGGAGGCCCTCCTGTCCCTGGCGGTGCGTAATTGAGCCTGCTGGATTATTGAGGAAAGGATTGGATGAAAGCAGTTCCCATTGAAAAGGCCGTGGGCATGGTGCTCGGCCATGATGTCACCCGGATCGTGCCTGGCCAGGAGAAAGGGCCGGCCTTTCGCAAGGGCCATATCATCCAGTCCCAGGATGTGCCGGCCTTTCTCGACATGGGCAAGCAGCATGTCTATGTGATCGAGCTGCAACCCGGCGTCCTGCACGAGGACGAGGCTGCCCTGCGCCTGGCCCGGGCTGCCGCCGGACAGGGCCTGTCCCTCACCGAGCCGGTGGAGGGGCGCATCAATCTGATCGCCGCCCATGACGGCCTGCTCAAAATCAATGTCCCGGCCCTGCATCGGCTCAACGCCCTGGAAGATATCGCCTTCGCCACCCTGCACACCCATCATCAGGTGAAGGCCGGGCGCGCGGTGGCCGGCACGCGGGTGGTGCCCCTCTCAATTCCCGAAGCGCAGATCATAACCGCCGAAGAAGTTTGCCGTGAAGCGGCGCCGCTGATCGAGGTCCGGCCGTTCCAGGCCTTGCGCGTGGGCATGGTCACCACGGGCAGCGAAGTATTCCACGGCCGCATCCAGGATAAATTCGGCCCGGTGGTGCGCCAGAAGTTCGAGCAGTTGGGCAGCAGCATCAGCCGCCAGATTCTGGTCTCCGACGATACGGCCATGACCGCCAAAGCGATCTGCGCGCTGATCGCCGAAGGCGCCCAGATGGTGGTGGTCACCGGCGGCATGTCGGTGGACCCCGACGACCGCACGCCGGCCGCCATCCGCGCGGCCGGCGCCGAAGTGGTCACCTATGGCGCGCCGACCTTTCCCGGCGCCATGTTCATGATAGGCTACATTGACAGCCTCCCCGTGCTCGGACTGCCCGGTTGCGTCATGTACCACCGCACCAGCATCTTCGACCTGGTGGTGCCGCGCCTGGCGGCCGGCGAACGCCTGGAGCGGGAAGATATTACTTCCCTGGGGCATGGTGGATTCTGCTCGGGGTGTGACAGTTGCCGGTATCCCATATGCGGTTTCGGCAGCGGATAAAGTGTCCATCCATAAATGGCATCTTGCGGTCCATATCTGCGTTCTCACATTTTTCCAATCCTCGGCGTAGAAGAACTACACCTCCGGTTGAAAAAATGCTGCGACCTTGATCTGAACCGCGATCTACCATTTCTGAATGAACACTTCGAAGCCCAAAGTGGTTTCGCGCAGCCCAACGCCCCATAGGCTTAAAAAATTGGCGGAACACCTTCACTTTAAACTTAAAACTTCACCCTTTAAACTTCCAAGGAGAGAACCATGATTAAACGAATGCTGCAAGTCAACGGCGTCACCCGGCAGATCATCACCGATCCCGAGCAGAGCCTGGCCAATGTGCTGCGCGAGCAATTGGGACTTACCGGCACCAAGATCGGTTGCGGCCAGGCCCAGTGCGGCTGCTGCAACGTGATCCTGGATAACAAGCTGGTGCGCTCGTGCGTCACCAAAATGGCCAAGGTGGCGGACGGCGCCGCGGTGATCACGGTGGAGGGCATCGGCGATCCCAACAACCTGCACCCCATCCAGTTGGCCTGGATCATCCACGGCGGCGCCCAGTGCGGCTTCTGCACCCCCGGCTTCATCGTATCGGTCAAGGCCCTGCTGGACGAAAATCCCAAACCCAGCCGCGAGGATGTGCGCGAGTGGTTCCAGAGTCACCGCAACGCCTGCCGCTGCACGGGCTATAAACCCCTGGTGGACGCGGTCATGGATGCCGCCAAGGTGATGCGCGGCGAGATGAAGGCCGAAGCATTGCTTTTCAAAATGCCCAAGGACGGCCAGATCTGGGGCAGCAAGTATCCCCGGCCCACGGCCGTGGCCAAAGTCACCGGCACCCTGGATTACGGCGCCGACCTGGGTCTGAAGATGCCGGCCGACACTCTCTTTTTAGCCCTGGTGCAGGCCAAGGTCTCCCACGCCAATATCAAGAGCATCGATACCGCCGAAGCCGAGAAGATGCCCGGCGTGGTGAAAGTCGTCACCGCCAAGGATGTGCAGGGCAAAAACCGCATCACCGGCCTGATTACTTTTCCCACCAACAAGGGCGACGGCTGGGACCGGCCCATTCTGTGCGATAAGAAAGTATTCCAATACGGCGACGCCATCGCCATCGTGTGCGCCGAAAACGAATACCAGGCCCGCCATGCGGCTGAAAAAGTAAAAATAGAGTTGGAAGAACTGCCGGCCTATATGAGCGCGCCGGCCGCCATGGCCGAGGATGCCATGCAGATCCATCCGGGCACGCCCAATGTCTACTTCGAAATTCCGGTGATCAAAGGCGCCGAAACCGCGCCGCTGATGAAGTCCGCGGCCTACACGGCCGAAGGCGAATACTACCTGCAGCGCCAGCCCCACCTCACCATGGAGACCGATGTCGGCTTCGCTTATTTTGACCAAGAAGAACGGCTGACCATCCACTCCAAGAGTATCGCCATCCATCTGCATCTGGCCATGATCGCGCCGGGCATCGGCATTTCGCCAAAGAAGCTGCGCCTGGTGCAGAACCCCACCGGCGGCACCTTCGGCTACAAATTCAGCCCCACCATGGAAGCCCTGGTGGGCGTGGCCTGCATGGCCACTAAACGCCCGGTCTACCTGCGCTATGACTACCACCAACACATCACTTACACCGGCAAGCGCTCGCCCTTCTGGCTGAAAGTCAAAATGGGCGCCGACAAGAACGGCAAAGTAGTCGCCATGGATACGGACTGGAGCGTGGATCACGGCCCCTACTCGGAGTTCGGCGACCTGCTGACCCTGCGCGGGGCCCAGTTCATCGGCGCCGGCTACGGCATTGCCAACATCCGCGGCCTGGGCCGCACCGTGGCCACCAACCACGCCTGGGGTTCGGCCTTCCGGGCTTATGGATCGCCCCAGAGCTTCTTTGCCAGCGAAAGCCTGATGGACGAACTGGCCGAGAAGATGAATATGGACCCGCTGGAGCTGCGCGCCCGCAACATCTACCAGCCCGGCGACACCACGCCCACCGGCCAGACCCCGGAAGTATTCCCCTTCCCCGAGATGGTGGAAAAATTGCGCCCCATGTACAAAGCGGCCCTGGCCAATGCCAAGAAGAACTCCACGGCCGAACTCAAGCGCGGCGTGGGCATTGCCCTGGGCATCTATGGTTGCGGCCTGGACGGCCCGGACGGCTCCGCGATCCGCGTGGAACTCAACCCCGATGACACCATCACGGTCTTCAGCAGTTGGGAGGATCACGGCCAGGGCGCGGACATGGGTTGCGTCGGCACGGCCCACAAAGCTCTTGCGCCGCTGGGCATCGCACCGGAGAAGATCCGCCTGGTGATGAACGATACGGCCTTTACCCCGGCCTCGGGCCCATCGGGCGGCAGCCGCCAGCAGGTGATGACCGGCAATGCCATCAAAGTCGGCTGCGAACTGCTGCTGGCCGCCATGCGCAAAAAAGACGGCTCCTTCCGCACCTACAAGGAGATGGACGCCGAAAAGATCGCCACCAGCTACACCGGCAAATGGACCGCGGCCAACGCCACCAACTGCGATCTGAAAACTGGCCAAGGCAAACCTTTTACTACTTACATGTACGGCATGTTCATGGCCGAAGTGGCGGTCGAGACCAAGAGCGGCAAGACCGCGGTGGAGAAGTTCACCGCCATCGCCGATGTCGGCACCATCAACAACAAACTGCTGGTCGACGGCCAGATGTACGGCGGCATTGCCCAGGGGATCGGTCTGGCGCTGACCGAAGACTTCGAAGATCTGCAGAAGCACAACTCGCTGCGCGCCTGCGGCCTGCCCTATGCCAAGATGATCCCCGATGGCATCGAGCTGATCTACATTGAAACGCCGCGTCCGGAAGGCCCCTTTGGCGCGGCCGGCGTGGGCGAACTGCCCCTGACCAGCTCCCACGTGGCCGTGATCAACGCCATTCACAACGCCTGCGGCGCCCGCGTGCGCCATCTGCCGGCCTTGCCGGAGAAGGTGTTGGCGGCGATGGGGAAGTAACTGACGGCTGAAGGCTGGAGGCTGAAGAAGTAAATATGAAGAGTTTTAAGTCATAAGCTTTAAGTTTAAAGTTAAGGAATTTTTGCGATTGGATTTCGTTCCCACGCTCCGGCGTGGGAACGGTTTGTTTCGCGGCCGTCAAGCCGTCTCAAAAGACTTTTTTGAGATGGCTTGATATCGATTTTCGACATTAACCCGCCCCGGCAGGGGCAACTATTTTTTTGCCTTAATAAAACAAACACTCTGCCAACCCATTAGTTTCGTAACGGCAAGGGCAAAACAGAGAATAGCTAATCGCAAAAAAATATGGAACAATCCGACCTAAAACAATGGGAGCAGCGCTGCATCCAGGAAGAGCCGCCGGAGTGCACGGCGGCCTGCCCCCTGCATGTGGATGCCCGCGCTTTCGTGCGCCACGTCCGCGACGGCCGCTGGCGCGAGGCCTGGCAGACCCTCGCCCGCACCATGCCGCTGGCCGGAGTGCTGGGACGGATCTGCGACGCTCCCTGCCAGGCGCGCTGCAAACGCGGCGAGGTCGGTGATGCCATTCGCATCGGCGCCCTGGAGCGGGTCTGCGTGGCGCAGGCCCAGGAGAACTACCGTTTCACCCCCCTGCCCTCCAAAGGCCAGCGCATTGCCATACTGGGCAGCGGTCTGAGCAGCCTGACCGCGGCCTGGGACCTGATCCGCAAATCCTACGGCGTCACCCTATACGACGCCGGCGACCGGCCGGGCGCCGCGCTGCAGGCCCAACACGCCCCCATCCTCTCCGGTGACAGCATGACCGCCGAACTGGCCTGGCTGGAGAAGTGGGGTGTTCGCTTTGAAGCTGGCGCGCCGCTGCCAACCCCATCTTTTTTTCAGCAGACGGTTGAAGAGTTCGATGCCCTCTATCTTGGTCTGGACAGTATCGATTCCGACCAATGGCCGCTGACGCGCAATGCCGAAGGATCGTTGCAGGTCGACCCCCAAATCTTTACCACCAGCAACCCCAAAGTCTTTGCCGGCGGCCTTACATCTTCCACCATCCTGCGGGCCGCCCAGGGCCGCTGGGTCGCCACCAGCATGGATCGCTTTCTGCAAAAGGTTTCCCTCACCGCCGGCCGGGAAAAAGAGGGCGCCTTTGCCACCCGTTTGTTCACCAGCCTCGCAGGTGTCCAGCCCTTGCGCGCCGTTGCCATGGCCGACGCCCAAAGCGGTTATTCGGCCGCCGAAGCAACTGCGGAAGCCGCGCGCTGTCTGAACTGCCAATGCCTGGAATGCGTCAAGGTCTGCCCCTACTTGGAAGCCTTCGGGGCCTACCCGCGCAAGTACGCCCGGGAAATCTACAACAACGAATCCATTGTCATGGGCACGCGCACGGCCAACACCCTGATCAACTCCTGCAGCCTGTGCGGCTTGTGCCAAGCTGTTTGCCCCGAAGATTTCGCCATGCAGGATCTGTGTCTGCAAACCCGCCGCAGCATGGTGGAAAAAGGCAAGATGCCGGCCTCGGCCCACGAATTCGCCCTGGAAGACATGGCCTTCAGCCAGAGCGACGACTTCTTCCTGGTGCGCCACGCGCCGGGCCAGAAGCAGAGCAGTCACCTTTTCTTCCCCGGCTGCCAGTTGTGCGCCTCGTCACCCGGCCAGGCCGCCGCGCTGTACGATTATCTGCGCACCCGGCTCGGCAGCGTGGGCCTGGCCTTGGGCTGCTGCGGCGCGCCCGCCCACTGGGCCGGCCGAAGGGAAGAGAGCGAAAAGATCTTAAATTTGTGGCAAAAACAATGGGAAGAGATGGGCCGCCCCCAATTCCTGCTGGCCTGCTCCGCTTGCCATCAGATGTTTCGCGAACTGCGGCCCCAGGTGCCGATTCAATCGGTGTGGGAGACCCTGGCGGCCGTCGGCTTGCCGGAAAGCCCGAATACTTCCCCGAGCGCTTGCCTGGCCATTCACGATCCGTGCACCACGCGCGAAGCCCTCCACCTTCAAACGGCCGCGCGCCAGGTGCTCGCCGCCGCGGGTATCGCGGCCGAAGAGTTGCCGCTGGGCCAGGAACTGACCGAATGCTGCGGCTTCGGCGGCCTGATGGCCAATGCCAATCCAAGCCTGGCCCAGGAGGTGACCCGCCGCCGGGCAGCCCTCAGCGCGCATGACTATCTTACCTACTGCGCCATGTGCCGCGACCGGCTGGCGGCCGTGGGCAAACGCGCGCTGCACCTGCTGGATCTGATCTTCCCCCCGGCGGGCGAGTCCGATCCGGCGGCCCGGCCCCGGCCCGGCTGGTCCCAACGCCGGGAAAACCGCGCCCGCTTGAAGCAAATGCTTTTGGAAAAAGTGTGGAGCGAGGCTCCGGTGGCCGGAGCGAATTATGCCAAAATTAACTTGATGATCTCCGCTGAAGTGCGCAAGCGCCTGGATGAGCGCCGAATTCTCGAAGAAGATCTTCAGCAGACCATCGCCCGGGCCGAAGCCGGCGGGCCCAGGCTGCGCCATCCGGTCACCGGCCGCCTGCGGGCCGCTTTCCGGCCCCGGCATGTGACCTTCTGGGTGGAGTATGCGCCGATCAAAGAAGGCTTTGAAGTATTCAATGCCTATTGCCACCGGATGGAAGTCAAATCATGAAAACCACCGAAGATTGGAGCGAAGAACTATCCTGGCGGTGCGCGGCCTGTGACCGTCCCCTGGAAATGGGTCAAGTGACCGTCACCTACATGGAGAACAGCTTCACCACCGATATGCCCCGTTGTAGGCAATGCGGCCAGGTGCTGGTGCCGGAGGGTTTGGCATTGGGAAAGATGGCGGAGGTAGAAAAGATTTTGGAAGATAAATAGGATAATAGAGAAGTTTAAAGTTTAAAGTGTTAAGATTTAAGTTAAGGATTGTAGCGATTTGAAAAGTAAAAAGAAAGTATTCCTTTGCTTTAAATTTTGCACTTAGAGCTTCAAACTCTTTTATGCATCTGTCTTTGCCGATGAAACAATCAACCAACTTATACGAATCCCAGGCCCTACGCGCCGTTACCGGACCAGCCATCCGGCCAGGCGGGTTGGCCTTGACCGAACGCGCCCTGGCGCTTTGCGGATTGACAGCCGGGGCGCGGGTTCTGGATGTGGGCTGCGGCGGCGGCGCCACGGTCGCTCATCTGCGCCAAAGCCACGGACTGCGGGCCATGGGATTGGATCTCTCCTGGATGTTGCTGGCCGAAGGACGGGCGCAACCGGGTTGCCCGCCGCTGGTCCAGGGCCCGGCCGAGATGCTGCCCGTGGCTGACGGGAAGCTGCAAGCGATCTTTTGCGAGTGTGTGCTCTCCCTGCTTTCTTCGCCCAAATCCGCGCTGGCCGAATGGCATCGCGCCCTGGCCCCGGGTGGACTTCTGGTGGTGTCGGATCTCTATGCCCGCGCTGGGCAGCTGGAAGACGAGTTATTCAGCGCCCCCGGCCGTTGCTGCCTGGCCGGCGCCGTGGATCGTGATACGCTGTTGGAGGGCGTTACTGGGGCGGGTTTTGAGGTCGTGGTGTTCGAAGACCACTCCCCGCTGCTCAAACAACTGGCCGCCCAACTGGTCTGGGCTTACGGCTCCCTGGAGACCTTCCGGGCCAGGGCGGGGCTGGGATGTACTTCCCATGGAAACGGACGACCGGGATACTATCTGATGGTGGCGAAAAAATGAACGATCTGATGCTGCGCATGTTGCGCTGGGGCCAACAAGGATATAGCTGCGCCCAAATTCTCCTGCTCCTAGGCTTGGAAGACAGACATGAAACCAACCCCGGTCTGGTGCGCGCCATGGCCGGCCTGGCGTACGGGTGCGGCACCGGCCAGGCCGCCTGCGGCGCCTGGACCGGCGGCAGTTGCCTGCTGGCCTATCTGGCCAAAAGCGAAGGCGCCGAAGAACGACCGGTGGAAATTCTATCCAGCATGCTCCAGGAACTCTCCGACTGGTTCATGAACCGCGTGGGCCAGGCCCATGGCGGCATTGCCTGTGAAGTCATTGTCGGAGAGAACGGCCCGGCCGCGGCCCGCCAGACCTGTAGCGCCATCGTGGCCGAGACCTATGCCAAAGTCATGGGGATATTGGCGGCCAATGGTCTGGAGATCTGAATTGCGGTACACAAGGTCGGAAATATTTGGCATGTATTTTATAAAAGGTCACCATAGAGAAGAGGGCTCAGAGAAAAGAATTATCTCTCCTCTGAGGCCTCTGTGTTCTCTGTAGTGAGAATATCTTGGAAATAGCGTAGTATTCGCATGAGCCAATATCCCACCCAAAGTCTTTGCCCCATCTGCCTGGCGCGCATTCCAGCCCAAAGGGTTTGGCGCGGTCAGGAAGTATTTCTGGAGAAGCATTGCGCGGCCCATGGCTTCTTTCAGACCGTGATCTGGAAGGGCGCACCGGCTATGGCCGGCTGGCATAGGCCCAAGCTCTCCTCCCGACCGGCTGAGGCGGAACACGGAGCGAAGCAAGATTGCCCCTTTGACTGCGGCTTGTGCCCGAAGCATGCGCAGCGCTCGTGCACCGTGATTCTGGAAGTGACCCAACGCTGCGACCTCGGCTGCCCGGTATGCTACGCCGCCTCCGGACCTAAGGGGGACGATCCGTCCCCGGCGGTCGTGGCCGGCTGGTTCGAGCGGCTGGGCCAAACCAGCCCAGGCGCCAATATCCAGCTTTCTGGCGGCGAACCCACCCTGCGCGACGATCTGCCCGCGCTGGTGGAGCTGGGCCGCCGGGCCGGTTTCGAGTTCATTCAGATCAACACCAACGGCCTTCGCCTGGCCCGCGAACCCGGCTATGCCCAAGCCCTCAAGAATGCGGGCGCCGCTTCAGTATTTTTGCAGTTCGATGGGGTCAACGACGATGTCTACCGTTGGCTGCGCGGCCGGGCCTTGTGGGAAATCAAACAGGCGGCCGTGGCGGCCTGCGCCCTGGCCGGCCTGGGCGTGGTGCTGGTGCCCACCCTGGTGCCGGGCGTCAACACCCATGCGGTGGGTGCTATCCTTGAGGCGGCCCTGGCCTGGTATCCCGCGGTGCGCGGCGTGCACTTCCAGCCCATGAGCTATTTCGGCCGCCATCCGGGCCGGCCCACTGACAGCCGGCGCCTGACCCTGCCTGAGCTGATGCACGCCATCGAGACCCAGAGCGACGGCTGGTTCAAGGTCGAACATTTCCGGCCGCCGGGATGCGAGCATGCCCTGTGCTCCTTTCATGCCCAGTATCTGCTTTCCGAACATGGCCGGCCCAGGCCCCTGCACCCCCTGCCCATGGCCGGCCAAAGCGTTGCACCCATCAAGGCCGAAGAAGGCGCCCGGCGGGCCATTGACTTTGTCGCCCGGCAGTGGGCCGCGCCGTTATCCGGCAGTACCGCCGCCTCCGGGCCTTCATGCGCGTGTAAAGAGAAGATTCCAGAAAGCAGTAATACTTCCCCAAAGAATTCTATCTCCTTGGACGATTTTCTGGCCGCGGCCCAATCGCGCACCTTCTGCGTTTCAGCCATGGCCTTCCAGGATGTCTGGAACCTGGATCTGGAACGGGTGCAAGGCTGCTGCATCCATGTGCTGGCCGGCGATGGCCGCCTGATCCCATTTTGTCTCTACAATCTGACGGCCGCGGACGGCCGCGCCCTGTACCGGCCATGACCGCCCCGGCGCGCACACCTTTGGATGCCTGGATCAGCGCCCGTATCGGCCTGCCAAAGGGTCGCGCGTTGAACAGCGAATGCCTGGCCGCCTGGCAATTGGCGCGGCTCAACGAGACGCTGGCCTTTGCCGCGGCCCACAGCCCGTTCTACCAGCGGCAGGGGGCGGGACGATTCGCCCCGCGACTAACGCGCCTGGAAGAAATCGCCACCCTGCCGTTTACTACTTCCCAGACCCTGCGCGACGAACCGCTGCAACTGCTCTGTGTCTCCCAGAGCGCCGTGGCCCGCGCCGTGACCTTGCGCACCTCGGGCACCACGGGCGAGCCCAAGCGCATCTTCTTCAGCCAGGAAGATCTGGAGGCCACCATTGATTTCTTCCATCACGGCATGTCTACCCTGGTTCTTCCCGGTCAGCGTGTATTGATTCTGCTGCCCGGAGAACTACCCGACAGCGTGGGCGATCTGCTGCGCCGGGGGCTGGCCCGCATGGAAGTCATCGGAATTGTCCATGGCCCGGTGGCGGACCCCGGCCTCGTGCTTCAGATCATCAAAGAACAGCACATTGACAGCCTGGTGGGCATTCCCGCGCAAGTATTGGCCCTGGCGCGCCATGCCCAGGGCGCTGACCTGGGCCGGGAGCGGATCCGCAGCGTTTTGCTCAGCACCGATTATGTGCCGCGGTCCATTGTGGCCGCCATCCAGCACGCTTGGGACTGCGACGCATTTCAGCATTACGGCATGACCGAGATGGGCTATGGCGGCGGCGTGGAATGTGCGGCCCATGAGGGGTATCATCTGCGCGAAGCGGATTTGTATTTCGAGATTATTGACCCAGCCACGCAGCGCCCAGTGCTTTCCGGCCAGGAGGGCGAAGTGGTCTTCACAACCCTGGGCCGCCGGGCCATGCCCCTTATTCGCTATCGCACCGGGGATCTGGCGGCCTGGATCAAAGCCCCCTGCCCCTGCGGCTCGGCGTTGCGGCGCATGGCCTGGGTGCGCGGCAGAAGACAGGAACAGCTCGCCATGGCCGATGGCCTGGCGCTGAGCATCACCCATTTGGATGAAGTCCTTTTTGCTTTGCCGGAAGTTCTCGACTATCGAGTAGTAGTCCAGCACCAAAACAGCGATGATCATTTGCGAATTACCTTAATGGCGAACAAGGAGGACCGCCGGCTGCCCTTACGGGCCGCGGGCGAGGTCGCCCAGATCCCAGCCATCAGAACCGCCGCGGCCAAAGGGCTATTGACCGTGGACCCCATTGAAGTAGAATTGGCGCCGGGATCGGCCGCGCCGCCGGTCAAGCGCATGATGAAGGAGAAATGCATATGAAGACCCTTGCGTCAACCGCATTGCAATGGCTCCATCAAGGAATGCCCCTGGTGCTGGCCAAAATCACCAGCCAACAGGGGTCGACGCCGCGAACCGCCGGCACCCAGATGATCATCGGAGCTGACGGCCGCTATGCCGGCACCATCGGCGGCGGTTTGCTGGAAGCCAAGGTGATCGCCCAAAGCCGCGCCCTGCTGCCGTCGGGCCAGGCGCGCTTTGAACGCTTTGACTTGGGCCATGCCGATGTGGCCAGCATGGACATGATCTGCGGCGGCGGCCTGGAAATTTTGCTCGATCCCATCGCGCCCCTGCCGGAGAATATCGCGTTGCTGGCGCAGTGGGACCGTATGCTGACGCAATCCACGGAAGGGGCCTTGGTGATCGCCATCCGCCGCGTCGGCCAGGAGATTGCGCAAATTCATCATGCCCTGATCCGCGACGATGGTTCGGTGGAGGGCTATCTACCACTGACCCCCACGGCGGTGGCGGACCTGGTCAGGGCCGGCCGGAAGGCCAGGGCCATGACATCGATTGAGTCGGAGAATTACTTCTTAATCCTGGAACCGATTCACCGGCCGGAAAGCGCCTACATTCTGGGAGCCGGCCATGTGGCCCAACCCACGGCCCATATGGCCGCCCTGCTGGGGTTCCAGGTGATTGTGCTGGACGACCGGGCCGAGTTTGCCAATCGCGATCGATTTCCCGACGCTCATCAGGTGCGCGTGCTGGCCAATTTCGAAAATCCCTTTGCCGGATTTGAGGTGGATCAAAGCAGCTATATTGTCATCGTCACCCGCGGGCATCTGTACGACAAGGTGGTGCTGGCCCAGGCCCTGCGCACCAAGGCCGGTTATATCGGCATGATCGGCTCGCGCCGCAAGCGCGACGCCATCTTCCACCGGCTGAGGAACGAAGGCTTCGGCGAAGAAGATCTGCGGCGGGTGCATGCGCCCATCGGCCTGAACATCGGCGCTGAAACACCGGAAGAGATCGCGGTGAGCATTGTGGGGGAGATGGTTGCGGTGAGAAGAAGTGGGAAGTCTAAAGTGAAAAGTCTAAAGTAGGGTGCGCTTCGCGCACCGCATTTTGTGGTGTGCGAAGCGCACCCTACGGTTTACTGAATATGCTTTTAATCAATAACCGCAAGCGCGGTGGCAAACCATGACCGAACACTTATCCGCCATTATCCTGGCCGCCGGATTTTCCGGCCGTATGGGGCGTTTCAAGCCGCTGCTGCCGCTGGGGCCGACGACCATTGTGGAGCGCGTCGTCATGCTCTACCGCTCGGCCGGCATCGAAGATATTTGCGTGGTGACCGGACATAAGGCTGAAGCATTAGACACCGTGCTTCAATCGCTGGGCGTGCGCTGCATTGTGAACCCGGCCTATGCCAAGGGCATGTTCTCTTCGCTGCGGACCGGACTGAGCGCGCTGCCCAATGACTGTCGCGGCTTTTTCGTGCATCCGGTGGATATCGCTTTCGTGAGGCGAAGTACGATCATTGCGCTTATGACTTCTTTCCATGATCATGGCCAGTCCGTGATCCATCCGGCCTTTGACGGCCTGCGCGGCCATCCGCCTCTGGTGCCGGCCGCCCTGGCGCCGGCCATTTTCCAGTGGCCCGGCCCGGACGGACTGCGGGGGTTTTGGGCCGGCCACAAGGTTTCATCCATTGAGATACTGGTGGCTGATCAATCCATTTTGGTGGATCTGGATACTGAAGAAGAGTATCAGAAAACGGTTTCAAATCTTGCGCAAAAAGATCTTCCCAGTCCCGAAGAGTGCCGGGCGCTGATGACCCAGGTGGTCGGGGTCCCTGAACCTGTATGGTTTCACTGCCAGGCCACGGCCAATGTAGCTGACGCGCTGGCCGCCGCGGTCAACAAAGCGGGCGGATCGCTGGAACTGAATCTGATCCGCTGCGCTGCTCTGGTGCACGATATCGGCAAGATGGAAAAGCACCATGCCCAGGCCGGCGCCAACCTGTTGGAGCAGCTTGATTACCCCAGGATTGCGGCAGTGGTGCGGGTTCACATGGATATCGAAACAACGCCGGAAGCGCCGTTGGATGAAGCCCAGATCGTCTATTTGGCCGACAAGCTGCTGGAAGGCTCCCATCCGGCCGGCCTCGATGAGCGCCTGGCGCGCAAACTGGCCAAGTACGGCACCGATGAGGCGGCCCGCCAGGCCATCCAGCGGCGCTTCCAGATGGCCCGCTGGATTTATGAAAAGGTGGAGCGTATGACTGGAAGAAAAGTGCAGACCATTCTTTCATAAGCAAATTGAATGCGCGCTAACGAAAATTTGTGGCTCAAGGAGATTTATAATTGGGATAACCATGAAGAGCAAGAAGGACATGAAGAAGATGTACATGCTAAAGTTTTGACTTCATGATCTTCACGCTCTTCATGGTGTTTTAACGGGCGGAAAAACCAACAATTTCTGAAATGCTTCCCCGTGCACGATAATCAATAAGGCCAGATTGGATTCTATGGCAAAACAGCAATCTGCAGACTTCAGCTCACGCGCCATTTATCTTCTTCGCCACGCCGAACCGGCCGCGGCCCCGGGCGGCAAGCGCTACATCGGCTGGAGTGATCCGCCCCTGAGCCCGGCGGGGATTGACCAGGCCGAAAAGTGGCAACCATTTTTCAGCGCGGCGGAATTATCGGCCGTATTTTGCAGCGACCTGCGGCGCTCCCGGCAAACCGCCGAACTGGTCGCAGTCAACTGCCCCCTGCAAATCCACGCCCTGCCCGAACTGCGGGAAATCCACCTGGGCGCCTGGGAGGGCCGCACCTTTGAAGAGGTGCGCCGCGAAGATCCCCAGGGCTTTGAACAGCGCGGCCAGGACCCGGTTGGTTTCCGCCCACCCGGCGGCGAATCCTTTGGCGATCTGGGCCAACGGGTCGTGCCGATCTTTCAACAAATCCTATCGGACACCTCCGGCAATATCCTCATCGTGGGCCATGCCGGCGTCAATCGAGTGCTTCTCTGCCATGTGCTGGGCCTGCCCCTGGCCCATCTCTTCCGCCTGGAACAGAACTATGCTGCCCTGAATGTCATTACCGTAGAGCCGATCGGATTTCGGCTCCAGGCCCTCAATCGATGCCTCCATCGAGTGTGAGTCACGGCAGTTGCTTCACACAGGTCGTACGCTTGCGAGTACGAGTACGATTTGAATAAACACCGAAGAGAAGGCCGTGCAACAGCTTTACTTACGCCCGCCTCCATCCAATGAATTGACATCCATTATTCCCTACCCTTAAGATAGGTGACTTGATAGCCGCGGCCCAACCCCCAACCAGGGGGAGTCGCCAATCAGCCCTGGGGCACCGAAACCGGCTCAGGGCCTCACTGTTACCACGGGTGGTAACGCCTCAACGCGAAAAGGAGGGGAGCGCCGATGGAAGAGTATAAACTGTTCATCAATGGGGAGTTCGTGGATGCGGCCGATGGGCGCACTTTTGAATCCATTGATCCGGGCACCGGTCTGCCGGCCGCCAAAATAGCCGAGGCCGGTACCGCCGACGTGGAGCGGGCCATTGAGGCGGCCCGGCGCGCTTTTAACAGTGGCGTCTGGAGCGGACTTTCGCCGGCGGCCAGGGCCGAACGGCTCAATGCCTTTGCCGACCAGGTGACCCAGCAGGCCCTGCGGCTGATCATCGCCGAAGCCATGGATTCGGGCCAGGTGCTGGGACTGACCAAATACTGGCCCCTGATGGGGGCCCAAATGGTGCGCAACTACGCCCATTTCGCGGCCACGCGTTTTCCCTGGGAAGAAGAGATCCCCTATTCGGGCAATGTCTTCGCGCCCGGCCGGGACTATATCCGCCGCGAGCCCATGGGCGTGTGCGTGGCCATCATCCCCTGGAACTTTCCCCTCTACATGGCATTCTGGAAAGTCAGCCAGGCACTGGCCACGGGCAATACCATCATTCTGAAGCCGGCCACCAATACGCCCATCAGCGCCCTGATTCTGGCCGAGGCGGCCAATGCCGCCGGTATTCCCAAGGGCGTCATCAACATCGTGGCCGGGCCGGGCGGCAGCCTGGGCCAGCATTTGTGCACCCACCGCCATGTGGACAAAATCTCCTTCACCGGCAGCACCGAAGTGGGACGCCAGATCATGAAGATGGCGGCCGACTCCATCAAGAAAGTCACCCTGGAGCTGGGCGGCAAATCGGCCAACATCATTTGCGACGACGCCGATCTTGATCTGGCCGTGGAGGGCGCGATCTTCGGCACCTTCTTCCACCAGGGCCAGGTGTGCGAGTCCGGCACCCGGGTGCTGGTGCACGGCAAAATTTATGACCAATTTTTGGAGCGCATGAAAAACCGCGCCGAGAGCCTGCGCATCGGCTATCAACTGGATGCCAAAACCCAGATCGGCCCCCTGATCAGCGCGGCCCAGCGCGCCACGGTGGAACGCTATGTGCGGCTGGGCCAGGAAGAAGGCGCCCAGCTCGTCACCGGCGGCCAGCGCGCCCAAGTGCCTGGCCTGGACGGCGGCTTTTACTTCCAGCCCACCATCTTCGCGGAAGTAAAAAACAGCATGCGCATAGCCCAGGAAGAGATCTTCGGGCCGGTGGTGTGCGTGATTAAAGTCCACAGCGACGAAGAGGCCGCGGCCATTGCCAACGACTCCATCTATGGACTGGCCGGCGGCGTCTTCTCCTCAAGCAATGCCCGGGCCGAGCGCATCGCCCGCCAGATCAAGACCGGCACCATGTGGATCAACACCTTCCACGCCTTCGGCGATTTCTGCCCCTTTGGCGGCTACAAGCAATCGGGCATTGGCCGGGAGTTCGGCCTGAGCGGGCTTTCGGAATATGTCCAGATCAAGCGCTTACATGTCAGCGCCTGCGCCGATCATCAAAGCAACATGAGCATGAAGATGTTCTCCGATGATCCCAGGGTCAAGTTTACCGAATATAAAGCCGCCACCCATGTAATTGCCGGCCATGGCGCCCTGCCGGCCATCAGCCGCGAGGTGACGCGTTTCCAGGCTCGCCGGGCCCTGATCATCACCGATCCCGGCGTGCGCCAGGCCGGATTGGTGAAGATGGTCCAGGAAGCGTTGGGAGAATTTTGCGTGGGCGTTTTTGACGAAGTGGCCCAGGATACTGACCTGAGCATCGTGGACAAAGCCACCGAGATAGCCCGCAATCTTCAAGTGCAGTGCATTGTCAGCGTGGGCGGCGGCAGCGTGATCGACACGGCCAAGGTGGTGTGCGTGGCCCTTAAAAACGGCGGCAGGGCCGACGATCATCTGGCCCTGATGCGTCTGACCGAGCGCCAGACGCCGCACATCTGCATCCCTACCACGGCGGGCACGGGCAGCGAGGTGACCGATATCGCCGTGATCAAAAGCCAGAGCGCGGGCCGCAAAGCCTATCTGGTCGATCCCTTTATCGCGCCCGACGTGGCCATCCTGGACCCGCGCTTTACCATGGGCTTGCCGCCGGGATTGACCGCCACCACGGCCATGGATGCCATGACCCATGCGGTTGAAGCCTTGACCAGCACCATGTCCAACCTGATTTGCGACGGCCATGCCCTGCAGGCCATTCGGTTAATCGCCGCCAACTTGCCCCGCGTCATTGCCAATGGCCGCGACGAGGAGGCGCGCCTCAATCTGCAGGTGGCCGCCACCCTGGCCGGCTGGGCCTTCTGTACCGCCCAAGTGGGGCTGGCCCATGCCATGGCCCACACCCTGGGCATGATTAAAAACGTACCCCATGGCGCGGCCTGCGGGCTGGTGCTGCCGGCCGTGATGCGCTTTAATGTGGATCATGCCACCGATAAGCTCGTGCTGGCGGCCCAGGGCCTGGGCGTAAATACTGCCGCCTTGGCCCCGCGCGATGCGGCCCTGGCCGCCGCCGACGCGGTAGAAAAACTGATGAAGATCTCCGGCCATCCCACGCGCCTGCGCGATGTGGGCGTCACGGCCGACGACCTGGCCCTAGCCGCCATCCACGCCGTAGCGGATACGGCCATTCTCTTCAACGCCCGTGAGGTGACCGACCCCATGGAGGTGGATGGGCTTTATCGGCAACTGCTTTAGGGGGACGTTTGCCCGTCGCCCGTTAGCCCGTCGCCCGTTTGCCCGTTTGCCCGTTGGCTACGGAAGGATATCACCATTATTAGGGATTTTTTCAAATTATACTTCTGATCGATTACTTTTTTGGGTAGATGTACAATCGTGAACGGCTTTTACGGGCAAACGGGCCAACGGGCAAACGGACCAACATGCGCAGAAAAGACAAAGAAATCACTGACCGATCCGCCATGGAAGAAATTATCCACCAGGCCCAAATATGCCATATCGGCCTGGTGGATGACGATCAACCCTATGTCATACCGGTACACTTCGGCTACCAGAACGGCGCCCTTTACTTCCACGGCGCATTGCAGGGCCGCAAAATGGATATCCTGAAGAAAAATCCCAAGGCATGCGTCCAATTTGATATCGGCATGACCCTGGTGACCGGCGAAAAGGCCTGCGACTGGGGCGCATACTTTCAAAGCGTCATCGCCTTTGGCCGCGCCGCTATTCTGGAAGATGCCGACGAGAAGAAAAAGGGGCTGGATGTCATCATGGCCCACTACTCGGACCAAACCTATGACTACCCCGATCACCGCATCGCCAACACCGCGGTCATCAAAATTGTCTTCGACACCATGACCGGCAAGCAGAAGATGCCCAGCGCCGACTGAATTGCCTGTTGAGGGGAAGACTTCAACCTCTGAATAGTTTTTTTGGCAGATTGTGGGATATAACCAGATTTACAAAGATCTCCTCGCTCGCCTCAAAACCGCGGACCTTCCTGCTTCCGCAAGAAATCTCGGTCTGGCGCTCAATGATGCGGGGGAAGTAATTGTCCAAACATTGGGTGCGGTATTTCTTGCATCTAATGACGGCGTAAGAAGATCGGATGGCAGACGGTTCAGCGACAACCTAGGAAGCGTGATTATCCACTATCTTCTGAATGCCAGCGGCTCCCGGCCGGCCGGCAAATTTGTCACTTTCGCGGAACTTGCGGGCCCTCTTTTCAAGGCCAGCAGCTATTCCGGCAGCGCCTTGGAGCTTCCCATTATCAAATGCTTCGCGGGCCGCGTTTCGGAACTATTGCAAACGGCGGCTGATCTTGGGGGACGCCGTGGTGGCGAAGCCGGCTTAGGCGCGTTGAGTCTGATTTTTGAACCGCTGCCGCATATTTTTCTACAGCTTATCTTTTATGATCGCGACGAAGAGTTTCCGGCCAGGGCCACGTTGTTATTCGATGTGAATGCGACGCAGTTTGTGGAGTTCGAGGTCTTGGCGGTATTGGTGACGGAATTTGTCCGGTCCCTGACGAGACGCTAAAGGGCCAAATATTCTTTTCCCCTGTCATGTAGTCTAAAGAAGGCTTGTAATCTTTCCACTATCCCCCGCTCGCCGCCAGCCGCGGGCCCTGCTGATTCTTCATCAGCTCTTTTCGGATGGCCAGGCCCAGGCGTTCGATGGAGTAGGGTTTGCGGATATAGGTGCCGGCGCCCAGGGCTTGTGCTTCCTTGACCCGTTCGGTTTCGGAAAATCCGCTGGCGATGATGGCTTTCTGGCCGGGATGCAGGGCCAGGATTCTTTTATAGGTTTCAAGACCATCGATGCCCGGCCGCATGATCATATCCAGCAGCACAAGCTCCACGGTTCGGGTCTTGAGATATTCTACTGCTTCTTCACCACTTTTCACCGCGGCCGGCGTATACCCCAATGTTATGAGCATGGCCGTGGCGATCTCCCGTTGGGTCTCCACGTCATCGACGATTAACACGTTCTCCCCGCTGCCCTTGAAATTATCGATGGACAAGGTCGGCTCTTCGGCGGGCAAAGCTTCCCGGGTGGCTGGAAAATAAATAGTAAACGTCGTGCCCTGGCCGGCCGTGCTTTTCACGTCGATGTGACCGCCATGATCTTGCACTGTGCCCCACACCACCGCCATGCCCAGGCCCGTGCCGCTGCGGCCCATGACTTTCTTGGTGAAGAAGGGCTCAAAGATTTTGTCGATGTCGCCGGGCGCAATTCCACCGCCAGTGTCAATAATGGAAAATACGACGCAATCGCCGGACGGCATGTTCTCTTCCTGCACCGTCTTGGTTTCTACCCACTTGTTCTCGGTGGTGATGGTGATCAGGCCGTTTTCCTTAATGGCTTCGGCCGCGTTGGACACCAGATTCATCACGGTTTTGGTCAGGTGTACCGGCGAGCCGGAGAGATTGAGCAAAAAGGGATCCAGATGGGTTTTGACTTCAACTCCGGGATGAAAGTTTTGCAAGGTTTGAAATTCGGTGCTTTGCAGATATTCGGTGATGATCGTGTTCAGGTTGGTGACCTCTTTGACGGCCACGCCGCGGCGGGCCAGGGTCAAGAGATCCTGCACAATGGCTACGGCGCGCTCCCCTGACTTTTTTATGGCCGCGATGGGCTTGCGCATGGGGTCGGCATCCTTCATTTTCATCAGCAGCAATTCAGGGTAGCTCACCACGCCCGACAAGGTGTTATTCAGGTCATGGGCCACGCCGCCGGCCAGAGTGCCCACGGCCTCCATTTTCTGAGCCCGCCGCAGACGGCTCTCCATCATTTTGTGTTCGGTGATGTCCCGCGCCAGCCCCTGAAAGCCGATGGCCTCTCCTTCATTGTTGCAGATCAACGAGGTCAGAATACTCACGGTGCGGATACCCTTGCTCTTGGAGATGACTTCCAGATCCACTGGCAGGCTCGATTTTCCGGTGGTGAAGACTTTGTTGAATACCTGATAGAGCTTTTCAGCGTTTTGCTTGTCGGTGTAGGCCCGGTAACTCATCCCGGTCAACTCGGCTTCACTAAATCCCAGGCGCTGGCACAAGGCCCGGTTGAAAAAGGTCAAGTTGCCTTGCATGTCGACCTCGAAATAGGCGTCTTCGATGGTTTCCAGGATGGTGCGATACTTTTCTTCACTCTCCCGCAACGCCCTGGTGATCCCTTTGCGCTCTTCAATTTCCTGGGCCAGTTTCTGGTTGGATTCGGAAAGCTTGTTGCGCTCGCTGAGCAGCAATTGGGAAAAGGTCTTTGCTGAACGGTCGGATTGATCCAGGCGAATAAAAAACAGGGTAATCAGGATGGTGGTGCTGATATTGATGAAAAGCAAATCGATGGCGATCATGTGCCAGTAGAGCAGGGCATCATCGAGCTTAAAGATATTGTCCCAGTAACCGTGTTGGATCAACACGCCCACGATCACCCAGGTCATGAGATTGATGATGATGGAGGCGATGGCCCCTGGCCAACCCAGCAGGATGGAAGCGATGATACTGAAGGAAAAGAGCCACTCCCGCGACGCCAGAAACGGCCCCACGGTCAAAATGACCGACATGCCGATGCCATAAATAAACCCGCAGGCAATACTGGCACGGTATTCAAACCGCGATTTGGGGAAGAGAAATATCAGCAGGCAAGAAAGATAGCCGGCCGCGCAAATCCCTTGAATTAGCCAATATTCGTTGGCGATATTGCCAGGGATGCCCAGGATCAAAATAACCAGTCCCACCGAAATCGCCACCAGAATAAACAGATAGAGCACTTTCTCCTTCCAGTGGTTGGCGGCACTGGCATCAAGTACGGCGTCGGGAGCGTATTTTTCGTAAAAGCGTTTAAACAGATCGATCACTGATAGCAAGGTGCGAGAGGATTTCTTATTGGTTCCGGTCATGGTCAACCCAAAGTAGGAGTACATGGGCGTTATGGTGCTTGGCTTCGCCCACTACACTTGAATATGGCCACGCCACCGCGCGCAGGGTTTGGGCACACCATGGCAAATACGGTGACCTGACCTGCTGGGGGGGTGGCGATGCGTCGTGACCTATCCAGATCCCAAATTCCAGCATAAAGATTGCACAAGAATATCAGAAAAGTCGTCGGAAACAAATAAGATTTTAGGGTTCCGGCTCCATGGTGGTGCGCAGGGGAAAGCCATGCTCGCGGGCCAGGGAGGTGACCGTGCTGACCTTGGTTTCAGCCACATCCCGGGGATAGATACCGGCCAAACCAGTACCCTGACGGTGGACCTGCCACATCAGGGTTACGGCCGCTTCGGGGGATTTATGAAAGACGTAGACCAGCACCTCCACCACAAAATCGCGGGTGGTGTAATCATCATTGTGCAGGATCACCCGGTACATGGGTGGCTCCTGGGTGCGCACTTCGCTGCGCTCCTTGACGACTTCAATGATTTCGGGTTGCTGGGTGCTCATGGCTGTTCGCGTGTCCTAGGGGTTGTTTAAAAAATCAAAAAATAACATCGCTGGGGTGGAAATCAAGGTGGATTCCGTGTGCCCGTTTGCCCGTTGGCCCGTTGGCCCGTGTGCCCGTTTGCCTGTTTGGCGGTGTATTCGAGTGCGGTGTACGTCTTACACGCAGCGCATCGGGATTGAGCCAAGCTTGAAGCCGAAAAGTTGAGTCCCAGACATAAGACGATTACAAATGCGCAGACCACCAAACGGGCACACGGGCCACGGGCCAACGGGCTAACGGGCCAACGGCTCCCTACTTCTTCTTCTCAATCTCATCCAAATGTTCATGGATGTTGGCCATGGCGGCCATGAAGGCCTGGCGTTTTTCCCGGGCATAGGGATTGTAGCGGTGCATGTCTTCGAAGAGTTGCCAGGTGTCGTTGTTGACTACGCCCAGAATGTGCAGCAGGCGGCGGTACCCCTCGGTGTCGATGTCCAGAGCCGGGGCCCCGAATTTGGCCAGAGCCCGGCCAATGAAGTGGGTTAAAGACAAGCTCACGGCGATCTTCTGATCATGATCCGATGGCGTGGTTTCGATGAGGATCAAGCCCTTTTGCTTGAGCCATGCTTTGATGCGCTGGTAGCGGTGAGTGGCGATACGTTCGGGGCAGAGCACGATCTTGTGGCCCACCAGGGATTTGGCCGCACTGTCCGGGCCGAACATGGGATGGGTGGGCAGAATATCCACCGACTCCGGCAGGTATTGGCGCATCCACTGGGCCGGCCGCTCCTTGACCGAGCAGACATCGGCCACGATGGTGCCCGCTTCAAGCAGCGGGGCGATCTGTTGCAAAGTGGCCGGCATGGCCGAAATGGGCACGCATAAAATCACGATCTTCTGGCTGCAGGCTTCGTCCAGACTCACCAGCCGCCCGCCGGCCTCGTGGATATCGCTCTCCTTGTCCACATTGCGGGTATGCACCACCACCTTGAATTCGGGTGACAAATGCCGCACCGTCAAGCGGCCGAAACGTCCGTAGCCCACCAATCCGATCATAACACCTCTTTAATCTTCTCAAATGCGCGCCGCAGATTCTCTTCGCTGGTGCCAAAGGAGATGCGCAGGTGACCGGGGCCGTGAAATGCTTCGCCGGGAACCAGGGCCACGCCGCATTCGTTCAACAGCCGCGCGGCCAGATCTTGGCTGGTTTGCCCATTGCCCAAACGGCCGCGAACATCGGGGAAGAGATAAAAGGCCCCCTGACCTTTAACGCAGGGGAAGAGCTCCTGGGTCAGTTCAAGGGCCAGGTCCCGGCGCTGCTGCAGGCTGGCGCAGCGTTGGGCCACCACGGCCTGCTCCATTTGCAAGGCCGCCAGGGCGCCAAGCTGGGCAAAGGTGCACACATTGCCGGTGGTGTGGCTTTGCAAGCGGGTCAGGGCCTGGATCAGCGCAGATTCGGCCGCCACAAATCCGATGCGGAAACCGGTCATGTTGTAATGCTTGGAAAAGCTGCGCACGGTAATCACCTTGTGCGGATCGGCCGCCAGCTCTTTGAGGGAAGTAAATCCCACCCCATCAAAGACATAAGCATGATAGGCTTCGTCGGCGATGAGCCACAGGCCGTGGTCGGCCGCGATGTGCGCGACTTCGGCCAGCCTTTCGCCGGTGTAGACTGCGCCGGTGGGATTGTTGGGGCTGTTGACCAGAATGGCCCGGGTGCGCGGCGTTACGGCCCGCCGGATCTGCTGGGGATCGATCTGAAAATCGGCATCGGTTGGAACCAGCACCGGCCGCCCGCCGGCCAGCTTGATCTGTTCAGTGAAGCTGACCCAGCAAGGGGCTGAAAGAATGACTTCATCGCCAGGATCGCAGATCACTTGAAAAATGGAGTAGAGCGCCTGCTTGGCGCCGTTGGTCAGCAAAATATTATCAGGGCCGTACCCTTTAAAACCCTGAGCCAACCGCGCCCGCAGATCCGGTTCGCCCGGTACCGGGCCATAGCGCGTGCGGCCCTGGGCCAGGGCCTGCTGGGTAGCGGCAATGATGGGATTGGGCGTGGCGAAATCAGGCTCGCCCACGGCCAGGCTGATGATATCGCGTCCCTGGCGTCGCAGCTCCTGGGCCAGGCCAAAAATCTGTGTGGTGTTGGATTCGCTCACCGCCCCCAGGCGGGCGCTAAAGTGGGGTTGATCTTTCATGGCCGCAGACTCCCGACGCAACGGGCCGCCTGGCGCAAAACGCCGTCCATCAACACCAGGGCCGCCATGGATTCCACAATGGGCACGGCCCTGGGCACGACACAGGGATCATGGCGGCCCTTGGCTTCCAGAACGGTGTCGCGGCCCTCGAAATCCACGGTGCTCTGGGCCTGGCCAATGGTGGCCGGCGGTTTGAAAGCCACCCGGAAGTAAATGGATTCGCCGTTGGAGATGCCGCCCTGGATGCCGCCGCTGCGGTTGGTCTGGGTGCCCAGGCGGTCGCCCTTTTGTACGAAAGGATCGTTGTGCTGGGAGCCTTTGAGGCGCGTGCCCTCAAAGCCCGAGCCGATCTCAAAACCTTTGGTGGCGGGAATGGAGAGCATGGCGTGGGCCAGCAGGGCTTCGAGCTTGTCAAAGACCGGTTCGCCCAGGCCGGCGGGCACATTGCGGCACACGCAGGTGAGCACGCCGCCCAGGGAATCCTTGGCATCCCGGGCTGCTTTGATGGCGGCCATCATTTGATCAGCGGCCGCTTTGTCCGGGCAGCGGATGAAGTTCTGATCCACCTGGTCCCGGGTGATTATCTCCATATCGATGGGGCCAGCCACCACTTCATGCACGGCGCTGACCCAGGCCACGATCTGCACGTTGTACCGCTCAAGCAGAAGTTTTTCGGCAATGGCGCCAGCCGCCACCCGGCCGATGGTCTCCCGGGCGCTGGACCGGCCGCCGCCGCTGGAGGCCCGGATGCCGTACTTCAGCTGATAGGTGTAGTCCGCGTGGGAAGGCCGCGGGATCTGGGCCATGCTGGCGTAATCGCCCGGCCGCTGGTCCTTGTTGGGCACCAGCAGCCCGATGGGCGTACCCAGGGTGCGGCCGTTTTCCACGCCGGAAAGGATGGTCACCTGGTCCGCCTCCTGGCGGTCGGTGGTCATTTTGCTCTGGCCCGGCCGCCGGCGGTCGAGCTGGACCTGGATGTCAGCCTCGCTCAAAGCCAGATTGGGCGGACAGCCATCCACAATGGCGCCCACGCCTTTGCAGTGGGACTCGCCGAAGGTCGCAACGCGAAAGAGGGTGCCGAAGGTGCTGGACATAATATAGCTTCCTTTTGCTTCTTTTTACTTCATAATAGGGTGCGGCGCGAGGAGTCGTGGATGTTAAGTTCTTAGTTTAAAGTTTTAAGCATGAAAGTTTTAAGTTGAGGATTTCGGTCGATTATATTTTCTGTCTTAATCCCTTCGGTTTCACTATCCTCGTTTGAAATGACCATCCTCGGTTAGATGAAAAGTGGGGGACAAGTCATTCCCGCGAAGGCGGGAATCCAGGTTTTTAGGCGCTTGTCACGCTGGATGCCCGCCTGCGCGGGCATGACGAAAGTAGCTCCCTCATACCTGAAATAGATAGAATACCTCAACTTTAAACTTTTCTACTTTAAACTTTATACTTTCCTACTTTATACTTTCCCACTTCAAACTTTAAACGTTTAAACATACAACGTCTCAAATACTTCCCAATAATTGGGAAACGACTTCTTCACACACCCCTCATCCTTGATCACGACCCCCGGCGCTTTCAGGCCGGCCACGGCAAAACACATGGCGATGCGGTGGTCGTCATAGGTGTCGATCTCGGCGCCGTGGGGCCGGCCGCCGGTGACACGCAGCTCGTCCGGACCGCTGCTGGTCTGAATGCCCATTTTGGCCAGCTCCTGGGAAACGGCCGCCAGCCGGTCGCTCTCCTTGGCCCGCAAATGGGCTACGTTGCGGATGATGGTGGTGCCCTGGGCAAAGGCCGCCACCACCGCCAGGGTGGGCACCATGTCGGGCATGTTGCCCATGTCCACGTCGATGGCCTTGAGAGGCCCGCCGGTCACGGCAATGCCGTCGGCCTCGTTTTCCACCCGGCAGCCCATTTGGCCGAACACCTGGGCCAGGCCAACGTCTCCCTGACGTGATCCGGCCGTGACCCCTTGAACCTTGATGTGTGATCCGGTCAAGGCGGCCGCGGCCCAGAAGTAGCCGGCCTGGGAGGCATCCGGCTCCACGGCATGATCCCCGGCCCGATAAGTCTGGCCGCCGGGCACTTCGAAATGGGTATAGCCGTGGCGTTTGAACCGGATGCCGAAGAGTTCCATGATATCCACGGTCATGTCCACATAGGGCTTGGAGACCGGTCCCTTGGTCACCTCGATGACCATGCCCTGGGGCAGGCAGGGCGCGGCCAGGAGCAGGGCCGACAGGTACTGGCTGCTGGTGCCGCAATCGATGCGGGTTTTGGTTCCGGTGGGCGCTGTGCCGGTAATCACAATGGGCGGGCAGCCGTTGTTTTTCTGGGAGCGGGCCGGGATGCCGAGCAGATTCAAGCTATCCAGCAGGGCCTGCATGGGCCGCTCCTGCATGCGCTTGGAACCGGTGAAGAGATAATCGCCCTGGCCCAGAATGGCCAGACCGCTGAGCAGGCGCATGGAGGTGCCGGAGTTGCCAAGATCAATGGGCGTTGCGCAGGCGGCGAGTTTGCCCCGGCCGCCCTGGACCAAAATCGTGTCGCCCTGGTCCTGGATGTCGATCCCCATTTGACGCAAAGCCGCCAGGGTCAACAGGGTGTCCTCACTGCGCAAGGGCCGGCGGATGCGACAAGCGCCGTCGGACAGGGCCGCGGCAATCAACAGACGGTGGGTATAGCTCTTGGAGCCCGGCACCTGCACCGTGATGGCTTTTTGAATGGGTTTGGCCTGAATCGCTTTCATGAGCCGCTTTTTCCTTATTTTAGAATCTGTTGGCATGGCCGGCGCGAACGCACCCTTATTAACTTAGGGCCGGGCTCAAAGCAAGCGGTTCGCGGGGCCGGGTATAAGTCGCGAGTGCGGCCCATTGGTGTTTTCCCAAATCGTACTCGTACTCGTACGCGTACTCGTACTCGGATGATTTAAAATATTTTTCGAGTACGCGTACGAGTACGAGAACATTGAGTCCTCAGAACCTGCGCAAACGCCGTTCCCCCCACCCTCGGAATCAGCGCCCCAACGATCAATGAATGAGCGTTCGTTCATATTGCTTTAATAAAATTTTGTCGCTATAGCTTCACGCACCAAACATGTTTACAAGCCGATCTTAAGGGTTGAGATGCGGCTGTGTTTTGGAAATTTTCTTACCAATCATCAACGCAGGGAGGGTTTCACCGTGGCACAACAGATTGCAGACCGCAGAGACATCGATTTTGTCCTTTACGAACAACTGGACACTGAAAAACTGGCCAAGGAGCCGGCCTTTGCCGGGTTGGATCGCAAGGCCTTTGACATGATCATCAACGAGGCCCGCAACTTCGCCATCAAGGAGCTGCTGCCCGTCTACGTGGACAGCGACCGCATCGGCGTGCATTTTGAAAACGGCAAGGTCACGGTGCCTGAGAGCTTTCACAAGCCCTTCAAAATGTTGCTGGAAAATGAGTTCACCTCCATGTGCGAAGATCCCGAGTGGGGCGGCCAGGGCTTGCCTCACATCATCGACCGCGCCGCCCGCGAGTATCTCTCCGGCGCCTGCGGCGCCCTGGTGGCCTACGGCCAGATGGGCCACGGCACGGGCAAAATGATCGACCTGCACGGCACCCAGAAGCAAAAAGAACTCTATCTGAAAAACCTCTACACCGGCAAATGGGGCGGCACCATGGTGCTCACCGAGCCCAACGCCGGCTCCGACGTGGGCGCTTTGACCACTTCGGCCAAGAAGAACGCCGACGGCACTTATTCGATCACCGGCAACAAGATCTTCATCACCAACGGCGAGCACAACCTGTCCGAAAACATCATCCACCCGGTACTAGCCCGCGTGGAAGGCGCGCCGGCCGGCACCAAGGGCATCTCCATCTTCATCGTGCCCAAGATCTGGGTCAATGACGACGGCTCCCTGGGCCAGCCCAATGACGTGGTGTGCACCGGCATCGAAGAAAAATGCGGCATCCACGGCTCCGCCACCTGCTCCCTGGCTTTCGGCGGCAAGGGCCAATGCAAAGGCTACCTGCTGGGCCAAGAGGGTATGGGCATGAAGATCATGTTCATGATGATGAACGAAGCGCGCACGGACGTGGGCTTCCAGGGACTCTTCGCCGCTTCGCGCGCCTATCTCTACGCGGTCAATTACGCCCGCGAGCGGCTTCAAGGCAAGGAGCTGGGCTCCGCCAAGGATGCCCCGGACCAGGTGCCCATCATCAAGCACCCCGACGTGCGCCGCATGCTCATGTGGATGAAGTGCTACGTGGAAGGCCTGCGCAGCATGATCTACTACGCCGAATCCCTTTTCGACAAAATCCACTGCAGCAAAGATCCGGCCGTCAAAAAGGCCTGCAGCGACGAAGCCGAGCTGCTCACCCCCTTCATCAAGTCCCTGGGCTCGGACCGCGGTTTCGATATCTGCGTGCAGGCCATCCAGGTTTACGGCGGTTACGGCTACATCCAGGAGTACCCGGTGGAGCAGTTGATGCGCGACACCAAGATCGCCTCGCTGTACGAAGGCACCAACGGCATCCAGGCCATGGACTTCCTGGGCCGCAAGATGGGCCTCAACGGCGGCGCGGTCTTCATGAACATGCTCAATCAGATGAATGGCATCATCAAGAAAGCCAAGGAGACCGAAGGATTGAAGGCCATGGCCGATGAGTTCCAGACCGCGGTCCACCGCCTGGGCGAAGTGGCCATGATCATGGGCAAACGCGCCATGTCGGCCGAGTTCAAGACCGCCTTTGCCCACGCCACGCCGTTCCTCAATGCCACCGGCGACATCATCATGGCCTGGATGCTGCTGTGGCGCGCCCAGGTGGCGGCCACCAAACTACCCAAAGCGGCCCAGAAGGATGTGGCCTTCTACAAGGGCCAGATCAAGAGCGCCGATTTCTTCATCAACACCGTTCTGCCGGGAGCTCTGGGCACCATGAACGCCATTGCCAAGGGCAGCGCCGCGGCCGTGGAGATCGACGAAGCCTCTTTCGGCGGGCTGTAATGCCTTAATATTATTTCTTCATTTAGACTTATCCTCTGTGCCCATCCACGCAATTTGTGGATGGGCACTCGGTTTTTTGAAGAAGATGTTCTTTAAAATCAGGATTTGACTTGGTCCTCATTTCACTTCAATCTATAGAATCAAATTCACGGTTATAAAAATGAAAAATGATCACCGCCACCCTTTAAGCAATCACACCTTGCTGTGGACATCAAGAGCAGCGGACCTAGAGCCGAGGAGTGGATGGCTGACCAGCAGATGGAAGAATATAACCAGGTCAATACCCTGTGGGCCCCCCTGGCCGCCCGGTTTCAAACCACCCCTTTCGGCCCTCAGGGCCTGGACAGCCCGGCCATGAAAATGGCCTTCATGGCCAGCTACAACATCGATACGTTCCGAAGATTTGTTTTTGAAAGCAGCTTCTTAAACCGCCTAGACCTGCCGCTGGAACGCCTGGCGGCCGTGCGCCACAGCGACACTGCGCTGCTGGCCCTGGGGCTGGATTGGATCCATCATTTTCTTTTCGGCCAGGGGCCGTTGAGAAAGGGGCTAAGGAGCTAAGGGACTGAGGGACTAAGGGACACAGGTATTACTTAAACTTCGTGGTTTTGTGCGAGAATATGGCTCTCGGGAATCAGGGTATTTCTTTCGTCAGGCCCGCCCCGCAAAAATACGGGATAAACTGCGGCGGGCATCCGGCGGGATTGGACATAAGAAAACTGGATTCCCACCGCGGTTTACCCAGAACCTTGTGCAGGAAGCAATGATGTCTTCCATATATAGAATTATTACTGCTTTTTTACTTTTCTTTATCTTCATGATTGGAGATCATCCGTCGGCCAAGGCCGATGAGTACGATGCTCAGCGTAGCGCCATGGTGGCAGAGCAGCTCATGCGGCGGGGCATAACGAATGCGCAAGTACTGCGCGCCATGGGCACCGTGCCCCGGCATCGCTTTGTGCCCAAACGCTTTGAAGCCCTGGCCTATGGAGATCACCCGCTGCCCATTGGCTATGACCAAACCATTTCCCAACCTTACATCGTGGCTTTGATGACGGACCTGCTCGATATCCGCCCCGGCCGGCGCGTTTTGGAAATCGGCACCGGTTCCGGCTACCAGGCCGCCATCCTGGCTGAAATGGGCGCGGAGGTCTACTCCATTGAAATCATCCCGGAGCTGGGCCAAGGCGCCCAAAAGATCCTCGCCAGCCTTGGCTACCAGAAAGCCAAAGTAAAAATCGGCGATGGCTACCTGGGCTGGCCCGAAGCCGCCCCCTTTGACGCCATCATCGTCACCTGCTCTCCCCACAAGATCCCCGAGCCCCTCAAAAACCAACTGGCCGAAGGCGGCCGACTGGTGATCCCGGTAGGCGATCGTTTTACCCAAAACCTGGTGCGTCTGACCAAAAAAGAGGGCCGCATCATTGAAGAAAAAGTGGTCGACGTGCTTTTCGTGCCCATGGTGGATGAAAAAGGAAAGAAGTATTAGCGGCTTATAACCCCAGATAAGCCTTGCGCACGGCTTCATTGACCATCAGGTGGTCGGCGCTATCGCTGAGGGTGATGCGGCCGTTTTCCAGCACATAGCCGCGGTGGGCAATTTTGAGGGCCAGGTTGGCGTTTTGCTCCACTAAAAAGAGGGTGGTGCCGTTCTTCTGGTTGATGACGCGGAGGATTTCAAAGATTTGCTTCACTACCAGGGGCGCCAAGCCCAGGGAGGGTTCATCCAACAGAAGCAAACGGGGCCGGGCCATCAGCGCCCTGGAAACGGCCAGCATCTGCTGCTCACCGCCGGAGAGCGTACCGCCGGGCTGGTGGCGGCGCTGGGCCAGAATGGGAAACAACTCGAAGACATACTCCAGATCCGCCTTGATCCCGTGGGCATCGGCGCGCAAAAAAGCGCCCATATCCAGGTTTTCCAGAACGCTTAAGTGGGGGAAGATGCGCCGGCCTTCGGGCACCTGGCAGATGCCCTGGGCCACGATCCGGTTAGCGGAAAGATGATGGATCGGCCGGCCCTGAAACCGAATCTCTCCGCTACGCGGCGGCACGATGCCGCAGATGGACATCAGGGTAGTGCTTTTGCCGGCCCCATTGGCGCCGATGAGGGTGACGATCTCGCCTTCATTGACTTCCAGGCAGACCCCTTTGAGGGCCTGGATGTTGCCGTAGTAGGTGTGGATATTTACTAATTCAAGCATCTTTGTTGGTTGACATTGAGTTCAAGTTATAAAGCTGAAAGGGTTTAAAGTAGTAAAGTATTAAGTTTTAAGTTAAGGACTTTTTTTCATTTGTTTTTCAATGTCTTTTACAATGGCAGAATTCCTTAACTTTAAACTTAATACTTTACACTTAAAACTTTATTGTTCTTCTTCCCCCAAATACGCCTTGATCACCGCCGGATCACGGCTTATTTCTTGCGGCGTTCCCCGGGCGATCAGTTTGCCGTAATCCATTACGTAGATGCGGTCGGACAACTGCATCACCAGGCGCATGTCATGCTCGATGAGCAGAATGGCCAGGCCTTCACTGGCCTTGAGCTGATTGATCATCGTCACCAGCTCTTGGGTTTCCTGGGCGTTCATGCCCGCGGCCGGCTCATCCAGCAGTAAAACCGAAGGCTCGGTGGCCATGGCCCTTGCAATCTCCAACCGCCGCTGGGCGCCATAGGGCAGGTTTTTAGCGAACTCGTTGACATGGCGGGCCAGGCCAAAGCGCTGCAACAGACGATAGCTCTCCTTTACTACCTGTGCTTCTTCCCGGCGCATGGCGCTGGTGCGCAGAATAGCGCTGAATATGCCAGAGCGCAGGCGGCAGTGGCGGCCGATCATGACATTTTCGAGCACGGTCATGTTTTGAAAAAGACGGATGTTCTGAAAGGTCCGGGCAATACCGCATTCGGTCACCTGATTGGGCTTGAGCCCTTTGAGGGCCATGACCCGGCCATCAGCCGCCGTCAGCTGGATGCGGCCCTGGGTGGGGCTGTAGATGCCGGTAATGCAATTGAACAATGTGGTCTTGCCCGCGCCGTTGGGGCCGATCAGGGCCACGGTTTCACGGGGCCGCACCACCAGGTCCACGCGCTCTACTGCGCGCAGGCCGCCAAAATCCATGGTGACCTGGGAGACTTCCAGCGCCGGCGCGGCCATATCAGCCATGATGCGGCTCCTCTTCTTCGGCTTCGAAAGCATAGGCCTTGCGCACATCACTGATAATACCGCCGGGCCGGAAGACCATCATGAGCACCAGAATGGCGCCAAAGAGCAGCCAGCGGTAATCGGCATACTCCTTGAGCAATTCGGGCAGCAGCACCATGATGAGCCCGCCGATCATGACGCCGGGAATCGATCCCATGCCGCCCAGCACGACGATGCACAGGATCATGATCGACTCCCAGATGGTAAAGCTATACGGGTTGATGAATTTCTGCTTGGCCGCAAATACAACTCCGGCCGTGCCGGCCCAGGTGGAACCCAGCGCAAAGGCGCTGAGTTTGGCTTTGGTCTTGTCGATGCCCATGGCCTGACAGGCGATCTCATCTTCGCGCAACGCCACCCAGGCCCGGCCGACCCGGGAATTCTCCAGCCGCCGCACCACGACCACCGTCAGCGTGGTCAAGGCGATCATCAGGTAGTAAATGAAGGTATGCGTCTGCTGCAGCGTCAGGCTCAGGCCGAACAAACCAGGCGGCGCGATATTATCGATGCCGCTGGGGCCAAAGGAGAAGTCGTTCCAATTCTCCAGCATCAGACGGATGATTTCACCAAAGCCCAGGGTGACGATGGCCAGATAATCGCCGCGCAGGCGCAGCACGGGCAGGGCCAGCAGAATACCGAAGAGCGCGCCCAGACCGGCCCCGATGGGCAATACGGTCCAGAAGCCCAGGCCGAAGTGGTGATTGAGCAGCGCGTAGCTGTAGGCCCCCACGGCGAAGAAGGCGGCATATCCCAGATTTAACAGCCCGGCCAGGCCCACCACGATGTTCAGGCCCAGGCCCAGCACCACGTAGATCAGCACATTGGTCATCAGGATGGTGCGGTTCCAGGAGAAGATCAAGGGCAAGGCCAGCAGGAAGACAAGGGCCAGTCCCATGGCCGGTCGCCGAACCGAGGGGGTCTGGAAGATCTCGCGCGGGCGCTGCAGCAGGTGGGAGACCAGGCCGCGGGTTTGAATATCCATAACGGTTTGCCGGGCGCTGGCTTGCCTGCGCCGCAGCAGATACCGCCATGCAAAGGACAAGATAAAGACGGCGCCGCCCACCCAGACCAGGCGTTCCCAGCGCCACTGGATGGTGTGATCGATGGTATTGACCCGGATCACCATGATGGGAAAGGTGAGCAGCATGAACCAGAGAGCGGAGAGAAGAGATTTTTTAATTTCGCCTATGTTGATCATGAGCTCTTTTATGGCGCTTTGGTGGTTTGAGTTTTAAGTTTAAAGTAGTAAAGTATTAAGTTAAGGAATTCTATCGATTATGAAGGTGATAGTTTAGAGTATCTGGTTATCAAATGACAGAATACCACAACTTAAAACTTTACTACTTTACACTTTAAACTTTATACTGACTTTTATCACACCTTCTCCATCGCCTTACGTCCCAAAATCCCCGACGGCCGGAAAATCAAAATCAACACCAGGAAGAGAAAGGCGAAGGCGTCTTCATAGTCGCTGGAGACATAACCAGTGAAAAAGCTTTCGGTCCAACCCAGCACCAGGCTGCCCAGCACGGCGCCGGGCAGGCTGCCAATGCCGCCCAAAACCGCGGCCACAAAGGCTTTGATGCCGGCCAAAAAGCCGATGTAGAAATTGATCTGGCCGACGTGGGAAGCGATCAGCACGCCGCCCAGGGCGGCCGTGGCTGAGCCCAGTACAAAAGTGGTGGAGATGACGCGGTCCACATCCACGCCCAGCAACTGAGCCATCTCCCGGTCCTGGGCCGTGGCGCGCATGGCTTTGCCCATGCGGGTGAATTTGATCAGCAGGGTCAGTCCAGCCATCACGATAGCCGTGGTGGCGTAGATCACGATCTCCGATGGCCGGATGAAGCGGGCCGCTGGTTTTAGAAAAGCAAAGTCGGGAATCAAATTGGGAAAGGGCAGAAAGTTGGCGGTTTGGGCCAGGCGCACATAGTTTTGTAAAAACAGCGACATGCCGATGGCGCTGAGCAGGGCCGACAGGCGTGGGGCCTTGCGCAACGGCTTGTAGGCGATCTTCTCCATGGTCCAGCCGTAGGCCGCGGCATAAAGCATGGCCACAATGGCCGCGATCACCAGCACGGCCGTGCCGTTCCAGCCGGCGAACGTCAACACGCCGATAACGATCAGGGCTGTAAAAGCGCCGATCATGTAGATCTCACCATGGGCAAAATTGATCAACTCAATGATGCCATATACCATGGTGTAGCCCAGGGCGATGAGGGCATAAATACTTCCCCGGGTCAAGCCGCCGAGGAAGAGTTGAAAGAAGTAATCGAAATTCATCTTACTTCTACATACTTCCCGCTTTGAACCTGATACATGGCAAAACCCACGCCGATGGCGTCGCCGCGGGCATCGAACTTGATGATGCCCAAGGGCGTGGCCACCCATTCACTTCGCAAGGCATTGACCAGATCGTCGTAATTGGTGGAACAGGATTTTTCAAAGGCATTGATCAGGGCCAGGATGGCGGCATAGGCATTGAGGTAGAAGGCGCCCGGCTCTTCGCCGTATTTGGCCTTGTGGGCCGCGATGGCTTCAATGGCGATGGGGTTCTGGGTGGTGTCCACCGGGCCGGTGGCGTAAACGCCTTCGGCGTACTCACCGGCCACTTTGATGAAGGTGTCGTCTTTGACGCCGTCATCGGAGATGAATAAAGTAGTCATGGCCTTTTTGCGCATCTGGGCCACGATCTTGGAGGCTTCGGGGTGGTAACCGCCGTAGATCACGGCTTCGGCGCCGGCCTGGTTGATCTTGTTGACGATGGCCGAATAATCCACCGCGCCCGGCGTGATGCCTTCGAAAAGAACAACTTCACCGCGGCTATCGGCTTCGACAAACCTCTTGGCAAACTCCGCCAAACCCTTGCCATAATCGCCTTTATCGTGCAGCACGGCGATCTTCTTCGCCTTGAGCACATCCAGGACAAAGGCCACTTCCAGCTTGGCCTGGGCGTCATCAGCCGCGATGGTGCGGAAGAAATTGGGATATTCGCCGCTTTGGGTCAGGGCCGGGTTGGTGGCCGACGGCGACATGGTGACGATTTTGGATTCTTTATAGATTCCCAAAGCCGCCTTGGTGGCTCCGGAGCAGATATGGCCCAGCACGGCCTGGGCGCCCTCTCCCACCACCTTGGTGGCGGAGTTGGTGGCGATTTCCGGCTTGCACACATCATCTTCGATGATCAGCTCTACTTTACGGCCATTGACTCCGCAGACGCTGTTGCGTTGGGCCACAACCAACTCCGCGGCCCGTACCGTGGGAATGCCGTAGGAAGCCAAATCGCCGCTGTGAGATCCCACCACCGCGATTTTGATAGGAGGCAGAGCTTGCGCTTTCTGAGTTTTGGACGCATCCTGCTTTTGCGCGCAGCCTGCCATGATGCATGCGGTGGCAACGATCACCGCCAGAGCCAAAATCTTAGGAATGCTTCTTCCACCTATCCAGCGATTCTTCATCTATGTCTCCTTTGCGTCGAAGTGATCTTGAAGCCACCGCGAATCCATTGGCTCCTCCGCGACACCACCATTAAGGCTTAAGCTTGGATGCGTAAGGGAGTCATATATATTACACGCCGATTTTGCAAGCAACCGTGGGCGATTGGGCCGACACCGCATTATCTACGCTCAAAATCCTTGATACCCGATCACTGCTTTGTGTATAACGCATAACGTTTGCGGGAAAATCGGTCTTCATTGTGGATCTTTATTTTCCCTCAGCATTTGCCACAGATCGAGCTCGAAGGGATGGGCTGATCCGGACAGGAGCTGACTGCAAGCTCAACGATTCAACCCGCCCTCCAACCCAAGGAGCAATCCAATGGCCCCAACCATCGGACTGGTAGTCAAACCGGATGCCGCGGCTCGGCAGCACGCGGATGCGCTGGAGCAATGGCTTCAGGCCAAGGGGTGTGCCGTGGTGCGCGTGGCCAGCGATGCTTCGCCTCTGTCCGATGCCCGCCCTGGTCAAAATCCGCCACCCAAGGACCTGGCCTTTGTGGTGGTCTTGGGCGGCGACGGCACCTTTTTAAGCGCCGTGCGCTGGCTGGGCGACCATCAGGTGCCGCTGTTGGGCATCAAATTTGGTGAGCTGGGATTTCTGGCCGAAGCCGGCGAAGAACAGATCAATTCCGCCGTGGAGATGGTCCTCAACAACCAGTACAGCACCCGGCCGCGCATGCGCCTGGAGGTGGAGGTGTGGCAGGATCAGAATCGGGTGGCCGGCGAAACCGTGCTCAATGATGTAGTGATCAACAAGGGCGCCCTGGCCCGGCTGGCCTTGATCAAAACCTTTGTCAACGACCGCTATTTGACCGATTACCGGGCCGACGGCCTGATCGTGGCCACGCCCACCGGGTCCACGGCTTATTCGCTGTCGGCCGGCGGACCCATCATGCATCCCCATGTGCCGGGCATCCTCATCACGCCCATCTGTCCTTTTACTTTGACCAACCGGCCCATGATCGTACCAGACACGGCCCAAATCAAAATCCAATTGACTGAAAAGTCGGCCGACATCATGCTGACCTTTGACGGCCAAGTAGGGCTGCCCATTGACGAGCATCATGTCATCACGGTGCGCAAGGCGGCCTCGCCCGTGCAGTTGATCACCCTGCCCGGACGCAGCTTTTTTGACGTGCTGCGCACCAAGCTGAAATGGGGCGGCAGCCGGCCGTAACAGCACTTCTATCAGACGATTTTAACCCAAACGACAAATGGAGGGCAGAATGCGCAAGGTGGTATGGATTACGGTAATTATTCTCTTTGCTTTTGGCTCCATGGGTATCGCGAGTGACAAAACCTCCCAGGGCACGCCGGCCCCTTTAAAACCCATCCCCCAAAAGATCACCGCGCCGTTTAAAACCCAGGGCGCCCAATCGACTCCTCAGCCGACGCCCCAGGCAACCATGAAAATCACGGTGGTCGGCGCCGATATTCGCAACAACGGCTATACCATCGAAATCCGCAATGATTCAGCGAGCGCGTGCGGGACGCTGAATGTCAACACCTTCAAGGGCGCCAACGACAAACCGTATGCCTCACCCGCTGGCGGCGTGAGCGTCCCGAGCCTGGCCGCGGGCGCAAGCACTCAAATCACCATTGATCAGCCGCAGGGGTGGAACACGGGTTATACGGTTTTGGTTGTTGAAGTCCGAACCCAGGTCGGCGGACAAAATGCCGTAGTGGGCCAGAGAGCTTTTGGCATTCCAGCGCTGTAGAATCCCATTCGCTGGGTGTGTGCCATCACCGAGAGGTTGGAATCGTCCTTTGCTCCGCGCCTTTTCATAATAAGGCAACGCTTCGGGCAGATAACGTTGAATGTCAGCGATGCGCGTCTGGGGCGCCGGGTGGGTCGAGAGCAGCTCTGGCGGCCGGGAACCGCCTTCTTGGCTCATGCGCTGCCAAAAGGGAATTGCCTCGCGGGGATCATAACCGGCCATGGCCATCAGCACCAGGCCGATGCGGTCCGCTTCGCTTTCCTGCAGGCGGCTGTAAGGCAGCAGCAGGCCGACATTGGCGATCTTCATGCCGACCTTGCGCACCATGGCCGCATTGGCCGAGTCGCTGGAGAGTTTGCTCTTTTTCAAAGTGTCGCTGTACTGCTGATCGGCCATGCTGGCCAGTTCGCTGTTGGAGACCAGTTGCAGGCTTTCGCGGCCGGTGATGGGCACGGTGGCGCAAGCCATAATCAAGACTATGGACAACAACAGCCACCGGTGGAAGTAATGATTGCTTTGCAGCGCCATGGCAGGCCTCCTTTGGAACCGCCGCCGGTCTTGCCGCCTGACTCGACGAAAAGACCTGACGGGCAACTATCAAACTTTAGCTTCGATCACCAACATCAGAATGCGTACGCCGACCAATCCCAACGCTATGGCCAGGCTTCGAACGATCCAAGTCCCTTTGAGGAACTGGGACAAGCGGGCGCCAACCTGTGCGCCTATCACCACGCCAATGGCCAACGATATCATGTGGTGCACGCCATGACCAAAGCTGCCGTTGATGATGTGTACGATGGTGCCGGTCAAGGCCATGATCACCAGAATAAAATGGGAAGTAGCCGTAGCGACATGAATGGGAAAATTCAGGAAATAAACCAGGGCCGGCACATGGATAATGCCACCGCCAATGCCTAAAAAACTTGAGACGTACCCAACAAAGAGGCTGATCACAATGCCGATCCAGGGATTGAAGGCGTAATCGAACTGGACCCCGTCGGCTTCCACCAGATGCCTGATCATCTGATGCTTGTCCGGATGATAGACCTGGCGGCTGTTCTCAGCCAGATTGGGCCGCAGGTTGAGAAATACCGCGGCCGCCAGAAGCATGATGCCAAAGATCCCATCGAACAGGCGGCGCGGCACGCCGCCGCTGTTGAGGGCTCCAAGTATGGAGCCGGGGATGGTTGCCAGGGCAAAGATCAGGCCGGACTTATAGTCAATGCGCCGCATGAAGGCGTAGGCCCCCGAGCCGGACAGGGCGTTCAGGCACACAACGGCCAGTGAAATACTGGTCAGCAATTCTGGACTTTTATCGGGAAAAAGCAATAAGAGGATAGGCATCAGCACGAATCCGCCGCCGGCGCCAATCAATGTGCCGTAGGCGCCGACGGCAAACCCCAGGGCGATGAAGGCAAGATATGCTTCCGAAGCGAAATGGGTCATGATATGGCTCCTATAGTGATGGAATCGGTCCGCTTGCATGGCAGGCTTGACGAATGCATTTGTATATATAATCGACGCCGAGGAAAAGTAAAGGAGATGAACCGATGACCAAAGCGCTCAACCCGTATAGCTCGCGCATCACGGCTCCCAAATCCCAAGGCGCCTCCCAGGCCATGCTCTATGCCGTGGGCTTGACTGAAGCGGACATGAACAAACCCCAGGTGGGGATCGCCAGTGTCTGGTACGAGGGCAATCCCTGCAACATGCACCTCAATGATTTGGCGGCCCAGGTCAAAGCCGGGGTGACGGGCGCTGGTCTGGTGGGGTTGCGGTTCAATACTATCGGCGTCAGCGACGGGATTTCCATGGGCACCGAAGGCATGAGCTATTCGCTCCAATCCCGCGATCTGATCGCCGACTCCATTGAAACCGTCATGCGCGCCCAGTGGTATGACGCCAACATCAGCCTTCCGGGTTGCGACAAGAACATGCCAGGATGTCTGATGGCCATGGGCCGCCTCAATCGCCCCTCGCTGATGGTCTACGGCGGCACCATAAAGGCTGGCAATCATGAAGGCCATAAGCTGGATGTGGTTTCGGCGTTCCAAAGCTATGGTGAGTACCTGGCCGGCACTATCGACGAAACCCAGCGCCAAGCCATCGTGCGCCACAGTTGCCCAGGGGCCGGAGCCTGCGGCGGCATGTACACGGCCAACACCATGGCCTCGGCCATCGAAGCCATGGGCATGTCGCTGCCTTACAGCGCCAGCGCGCCGGCCGAATCGGCCGAGAAGAAAGCCGAGTGCCGCCGGGCCGGACAAGTAATCCGGCGGCTGATCGAAAAAGATATCAAGCCCAGGGACATCATGACGGTCAAAGCCTTTGAAAACGCACTGGTGGTCATCACGGCCCTCGGCGGTTCAACCAATGCCGTTCTGCACTTGATTGCCATGGCCAGGGCCGTGGAGGTGCCGCTGAGTATCGATGATTTTCAGCGCATCAGCGACCAGGTGCCGCTATTGGCCGACATGAAACCCAGCGGCACAAATGTCCAGGAGGACCTGCACCGTATCGGCGGCATTCCGGCCTTGATGCGCTATTTGCTGGAAAACAATATGCTGCATGGCGACTGCCTGACGGTCACCGGCCGCACGGTGGCTGAAAATCTGGCGGATATCCAGCCTTTAAGCGAAGGACAGCGCATCATCCGGCCGTTGAGCGACCCAGTGCATCCCAGGGGCCATATCCGGATTTTGCGCGGCAATCTGGCGCCCGAAGGAGCCGTGGCCAAAATCACGGGCAAGGAGGGTGTGGCCTTTACCGGCTCCGCCAAGGTATTTGATTCCGAGGAGCAGATGCTGTCCGCGCTTGAAGCCAAGCAAATTCACAAGGGCGATGTCATCATCATCCGCTATGAGGGGCCCAAGGGCGGACCCGGTATGCCCGAAATGCTCACCCCCACCTCGGCCATCATGGGCGCAGGTCTGGGGCAAGATGTGGCCCTGCTCACCGACGGCCGATTCTCGGGCGGCTCCCACGGCTTTATCGTGGGCCACATCACGCCCGAAGCTCAGGAAGGCGGCCCCATTGCGCTGGTGGAAGATGGTGACATCATCACCATCGATGCCGAAGCCAACAGCCTGACCTTGGAAGTGGGCGTAGAAGAGCTGGCGGCCCGCCGCAAAACTTGGACTCCGCCGCCGTATAAGGCCACGCGGGGCACGCTTTATAAATACATCAAAAATGTGAAACCCGCGTCCGAAGGCTGTGTGACGGATGAGTAGGTAGGTTGAAGCGGCGATATTGGGGCCGCAACTTTTGGTCTAAGGGCTATTGTGTGAGCACCATCGGACTCGACGAAGAGAAGATCGGAAAATAAGTCAGGTGGCAGCTGCGCAATGATCAAAAACACGAGCAGCAACAACTTTGGTTATAAGGACCCTTTTAGGGTCACATCAAGCCACTTCTTTTGGGGTGGTTGTTGACTCCAAACTCCTGATGCACCCCCCCACTTTTCAAGACAGTCCGTACTCCTCCAGTTTCCGCCGCAATGTGTTCAGCCCGATCCCCAGCGCCTTGGCGGTCTGGGATTTGTTTTGATCCAGTTGTTGGTAGAGGGCCAGGATGTGCTCTTTCTCCACTTCGGCCAGGGGTCGGACGGCCTTTACGCTGTTCGGGGCTGGGACCGACAGGACTTTTTTGGGCAAGGCGCGGAAAAGTTCGGACAGGTGGACCACTTCGATGGTCTTGCCCTGGGCCAGGTTGGCGGCGGTTTGAATCACGGATTTGAGCTCGCGCACATTGCCAGGCCAGTTGTAGGCCGTCAATCGTTCCAGTACCGCCTGGCTCAGGCGGGTCCCACTGCTTTCGCCGCTGGCATATTTGGAAACAAACAGCTCCGCCAGCAGGGGGATATCCTCCTGGCGTTCGCGCAGGGGGGGCAGGTGCAGCCAGCCGCCCCGGATGCGGTAGTAAAGATCCTTGCGAAACGCCTTGCGGCTGATCATGCGATCCAGGTCTTCATTGGTGGCGGCGATGAAGCGCAGGTCCACCTTGACCCGTTCGGTGGAGCCCACCCTGGAAAACTCTCCTTCCTGTAAGACGCGCAACAACTTGCCCTGCAGTTCAAGGGGCAGGTCGCCAATTTCATCCAAAAAGAGCGTGCCTTTGTGGGTGTGCTCCAGAAAACCGGTGCGTGCGGCCGCTGCGCCGGTAAAAGCGCCGCGGGTGTGGCCGAAGAATTCGGCTTCAAAAAGGGTGGCTGACACCGAAGCCATGTTGATGGGTGTAAAGGCAAAACGCGCCCGAGGACTGGCATTGTGGATGGCCCAGGCCAGCAGCTCCTTGCCCGTACCGCTTTCGCCGGTGATCAGAATGGGCACGTTGCTGGCCGCGTGCAGTTCGGCCTCTTTGAGAAGCCGGCGCATGGCCGGGGATTGGGTGACGATGGGGGCAAAGGGTGCCGGGTTGTTCAGCTCGGTCTGGGTCTGGCCCTTTTCCAGATCCAGGATATCCAGCAAGCGCTTGCGTTCCAGGGCGCGGGGCAGGGTCAAGGCCAGCACGTCCTTGGCCACGGGCTTGACCAAATAATCGTAAGCCCCGCGGCGCAGACACTCCACGGCCGTGCGCGCCTCGTTGATGGCCGTGACCATGATGCACTCGGTGCCGGGGCTGGTGTTCTTGATATGTTCCAGCAGGGCCATGCCGTCCATGTCGGGCATGGTCATGTCGATGAGGGCCAGATCAAAGATCTCACCTTTTTCAAAGGCTTTGGCCGCCTCCAACGATTGATCCACCAGGCGCAGATGATCATAGCCCAGGTCGCGCAGCTTGCCGGCCAGCAGTTCAAGGTAGTCCCGGTCGTCGTCGATGAGGATGATCTTATTCATGGGTTTGTTGATTCGGTATTGGTTGATTCGTCGATTTGTTTGAGAACGTGCTCACAACCCTGTGAGTCTCTTGGCCGTATTCCACCGCACAACCGGTTGACGTCAAATCGATCTCCCATTTTGGATTTGCCCGATCAAAATACTCCAAATTGGCATACATCATTCTAATACCCAGATATCAAAGCATTAATCAACAACAATGTTCCATTTTGGCGTAGTTGCCCCCTCCCTCCCCTATCAAAACGCAATTTCATACTTTTTTGGTAAATATATAACAGCATGAAATGTTAGATCAAATTAAAATTTGGCCTTGCATTCCATTTTGGCATACCTATTGCTCAACCAGACACCTTGCGGTGCGGACGCAGGGCGTCCCAGGAGATCCAGCCCAACGCGCCAGGACATTAATTGAACTTCCGCTTTGCGGATTGAAATTAGGCAACCACCCAAAAATTGGAATGAGGACCTCAATGCAATCTGAAAACCGATCCGATGCGAAAAAAAGTGTGGTGGGCTCGGTCATGGTGGTGGGTGGCGGCATTGCCGGCATCCAGGCATCATTAGACCTGGCCGATTCCGGGTACCTGGTTCACATGGTGGAAGGCAAATCAGCCATTGGCGGCGTCATGGCCCAACTGGACAAGACCTTTCCCACCAATGACTGCTCCATGTGCGTGATTTCGCCCAAGCTGGTGGAAGCGGGCCGGCATTTGAATATCGATCTGCACACCACCAGCGAGGTGGAAAAGATCGAGGGCGAGGCCGGCAACTTCAAGGTCACCTTGCTGCAGCGGCCGCGCTATATTGAACTGGACAAGTGCACGGCCTGCGGCGAGTGCGCCAAGGTGTGCCCCATCAGCGTGCCCAACACCTTTGACGAGGGGCTGCGCGAGCGCAAGGCGGCCTTCAAGCTCTATCCCCAGGGCATGCCCAGCGCCTATGCCATTGAAAAGCGCGGCACCGCGCCCTGCAAGGCCACCTGTCCGGCCCATGTGAGCATCCAGGGCTACATCGCCCTGATCAATGACGGCCGTTACAAAGAGGCCCTCAAACTTTTCAAGCAGGATCACCCCTTCCCCGGCGTGTGCGGCCGTGTCTGCCATCACCCCTGCGAAGGCCAATGCACCCGCAACGATGTGGATCAGCCTCTGGCCATCCGCGAGTTGCACCGCTTCCTGGCTGACTATGAACGCCAGAGCGGCGAGACCTACATTCCCGAAATCAAGGAAGCCAAACGCGATGAAAAGATCGCCGTCATCGGCTCGGGTCCGGCCGGTCTGACCGCCGCCTACTACCTGGCCCTTAAGGGCTACGCGGTGACCATCTTTGAAAAATTGCCCGAGCCCGGCGGCATGATGCGCGTGGGTATTCCCGAATACCGGCTACCCCGCGACATTCTGGCGGCCGAGATCGACATGATCCAGAAGATGGGCGTGCAGATCAAATGCAACGTGGCCTTTGGCAAAGATGTGACCCTGGAAAGCCTGAAAAAAGATGGCTTCAAAGCCTGCTTCATGGCCATTGGTCTGCACGGCGGCCGCAGACTGGGCGTGGAGAACGAAGACGCCGCGGGCGTGCTGCAGGGCGTGGATTTCCTGCGCGACGCCGCCATGGGAAAAGAAGTAAAGATCGGCGACGATGTGATCGTGGTGGGCGGCGGCAACGTGGCCATTGACGTGGCCCTGACCGCCAAACGCAAGGGTGCCAAGAAGGTGACCCTGATCTGCCTGGAAAAACGCGAAGAGATGCCGGCCTGGCAACACGAGATCGAGGAAGCATTGGAAGGCGGCATCGAGATCGTCAACAGCTTCGGTCCCAAAGCGTTCTTCATCGACAAGAAGAAAAAGGTGTCGGGCATCGAATTCAAAACCTGCACGGCGGTCTTTGACGAGAACAAACGCTTTAACCCCAAATATGACGACAATGCCTGCCAGCCCTTCTTCGGCGATACAGTCATCATCGCAATAGGCCAGAGCACGGACATCACCGGCCTCAAAGAGCAGAACATCACCCTCTCCCGGCCCGGCGGGTTGCAGGCCGATCCTGTGACGTTGCAGACCCCCATTGACTGGGTCTTTGCCGGCGGCGACGCCTTCTACGGTCCCAAGTCCGTGGTGGATGCCGTGGCCTGCGGCAAAGAGGCGGCCGAAAGTATTCACCGCTTTGTCAACGGCCTGGATCTCAAGGAAGGCCGGGAGAAGAAGTGGGAGTATGTCAAACCCGAGACCGCCAGGGAAGCAAAGAAGCGCCGCGTCAAAGTGCGCTGTCTCGATCCCGAAGCCAGGGAGTGCAACTTCCTGGAAGTCTCCTTTGGCTACAATCAAGATGAAGCCAAAGCCGAGGCTGACCGCTGCTTGAAGTGCGGTATCTGCTCGGAATGCTACCAGTGCGTGGAGGCCTGTCTCGCCAAAGCGGTCAACCACAACATGCAGCCCAAGCGCACGGTGGTGGAGGTGGGCTCGGTCATTCTGGCGCCCGGCTTTACTCCCTATGACCCCAGCAAGCATGAATACTACGCCTATGCCAATCACCCCAACGTGGTGACGGCCCTGGAGTTCGAACGTATTCTCTCGGCTTCCGGTCCATTCCAGGGCCACTTGATCCGGCCCTCGGACCACAAGGAGCCGGCCAAGATCGCCTGGTTGCAGTGCATCGGCTCGCGCGACATCAACAAGTGCGATCACTCCTACTGCTCGGCCGTGTGCTGCATGTACGCCGCCAAGCAGACCGTCATCGCCAAGGAGCACAGCAAGAACGGCCTGGACACGGCCGTCTTCTTCATGGATATGCGCACCTACGGCAAGGAGTTCGAGCGCTACTACCGGCGCTGCGAAAATGAAAAGGGCGTGCGTTTCGTGCGCTCCCGCGTGCACACCATCGACCCCATGCCCGGCGATGACCTGCGCCTGCGCTACGCCAACAACGAAGGCGAAATCGTGGAAGAACTTTTTGACATGGTAGTACTTTCAGTGGGTCTCGCGCCCAATGAGGCGGCCGTGACGCTGGCCAACACCATGGGCGTGGCGCTCAACCGCCACAAGTTCGCCAAGACCAGCGATCTGGCGCCCGTGGCCACCAACCGCGAAGGCATTTACGTGTGCGGCGTGTTCCAGGGCCCCAAGGACATTCCCCAATCGGTCATGGAAGCCTCGGCCGCCTCGGCCGCGGCGGCCAAGAATCTGGCCGCGGCCCGCGGCACCCTGATCCGCGCCAAGCAACTGCCGCCGGAAGTAGATGTGACCGGCCAGGTGCCCCGCGTGGGCGTGTTTGTGTGCAACTGCGGCATCAACATCGGCGGCGTGGCTGATGTACCGGCCGTGCGCGAATACGCCAAGAGCCTGCCGCACGTGGTGCATGTGGAAGACAATCTCTTCACCTGCTCCCAGGACACCCAGGATAAGATGAAAACGGTCATTCAGGAAAAGGGCATCAACCGCGTGGTGGTGGCCTCCTGCTCGCCGCGCACCCATGAGCCCCTTTTCCAGGAGACCATCCGTGAGGCCGGCTTGAACAAATACTTGTTTGAGATGGCCAATATCCGCGACCAGAACACCTGGGTGCACATGAACAATCCCCAGAAGGCCACGGAAAAGGCCAAGGACCTGGTGCGCATGGCCGTGGCCAAGGCCGCATACATCGAGCCCCTGCATCAGATCAGCCTGGAAGTCAAACGGGCCGGCCTGGTGATCGGCGGCGGCGTGGCCGGCATGGAAGCGGCCCTGGGCTTGGCCGATCAAGGCTTCCCCACCCATCTGGTGGAGCGCTCCGATCATCTGGGCGGCAACGCCCTGTGGCTGCGGGCCACCTGGCAGGGCGAAAAAGTCGCGCCCTATGTGGAGAATTTGATCCAACGGATCTCCACCCATCCCCACATCAAACTCCATCTCAACGCCGAAGTGATTGAAACCGCGGGCATCCTGGGCAACTTCACCAGCACCATCGGTATCGGCGGCGAGACCATGACCACCGTGGCCGTGGAACATGGCGTCACCGTGCTGGCCACGGGCGGCAAGGAGTATGTGCCCACCGAGTACGAGTATGGCAAGCATCCCAATATCCTGACCCACAAGCAGATGGATGAGGCCATGACCGCCGGCGACCAACGTATTGCCGCCGCCGACACGGCCGTTTTCATCCAGTGCGTGGGCTCGCGCACGGATGAGCGGCCATCATGCTCCCGCATCTGCTGCACCCACAGCGTCAAATCGGCCATTGCCTTGAAGGAGCAGAAGCCGGAGATGAATATCTTCGTGCTCTACCGCGACATCCGCACCTATGGCTTCCGCGAAGATCTCTACCGCAAGGCCAGAGAATTGGGCGTGATCTTTATTCGCTTTGATTTGGAAGCAGCGCCCCAGGTGGTGGTCGACAACGGCCGGCTCAGTGTCACGGTCAAGGATCACATCCTGGGTCGTCCCATCGAACTCTGCCCGGATCTGCTGGTGCTGGCCACGGCCGTGCTGCCCAATGAAAACAAGGATGTGTTCGAACTGTTCAAGGTGCCCATCAATGCCGAAGGCTTCTTGGTGGAAGCCCATGCCAAGCTGCGGCCCGTAGATTTTGCCTCCGAAGGCATCTTCATGGCGGGCCTGGCCCATTACCCCAAATCCATTGATGAGACCATTGCCCAGGCCCAGGCGGCGGTATCCCGCGCTTCCACTATCCTGAGCAAGGACAACATCTGGGTAGGCGGCGTGACGGCCATCGTCAATCCGGATCGCTGCGCGGTGTGCTTGACCTGCGTGCGCACCTGCCCCTACCATGTGCCCTACATCGGCAGCGAGGGCCATGCGGTCATCGATGCCGCCGGCTGCCACGGCTGCGGCTGCTGCGTGGCCGAGTGTCCGGGCAAGGCCATTACGTTGAAGCATTTCACCGACGAGCAGTTGATCGCGAAGACTTCGGCGTTGTTTGCGGAGTGTGTGGCGAAGTAAACGTAAAATCGTTAATGGTTGATTCGTTGATTCGGAAGAGTCAGAAGAAGATCAATCGGTCAACGAATCGACCGAATAGCGGTGGTTAATCGACAATAAAAATGCTTTCTTAATGAACGAAGAATCTTAAGACCCTGGACCCGAATCAACGAATAACCAATTAACGAATCAACGAAAAAGGAGAGGCTATGACAGCAACATTCGAACCCCAAATCGTCGCCTTTTGCTGCAAGTACTGCGCTTACGCGGCTGGCGATCTGGCGGGTTCCATGCGGCTCAATTATCCGCCCAGCGTGAAAGTGATTCAGGTGCCCTGCACCGGCCGCGTGGATATTCTGCACCTGCTGCGGGCCATTGAAGACGGCGCGGACGCCGTCTACGTGGCTGGGTGACTGGAGGGTGAATGTCATTTCCTGGAAGGAAATCTTAAAACCCGCCGCAAAGTAGAGTATGTGAAACGCACGTTGAAAGAGATCGGCATGGAAGAAAAACGGGTGGAGATGTTCAATCTCTCCTCGGCCCAGGGACCGCGCTTTGCCGAGATTGCCACCGAGATGACCCAACGGGCCAAAGATATGGGGCCGAGCCCTTTGAATCCATGCAATTAACACTGTTTTAAGTGTTAAGTTTTAAGTGAAGGAATGCTGACGACTAATACAGACAACAACGATTTAGCAGACCTGTTTTTAAATTCTTCGCTATCACGAGGCTACGAGCGAACGGGCCAACGGGCTCACGGGCAAACGGGCCAACGTAAAATTGAGGTGAATCATGATTATAGCTGATCGAAAACCCCTTGAGGAGCTTCTGGCCATGGTCCAGCCCTATGACAATGTCATGCTGGTCGGCTGCAAGGGGTGTGTGACCGTGTGTAACGCGGGCGGCTTGAAGGAGGTGCAGATCCTGGCCTCCACCCTGCGCATCGCCCGTAAAAAAGAGGGGCGCCCCCTGAAGGTGGAAGAGCGCATGCTGGAGCGCCAGTGCGATCCCGAATATATCGAGCAACTGCGCGACAGCTTCGACCAGTACCAGGCCGTGCTCTCCATGGCGTGCGGCGTCGGGCCCCAATTTCTCTCCGAAGCCTATCCCGGCCAGAAGTTCTTCCCCACCGTAAACACCCGCTTCATGGGCGGCGCGGTTTCTCACGGCATCTGGGAAGAGCGTTGCGCGGGATGCGGCACCTGCATCATTCACTACTTTGACGGCATGTGTCCCATCGCGCGCTGCTCCAAGAGTCTGCAGCACGGCCCCTGCGGCGGCAGCGCCAAAGGCAAGTGCGAAATCTCCAAAGATGTGGTGTGTATCTGGGACATGATCGTGCGCAAGAAGATGGAACAGGGACGCCTGGATGACCTGCGCCAATATCGGGCCGCCAAGGATTGGCGCACGGCCCGCGACGGCGGCCCCCGCAGAAGCACAAGAGAGGAGCTGGTAAAATGAGCGATAACGGCTATAAATCCGGAAGCACGCTGGAAAAGGTTCTCAGGGCCGGCCATTTTGCTTTTACCGGCGAATGCGGGCCTCCCAAAGGCGCCAACGTGGAGCATTTGAAAGAGAAGATGGCGCCCCTGCGCGGCGTGGTGGACGCCATCAATGTCACCGACAACCAGACCGCCGTGGTGCGCATGTCCAGCGCGGCCGCCAGCACCCTGATGGTCCAGGCCGGCCTGGAGCCCAACTTTCAGATGGTGTGCCGCGACCGCAACCGCCTGGCCATGCAGAGCGATATCCTGGGCGTTTCCGCCCTGGGTATCCGCAACATGCTATGCCTTTCCGGCGACCATCAGCTCTTCGGCAACCACCCCGAAGCAAAAAACGTCTATGACCTGGACAGCATGCAGCTCATCGCCCTGGTGAAGAAGATGCGCGACGAGGGCAAATTCCTCAACGGTGAAGATATTGATGGGCCGCCCAAACTCTTCATCGGCGCGGCGGCCAATCCTTTTGCCGATCCAGCCGAATTCCGCGTCGTGCGCATGGCCACCAAGATCGACGCGGGCGCGGACTTCATCCAGACCCAATGCATTTACAACATGCCCAAATTCCGCGAGTTCATGAAACACGCCGTGGATATGGGCTTGACCGAGAAGTGCTATGTCCTGGCCGGCGTAACCCCCATGAAGAGCGCCGGTATGGCCAAATATATGGCCAAATCGGTGCCGGGCATGGATGTGCCCGATGAGTTGATCAAACGCATCGAAGGAGCCGGCAAAGGCAAGATGGCCGAAGAGGGCATCAAATTCGCCATCGAGCAGATCCAGGAGTTCAAGGAGATGAAGGGCGTGGCCGGCGTGCACCTCATGGCCATTGAATGGGAGCACAAGGTGCCCGAGATCGCCGAGCGCGCCGGCATGCTGCCCAGACCCAAAGTTTAGAAGTTCCTATCCCCTCGATTTGCAGGGCGGAGACGCAGAGGCCGCGGAGATTCGCAGAGATTGGAAACAAATAATTCCACTGCCATTATGTCTTCGCTGCGTACCTTTGCGCACTCTGCGTCTCTGCGTTGAGTAGTATTTTAATTGGAGTTAATGAATAGCATATCGGCCTTGCTGGCCGATATGCTAATTTTCCGCCCCAACAAGGACCCCCTCCCATGAGCGAGAAGAAGAAAATTCTGGTGGTGGACGACGAACCGGATCACTGCGCTCTCGTTCAGCGAATATTGGAAAAAGCCGGATTTGAAGTGGAAGTGGCCTATGATGGGCACGAGTGCCTGCAAAAAGTCCGATCCGTGCCGCCGGACGCCATTGTCCTCGATGTGGTCATGCCCGACATCGACGGCCACTCCGTGTGCAAGGCCATTAAAACCGATCACCTGCTGTGCCGCATTCCCATCCTGATTCTGACCGCCGAGACCACGGCCCTCACGGCCACCCGCTTTTCCAAAGATCACGCCAATTACGCCAATGCCGACGACTACCTGCGCAAACCCGCCTCGGCCGAAGAGATCACCCGTTGCCTGACGGCGTTGTTGAACCGGTAAACCTAAATTCATTTGCCGCCTTCATGAAAAGGGATTATAGTTTCATTAAATAAGACCTGGTTTGTGGAGGTGTTTCAAATGGCCAATTTACAAATCAAAAACATCGACGATCAATTTTATCATCAGATCAAAACCATGGCAGAGGCGGAACACCGCTCCATCAGCCAGCAGGTGCTTTACCTGGTCAAGGAGTATCTGGCTAAACAAAAAGGCCTGCCTAAAATAAAGACGCCGGCCCAAGCATTGTTGGATTTATCCGGTTCATGGGATGATGGCCAGGACGCGGATTCCATTATCGCGGGGATCAAGCGGCAGCGAAGTAATTCGAAAAAACTCTCCAAGGGAATTTAAGCGTGTATCTGATAGACACCGATATCCTGATCTATAGCCTGAAGGGCCACGCGATTGTTAAAGATAACCTTCAAGCCCATTGCCAGGACCCTATTTTCATAAGCGCTGTAACACTCATGGAGTTGTATTATGGCGCCTACAAATCTCAAAAGGTGGAGAGCAACCTGGCAAAGGTGAAAACTATTGAGAGCGCCATCGAGATCATTCCGGTGAGCCACATTATGGTGGAGATTTTCGGTCTCCTCAAAACCAAGCTGGAGGGAGAAGGCGCGCGACTTGATGACTTCGATCTGATCCTTGCCGCCACAGCCCTTTCCCATAATTTAACGCTGGTTACGAACAACGAGAAGCATTTTGCCCGCATTGATGGTTTGAAGATAGCGAATTGGTCCAAGAAAGCAGAGGCGTGAATCGGCCATAAGAGATGGATTCAAAACAGACACCTCAAGACGCTGTCACACCGGAAAACCTATCCCCTTCACCAGCCCAGGTGGGGCGCTACATTATTAAAGTTCCATTTCTGCGCAATCTCTTATTGGTGTGCTTGGCGGTAATCTGTGCTTATCCCCTCACCATTTGGTTTTGTCCGACCCCATCTTTAAGCTGGATCGCGGCCCTGTGCGTTGCCGCGACCATGCTGGTGCTGGTGGTCATTATATTGTTGCAGGCCGGCCGCGCCATGCTGGCCCATCAAGCCATGGACGAAGCCTTACGCCAGGATCGGCATAACCTGGAATTGAGCGTGGATCAGCGCACCGCGGATTTGATCCAATCCAATAAGGACTTGCAGTTGGAGATCAGCCACCGCAAGCAGGCTGAAAAAGCATTGCAGGACAACCTCAAGTTCATGAACACGTTGCTCGACACGATTCCCAATCCAGTGTTTTTCAAGGATGACGAAGGGGTCTTCCTGGGTTGCAACACCGCCTATAACGAAATTGTGGGGCTGCCCAAGGACGAGATCATCGGCCACCGCCTGATGGAGCTGGAGCGCATCACCTTCCGGGACCGGGCCCAGCGTTATCACGATCAGGATATGGAACTGATTCAGTCGCCCGGCATCCAGATCCAGGAACAGCAGATCCTCTCGGCCCAGGGCGACCTGCATGATTATATGCTGTTCAAGGCCACTTTCAGAGATGCAGAGGGCCAGGTGGCCGGCCTGGTGGGCATTATGATGGACATCACGGCCCGCAAGAAATCGGAGCGCGAGCTCAAGGAGAGCCAGAATCTATTTGACGCCTTCATGCGCCATCTGCCTGGGCCGGCCTTTATCAAAGATCTGCAAGGGCAGTACATCTATATCAATCATGGATTCTCGAAGTTGGCTGGAAAAGAGATTGCCGAAATATTGGGCACGAAGGAGGATCAACTTTGGGAGGCGCAAACCACGGCGCAGCTATTGGCCAATGACCAGGTGGTGCTTGACAGCCACGCGGCCACTACCAATACCGAAGTGATCCGCCGTCCGGATCAGCCGCCCTGCCATCTCCTTACCACGCGCTTTCCCATCTTTCGTGAACAGGCCCTGACCGCCCTGGGAGGGTTTGCCATCGATATCACGGAGCAGACCGAAGCTGAGGAGGGCCGGCGCCAACTGGAGCGCCAGTTGGTGCAGGCCCAGAAGATGGAGGCCCTGGGCACCCTGGCGGGCGGCATTGCCCACGACTTCAACAATATCCTGGCCGGAATCCTGGGCTATACCCAGATCGCCCTGGCCGATGTGCCCAAGGGCAGTGCGTTACAGGATTATTTGAAGCGGGTGCTGGAGGCCAGCGAACGGGCCGGCGCCCTGGTCAAGCAGATCCTGACCTTCAGCCGCAAGAGCGATATCGAACCCATACCGGTCCAGGTGAAACCCATTATCAAAGAGGTGCTCAAGCTGGTGCGCTCCACCCTGCCAGTGACCATCGAGATGGTGCAGCAGATCCAAAGCGATAATCAGGTCATGGCCGACCCGGTTCAGATCCATCAGGTGATGATGAACCTGTGCGCCAATGCCGGCTATGCCATGCGCAATACCAAGAGCGGCACCCTGACCGTGCGCCTGGAAGATGTGACCCTGGAGGAGGATTTTACCCGCCAGTACACCAATTTAAAGCCCGGCCCCTATCTCAGGCTGTCGATCATGGATACGGGCCAGGGCATTGCGCCCGAACACCTGACGCGCGTCTTCGACCCCTTCTTTACTACCAAGCCCAAGGGAGAAGGCACGGGCATGGGACTTTCGGTGGTGCATGGCATCGTGGCCAGTTTAAAAGGAGTAGTATTGGTGGAAAGTACTTTGGGCCATGGCGCGCGTTTTGACATCTACCTGCCGGCCTTGCAAGGTCAGGCCGAGTTGCCCAAGCCCAAGGCTCACGCATTGCCCGTGGGAACCGAGCGCATCCTGTTCGTGGATGATGAGATTTATCATACCGACATGCTCAAACACATGCTCGGCCTGCTGGGATATAAAGTGAAAACCAGCAACAAACCGGAAGAGGCCCTGGCCCTGCTGTCGCAAGATCCCAAAAGCATTGATTTGATAATCACCGACATGGTGATGCCGGGCATGACAGGTGATGAGTTCTCCCAGAAGGCTCTTCAAATCCGGCCTGATTTGCCCATCATCATGTGCACTGGTTATAGCGAAAATATCTCCGAAGAGCGCGCCCTTGCCCTGGGCATCCGCGCTTTTACGCTCAAGCCCATCTCCATGGATGTGCTGGCCAAGCTGATCCGGGAAGTATTGGATAAAAAGACACCGGGCTCGACGGGTGAAGAGAAGAGTGCTTAGCATAAGAGGTAAAGCTATATGGCGGAAGAAGATAAACCATTCACCGGGCCCCATCAATTTGAGATGCCGGCCTGGATTGCCTGCGCTCCCTACGAGCGGCTGCTCCACATGGAAATTGTGGAGGCCGCCCAGGGCCGCGCGGTGTTGCGGATGCCTTTTCTCATTGATCTTGCCCAGGGCGCCGGGCTGATGCACGGCGGGGCCTTGGTGAGCCTGGCGGACACGGCCGTGGTGATGGCCATCAAAAGCATCATCGCGCCCTATTCACACTTTGCCACCATCGCGCTGGAAACCAAGTTTTTACTGCCCGTAAAGAAAGGCGTGGTGACCGCCAAAGCCACGGTGAGCCAGGAGGGGGACAGGATGCTCAAGGGCGCGGCCACCGTCTATGACGAAGACGGCCGGGAAGTTATGGCATTTACTTCCACCTTCAAGATGGCCCGCGACACACGGATAAAAGGTGTAGTATTCGGGGAGAACAATTCCTGATTCAACCTCGGCCGCCAAACATCTTCTTGGCCTTGACTCGGTCCACGTCGCCGTTGGCCAGGGTGGGCAGCGCTTCCACAAATTCGACATACTGCGGTTTTTTATAGCGGGCGATGCGGCTGCCCACAAAGTCGATTAACTCCTGGGCGGTTAACGGCTGGCCGGTTTTGAGCTTGCAGACCGCTTTGATGCCTTCACCCCATTTGGGGTCGGGCACGCCGAAGACCACCACGGCCGCCACGGCCGGATGTTCCAGGATTACTTTTTCTACTTCCGCCGGGTAGACATTTTCTCCACCTGGTTTGATCAGCTCCTTTTCCGCCTTTCGGGCCACGTACCACAGGTAGCCATCGGCGTCGAAGCGGCCCAGATCGCCGGTATGGTGCCAGCCGTTGCGAAACGTATGCGCGTTTTCAGCTTCCAAACCCCAATAGCCTTTGAACACCATGGGCCCGCGCACCGCGATTTCACCGGCCTGGCCCTGGGCCACGGGCTGATCGTCATCATCCATCAGTTGAACTTCCACCAGGGGGATGGGCCGACCGGCTGAACCGGGCCGCTCGCTGAACTTGCTCATGGTGACCACCATGGAAGTTTCGGTCTGGCCGAAGAGGGAGTAAAAAGAGCCGCCAGTCAACTTTTGGTAGCGGTCGATGATTTCAGGCCGATCGATGCCCAGAACCGCCCGCAAAGAAGTAATATCACCTCCGGATTTTTCTACTTCACCCAGCAATTGCTGCATCATGGGCGCGAATGCAAACAGCAGCGTGACCTTGTGCTTGGCGATCAAGGCCACGGCCTGGGCTGGGTCAAATTTGGGCATCAGGATGTTCAAGGCCGCGGCATGAAAGCAGCAAAAGGCCATGCCTAACCCGGCGATGTGAAAGAGGGGCAGGGGATTGAGCAGCACATCGGAGGCGCTGATCCCTACCTGATGCATCAGCTGAACATCGGCGCACAGCAGATTGCCGTGGCTGAGCAGGGCGCCCCTGGGCCGGCCGGAAACCGCGGCCGTGTGGATGATCACCAGGCCATCGTCCCAGCTCACCCGCTGCGACGGTAATGGGGCTGCACTTACCGGGTCATGGGACAGCTGCGCAAAGGCGCCGTCCTGAAACTGAAGAGAGAACCATTGAACACTATTTTCAAGTTTGCTTTTCACTGCGGCCATCAAGGCCGGATCGTCGTCATCGGCAAATACAAAGCAGGCCTGTACATCCTTGAGGTTATACGCCATCTCGTCGGCCGAAAGGCGCCAATTGATGCCCACCAGGATTCCTCCCAAGGCCGCGGCGGCCCCATAGAGCACCACATAGGCCAGGCTGTTTTTACCGATCACGCCCAGGCGGTCGCCCTTTTGAAAACCCTTGGCCAGCAATCCGGCCGCGCAACGATCCACCGCTGTCTTGTAAGCCGCAAAGGTCATGACCTGTTCGGATTCGGCCTCCCGCCAGGCCGGCCGGTCCGGATAGAGCCGGGCGTTGCGGTTGATGATGTCGTAGAGGGTCAGATTGTATAGGCTCATGGGTGCTTCCTTATCAAATGGGCTGGTATAGCCTTTGATGAACTCATCCGTGCCATCCGCGTAATCCGCGGTCAATTTTTTACCACGGATTACACGGATGGCACGGATAGCTCAAATCAACCAATCAACGACTACTTCGTCGTCGTCACCGGGCACGGCCCCCGCAAAATGATGTACTGGGCTGTTGAGCCGAGCAGTATTTTGCGGGTGCGCGATTTCTTCTCGATGCCCAAAAAAATATGGTTCACGCTATTGTCTTCGGCGAAGCGCACAATATCCTCCCCTGGGGAGAGTCCGCGCGCCAGCTGAAGGGTCTCACAGGCCACCCCTGCTTTGGATATGATGGCTTTGGCCTCGTGGAGTTTCTCTTCCACCTCCTGGATGTCCTGAAGGGTTTCGCCAGAGCCGCCCTCCATGGATGTGACCACATACACCAGGGCGCTTTCCACGCTCTTGGCCGCCGCCAAGGCCAGATCCAAGGCCCGCCTTGCCGCGGGCGACCCATTATAACCCACTAAAATCTTCATGGTTCATTTCCTCGAAAAAGTATTCCTAAAATAATTTTTGCCGAAACCATTGGTAGTAAAATCCAAAACCAAGAGCCACCATGGAAAAATTTTACCAGGTAAAAATCCCACGGCAAAAATTACATCCACCGCTTGCGCCGCTTGTAAGACTTTACTTCCTTAAACGACTTGCGCCCGCCGCCCTGGGTGACGCCCATGTAGAATTCCTTGACATCGGGATTGTCTTGGAGTTTACGCGACGGTCCTTCGAGCACAATTTTGCCGGACTCCATGATGTAGGCATAGGAGGAAACCGCCAGGGCCGTGCGCGCATTTTGCTCCACCACCAGGATGGTGGTACCGGTATCCTGGTTGATCTTCTGGATATTCTCGAAGATCTCCCGGACCAGCAGGGGCGCCAGTCCCAGTGAAGGCTCATCGAGCATGAGCATCTTGGGCGCGGCCATCAAGGCTCTGGCAATGGCGATCATCTGCTGCTCGCCGCCGGAGCAATAGCCAGCCAGGCGGTTGGTAATCTTGGACAAGCGCGGGAAATAGGCATACATGCGGTCATGGTCTTTGCGGATGTTGGCCGCGCCGTCCGTGCGCGTCACCGACCCGACCCGGATGTTTTCATCCACGGTCAGATGCTTGAAAATTCTGCGCCCCTCGGGCACCAAAACGGCACCCAGGTTCACCACCTGGGTGCCGAGCACATTGGTGATATCATGGCCGTTAAACTTGATGAATCCTTCGCGAATGAATCCGTTTTCCGGTTTAAGCAGCCCGCTGATGGCTCGCAGCGTAGTGGTTTTGCCGGCGCCGTTGGTGCCCAGCAACGCCACGATATCTCCCTGGGTCACGCTCAGACTTACCCCGCGCAGCACCTGGATGATGTCGCTGTATACCACTTCAATGTTGTTGACTTCCAGGAGAAGATCTTTTGGGGTCGCAGCAGTCATGGTTTAAATACTTTGTTTTTTACGTTGCGCCGTTGCGCCGTTGCGTGAATTCAATATTGCCTGATGAAGCGCTGAGATGGCGTCCAGCGCTGCTATATTCATTTCGATCTCACGCAACGACGCAACGGCGCAACGCATTTATTTCGCCCGCGTAAACCTTGCGCGGAGTAAAATCTTTACTTCGCAAACTTTGGCACAAACGGTTTGCCGACAGCCTTAAACACGCCCTTCTGCACCGAGTAGATCTGCAGGGTATCCACGCCGGCATGATCCGTGGGTGAATAGGTCACCGGGCCCACGGTGTTGCCTGGTGAATAGGAATTGGCGCCGTTCATGGCATTGAGCTCATTATACAGATTTTCGCGCGTCACCTTGAGATTCTTGGCTTTGACCCGGCGAATGGTCTCCACCGCCAACTGCGCCACCATCATGCCGTTGGTGTAGTTGTGGGAGTTGGCGGTTTTGTCGTCGCGGCTGTACTTCTTGGCCAGCATCAATTGGAAATCGGTGCCTGGCCCCGGCTCGGAGGTGAGCGTATAAGAAGTGGTCCAGTAAAAACCTTCGGCGGCCGAGCCGGCCAGCTCGATGAGATCATTACCGCCCGTATAGTGGGCGCCCACAAAAGTCAGCTTGCCGTCTTCGCCAAAGGTTTTGGCGATCACACCCAATCGTTGGGCGTCTTTGAGCAGGGTGGCCACCGGCGACTGCACGGTCTGGCAGATCACATAACGCACCTTTTTGCTCAGCAGCCGCTGCAGCATGGCGGTGTTGTCCAAATCCTTGCCGTGCTCCACTACTTCCACCATGTCCATCTTCAGGCCGGCCGCAATAGCCTTTTTAAGATCATCCACCGGGCCGCGGCCAAAGGCCGAGGGGTGGATGAACATGGCCACCTGGGGGGTGCCGCCTTTGTTATTGGCGGCGATGTATTCGGCCAATCCGATGCACTGGCTCGAATAGGTGGCGATGGGCAGGAAGATATAGTGGGAATCTTCGAGGTTGCCGGCATGGAAGGAGGCCGGGATCACGGGAATCTTTTCTTCTTCAAAATCCTTTTTGAGGGCCAGGGTGCTGCCGGTGGAGTAATTGAGGTAGAGCACGATGCCGTCCGATAGAAACTCTTCGAAATTGCGCTTGGTGATATCGGTCTGATATTGATCATCGCGAATGGGGCATTCCACCACGGCATCCTTGAACATTTTGGTGTCGTTGACATAGCGGATATAATCTTCCACGCCCTTGGAATAAGGGGCGCCCGCATCCGAGGTCGGGCCGGTGATGGCCAGCGACAGGGCCAGCTTGTACTTCTCGGCGGCGCATGAAGGCGCGGCCATCGCCAGACACAGGATCAGGGCCACCAAAACTTGAATCATCCATTTGTGTTGATGTTTCATTTGCTCCTCCCTTTTCCGCGGGCCTCTTGCACTAAAGCCCGGTGAAATGATGTGACCGGCCATAGCCATACCGTTAGTATCGGTAGGGCCACAGCTTGAGATATGTTCGGCAGATGCGCCACCAATTGGCGATGCCGCGGGGCTCAAACATAAGAAAAAGCACGATCACCAAACCGAAAGTCAATGGCTTCAGCGCTGTGGCCAGGTTCAACGTGGCCGGCAAGAAGTGCGCTGACCATTCTACCATGTTTTCTACTTGCAGATCCAGAAAACGGATAGCGGCCGGACCCCAGAAAGAGCCGGTCAGAGTTCCCAAGCCGCCTACGATGGCCATGGCCAGGTAGGTGATGGATTGATGCAAAGTAAACGATTCGATGCCCGCGCCACGATAGAGATAGGCGTGCAGGGCGCCGGCCACGCCCGCGAAAAATCCGGCCAGGGCAAAGGCAAACACCTTGGTCAGGCCCGGATGCATGCCCATGGCATCGGCGGCCCGGTCATTGTCGCGCACCGCCACCAGGCTCCGGCCAAAGCGGGTGCGCAGCAGATTTCTTACGGCCAGGCCCATCAGCACGACCAGGGTCAGGATCACATAGTACCAGAAGATATAATGGTTCTGGCGTGACACCATGCCGGTGAACCAGTAGATGCGGCCGATGGGAATGGTTTGGCCCTGGTTGAAGAGGGGAAGAAAATTGATGGTCCACTGGAAGATCATCTGAAACGAAAGCGTGGCGATGGCCAGGTAGAGGTGTTTCAGGCGCAAAGCCGGCAGGCCCACAAAGGCGCCAAAGAGCGCGCCCACCAGCCCGCACAGTACCAGCATCAGGGGCCAGGCGTGGGTGATCAGTATGTGGGAGTCGCCCAGTTGACGCGCCACGAACGCCAAAGTGTACGCTCCCACGCCCACAAAAGCGGCATGGCCGATGGAGATCAGGCCGGCAAAGCCGGTCACCAGATTGAGCCCGATGATCGCGATCATGGCAATCAGGATGTTATCCAATACCAGCATGTATTTGTTGCTGAGTTCAACGCACAGGGGCCAGACGAATAGGGCCAGAAGAAAAACCGCGAACACCGTTCGATCCAGGTGCGTAAAGAAAATGCGCTGCTCAGCTTTATAACTGCTGAAGAAGTTGCCTGTGGCGAACCAACGGTTGGAGGACATAATGGTCCTAAAGAAGTTTGAAGTGTTAAGGATAAAGTTTAAAGTGAATGTATTCTGGCATAAGATTTCATGGACTCCGATAATATTGGGTCATTGATCTGCTTCAGGCTGCAAATCAATAAATTGCCAGAAGATTCCATCACTTTGCACTTTCATACTTTAATCTTTATACTCTTTCAATTTCGTGTGTTCCAAACAACCCATGGGGTTTGAATAACAAAATGATCAGTAGAATAACGTACGGCAGTACATCCTTGGTGCCGTTCAAACCCCAGTGCCCATCCAAATAGCCGGCGGCGAACTGCTGGATCAGACCCATGATGATGCCGGCCACCACCGCGCCTATAATGGAGTCCAGCCCGCCTAATATCACCACCGGAAAGACAATGATGCCGAAGGCGTGCAAGGTCTCAAAGTTCAAACCCGTGATATTGCCGATAATGCCGCCGGCCGCGGCCGCGCTCATGCCGGCCAGGGCCCAGGCCAGGCCAAAGACCCTGGGCACTGAAATGCCCACGGACATGGAAGCCAATTGATCATCGGAAACCGCGCGCATGGAGATGCCCACGGTGGAGCGCTTGAAAAACCAGGAGAAGAGCGCAATGAGCAAAAACGTGATGGTAACGCCCACCAATTGGGTCCAGGAGATGGAAACCCCATGGAAATCGACTGGGGTCTTGGGGAAGAATTCGGGAAAGGAGTAATTTACGGTGCCGAAAGGGGTCAGGTAGATGAGTCCATCGAGGATCGACATCAAGCCGATCGTCACCATGATCACCGAAATGATGGGTTCGCCGATGAGGCGCCGCAGGAAGACCCGCTCCACGCTCATGGCCAGGAAAAAGGTGAGTCCCATACTGAGGAAGAACGCGAGATACAGGGGCACTTTGAGCCATACGGTCAGGGCATAGGTGATAAAAGCGCCGGCGGCGATGATCTGGCCGTGGGCAATGTTGAGCACGCGGCTGGATTTATAGATCAGTACAAAACCCAAGCCAGCGAGGGCGTAGATCGAGCCCACGACGATACCGCTGACGACAAGCTGGAAGAAGTAGGTCATAGGCCCTCGCGAAAGTTGTGGGGGCGTGGGTTTGCAAAGAGTTTAAAGGTTAAAGTTTTAAGTTTAAAGTCAAGGATTTCAATCATTATATTCATGGGTCGTTTCTACTCGTGCTTATATAATAGATAGCTTTCCATTACTTTAAACTTTCCTACTTTAAACTTAAAACTCTATCCTACCGTATAAAATCGCATCTCCATCTCCACCGTGTTCGTCTGTCCATCCTGGTACTGATAGGTGGCCTGCACCCGCTTGCGCTCGACCGCGGGATCATAGAGCGCGTCATAGAGCGCCTTATATCGATTCATCACAAATTCCCGGCGGATTTTGCCGGTCTTGGTCAATTCCCCATCATCCACATCCAATAGTTTATACAAGATGGCAAAACGCCGGATCTTGAAATGCGCTTTTTCCGCGGCCGCATTGATGGCCGTGATTTCATCGTGGACCAGCTGCGCCACTTCCGGCTTCTGGGAGAGATCCATAAAAGTAGTAAAAGAGATGCGCCGGTCTTCGGCCCATTTGCCCACCACGATGGGATCGATGTTGACCAGGGCCGCGACATGCTCCTGCTGGTTGCCGAAGATCACGGCCTCCTTGATATAGGGGCTGAACTTGAGTTTGTTTTCTAAAAACATGGGGCTGAACATCTGCCCCTGGCGGCTGTGCATCACATCGGAGAGCCGATCGATGACCACCAGGTGGCCCTGGTCGTCCAGAAAGCCGGCGTCGCCGGAGTGCAGCCAGCCGCTTTCGAGCAGTTCTTCGGTCTTTTCGGGCATCTTGAAGTAACCGGCGCACACCGAAGCCGAACGGGAGAGAATTTCTCCCTTTTCCGAAATGCGGCATTCGGTACCCGGCAAGGGTTTGCCAACCGTATCGGGGCGCACATCGCCGTCGCGGTGCATGTAGGCGATGCCGGTGATCTCGGTCTGGCCGTAGATCTGCTTCAAGTTGACGCCGATGGCCTGATAGAAGGTAAACAGTTCGGGCCCCAGGGCCGCGCCGCCGGTGTAGGCCCGACGCATCCGGCGCAGACCGATCTGGTTGATCAGAGGATCAAACACCAGCGTTTTTCCCAGCCACGCCAGCAAGCGCAATTTAAGCGGCATGGGGCGGCCCGACATGCGAAAGCCGGCGGCCTGCTGGGCGATGGCCATGAAGTAGTGGTAGAATTTGCGGTTCAGCCAATAGGCTTCGTCCATTTTGAGCCAGATCTGGGAGCGGATGGTTTCATAAATGCGCGGCGCGCCGAACATGAAGTGGGGGCCGATCTCCTTGAGGTCGGACATGATGGTCTCCACCGACTCAGGGAAATTGATGGCGATACCGGTGGCCAGGGCCACGCCAAAGGAGTTCATCTGCTCGCCGATCCAGGCAAAAGGCAGAAAGGAGACATATTCGTCGTTGGTTTGAAGGGGGTCGGTTTGGGTGATCCGCACGCCCATATTGATATAGTTGCGGTGGGTCATCATGGCCCCTTTGGGCATGCCGGTGGTGCCCGAGGTCAGGCACAAATGGCAGACATCCTCGGGACGGCCCTGGGCGATCAATTGATCGTAGAGATCGGGTTCTTCCTTCAGCGCCGTCTCTCCCAGGCGGTAGATCTCTTCGATGATGACAAACCAGGCATCGCTGCGATAGGGCCGCATGCCCCGGGGGTCTTCGAAGATCACTTTTTGCACCAGGGGGATCTTCTCCCGTACTTCCACCAGTTTGTCCACCTGCTCCTGATCGTCGCAGAAGACAAAGCGGGCTTCGAGGTAGTTCAGAATGTCGGCGATCTCGTGGGGCAGGCTGCTCTGGTAGAGGCCGGCCGAAACCGCGCCCAGGCTTTGGGCCCCCACGGCGATGATCAGCATCTCGGGGATATTGTCGGTGATCAGGACCACCGTGTTACCCTTTTTCACTCCCAGCGCCTTGAGCCCCAAGGCTGCTTTGCGCACCAGGTCGTAGTACTGCTGCCAAGTGAGGCTGCGCCAGATGCCGAACTCCTTTTCGCGCAACGCCACCTGTTCTCCGGTCTGCTGAGCCCGCCAGCGCAGCAGTTGGGGGATGGTGTACTTCAGTAGTTCTTCCGGGTTGGGCATAGGATTTACTGATAAGTTTTAAGTTTAAAGTTTAAAGTTTAAAGTTAAGGAATCCTGTCTTTTTAGCTCATGAGCGCACGCTGCTTTTACGCTATTCTTCATGCTGCTGCGTATTCTGTTTGTTCTGGTTTAACTGATTCATATACCTTCAATCTATCCTAATACTTTCCAGAGTAAAACGCCTGCTCAAATCGATCTTTTCCTTAACTTTAAACTTAACACTTTAAACTTTACTCTATTTCTCCCCAATATATGCTTCAATCACTTTCGGATCTCGCGCCACCTCGTCGGGCCGCCCGGACCCGATCAACTGCCCGAAATCCAGCACATAGATGTGATCGGAGATGTCCATCACCACGCCCAGATCGTGCTCCACCAGCACCACCGTAATCCGCCGCTCTTTCTGGATGTCGAGGATGAAGCGCACCATGTCTTCCTTCTCCTCGATGTTCATGCCGGCCATGGGTTCATCCAGCAACAGCAGTTGGGGCGCCATGGTCAAGGCCCGGGCCACCTCCACGCGTTTTTGCACGCCATAGCTCAGGCTGCCCACCGGGTGTTTGCGATGGGGTTCCAGCTCCATAAAATCGATGATCTCTTCCACAAAGGCCCGGTTTTCAGCCTCCAGCCGGGAAGCTTTGCCCCAATAGATCAGGGCGTGCCACAGGCTGTAGCGCAGGTTGCGGTGGCGCGCCAGCATCAGGTTGTCCAGAACGGTCAAGCCTTTGAACAGCTCGAGGTTTTGAAAGGCGCGCGCAATGCCCCAACTGGACACCTGATGGGGCGCGGCGTGGGTCAAGGCCCGCTCGCCGAAATGGATTTTGCCCCGGGTGGGATGGTAAAAGCCGGAAATGCAGTTGAGCAGACTGGTCTTGCCCGCGCCGTTGGGGCCGATGATGGAGGTGATCAGGCCCGGCCGAATGGTCAGATTGACATCGGTTAAGGCGTACAAGCCGCCGAAAATGAGCGTCACATCGGAAACCGTCAATGTTAACGGGGATGTAGTAATGGGGGCTCCTGCGCTTTGGGTTGAAAGACGGAAATCTAAGCCCAACAGTGCCGCTATTAAAACGCACGCCTCATCAGATTGTCAAGGCGATAGCTGGAGGATCGCCGGTGGGCCGCGGCGGCATCGGCGCTGGCGGCAGATGCCGCGGGGCTCTTTTGAATTGGTAGGCATGATCAGACAATGACAAAGCGTTTGACGTGCGCCACCACCTGCTCGGGATCATCGATCAATTGAATGATATCCATGTCATCGGGTGAAATCATGCCGGTATCTTTCAGGCGGGCCTTGATCCACTCCAGCAACCCCGACCAGTAGTCGCTGCCCACCAGGATAATGGGAAAGGGCTTCACGCGCTTGGTCTGGATCAGGGTCATGACCTCAAAGACCTCGTCCAGGGTGCCGAAACCGCCGGGCAGGGCGATATAGGCCGCGGCATATTTGATGAACATTACCTTGCGGATGAAGAAATATTTGAACTCCAGCTTTGTGTTGGCATAGGTGTTGGGCAATTGTTCAAAAGGCAGTTTGATGTTCAACCCCACCGACGCCCCGCCAGCCTCGGCCGCGCCTTTGTTGGCCGCTTCCATGACCCCGCCACCGCCGCCGGTGATCACGGCAAAGCCGGCTTTGACAAATATGGCGGCGATCTCTTCCGCTTTTTTATAAACCGGGTCATTGGGTTTGATGCGGGCCGAACCGAAGAGGGTCACCGCGGGTCCGAGATCGTGCAGGGTTTCAACCCCTTCCACAAATTCGCCCAGAATCCGAAACAGACGCCAGGACTCGGTCAGCTTGAACTCATCCACCAGAAACTGCTTTTCCATAGCACTCCCCTGATAAAAATGATGCGGCTATCTGCAAAGCCCAAGCCGGCAACAGCCATTTGCTGGTCGTTGAGGCTTGAGCTTCACTGCGTCAAATTGTTGATTGGTTGATTGGTACGGGCATTGAGTGTTTTATCCACGGCGCCTTTCCACTATCCGAATCATCAACCAATTAGCCATTTAACATACTGGAAAAGGCGCTGACCTAAAAAGCCCAAATTCCAACTCGGGCCTTACGGAATTTGCGAACGACTATGCGTGCGAGATTGTTATCGGTTGACTGTGAGGTTGTCAATCCACTACTATTGCACCATGAATTGCCGCGTTGACACCCTCGGGGGATAGTGTTAGACAAGAACGCTTTATTATCCACTGTGTTGCGCAACCCCTCTTGCCAGGCACGATTCCTGATGGCATCCAAGAACGATTTGCTTTACCGGGATTTGATCATTGTCAACGAGTTGGGGCTGCACGCCCGCTCGGCCGCCAAACTTGCGAAAACGGCCCAAAGTGCCGATAAGGGAGTTTGGCTTGAAGCCGGCGGCCAACGGGTCGATGCTAAGCAAATTCTTGATCTGCTGACGCTGGGCGCGGCCCAGGGGATGGCTATCCGCATCGGCGTTGACGCGCCCGAAGATATGCCGATCCTGCTTGAGCTCGTTGCATTGATCAACAGTGGTTTTGGAGAGTAACAGAGGGCATGCCTCACAAAGAAAACAAAGAGATCACGCTGAAAGGCATCGGTGGTTCCCCTGGAATCTGCATCGGCAAAGCTTATTTGGTGGATAAGCAGGGCGTGGACGTGGTGCCCAAATACACCATTTTCAACGGCGATTTGGAAACCGAAAAAAAGCGCTTCAAGGTGGCGGTTAAAAAAGCCTTGGACGAGCTGCACAAAATCATCATCGATACCCCCGAAGAGCTGCGCGAAAACGCTCAAATCCTCGAAACCCACGCGGTGCTCCTCAAAGACAAGATGCTCTATGGCCGCACCATTGAAACCATTGATCGCGAACGGATCAATGCCGAATGGGCCCTGCGTAAAGTGGTGCTGGCAATCAAGCCGCTGTTTGAAAGCATGGGAGACAGCTACCTGCGCGACCGGGCCGAAGATGTGGTCAATGTTTCCGACCGCATCATGAAGCACCTCACCGGCGCCCAGGTGATCAACATCAATAATATCGACAAGCGCGTGATCCTGATTGCCAAGGAGCTGTCGCCAGCGGAAACCAGCCAGATCAACCTAGATCGGGTCATGGGCTTTGTCACGGACCGCGGCGGTCGCTCCTCGCACACCAGCATCATTGCCCGCACCCTGGAAATTCCAGCCGTGCTGGGACTGGAGAAGATCACCTCCATTATTCATAACGATGATATTATTATCGTGGACGGTACCGCCGGCGTGGTCGTGATCAACCCCAGCGACGAGACCCTGGCCGAAACCGAAAGCCGCAAGAACGCCTATGAAGCGCGACGGGCGCTCTATGCCCGCAGCGGGCATCTGCCGGCCACCACCAAGGACGGCCTGATCATGGCGGTCATGGGCAACATCGAATTGCCCGAAGAGGTGGTGGCCGTGCGCGACCGGGGCGGCGACGGCATCGGCCTGTACCGCACCGAGTTCCAGTACATGGCGCGCAAGAGCTTTCCCGGCGAAGAGGAGCTGTTCGAGCATTACCGCGAAGTGGTCGAGCTTATGCCCGACAAACCGGTCACCATCCGCACCCTGGATATCAATGGCGACAAGGCGGTGGCCTATGCCTCCGAACCCGAGGAAAATCCGGTGCTCGGTCTGCGCGCCATCCGCTATTGCCTGCAAAAGCCCAAGGTGTTCATGACCCAGTTGCGGGCGATCTTGCGGGCCGCCCATTTTGGCCAGGTGCGCTTGCTGCTGCCCATGATTTCGCGCATCGAAGAGATCATCGAGGCCAAGCGTCTGCTGGCCGAGGCAACGGATTCATTGAAAAAAGACGGGATCGCCCATCAGAAAAAAATTCCCGTGGGCGTGATGATCGAAGTGCCGTCAGCCGCCATCATGGCCGATACCCTGGCCAAAGAAATTGATTTTTTCAGCATCGGCACCAATGACCTGATCCAGTACACCATGGCCATTGACCGCAACAATCGCCATGTAGCCTACCTATATAGCCCCATCAACCCGGCCGTGCTGCGGCTGCTCAAGCACATCACCGATTCGGCCGCGCGCTATGATATCCCGGTCTTTATGTGCGGTGAAATGGCCGGCGAGGTGATCTACGTGCCCATTTTGCTGGGCATGGGGCTCAAGGAGCTGAGCGTCAACCCCCAGTCCATTCCCATCATCAAGGATGCCATCCGCCTGCTCAATCTGGACCAGGCCAAGAAATTCGTGGAGAAGCTGTTGAAACAGAACACCGCTGAAAAGATTGAACATTTGGTACAGAGCACCTATGGTGAACTGTTGAACAACGGCAACTTCAAAACCTGGGAGCGGTAGCGCGTGGCCAAAGATCACATCAAACTCATTGCCGACAATCGCAAGGCGCTATTCGACTATTCCGTGGAAGAGCGCTTTGAGGCCGGCATGGTGCTCACGGGCACCGAGGTCAAATCCCTGCGCCAGGGACGCGCCAATCTCAAAGATTCTTACGCCCGCATCAAAAAAGGCGAGCTCTTCGTGCTGCAAATGCACATCAGCCCGTATACCCACGCCTATTACAACAACCACGACCCCCTGCGGCAGCGCAAGCTGCTCCTGCACAAACATGAAATCAAAAAGCTCTACGGCAAGATGAATGAACGCGGCTACGCCCTGATTCCCCTCAAGATCTATTTCCGCGAAGGCAAAGCCAAAATGGAGCTGGCCCTGGCCAAAGGCAAGCGCAAGTACGACAAGCGCGAAAGCATCAAACGCCGAGACGAGCAGCGCGACCTGGAACGGCAGCGCAAAGATTATAAATAGCCGTTGTCCTTACCACCGGTAACAAGTCCATTGACAACACACACTGATTTTCTTATTTTTTAGGCCTAAGCGCTCTTTTACAAAACACCGCACCACCCCTTCCCAAGCAACCCATATGGGGGCGAAACGGCTTCGACGGGGACAAAGAAGTGCTGGCTGCATACCGAGTTCTCATCGGCTCGTAAACTCGGTGGGAAATAAATATAATCGCAGACGATTATAACTTTGCCGTAGCTGCTTAGTCAGCTGCCGTCCTGCCCTTTCTCTCCCGCGGATTTGGTAAGGACGCCGACTTGTGGGATAGTTCGTACCGAATGCCTGCTACGGTATGGATGAAATTTTAGCAGGATAGCGGTCCCTGCCTTTTGCCTGATGGAGCCTCGGATCGTGAAATTAATCGTCGGGATATGTATGTAGACGCCAGTGCGGAATGTTTTCGGACGCGGGTTCAACTCCCGCCGCCTCCACCATTAACTTATTGATTTTACCGTAAATAACCTTTTGTGCAAGCTTTAAGAACGTGTGCAAAAGGTGTGCAAAATCCAGCCAATGAAAAACCCGGTCCATCTTGATGGATAGGGTTTCGTTTTGGCATGAGTCAAAGTCGTACCATCCTATTTGTACATGTTTAATTTGACATCTACATAAAGATATGCTTTATAAGATATATATTATAAATCTTATAAAGGAGGAACGCTATTATGCCTGATTTTGATGCTGGGTCTTTTTCGGACATTTCTGAAACGAATCTTGCAAAAAAGATTTGGTCATTTCTCAACACCGACGAAAATTTTATACGGTTTGAAACCGCAACTGAGTTAAGGCGTCCTGCCTTGGAACCATTGCAGAGGAGGTTATTGGACGAGTTTGGTAATGAAATAAGAGGGGATAGATGGAAACAAATGATGGGCCGTATGGTCCGCCAAATTATGGAACATCATGGGTACTCTCTGGACCAAACAGGGATTCGAATAAGAAATGGTGAAATATTTACCAGTGCCGCTCGATATAAAAAAAGAACATAGTTCAGGTGTACCAAAATTTTTTAATCCCGATACGGCGGTGGTCCCCATCGTTTAGACAATCGGAGACGCCGGTTAAGCTCTATGTCGATTAGTTGTTAAGGGCCACAGCCCATAGATAAGGGTTAATATCTCCGGCCCAGTGGGCCGGGGGGATTAATAAAAGATCCCCCCGGTCCA
>JAKALP010000050.1 GCA_021824175.1 Deltaproteobacteria bacterium
TTGATACTGGCACTGAACTTCACGCTGGCTTAAAGCAGTGGGTCAAGTATTATAATACTCAGCGCCCGCACCAATCCCTTGACGCCATGACCCCGGATGAGGTTTACTTCGGCGTTGCCCATCCGTTATCCAAGGCGGCCTGATAGCTGAGTGGAGCAAAGAACGTGGTCATTTACTCTATAGTGCTAATTGAGTGTGGACCGGGGGGATCTATTATTAATCCCCCCGGCCCACTGGGCCGGAGATATTAACTTTTGCTTATGGGCTGAGGCCCTTAACACCTAATCGACATAGAGCTTAACCGGAGTCTCCGATTGTCTAAACGATGGGGACCACCGCCCACAATGCCGGCAGGGATTGACTACTATCACCCATCGCGGGGTTGAATTTGAAACATGCAAAGTCTGCCACGGTCTCTGGTTCGATTGCAATGAAGTGATGGAGTATCTTCATCGGTCCGCTCAGGATGGAGGCCGGTCGTCTGCCCCGCGCAAAGAAAGTGCGCCCCAGGCTCCTGTGGCTGATCCGGGCTTCTGCCCTAGCTGCAACCAGCTTCTCGAATTCCATCATATCGGGGAGTCCGTCCTACACTTTCGAAAATGCGTCCATTGCGACGGGGTCTGGCTGGATCGGGAAAACCTGGCCCCCCTGACACGCTGGTTTGCGAGTGCGTCGGCCTACGAGCATACTCCTCTGTATGGCAACACCGAAAAGTCCGCTTTTGGTTTGACCGAAGGCTCGCTGCTAGACGGTTTGCTGGGCCTGTTCACGGATGACAATCCGGTCCGCCGCTTTCCATGGGTGACCGTGGCTCTGATCCTGGTCAATGTCATGATGTCCGCCTGGTCATTATTTTTCAAGGAACAGGCAAAGTCATTGTATCTGGTGCCCGGCGAGGCAAGGTTTGCCCTGCAGACCTTTCTGACCTCCATGTTCATGCACGCCGATATCTTCCATCTGGTCGGTAACATGTACTGCTTGTGGGTATTTGGTGACAATATCGAAGACCGCCTGGGAAGGTGGAAATATCTTCTGCTCTACCTGGCAACGGGGGTTTGCGCTGACCTGCTGTATATCGCCCTGACCACCCAACCAAACATCCCCACCCTGGGAGCCAGTGGCGCGATCTCCGGCATCATGGGCGCCTATCTGGTTCTCTATCCCGGCGCCAAAATCAGGATCAATGACACTTTCTTCCTGAGGGGTTTTGAGTACAGCATGCCGGCCTGGCTCTATCTCGGCATCCTCTTCTTCGGCTTCCAGGTTTTTTACGCTTGGGTCAATATCCCCGGCGTGGCTTGGTTCGCCCATATTGGCGGTTTTGCAGCCGGGTTTGTCAGTGTGTTCTTCCTGCGGCAATTGAACGCACTTTAACGAGCCACGGGACAATAACCGGGCCATGGCGCCCAACGCCTCCATTTGAATTGCTTCTGAAGGATATGCCAAAAAAGCGGGTTACTTCTTTTGTCAATGACTTTAATGCAGAAGTAAAGCAATCCGAAGCCTGGAGGTGCCGAAGAAATTTCTTCCGGCCGATGGTTCCGGTATCCGCGATAATCTATCCTTTGAGAGCCTGACCATTACTCCCGATCAGCGCTTTCTTTTCACGGCGATTGAAAATGCTTTGCTGCAGGATGGTCCGAAAGCTGATCTGGGGCAGCCCAGCCTGTCGCGTATGGTGAAATTCGATCTGGCCAGCGGCCGGGCGGTGGCGGAGTATATCTACCGGGTGGCGCCGGCGGCCCACGCGCCGCGCTCCGCCAACGGATCGCGAAGCAACGGGTTGTCGGAACTGGCGGCCGTGGATGATCAGGGCACTCTGCTTTCCCTGGAGCGCAGCTACTCGGAGGGCGTCGGCGTCACGGTCAAACTTTACTACGCGCGCATGCAGGGCGCCGCCGATGTCAGTGGTGTGGGCAGTTTGATGGGGGGTGCCGAAAAGAACCTGGCGCCGGTCTCAAAAGTCGAGCTGGCCGATTTTAACCAGTGGCTCCCATGGGTGGACAACTTGGAGGCAATGACCTTCGGCCCACGTCTGCCCGACGGCCGCCGGGTCTTGATCGTGGTGAGCGACAATAATTTCAGTTCGGTGCAGTCCACTCAGTTTGTCGCCCTGGCTCTGAAGTTTTGAAGGCCAGGTCCATTGGCCGGTCCCCTGGCTGTTGAATAAATCAGGTGCCAGGGAGGCTCTTACGTCATGTCGGACTTGATCCGGCATCCTGCCTAAAGCCAAGATTTTCGGCGCATTTTTTTCCGAAATGCAGTTCCGCTGGATGCCCGCCTGCGCGGGCATGACGGACGAAATGCCCCGAAGCTTGAACTAATTGGAATGATCCGTCAAGACAGGTGCCTGCTGACCTGGGACATCCGGGCGCGGTGCCGCATCAGGATAGCGTTTAACCAGCTTGAGCACGGTCACGCGGGTCAGCCAGCGCAAGAAGATCCAGGAGTAGCGCGCGCCGGCCAGATACATGCCCAGCAGGAACACCAGGTGGGACAGCCCATAGGCCAGCGGACCGCCCACCAGGACAATGGCCGGCCGTTCAAAATAGACGGCGGCGGCTCCCAGCAGGGTAATCAACGGCCAGCCGATGACATAGCTGAACAGGATGGCTCCCACGCCGGCAATGATGCGCAATGAAGGCTTTTGCCGAAAGGCGCTCAGGTCGGCTTCTTCGAGCAAGGCATTGCGCACAAAGGCAATGGCCGTCAGTCTGGTGACCAAGTTTAGCATAAACGTGTTGGGTGCGGTTGGGTGTTTGGTGCGCATCGCTTCGAATCAATAGTAGAGCTTTCAAGGACAATCAAGGATTTTGCGAGGCTACCTATCGCTATTGATATCAAATAGACGGCTTTCCTTTATTATGCTAAAAAGCCTCCATGCTTGTGATGTTGAAGAATACCATGCGGATAATGCCAGCCAAACCCTTCCCTGGGAACGCCCCCATACCCTTTGCCACTCAAAAGGTTCAGCGGGCGCGTTTTAGTCTCACCGATGCATTTCAGCTACCGGAATAAAGAGGCATTGAATGCCCCCTGCATCGCCTCATGATCCCTGGTCCTTTTTTGATCAAATCTACTGCATCAATTGCAAGGAGCGGCCCGATCGGCGCGCCCAGGCTGAGGCCCAGTTTGCCGGAGTGGGGCTGGCCGGTAAAGTGATTTTTTGGACGGCCGAACGGCATCCCACGGACTGCGAACAAGGGATTTATGAATCCCATTTGGCCTGCATCCGCAGGGCATTGGCCGAGGGGGCCCGCTCGGTGCTGGTTTTTGAAGACGACGTGGTGTTCGAGGGGTATCTGCCCCAACGCCTGGCGGCGGCCGGCGATTTTCTGAGCCTTCATCCGGATTGGCAAATAATTTTTCTGGGATGCATGATGAAAAAAAGTCGCGCTACGGAAACGTCCGCCGTGAGAAGTATTCGCTACCGCTGCCTGGCCCATGCCTATGCTTTGAACCGAAAATGCGCCGAACAACTGGCGCGTACTTCCTGGTGTAAAATTCCTCTGGATGCCATGTTGAGCCGTTTTGACCAGGGCGTCTATGCCTGCTATCCGACCTTTGCTTTCCAAAGCGATTCGGTTTCGGACAACCACCGCCACCGCCGCCTGGATGCCTTCCGGCGCTGGTGCGGTGGATTGCGGCGCATTCAGAAGATTAACGAATGGTGGCACGTCCATAGCAATCTGCTGGTGATCCTGCATCTGATTGCTCTGGGGGTGTTGTTATGGATGGTTCTGTAAGATGAGACCCGCGCGTACCCGTCCATGGTTAATTGTGGTTGTTTTGGCGATCTCCGCCGCGTTGTTCGCCATAGGCTGGCGCCAGATCCTTATTGACACGGATGTGGTGGCTTCCCTGCCTCAGCATGATCCGGTGATCCGGGATGCAGTACATATCTTCAAGAACCACCCGTTTCAGGACCAGCTGACCATCGATGTGGGGCTGGACCGGTCCGACCCGGACCAATTGGTACGCTGCGCCCAGGCCGTTGAAATAGCGCTGCGCGAGAGCGGGCTGTTCCGGCGGGTCGGGATGGAAGATATGGCTCTGGCTTTGCCCGAGCTGATGCAAAGCGTGGTGAAAAGACTGCCGGTGCTTTTCACGGCCCGGGAACTGGAACAAAAGGTAGTGCCCTTGCTGGCCCCTGAACGTGTTGAGGCCCGCCTGCGCCAGCTGCAACAAAGCTTGTTGCAGATGGATGGCATCGGCCAGGCCGAAGCGATCTCCCAGGACCCTCTGGGGCTGAAGGATCTGGTTTTGGCTAAACTGCTCTTTCTGGTTCCCACCCAGTCGGCGCGCGTTTATCAGGGCCAGGTGATATCGGCGAATGATCGCCATTTGCTGCTGACGGCGGTGCCCGTGGCCTCGGGAACGGATACTGCCTTTGCCGGACGGCTTTCCGAATTTTTGGCGCAGTTGAACAGCGAGATCGGGCGCCGCTTTGCCGCCCAGGGGCTGCAAGTCACATTGACTCCGGTGGGCGCCTATCGGGCCGCTTTGGATAATGAAGTCATCGTACGCGGCGACATCAATATGGTCCTGCTCTTTTCTTCCCTGGGCGTGGCTCTTTTACTGCTGCTGGCCTTTCCGCGGCCCTGGGTCGGATTGCTCTCTTTACTGCCCGCCGTGGTGGGCACTCTGATGGCCTTTTTTGTCTACGCTCTGCTGCGGCCCTCCATATCGGTCATGGTGCTGGGTTTCGGTGGCGCCATCATCTCCATCACGGTGGATCAGGGCATCACCTATTTGCTGTTTCTGGACCGCCCCAGTCAATCGTTCGGCCGGCAGGCGTCCCATGAAGTCTGGTCCGTGGGGCTGTTGGCGGTGCTGACGACCCTGGGGGCTTTCGGCGCCTTGATGCTGAGCGATTTTGTCGTGTTCCAGGAGCTGGGCTTGTTCTCCGCCTTGGGCATTGGCTTCTCTTTTTTGTTCGTGCACTGGATCTTCCCTTTGATTTTTCCTTCGATGCCTCCATCGCGGGAGCGCCGGCTGCCGTTGCCGCGGCTCGCGGATCGCTTCTTTTCCTTGGGGGGCAAAGGCGCCATTGCCGCCGCAGTATTGTTTGGGGTACTGCTCTGCTTCGCCCGGCCGGATTTCAATGTCAACCTGAGCGCCATGAATACGGTCAGTGAAGCCACCCAGGCCGCCGAAAAGACGCTCACGACCGTATGGGGCGATATCTTCAACAAAGTCTTCCTCATGACCGAGGCCAAGACCCTGGCCCAGTTGCAGGAGAACAACGATCGCCTCTTGACCAAGATGGCTGACGACGACAACGGCGCCCTGTTATCCCGAGCGTTTTTGCCTTCCATGGTTTTCCCGGGCGCCGAGCGCCGCGCCGCCAATCTGGCCGCCTGGCGGTCCTTCTGGCAGCCCGCGCGGGTCGAGGCCCTGGCCAAAGAGTTGCGGGACGCCGGCATCCAGGCGGGGTTTACTTCCGATGCGTTTGCTTCCTTTTTCTCCCTGCTGCGGCATCCGGACGATGGCCTGCTCGCCGCCAGCGACATCCCCGAAGCCTTGATGGGGATGATGGGGATATCACAGGAACACGGCAGCAGCCAAATGCGACAGTTCGCCACGCTCACATTGCCGTCCGGCTACACGGGCCGGCGGTTTTACGATCACTACCATGAGCTGGCCAGAGTCTTCGACCCTGCGCTTTTCTCCAAGCAACTCGGCCACATGATGTTCACCACCTTTGCCAAGCTGTTGATCATCGTGGCGCCGGTGGTTATCCTGCTGTTGCTCTTTTTCTTCCTTGATCTGTCTTTGACCCTGATTGCCTTGGCGCCCATCGTGTTTGCCTTGGTCTGCTCCCTGGGAACCCTCAAACTGCTGGGCCGGCCCCTGGACATCCCCGCGCTGTTGTTGGGCGTCATCGTGATCGGTATGGGCATCGATTACTCCTTATTTATAGTACGCGCGTTTCAGCGCTATGGCCGGGCCGACCATCCCGCGTTTACTTTGATCCGGTCGGCCGTGCTGATGACTTCCGGTTCCACCTTGATCGGCTTCGGCGTGCTGGCCATGGCCCGGCATGCGCTATTGCGCAGCGCGGGTATCAGTCTTTCGTTGGGTATCGGTTATTCGGTCATCGGTGCGTTCCTGATTTTACCGCCCTTATTGGGGCGCTATTTGCAGGCGCAACGTTCGATGCCGCCCACAACCACTGACCTGGCCCGGCGCGTGCGGGCGCGCTATCGCCGCATGGAACCCAACGCCCGCATGTTTGCCCGCTTCAAATTGCGGCTCGATCCCATGTTTGCCGAACTGCCCGCGGTGCTGCCTTTGTTTGCTCCACCGCGAGTTCTGCTGGATATCGGCACCGGCTTCGGTGTTCCCGCCTGCTGGCTGGCTGAGACCTATCCAGGGGTGCAAATCTATGGCATTGAACCCGACGAGGAACGGGTGCGGGTATCATCCAGAGCCCTTGGCGGAAGCGGTACCGTGGTTTGCGGCGCCGCGCCGGAACTGCCGCCCGCGCCACCGGATTTGGATGGGGCCTTCATGCTGGATATGATGCACTATCTGGACGACGAGGCCCTTGGCGCGACCCTGGCACGAGTGCGCGCGCTCCTGGCCCTTGATGCTCCGCTGGTGATCCGCGCTGTAATGCAGCCCACTCAGCACCCGTCGTGGTATTGGTGGGTGGATCAGTTCAAGAACAGAGTCAGGGGAATCCAGGCCTTCTTCCGCTCTGAGGAGCAGATTTCTTCCCTTCTGGGCCAAAGCGGTTTTAAAGTAGAGAAGATCGCGCCTTCGGGAAGTAGAGGAGAATTGATGTGGGTGTGCGCTCGAAAGGACAAATCATCGGTACGATCGCTTTAGGGGTCACCGCCCTTTTGGCGCTCGTCGATTTGCGTCTGGCCCTGGTGCCACTGGCCGTATTTATATTGCTCTACCTGACGGCTCCATTTTTATATCGATCTATCTTTTTTCTACCAATCATCAGCCGCGGCCACAGCGGGCAACAGTTTGTGGCCCTGACATTCGATGATGGACCCGATCCAACGACGACACCCATCCTGCTGGATTTGCTTTCCGCTCATGACGCGCCGGCTACCTTTTTTATCACCGGCCGCCGGGCCGCGGCTCATCCCCAACTGATCCAGGCCATCCTGGAAAAAGGGCACACCATCGGCAACCACTCTTATAGTCACGATCCCCTGGTGGCCTTCAAAGGCGCCAAACGGATATTTCAGGAGATTGACCGGACCCAGCGATTATTGATGGAAATGGGCGCGCGCCCGCTGCTCTTCCGGCCGCCGGTGGGCATCACCTATCCCCGTCTGGGCCAGGTCCTTGATCAATTGGGATTGACGGCCGTCACCTTCAGTTGCCGGGCCCGGGATGGCGGCAACCGCTCCATCCATCATCTTTCCGAACGCATTCTCAAACGGGTGCGGCCCGACGACATTATCATGCTGCACGACAGCCGGCCCCTGCGCCCCGAGCACCTTTCGCGCTGGCTGGCTGAGGTGGCGAAGATTTTGACGGGTATCTCGCAAAAGCGGCTGCGGATCCGGCCCCTGTCTGATTTGATCGGCCGGCCCGTGGATCAACGCGACGCGTCTGCTCCCTGAAGAATCACCCAACGGCGTCACCATCAAAAGCCCGATTGATTGCCGCATCGCCTGTATAGCAATGGAAGCCCAGGCGCTGCTGTTGCACCGGGATCATGATTTTGAAGCCATCATCGGAGTGAGTCCACTTCAAGGTGAATTCTTTAACTATCCCGATTGAGAAACCAATGGATCGTGCGTCATTGATTTAATCGGGCTCCCTTCATGGGATAGCGGGAATCACTTCGCTGCCGTCTTCAGGAACTCGATCACTGCTTGGTTGCATGCCTGGGGCTGTTCGATCAGAATCTGGTGGCCGCCGCCGGGGATCATCACCAGCCGGGCGCTGGGGATGTGGCGAGCCAGGATTTCCGAGTTTCCCGGCGGAATCAAGACATCGCCCGGACTGCCCAATACCAGGGTGGGGGCCTGGATGGATGGCAGACGGTCAAAGGCATCATGACCGCGCACCGCCTGCCATTGACGCGACAAGATCCGCGCATCGGCCGGATATTTCAGAGACACGGCGCCATACTTCTGGGCGCATTCAATATTGGTCTGCAGCGTGCGCGCATCGAAAAAGGCCGGCAGGGCCTTAAACTTGGACTCCGGCGTGCCCACGGTCACCATCTCTTCGACCAATTGGGCAATGGATTTTTCGGCTTTCACTTGCGCTTCACCCCCGCAATGGGTAACCACCAGAATCAAGTTCTTCACCCGGCTGGGATGGTTGATGGCAATCTCCTGGGCGATCATGCCACCCATGGAAACACCCAGTACATGAGCCTGCTCGATGCCAATGGCATCCATCAGAGCGATGGTATCTTCGGCCATGTCCCGGATGCTGAATTCATCTCCCGGATCGCTGGAACGCCCGATGCCCCGGTTGTCAAAGACAATGACCCGGAAGTGAGCCGAAAGATCGGGCACTTGGGGATACCAATGGTCGGCATTGCTGCCCAGGCCGCGGATTAAAATCAGGGGATGTCCTTGGCCGTGGGATTCGTAGTAAACAGTTTGATTATTGCTTGAAACGGCGGGCATGAGCGTGATCCTTTCTTTATGGCGTTCGGCAGCAAATCTATATTTTTTAAGCAATAAAGAGTTTGGACCAAATACTCTTCAAAGATGGCTATGTCGCTTGGTTCAGCGATAGCCATACATTTGGCCGTGGCCCGGAAATGCTACATCATCCAATTGGGCCGGTCGGCGGTCCAGGCCCGTACAGTCTGGCGCAGCCATGCTTCAAGCCCCGGCGCGATGTAGAAGCAAGGTTTAAGCAGATCCGCGCCGGCCGGCAGGACGCCCTCCCGAAGGGCGATCCGGGCCAGCTCGGTATGTGGATAGATGCGCAAGCCGATGGTTAATTTGACAGCATCCAGCTTGAGGCTATCGGCGAAGGCCAGGCTTTGCACCACCGTATCGCGAGTTTCGCCGGGACCGCCCAGAAGTAAAAAACCCATGCGGCGGATGCCGTGTTCAGCCAGCATTTGGCTGGCCCGTTGGATATCGTCCAGGGAAAAGCGTTTGTTCAGCGTATCCAGGATGAGCTGAACGCCGCTTTCAAACCCCAGGGATGCTTCGCGGCAGCCAGCCCGCGCCATGGATCGCACCAGCGCTTCGCTTACTTGACCGGGGTAAAGAATCGCCCGCCAGGTCAAGCCCAGTCCGGCTTGGGCCATCTGGTCGCATAGCGCCATCGCATAACCCTCAGGCAGATTGAAGATATTGTCCACGAAATAGACTCTCGAAAAGCCCGCCGCGCGCCAACGCGCCAAGGCGGCGACGACGGCCTCGGCAGAGCGCTTGCGGATGGTTCGGCCCTCGATGGCGGCGGTGGGGCAATAGCTGCAGTTCAGGGGACAACCGCGACGGGTCTGGATGGGCAGGTAGTAATTGGGGTCGGAAGCATAGCGGCGGTCGAAGAGCTCCGGGCCGGGCAAGGGGAGCTGGTCCAGGTCCTGGGCATAGGTTCGAGGGGCCTGGAGGCCCCGGCCTTTGATATACAGGCCGGGCACATCAGAGAGCGGCGCGGCGGCGGCCAGGCGTTGCGCCAGCATGGCAAAGGGCCTTTCGCCTTCACCCTGGATGCCCATGTCCGCGCCGGTATAATCGAGCACCTCCTGGGGAAAGATGCTGTAGCCAGCGCCGCCGAGCACGATGGGGGCATGTGTCTGTTCCCGGCAGAAGACAACGACCTCGCGGGCTTTTTCGAGCAGGAAGCGCGGTGTTTCGCTGACCTGGTCATCAATATTGCGGATGGAAATTCCAATCACACCGTGGGCTGTCCGCGCGAGCGTTTCCCTCAGCCGCCGCCGCCAATCCTCTTCGGCCATGAGGTCTAAAAATTCTACTTCGTGGCCGGCCTTCTGAAGCGTCGCCGCAACGCAACCAAGTCCGATGGGAAGGGTGGGCATATTGATTTTTTCGGTGTTGGCCGAAATCAGCAGGGTTTGCATGGCAAGGGCCTCCGGGTCTCATAACACGCCGTCCCGAAAAACAGGCATCGGCGCGGCCGATTTTTATTCCGCATAGCGGGTGGTTGAAAGCACCCTCTCGCGGGCGGTTGTTTACTCGGCTCCAACTATATGAGATAGATGTTCGGTAACGCAACGGGCAACTTTTTGGATCAGGGCAACCCATGCTGCGAACCTTTTTCCGCTGGCCTTACATCGTACTCATTGTCGCCGTTGCAGCCGCCATGTCATATGTCAGCGGGCTGCGCCTGGGGATAGAAACCGACATTACAAAATCGCTGCCCACCGACGACCCGGTCATCCGCGACGCCGAATATGTGATGCTGCGCCATCCGATCAAGGATCGGATCGCCATCGACCTGGGCAGCGATCGGCCGGACCCGGATTTGCTGGTCGCGGGGGCGGCGTTCATTGAAGAGCGGCTCGCCGCCAGCGGCTTATTCAAAACCGTGGGATTGGGCGAGTACCAGACCATATTCCCGGAACTGATCACCCATATCCTGCAAAACCTGCCGACCCTTTTTTCCGCGCGCGAGCTTGTTGAGCAAATTTTTCCGCTGCTGGATTCCGGCGCGATCCGCAAAATACTGACGGATAGCTACGCCAAGCTCGGCGACCTGGAAGGCATCGGCCAGGCCGGCATGATGGCGGCGGACCCCCTGGGGCTGAAGAACCTGGTGCTGGCGCGGCTTTCCCACCTGGCCCCATCGAGCACCGCCCGAATTTACCAGGGCCATCTGCTTACCTCGGATGACACCCATATCCTGGTTACCGCCGAGCCCAATGGTTCCGGTACGGACACCGCTTTGGCGCGGAAGATCAGTGCCGTGATGCGCCAGTGCGCCGATGAGCTGGAGCGCGAATTCAAGCCGCGCGGCCGACGGCTGGTCATGACCCCCGTCGGAGCCTACCGGGACGCGCTGGACAATGAAGAGGCCGCCAAAAAAGACACCCAAAAGGCCGTATTTTTCGCCACCATCGGCATCGCCCTGTTGCTCGTCGCCGGGTTCCCGCGGCCCTGGCTCGGTCTTCTGGCCCTGGCCCCGGCCATATTGGGCATGATTGCCGCCGCGTTTGTCTACTCTATTTTTACGCGTTCGATTTCGATTCTGGCCATCGGGTTCGGCGGCGCCATCATTTCCTTTACCGTCGACTACGGCATTGCCTATCTGCTGTTCCTGGACCGCCCCCAAGAGACCCGCGGCATGGAGGTCACCAAGGAGGTATGGGGGCTGGGCCTGCTGGCCATGTTGACCACCGCGGTGAGTTTTGCCTGTTTATTCCTCAGCGGCTTTCCGGCCCTGGCCCAGATCGGGTATTTCACCGGCCTGGGGGTCTGTTTTACTTATATCTTCGTGCACACCCTTTTTCCGGTGATTTTTCCCGTCATGGCACCGGCCAAAAGGCGTGGTTTTATCCCACTGCAAAAATTTGTAAACCGCCTCCTGAGCGGCCATTCTCTTTATAGGGCCGTCGCGGCGCTCATCTTTTGCGGCCTCATGATAGGATTTGCCCGGCCGAATTTTAAAGTGGATCTGGCCGCCATGAATTCCGTCAGCAGGGACACGCTCAGGGCGGAAGATCGGATGATCAAAACCTGGGGCAATGTCTTGAGCAGCATTTACTTGATGACCGAGGCCGGCAGTCTGGATGAGCTGCGGCGGAAAGGGGATTTGCTCGCCGACGCGCTGGATGCTGAACGGGCCTCAGGCACTCTGGCGGCGGCCTTCACGCCGTCCATGCTGTTTCCCGGCCAACACCGCATGGAAGAAAATCTTAGGGCGTGGGAACGCTTCTGGACCGCCGAGCGCGTTGCCGGCATGGAAGAATCCGTCCGGAAGATTTCGCGCGAGATCGGATTTGCATCCGGAGCATTTGATTCCTTCTTCACTATGGTCAAGAGAAGAGATTTCAGGCCGGCCGACATTGCGCCGCAGTACTACTCCATTCTTGGAATCCGCCGGGCCGCGGATGCCGGCCAGTGGGCTCTTTTTTCGGTCATAAGCTCCGGCCCTGCCTATCAAGCCGACTCCTTCTTCCAACGCATATCGGCCTCGGGACTGGCCAGGCTTTTTGATCCGGCCTTCTTCGGCGAACGTCTTGGCGCGGCCATTCTTGCCGGGTTCTTGAAAATGGCCGTTATCATCGCCGCCATTACCGCCCTGGTGGCGATTGTGTACCTGAGGGATTTGAAGTTGACGCTGATCTCCCTGGCCCCAACACTATTTTCTCTCATATGCACCCTCGGCACGCTGCGGTTAATGGGACGGCCGCCGGGGATTTCAGCGATCATCGTCGCGGTCATCGTGATCGGCATGGGCACGGATTACGCCCTTTATCTGGTGCGGGCCTATCAGCGGTATTTGGACCCTTCCCATCCATCACTGGCATTGATCCAACTGACGGTATTTCTTTCGGCCTGCTCGACATTGATCGGGTTCGGCGTGCTGGCCCTCGCCGAGCATGCCCTCCTGCGAACCGCCGGATTGACGCTGCTGTTGGGGATCGGTTACTCGTTTGCGGGGACGGTGCTGATCGTTCCGCCGCTGCTGCACCGGGTCTTCAAGGGTCGCATCATTGACCCGCGGCGCTTATGAAGCATTGCCATAACCATTCTTTAGACCAATACTTATTTTTGAAAATCCGTTTCAAAATCGGCCTGCGTCTACTGCCTGGATAAATTCAATCACTCCCTTCATATAGATCTGCTGGTCATCAAACATGGCCAAATGACTGCCGTTGGGGCAAAGCAGATATCTTCCTTTTCGGACTTTGGTCGCCATCATCTCCAGATATTTGGGGTCCATGGTGTCGTTGCGGGCCGCAATGATCAGGGTCGGCACGGTGATCCGCGGCAGGTTTGCCGTGCGTTCCCAATGCAGGATCTTCCCGCTTGCGCCGAGTTCGCTCGGACCTTGCATCGGTATGTAAATTTTGGGATTGAGGTGCGCGAACGCTCTTTTCACCGGGTCCGGCCATAGATCCGGCGGCATGCGCAGGAAGTGTTGCCGGTAGAAGTGTTCCATGAGCAGATCCATGTACTGCTGGTCATCATATTTACCCGCGGCTTCAAAGGCCTTGATTTTTGCCAGCGCGTTTTGATCCATGGCCGGCTCAAGAACGTCCCTGGCATACGCGTTATACGCCGGAATGCTGGACATCATGTTGGAGATGATCAGGCCCTTGAGGTGCTGCTGATGTTCGAGCGCGTACTCGATCGCCAGGATGCCTCCCCAGGAGTGGCCATAGAGGTAGAAGTTGTCATGGTCGAGCCCCAGCGCCAGACGAACCTGTTCCACCTCTTCCACAAAGCGGGGAATCTCCCACAGTTGAGGCGCATCCGGCTGGTCGCTGTAGGTCGAGCCCAGCTGATCGTAGTAGTAATATTCGATTCCGGCAGCTGGCAAGTAGCTATCAAAGGCCTCGAGGTATTCATGGGTGGTGCCCGGTCCGCCGTGCAGGAGAAGCACTTTGATTCGTGGATGGTTGCCGGTCCGTTTGGTCCAGACATGAAAATCGCCGGCGACCGTATGCACTGGGATCAATTTCACGCCGCCGCTGAGCGCATCGTCGCGCCCGGAATTGTCAAAATAACCCTGTGCGCCGGAAGCGGTGGGATTGACCGCCTGGCTGCAAGCTGAGAGTAAGAACATCGTACCTATAATTAAAATGAATTTTTTCATCGGAACCTCCTCGTTGGGTGCATCTGCCGGGCCGGAGGAGGAGGGCTATATTTCGCGGCCCGGTAATGCTTATTATGGCAGCATTCAGAAGGTCTGATAAGGTAGGAATTTATTTCAGAAAGGCAACTTATTTAAGATCTGGCGTCGGCACGGCAGTTGCGCCAGCACAAAGGATCTGAGGCCAGATAGTCACCGGTCATCTGAAAGGCGGCGCCGCGGCAGCCGTAGCATACTTCGGCCCGGTCGCAGGTGCGGCAGCCGCCTTTGATGGTGTGGCGGTAGTTCTTCAGATCCTTGAGCACCTGGCTGTTGGCCAGAATTTCGGCCAAAGGCCGCTGCCGGATGTTGCCCAGGGGCAGGGTAACGCCCACGCAAGGCATCACTTCGCCCAGCGCGGTCAGCAAGCATGAGAAATGGTGACGCATGCAGCGGTTGCCCACCAGGGGCGGCTGGATCTCCCAGGTACAGCCGAATTGGCGCTCGTCGATATCGGCAATGGAGCGGAAGAACTTCTCCAGTTCGGGCGGCGCCACGAAGAGCCATTCATTGATGCGGGCATTGGCCTGGGGGGTAATGATCTCAAAGTAGGGGGCAATCCTCTCTTCCCGCAGCCACTGCCACAAGCGCGGCAGCTCATCAATGTTCTGGCGGCAGATGATGGAACTGATGGCCAGGAATAGCTCTTCGGAAGGATAACCAGCCGCCTTGAGCCGGGTCAGGGCCGTTTGAATGATGGTGTAGGCGTCGCTATGGCCCGAGAGCCGGTTCTGCAGGGCCGGGTCAAAGGAGTTCATCTTCAGCACCACGCGCACATGGTGGGCTGCCAGCATGCGGGCAAAATCGTCGGTGACGCCCGTACCGTTGGTAAACATCTCCACGACCAGGCCAAGGTCGCTCATGAACCGGATCAGTTCAGGGGTATGGGGATAGATCGAGGGCTCGCCGCCCAGGATGATGATTTTGCCGGCCCCCAGGTCCCTGGCCTGCAATATTGCACCGCGGATCTCTTCCAGCGTGAGTTCATCTTTCAACTGTTCCTTGGTGGGCACATAGCAATATGGGCAACGGAAGTTGCAGCGCAGGCTGAACTCAATCTCCATGGAGAGCAGGCGGCCTTTTGCCGCGGCTTCGGCGATGGCTTCCTGGGAAAACTCGAAATGGGAGGAAGTGATGGGGTGTCGGTTCACGGGCAGTGCGTTGGCTCTCGGTTAAAGTGCGAAAAACGGACAAGAACTACTTTTAAGTAAGTTGCCGGTGTCTGTCAAGTTGACACCACCCCACACTCCTTATACATTGCGCCCAAAGTTTGGAAACGCTCTTGGAATAAAGCGATGAAATCCCATGGATACTTCTTCCGTTAACCCTTTTCGAATCAACAGCAGCACACTTCGTGAGCACATTGGAACACTGATAGCTGGCCCCGCTGATCCGCAAAAACATTTCGTGATTTCACAAACCTCCTATGGGGTTTTGTATGACCTGGCCGCTCATATCAAAGCAAGCTGCGGCGCCGACCCACGGCCGGTCTGTTTATGTGCTCTGGACAAGGCCGTGGTGACGGCCGCCCTCTTGGCCTCCCTGGCCGGCGGACCGACCTTGATATTGCCGTATGCCTTTGACTTGCCTGTGCTGGAAGAGTTGCGCCAAAGGACGAATTTTGGCTGCGTGGTCAGCGATGGAGAAAGACCGGTGCCGGCAGGGGTGGGCTGTCTGGTCCCTCGAGCGGATCAAAGCGTTTGGCGGCCGGCGGATATGGCCGGCGCTGCGGCTCTTGATACTGAATGGCTGCGGCTGTTTACCGGCGGCTCCACCGGCACCCCGCAGATGTGGACCAAAACCGTGCGCAACCTGTTGGCCGAGAGCCTGTCCATTGTCCGCCACTTCGAGGTGACTCCCTCCGACCGCATCCTGGCCACCGTGGCGCCCAATCATATCTACGGATTGCTCTATGCGATCCTGGCACCGTTGCTCGCCTCGGCGGCCGTGGCCGGCCAGACACCTTCCTTTCCCAGTGAAATGGAAGCCGCTCTAATCCAAAGCGAAGCTACCATTCTCATCAGCGTGCCGGCCCATTACCGGGCTTTGGGTGGCCATCCGATCCAGGCGCCGGCTCTGCGATTGGCGTTTTCATCGGCCGGCATGCTGGCTGAAGAAGATGGGACCGCCTTCAGCACCCAAACCGGCGTGCCGGTGGTGGAGGTGTACGGCTCTACCGAAACCGGCGGCATCGCCGAGCGGGTCCGGGCCAGGGGCGAATTCGATTTTAAGCCTTTCCCGCCCATTGACATCAGCATCGAAGGTGACCGGTTGGCCTTGCGTTCCGATTACCTTTCCCCCGAATTGCAGCTTCGGACCGATGGGTATTTCATGATTGCCGATCGCGTCCGAGCGGCGGCCGGCGATCGTTTCGCGCTGCTCGGCCGGCTGGACGGCATTGTTAAAGTGGGCGGCCAGCGGGTGGATTTGGAAGCCGTGCGCCAGAGCCTCAAAAACCAACCGGGCGTCCGGGATGCGGCCGTGCTGTCGCTGCCCGTGGCCGGCGGCCGGCAAAACCAAATCGTGGCTCTGGTAGCGTCCGATGCCGATGATTTCCAACTGGAAGCATCGGCCCTGCAAACCCTGGCGCCCTATGCCCGGCCGCGCAGTATTAAAGTCGTTGCGCAAATCCCGATGACCGCGGCCGGCAAGATCGACCGCAAGACCATCGCGGCCATGTTTGAAGGAAAAAGCATATGAAGAAGAAAATTCTATTCACCCTGATTTTGGTTTGGGCGGTTGTGCTGACCGCGGCACCTGGGATGGCGGATGAGCCCAAGGAGAATTCTTCCAATTCAAAGGCGACTCCCTCGGTGGGCGAAGCCATCGGTAACACGGCCCGCCAAGTCAAAGAAGATTCCCAGAAAGCCTATCAGGAGACCAAGGAAGAGTCGGTCAAAGTCTACCACGAGGTCGTCAAGGACTTCAAAAAAGCGGTTCAAGACGCCAAAACCGCCGGCAGCCAAACCGTGGAAGATGTTAAAAAAGGATATAAAAAAGAGCCGGCCGCCAAAGAAAGCACTTCCAAAGAGAGTTCAACGGGCCAATCTGAAAAGGAAAGCAGCCCTCCAAAAGAGTCGCAGGCTAAAGATAAAGAGTAGAAGACGGATTGTTTTCGGTTCACAGCGAAGCAATGGCGACATCCGTGGCGGCCAATCGCGAACTGCGCCCGCCCATGGAATCACCGGGGACGATCCATCCGATCTGGTAGTATAAGGAGACCATATGGCGTTCGAATACGGCTCAACGGGGCTGGGCATCCAGAATCCCTTTAAAAAAGTCGGCCTGATTCAGGCCATCCGTGGCGCCATTGTCAGCGCCATGGGTATTTATTGTCTTCTCATGGTCAAAGGCCTGGTGGAAACCAATCACAAGATCCAGGGCTGGTTGACCATGGCCGCGGGGGTCGTGCTTCTGGCCGAGGGGCTCACGGCCCTGGGCATGGGCATATTTAAAATCATGCGGTTTTTCGTAGGTCGCAGCGTACCCACGAGCCTATCGAAGAACTTTGCCAAAAGTGAAGCCCATATGGTGGAGAGCGATGTGGCCTACACCAGCCAGCAGATCGAGCAGATGCTGCAAGGACGAAAAAATCTGACTTTTACCGAGCCTGCGGACTGGTTCGCCAGACTGATTCACACCCTGCTGCCCAAGCTGATTCTCATGCCATACATTTACAGGAATATGGCTCAGCGGGTCGTAAAAGCGCTGGCCCATACTCTCATTGCATTTCTTTGTTTTGCGCTCGCTTGGTTTTCAGGTACCACGGGTTTGAGCACCATCAACCAAACGACCATTCTCGACTGGTTGGCTCTGGCCTTAACCGTGTATCTGATTCATACCTGGCTGGGTATTCGCCAGCCGCTTGAACGAGCCCTTCAACGTCGTTCCGAAGCCACCCGCGTCAAGGATCTGGTGCTTTACATCACGGTCGCCATTTTTCTGCCTTTTGCGTTGCTCTATGTCAATAACCATCTGGTGAAACTTCCCAAGCTCCATATGACGCCCAGCCACTTTATCTGGGTGATCTGCTTCCTTGGTTTGGTCGTGAGCGCCGTGTTCTTTTTTCTTCTCTTGCAGCGCATGCATCGGATCGATGCCCTGACCGAGGTCTCCGAATACCGGGATAACTGGCAGGAATCGATCCACCCGCAGGAGATGTTCATTCATTTTGAAAGCATTGTCATGGCCAACCGCCGCTTCAAAGAGGTTCCCAACCGGGTCTATCGCGAATTCGACGCCCGTCTCTTTGAAGAGGGTAGCAATGATAAGGGCCATTTCAAGGGTGAAATGATTCAGGAGACCCAGCCGGTCTTCAAGGAGCTGTCCCATGATAAGGGGTTCGCAATCGCCAGGACCGTGCTGACCGTGGCCGGTCATTCTCTTCTCGTGCTGGCTGCTTGCTGGTTAATGAGGACCGTGTCCAGCCTGGCCGCGCTCGACACGCTCGGCAAAGGCGATGCCATGGGGCCTGTTATCACGGCCAGTGCGGGGATTTTGATGATGGGCGCGATCCTTTGGACCTTTGGGGGCATCATGGCTAATTTTGCGCTGGCGCTGTGGGCCGAAATGCAATTCGAATCCCTGATCGTGTACTTCAATTGCCAGGGAACCTACACCGCCAGCAAACTCAGTACAGGCGCGAGTATTTATGACAGCACCCGTTCGGAGAACACCGTGGTGCGCTCAAGTCTCACCCCTTGGATCATCGCCTGCCGGGTGGTTACTTGCAGTTTTGCCGGCAGCGGCACGAAGAATTTGGAATACGCCCGTCATATTGTTGAAATGCATAAGGCCGACCAGGATCTCAAAGCCATTGTGGGCGAAATCGTGGACTTCATGAAAAGCCGCCAGGCTATTGCCGGCATAGGAAATCAAAAGGACTTGGACGCTGCGTCCCATATCTACCAGGTCAATGCCCAGACTCGCGTCGGCTATGCTCGCGCCAAAGAAATCGGCCGTATCGAGGATCGGGAAACCAAGGATTCGGACTAAATCGCGGACCACGGCCGCACCGCGACACCGCGGCGTGTGGAATGCTGATTTCCGGCATATACCAGCGTGGCATTCTCCAAGGGCGATGCGCCGAGCTCGGCCCGCCACCGCAGGCCGTCGAAGATATCGGTGGAGATCGTTTGTACCCCTTTTAACCCGGAAACTCCTTCAACGTCTCATGGATGCCCTTGTGCATCTCATACCAGAATTCGAAGCCCGCGGTGTGTTGGTCCTGGTTGAATAGCGTCAGCCAATGATCCAGTTGGTCGTTTTGAAGGCCATCGATCTCTTTTTTATTCTTCAGAAAGCTGTGGACCATATCGATGGTGCGGGCCGACTCCCAGAAGACCGAAGAATTGCGGCTGGTGATGCGGCTGGCGGTGAGAGCTATGCTTCGTAAGAATTCTTCCTTGCAGCCGAAGATCTTCATCAACATTTCGGACATAATCTCCTCAGTCCAAATAATAAATTACTATTTTTTAACAATTTTTTATCCAATGGAAGAAAATTAAATAAGTGCTTGATTTTGATTATCGCACTGTGTTGAAGAGCTGCAACCTGCCAGACTTACATAGTGCATACAAAATGAGCGGATGATGAGCGGTACTCGTGCGTATTGGGCGGAGAGGAGGCTGCGATGGCAAATTCGGATATGGTCAAAGGATTGTTATTTTATCGGAACGATAGATATCAGGCAAGCATTCTTAAGTTTAAATCAAACCAAACTAGCCGCAAAATTAATAAAAAGCATAAGATTTTTCCGCCGCTTCTTTATCTACTTTTCATTTTAATCAATCTTATCACCACTCCAGCTAACGCGGTCCTTCTTAACGACTGGATTTTTAATGTTGACGGGACTATTTCTGAGAACATGAGTGGTGATTCTCTTCCTGCCTCCGGCACGATTGATGAAAACGGGTTCGGGACTCTGACCCTTGAAATTTCAGGCGCCGGTTCCCACAATATAATTGGTTTCTTTGATTTCGAAATCGATCAATCCGAAAATACTTTCTACAATGAATTCGCGGTGATGACGGGTACCCCTGACATAGGGCAGTCATGGGAAGTTGATGAACCGGGATATGTCTTTGGTGATATTGTGGACAATGTTTATAACGGTACCTTGGATAACACGAATGCCGTGCCTTCCGGCAGTGAAAATGATGTTTCGTTGGCCATGGGTTGGAATTTCTCATTGCTGCCGACCGATGTGGCGATTATCACCTTTACAATCTCTGAGGTTTTGCCCAATGTAGGATTCTATCTCACTCAGGCTGACCCGGATGACCCTAACAGAGATTATGCTTTTTACTTCCATAGCAACCTAAACATACAAACCAGCGGTGGACCGCAAGGACCTCCACCTACACCCGTTAATCCGCCGCCGGCGCCGGTGCCTGAACCTGGAACTGCTATTTTGACTTTTGCTGGCTTCTTGGCTATGTGGGCAGGAAAACGGCGGAGCGTTGCACATAAGTAGCAATATTTCAGAACAAAGCAAGCGAGATTTGTTTTCTGATATTTGATTATCTTTAAGAAAGATTTTCTTTAAGAGTAGATAATACCCCCCCATTGCAAACAGATGTTGGCGGGTTTGCGCCCAGCCGCTGCAGGATACTTTTACAATTTTACAAGACCTCTTCTGGTACAAGGCAGAAGTCGTCCAGTAAACCTTCGCAGTAAAGGAAGCCTATGAGGTACAAAAGCAAATATTATTATTTTGTGATTTGCCTGGGAATCATAACATTGGGATTCAGCGTGGTTCCATCAGCAAAAGCAGATGTTGCCCAGGGGCTGGCTTACTTGAGAAGTCAACAAAGGGGTGACGGCAGCTACCGCGGTGCATCGGATATCGCCACAGCCTTTCAAACCACGGCAGAATCCTTGAGGACTTTTCGATTCGCAGGTGGAAGCAGTCAAGCTGAGACCGCTGCCGCGATAGCCTTTCTAAACCGCGAATCCTGCCGCAACACAGAGCACTTGGCACGCTTGATAGCAGTCAATGTCGAAGCAGGCAATAACACGCAGGTTCTAATCGACGAGTTGCTACGGCATCAGAATTATGACGGCGGGTTCGGTGATTTTGAAGATTACGACAGCACTATTTTGGACACGGCGTTTGCACTGGAAGCATTGGCCTTAGCAGGTCAAAGCCAAACAAACCAATCCGGTTTGGCCGTAGATTTTTTGATTCGTAAACAGCTCAGCGCCGGTGGGTGGCAAAGCGAGCCAAATACTCCTTCAGTATATCTGAGCGCTTTGGCAATGAGGTCATTGTGGCACTACCGTACATTGATACCCAATGTCAGCGGAACTTTGATTAGAGCTCAAAATTTTTTACTTTCTCAACGCAATTCGCTAACCGGTCTCTGGCCCGCGACCTTCGAATCAGCTTTAGCGCTCATCGCCATCATCCCGAACGTCAACGAATTCTCCCAAGTCGTAACCATGGTCAATGCATTGCGTAACCTGCAGCAAACCAATGGCAGTTGGGACGATAACACCTACACCACGGCGCTTGCAGTCAGAGCACTGGCCAGTCAACCGGTTCAACTACCGCTACCGGCCACCACTGGCGGCATTGAAGGAAAAGTGCTCGACAGCACAACCCGCCAGCCGATCAACGGTGCTTCAGTGACTGTCGACGGCCTGACGATGAATGCACTGACTGATCTGAATGGGAACTTCAGCTTGAATGATCTTGGAGCCGCGGCCTATACCGTGCGAATCGCCGCCGCCGGTTATTTGGAAGCATTTAGTTCGGGTGTTGTGGTAAATGCCGGGACCAAGACCATTTTGGGCGACTCCTTTTTATCTTCCTTGCCCAACTTTGGGGTCCTGCAAGGGGAAGTCCACGATGCCCAAACAGGCCAAGCCTTGGCAAACGTCGCGGTTTTAGTCAGTGGCGGTTCAACGGCCTCAACCAACACAGGAAGTAACGGCGGCTACCGGTTGGCCGGACTGAGCCCAGGCCCAATAACGATCACCGTGACGCTGAACGGCTATTCACCGGCCACGGCAACGGCCACCGTCGTAGCAGGTAAAACCGTTCTCTACAACCCATCTCTTACTCCAACTACTTCTGAAAATGTGCCGTTGCCTGGCACGCCCACCACAGGAGTACTTCGAGGCCAAGTCACAAATAGCAATAACGGTACTCCAGTGGCATCGGCGTATGTTTCGGTAGAAAATGCTGCAACAGGTTTCAGAATAACCGGCGCTTACACCAATACCAACGGCAATTATGAAATACTAAATCTTCAACCCGGCGATATCATCCTTCAAATCAGCAAATCAGGGTTTACCCCGACAGTGGCGCACGGATCGGTTAATGCCGGCAATGCCCTGTTGTTTAGCCCGGCTTTGGTACCGGAAACGGGCAACGCCGGTACGGTAGAAGAACAACCATTACCCATCACGCCCACCACCGGCATCTTACGGGGCACGGTCAGCGATGCAAACACCGGGATGCCTTTAGCGGTAGTTAATGTTTCCATTAATCAGGCGGCATCCGGCCAAAGAATTGCCAGTGTCTATACCGATACCAACGGCACTTATGAGCTGACGGACTTGGCGCCGGGCGCAATTGCTATCCAAGCCGGTAAAACTGGATATTTGACCGCCACCGGCACCGCAACATTGCAAGCGGGCGTCGCGCTGCTCTTCAACCCCGGGTTGGTACCGGAAGGCGGTAACCCCGGTAACAACACTGTCACAATTATAGAAGAACCCGTACCCGCCCCCACGACCGGTCTGCTCAAAGGGATAGTGACCGATACGAATACCGCGGCACCTTTAGGAACGGCTCGGGTTGCGGTGGACGATGCAGCCACAGGTCAGAGACTCAGAACGGTTTTCACCAACAATGATGGTTCTTTCGAAATTGATGACCTGCAACCGGGCGATATCAATATCCTTGCGGATAAAGAAGGGTATCTTGCAAGCACCGCCCATGCAACGGTTCAAGCAGGGGTCGCGCTGCTGTTTAATCCCGACTTGACGCCCGCGGGCCAAGACCAAGGCAGTACTATCCAAGAACAGCCGCTTCCAGGAACACCCACCACCGGCACCCTTCAAGGTGTGGTGACCGACGCAGGAACCGGTTTGCCGTTAGCCGGCGCTGCCATCGTGGTTACGGGCAGCAGCAATATCGCCACTACTTCGGCCGTTGACGGCACTTACGCTTTCACCAGTCTGGCACCCGGCGAAATCGCGGTGACGGTAAGCCTGAGCGGCTATATTTCGGTCTCCGCATCCGGCAGTTTATCGGCCGGCAATGCCACTGTATTCAACCCTGCCTTGACTCCCGAAGGGTTTGTGAGTCCCGGTTTGGGGAAAATCACAGGCCATGTGGTTGTAGCGGGCTCGCAACAGCCACTGCAATATGTCTTAGTCGAAGTCAGCGGCGATCAAGGTGTGCTGACCACATCAACGAACAGTTCCGGGACCTTCGGTTTCAACGATCTTGCCTCCGGCAATTACACGGTTCGGTTCGCGCTGACAGGCTATGTCGGAAGGGCCCTCTCGGTAGTGGTTCCAAGCGGCGGCACTACCGATATGCAAAATGTGGAGTTAAGTTTGGCGGCGGGCAAGGCCGCGGTGCTCGGCCAAGTTACCGATGCGCGAACGGGCGAACCCATCAACGGGGCCATTGTTACCGTTCTTGGCACCTCTGTCAGCGCTCAAACGGATAATGACGGCAACTACAACATTGAAAATCTGGAGCCGGGGAATAAGACATTGACCTTTAATAGGTAATGGGGTCAAACCTTGAATTGTGAATTATTCTTGACAAGCCCCTCGCCTTCATCTACATACTCGGCCCATGGCACGTCAATGGCGAATAGAATATCCCGGCGCCATATACCATGTGATGTCGCGGTGTATCACCACCCTCATAACCCTCTTCTTCTTTCTCTCCACCTTTTATCTGGTGCCCTGCGCCCAGGCGGTGGACACGGCCGTCAAGGCCGACCTGGCCCGCAACCAGTACCACCCCCAGGGCCGCACCGATGAGGAGAAGCTCTCCAACACCCTGCAAGCCATCAAGGAGCACGTGACCGAACGCAAGGCCCATCTGCGCGACCGCCTCAAACAAGAAGCGTAATAGGGTCAAACCTTGAATTGTGAATTATTCTTGACAAGCCCCTCGCCTTCATCTACATACCCGGCTCATGGCACGTCAATGGCGAATAGAATATCCTGGAGCAATATACCACGTGATGTCGCGCGGCAATGCCAGGCGGGACATCTTTTGCTCGGATGAAGACCGGCATCTGTTTATAGTATTGCTGGGCGATCTGAGTGAACGTTTTGATATCCAGGTACATGCCTATGTGTTGATGGGCAATCATTATCATCTGCTCCTAAAGACCCGGCAAGCCAATCTCTCCAAGGCCATGCAGTGGTTCGGCACCACTTACACGCGCAAGTTTAATTTAAAAAACAGTTTAGATGGTCATCTTTTTCGCGGTCGGTTTAAAAGCATCATCGTTGAAAATGATGCTTACCTGTTGCGTTTGTCCTGTTACATTCACCGAAATCCTTTGCGGGCCGACATCGTCTCACGCTTGGCCGATTATCCTTGGAGCAGCTACCCGCAGTATGCCTATAAAAAGAAAGGGCCGCCGTGGTTAGTCACCCAGGCCGTATTAGGTCAGCTCCATGGCAATGACCGTCATAGAGCTTACCGCGAAAAGGTTCAGCAATATGCTAACGAACAGAGCAGTATTTGGGAAGATGTCAAACACGGGCTTATTTACGGCAGCCGGAATTTCGTTGATGACATAATATCACGCTTTCTCTTGAATCAAAAAAGCGAGGAACTTCCTCAGCACAATGATTTGTTCCGGGCCGTCGATCCTCAACAGCTTTTACAGAATGCCGCCGAAATTGTTGGTTTTGATCTTCAATCGGCCCGCAGCGGTAAAAGATTGCGTAAGGGCGAGAAGGAGAAACGTGATCTATTGATTTATCTGCTTTGTAAAACCGGAAGACTTTCCAATCAGACCATCGGCGGTATGCTGGCGATCACGTATTCGGCGGTTAGCAAAAGTATCAGCGGTTTAAACGATAGGATGCGGGTGGATAAAAAACTGAAGGATGAATACAAAGTGGTTGATTCACAATTAAGTGTTTTTCTGAGGTGGGGATGGTGAAAAATCAGATGTACCGTTTAAGCCCCCTCACCCCGACCCTCTCCCCGCTGTACAGACCGGGGTCAAGGGTTACAACTGTTCAAGGACATAGGTAACACTTTATTAGTGACTGTTTTATGATTACGAATATCCAAATAAGCAATGATCTGATTGCAGAACACAACCTCAAGCAAGC